>NZ_BDCA01000013.1 GCF_001613265.1 Nocardia vermiculata NBRC 100427
AACTAGGGTGTATGTGCCGGATCACGCGGTCGGATTGTTTCGGCGGTGCTCGGCGTAGAGGGCTTCGCACCATATTTTCAATGCCATGGCAGTGTCGTCGAACGCACGCTTCACCCACGCTCCGCTCTCGGCCATGGTTTCGTGCGCAGCCTCGCCCAGGAATGCGTCGGTCGAGTAGTAGAGACAACGGTTGTCGGTGATGTACTCGATGACTTGATCACGTCGGGCGGCCTGCGGTGAGTCCTCGGTAGCCCGCAGCTCCCACGACAGCAGACGCTCGGGCACCACGGCGCAGACGTACTCGGTCCACGGGAAGGTCTCCGTCTCGCCCGAGTAGTCCGTCAGCGTCATATCGACGGGCGCGCCGAGTGTCAGCGACGATTTCGCCGAGCGACAGAAGGGGTTCCAGTTCGGATAATTTTCGAGGTCGGTGAGAACCTGCCACACGGTACTCGCAGGTGCTTCGATTTCCACCGTTATGGATCGAACAAGTGTGGCCGGGTCATAATTCTGTACGGACAGTTCGGACATTCGACCTCCAGTAGTGAGAGACGCGTCGTTCTTATCCAGCAGCTCGCGTCGTCGGACGTGGGAATGGAAACAGGGTCACGCGATTGCCGCGGCGAACCTCGGATAGTCGAGGTACGTGAGCGGTAGAGGATCAGAACTCGATTTCGATCGGTCCTGAATCGGGGCGCGACTGGCACCCCAGCACATAACCTTCGGCTATATCGTCGGGATCTAGGATGTTCGACTTCTCCATCACGACCTTTCCCGACAGCACGGTGCATGCACATGAACCGCACTCACCCGATCTGCAGGAAAACGGAACGTCGACGCCACGATCCAACAACGCGTCTACCAGGCTTCGGCCGGCGGACCAGCCGAACCTGTGAGTGTCACCGGCAACGTGGACCACGGTCTCGACCGTGGGGCCCGAGGAATCGTCCCTGATGGACCGGGGAGCCTCGAACGGGTCTCCGGAAACCGACACGAATACTTCCTGGTGATGACGTTCCTTCGGTACACCTGCCGATCGAAGTCCCGCGCTCACCGTGTTCATGAACGGCGCCGGGCCGCAGACGAAGACTTCGCAGGACGGGTTCTCCGCCGCCAGCGCCGCAAATTTCTCCCATGGAGGGAAGCCTTGTTTGTCGTCGAGCCAGTAATGCACTTCGAGTCGCTCCTCGAACTCGAGAGCATATTCGTCGAGCTCACGACGGAAAATTACCGATCCGCTGTCGCGGTTTGCATAGAACAGCGTCACCGAGCATTCGGCTCGGAGCAAGGCGGTCTTCAGGATGGAGATCATCGGTGTGATGCCACTGCCCGCCGCGAACAGCAACAAGTCGTCGCCGAAGTTCGTCGGAGTGAACCGGCCCGACGGCGGTAGAGCGGTGATAGAGCTGCCCGGTATCACGTTGTCGCACAACCAGTTCGATCCGTATCCGCCGTTTGTGCGCTTGACGGTTACCTTCAGATCATCGTCGATATCAGGCGCACTCGACAACGAATACGACCGTGCGACGTGTCCTGTGCGATCACTCGGTATACGGATAGTCAAGAACTGGCCCGGCCGATAGTTGAAAAGTCCAGCAGCACCGTCCGGCTTCCGCAGCACGATCGACTTCGAATCTTCGGTTTCTTCGATGACTTCGGTAACGGTCAGTTCGTGCCCGATGTTCATGGTTTGCGAGGTGCTCACGTTCAGTCGCCTACGCTCTCTTTCCTGGAAAAACCCGAGCCGACCCTAGGAAAGCGGCACCCGCTGCGTCTTCTCGAATCCGGCGTACCCCCGTTCCGCAGCGTCGTTGCACCAGTTGGTGTACCGCTGGAATCCGCCTACGTACATCAACAATGCGCGCGGTTTACCCGGAATGTTCGCGCCGGTGTACCAGGAGTCGGTTCTCGCGTGCATGGTGCGCGCGGCGACAGTGTTCATCTCCGCGGCCCAGTCGTCCTCCTGCGCGGCGGTGGCCTCGAAGCGAGAAGTCTGATTGTCGTCGAGATATTCGATCGCTTGCAGGATCCAGTCGACCTGCCACTCACCCGTGGTGATCATCTGCGCCAATACGGACGGGCTACCCGGACCGTGCACCATGAACAGATTCGGGAATCCGGCGGTCATGAGCCCGAGGGCGGTCTTCGGGCCATCGGCCCAGCTGTCGGTGAGTCGTACTCCGTCGAGTCCCGTCACGTTCATCGCCAACATCGACCCGGTCATCGCATCGAAGCCGGTGGCGAAGATGATCACATCGAGGTCGTACTCGGAACGGCTTGTGCGAAGGCCGGTCTCGGTGATCTCTTCGATGGGGTGCGAGCGCACGTCGACCAGAGTGACGTTGTCGCGATTGAAGGTCTGGTAGTAGCCGGAGTCCACGCAGATCCGTTTGCCGCCGATCGGATAGGTCTTCGGGCAGAGCAGTTCGGCGGTCTCCGGGTCGTCGACCATGGCCCGGATCTTGTTTCGCACGAACTCGGCGAGAATTGCGTTCGCTTCCGGATCCGAGGAGGTGTCGGTGAAGGTACGGATGAACTCGAGACCGTTGCGGGAATTCCAGGCGCGCTCCATCACCTCGTCGCGCTCGTCATCGGTGTAATCGAAGATGGAGCGTTGCTCGGCGACATTGTTCATCAGCACGGCGCCGTGCGTGCTCAGCACTTCCCGGCGCCGTTCGGGGTAGTGGGTCTTCCAGTCCCGCTCGTATTCCGGATCCAACGTTCGGTTGAACGACGGGAGGCTGAAGTTCGGGGTCCGCTGGAAAACGGTGAGGTGTTCGGCGACCGCGGCGACCTCGGGAGTCGCCTGGATGCCCGTGGAACCGGTGCCGATCAGACCGACACGCTTGCCGGCGAGATCGACGCCGTCCTTCGGCCATCGCGACGTGTGATACGCCGCGCCCCGGAAACTGTTCAGGCCCGGCCAGTCCGGGACGTTGGAGACGTCCAGGCTGCCGGTGGCCGCGATCACGTACGTGGCGACGAAACGCTCGCCGGATGCGGTGCCGATGTGCCATTCGTCGGTGGCCTCGTCGAAGGTCAGCTCGTCGACACGAGTCCGGAACCGGATGTCGGCCCGCAGGTCGAAGCGGTCGGCGACGTGGTTGGCGTATGCCTCCAGATCCCGCTGCGGCGAGAAGTGCTCCGACCAGGACCACTCCTGCTGGAGTTTCTCGTCGAAGGAATACGAATACTGCATGCTCTCGATGTCGACGCGGGCGCCGGGGTAGCGGTTCCAATACCAGGTGCCGCCGACGCCGTCGCCCGCTTCCAGACAGACGACCCGTCGCCACTGCTGGCGAAGACGGTGCAGGGCATACATTCCGCTGAAACCGGCGCCGATCACGACGACGTCGAAGTGTCGGGCGGTGCGGTCGGTTTCCGGGGGAGAGGCGGACATGATCCTCCAAAGATCGGATCCGCACCAGCGGTGCACGGTGCGGCCTGGGACTGTGTGGGGAGGGGCTACTACCCGAGCAGGGAGCCCCCGTCGGCGACGATGTCGGTGCCGTTGACGAACGATGCATCGTCGGAAGCGAGAAAGACCACGGCGTGTGCGGTCTCCTGCGGGTCGGCCTGACGTTTCAGGCCGGTCGGGGTGTCGCCGGATGCGGTCGTCGGCGACATGTCGGTCCGGATGTTGCCGGGAAGCACGGCGTTGACGCGGATGTTCGACGGAGCAAGCTCGATCGCTGCGGTCCTGGTCAGGCCGCGCAGGGCCCACTTGGACATGCTGTACGCGCCGTGCGCCGGGTAGGACGTGGTGCCGGCGAGCGAGGATACGTTCACGATCGAGCCGCCGCCCCGGGCACGCATGGCGGGGGCGGCCGCCTGGATGCCGAGGAACGGTCCGTGCAGGTTGACGTCGAGCACTCTGTCGAGCTCGGCGACGGTCTCGTCCTCCAGCAGTTGCCGACGATAGATTGCGGCATTGTTGACCAGGATGTCGAGCCCACCGAAGGTCGATGTCGCCGACGCCACCGCTGCTGCCCAGTCGGCCGGGTTCGTGACATCGAGTCGGGTGTAGACGACAGCGGTGCCGAGATCGTCGGCGACCTGCTTGCCCTGGTCGTCGAGTACGTCGCCGATCACGACCGAGCAGCCTTCTCGCGCCAGGGTTCGAACGATCTGTTCGCCCTGCCCACGGGAGCCGCCGGTGACGATCGCGACCCGCCCTTCGAAGCGATTCGGCATGATTCTCCTATTTCGGTCGATGATCGAGGTTCAGCTGTGCAGCGCTCGCCGGATGGCAGCTGTGAAGTCGGCGTTGATTCGCCGCGAGATCGCGGTCTGCGGAAACACTCCCGACGATCCGTGGAAGGTTCCGGGGTAGAGCTGCAATTCGGTGTACACCCCGGCCTGTGTCAATCGCTGTGCGTAGCAGATCCCTTCGTCGCGGAGGGGATCGAACGAGGAGACCGCGATGTAGGCAGGGGGTAAACCGGACAGATCCTGTGCCCGCGCGGGCGCGGCATATTCCGATGTCCGATCCCGGTCGGCATCGGTCCCCAGGTAGTGACGCCAACTGTCGATGGCATTCTGCCGGTTCCACAACGGGGAATCGGTGAACTCGGTCGCGGAAGTGGTGTGTAGGCGGTCGTCGAGGACGGGCGAATCCAGTGCCTGGAAACGTATTGCAGCGCTGCCCGTTTCGCGCGCCTTCAGGGCGACTGCTGCCGCCATCCCGGCGCCGGCGCTGATTCCGGCGACCACGATTCCGGACGAATCGGTCCCGAGGTCGTTGTCGCCGGCCAGCCAGTTCACGGCGGTGAAGCAGTCATCGAACGGCGTCGGAAACGGGTGCTCGGGAGCGAGACGATAGTTGACCGACACCACGATCGCGCCGAGGTCGGCAGCCAGGGCCGACGGAACCCGGACGTCGGTGCCCGCGTCGCCGAAAACGAATCTGCCACCGTGGAAATAGGCGATGGCGGGGAGTGGCCGGGCACTCGAGCCGTCCGGCCGGAACACCACGAGTTCGATGGCCGATCCGTCGGCTGCCGCGATCATCCGTCGCTCCACCGATACGCCCACCGGCACCGCTGTCATCGGATCCGCGGCGCCCATCGAGCGGATGAGCGCTCGGGTCGCCTCGGGCTCGGAGAGATCGAGGCGCGGGAGGGCTCCCATCATCGGCAGGTACTCCGGATCGACGGCGACCGACATCGATTCCTCCTCGCGATAGGCGTGAATGCCGCCGGTCGATCGCGACCGATGCGACGTGAAGTGACCGCAGTCACGGTGACACTGACTGTAGCCAGTGGCTACTCTTTCGTCAACCGATGGATATCCGCCGACGCCGAGGCGGGGGTGACGTCGCCGGGAGTGAGCGTCGCTTCGGATGCGGCGTTACCGTTGCTGCCGGGCATGGTCGCGATCACCACAATGCCCAAAAGCGCTGCGGCGCCGACGACCACCGAAGCGGCATAAGCGTTTCCTGTCGCCTCGGTCAGCTTTCCCGCCAGGTAGGGGCCGGCGCCGCCGCCGATCGCCGAACCGAGACCGAAGCCGATCGCGGCCCCGGTATAGCGAACGGCGACCGGGAACGCGGAGGTGAGCGTGGCGTAGACGGGGACAGCGGACGCTCCGGCCAATCCGACGAGAAGCATGTGTCCCAGCGTGGTGAGGACCGGATTCCCGTCGGTCGCCTTCATGAGGTACATGACCGGGAACATCGCCACCAGGACACCGCCCAGCTCCAGGGTCATGGTGGTTCTGCGGCCTTTTCTGTCGATCATGAATCCGGAGCCGAATCCGACGGCGATGGCGAAGGTCGATGCTGCGGTCGCCAGCCATGCGGTGGCGCCGGGGGTCATGTCGACTTCCTGCTGCAGGAACAACGGTATGTATGCCGGGACCGTGTAGCCGATGGCGAGAACCGATGTGCTGAGCGCGATGACGCGAAGCAATGTCATCGGGTACCGCGTGATCACCGCCCGCAGCGGGGACGACTGCACCTCGTGCTTTCCGGCGAGTCTGCGGAAATCGGGGGATTCCTCCAGTCGGCTACGCAGGTAGAGGACGTACAGCATCATCGGCAGCGACATGAGCAGAGGTATGCGCCAGCCCCACTCGGCCATCGCGGCTTCCGATGACAGGGAGGTGGTGACGGCGACGACCAGCGGGGCCAGCATACTGCCGAACGCGAAGCCGACCGGGGTCATTGCGCTCAGGATGCCGTAATTCGCGGCCGACGCGTGCTCGGTGACGAACGTCGCCGATCCCATCTGCTCCCCGCCCGCGAAGAAGCCTTGGAGCAGGCGGGTGAGAACGAGCAGGATCGGGGCCAGGATCCCTACCGCGGTGTGGGTCGGCAGCAGTCCCATCGCAATTGTGGCGCCCCCCATGCCGGAGATGGTGAGGATCAGTGCGAACCGGCGGCCGTAGCGGTCCCCGATTCGGCCGAAGGCGATACCTCCGATCGGACGCGCAAGGAATCCGGTGCCGAGGACCGCAAGTGAGCTCAGAACGCCGGCCGCGGGGTTGTCGCCGGGGAAGAACTGTGGCGACAGATAGGCGATGAGGAAAGTGAAAACCATGAAGTCGTACGCTTCGACGGCAGTTCCGAAGAAGCCGGCCAGCGAGGCCCTGCGGACCAGGCTGCGGGAAGGCGTGATCTCGGGTGAGTTCATATTGATCCTGTTCGGCAACTGCGCGGAAGTTGCTCTACGGCATAGATGTACGGATCGCAGCGGTGGGTAGGCGTCGGCTCGGCACTCCGCTGGAGCTCACGTACGGAACGCTCCGCGATCATGTCCACGAGTCACCACGAGCGAGGGGTGGTGACTGGCATCACAGTAGCCAATGGCTACGTGCACGTCAACACCGGAGCGCGCTCGAGTGCTACGCGTGAATCGAGCTGTCGCCGATCGTGATAGGTTTGTGTCAATGGGAACCCTCGGCGAATTCGCTGTATCCGTTGACGACGTCTGGACAACGCCGCAGGCGGCGAAATTTCTGGACATCAGTCGTCAGGCGATCAATAAGCGCGTCCAGAACAGGAAACTGCTCGGCTATCCGGGCTCCGGGGTGACATTGTTTCCGGTATGGCAATTCGATGTGGAGAATCGCGGAATCCGTCCGGAAGTCCCCGAGTTTCTCGCGGTATTCGATGAGGATGTCGAACCGCAAGCCATTGCCCGCTGGTCGATTACGAAAACAGACGATTTCGATCGGACGCCGGTCGAATTGTTGCTGTCACCGGACACCAAAGAGGATGCGCTGCGCTTGGCCGGCGCCTACGTGCCCGGTTCGGTCGAAGCGGAGCCCACGCCGGATATCGGCCCCGGCGGGAAGCGCGCGAGTAAAGAGGTCGCCGAATGGACGCCGGCTCGTGCGGGATCGACCGGTCCGCAACACGCCATTCTTCTCGCTGCCGCAGATCTCTTCTCGCGCAAGGGTCCGGCGAAAGTGTCGTTGCGGGAGATCGCCGCGGAAGCCGGTGTCTCGTACGGTTTGATCTACCGCTTCTATCGAACGAAAGAAAACCTGTTGCTGGCGGTGATGCAGTTGCTCGTCACCTATGGTGGCGAGCGTCTGTCCGGTGAAGAAGACGCCTACGCCGCGATCGAGAACTCGTTCGGCGCGGACGTGGACGCAGGTCAGTTCGGTCGGATGCTGGCATGGTCGATCTTCGAGGGAACTCGACCGGATCGTCTGCTCGGCGGTGTGCGTTCACGCGGGTATCAATCCCAGATCGATGCGTTGTGGGACAACCCGGTCGAGCCACAGGTGCGGCCCGAGTTCGATTCGAAAGTGCTCGCATCCCTGATCGCCCTGGTCGGTTCGGTCTGGGATCTGTACGAACCGTATCTCAGCGAGCTTGCCGACAACCCGGATCGCAGCCGAGAAGACGTCCGTCAGGAAGTCACCGACATGCTGAAGGTGCTCGTCTACGCGACCCGGCCGAACAGGTAGGCGCCGGCCTCGGGGCGGGTACGCGGGAACACGCGGAAGGCCCGGGAAGGGGGGCTTGCTCGCGTGTTCTCCGGTCGACATCAGGACGGCATCAGCAGCACACCGCGATCGAGTTTTCCGTTGCGGGCGTCGTACATGAGGGATGCGAAGTCTTCGAGTTCGTAGGTCTTGGTGACGAGTTCGTCGAGGAGTAGCCGCCCGGACCGGTACAGATCGAGATACTTCGGAATGTCTGCGCCCGGTCGGGACGAGCCGTAGCGGCAGCCCAGCACCGACCGATCCATGTAGAAAGTAGTGGCCGGGACCGACAGCCTGGCGTCGGGTCCGGCCACCCCGAGCATGATCAACTGCCCGCCCCAATCGAGCATTTCCATCGCCTGGCTGGTGATCGCCTCACCGCCCACGCAGTCGAAGACGTGGTCGGCGCCGCCGGCGGTGAGGTCGCGCACCGCAGCGACGGTGTCGCCCGCGGCGGCATCGATGAAATGAGTGGCGCCGAACAGGCGCGTCTGTGATTCCTTGCCGGTATTCGTGTCGATGGCGACAATCGTTGCCGCACCGGCGACTCGCGCGGCCTGAACGACATTGAGGCCGATGCCCCCGGCGCCGATGACCACCACCGAGTCGCCGGGGGCCACACGGGCACGGTTCAGTACCGCTCCGGCGCCGGTCAGTACGGCGCAGCCGATCAGGCATGCGGTCGACAGCGGAATGTCTTTCGGGATCGACACAGCCTGCACGGCTCGGACCACGATTCGCTCGCTGAAGGTCGAGAGTGCCGCGTAGTTGTGGATCGGTGTGCCGTCGAGCTCGAAGGGGGTTGCCGTCTTTCCGAACGATTCACGGCACATGGTCGGATGTCCGGACGTGCACGAAGGGCACTGGCCACACGTCGCCAAGGTTGACAGCACCACATGGTCGCCGACCGCGGGCTGGGTGACGCCCGCTCCGACGGCCTCCACGATGCCCGCGCCCTCGTGGCCGAGAATCACCGGGGTCGGGAACGGGATCTTGCCGTTCACCACGCTGAGGTCGCTTTGGCACAGCCCGCTCGCGACGATGCGGACCTGGACCTCACCGGGGCCGGGATCCCGGACGGTGACGCCGTCGACCAGCTTGTTGTCGGTGCCGTCGAAGACAATTGCTTTCAACCTCTGACCTCGCTGTTCTATGGAGAATCCACCCGCATAACACGCGAAAGCGCGGCCCGTTGCGGTGGGAAATGAAGGGGGCGATGAGGAAAATTCGGCCAGCACTGTGGCTTTCGTCTGAACGATGGTGATGCTATGGGCCGGATAGTTCCGGCGTCAAGCATTTCCCGATGGATTGACGCAGCCGTAGCCAATGGCTACAGTGATGGTAGTCACGTAGCTCTGTCACTGCTTCGCCGGACGCGATCGAGGGTCGTTCGGCCGGGCTCCGGGGGAGTGTCGTGTGGGCGCATATCCCGCGGTTGAGATCCGTGAAAGCCCTTGTCGTAGAGCAGCTTCCGTGTGGTTGCCGACAGTGTCGCTGCTAGAGCAGTTCAGGAGGATGAAGTGTCACCTATGGCGTTATCGATGAGGCCGACGGGGTGGTTCCAGCTCGGTTGGTCTGCTGATCTCGAAGCCGGCGACGTCACACCGCTCCGCTACTTCGGTCATGACCTGGTCGCATACCGCACTGAGGACGGCCGCCTGGTGGTGTTGAACGCATACTGCGAGCACCTCGGTGCCCACCTGGGGCATGGTGGCTCGGTAGCGGGTGACGACATCCAGTGCCCGTTTCACGGCTGGCGGTGGAGTCCGGAAGGCCGCAACACCTGCATCCCGTATCAGAAGGCGACGAACCGGGTGCGCCGGATCGGTACCTGGCCCACCGCCGAGCGCGACGGGATCATGTACCTCTGGCACGACGCCGACGGCGGCGCCCCGCACTACGAGGTGCCCAGCATCTTCGACCTCTTTCCCGGGTCCGGATCGGCGAGTGACTACCACGAGCTGGAAGAAGCCGGCCGCCTCGAGACTGCCGAGCTGCCGATCCATCCGCAGTACGCCGCCGAGAACGGCGTCGACTTCGCGCACTTCAAATACGTGCACCGCGCCGACGAGATCCCGACCGTCGTGCACCGCGAATTCGGCGAATACGACTTCAACACCGAGTTGGCTCTGAATTTCAAACGCCGCGGCCCCGACGGTGAGTTCGAGACCGTCGAGGGACGCACCAAGGCGTCGCTTCTCGGCCTGGGACTGGGCTACTCGTACGCCGACGGCGTCGGCGCCATCTGCGCACTGACGGCGGTGACCCCTGTCGACGACGAGCGCTCGATCCTGCGGTTCTCGGCGTGGGCAAGCAAGGAGAACGGCGAGGACGACGCGCGAGTGGCCAAACGGCTGCGCAGTGCGATCGGACAGGTCAAGGCCGACATCGCCATCTGGGAGCATCAGCGCTACACCGAGCCGCCCGGCCTGGCGACCGCCGAAGCCGCGGGCTTCCGCGACATCCGTAAGTGGGCGCGTCGCTTCTACCGCGAGGGACACCTCGGGCACGGCGCCGCCGAGCAGACCGCAGGCACCGACGGGCTACAGGTGGAAAACGCGTAATGAGAATGGAATTGGCGCCGGAGCAGGAGAAGTGGCGGGCCGAGATCCGGGAGTTCCTCGATGCCGAACTGCCGAAGGAGAACGCCTTCAACCCGGAATTCGACGATGCCCCCGATCGGTGGGCGATCGCCGTCGAGTTCAGCAAGAAGGTCGCGGCCAAGGGATGGATCGGACTGACCTGGCCGAAAGAATACGGTGGCAAGGGATTGTCGCCGATCGAGAACCAGATCCTGCTCGAAGAGCTGTACGCGGCCGACGCGCCGATGATCAACTCGGTCGGGATCTTCCTCGCCGCGGGCACCATTCTGGTGGGTGGCACCGAAGAGCAGAAGAAGCGACTGCTCCCCGATATCGCGAATATGCGAACCCTCTGGGCCGAAGGTCTCACCGAGCCGGAGGCGGGCTCCGACCTCGGCTCGCTGCAGACGAAGGCCGTGCGCGAGGGTGACGAGTGGGTCATCACCGGTCAGAAGGCATTCACCTCGTGGGGGCCGATGTCCGACGTCCTGTATGTGGCCGCCCGCACGGCGACCGACACCGCCTCGCGCGATGCGATCAGCATCTTCGTGGTGGATCTGCAGAGTCCCGGCGTGACCCTCCATCCGATGCGAAACTACGGCGGCGGTGTCCAGTCCAGCACCTACCTCGACCATGTTCGGGTGCCGACGACCTCGCTGATCGGTGAACAGGGTAAAGGCTGGCAGTACATCATGCGCGCCTTCTACGCGTCGGGGACCGTCGAGCCGATCTACGCCATGCAGGAAGCTCGGCTGCGCGAGCTGATCGCGCACTGCAGAACCGTCCCCGGCAAACTCGACGATCCGCACGTGCAGGCCGACCTGGCCGAACTGGCGCAGATCGTCCAGACGCAGCGGCTGCTGGCCTACGAGATCATCGGCGACAACGCCAACGGTCGGCAGACCCCGTGGGGCGGCGGCGTCCAGCAGGTCGCAGCCAAGGAATACGAGCCGCTGTTCGCTCAGGTCTACGACCGGGTACTCGGCCCGGCCAGTCAGTTGCGGCCCGGATCGCCGTACGCGCCCCTCAACGGAAAACCCGAGGCGTGGTACCGCCAGTCGTTCGCCAACCACGCCGGAGGAACGTCCCAACTCAAGCGGATGGTGCTCGCGACGCGGGGCCTCGGCCTGCCGCGATAGGAGCAGATGATGGAATTGGCATGGGGCGAGGACTTCGCCGCCCTCGCAGAGGTAAGCAAATCGGTCTTCACGCGCTACTCGCCGCTGGAGGACCGGTCCAACCACGTCCCGTTCGCGGAACAGGTTGCGCAGTTCGCCGAGCTCGGCTGGCTGCAGCTCGGTGATCCGGCCGCTGCCGACGCCGAGAGTCCGTCGCTCGCGACGATCGCCGCCATCTTCGTCGAAATGGGTCGTGCATTGGCCGCCACGCCGCTGCTGGACCTGACGATGGCCCGCGACGTGGTCCGGTTGATCGGTACGGAGACGTCGACGGCCGTCGCCGAACGGATCGGCAACGGTGCGGCCGTGGTGATTCCGGTGTTCCCGTCCGCCGACTGGGGCCCGCCGGTGTCCTGTGCGAACGGCGTGCTGAACGGAGTCGCGCCGGCCGTGGGCTACGCCGACCGAGCCGACAGCTTCCTCGTGCACAGCGGCGCCGGCGAAAGCATTGTGGCCATGGTGGATTCGAACTCGTCCATCGGCATCGAAGCGATGCCGAACATGGGCGGGCACCCGATATTCGCGGTGACCTTCGACCAGGTGCCGGTGGCAGACGCCGCCGTGCTCGCGCGGGGCAGCGACGCCGACCGCGCCGTCGAGGTCGCGCAGGCGCGTGGCGCGGTGCTGCGCGCCGCGCAGGTCTACGGCGCAGGGCTGCGACTGCTAGACACGACCGTGCGGTATGCGCAGCAGCGTCATCAGTTCGGCGGAGCGATCGGCCGTTTTCAGGCGGTGCAGTACCTGTGCACCGATATCGCGATCGCCGCGCACCTCACCTCGGTGCACACGCGGTCGGCCGCAGCGGCCATCGATGCCGGGGTCGATCCGCAGCCACATATCGGCCTGATGCGTAAGCAGGCCGCGAAAGCCGCGCTGCAGATCGTGCACTCGGCCCACGAGGTTCATGCGGGCATCGGGTACATGGTCGAGTCGAACGTGCACCTGTTCACCGATGCCGCCAAGCGCTGGCAGTACGACTTCGGCTCGGCGGCGCGCAACGACGCCGAGATCGTAGCGGCCCTCGACCGGATCTACACAGGAGTACGACCATGAGCTATATCGACTACCGGGTGGACGGCGCCGTCGCCGTGATCACCCTGAACCGGCCGGACAAGCACAACGCCCAGGACGAGTCCCTGCTGCGCGACCTCGACGCCTGCTGGCAGCAGGCCGCCGGCGACGACGCGGTCAAGGTGATCGTGGTGCGTGCCAACGGCGACCACTTCTCCGCCGGCCACGACCTGAAGACTCCGGCACCGGGTTACCTCAGGGAGGGCAAGACCACCCTGGAGAGTGCCTACGGTTGGGAGACCGAGCATTACCTCGGCTTCTCCCGTAAGTGGCGCGATGTGCCGAAGCCGTCGATCGCGGCGGTCCAGGGGGCCTGCGTCGCCGGTGCGCTCAACGTGATCTGGCCGTGCGACCTGATCCTCGCCGCCGACAACGCCTACTTCAGTGACCCGGTGGTGAAGTTCGGTGTCGGCGGCGTCGAGTACCACGCACATACCTGGGAGCTCGGTGCCCGCCGTGCCAAGGAGATGCTGTTCACGGCTCGCAAGCTCACCGCGGCCGAAGCGTTCGACGCCGGCATGGTGAACCGGGTGGTCCCGCTCGACGAACTCGACACGCAGACAATGGAACTGGCGCACGAGATCTCGCAAATGGATCCGTGGGGCCTGGCGACCGCCAAGCGCGCCGTCAACCAGACCCTCGACATCATGGGCCAGCAGGCCGCGATGCAGTCGGCATTCGACATCCACTGGCACGGACATGCCAACGCGCTGCTCCGCACCGGTTACCCGCTCTTGACACCTGACCCGCTTCCGTCGGAGGCACGGAAGAAGGAAGGGAACTCGTGACCTCGGAGATGGCGCCGAACGACTCGGCGTCGCTGTGGAGTCTGCTGAGGTTGCGGACCGAAGCCACCGGCGGGGCCGTCGCAGTCATCGACGAATTCGATCGGCGCCTGACCTTCGCCGAGGTCGCCGCCGCGGCGGAGCGCGTCGCCGCGGGGCTGCTGGCGCGTGGTATCGAGCCCGGCGCCACGGTGAGCTGGCAGCTGCCCACCCGTATCGACACCATCGTGCTCAGCTTGGCGCTGTCGCGTCTGGGCGTGACCCAGAACCCGATCATTCCGCTGTACCGGGCACGCGAGGTCACGGCGATGATCGAGCAGTGCGCATCGGATTGGTTGATCACCGTGCCCGAGTTCCGCGGTTTCGACCATGCGGCGATGGCCGAGCAGGTGCGTGCGGGGAGCGGTGACAGTCTCGAACTGCTCATCGTCTCCGATCGACTGCCCGAGGGGGATCCGGCCACCCTGCCCGCCGTGCCGCTCGGACGTGGCGAGGTGCGCTGGATCTACACCACCTCGGGCACCACCTCGGCCCCCAAAGGGGTCTGCCACACCGACGGCACGCTCATCGCCGGCGGTGTGGCGCTCGCGGATGCGATCGGCGCCGGCCCCGACGATGTCGGCACCATTCTGTTTCCCTACGCCCACATCGGTGGACCCGATCAGCTGATCGCATCGCTGACCAGTGGTATGTCACTGGTGGTCATGGAGATCTACGAGCCGGTCGCCGCGGTCGAGCTGATGCGCCGCACAGGTGTCACCATGACTGGCGGATCGACCCCGCATTACGCACTGTTGCTCGAGGAGCAGCGGAAGAATCCCGGCACCCCGGTGGTACCGACACTGCGCATGATGACCGGTGGGGGAGCGCCGATGCCGGAGCAGCTGTTCCGGGACGTGCTCGCCGAGGTCGGTATCCCGATTCTGCACGGATACGGCATGACCGAGTGCCCGATGATCACCTCGGCCCGAAGCAGCGACGGTATCGAACAGCTGGCCACCACCTCGGGGCGTCCTGTCCTGGGCTGTGAAGTGCAGATCCGCTCCGAGAAGGGCGACGTGCTGTCCTCCGGTGAGGTCGGCAGGGTGTGGCTGCGCGGCCCGATGTTGTTCAAGGAGTACCGCGCCGGCCGCGAGATCGTGCGCCCCTTCGACGCCGACGGCTGGATGTTCACCGGTGACACCGGGAAACTCGAAGCCGGCGGGCATCTGGTCCTGGTCGGCAGGGAAAAGGATCTGATCATCCGTAAGGGCGAGTCGATCAGTCCGATCGAGATCGAAGAGGTGCTGGCGAAGCACCCGGCGGTCAGCGACGTCGCCGTCATCGGTCTGCCGGATGAACGGTCGGGCGAGCGTATCTGTGCCGTGCTCCAGCTGCGCGACGGCGCCACCGATGTCGGGGTCGACGAGATCCGGGACTACTGTCGCACAGCCGGTATCTCGCCGGCGAAGTTCCCCGAAACAGTCGTGGTGGTCTCGGAGATGCCGAAAACGCCGACCATGAAGATCCGCAAGCAGAGCCTTCGACAGACGGTCATCGCTCAGAGTGTGGGGCCCGGCGCAGCCGCCGAATGACGAGTGCTCCGAGTCCACCCTCAGATTCGAGAATTGGAAGTTTCCTATGCCAGGACGTGGCTACGTAGAGCGTGCCGTCGAGTACGCCGATCCGAACGCATTACGGATGGCGCTGTACCAGGCAACCCGTGATGCGGAGATCGCCGCGATCACCCCCGAGCGCGTCTTCGGTCCGGTGACGGACACAGTGGTGTTCTCCGCCGACGATATCGCGCTCATCCGGGCGAAAGCCGTCGAGTACCTGCTCACCGAACCTGACGAGGCCGCGCTGCCGATCCCGTCACGTGACGAGATCGTCGAACTGCTCGAGATGGCCGAAGCCCGCACGCTGGGGCCCGATGATCTGATCATGCGCCATCACATCCCGGCCTTCGCGGACATGCCTTTTCAGGCGCAGTGGGCCGCAGAGAAAGTCGTCCCGGAGGGGTACCACGTCGCGATCGTCGGCGCGGGCTTCGCCGGCATCGCCATGGGTGTGCAGCTGGCTCAGCTCGGCATCCCGTTCACGGTCTACGAGCGTCGCGCTGAAGTCGGCGGGGTGTGGAGTATCAACACCTACCCCGACGTCCGCGTCGACACGTTGAGCTCCACCTACGAGTACGCGTTCGAGAAGAAGTATCCCTGGACCGAATACTTCGCCCGGCAGTCGGAGGTCCGTGGCTACCTCGAACACGTCGCACGCAAGTACGGCGTGCACGAGCACATTCGGTTCTGCTCCGATGTACAAGGTGCTCGCTTCGACGAGAAGACGCAGCGCTGGACGCTGACCGTATGCAGCGACGACGCCGTCACCGACCTCGAGGCGAATGTGGTGATCGCGGCCAGCGGTGTGTTCGCGACTCCGCGGGACCTGCCCGTGACGGGTGTCTCCGGATTCACCGGGCAGATCGTGCACACCGCCCAGTGGCGCGACGACGTCGAGTACGCCGGGAAGAACGTCGCCATCATCGGCAACGGATCGACCGGAGTGCAACTGCTGTCGAAGGTGGCCGAGAAGGCTGCCTCGGTGGCGGTGTATCAGCGGACACCGCAATGGATTTCGCCGCGCGCCAACTACGGTGTCCCGATCGCGGACGAGCTCCAGTGGCTGATGCAGCAGATGCCGTTCTACTGGAACTGGAACAAGTATGTCGCCGGCCTGAGCACGATCGATCTGCGCAACGTGCTCATGCCGGACGAGGAGTGGATCGCGAAGGGCGGCAAGGTCAGCGAGCGCAACGATATGCTGCGTGAGTCCTTGGTCGGCTACATCTCGAGCCAGGTCGACGGCCGGCAGGATCTCATCGATCGGCTCGTTCCGGATTATCCGCCGATGACGCGGCGACCCGTCGTCGACAACAACTGGTATGCCTCGTTGACCAGGAACAATGTAGAGCTGGTCACGACGCCGATCGATCGGATGACCGATACCGCGATCGTCACCGCCGATGGTGAGGCCCGGAACGCGGATCTGGTGATCGCCGCGGTCGGCTTCCAGACGGAGAAGTACATCTGGCCGACCCAGTACTACGGCATCGGCGGTGTGACGCTGGAGGAGGTCTGGACTGCCCGAGGAGCGCAAGCACATCTCGGGATGACCGTCCCCGGGTTCCCGAACATGTTCATGCTCTACGGGCCCAACTCTCAGCCCGTGGCGAGCGGCGCGGGACTGCCCACGTGGTTCGAGATCTGGACCAGCTACATCGCGCAATGCATCGTCGGCATGCTCGAAAACGGTCGTTCGTCGATGGTCATTCGCCAGGACACGTTCGACGACTACAACGACCAGCTGCACGAAGAGGCCAAGAAGCTCGTCTACCTGATGCCGAGTTCGGCGATACAGAAGAACTACTACGTCAACGAGTTCGGCCGGCTGCAGACGAACGCGCCGTGGAGCGGCGAGAAGTTCTACGAACTCTGTGCTCGCCCCGACGAATCGCACTTCGAGTTCACCGACGGGCGGTAATTCGTCATCTTCGATGACGTGGGCGTCCGGGGCCCTCCGAAAGTGGCTCGCTGCCTCGGACGTCCACCATTTCTACCGTTCGAAGGGGTTTCGCCCGCCGATGTCGGCGGTCACCGCTGCCGCTACCGCCTTCAACGCGGCTGCTCGCTGTGTGATCTCGTGATTCGAGATCGCGCCGCCGACGTAGACCGCCAGCACCATCGATTGCCGGCCGTCCGCGTCGAAGGTAGGGGCGGCGAGGACGCTGACCTCGTGCGTCCGGTCCGAATCACCCGGTGTTCCCCGTAGGAACATCGGTTCGCCGACGCTCGAGACCAGCTCTGTGACCAGTTCCCGCAGCTCGGGCGACATGTCCTGGGCTGCAACTCCGGCCATCAGCCGGTGCAGCCGCCGCACCGTCGGCGTCAGACTCTCGATCACGTAGCCGGACTGCCGGCATTCCGCGGCGATCCGGCGGACATGCTCGACATCCAGTTCTGCCGACAGCGCCGGCCCACGCCGTAGCCATCGGTCGAGTTCCTCGTCCGGCTCCCAGATCGCGAACATCAGCCCGACCGGCGGCGTGAAGGGGTACACCTGCCCGACGGTGGCGGGGGCGGCGGCTCCGGGCGGGGTGATGGTCTCCAGCACCATGACCTCGTCGCGGACCACCGCCGACGCGGTGCAGGTAGCGTCGAACTGCTTGCTGAGCCCCTCGAGGCGGTCGCGGACGAGCGAACCGAGCGCGAAATCTCGCTGAGCCGCCCTGCCCGCGGCCACCAGTGCGGGGCCGAGCCCGTAGGACTTCGTACGGGGATCGCGGATGAGATACCCGCTCGCGGTCAACTCCGTCACGATGCCCAGGCAGGTCGGTTTCGTGATCCGGCAGCGCCTGGCCAACTCGGACAGGCCGAAGCGTTGCCCCTGGTGGTGCACCAGAAAGTCGAGGACCTGCACCACACGCGCGGTGGGGGGTGAAGCCGCCTCGCGCGCCACGGATCCCACCGTTTCTCGGGAATCAACCATTGACCGATCCTGCCACAGCACTTACGGTGACCCGGATCACCTTACCGGAGCGGTCGATATTTCGACCATTAGAGGAAAGCGCTTTCGTCACCGTCTGTTGACGCAACCGTAGCCGTTGGCTACAGTGAGTCCAGTCACAAATCGAACCTCGGGGTAGTCGCCCCCGATGGATTTGTTCGCATTCGGTATTCGGCACCTTCAGCGCCGACGTAATCCGAATCCTCCAGCGAGGACATGATTTTGAGGAGTCACCTGTTGAGCACGCGTAAGTCGAATTGGGGCCGCTGGGGTGAGTCGGATGAACTGGGGGCGCTCAATCTGCTGACGCCGGAACGGGTGCTCGCCGCGCTCCGTCTGCCGACGTCCGGGAAGGCCTACAGCCTCGCCATTCCGATCCAGCGGTCGGGTGTGCCGAACCTCGACTACCGCGGAATTCCGCAGCGGCTGACGATGATCAATCACGAGGACGAGGCGATGGCCCGCGCCAACGGCGGCGCGCCCGGTGTCGGCGCCAACGAAGATCAGCTGATCATGCCGTCGCACACCTCGACGCATATGGACGCGTTGTGTCACGTGTACGCCGACGACAAGATCTACAACGGGTATCCGGCCGATCAGGTCACGCCGTACTCGGGTGCGGCGAAATGCAGTATCGACAAGGTCGGTGCCATCGTCGGCCGCGGCGTTCTCATCGATGTCGCGAGGTCGAAGGGCGTCGACTTGCTGGATCCCGGCTACGTGGTCACCGCAGCCGACCTCCGCCAGGCGCTCGACGATCAAGGCGTCGAACTGCGGACAGGCGACCTCGTACTCATTCGCACCGGGTGGCTCGAGGACTACATGGCCAATCAGGGCGAGATGATGCCGCAACCGGGCATCGGTCTCGAGGCGGCCACCTTCCTCGCCGAGCAGGACGTTGCGCTGGTCGGCTCGGACAATACTGCGATCGAGACCATCCCGTTCGATCGGAACGTGTACCTGGGCGGACACATCATCCTGCTCGTCGACAACGGCATCCACCTGGTCGAGAACATGAACCTGGCCGAGCTGGCGGCCGACCGCTGCTACGAGTTCCTGCTGAGTATCGGCGCGCTGAAGGTCACCGGTGGCACGGCGAGCCCGGTCACACCCGTGGCCATCGGCTGACCATATCCACCTCGAATACCAAGGGACACCGCATGACTGAGAACACCCCAGTGGCCGCGCACACCTACCGCACCTCCCATGTCGGGCTCTGCGTCTCCGACCTCGCCAAAAGTCTTCGTTTCTACTGCGACGGACTCGGTTTCGTCAAGATCATGGAATACGACATCGACGAGCAGATCCCCGAGGTCGATGCACCGTGCAGCTTCACCTCGACGTTCCTGGAGAAGGACGGTTTGCGCATCGAGCTGCTCACCTACCGGCAGCCCGGCGTGATCGGCACTCCGCCCAGCCGGCGCAATCAGCTGGGAATGACCCACCTGTCGTTCTTCGCCGACAATGTCGACGCTGCAGCCGAGGCGCTGTGCGAGTACGGCGGGGAGCTGGTCGCCGGAACCCGCGCGGGTGCAGACGACCCGACCGCGCCGCAGATCATGTTCGTAGCCGACCCCGACGGCAATCGCGTCGAGGTCATGCACATCCCCGCCGGCACCCCGTGGTGAGCGGACCTGGTGCCGACCGAGTCAGTAAGCAAGCGAAGGACATTCATGACCGCCCCAGAAAAGACCGAGCGCGATCCGCACCTCTGGGTACCACAGCGCAAGGTGGAAGACCTGGAATGGTTCCGGGAAAAGTATGCCGCCGAGCGTGACAAGCGGCTGCCGAACACCGGCACCGCCACCTTCCAGGCGGTCGACTTCGAAGGTAAGTTCGCCTCCTTCGACTCCGACCCGCACGCCGCCGGGCCTCGCGCTCAGGCACCTATGACCGAAGAACTCGACGTGCTGATCATCGGCGCCGGGTTCATGGGCATGAGCGCAGGGATCGAACTCGACAAGCGGGGCGTCTCGAACTACAAGATCCTCGATGTCGCCTCGGATTTCGGCGGCACCTGGTACTGGAACCGGTACCCGGGCGTGCGCTGCGACGTCGAGTCCTACGTCTACCTTCCGTTCCTGGAGGAGACCGGCTACATGCCGACGGAACGGTACGTTCGCGGCAGCGAGATCTTCGCGTACTGCCGGCAGATCGCCGACCAATTCGACCTGTACGACCGCGCCCTGTTCCAGACCCGCGTCACCGGAATGGAATGGGACCAGGACACCGCACGGTGGACGGTCCGCACCGACGCCGGTGACGTCTTCCTCGCACGCTTCGTCTCCACCCAGAGTGGTCAATTCAGCCGGCCCCAACTGCCCGGCATCCCCGGGATCGAGAAGTTCCGTGGCGCCGGCTTCCACACCAGCCGGTGGGACTACGACTACACCGGCGGCGACATCACCGGCGGCCTGCACAAGCTGCGGGACAAGCGCGTCGCGGTGATCGGCACCGGTGCCACCGGCGTTCAAGCGATCCCGCAGCTCGCCGAGTACGCGAAGTCGGTCGTCGTGTTCCAGCGCACGCCGTCGCAGATCGCGCCGCGGGAGAACGCTGCAACCGATACCGAGTGGTTCCGGAACCTGCCCGAGGGCTGGCACCGGGAGCGCCGCGCGACCTTCGACAAGTGTGCGATGGACCGCGCCACGGCCGACTGCGAGGTCGACGACGGGTGGATCAAGTTCGCCAAGTTCCAGATGAACGCGATCTACGAAGCGGGTGGCACGGAGCCGACGCTCGAACAGTTCATGGACGCGATGGAGCGTTCGGACTACGAGTGGAACGAGATGCTGCGCGATCGCGTCGACGCGATCGTGACCGATCCGGACAAGGCCGAGAAGCTGAAGTCCTACTACCGCACCATGTGCAAGCGGCCGGGCTTCAGCGACGATTTCCTGCCGGCGTTCAACAAGGAGTCGGTCGATATCGTCGACACCTCGGAGACGCCGATCGACCGGATCACCGAGACCGGCATCGTCGTCGGCGACCGCGAGTACGAGGTCGATCTCATCGTGTACGCGACCGGTTTCCAGCAGGGACGCACCTGGACCGACAAGGCCGGCTACGACGTCCTGGGCCGTAACGGCAACCGGCTGTCGAAGAAGTTCGCCGAGGGCGTGAGTACCTTCCACGGCTTCCTCAGCAGGGACTTCCCGAACCTGTTCTTCCTGGGCTTCGTCCAGTCGACCCAGGTCTCGAACATCGCCAACCTGATCGACCACCAGGCCCGGCACATGACCTACATGATCAGCAAGGCCGTCGACGAGGGCATGCGCGCCATCGAGCCGACCCCGGAGGCCGAAGCCGGCTGGAACGAGACCATTCTCGAGCACGCCGAGATGCGGCGGGATTGGAACACGACTTGCACGCCGGGGCAGTACAACAACGAGGGCCGGGTCGACGACAAGCGCAGCACGCTCGTCGGCGGCCTGTACGGACCCGGCTACGAGTACTTCGACCTGCTGCGTAAGTGGCGGGAAGACGACACGTTCGACGGCATCGCCGTGACTCGCTGAGTACCGGCGAGTCCGTTCCAGAGACGAAGGAGAAAGTCATGACGTTGACCCCGGTGAAACTCGGCTATTCGCTGTTCACCCTCGTCGATCCGGCCCGTGGTCACGAGGTCGACTACAACCGCTGGTACGAACGCGATCACCGGTACTCGGGCTGCATGGTCGGGCCCGGCTGGTTCACCGGCAGCCGCTGGGTGGCCACCAAGGCCCTCAAGGATCTGCGCTTCCCGAAGACCGGACCGGTCGCCACCAACACCGACGACGGTTCCTACCTGGCGATCTACTGGGTGCACGAGCCCGACGCCGAGGTCGCTGATGCCTGGGCGCAGCAGCAGGTCGGCGAGCTGTACGCGGCCGGACGCGGATTCGCCGAGCGCGAGCACGTGCACACGGGGCAGTACCTGCCCGACTCGACGGTCTCGGCGCAGGAGGACGGTGTGCCGCTGGAACTGGCCCACGACCATCACTACGGTGGCCTCGTCACCGTGATGATCGAGCCCGCCGACGGCATGGATCGCAGCGCCGCACTCGAGACCGTCAACGGCGGACCGGTCAAGACCTTGCTAGCCACCGGTGCGGTCGACCTGGTCAGCAGTTGGGGGATGAAGCCGTGGCCGGCCGATCACAACGTGCCGATGAAGATGGGCAACGACGGCGGAAGTCCCCAGCGCATCCTGCAGATGTGCTTCCTCGAGGATGATCCGGTCGCGAGCTGGCAGCACATCGTCGACTACGCCGCGAACATCGAGGCCTCGGGCGCCGGACGGGTCACCTTCGCCTCGCCGTTCATTCCGACGGTGGTCGGTACGGACAAATACACAGACGAGCTGTGGTGACGCCGGTGTTGAACGGTGAGAAGATCCTGGTGACGGGGGTGTCCGGGCAGATCGCTTTCCCGATCGCGCGCATGCTGGCGGCCGAGAACGACGTGTGGGGGCTGGCACGGTTCGGCAAACCCGGTGATCGGCAACGCGTGAGCGAAGCGGGGATCACTCCGCTGCCCTGCAACATCGGTGACGGCGACTTCGACGAGGTCCCGACCGACTTCACCTACGTGGTGCATCTGGCGGCGAATCAAGCTCCGGGATGGGATTACGACGCAGCGATTCGCGCCAATGCGGAGGGCACCGGGCTGCTCCTGCAGCACTGCCGGTCGGCCAAGGGCGCCCTCGTGATGTCGACCCATTCGGTTTATAGGCCACAGGACGACCCCATGTACCTGTTCACCGAGGAGTCGCCGCTGGGGGAGTGCAACAGTACCCATGCGCCGACCTACTCGATGTCGAAGATCAGCCAGGAGGCCACGGCACGGCTCGCCGCGCGTGCCTTCGGCGTCCCGGTCACGATCGCTCGAATGAACGCCTCGTACGGTCCGAACGGCGGACTACCGGCCATGCATATCGATGCCCTCGCCGAAGGCCGGTCGATCACCACCCGGTGGGACCCGTGCATGTACAGCCCGATCTACGAGGACGACATCAACAGCCAGGTCGCGGCATTGCTCGACGCGGCATCCACACCGGCCCTCATCGTCAACTGGGGCGGCGATGAAGCCGTCGGTGTCCAGGAGTGGGCGGCCTATGCCGGTGAGCTGATGGGTATCGCTGCGACCGTCGATGTGGCTCCTGTCGCGGGCACGTTGCGCGGATCGATCGCGGATACGCGCCGGCGGGCATCCATCACCGGTCCGTGTACGGTCGACTGGCGCGAGGGCATTCGGCGGACGGTCGCACAACGGCATCCGGACAGACTGGTCGAGGCGGTGCATTCGTGAGAATCTCTCGCAGAACACCTTCGGGAGCTGCCATGGTGACGACGGTGTCCGAGCCGCTGCCGGCCGAGCGCGCGGGAACCCCGGCCGGTCCGGAGTTACTGGAGCGCCGCGCGAAATTCGCTTCGACCGAGATCAGCCCCGACCTCGGAGTCACGGCGGCCGATACGGATGTCGCGGGCGTACCGTGCCGGATCATCCGCGGTGGAGGGCGGGCCACGCTCCTCTACCTGCACGGGGGCGGATATCGGATGGGGAGCCCGGAGGCATACGACGCCTATGCCGCGGCACTGGCAGCGGGTGCCTCGGTCACGGTCGTGGTGCCGCACTATCGGCTCGCACCGGAGCACCCGTTCCCGGCCGGAGTGCGCGATGCCCTGGCGGTGTACGAAGAACTCGCGGCTGTGCCGGACGGGCCGATCGTGGTCGGCGGCGATTCGGCGGGCGCCGGGCTCGCCGCTGCGGTCGTCGTCGCGACGACCACCAGCGATGTTCGAGCGCCGGACGGGCTGATGCTGCTGTCGCCGTGGCTCGACCTGCACTGCTCGTCGTCGTTCTACGAGACCGCAACCGACCTCTTCTTTCCCTCGGCGACCGCGAAGTCGGCGCGGGACGACTACCTGCAGGGCTACCCCGCGAGCCACCCGTTGGCCTCGCCGTTGCTGGCCGACCATGCCGGCTTCCCACCCACGCTGATCCAAGTCGGCGGCGACGAGGCACTGGTCGGCGACGCCCTCGGTCTGGCCGGGTCACTGGCCGCCGCGAACGTCACCTGCACACTGGAAGTGGCTGCGCGACAAGGACACACGTGGCCGTTGATCTACCCTGATCACGATGCTTCCGTGGCCGCGATCGACTCTAGTGTTCGGTTCCTCCGGTCGGTTCGTGTCGAACCGGCAGCAGAGTGACGCGGACAGCCTGCCCGCGCGGCGCCGGGGGGTGAGGTCTCCCACCGGAGACCTCACCCGTGTCCGGGAGGTCGCAGCATCCGACTCTCTACCGTGCGGTGTCCTCGTCAAGTACCGGCAGATCGCCGGAACGCACCGCATCCGCGATGGATTCGTACAACTGCGAGCACTGCGGCAGCGACGCGCCGGCTGCGGTAGGCGCCGAATTCCGTTCGGTGCACGCCGCGGTCGCGGCGGCGTTCCACTGGATGCTCGTTTGCGCCCAACTGCTCTTGCGAACCAGCACCTGCGCCGCGCACCCCCGGCACCGCACCGGCACCATCGGCGTCGAACGCAACCGCTCGTCGACCGGGAACGTCATGCCTCCGCCTTCGCTGCCGCCTTCGCTTTCGCCTTCTCGGCGCGGCGGGCGATGATGTTTTCGACCTCCTGCTGCCAGGCCTCCACGGGCCGCGTGGTGTCGAGTTCGAATTCGAACCGGTCCACCATCTCGGGCGCGATGTCGTCGACATCGACATAGAACTGCTGGTACCAGCGGCGCAGCTGATACACCGGGCCGTCTTCCTCGCACAGCAGCGGGTTGTCGATGCGCGCCTTGCGCTTCCAGATCGCCACGTCCTGCTCGAAGCCGCGCTTCACCGATTCACCCAGTGCGACAGCGGTCGCCATCGCTTCGTCGCCGGAGAGGCGGTCGGACTTCTCGACCATGATCCCGTACTGCAGCACGAACGAGTTCTCGTCGATGGGGTAGTGGCAGTTGAGCAGGACGGTCTTGTGGTCGCCGTCCTCGTAGTGATAGACCACGTCGTCGATCATGAACGAGGGCCCGTAGTACGAGGCGACCGAGGTGGTACCCAGTACGCGCGGCTGTCCGGCCGGCACCCGCAGGTCGTCGCGGGAGCCACCGTTGAAGTACTGGGTGGCGACATGGCCTTCGAAGACGTTCTTGAAATAGGTCGGCATCGAACCGTGGATGTAGAAGAAGTGCGCCATATCCACGACGTTGTCGATGATCTCCCGGCAGTTGATGTCGACCACCGTGGTGTACCAGTGCCAATCGGTCCACGAGTCGCTACCGACACCCTCGATGCGCGGAATGGTGACATCGGCGGGGGGCTTCTTACCCTGCGGGTCGTTCCAGATGAACAGCATGCCGTCCTGTTCCAGGGTGGTCCAGGCGCGGGTGCGGGCCAGCGGGGGAACGCGGCGGGCATAGGGGATCTGCTTGCACTTGCCGTCGCCACCCCAACGCCAGTCGTGGAACGGGCACGCGACCTCGTTGCCCTTGACCTCACCGTCGGACAGGTCGCCGCCCATGTGACGGCAGTAGGCGTCGAGCACGTTCAGCGTGCCGTCTTCGCCGCGGAAAACCACGAGCTTGGTGCCGAAAGCCTGGATCGAATGTGGCTTCCCGTCGGCGAAATCACGGACCAGGCCCAGACAGTGCCAGCCTCGGGCGAACCGTTTCGGTGCGTCCTGGGCTTCGATTGTGCGGACCTCGTCGTTCACCGTAGTCATCTCGACCGTCCTCCAAGGATCAGGTGTGGAAGCAAGGGGGCTGTTCGTCCGCGCGGTCGCGGACCGCTCCCACGACGTAAACCGTTGTAACACCGTCTATCCCGGCATTTGCCGAGGGTTTCGCTGGGTGGGACCCCGGGAGCGCGGACCGCTGCTCGGGGCGACGGGATCACTTCTTCGCCCACGACCATTCGTGGCCCCAGTAGCTGTCGGCGGTGATCTCCTCTGCGGAATAGGTGGCGTTGTCGACGAGCATGCCGCCGGTGCCGAATTCGAGATCCCAGCCGCCGGGGGTGCGGACGTAGAACGAGACCATCTTGTCGTTGGTGTGCCGACCGAGCGTGGAGGACAGATGGTATCCGCCGGCAGTGACCCGGTCGAGCGCGCGGCCCACGTCGTCGAGCTCGTCGACCTCGACCATGATGTGGATCAGGCGGGGTGCCTTCGGGTCGGGCAACGGCATCAGGGCCAGTGTGTGGTGCCGGGCGTTGCTGCTGAGGAACCGGATACGCATCGGTCCCGCTTCCGGCGGCGCCTGCATCCGGAAGGCGCCACGCGAGGAGAATCCCAGCACCTCGGTGTAGAAGGTGTTCGCGGCGTCGATGTCGCCGACCGGGATGACGATATGGCCTAGGCCCAGCGCGCCGGTGACGAAGCGGTGCCCGTGCGGTGAGACCACCGGGCTGTGCTCGAGCTTCGGCCCGTGGAAGATTTCCAGCGGCGTGCCGCACGGGTCGTCGAACGTGATCGCCGCCTCGACACCGCGTGCATCCGCCTCGGCCTGCGACAGCGCCCGCACCGGGATCCCGGCCGCGGTGACCGCATCGGAGATCCGGGCCAGTGCCGCACCGTCACGTGCCTGCCAGCCCACCGCACGCACCTGGTCCACTGCTCCCGGGATCAGCGCCAGCCGGTGGCCGTGCTCGTCAATACGCAGGTACACCGCATCCGGGTCCGGGCCGCTGCCGGGTGCGAAACCGATGGTGTCGAAGGCGAAGCGACGCCAGGCGCCGGGGTCGGTGACCTCGAGTTCGACGTAACCCAGCGAACGGATATCGCTCATCGCGTGGCTTCCTCTCTGCGGCGCCGATGCGCCGGATGCGGGTGAACAGGCAGAAGTTCGACGAGGACAAGTCTGCTTGTTGCACCGCCCTCGTGACGGTGGGTTTCCACTGACCGGACGACTACCGCTGGTATTGGCATTCTCTTTTTTCGCAAGTAACGTATTCACAAAACGGAAACACGAGCGCGACCGGGTCGCTGAGTGGAGGTCTTCGTGCGTGTCGGAGTGATGATCGGACCGGAGAAGGGGGACTCCGCGCGGAAGTTGAGCCGCATGCTCGACGACATCGCCTGGGCCGAGGAGGCCGGGATGGATACCGCGTGGATTCCACAGATTCCCACCGATTTCGATGCACTGATCACGATCGCCGCCATGGGTCTGCAGACCCGGCGCATCGAACTGGGGACCGCGGTCGTGCCCCTGCAGGCACAGCATCCGATCGCGCTCGCGCGCCAGGCGCTGTCGGCGCAGGCCGCGGCGGGGGGACGGCTGGCGCTGGGGGTGGGCCCGTCGCACCACTGGATCGTGCGCGACATGCTGGGGCTGCCCTACGAGCGTCCCGCCGGATACACCCGTGACTATCTCGAGGTACTGCACGCCGGGCTGACCGGGCCGGGGACGGTCGAGGTCGGCAACGACACCTTCACCGTGCACAATCCGCTGGATCTGGGCCCGGTTGCGCCGGTGCCGGTGCTGGTGGCCGCGCTCGGTCCGGTGATGCTGCGAATCGCCGGCGAACGAGCCGACGGGACGATCCTGTGGATGGCCGATGAGCGTGCCGTCGCCGATCATGTGGTTCCGAAGATCACCAAGGCCGCCGCGGAGGCCGGTCGCGCCGCGCCGCGCATCGTCGCAGGGCTGCCGGTGTGTTTGTGCCGTCCCGGCGAGGCGGCCGAGGCGAAGGCGCGCGCCAACCGCATCCTCGGTGAGGCCGAGGTGTCGCCGAACTATCAGCGGCTGCTCGAGCAGGGCGACGCGCGCGATGTCGGCGATATCTGTATCGCGGGCGACGAGCGGCAGATCGCGGCGGGACTGCGCCGGTACGCGAACGCGGGTGCCACGGATCTGTCCGTCCGGTTGCTGCCGATCGGCGACAACCGGGAGGAGTTGGTCGCCTCCAAGCGGCGCACGCGCGAGATGATCGCGGAACTGGCGCGGGAATTACGATGAGCGACAACGATTTCAGTGGCCGTGCGCCCGAGTCCGGCTCCGGGCGGGCGCAACCGGGACCGGGACCGGCCGACGGGCCGCTGGCCGGTATCCGCATCCTCGAGGTCGGCACCATGCTGGCCGGCCCGTATGCGACGATGATGCTTGCCGATCTCGGCGCTCAGGTGACCAAATTGGAGCCCGCGAGCGGCGATATCTCCCGTCAGGTCGGCGACAGTTATTTCGCGAGCCTCAATCGCGGCAAGCGCAGTATTCGCCTCGATCCGGGCAGTGCGGCCGGGCGGGCCCGCCTCGGTGAGCTGGTTGCGGATTCGCATGCGCTGTTGGTGAATCTGAAGCCGTCGGCCATCCACCGGCTGGGTCTGACCTACGCCGCACTGCGCGAATTCAATCCTTCGATCGTGTGCGTGGCGATCACCGGATTCGGCCTCTACGGCGGCGACGATCCGGCCTTCGACTACATCGTGCAGGCCGCTACCGGTGTCGCCGCGCTCACCGGTGATCCCGCCGGACCGCCCACATTGCCCGGATACTCCTCTGCCGACAATTCCACCGGCCTGACCGCGGCGCTGGGGCTGCTCGCCCAGATCGTGTCCGGCCGGGGCGGGCAGGTCGACGTGTGCCTGCGCGATGTGATGTTGTCGCAGTTGAACTATCACGCGAGCGCCTACCTGAACGAGGGGCGCGTTCCGCAGCGCCGGCCCTTCGGTGCGCACTCCTACTACGTCCCGGCGCAGTTGTTTCCGACGGCCGACGGTTATCTGGCGCTGTTCATCACCCACGATCGCTTCTGGAAGGTCTTCGCCGCCGAGGCGGGGTTGTCCGGGTTCGAGACCATGGCCGAACGAGTGGCCCACCGCGACGAGGTGCTCGTCGCGGTGACCGAGGCATTGGGGCGGGACAACGCACTGGGCTGGGAAGCGCGGTTGCGTCCGCTGGGCATTCCCGCCGCCGCGGTGCGCACTCTGCCCGAGGCGCTGGACGGCACTCCCGAGGTGGTGGTCGACGCCGGGTCCTACCGTCTGGTGGGCTCGCCGGTGCGCATCGACGGATACACCCCGCGATACGGTCCGCCGCCGCGCCTGGGTGAACACGACCACCACAATCTCGGCGAAGACCGGCGCACCGCCTGAGTGACCGGCAGTGCTGCCTGTGGCCGGTGACCCCGGGTTTTTTTCGCATCGGTAGCCGGGCCTGTGATGTGGCCGACGATCACGTAGCCGCCGCTGGTGGAACCGGCGCACCGGCGGGCGCGTTCAGCGGCTGCCCGGCGCCGCCCCGCCCGGGCGTGTCGCGGCGGCCGGTGTCGCAGCCTCATTCGTAGTGCACGACCACGGTGTCGGTGTCCGGGATCGCCTGGCAGGTGAGCACGTAACCGTCCTCGACCTCGTCGTCGGCGAGGGCATCGTTGACCCGCATGGTCGCGCTGCCCTCGCTGAGCCGGGCCATGCAGGTCGCGCAGTTGCCGGATTCGCAGGAGAAGGGGGGAGTGAGACCTGCTCGGCGGGCGCTCTCGAGCAGGGTTTCTCCGTCGTGGCGCGCCACGCTCGCCTTCTTGCGGCCGAGATGGATGGTGATCGTCCCGCGCGGGGAATCGCCGTCCGGTCCGCCGCTGTCGGCCGCTGCTACACCCGCCGCCGTTGGCAGGCCCGCGGCTGCTGTAGATGGTTCGGCATCCGAGCTCGCCCCGGCAATGCCTTCCGGTGCTCCCGCCGACCTCGATTCGGCGGGCGAATTCGCTGCCGCGCCCGCATTGCCGCCGAGATCCGGCACCGGCGCGCCGAATCGCTCACTGAAGATCGCCCCGGGCCCGGGCAGCGCGGTCTCGACCATCTCCATGAACTTTTCCGGACCGCAGATATAGGCGTCCGCGTGCCCGTGCGCGCCGACGAACTCGAGTACCGATTCGCGGTCGAGCACCCCGCGATCGCTGTCCAGGTGCCGGATCACCTCCAGGCGGCCCGGATAGCGCCGCATCAGCTCCTGTAGTGCGGGGCCGAAGATCACCGAGTCCTCGTCGCGGTCGGCGCACAGCAGTCGCACGCTGCGTCCGGTGGTGGCGAGTGCACTCTTGGCCAGCGACAGCACCGGCGTGATACCGCTGCCTCCGCTGAAGCCCAGCAGCGGTACCTCCGTCTCGCGCAGGCAGAAACGCCCGGCGGGACGGCCCATATCGAGCCGGTCGCCTTCGGACACGTTGTCGAGCAGCCAATTCGACACCTTGCCGCCCGGAACCCGCTTGACCGTGGTCATCAGTTCGGCGTCGGTCTCCGGCGCGCTGGACATGGAATAGGACCGGTACAGGTCAGCGCCGTTCACCCGGACTCGGAAGGTGCAGAACTGTCCGGCGCGGTAGGTGAGCGGACCGTCGTGCGGGTTCAGCACGAAGGTGCGCGCATCGGCGCATTCCTTCACGATCCGGGTCACGGTCGCGGGCCGGAACATCGGGGGACTCGCCATGGAACGCCTCTCCTGGTATTAAGATTCTTATACAAAGAGAATAGCGTTCTCCTGAACGAGATGGGATTTTCTCATGACCGAGCCGACAGCGATCGTCTTCGACGATCGGTGCTACAGCCTGTCGCAGCTCGACGACCTGGCCGGAGGGCTGGCGAGCACGCTGCGTGAGCAGGGAGCCGGCCCGGGCGCTCGCATCGCGCTGATGTCGTCCAACCGGCCCGAATTCGTGGTCGCCGTGCTGGCGGCCTGGAAGCTGGGCGCGGCCGTGGTGCTGCTGAGCCCGGCCTGGCGGCGTGCCGAGGTCGAACACGCCCTGCAGATCACCGAGCCCGATCTCGCGGTCGGCGACCACCCGGTGCTGGCCGAGCTGATGCCGATGCTCGACCTCGACGAACCCATCACGCCCCAGCGCGCCGAATTCCCCGCACCGGATCCAGCGACGGACGCGGTGCTGGTCTTCAGCTCCGGCACCACCGGCCTGCCCAAGGCGGTGCGCCACACCCACGCCTCCTTCGCCGCCGCCGTGCGCGACTGGGAGCAGGTGCTGGAACTCCGGCCCGGCGACCGCATCCAGATCCTCACCCCGCCCTCGCACATCCTCGGCCTGCTCAACATCGTCACCGCGTTGCGGGTGGGCGCCTGGATGCGGCTGCACCGCCGTTTCGATCTGGACACGATGTTGCGCAGTATCGAAAGCGACCGCATCACCGTCGAGATGGCGGTGGCCCCGATCGCGCTCGCGATCGCCTCCCATCCGGACCTGGAATCGTTCGACCTCTCCTCGCTGCGCTACATCATGTGGGGTGCCACCCCGGTCACGGTGAGCGTCGCCGAAACTGTCACCCGCCGCACCGGGGTGCGGTGGCTACCCGCCTACGGCGCCACCGAACTGCCGGTGCTGGCCTGCAACCCGATCGAAGGCGCCCGGCTGGACTCGGTCGGGCGTGCCGCGCCCAGCGTCGAACTGCGCACGGTGTCGCTCGACGACGGAAAGCCGTTGCCACCCGGCGAGATCGGTGAACTGCAGGCACGCTCCGCGGCGCTGATGGCGGGCTACCTACCCGCCGAGGAGCACGGCTCGGTCGCCGGCGGCTGGTACCGCACCGGTGATGTCGGCTGGATCGACGCCGACGGCTGGATCCGTATCACCGACCGGGTCAAGGAGATGATCAAGGTCCGTGGCTTCCAGGTCGCACCCGCCGAAATCGAAGCCGTGCTGCACGGGCACCCCGCGGTATCGGACTGCGCGGTGTTCGGGGTGGCCGACGCGGCAGACGGTGAGGCGATCGTCGCCGCGGTCGCCACCGCGGCCCCCGTCACCGCCGCAGAGTTGTCCGCCCTGGTCGCCGAGCGTCTGGCCGGCTACAAGCGGCTGCGCCGGGTGGTGTTCGTACCCGATATTCCGCGCCTGCCGTCCGGCAAGGTGCTGCGCCGAGTTCTCGAGGAGCGCTATGGACGTCCGTCTGACGAGTGAACAGCGCCAATTGCGCGATGCCGCAGCGAAATTGGCCGATGATCAGGGTCCGGATTCGGTATCGGAGCTGGGGGAGCCGGATCGGATCGCGCGGCTCGACAAAACGGTGGAATCGACCGGCTGGCGGTCGCTGCGCTCGGACGGCGCCAGTGGTGTCGAGGTGGCGCTGGTGGCCGAGGAATTCGCCCGCGGCCTGGTCGATGTCGCCTATCTGGGGCCGGTGCTCGCCGACGATCTGCGCGGGCATCCCAGCGGTGGCGAGGGGCGGTGGACCTTGGCCGTGGGCGGGCGCGCGATCGACGCTGCCGGGTGCGACCGGGCGGTGGTACTGGACGACGGCCAGGTACTGGCCGGCCGGCTGGAAACCGCGGTCACGCGCGCCGACCCGACCCGTGCGGTCGCCGAGCTCGCCGGCCGGCTCGAACATATCGGGGAGCTGTCGCACGAGCAGTCACGGCAGTGGTTCGCGCTGGCGCTCGTCGGCACCACGGCCGATCTGCTGGGCGCAGCCCGCGGTGCGCAGGCGCTCGCCGTCGACTATGCGAAAGTACGTGAGCAGTACGGGAAGACGATCGGGTCGTATCAGGCCGTGGCGCATCTGCTCGCCGAGGCCCAGGCCCTGATCGAGGGGTCGATCAGTGTGCTGCGTTACGCCGCGTGGGGTGTCGACGAACTCGAGCCCGAGCAGGCCGTGCGTGCCGCCCGGATCGCCAAGATCTACTGCGCCCGCGCCGCCCGCACCGTCTGTGAGACCGCGATCCAGGTGCACGGCGGCATCGGCAATACCTGGGAGTGTCTGGCGCACGTCTATCTGCGCCGGGCACTCGTTTCGACCGAACTGTTTCCCGTCCGCCTGGAGGAGATCGACTGTGGACTTTCGTGATTCGCCCGCCGAAGCGCAATTCCGGGACCGGCTGCGCACCTGGCTGAACGAGGTCGCCGGGCAGTTCCCCACCTCGGGTGACGAGTACTGGGCCCGCCAGGGCGAATGGCATCGGGCCCTGTACGAGGCGGGGTTCTTCGGGGCGTCCTGGCCCGCGGAATTCGGCGGCCACGAGCTGCCGCCGGTCTACGACGTGATCGTCGACGAGGAACTGGCCCGCGCCGGTGCTCCGCCGCGGCCGAGTCTGGGGTATCTGATCCAGGGACTGGGCCGCCACGGCAGCAGGGAACTCCAGCAGCGGTTCCTGCCCGGCATGATCAACGGCACCGAACGCTGGTGCCAGGGCTTCTCCGAACCCGGGGCCGGATCGGATCTCGCCGCACTGACCACCACCGCGACCCGCGACGGTGACCACTATGTCGTCCACGGTCACAAGATCTGGACCAGCTACTCCGATGTTGCCGACTGGTGCCTGCTGCTGGCCCGCACCGATCCTCGAGCGCCGCGGCACAAAGGGATTTCGGCGTTCATCGTCGAGATGAAACAGCCCGGCGTCCAGCAGCGGCCGTTGCGGATGATCAGCGGAATCACCACCGAATTCGGTCAGGTGAGCTTCGACGGTGCCACTGTGCCCGCCGACCGCATGGTCGGGCAGCCGGGGGAGGGATGGAAGCTCGCGATGACCGTGGTCGGGCACGAGCGTGAACCCTCCACCCTCGGCTACTCCGCGCGCTACGCCACGACCGTGCGGCTGCTGTCCGAACGCGTGGCGGGAGACCCACCCGAGGAATTGGCCTGGGCGGCGGTGCAATCGGAGATGCTGCGGCTGCATGTGCGCCGCCGGCTGTCAGAACAGCTCGACGGGGTGTCGCACGGCCCGGACGGATCACTCGACAAACTGTTGATGACCTGGGTCGACCAGGCCGTCGGACATGCCGCGCTCACCGTCGCCGGCACCGATGACACCCATATGTTCGGCAGCTACCTCTACAGCCGCGCACAGAGCGTCATGGGCGGCACCTCACAGATTCAGAAGAACATCATCGCCGGCCGCATTCTCGGATTGGGAGCTTGATATGTACGACCTGCCCGACGAAGTCGACGTCCGCGCCGAAGGTTCGGTGCGGATCATCACCTTGAACCGGCCCGATGCGCTCAACGCCGTCGACGACAATCTGCACACCGGTCTGGCCCGACTGTGGCCGCGACTGAGCGAGGATCGCGAAGCCCGGGTCGCGGTGCTGACCGGCGCCGGTCGCGCCTTCTCCGCCGGCGGCGACTTCGACTATCTCGGCGAGCTGAGCCGCGATGCGGATCTGCGCGCGAAAACCATTGCGCACGGCCGCGATATCGTGCTCGGCATGGCGCGCTGCCGGGTTCCGGTGGTGACCGCGGTCAACGGTCCCGCCGTCGGATTGGGCTGCAGTCTGGTCGCGCTCAGCGATATCGTCTACATCGCCGAGCAGGCCTATCTCGCCGACCCGCACGTGCAGGTCGGGCTCGTCGCCGCCGACGGTGGCCCGCTGACCTGGCCGCTGCACACCAGCCTGCTGCTGGCCAAGGAGTACGCGCTGACCGGTGCGCGCATCCCCGCCGAACGGGCGCGGGAGATGGGCCTGGTCAACCATGTGGTCGAGGATCCGGTGGCCGAGGCCCGTGCCTGCGCCGGGCGGATCCTGCAATTGCCCAGGCAGGCAGTGGAATCCACCAAGCGGCTGCTGAACCTGCAATTGGAGCACGCGGTACTGGCCACGCTGGACTTCGCCCTCACCGCCGAGGACCTCACCTTCCAGTCCGAGGATCTGCGCGCCAATCTGGCCAGGCTGACGGCACCGAAGAACGGTGCCTCGAAGTCGGAGTCGTCGAAGTCCGGGTCGTCGAAGACTGCTTCGCAGTCGGCGTCGTCGAAGGTGTAGCCGTGGCGCAGTGGTATCTGTTCCTGCCGCAGATCCGGTTCGATATGGACGCGATCGTCGAACGCGCGCGGGTGGCCGAGGCCAGCGGTTTCGACGGCATCGCGTTCATCGACCATCTGCAGGCGCCCGGCGCGCACCATCAGACGCTGTGGGAGGCGATGACGGTAGCGGCCTGGGTCGCCGCCCGCACGCAGCGACTGCGCATCGGGCATCTGGTGCTGTGTGATGCGCTGCGCCATCCGGCGGTGCTGGCCAAACAGGCGGTGACCCTGCAGCAGGCGTCCGCCGGACGTTTCGAATTGGGTCTGGGATCGGGGTCGGTGCCGCAGGAGTTGACCCGCTTCGATATCACCGACGAGGACGGGGCGGCGCGGCGGGCCCGACTGGAACAGACACTGACCCTGCTGCCGCAGTACTGGGCGGGGCAGGGGGAGCTCGCGCTGGCGCCAGCGCCGCAGCCGCATATTCCGGTCGTGATCGGTGGATCGGGCCCGGCCACGATGGAACTGGTCCGCCGCTATGCGGACTGGTGGAATCTGCCGGTGAACCACCTGGACCGATTGCCACGCCTGCGTGGTGCGGCGGGGAGGGCACGGGTGTCGACCCAGCAGATGGTCGGTTTCGTCGGCCGCCAGGCCGACCGCGGCACAATCGAGGAGACCAGTAGTCGCCGATTCGGATATCTGGCCGACGGCCTGGTGTGTGGAAACGCGGCGGAACTGACCGCGCACTTCGCGGAGCTGAGCGACCAAGGCGTCGAACGGTTCTACGTGTGGTTCACCGACTTCGCCGATCCTGCGACGATCGCGGAGTTCGGCGAGACAGTGATCGGTGCCCGCGCCTCGGCGTGATGCGGAGGATTGCGGCCCTCGGGAAGGTCGCGAGTCGGATCGACGGGATCGGGCTCCGCGCCGGCAGCGGCGGGCCGGGGCGCGTCGAGAACAGGATGAGGCGACACCAGAGCCTCCAGCGATGCGACGGCACGGGAAGCGGTGCGAGCGCAGCCGGTTCCGTGCGCTGGGCGGCCACTTATTGCTGCGCGAGCAGGGTTTCCGACTGCTGCACGGTGCCGGTTGTTCCGCTCGCGTCCTGACCGGCCAGCAGCACCGCTGCCCGCGCCATGGTTTCCGGTGGCTCCACCATATCGTCGGGAATCCGTTGTCCCGCACCACCGGCCTGCCAGCCCTCGGTGAGTACCACGCGCGACGGGCACAGGCAGTTCACCGCGATCCCGTCGTCGCGCAGATCGGCGGCCAGTCCCAGGTACAGCCGCTCCACCGCGGCCTTGGATACCCAGTACGCGTTCGCGCCGCGCTCCAGCATCGCGACCCCGGTCGTCGTGATCGCGATCATCGACCCGCCGCCACGGGCGCGCAGGTGCGGTATCGCGGCGCGGGTCACATGGAACACGCCGGTCAGGTTCACGTCCAGACAACGCTGCCAGCGCTTGTCCGGCGTCGATTCGATCGGCCCGAGCCACAGCACACCGGCATTCGCGATCACGATGTCGAGGCCACCGAATTCGGCGACGGTCGCCGCAAGGGCCGTCTCGACCGATTCCGTGCTGGTCACATCGCAGACCACCGGCAACGCCCGCCCGCCGGCAGCCGCGATTTTCTCGGCCACCGAACCGATCGTGCCGGGCAACCGGCCCGGTTCGGTGGAGCGGGCCGCGACCGCGACCTGCGCCCCGGCCGCCGCCAGCCCCTGCGCGATCGCTGCGCCGATCCCACGGCTGGCACCGGCGACGAACGCGACCTTACCTGCGAGAGAGTCCATTTCGCGCAGTCACTTCGGGGGGAAGCGCAGAGCTCCGTCGAGCCGGATCACCTCACCGTTGAGGTAGTCGTTCTCGACGATCGACTGCACCAGCTGTGCGTACTCGGGGGAGCGGCCCATCCGCTTGGGATGGGGGACCTGCTTGCCCCAGTACTCCTCCAGCTTGTCGGCGGCCTTACCGTAGGCAGGCGTGTTGAAGGTGCCCGGTGCGATGGTGACCACCCGGACCCCCAGCGGCGACAGATCGCGGGCCGCGACCAGCGTCATACCGACCACACCGCCCTTGGCGGCGGAATACGGCAGCTGCCCGATCTGGCCCTCGTAGGCGGCGATCGAGGCGGTATTGACGATGACGCCGCGCCGGCCCTCCTCGCCGGGTTCGGATTGCGCGATCGCCGCGGCCGACAGACGCAGCACGTTGAAAACGGCAGTGAGATAGAACTCGATCGTGGTGCGGAACCCGTCGAGTGCGAGCGGGCTGCCGTCCTTGCCGACCAGGCGACCGCCGCTGGCGGGGCCACCGTGCGCGTCGACCGAAATGCGCAGCGGGCCCAGCGCTTGTGCTTCGGTGATGGCGGCCTGCACCGATTCCTCGCTGGTCGCGTCGGTGTGCACATAGCGGATGCCGAGTTCGTCGGCGAGCTCTTTGCCCTTGTCGTCGGCGACATCGGCCACCACGACCTTCGCGCCCGCCGCATGGAGCCGGCGCACCGTCGCCTCACCGAGGCCTCCGGTGCCGCCCACGACGATGGCGGAGCTACCGCTGATTTCCATGACACATTCCTCTCTTGAAATCCGCACTCTCAAACTGAGAGAATAATGTTCTCATGAACATTAGCATGATCTTGGAGATGGCGGCCTCGGCCGGAAACCGACCGGTGATCACCGTCGACGGCCGGTCGCTGACCGCCGCGCAGCTGTTGCGGCTGGCCCGGCGGGCCGCCGCCGAATTCGCCGGCGACTCGGCGGTGCTGTACCTGGGCGCCAACCACCTGGCGTATCCGGTGGCGCTGTTCGGCTCGGTCCTGTCCGCGATCCCGTTCGTACCGTTGAACTACCGGCTCGGTGACCAGCAATTGGCCGCCCTGATCGATCGTCACCCCGGGGCCCGCGTGCTACACCCGCAGGATCTCGATGCGCTGGTGGAAGACGATGCGGGACAACCGGAACCGGAACCGCAGCCGGCCCCGTGGGACGGGGAGGCGGTCGCCGCGATCATCTACACCAGCGGCACCACCTCCGAACCGAAGGCGGCGTTGCTACGACATCGGCATCTGATGGCCTATCTGCTCAACACCATGGAATTCGGTGCCGCCGAGGAATCCGCCGCCGCACTGGTGTCGGTGCCGCCGTACCACATCGCCGGACTCACCAACCTGCTGTCGAACCTCTACAGCGGCCGCCGGATCGTGTATCTGTCGGCGTTCGATCCGCAGGTGTGGCTGGAAACCGTACGCGACGAACGGATCAGCCACGCGATGCTGGTGCCGACCATGCTGGCCCGCATCGTCGCTGCGGTATCCGGTGCCGACGCGGGCACGCCCACACTGGACAGTTTGGCCTACGGTGGGGCACGGATGCCGCGGCCGGTGCTGGAACGTGCGCTCGAGCTGTTCCCGGCCACCGGATTCGTCAATGCCTACGGCCTCACCGAAACCGCGTCCTCGGTGGCGGTTCTCGGCCCCGACGATCACCGCACCGCCCACAGCTCCGACGATCCCATCGTTCGCGATCGGCTCGGCTCGGTGGGACGCCCACTGCCGGGGATCGAATTCGAGATCCGCAGCGCGGCAGGCGAACCGGTTCCCGCAGGAGAATCCGGACTGATCTTCGTGCGCGGTGAGCAGATTTCCGGGGAATACGGGGCACGGACCGCGCTGGACGCCGACGGCTGGTTCGGCACCCGCGATCTGGGCCACCTCGATGCCGAGGGCTACCTGTTCATCGAGGGGCGCGACGACGACACCATCATTCGCGGCGGCGAGAACATCGCGCCCGCCGAGATCGAGGATGTTCTGCTCGAGTATCCCGGAATCACCGAGGTCGCCGTCATCGGCGTCCCCGATCCGGAATGGGGGCAGCGGCTGGTCGCGGTGGTGGTCGGCGCCGGCGAGCCCGAGCAGATCAGAGCGTGGGTGCGGGCGCGCCTGCGCTCGTCGAAAACCCCGGACGCGATCGTGTTCCGTGCCGAACTGCCCAAGACCGAGACCGGAAAACTGTTGCGCCGCAACCTTGTCGCCGAACTGGAGAGCACCCATGCCTGAAGCCGTCATCGTCTCCGCCCTGCGCACCCCCATCGGCACCGCGCGCAAGGGCACTCTGCGTGACACCAACGCCTTCGACCTGGCACATCACGTGGTGTCCGCGGTGGCACAGGACCTGGGACCGCACCCGGTCGACGACGTGATTCTGGGGGAGGGGCGGTACGGCGGCGGGGTGCTCGCCCGGCACGCCGCGGTCACCGCCGGCCTCACCACCGTGCCCGGCCTGGCCAACAACCGGCACTGCGCCGCGGGCATGGCGGCCGTGCAGAGCGCGGCCGCCGGGATCCGCGCGGGCATGGACGATCTGATCATCGCCGGTGGCGTGAACTCCGATTCCACCGGTCCGCGGGTGCGGTTCCGGGTGGGCGAGGACGAGTGGCAGGATCCGTGGGTTTCCCCGTCGCATCCGAACCGTCCCGATGCCCCGAATCTCGACATGTCCATCACGGTCGGCTGGAATACCGCGGTAAAAGCGGGGATCTCGCGGGACGAGATGGACGCGTGGGCGCTGCGCTCGCATCGCAATGCCATCGCTGCCATCGACGAGGGCCGGTTCAAAGAGGAGATCGTGCCGATCGGAACCCCGCACGGGGAATTCGCGGTCGACGAGCATCCGCGGCGCGACACCAGCATGGAACGGCTCGGCGGGCTGAAGGTACTGCATCCCGAGATCGACGGCTTCTCGATCACCGCGGGGAACGCATCCGGCTCCAACGACGGGGCCGCCGCGCTGGCGATCGCCTCCGACCAACTGGGCTTGCCGGCGCTGGGGGTGATCCGCGGCTGGGCCTCGGTAGGGGTCGACCCCGCCGACACCGGACTCGCGCCGATCGAGGCGATCACCAAAGCCACGGCACGGGCAGGAGTGTCGTTGTCCCAGGTGAAGTTGATCGAGATCAACGAAGCCTTCGCATCGGTGCCGCTGGCGGCGGTGAAGGCGCTTGATCTGGATACCGACCGGGTGAACTTCAGCGGCAGCGGTTGCTCGCTCGGGCATCCGGTGGCGGCGACCGGAGCCCGCATGATCGTCACACTGGTACACGAACTGCGGCGGCGCGGCGGCGGCATCGGCATCGCCGCCCTGTGTGCGGGCGGGGGGATGGGCTCGGCGACCGTCGTCGAGGTGGCGGCACCATGAGTGCCGCATCGCAGTGGGCCGACGGGTGGGACCGCATCCGATGACCACCGCCGGACGTGAGGCCAAGCGGCTGCTCGCAGCCGCCCGGGACGGCTCGCTGCGAGCCACCGGGCGGTTGTTGAGCATGGTCGAGAACGGTAGCCGCGACGAGGTTCTCGACCTGCTGGAGCCGGGACCCGCGCCGGCCGTCCTGGGAGTGACCGGACCGCCGGGCGCGGGCAAGTCGACCACCGTCGCGGCGCTGGTCGGCACCTACCGCGAGCAGGGCGCGCGGGTGGCGGTGCTGGCCGTGGACCCGTCCTCGCCCTACAGTGGTGGGGCGCTGCTCGGTGACCGGATCCGGATGGCCGCCCATATCGGTGACCCGGACGTGCTGATCAGGTCGGTGGCCACCCGCGGACACATCGGCGGCCTGGCCGCGGTGGTGCCGGCGGCGATCCGGCTGCTCGACGCACTGGGATACGACCGGATCGTGGTGGAGACGGTCGGTGTGGGGCAGTCGGAGATCGAAATCGCCGCGATTGCCGATCCGACTGTCGTGATACTCAATCCCGGTGCGGGAGACGCCGTTCAGGCGGCCAAGGCCGGGCTGCTGGAGGTCGCCGACATCCTGGTCGTCAACAAGGCCGATCGCCCCGGTGCGGAGCAGACCGTGCGGGAATTGCGCGGTGAATCGAAGGCTCCGATCCTCACTGCGATCGCCTCCGACGGAACGGGCATAGCCGAGCTGGCGAAAACCGTTGCCGCTCACCAGCGCAACGACAGCCCGCAACGCCGGGCGGCCCGTGCTCGGGTGCAGATCATGTCATTGGTGCACACTCGGGTCCGCGCCCACCCGGATCTGGCCCGGTTGGCCGAACAGGTGGCACAGGGTGAACTGGACGCCTATACCGCCGCGGAGATGCTGGTGCCGCGCGCAGCCGCGGTCCCCGCGCCCGCGATCCGGTGGTGAGGGTGCCGAGCCGCCCGCACGCCGGGCGGTGACACCGCGAGCGAGCGCTACCGCCGAGCGGCCGTTTCCCGGCGGGTTTCAGTGTTCCGGGAACCGAACCGTGGCTTCCTGGGCGAAGGAGGCGACCAGTTCACCACTCTCGGTGAACACATCGCCGCGTCCGAAGCAGCGTCCCTGCGCCATGGCGGGGCTGTGCTGGCGCAGCAGCAGCCAGTCGTCGGTACGGAAGGGCCGGTGGAACCACAGGGTGTGACTGGTGACCGCGGAATGGAACGCGGTCCCGTTCCCGCGTTGGCATACGCCCTCGAGTGGCCGCAGTGCGGTGCCGATGAGGGTGAGGTCGGTGGCGTAGGCGGTCAGAGCCGGGGCGAGCTGTTCGCCGGCGGCCGGGGAACGCATCCAGAACTCGAATTCCGCTGGTGCCGAACCGGTATCGTCCAGGTCGACATCGGTGCGGGTCTCCCATGGGATGATGTCGAAGCCGGCCTTGTATTCGGCGGACAGCAACGCACCGACGGGCGCCGTGGCCTGCTGCTCGGGTCCGGAATCGGGGGCATGCATCGAGATCGATGCGGTGGCGACGGGGCCGGAGGCCTGTTCGGCGACGACACCGAGCGCGGCGAAGGTCCGGCCCTGCCGGTGAATCTGCACCCGGTAGCGCAGTTCCTCCTCCGGTTTTCCTTCTCGTGGGAACAGTGCGTGGACCGATTTGACGGTCTTGTCCGGGCAGGCGAGCTGCGCGGCGCGGACGAACTGGCCCAGGAGCTGGCCACCGAAGATCCGGTAGTAGCCGAGGCTCTGATTCGGGCCGGTGAACACCACGGTGTCGCGGTCGTCGTCCGTGGGAATCGGGCGTAGGTCGAGACAGGCGAGAAGGTCGCTCCACAGATCGGGCATACGACCGAGTGTAAGCGACCTTCTCTTCTAGGAGAATGAAATTCTCACGGTTGCGTGAAGCCGAGTGCGCAGAAGTTCCAGACCTCTTCCGCGGTGATCGGGTGCGAGGTCTCCTCGTCGGTGGCGCCGTTGGACTGCGCGGTGAACATGACCGTCTGCATCACCATGGCTGCGGTTCGGCGCGGGTTGATGTCGGCGCGCAACCGTCCTTGTGCCGCGGCCTTCTCCATCAGTTCGGTGATGAGGCTCAGTACCGGCGCGTGTGCCACCTTGACCTGGGCCGGATGGGAAACCAGCAGTTGTGGCGCGAAATCGGTGAACAGCGGGCGCTGCGCGGCCGGGTCGGGGCGGCTCAGCTCGAACAGCAATTCGATGGTCACCCGCAGCTGCTCCAGGGGATCGTCCTGGCCGTCGGCCGCGGCGCGCAATTGCTCCGCGGTCCGGCCGAGCGCATCCTCGAACAGGGCCAGCAGCAGTTCGTGTTTGCCGTCGAACTGCAGGTAGAAGCTGCGCAGTGACTGCTTGGAGCGGTCCACCACTTCCTGCACGGTGAAGTCGGTGGTGCCCTTCTCGGTGATGATGGCTTGGGCCGCATCGAGGAAGCGCTGCACGCGCTGTTCGGCACGCAGTTTCGCGGTCCTGATCGAGCGCTCGACGGCGCGTTGCTTCCAGGCGGGCTCTTCGCTGGGGCTGCTCACGTTCGGCTCGGTCCTTGGTTATGTGTGCAGAACATGAATGCACTGTACCGGAGAATGTCATGTTCCCGGGTATCGAGGTCGTGTGTCCAGAAACGAAACAAGAGACTGTTACTTTCTGTTGTGGAGAATGTTATTCTCGCAACGATAGGCAGTCTAGTGGCCAGAGAGGCGGTCCGGGATGCTTTTGGAGTTCGACTCCGAACAGAGACTGTGGCGCGACACCGTGCGTGACGCGGTCGGCAAACAGTGCCCCGCGACATTGATCCGGGAGGTGGCCGACAAGGACGGTGACCCGACTCCGTTGTGGCGCAGCTATATCGACCAGGGCTGGACGGAGCTGACCGGGGATGCCGCGGCGGTGGAGCTGGCGATCGTGCTGGAGGAACTGGGGCGCGCCACCGATCCCACCCCGTACCTGGCGACGATGACTCAATTCGCACCGCTGGCACCGGAATTCATGCAACCGAACCTGGCCGGCGCAGCCGTCTACGACGGTGTGCACGCCGTACTCGACGCCGACGGCTGGATACTCAGCGGCACCGCCCGATACGTGCTGGACGGTGACCGTGCCGAACAACTCGCCGTGGTGACCGGTGCGGGTGTGTTCGTGGTACCCGGATCCGCGGTGCAGACCAGCCGCACCGCGGTCTTCGACCCGGTGCTGCACGTCGCCGAGGTGCGTTTCGAGGGAGTGCGGGTGGGGCACGACGCCCGCCGCACCGTCGACGTGGCCCGGGCTCGTCAATTCGCCTGCGCCGGGATGGCGGTGACGACCGTCGGTGCCTGCCGGCGAATTCTGGACATGGTTCTCGACCATGTGCGCACCCGCCATCAGTTCGGGGTGCCGATCGGCTCCATGCAGGCGGTCAAACACAAGGCCGCCGATATGCATGTCGCGATCGAACGAGCATGGGCGCTGGCCTATTTCGCCGCGTTGACCATCGCCGAGAACGACCCGCGCCGCGCCCTGGCCGCGTCCATGGCCAAGGCCGCGGCCGGCGAGTGTCAGGACATGGTGTTCCGCAACGGATTACAGCTGTTCGGCGCGATGGGATTCACCTGGGAGAACGACCTGCAGTTCGCGCTCAAGCGAGCCCGGGCCGGCGAGCTGATGCTCGGCGGTGCGGCCGAACACCGGGCGCTGATCGTCGAGGAGTGCCGTGCAACTGCGATTTGATACCGAGGTCGAGGAGTTCCGCGCCGAATTCGCGGCCTTCCTGGACGAACATCTGCCCGATGAGGCCACCGCGAGCCGCACTCGTGCCCACTCGAGTTCCGATGTTCCCGAATGGGCGCGCGAGTGGCAGCGACTGCAGTTCGATCACGGCTGGTTGCTACCGGGCAACCCACCCGAATTCGGCGGCCGCAACGCCACCATCCTGCAGCAGTACGTGCATCTCGAGGAACTGTCCCGGCGGCAGATCTACCACAGCTTCAATCCGCAGGGCGTCGGTATCGTCGCTGCCTCGCTGCTGTCGTTCGGCACCGAGGAGCAGAAGACGAAGTGGGCCCGGCGAATTCTGCGTGCCGAGATCACCGCGTCGCTGGGAATGAGTGAGCCCGGTGCCGGTTCGGATCTGGCGGGCCTGCGCACCCGCGCGGTGCGCGACGGTGACGAGTTCGTCGTGGACGGGCAGAAGGTGTGGACCTCGGGCGCCCACGACGCCGACGTGCTGCTCACCTTCGTCCGGACCGATCCGGATGCGCCCAAACACAAGGGAATCAGCGTGTTGCTGATTCCCACCGACACTCCCGGCGTGACGCGTCGTCCCTTCGCCTCGGCCACCGATCCGCACGACGTGGACTTCAACGAGGTGTTCTTCGAAGGCGCGCGGGTGCCGGCGGAGAATCTGGTCGGCCCGCTGCACGGCGGCTGGGGTGTCGCGAACGGCTCGCTGGGCCACGAACGGACCCTGCTGTGGATGTCGTATGCCGACCGGCTGGGGGAGTTGGTCGCCGACTTCACTCCGCACACGGTGCTGGAGCGCGACCACTACGCCAGGCTGATCATGGACAGCTACGCCCTGCGGCTACAGGGATCGGCGGCACTGGCCCGCGCGTCGCGTGGTGAGCAGGATGTGGCGGCACTGTCGGTACTCAAGGTGTTCGGATCCGAAGCGGTGCAGAGCGCGTCCTCGCACGCGCTGGCGGCCCAAGGTGTCGACGGTCTGTTGCATCCGGCACGCTCGGCCCGGTTCAACCCGCTGAATCTGGATGCGTTCAGCGCCGGCTGGTTCGAGCGCTATATCCGCAGTTTCGCCGGCACCATCGCCGGCGGCACGTCGGAAATTCAGCGCAACATCATCGCCGAGCGCGTGCTCGGTCTGCCCCGAGGTTGAGGAGCTCGCGTGTACATCGACTACGAGGCCGCCGACAAGATCGCGACCATCACCCTGAACCGGCCCGAAGCGGCGAATGCGCAGAACGGTGAACTGCTCGACGAACTCGATGCCGCATGGACCCGCGCTGCCGACGACGACGAGGTCGCGGTGATCGTGCTGCGCGCGAACGGCAAGCACTTCTCGGCCGGGCACGATCTCAAGGGCGGGTCGGGGGTCGACATGTCGACGGTGACACTCGAACGGATCTACCGCAACGAGGCTCGGCGCTATCTGGAGTATTCGCTGCGCTGGCGCAATACGCCGAAACCGTCGATCGCCGCGGTGCAGGGGCGCTGTATCGCGGGTGGTCTGCTGCTGTGCTGGCCGTGTGATCTGATCGTCGCCGCCGAGGACGCCCAGTTCTCCGATCCGGTGGTGATGATGGGGATCGGTGGTGTCGAATACCACGGCCACACCTGGGAACTGGGCCCCAGGAAAGCGAAAGAAATCCTTTTCACAGGTCGTCCGATTACCGCCCGCGAGGCCGAACAGGTCGGTATGGTCAACGCCGTCGTCCCGCGCGACGAGCTCGACGCCCGGTCCCGGGCGCTGGCCGAGAGGATCGCGTCCATGCCGTCCTTCGGACTACGTCAGGCCAAACGTGCGGTGAACCAGACCCTCGATGTCCAGGGCTTCTACGCGGCTGTCCAATCGGTGTTCGACGTGCATCAGACCGGGCACGGTAATGCGCTGAGCGTCAACGGGTTCCCGATCCTGGTGAATCTGGACGATATGAAAGAGAAAATCGAATGAAGGAAGCCCCCATGCGCAACACGTTGATTCGCGGCGCGGTCGGTCTGTGCGGTATCGCGGTGCTCGCCGTCGCCGCCCTCACCGGCTGCAGCAACGACAGCTCCGACAACAGCACGGCCACCACCAGTGCCACCGCGGCAGCGACCACCGCTGCCGAGGCGTCGGGGTCGTCGGCGGCCGCCGCGGATCCGGAGACCACCACGGCCGTCACCGACGCCTTCGTGCTGTTCTTCGACGCGAAGACGCCGGCCGATCAGCGCTCCGCCGCGGTCGAGAAGGGCGATGTGTTCGGCCCCGTGCTGGCGGCGCAGGCGAACAACCCCCAGGCGCAGGGCACCTCCGCGACCGTGTCGAAGGTCGCCACCGTCGACCCGACTCACGCCGATGTCACCTACACGCTGCTGATGAACGGCAATCCGGTGCTGCCGGACCAGTCCGGGCAAGCCGTGCAGGAGAACGGACAGTGGAAGGTCGCCGCCTCCACGTTCTGCTCGCTGTTGAAGCTGCAGGGCGGCACGTCCCCCGCCTGCTGATCGGCCCCTCGCTCACCCGCTGAACGGGACCTGCCCCGCGGGCGTACGCCGCAGCGGTCACGATGGCTGGCACACTGCATAGGTCCCGCCGAACAGTCGGGACACTATGGACGCCGGCCACCGCGGCCGGTGTGAATGTGCGCGCGGTCGGCCCGGTCGCCGTCCGGCGGGAGAGTGAGACCGAAGATGGACGACCACGCGGTGGCCGCCGAGCTCGCCCGGGAAGCCGGCGAGCTGCTGCTCGAGATTCGTGACCAAGGTGGCGCGGTTGGGGACAAGCGCTCCAACGAACTGCTGCTCACCCGCCTGGCCGAACTGCGACCCGACGATGCGGTGCTGTCGGAGGAGAGCACCGACAATCCGGTACGTCTGTCCCGCAGCCGGGTCTGGATCATCGACCCGCTCGACGGCACCCGCGAATACGGTCAGCCCCCGCGCCCCGACTGGGCGGTGCACGTGGCCCTGGCCGTGGACGGGCGGGCCGAGATCGGGGCGGTCGCGCTGCCGGTCCCCGGGCTGGTGCTCGGGACGGGGACTCCTCCCCTCCTTCCGCCCGCCACCGACCGGCCGATCCGCATCGCGGTCTCCCGCAGCCGCCCGCCCGCCTGTGTCGACCACCTGGTCCGCACCCTCGGTGCCGAAGCGGTCCCCATGGGATCCGCAGGCGCCAAGGCCATGGCAGTGGTTCGCGGCGAGGCCGATATCTACGCCCACTCCGGCGGCCAGTACGAATGGGATTCCTGCGCACCCGTCGCGGTTGCCGCCGCAGCCGGACTGCACACCTCGCGCCTCGACGGCTCACCGCTGGTCTACAACCGCCCCGACCCTTATCTCCCCGATCTGCTCATCTGCCGACCCGAACTGGCGGATCGAGTGCTCGAGGCGCTGCAGGACGGTTCCTGACCGAAGAAACGGGGGGAATCGTCCGTCGCGGTATGCGCCTGGTTCGATGTGCGCCTGCGGGCGGCGGTGGGTGTTGCTCCGGGTTAACGTGAAATCCAGGGCGCTGCCGCGAGCCGTTCATTGTGACGGCCTAGCGTTTCGATCTCATGGAGGACCATACTCGGACAATTGTCGAGGCACTCGAAAGTGAGATTCCGAGGCTCGAGGCCGATACGAAATTACCGAGTGAATCCGAGCTAATGGCTCGGTTCGGTGCGACCCGTCATGCGGTTCGGAAAGCGTTGGGGCAACTCGAGGCCCAATTCATCGTCCGCCGCGTGAAGGGTTCGGGGACCTTCGTCAACGGCAGATTCGACTATGTGCTGTCGTCGCGGGTCGCGCCGTCTTTGCACGAGACCTTCGCCCGGGTGGGCGGTGTGATGCGGACGTTCGTGCTCGATGCCTCCACCCAGCCGGTCCCCGCCGATGTCGCGCACCGGATGGCGCCGGTGGTGGGAACCCACAATCTGCGGTTGATCCGACTGGGTTATCTCGACGACGAGCTGGTCAACTACAGCGATGTGTGGGTGTCGCCGAAAGTCCTGCCGGAAGGCGATGTGCGGCTGCGCGCCTACGAATCGCTGACGGAGCTGCTGCGGGCCGGCGGCGCGGCTCCGGTCCGCCGCTGGACCAGGGTGGTCCCCGACCTGACACCGACGGCCATGCTCGAGCACCTGCCGATCGACAATCCGGTGCCGGCCTGGCGAATGGAATCCTACGTCGACGACGGCGATACGGGGGAGCCGCTGATGTTCAGTCACGGTTGGATGCGACAGGATCGCGTCACCATTTCGGTCGAATACGAGAATGCGACCGTCGATCGGGGAACTTGTTGCGCAACTTCCGACAGTGTTCACAACAACTCTCGCGGAGATTAGCGGCACCGTTGGTGCTCCGCCGATATCGGCCGTGACCGTGGAGCCGGTATCTGCTGCGCCGCACCGGCGCTCCGACTTCCCAGGACGGATGATTCATGTTTGCTCGACGAATTCCGCGAGGCGTACTCACCGCATTCGCAATCCTCGGCCTGACCGCCGCGGCCGCGGGCTGCGGGGGCAGCGCGGCCGACACCGAGACATTGACCTTCGCGCAGATCCCACAGGAGGACTCGACGAGCATCGCGACGCAGAACGCCGACATCATCTCCGCGCTGGAAAAGCAGCTGGGCGTGAAGGTGAAGTTGCAGGAGGCCACCAGCTACGCCGCCGTCATCGAGGCATTGCGTGCCGGCCAGGTCGACATCGCCTCCCTGGGGCCGTTCTCGTACGTGGTTGCCGCCGACGGTAAAGCGGGTGTCGCCCCGGTCGGTGTCCCCGCCGATGCCCCCGACGCCTCGCCCACCTACCGCTCGTATGCGATCACCAAACCCGGTAGCGGTATCAACTCGCTCGCGGATATGGCCGGCAAGAAGATCTGTTTCGTCGATCCGACATCGACCTCCGGTTACCTGTTCCCGTCGGCGGGCCTGATGCAGGCCGGTATCGACCCGGAGAAGGGAGTCACACCGATCTTCGCCGGAGGGCACGACGCGTCGGCGCTCGCAGTGGCGGGCGGGCAGTGCGACGCCGGATTCGCCTTCGACACGATGGTCGACGAACAACTGCCGAAGTCGGGACAACTCGCCGAGGGCGCGCTCCGCGTGATCTGGAAGTCCGAGGACATCCCCAAATCGCCCACGGTGGTCAGCACCAAACTTCCGCAGGAGCTGCAGGACAAGATCACTCGGGTATTCCAGCAGGACGTCAACCGTCCGGGCCTGGTGAAACTCGGGATCTGTTCCGACGAGGCCGATTGCACACTCCCCGAGGACGTGAAATACGGATTCGTCCCGGTCGACGATGCGAAGTACGACGGCATCCGGAAAGTCTGTGCGGTCACCGAGTCGAAGTCCTGCGTCGCCTGACGACGCCCACCACGAACCCGCCGGACCACCCGCGCCGCACCAGAAAGCAGGACCAGCATGACCACCGTCGACTTCCCTCGCCCGTCGAAAGCCGAGCATCCGACCGCGACACCGGAAGGACAGGTCGTGCGCCTGCAGGCGGTGAGCAGAACCTTCGGCCGGATCACCGCCCTCGACGATGTCACGGTCGATTTCACCGCCGGAAAAATCACCGCGCTCCTCGGGCTTTCCGGGTCGGGGAAATCGACGTTGCTGCGCTCGATCAACGGTCTGCAACTGCCCACCCGCGGACAGATCCACACTCTGGGCGTCCCGGTGCACTCGGCGAAACCGAAACAGCTACGCCGGCTGCGCTCTCGGGTCGGGATGATCTTCCAGCATTTTCATCTGGTCGGACCCATGTCCGTGCTGGAGAACGTGTGTTCCGGGCGGCTGGGGGCGTTGCGTGGACCGCGCCTGGGGCTGGTCGGCTATCCGCGCGGGACGAAGGAGGCCGCCATGGCGCACCTGGCCCGGGTCGGACTGGCCGACAAGGCGTTTCAGCGGGCCGACACGCTCTCCGGTGGCCAGCAGCAGCGCGTTGCCATCGCGCGAGCGCTGATCCAGGACCCGGTGGTGTTGTTGGCCGACGAGCCGGTCGCCTCGCTGGACCCGGTCTCGGCCGTCGGCATCATGGAACTGCTTCGCGAGATCTCGGGTGATCTCGGATTGACCGTGATCTGCAGTCTGCACCAGGTCGAGTTCGCGCTCGAGTACGGCGATCACATCACCGGGCTGCGAGACGGGCAGGTCGTGCTGAACCGGCCCGTGGCCGCACTGTCTCGTGACCAGGTCCTCCCGATCTATCACCGGCCCGCCGCCGCCCGCAACGTCCTCGGCCGTAGTGCCTGAGCCCGTCGTGAACTCGGTTCTTCTCGTCGAGCCGACGGCGCCGTCCGTCCCGCGCCGGCCACGACCTCGCACCACCACCGTCGGTGCGTACGCGGCGCTCGCAGCACTTCTGGTCGGCGGAATCTGGTCGTGCACCGAACTCGGCATCTCCTTCACCACCCTCGCCGAGGGCGTGGACAACGCGGCCTCGTTCGTGTCGCGGATGTTCCCGCTGGACTTCCCGCCGGTCGGTGAACTGCTGTCGCTGACCGGGCAGACGCTGTCCATCGTCACCCTCGCGACCGTGTTGTCGGTGGCTCTCGGACTACCCCTCGCTATCGCGGTCGCGTCCACCACCTCGCGCCGCCGCGGCAGCGCGTGGACGGCCCGCACCTTCGTGGTGCTGATGCGTGCCGTACCCGATCTCGTGCTGGCGGTCATCTTCTTCCGTCTGTTCGGGCTCGGGGCATTGCCCGGAATCCTGGCCATGGGACTGCATTCGATCGGGATGGTCGGCAAGTTGTACGCCGATGCGATCGAACAGCTGGATCACGGGCCGATGGAGGCGTTGCGCACCGCGGGCGCGAGCCGGCGCCAGCAGATCGTCGCCGGCATCCTGCCGTTGCTGTTGCCGCAGATCGTCGGGACCGCGCTGCACCGATTCGACATCAACCTCCGGGGATCGGTGGTGCTGGGCTTCGTGGGGGTCGGCGGCCTGGGTATGGCCATGGCGGACGCGCTCACGACGATGGACTATCAGCGTGGCATGGCGCTGGCCCTGATCGTCCTGGTCCTCTGCATGGTGGTCGAGTTGATCTCCTCCGCCGCGCGCACCGCCCTGCTCGGTCGCAGCGAAGGGCATCGGCGCGGATCGTGGGGGATCATCGACCGGCTCGCCGACAGCCGGGTGCGCCATCCCGCCGCGGCACACGAGCCGGAACGCCTGCGGAGCGGGAAGATTCGAGTGTCGGCCCCCTACGACGGGGAACGTGTTCGACGCACCGTCGTGGTCACGCTCACCGCGGTTGTCCTGGCGCTCGCCTTCTTCGGAGCCGAGATCGACCCGGCACGTTTCGCCGCGGGGCTGGGCAACATCGGCGACACCGCCCCACTGTTCTGGCCGCCGAGCGCCGCCGGCGAATGGGAGACGCTGCGCGACGGCATGCTCGTCACCGTGCAGATCGGCCTGGCCGCGACACTGATCGGGGTCGTGCTCGCGGTGCCGATCGGATCCCTCGCGGCCCGCAATGTCGCACCCGGTGCGCGCGTCGCGACCTGCTTCCGGTCGCTGATCGTCGTCACCCGCGCCACCCCGGAGCTGATTCTCGCCATCGTGCTCATCGTGATGATGGGACTCGGTCCGGTACCGGGCGCGCTGGCACTGGCGGTCGGTTCGGTCGGTCTGCTCGGGAAACTGGTCGCCGACTCACTCGAGGAGACCGACGTACGGGTGCAGGATGCCCTGCGCGCGAACGGATCCACCCGGCTACAGGTCTATGCCGCCGCGACGTTCCGGCAGGCCCTGCCCGCCCTGGTGGCGCACGTGCTCTATCAACTCGACGTGAACATCCGGGCAGCGACACTGCTGGGCATCGTCGGCGCCGGTGGTATCGGCTACTACCTGCTGAACGCCAACCGGGTACTGCAGTTTCAGACCGTCACCTTCATCGTGGCGATGATCCTCGTGGTGATCCTCGCGCTGGAGGCGATCTCGGCGTGGATCCGGCGCGCCGTGTCGTGAACAGGTCCGCGCTTTCAGCTGTTCGACAGGTAACCGGGCGTTTACCTACAGCTTCATCGGGCGTCAACCACCACGACGGGATCGGTGCACACCAGGAGAGGACGGTGAAAACCATGAACACCACACAGATCGATGCGGAGCAGCGGCGCAGGTCGGCGCGCGTGCTCTCGCAGGCAGATCATGCCGAACTCGCCGAACTGTGGCGCGCCTGGCCGGACCCGCCGGCCGTCGAACACGCCCGCGCACCGGAGGCCGGACTGGTCATGGTGCAGGGGCGGATCGGCGGGCGGGGCGCGCGTTTCAACCTCGGCGAAGCGTCGGTATCGCGCGCAACCGTCGTCATCCGTTGTGCCGAGGGCGAATTCACGGGCACGGCCTACGTCCTCGGGAACGACCCCGAACATGCCGAACTCGCGGCGATCTTCGAGGCGATGCTGCTGTCGCCGATGCGCGAAGACGTCCTACGGGCAGTGATCACACCGTTGGAGAACCGCCGGGCTCAGGCCGACGAGGTGCGAGATGCGCAGGCGCGCAGCACCGTCGTGGAATTCTTCACCGCTGCTCGGGAGAACTCGGGTGGCGACGAGGAGGAGGACGAATGACCGTTCCGTCGAACGCTTCGACCGTTCCGGGTTTCGGCGCACCGGTCGACGACGCGCAGCGAGTCTTCCGGAGCGTGCTCGAGGCCATGGCCCGGCCGACAACCACCTTCCCCGTCGACGTGGATCTCACCGCGCCCGGCGGTCTGGGGTCCGGTGCGGCCGCGATCGTGCTCACCCTCTGCGATGAGTACACACCGATTTGGCTGGATGCCACGCTCGGTTCGGAAACAGCTCTGGCGCAGTGGATTCGGTTTCACACCGGCGCCGCCATCGTCGACACGCCGGACCAGGCGGCCTTCGCCGTCGTCTCCTCACTCGCGGCAGCCCCGGCGCTCGGTGCGTTGAATCAGGGCACCGATATCGAACCGCACACCTCGGCAACGGTCATCGTCGATACGGCCGCGGGTGCCGCCGACGGCCGGGAAACTCCGATCCTGGTGAGCGGGCCCGGCATCGACGGCACCGCGCGCTGGAACGCGCGGGACGTGCCGGCGGAATTCGTCGAGGAATGGCGTGGACGAAGGTCGGCTCTGCCGTGCGGGATCGACCTGATCTTCGCCGCTCGCGACACCGTGTTCGCACTGCCGCGCACCACCGAGCTGACCTCGCTCGTCGACGCAGGAAGGGGCCTCTGATGTACGTCGCCGTGAAAGGTGGGGAGAAGGCGATCGCCAATGCCCACCGGTTGCTCGCCGCTCGTGGTCGCGGACCCGCCGACACACCGCGAATCCGGCACGATCAGGTGCGCGACCAGTTGGGGGTGCTGATCGCGCGGGTCATGACCGAGGGATCGCTGTACGACCCGGATCTGGCCGCGATGGCGGTGTTGCAGGCACAGGGTGACGTACTCGAGGCGATCACCCTGCTGCGTTCCTATCGCACGACGCTGCCCCGTTTCGGCACCAGCGAGGCGCTGGACACCAGTGCCCTGCCGGCCGCCGATCGCCGTATTTCGGCCGCGTTCAAGGACATTCCCGGTGGACAGCGGCTGGGTGCCACCTTCGACTACACCCACCGCCTGCTGTCCGGCAGTGCACCGCAGCCGGTGCCGCCGGACGGCGACGACGCCGCCCCGTCGGAACCGATGCCGCGCGTCACCGACGTGCTGGGCGCCTCCGCCCTGATCGAACCGGACGGCGATGCGGACGACGGTGATCCCGATCCGGGCGACCTCACCCGGGAACCGACCGTCTTCCCGATGACACGTGCCGAACGTCTGCAAGCGCTCTCCCGCGGCGATGAGGGATTCCTGCTCGCACTGGGGTATTCGACCCAGCGCGGCTACGGCAACACTCATCCCTTCGCGGGCGAGATCAGGGTCGGCGAGGTCGAGGTGGAATTCGATGCGCCGGAGATCGGGCACCCGGTGCCGATCGGACGGATCGAACTCACCGAATGTCAGATGATCAACCAGTTCGTCGGTGGTGGCGGCCGGGAGCCGCAGTTCACCCGAGGCTACGGTCTGGTCTTCGGCCGCTCGGAACGCAAGGCGATGTCGATGGCCCTGGTCGACCGCGCATTGCGCGCCGACGAGTTCGCCGAACGGGCCGTCTCCCCGGCGCAGGACGAGGAGTTCGTGATCAGCCACGCCGACAACGTGCTGGCAACGGGGTTCGTCGAACATCTCAAGCTGCCGCACTATGTCGACTTCCAGGCCGAGCTCATGATGCTGCGCGGTCTGCGCCACGAATTCGACGATCCGGCCGCGAGTGCCGACCACCTGCCGACGTCCGAACACACCGGCAACGACATGGAGGTTGGGGCATGAGCGCGCCGGCAATCACCTACAACGTGGGATATCTGGACGAACACACCAAACGCGTGGTGCGCCGGTCCCTGCTGAAGGCCCTCGCGATCCCCGGGTTCCAGGTGCCCTTCGCCTCCCGGGAGGTGCCGATGCCGCGTGGCTGGGGCACCGGGGGAGTGCAGGTCACGGCCTCGGTCATCGGTTCGGACGACACCCTGAAGGTGATCGATCAGGGTGCCGACGACACGACCAACGCCGTGTCGATCCGGCAGTTCTTCGAGAAGGTGGCGGGCGTGCGTACCACGACCCGCACCGACGAGGCGACCGTCATCCAGACCCGCCACCGGATTCCGGAAACGCCGCTGACCGCGGGACAGATCATCGTCTATCAGGTTCCGATGCCCGAACCGCTGTTCCGGATCGAGCCGCGCGAGACCGAAACTCGCCGCCTGCATGCCCTGCAGGAGTACGGCCTGATGTTCGTCCGGCTCTACGAGGACATCGCCCGTTACGGCCGGATCGCGAGGACCTACGACTACCCGGTGCTGGTCGACGGCCGCTATGTGACCGCGCCGTCGCCCATTCCCAGCTTCGACAACCCGAAGATGCACCAGAGCCCGGCACTGCAACTCTTCGGCGCCGGACGGGAGAAACGCATCTACGCGATTCCGCCGTACACGGATGTGGAAAGCCTCGGATTCGAGGACTACCCCTTCGAACCGCAACACTTCGACGCACCCTGCGCGCTGTGCGGGTCGCGGGATGTGTACCTCGACGAGGTGATCCTCGACGACCACGGCACCGCTGTGTACGTGTGTTCGGACACCGACCACTGTGAACGTGTCACCACCGCGAAAACCGCTGCCATGCAGCAGGAAACGGAGGTAGAGCAATGAATGCCGAGATGCCGCTGCTCAGCGTCACCGACGCCGGCCATCGTTACGGGAACGCATTCGGTTGCCACGGGGTGAGTTTCGACCTGTGGCCGGGGGAAGTGCTCGCCGTGGTCGGTGAGTCGGGGTCGGGAAAATCCACCCTGCTGCGCATGCTGGCGCAGCGGCTGTCCACCGACGTGGGCAGTGTGCGTTACCGCTACGGCGACGTCCTGCAGGATCTGTCCGAGCTTTCCGAACGCGAGATCCGCCGGCTGCGGCGCACCGAATGGGGATTCGTCCACCAGGACGCCGCCGACGGCCTGCGCATGCATGTCAGCGCCGGCGGCAATGTCGGCGAACCGCTGATGGCCAACGGGTGGCGCCACTACGGGCGGATCCGCACGCGCGCCGCGCAATGGCTCGAGCGGGTGGAGATTCCGGCAGCACGGATGGACGAAGCACCGGTGACCTTCTCCGGCGGCATGCGTCAGCGCGTGCAGATCGCCCGCAACCTCGTCTTCGATCCGCGTCTGGTGTTCATGGACGAACCCACCAGCGGCCTCGACGTGTCGGTCCAGGCGCGGCTGCTCGATCTGATCCGGTCGCTGGTGGCCGACCTGGGATTGGCGGCGGTCGTCGTCACCCACGACCTCGCTGTTGCACGCCTGATCTCGCACCGCACCCTGGTGATGAAGGACGGCCGGATCATCGAGCACGGGCTCACCGACCGCGTCCTCGACGACCCCCAGAGCCCGTACACCCAACTACTCGTTTCCTCGATTCTGCAGGGCTGAACGGACCAACACATGATCGACAGCAATCTCGCACTCTCGATCATCGGAGTGCACAAGACCTTTACCCTCCATCTGCAAGGCGGCCAGCATCTTCCGGTCGTGCGGGGCGTCGATATCGACGTACCCCGCGGACGGTGCGTCGTGCTCGGCGGCGACTCCGGCGCCGGCAAGAGCACCATCCTGAAAATGGTCTACGGCAGTTACGCGGCACACGGCCGGATCCTGCTGCCGCACCGGGGCGGCGTGCTGGATCTGGTCACCGCCGAACCGCGCCAGATCCTGTCCGCACGCCGTCACACCATGAGTTATGTCAGCCAATTCCTGCGGGCCGTTCCCCGGGTAGCGGCCGTCGACGTCGTCGCAGAACCGCTGATCGAACGCGGCACCGAGCGGGACCGGGCCCGGGCCGCGGCAGGTGAACTCCTGGAACGGCTCTCGATTCCCACCCGGCTGTGGCAGCTGCCGCCCGCCACCTTCTCCGGTGGGGAGCAGCAACGAGTCAACATCGCCCGCGGTCTCATCGCCGAACATCCGCTGTTGCTCCTGGACGAGCCGACCGCCTCTCTCGATGCCCGCAATCGCGCGGTGGTCATCGAATTGATCCGGGAGCGGCTCGCGCGGGGCGTCGGGATGCTCGCGATCTTCCACGACACCGAAGTCCGCGACCGGTTGGCCGACGAGATCGTCGACGTGCGGCGTTTCGCACCCGAAGCATCCGGTGCCGAACACGGCGCACCGGCGGCGATCGCCTCATGAGGTACGCCGTATACGCCGTCCCCGGCATCGGCGACAACAGTGCGAATTCCGCCACCGCACTGCGCGATACCGCAGCATCCTGGTTCGCCCGCGCCGATATGCGGGATATCACCACCGAGCCGCGCCGCTACGGATTCCACGCGACGCTGAAGGCGCCGTTCCGTCCGGCATCCGGAATCACGCAGGAGACGGTGATCGACGCGGTGGCGGCGTTCGCCCGCACCCACGATCCGGTCACCCTGCGGGATCTGCGCCCGGCCGCCCTCGGCGAGTTTCGCGCCCTCGTGCCCCACGGGCGGACAGACGGCGTCGACGCCCTCGCCGCCGCCACGGTGCGCGAGCTGGACCACTTGCGGGCACCGATGACCGCGGCCGAGCGCACCCGACGCCGCCCGGAACTGTTGTCCGCGACGCAAGCCGGCCTGCTCGACCGGTGGGGTTACCCCTACGTCATGGCGGAATTCGCGGTTCACCTGACCCTGACGAATGCGCTGCGCGGCACCCGAATCCCCGAAGTGGATTCCGCGATCGCCGCGCATTTCGCCGCCGTCACCGGTGCCGATGTGGCGATCACCGCACTGACCGTCTGCGCCGAACCGGAACCGGGAGCCGATTTCCACCCACTGCACGTCCAGCCGTTGCGGTCCACCATCGCGACGCCGACCCTGTGAGAAGCATCGATGACCACTGCTGAGAACACATTCCACAATGCCCGGATCGTGCTCGCCGACGAGATCGTCCACGGCTCGGTCCACGTCCGCGACGGGGTGATCGCCGATATCTCCGCGACGGGCACCACCACACCCGGTGGACCGGGTACCGATCTGGACGGCGACTTCCTGATCCCGGGCGCCGTCGAACTGCACACCGACCAGATCGAAACGCACTATCAGCCCCGGCCACAGCGATATTGGGCGCCGGTACCGGCGGTCGTCGCGCACGACGCCCAGATGGCGGCGTCGGGGGTGACCACCGTCCTCGATGCCATGCGCATCGGCAACGGCCCCGGGGACACGGCGATCAGCCGGGTCGCCGAGATCCTGGTGGACGCGGTGGGCACCGCCCAGTCGGAGGGAATGCTGCGCGCCGACCATTTCATCCACCTCCGCTGTGAGGTGTCGACCGCCGACGTCGTGGACGTCTTCGAAACATTGGGCGCACACGACCGGCTCCGGCTGGTGTCGTTGATGGACCACACGCCGGGCCAGCGGCAGTACGCGGACGTCGAGGCCTACCGCACGTACATGGTCGGCAAGCAGCGCCTCGCGCCCGAGGATTTCGACACCCATGTGGCCGAGCTGCACTCCCACTCCGCGCTGTACTCCGACGCCAATCGGATCGAATTGTCCAAGCGGGCAAAGGAAAAGGGCCTGACCCTCGCAGCGCACGACGACGCCACCTCCGAACACGTCGACGAGTCGTCGGCCCTAGGGGTTCGGATCTCCGAATTCCCGACCACCCGGGAAGCCGCCCGCTGCGCTCGCGACGCGGGCCAGCTCGTGGTCATGGGTGCGCCGAATATCGTTCGAGGCGGCTCACATTCGGGCAATGTCGCCGCCGCCGACCTGCTGGCGGACGGCGTGCTCGACATCCTGTCCAGCGATTACGTTCCCGCCAGCCCCCTGCAGGCCGTGTTCGGCCTCGTCGACCGCGCACAGCTCACCCTGCCCGAAGGCATCGCCCTGGTCGCCTCGAACCCGGCACGTGCCGTCGGACTCGACGACCGTGGTGTCATCGCCCCGGGCAAGCGCGCCGATCTGGTCCGGGTCCGGATGCACGCGACCGGCACCAGCGAGGAATCCGGTGCCGTGCAGCGGATGCCGGTCGTTCGCGGCGTGTGGCGCGAGGGACGGCGCGTCGCATGAGCGGCACGCTGGTAGCGGTCGTCGGGCCCAGTGGTGCTGGCAAGGACTCGGTGATCGGGTTCGCCCGCGAACGATTCGCCGCCGACCCCCGCATCGTCTTCCCACAACGGGTCATCACCCGCCCCGCAGGTCCCGACGAGGACAATCTGTCGGTGACGCCGGCACGGTTCGCCGAACTCGATTCCCTGGGGGAGTTCGCCCTCGCGTGGAATGCGCACGGGCTCCGGTACGGGGTCCTCGCGGAGGTTGTCGAGCAGGTCGGGTCCGGGAAGGTCGCCGTGGTCAACGTGTCACGAAGCGTACTTCCCCAACTGGCACAACGGTTTACCCGGTCCGACGTGGTGCGGGTGAGTGCGTCCGAGTCGATCCGCCGCGAGCGGCTGGCCCGGCGCGGCCGCGAACAGCAGCAGGCGGTGGAAGCCAGGGTGGTACGCCCGGATCCGGTCCCGGATTTCGATGCGGACCTCGAGATCGTCAACGACGGCCCCCTGGCCACGGCCGGGGACCGCCTGGTCGAGTTCGTCGCGGACCTCGCTCGCACATGCGCCGGTAACCTCCGCCCGACAGTGTGAGGCTGACGCCCTCCCGTTCGGGACGAATACCGCCTTGGGGGTGATTCCGGCGTGGGGCGATGTCTCGGCATCGACGGTGCGAGGTGGTTCCACCGGTGCGTGGCTCGGCGTGGTGGCAGGCATACCGGGGGCCGGCCATTCCGGGTTCGGCGGTCGCCTGGGATCGCCGGGGCGGAACCGGCCGGCAGGGTAGGCCCGTTCAGCAGTTCGATACCAGTGTGGGTAGTTTCGCCGCCGTGGCGGCGTCGGCCGGCATGCAGACGAACAGTTTGTGCCCGCGCTGGTCCATCGCGGCCAGTTTCACGTAGTCGAAGGTCAGTTCGCCGACCTCGGGGTGATCGAAAACCCGCCGGTTGGAGGTGAATTCGGCGACCGGCTGGTCCTCCCACCACATCGTGAAGTCGGTGCTGTCGCGGCGCAGCGCGGCGACGAATTCGGCCACTACCGGATCGCCGATGCGGGTGGCGATATCGGCGCGGTATTGCGCGAGCAGGTTGCGGGCCTGACCGGACCAGTCGCGCAGCAGTGTGCGCATACGAGGCTCGGTGAAGACCAAGCGTAACAGGTTGCGTTCCGGCACCGGATATTTCGCGGGATCACCGATCAATCCGGCTTCGGCGCGGTTCCACGCCACCAGGTTCCACTCGGCGTCGAGGAGGTAGGCCGGGTTCGGGTCCAGCGATTCGATCATGGCATGTAATGCGGGCGTCGGCGGCCCCTGGTGGCCGGACGGGGCGTCGGCGCTCGTCCCGGCGAGGGAGAACAGGTGCCGGCGTTCGGCCGCGCTCAGCTGCAATTCGCGCGCCAGGCTCTCCAGAACCTGATGGCTCGCCGTGATATCTCGCCCCTGTTCGAGCCAGGTGTACCAGGTGACGCTCACTCCGGCGAGTTGCGCGATCTCCTCCCGCCGCAATCCGGGCGCCCGGCGTCTGCCTCCCGGTGCGATTCCGACCTGCGCCGGGGTGAGGCGGTTCCGGCGGGATCGAAGGAAGTCGCCGAGAGCGCGGCGGCGGGACGGTACCAACATCGACATCTGCTTCTCGGACAACGTTCGGTGGGTGGTAGTTGCGATACCAGCATAAACAGTTGCTCCCATGTGCTGGGTCCTGCTCGCAAGACTGCGCATTATGAATCGAACAGAGATCGCCGAGCCGGTATTCGCGCCGGCCCGGACGCAGCATCCGTGGGCAGCGGTAACCGTACTGCTGGTCGGGGTTTTCATGGCCGTGCTCGATACCTTCATCGTGCTCGTCGCTGCCCCGGCGATCCAGCAGGACCTGGCCGCCTCCGATGCCGAAGTGCAGTTGGTGTTCGCCGCGTATCAGCTCGCCTACGCGGCCGCGTTGATCACTTGTGCGCGGCTGGGGGATCTCGTCGGGCGTAAGACCTTGTTCCTGGCGGGCCTGCTGGTGTTCACAGCGTCGTCGGCGGCCTGTGCACTCGCACCGGCCCCGGTGTCGCTGATCGTCGCCCGCTTCGTTCAGGGGCTGGGTGCGGCGGCACTGTTCCCGCAGGTGCTGGCGACCATCACTGTCGTCGTGCCGCCGGAAAGTCGGGCGAAGGCGTTCGGTGCCCTGGGTGCGGTGATCGGCCTGTCTGGAGTCGCCGGCCAACTGATCGGCGGAGTGCTGGTGCAGGCGAACCTTTTCGACAGCTCTTGGCGCTCGATCTTCTGGATCAACGTCCCCGTCGGCGTCCTCGCTGTCGCTGCCGCTGTCGCCTTCGTGCCACGCACCCGCGCCGCCGAGGCCCGGGGAGTGGATCCGGTCGGCGCTGCGATACTCGCGACATCGCTGTGCCTGCTGGTGGTGCCGCTGATCCAGGGCCGGCAGTCGGGGTGGCCGTTGGTGACGTGGATCAGCATGGCGGCGGGAATAGCAGGGATGGCGGTCTTTGCCCGGTTCGAGCGCGCGATGGTTCGTCGCGGCAGTGATCCGCTCGTCCGCATCAGTTTGTTCGCTGTGCGCCCCTTCGCTATCGGGATGGCGTTGATTCTGCTCGCCTATTCGGGCATCAATTCGTTCTTCCTCGTGTTGTCGGTGACGACGCAGCAGGGCCTGGGTATGACTGCTCTGGGTACCGCGACTGTCTATCTGCCGTTCGGTGCTGCATTCTTCGCCACGAGTATCGTGGCGGGCCGCCTGCGATCCGCGACGGACGCGATATTGCTCGCCGGCGCGCTGCTGGGCGGCTTCGGATACGCCGGCATCATCGCCGAGGTCGCGATGTTCGGCGACCGGACCAGCGGATGGGCACTGGCCGCGCCGCTGACCGTCGTCGGCGTCGGTAGTGGCCTGCTGGTCCCGTCGCTGCTGCATGCGGTTCTGTCCCGGGTCGCGGCGGACGACGCCGGAATGGCCTCCGGGGTGCTGGCGACCGGGCAACAGATCGGGGGAGCGGTCGGTGTGGCGGTCATCGGTGCGGTGTACTACGCGTGCGCGGAAAGTCATTCGCCGGTCACGGCGCTGGCTTGGGCCAACGGTGTGAATCTTGTGCTGGCGCTGGTGATTGCGATGCTACTGCGGAAGCTCGGGGCTATCGGAGCAGGTGAATGATTCCGACGGACGCATCCCGAGTCGAGGCCTCGGCGAGCGGGGGATCACGAGCGAGCGGTTGCCTGGGATCCGGAACTTGACCTCGAGTGTTGTTCAGGTTGCAGGCTGTGACCATGACCGCAACAACATCCGGGCGACCGGTCGTCGCAGACACCACCACCGATCACGCCGCCGACATCGCCGCGATCGAACAGTTGATAGCCGATGTCGAGGCCGGCTACAACCGCAACGATGCGGCCCTGATGGTCAGCGGATTCACCGCGAACGCGTCAGCGGGCAATGCAGTGGGCACGGTGATCACCGGATACGACTCGCTACTCGCCGCGGCGACGCGAGGTCTCGAGGGATTCCTGAAGGACGAGTACGTGCGCTATGACACGACCGACATCGGCTTCCTGCGTGCGGATGTCGCGATCGCCCACAAGGTCGCTCGCGCGACCACCGCGGAGGGGGAACTGATCGACACCGATCCTGCGATGGTCGCCCTCTACGTGCTGGTCAAGGAGAACAACCGCTGGTGGGTGGCCGCCCGTCACAACACTCCTGTGCCGAAGACCTGAACCGGTCTGTGCCCGCGTCCGTGTTGAGGCCTGCAATCCACCCGCAGACGGCGAGTGGGCCCATCAGGCCCAACAGTGTTGCCAGCGCGGCGGTCCAGGACCCGGTGGCGCTGTGGAGGGCTCCGGTCAGGATGGGGCCGGCGGCGGCGATCAGGTAACCGATGGATTGGGCCATTGTCGACAGGCTGGTGGCGATCGGGGCCGATGCCGCTCGCACGTTGACCAGCGTGAGGGCGAGCGACAGTTGTCCACCCTGCCCCAAGCCCAACAGGATCGCCCAGATCAGGGGCTCACCGGTGTTCGACAGCACCCCGAGCAGGCCGGCGACCGAGAGCGCGACCATTGCGCAGGCGAGAATGCTCTGGTTCTGCAACCGGGTGGCGACCATGGGGCCGAGCAGCGCGGTAAGGATGCTTGCGAGGCTCAATGCTGTCAAAAGCAGCCCGGCCTGTTCAGCGCTCAGATGTCGGTCGCGGTAGATGGTGGGCAGCCAGGCGATCATCGAGTACGCCAGCAGTGATTGGATTCCCATGAATCCGGTGATCGCCCAGGCGGTGGGCGAGCGCAATACCTCGGGGCGCCAATGCGGTGCATGGTGCATGGTGTCCTCGGACCGGCTGCGGGACCGGCGAAACCGGGAGGCGGCAATACCCAGCACGGCTGCCGCGCCGGCAGCGGGAACAGCCCAGATCGACAGTGTGATGTGCCAACCGTGGGTCACGTGCAGTTTCAGCGGAATCGTTGCCCCGGAGGCGATTCCGGCACTGGCACTCACCAGCGCGGTCAGGAGGCCGGTCATGATCCCTATTCGGTGAGGGAACAACAACCGGATCAGTACCGGCCCGAGCACATTGGCCACGGCGATGCCGATCCCCGCGAGCAACGTCCCGAGCAGGAGCGCCGACCACGCCGGGATGCCACGCAGTGCGGTACCCGCGGTCACGACGAGCATGCAACCGGTGAGAACCGTGGGAACAGTCCATCGACGGACGGTGCGGGCGGCCAGCGCGCCGAACAGGCCGAGGCACACGACCGGACCGGTGGTCAGCAAGACGACGCTTGCGGCTCCGAGATCGTAGTCGCGGCGAATCTCGGAGATCAACGCCGATGCACTGCCGAAAACCAGTCTCAGGTCTAGTCCGAGGAGTACGACGGCGAGTACCGCCAGACCTGCACCGACTGTCGGTGGTGGCGCGAACCGGTCGTCGCGGTGTGCGTCCGCACATCCTGGATCCACCGTGGGTCGATCGGTCATCGCGCAGTTCCTCATCCCAGTCGGTTCGGTCGGAAACCGGTGGCATAGCCGTGTTCGTCGCTCGGAGGCGACAGCGACGAGACTCCCATCTATGTGACCTCGGAGGCAATTCCCATTGCCTCAGAGGTGGGCTCATTCTCGGTAACCGATAAGGTGTCCCCGTGCCCGATAAGCAGGAAGACGTCAGTTGGATCGGCCGTCGCGCGGCGCAGCTGCGCCGCGACCGTGGCTGGACGCTGGCGATGCTCGGAAACGAGGTCGGACTGTCCAGCACACAACTGTCCAGGATCGAATCGGGCGCTCGGCAGCCGTCCGTGGGCACGCTGATCGAGCTTGCCCGGGCGTTCGGGGTGACCCTGAGTGAACTGGTTGCCGAGAACCGGGTGGACCAATTCCACCTGGTGCGGGCCGGTGAGCGCAGTTCACACGACACCGCCAATGGGGTACTTGCACCGTTGAGCGGCAATTACCCGGGCTTGGCTGCGGTCCACCTGACGATTCCGGTCGCTGCCGAAGCGCCGCGGGCTCGACATCAGGGCGAGGAGTGGCTCTACGTTCTGGCCGGATCGATCGAAGTCTCGGTAGACGCCACGACGACCCGCCTGGAAGCGGGTGACGCTGTGCATTTCCCGTCTCACGCCGCACACAGCGTTCGCAGCGTCGGCTCCAAGCCCGCTGAAACGCTCATCGTCTCGACGGGAACTCGCTGAAAGTCTTGTAGCGAACGGTCGTTCGGCGGGGAGTGGTGGTCACTGCTGCTTCCGGGCTCGTCAGCGCGGATGCGTCGTGACCTCCAGGCATTCCCTGCTGACTCGGGCGCGTCCCCACTCGCCGAGTGGGCGAAGGGCCTCGTTCAGGGAGGAGCCGGCGTCGGTGAGGGTGTATTCGACCTTCGGCGGCACTTCTGCATAGACCTTGCGATGGATCAGACCGTCTTCCTCCATCTGGCGCAGGTGTTGGGTGAGCATCTTTTCGCTGACGCCCGGGAGTGCTCGGCGGAGTTCGGCGAACCGACGGGTTCCGTGGGCGTGGAGCTCCCACAGGACGAGTCCCTTCCACTTGCCGCTGACGACATCGAGTGCGGCGTCGATTCCGCAGATATAGGGGCCGGAGCGTGGGCTCTTCGCCATCGAGACGTCTCCTTACTTACAATTTGGTAAGTACCGCAGTTAATAGTGGGTACTTCCCGCTACCCGCGTGGATGTCCAGCATGGACCTATGACTTCACCGATCACAACCCCAGACACTCGATCCGGCGTCACTATGCTCGGGCTGGGGGCGATGGGCAGTGCCCTCGCCGGCCGGCTCCTCGACTCCGGCCACCCGGTGACCGTATGGAACCGGACCCCTGGTCGTGACGCGGATCTGGTCGACCGTGGCGCACACAGTCGCGCGACCGTCGCCGACGCCGTGATCGCACAGCCGCTGATCGTCGCCTGCTTGCTGCGACACCCCTCGGTGCACCGAACCCTCGACCCGGTCGTGAGCGAGCTGGCGGGCAAGACCTTGGTCAACCTCACCACGACCACCCCGAACGAAGCGCGCGAGATGGCAGTCTGGGCTGCCGAGCACGGGATCGACTATGTCGACGGTGCGATCCTGGCCGTGCCCGCCATGATCGGATCACCTGAGGCGCAGGTGTTCTACAGCGGCTCGCGGGCCGCCTTCGACCGGTACCGCTCGATCCTCGACACCTGGGCCACAAGCACATTCGATGGCCCGGACGCGGGCAAGGCCTCGCTGATCGACTTGGCCATGCTGTCCGGGATGTACCACATGTTCGCGGGCTTCCTCCACGGCGCTGCGATGGTCGGCTCGGAAGGCATGACCGCGACCGACTTCGCTTCCCGCGCAATACCGTTCATCAGCGCAATGACCGGAGGTTTCGCCGGCTTCGCGCAGGTCATCGATGGTGGCGACTACACCGTCTCCGGTCAGCAGAGCCTCGACTTCTCCGACCTGTCCCACATCGTGCGTGCCGGAGAGCAGAAGGGCGTGAACTCGGCAACCCTCGCCGCGGTCCAGGCGCTGATCAGCCGGCAGATCGCTGCGGGCTATGGCTCCGAAGGGTTCTCACGACTCTACGAGAGCTTTCGTGCCTCCGAGATGACGGCCGGTGGCGTCCGATGAGCCGCGTACCTGTCACCGTGATCGGCCTTGGTCCGATGGGCCGGGCGATGTCCAAGATCCTGCTGGATGCGGGTCACGCGGTGACCGTCTGGAACCGCACACCGAGCCGCGCCGACGAGATCGTCGCTACCGGTGCACAACTGGCCGTCTCACCGCGTGCAGCAGTGGAAGCCGGCGAGCTGATCGTCCTGAGCCTGACCCACTATCAGGCGATGTACGACATCCTGGACGGGGTGACAGCATCACTGTCCGGGCGGACTCTGGCCAACCTCAGCTCCGACACGCCAACCGCAACACGAGAAGCCGCACTATGGGCCCAGAAGCACGGAGCATCGTTCCTCGCCGGCGGCGTGATGGTTCCCGCCCCCATGCTCGGAACGGACCACTCCTACGTCTACTACAGCGGAGACGAGGAAGCGTTTGTCACGCACGAGGCAATACTGGCTCGCATCGGCGAACCGCGGTTCCTGGGCAGTGATCCGGGACGCGCCCAACTGATGTATCAAGCCAATCTCGACCTCTTCCTCACCACGCTGGCCGGATTCGCCCACGCCACAGCACTGGTCGGTTCGGCCGGGATCACAGCAGCAGAGTTTCTGCCCGAGGTGCTGCCACTGTTTCACGCGATCCCGGCCATGATCGCCCCCGACGGGATCCGCGCCCTCGGGGCACGCATCGACGCCGGCGACCACCCCGGCGAAGGAAGCAACGTCACAATGATGGGTGCCACCGCAGACCATATTCACGAGACCAGCAAGACCGTGGGGATAGGCACTGCCTTGCCCCGCGCCGTACAGGAGCTTTACCACCGGGCGATCGCCGATGGGGGTGGCTCGGATGGTTGGACTCGGATCATCGACGGTATTCGAGCCCCACTGCGGGACTGACCGGCGTGAGTTCCGCCTGTACAGACGGTTTCAGCCACGGCCCACCGCTGGAGCAGTCCCTGACGATGTCACGGTCCGCTCGAGACGGTCTGCGCTGGTCCGACGTCGCTCTCGGGCTTCCGAGAGCCGTTCGAGGCATGCGGATAAGCGCGTGGCAATTCACCGACGCAGCGACGCTTTCCAGCCAACTGCTCCCAACACGAGATGTCCTCGTCGCTGATCGAATTCGACAGGGTGAGGCAAGTGGTCGATGCCCACCTGTGCGGAGGGCCGACTCCGGGCCCTTCCAGCGTCAACCCGTCGAAGTAGTGGGAGAACGTGTCCAGCGTGCAGGGGTGGAAAGTGATGCCGTGGTGGTCGTAAACGGCTGCGGCCCGGTGTGTTTGCCCAGACATATCGTCGGTGCATGCTTGGGTCATGACGAGGGCCGACCCTACGGCAAGCTTTGCCGTGAATCTCCGTCCGCGAGGAGATTTCGGCTCGGATGCCTTTGCCCGAAGAGTCGAGCGGTTTGGATATTCCGGATGGCGTCCCGGTCATCGACGTGCTGCACACAGGTATCGATCAGCACGGACACCCCTTCGAGGTCACTCACTTCGTGATGCGCGCGGATTTCAACGGTCTCGATTACAACGTTCCTGTGGAGGATTGATGCCGGTAAGCGTGCGGCTTCGCAGCACTGACGACCTCGAGGAGACGGGACGGCTCCTCCAAGCAGTCCATGAGCGGGATGGATACCCGGTCGAAGGCGTTGCCGATCCTGAATCATGGTTGTCGCCTGCCGGTCTCGTGTGTGCGTGGGTTGGGGAGCTCGACGGATCGGTGGTTGGACATGCACTGGTAACGAGGGCGAAGCCTGGCGATGATGCTGTCGACCTTTGGGTCGAGCGCTCACGGGAGCCGGCTGCGAAAATCGTTGTGCTGGGCCGTCTGTTCGTTGGCCCTGAGGGCAGGGGGCACGGCGTGGGAGAGCAATTGACCAGAGCGGCCACGGATTTCGCACGAGAGCAAGACATCCGGCTTGTGCTGGACGTCATGGAGAAGGATCGTGCTGCTATTCGCTTGTATGAGCGGCTCGGTTGGAAGAACATCGGGGGGCGTCAGGCATCGATTCGGTGCGGGCCAAGAGGTTGCGGCACAGTGTTACGTCGCTCCACGTTGACCTTGTGGTCACAGGGCTGACGGCTTACCGACAAGGACTGCGACGGGCCGCTGTGGACACACGGGGGATTCGAGGTGGGGGATGACGAGACCATGATCGAGGTGATCACACAGTTCGAGCGGGCAAGCGCCCGCGCCAGGTCCATCGCAGCGCGGATATCCTTGGACGAAGTCCGTGAGCACCCCCATACCGGAGCCATTATGTCTTCGTTGGATCTATGTATTCATGACCGCTGAATTTGCTCGGCATGCCGGGCACGGGGACATCCTGCGCGAACAGATCGAAGCCCTGTGACATCCCTCGCCCACGGCGGCCGTGGAATTCGAGGAGCCTTCCAGGACGGGAACCCGACGACGCCGCTGCGCGAGCCCGGTCGGTGGTGCCCGCGATCGTGCCGAATTCCGGCCCGCCGGCGCCTCGTTGCCACGAGCCGATCCCGCGAGCATGTGTGGGTGCGTACCCGGCCGACTGACCGCATTCGACCACCGTGACGAAGTCCCAGCGCAACCGCTGTCGGCTATCTAGGCACGATCCCAATCATGGCGGATCAGGCTGCCAACCGGCGCAAGAAAGGCTCTGCTGGTGGTCGTTCGCCAGCGTTCGCCGCCGAATGCGGGATCGGCCAACTGAAGGAACACCGTGCTGTCGCAATCAGATTCGATAAACTCGCGGTTCGATTCCGGCCACGGTCCGCATCGTCGCCATCAACCAGTGGCTCCGCTGAGCCGATCTTCAACCATCCCTGCTGTCCCGCTCCACCACGACCAGAGGGATCTCGCGTTCGGTCTGCTGTTGATGCGCCGCCATATGCGGGTACTGATCACCCAGCAGGCCGAGTAACCGCGTGCGTTCCATGCCCGACGCGGTGTGTGCGGTGCCGGTGAATCGGTCGATGCCCTCGGAAGTGGGCTGCTCGATGAGCACCTGCGGATTCGCAACGAGGTTCCGATACCACGCCGGGTGATCGGAGGCGGCCATATTGGACGCCCACAGCACAACCCGATCCTCGCCATCGGTGAGGTAGCCGAGCGGGACGACACGTTGCCGCCTGCTGCGAGCACCGATGGTGGTCAGGAGAACGAGATCCGCACCCCTGAGCATCCCGTCCATAGTGATCTGCCCGCGATTGCCGCGGAAATTCTCCACCACAGACCGATTGAACGCACGCATATCACTGGGCATCGACACCACCGCTACGTTAGTACCACCACAAACAGTGGGAAGCCACTATTGAGCTACTTGCTGGCACGATGTCGTGGTGAGCGATATGACGGCGCGACGCGGAGGACATCCGCACAGTATCCGAGCAAAACGGCCTGCGTGCACGGCCGCGCAGCAGCAATCGCCCACTGCGACCGTACCGGTGGGCCTATCCGTTCCACTGCGGTCGCTCGGGCAGTTGCAGGCGTGGTCGGGAACTCTTGACCGCGGGCGGTGATACCACCCCGCTCTGACATCCATTAACCGAGTCAACCCTATGTTCGGCCGTCGACAACGATTTGGAACGGGTCGTCGTAGACGATGCGGCCCGGCCTGTCCGAAGCAAGGCGGATCCATTCGATGCCGTGAGCATCCAGAATCGCTAGGTAGCTCTGCACGCGGGAGAGGAACTGAACGGCCGAGGATTTGAACCATGCTTCCGCCCGCGGATAACGGGTGCTGTCATAGGGCGAGGGGGCCAGTTGTCCCGGATCGACGAGGTTTTCCTGGAACCAGTTGTTCTCCCGACGACGGAACCGCTGCTGCTGGGCGGTGAGTGTGCCCGGCCACGCCAATCCGTTGACGAGGGCAAACACGCCTGGGTGGCGACCGTGTCGGTTCGGTGCCGCTGCTTGATATCGAACGAACAGCGCCTCGGTCCCAGAGCGATCGGACTCGGACTCCACGAGTTCCACAGCGTAGAGGGCTCGCCGCCCTCCGCGGGTAACACTCCGTCGCGTCGGTCAACGGTCGAGCACATCATCGCCGGCGTGGGTCGGTGCGGGCGCGTCGATCCAGGCATACGAAGGGGACGACAGTCCAGCCGTGCCGGAACCGGCTGGACGTGCAGCTCGTCAGTGAGGTCGTCCACCCCGAACCCTGCCGACCGCACCGGTGCTCGCAGACGGTCGCGAGCCTGCGGCCGGCTGGGCCACAGCGGTGTGGGTAGGCGGGTGTGCGGGTGGGGCTCAGCCTGCCTTGTGGTACGCCTCGATGATGTCCTTCTGGATACGCCCACGGCTGGAAACCTGGTAGCCGTTCGCACGTGCCCAATGCCGGATGGCGGCGGTCTGCTCGCGGTCCGGGGTCGCGCGGGGAGAAGCTGTCTTGCTCGCGCCCTTGCGCTTTCGACCCACCTTGCGGGCCGGGGCGGTCCACTCCTCGAAGAGGGCCCGGAGCTTGGCGGCGTTCTCCGCCGTCAGGTCGATTTCATACGTCACGCCGTCGATACCGAAATGCACCGTCTCGTCGGCCGGGGACGTACCGTCGTAGTCGTCCACGAGCTCGACGAGGACCTTCTTCGCCATCAACACCCTCCACTATTCTCGTATGTGCCGCGGCGGAATGTTAATCCCCTCGACAACCAGCAACAAATCAGGCGATCCGCCCACGGCGTGTGTGGCGTGTTCCCCTGGAGAATCCGGACTTCGGAGGTTCCGTGAGCTGTGACGACGCTGCAGGCCGGACGGCTCGCGTCCCGCCGGGGTGTCCGGTGTGACCGGGTCGTGGTGGTGGGATCTGCTGATCGGGCTCGCCGTGGCACTCGTGGTCTGCTGGGGTGCCCTCGTCGCGGCACTGATCATCGTGCGTCCGCGCGGCAACCTGCTCCGCGAGTCGATGCGGATACTGCCCGACACCCTGCGCCTGATCCGCCGCCTCGCCGCCGACAGCTCTCTGCCGCGCGGGGTGCGAATCCGGCTCTGGCTGGTGCTGGCCTACCTCGCCTCACCCCTGGACCTGATCCCGGACATCATTCCGGTCATCGGGTACGCCGACGACGCCATCATCGTCACCGCGGTCCTGCGCAGCGTCGTACGGACCGCCGGCAGCGACGCGGTCCGCGCCCATTGGCCCGGAACCGATGACGGCTACGCAGCACTCGCCCGCCTCACCGGGCTACCGGGGGCGCCGGCCTGACAGCGGATCCGGGCCTGTCCCGAATGCGGCAGGGCTCGAGGGCAGTTTGTGACTCGGTGCGCGCCGTTCGTCGGGACACTGATTTGCGCGAGAGAACAGGAGTGAGAGGGCGAGCATGAAAATTGCAACGGCTGCTCCGGTGGCGCCTGTCGACTTCAGTCGCAGCGGTGTGGGTGAACCACTGCTGCTGGTTCACGGATTCACGCTGACCTGGCATTGCTGGGGCGGTGTCATCGATGAATTGTCGAAAGATTTCGACACTCTTGCGCCGACGCTGCCATTTCATTGGGGAGGTCCCGTCGGTGACCGGCCGCTGACAGCTGCGGCAGGGGCGGACTATCTCGAAGATGTGATGAACCGGGCAGGCTGGGAGACGGCGCACATAGCCGGTCACTCGCTGGGTGGTCGTCTGGCGCTCGAGCTCGCCAGGCGCGGCAGGGCGCGCAGCATCACCGCGATCGCCTCGGCCGGGTTGTGGCAGCGCGGTAGCCGCCACGCCGAAAGATTGCGGCGCAAATTCCGTACCATCTCCTACATCGCCCCGTTATCACGAGGTTTCGCGAATCCGGCGTTGGCAGCCATCGGCAGGACGACCGTCATGCGGGTGATGTGTCACCGCCCCGGACGCGTACGACCCGACCTGGCGACCATCGCTCTCCAATCCGCCGGATACTGCACCGCACGCGATATCAATGCGATCTGGCCCACCGACACCGCCCTGGAAATCCTCGACGAGATCACCACACCGGTAACCGTTGTCTTCAGCGCCCGCGACCGCATGATTCCCCCGGAACGCTATGGAGCACAATTGGTCACGCCCTCACCCCGACGGAGGATCTGCATGCTGCCGGACGTGGGACACGTCCCGATGCTCAAGGCACCTGGCGCCGTGGCCGCCGAAATTCGCTGCACTGCAACCTATCCGTGGGCTTGAATCCGTCAGTACACACACCTACCAGGGTGCTTACCGAGTAGGAATGCTCACCAGCTGGGGTGATGTCGGGCGGCACGCGAGCGGTGCGGGCTATTGGCGTGGGCTCAGTATCAGCCGGGCGCGAAACCGTTGAGCTCGAAGTTGATGACGGCCGCTGCCAGCAGCCCTCCGATGACCGCTGCGGTAATCACGTATCCGGCGGCTACCCGCCGCGAGTTCGGGAATACGGCCAGGATCAATGTCGGGGCGAGCAACGCTGACAACGAGAATGCCCATGTCAGCCAGTAAGCCGTGGCGACCTCGGGTGGGTGGGCGTGTACGGCTGCGGGAGTGGGGTTGATGTCGGGCACATCCAGCGCGGCCTGAAGCCGGAGCGTCGCCGGAACGAAAACGAACAAGCAGATGATGGCCGCCACGGCTACGCCCCACGCCGCACTCCACCGTCGAGGCGTCGACCGATTTCGTCCAGCCGGGACCGGTAGGGGTGCGGGGCCGACGGAATCTAGCTGTCGGCGGGCAGAATTCGGAATGAGCGCATGCCCGGTGTCAGTGGTTCGATGGCGCGGAAATCACGCTGGTCGAGGGTGAAGATACGGTCGGTTTTGTACCTGTCGGCGAGGGCGACGCCCACTGCGTCGGCCAGATTCAGCTGCAGCCCTTCGTATTTCGCGCGGACTGCTTGTGCTGTGGAGAGGTCGACATGCTTGAGCTCGGCGAGCCGGTAACGTCCTTCGATCGCTCGAGCCAGCAATGCGTCGGTGATGCTCATTGCCGCGGTGAAGCCGAGGTCGCGACGAGTCAGGTGATCCAGTTCGGTAAGTACCAGAGGTGAGATGATCAGGCTCTCGTGTTCCATCACTGTTAGCGCCTGCTCGTGCTCGTCCTGGTCTGCGTCGAATGCGGCGAACAGTGCGGAGGTGTCGGCGACGACGATCATCGACGTGCCGAACGCTGCTTGACCTGTTGGTAGATGTCGTCGCGCATATCGTCGACGGTGCGCGAACGTCCACTGCGGAAGGTAGGCAGTGGTGCGTCGTTGCGTGGACGATCGGAAGAGTCCAGCAGCATTGCGATGCTGCGGCGAATGAGTTCGGCTTTGCTTACACCCGTGGCTGCAGCCTCTGCATCGAGCCGGACCTCCAGTTCATCCGGGAGGTACACGGTCGTCTTGTTCATGCCATATATGGTACCACCTGTTGCCGGGTCGGCCGACACTCTGAACTGGCCGAGTCAGTATGCGAAATTGCGCCTTGCCGTTTCGCGTGTAGTGGCGACAGCCGGGCGGGTTCGACGCCCTCGGCCTCTATCCCGCGATTGCGGTTACTCGCACGTCTGCCGGTAGTCCGTGTCGCTAACGGTGCCCGGACGAGCGCTAGTGACGGATTCCGGCAAAAAGTGGCTGCTGGAGCCGCGCGGCTCCTTGAATGGTCGAGGCACGGCAACTTCACCGGGAAGCGTTGTCAGATCACGACCGAAAGGAGTGCCATGGCGACGTCTCGACGGAGTTTCTTCGCGGTGGCTGCTGCCGTTGGTACGGCGGCGGTTGCCGCCTGTACGGACAATGCCCCTTCCGGGGCTTCGGGAACGGTGGAGGAGGAGCATATGGGAAACGACACACCGGTCGTCGACAGTCACGCCCACATCTATCCGGCCCGGTACCTGGACAAGCTGGAGGAGATCGGAGTTTCCCCGGACTCCACTGCGATCGCGCGGAACATGCGTGCGAGCAACGAGCCGGACGAAATGAGCGCGCGGATCGAGATGATGGACACCGCCGGCGTGGACGTCCAGGTCCTGTCCGCCACCCCGCAGGTGCCGCTGGTCGCCGACGCGGCCGGTGCCGCGGAGGCCACGCGCATGGTCAACGACATCTATCGGCAGGTACTCGAAGACCACCCGGGTAGATTCCTCGCCTACGGTGCGGTGCCGTTGAATCATCCGGACCAGGCGCTGGAGGAGATCCGGTACTGCCTCGACGAGCTCGGCTTCGTCGGTATCGCGATCAACACGCTGCTCGACGACCCGCGATCGGCGATCACCGACGACCGTTATCGCCCGGTATTCGACGAGCTCAACCGGCGCGGCAGCATCCTCTACGTGCATCCGACCGGCGCCGGCGCGCATTCTCCGGCGATATCCGAGCACGGACTCGCGTGGGTCAACGGCGCCCCGGTGGAAGATGCGATCGCCACCCTGCAGCTGCTGCAGGCCGACTATCCGGCTCGATATCCCGATCTGCGGTTCCATATCGCGCACCTGGGCGGGGATCTGCCTTTCCTGTCGCAGCGCATCGAGGACAACTACGAAGATTGGGATGCCTTCCCGCATTCACCGGCAGATACGTTGCGCCACATGTGGTTCGATGCCGCGAACTTCTCCGGCGGATCCCTGCGGCTGTCGACCGAGGTCTTCGACCCGGACAAGATCCTGGCGGGATCGGACTACCCGTACTTCCAGGACGACAAATACACCCGCGCGATCACCTACATCCGCGACGCCGGGCTGCCTGCTGACATGACACAGCGAATTCTCTCCGGAAATGCGAAGTCGCTCTACGGTTCCGCGCTGCGAGGGCGCCCCGCTCGATAGGTCGCAGCCCCGAACGACACCTACGAAAGGAGAGACGGCAATGACCGGCACAACACATGCCGAGGTCGTCATCGCGGGAGCCGGCATCGCCGGACTCACCGCCGCCCTCGCATTACATGCCCGTGGCCTGCGGGTCACGGTGCTGGAGGCCGCCGCGCAGCTGCAGCCACTCGGCGTCGGTATCAATCTGCAGCCCGCCGCCGCCGATGCTCTCGGCGAGCTCGACCTGCGCGCTGACCTGGCGAGCTTCGCGATCCCGACCTCGCAGTCGCTGTATCTGACTCAGGACGGTGTCGAGTTGGCGCGTCGCAGCTTCGGCGGTGAGGTGCAGCAGTTCTCCGTCCATCGCGGGCAGCTGCAGATGATGCTGTATGCCGCGGCCACCGCACGTCTGCCGGCGGGCTCGATCGTCACCGGTGCTCGGGTCGAGTCCGCCCGCGAAGCCGGAGAGTGCGTCGCCGTCCGCACCACCGATGGGGCCGAATACGTCGCATCCGCGGTGCTCGCAGCCGACGGGGTGCACTCGCCGCTGCGCTCCCAGTTACATCCGGGTGCAGATCCGTACCTGTCCGAGGGCACCACGATGTACCGCGGGACCTGTGATGCCGAGCAGCCGTTCCTCGACGGCCGGTCGATGGTGTTGGTCTATGGTGCGAACGCCACCCGTTTCCTGACCTACCCGATCTCCCGCGAGGCGGAGTCGGAGGGCCGATCGCTGATCAACTGGGTTGCGATGGTGCCCGGGCACGGGGCCACCGAACTCGACGACAGTGGTATCCGCAACATTCCGACTGCCGCCACCGATGTCGTTGCTCTGGTCCGCGGTTGGGGGTTCACCTGGCTCGATATCGAAGGCCTGGTGGCCGCCTCCGACGACGTGCTCGAATACCCGATGGTCGACCGGGAGCCACTGGACTCGTGGGGGCGGGGCCGGGTGACGCTGCTCGGTGACGCCGCGCATCCGATGTATCCCATCGGGGCCAACGGCGGATCGCAGGCCATCCTCGACGCGATGAGCCTCGCCCGCCATCTGGCTCCCGTCGCGGGCGGCGGTCCGGCCGCTGACATCCCCGCCGCCCTGCGCGCCTACGAAGACGAGCGTCGGCCGGTGACAACCGCTGTCTCACAAGCCAATCGCAGGCTCAACGCCACCGAGCGCGGCATCGCGGCCAAGAGCGCCGACGAGCTTCGGGAGATGTCCGAGTCCGGCGAGTTCAACCGGATCCAGGAAGCGTATGCGCGCGGCGACTTCGACGCGGTCTGACCCCTCGGCAACTACACGACAACCACCGGATTCTCCGCATTGCGGGAAGGACACACCGATGAGTATCGAGACCTCGACCGACGATTCGGCCGGCAGCACCACCGAACTCGTGCGGGAGCTGTCGGACCTGCTACCCGGCGGGACGGTCGTCACCGACGCCGACATCGTCGAGGTCTACCGGCAGGACTGGAGTATGGACCCGGCCGCGGGCACCCCGCTGGCGGTGGTGCGCGCCCGGACCGAGGACGACGTTTGTGCCGTGCTCCGCTTCGCCTCGCGCCACCGGATTCCGGTGGTTCCGCGCGGCGCGGGCAGCAGTGTGGTCGGTGGGTCGACCGCCGTGGACGGGGCGATCACTCTCAGCGTGGAACTGCTCGACGACATCCGCGTCGACCGCGACGCCATGGCGGCGGTGGTCGGGCCGGGCGCGGTCAACGCCGCCGTCAGCGCGGCCGCCGCAGCCGAAGGACTGTTCTATCCACCGGACCCGACGTCCTCGGACTTCTGTTCGGTCGGCGGCAACGTGGCGACGAATTCCGGCGGCGCCAACGGCTACAAGTACGGCTCGACCCGCGACTACGTCCTCGGTCTGCGGGTCGTACTGGCCGACGGGTCTGTCGTCGAAGTCGGTGGCGCAGCACCGAAGTCGTCCACCGGATTGTCGCTGGCCGGCCTGTTCGTCGGCTCCGAGGGCACTCTCGGGGTGATCACCCGGGTGACGGTGCGGCTGCTGCCGGCTCCGTCGGCTCCCCACACGGTGGCCGCCTTCTTCACCGATCACAACGCCGCCTTCGCCGCCGCGGCGGCCATCGCCCACCGGCTGCGTCCGAGTGAGCTGGTCCTGATGGACCGCCCCGCCCTGGAGGTGGCCGACAGCCTGCTGCAGATGGGTCTCGACTCCGAAACGGGAGCAGTCGTCTACGCCTACTCCGACGCCGGGGCCGGCGCGAAGGCAGAGATCGCGCTCATGGTCGAACTGTGCCGCGAGCACGGCGCGACCGAGGTATTCGACACCGACGACCGGACCCAAGGGGAAATGGTGAGCCGTCCGCGTACCGCGGTATTCGAGGTACTCGAAGGCCACTGCGCAATGGTCGTGGAGGACTACGTACTGCCCCCTGCCGCACTCGGTGAGTTCCTGTCCACGGTGCACGAGCTGGCTGCGCAGACCGGACAACAGGTCCTCACCTACGCCTACCCGGCCGACGGTGTGATCCACCCGATCATCACCTTCGACCCCGCCGACGAGGGGTCGGCGGGGCGCGCCTTCGGTGTCCGGGGCAGGCTGACCGAGGTCGTCGCCGCCCTCGGCGGGGCCGTCGCCGGCGAGTACGGCGTCGGCGCGGACAAGCGGCAGGCCGTGGCCGGCGTCGCGGGCGAAGGCGCGGTGGCGCTGCAGCGCCGGATCAAGGACCTGTTCGACCCCGACGGGATTCTCAATCCGCGGGCTCTGCTGTTTCCCGGCCCGGGCGAACGGTCCTGATCTATGCGCATCGAACGAGACGCCACCTTCACCACCGCGGACGGGCAGACGCTGCGGGCCGACATCTACCGCCCCGGCACGTTGCCCGCACCGGTGATAGTGCAGCGCACTCCCTACACCAAGGACTGGCACACCGAGCTGGGCGAGCGCATCGCCGCGGCCGGGTATATCGGAATCATTCAGGACGTTCGTGGTCAAAATGCCTCGACCGGCGAGTGGGCGCCCTTCGTCCACGAGGCCGACGACGGTGCCGCCACAGTCGAGTGGGCGTCCCGGATCGACGGGGCCACCGGCGAGGTCGCGATGATCGGCAGCTCCTATGCCGGCACCTGCGCGCTGCAGGCGGCCGCCCGGCGACCGGAGTCACTCGTCGCCGTGGTCGCGGCCGAGACCCCGGCTGACTACTACGACCAGATGGTCTATCCCGGAGGGGCTTTCGCCCTCGCGTTCATCGAAACCTGGCTGACACGCAACATCGCCAATTCCGCCGCCGGGCGGCTGCCGGACGGAGACGAGATCCAGCAGGTGATGAACGACGTTTACACCGACGACATGGACAGCGCCTTCGGATTCGCCCCACCGGCCGCACTTCCGGCGCTGTTCCCGGACCGGGCGGACGTCGCACCGTATTTCGCGGACTGGCTGGGGCCCCAACGGCTCCGGACTCGGTACTGGGACGAGATCTCGCTGCGGCCGGTCCTGGCCGACATCGAGGTGCCGGTGCTCAACATCGGCGGGTGGTACGACATGTTCGTCTCCGGTACGACCGAGATCCACCGGCGGCTCACTGCCGCCGGTCGTGAATCGCACCTGTTGCTGGGCCCGTGGAGCCACAATATGTGGGGACGCTCCCTCAACAGCACCGACTTCGGTCCCGAGGCCGAATTCGACTACCCGGGCGAGGCGATCGCGTGGATCGACCGCTGTCTGGGTATCCGCCGCGGCGCCGCGGACGGTGGTTCGGACAGCGTGTTCCGGGGGTTCGAGTCGCCGGTGCGCTACTTCACCAGCGGCGACAACTCCTGGCATGTCACGAACCAGTGGCCTCCGGCCGACGCCGTCGCCACAGTCCTGCGACTCCGGGCCGACGGCGCTCTGGGGGAACAGCCAGGGGTGTCGGCGGAGGTGAGCTTCCTCTCCGACCCCGCCGACCCGGTCCCTGCCTACGGCGGGCACAGCTGCTGCTACCAACCACAGGCGCCGATGGGGCCGGTGGACCAACGCATCATCGAAGCCAGGAACGACGTCGTGTCGTTCACCATGGAAGCCTCGGACGAACCCCGGATCGTCGCCGGGCCGGTAGAGGTTGCCGTCACCATCACCGCGGATGTCGTCGACACCGATATCACTGCGGTGCTCACCGATGTCGGCCGAGACGGGACATCGGTCAATCTCACCGAGGGAGTGCTACGCGCCGGCCACCGACGCGGCAGTGCTGCACCGGTCGCACTGATCCCGGGGGAACCAGCGGACCTGCGGATCACGCTGCACCCGGTCGCGCATACCGTGCTGCCAGGCCACCGGCTGCGGCTCGATCTCGCGGGCAGCCTGTTCCCGACGTTCGAGCGCAACACCAACACCGGCCGGCAGGACATTCCCCTGTCCGAGGCGATGGTCGCGCACATCCGCGTGCATGTCGGTGGAGACAGCGGCTCGTCGCTGATCGTGCGGTGCCGGTAGTCAGTGTGCTCCACGCTTGAGTGCGCGGTTCATCGGCACGACCTCCTGCGAGACGACCCCGCAACCGGCCAGTTCGTCGTCGACGAACGTGACCACATCCTGATAGCGGGGGAGAACCACGTTGAGCGCGAGGCTGAACCGCCCCGAAGTCGCTGCGACGAACCGGCAGTACGGGTGCCGGCTGAGCTTGGCGGCCAGCCGGCCCAACTGCCCTGGGGCCATGGTGATCCAGATCATCGTGTCCACGCCGAGTCCCTGCACCGCGGGGTCGATCTCCACCTCGTAGTAGAGGGTTCCGGACTCGACGAGTCTGCGCGTGCGGCGTGCCACCGTCCCCGGGTCCACCCCTGCAGCCGTGGCGATCACACTGTTCGACCGGCGGCCGTCGATCCTGAGCTGAGCGATGATGGTCCGATCGAGGTCGTCGAGCCGGTACTTCGGCCATTCCACGGCGGCCTGCCCGTGCACGGTCCAGACCTTCAGCAACTGCATCGACTCGACACTGCGGACCTTCGGGTCGTCGGTGACACCTTTGAGAACCGGGTCACCGGGTCCTGGAGAGGCCACGAGGCCCCACACCACCTGATCGCCTGCCGTGGATGTCCGCACCCACCTCGATCGAGGTTGCCGGGCCAGGGCTCGGCTGAGTCTGCTCGCATGACCGGTGTCGCTCCACGTCCGGATCAACCAGCCGACTCCACCCTCGAACCCGGGCAGCGTCCTGGCCACGACGCGGACGAGACCGAGCTCCACCAGCCGCCGGTAGCGCCGCGCCACCGTGCGCTCACCGACATCCAGTCGCTCGGCGAGCGTCGCGTAGGTCGCCACCGGGTCACGGTCGAGTTCCTGGACCAGTCGCACATCGGCTTCGGTGATGGTAACCATCGTGCCGCTGCCGGTTACCACGTCGCGAAACCGAGCGGCACTCCGCAGTAGCGAGAGAACAGCTTCCTTCCGAGGCAGCAGGACATGTCGTCAAGATACTCGGCGGTGCGGCGGATACCTGCGCAGCCAGAACACGACCGTGGCGACGAGTGACCAGGCGATCAGTACCAGATAGGGAAAAATATGCTGGTGGCCGGAGAAGTACACGGCCGTGTGCTGGGCATTGACCGAGGCGCCCGGTGGGAGCCAGCGGCCGACCGTGCCGAGCACCGACGGTAACAACGGCCAGGACACCGCGCCCCCGGAGGAAGGGTTCCCCAGCAGCACCATCACGCCCCAGGTCGGGATCATCGCCCACCGCCCGAACAGCGCATCGAACATGGAAAAGATCATTCCCGAGGTGAACATCGTCAGCGCCAGAATGCCCCAGGACTGCGGAAACGGCAGCGACAGCGCCCCCAGCCACCAGTCGACGACCGCCGCGATCGCGAAGCCGCCGCAGAGCGAGTAGCAGACGGTGTACGCGATTCGCGGTATCGGCCCGAGTTGGCGCGCGTGCACGTTGAGCTGGATCGCGCCCACGAAACCGATGATCACCGCTGCCAGCGTGATGTAGAAGATCGCGAGTCCGCGCGGATCTCCTGGTTGTAATGGATTGACATCGGCCACGACGGTGGGTGTCGTCGTCGCACTCCCGCTCTGCGTCGCGGCGCGCGACAACACCTCGGCGACCGACGAACCGGAGGCGCCGGATACCTCGACCCGGACCTGCCCTGCCGTGCGCATGTCGAGAATTGCGTAGGCCCGTTGCGCCTGCAGCGCCTGATTCGCGGCATCGGAGGTTGCGTAGAAGGACGGGTGCAGCGAGCTGCCCAGCGCATCGTCCATGTGATCGAGGAACTGCTGATCGGTGTCGGACACCGCCGGGCTTGCACCGAGTACGGCAACGGGGATCCGATGGGGCGTCGGATTCGCGAGAATGTAGGTGTACGAACCGGCGAACAGGCCCGCTGCCGTCGCCAGGATGAATACCAGCACCGTCGCGGGCAGATACGGCGAATGCCGGAACCGATCCCACCGCGCTCGCCACCGATCATCGGCATCGGTTCCCTCGGTACGGGGCGCCCCTTCGGTCTCGCTGCCGGACATGCCGCCACCTTAGAAGCCCGCGAGCCGCTTATCCCGCAACTGTCGCCGGCGTCGCGGCCCGCGCGCCTTCGAGCGTCGCTCACTCACCGGCGCGCGTCCGGGACAGGTTCCAGCCGTTCCAGGTTTCGCCGTCGAGATCCTGCGCGATCCGCCGCCGGAGGTCGCTACGCATCGGTTCCGGAAGCCGGTCGAGGACCGGGATGATGTCGGCCGAGAGTCCCGCCAGGTAACGGGTGTCGAGTTCCTTGCCGTGCTGCAGACGGTCGATGTTCTTCGATGCGACCAGGGCTTCGGGGTTCGATGCGGCGAGGGTGAGCAGAGCGGCCACCGCGGTGGCGATGGTGGTGCGCGGCAGCCACGCTGTGTCCAGACGGAGGACGGCGGCGATCACCAGCAGATACACGACACCCAGCCAGAGCTCGCAGGTACCGACCAGCAGGCGCAGCACGGTGAATCCGTAAGCCTGCTGGTAGGTCCACATCCGGCCCAGCGCGGAGGCGATGATCACCAGCGTGAGCCCGCTGATCGTGCAGAGCAGCACGCGCAGCCAGAGACGGTCCGCGGCGGTATCCCTGGCGGCCCGGTGCAATACGGGGAGGATGACGGCGAGGGTGAGCAGCGTGACCGCGGCCAGTTGCCAGAACCCGCTGCGCGCGTAGTCGGCGTAGGTGAGGCCGGCGGTGCGTTGCACGTAGTCGTCCCCACCGAACAGCGCCACCAGCTGGGCGCCGACGAATGCTGCGAACAGCAATGTCAACGCGCCGACCGGGAGCGCCCATTCCAGCCGGGCCAGTGGGCGCTTCGCGGAGCCGTCCCGGTCGGCAGCCGGCGCCGGCGGTCCCGCCAGAACGTACAGGGTGGCCAGGGTTCCGATGCCGACGAGCGCGAACACCACGATCCAGCCGGTCACCGTGCCGCTGTCCATCGGCGGCACCAACTCGTCGACGACTGCGGCGAAGGTGGCGTCGGCACCGGCCAGCAGCGGTACGAACACCGCCAGCAGTGCCAGTGTGGCGGCCACGGAGACAGCGAGCCGCCATTGGCGTGTGCCGGCGCCGCCGCGTGTTCTGCTCTGCGCCGCGAACACCCAGGCCGGGACACCGACCGACGCCAGTGGGACCGCGATCGCGTCGTGCAGGATCCCGCGCGCCGACGGCCGGCTCACCACCGCGAGCGAGCCGCACACCGCGGCCGCGATCAGGCAGAGGACGAACAACCAGCCCGCTGCCCGGAAGGTGCCCACCGCCAGCAGTGCCAGTGCGGCGGCCGCCCACCAGCGACCGCGGTGGACCGCGCGTTCGGGAGCGGAGGTGTTGCGGCGCACGGCGCGGCGATGAACGGTGGCGACCGCAGCCGTGACGGCGAATCCCGCGAGCAGCCAGCCGATTCCGGGTCGATCGACGGGAACGGTCGCCGCGGCGACCACACCGGAGATTCCTGCTGCGGGCAGCGCACCCGCCGGATAGGCGACCAGGCGCCAGCGTGGCGGCGGGCTCGGAACCGGTGCGAGTGGTCCGGTGAAATGCTGCGCTCGGCCGGCGGGACCGTATGGCGGAGTCCCGCTGCCGGCCGAGAGCTGATCGCCGGTCGCGCGGCCGGCGCCGGAAACTCCGACCGGACTCCGGCTTCCGGGCGAGGCGGGTGCTTCGTTGCCCGCAGCCGTGGCCGCACCGTCGGCGGGTGCGGCACCGGGCGAGGCACCGACCAGCACCTCGACGGGTTCATCCCGGTCCGAGGCCGCCACGGGTTCCACCGCAGCGGTTGCCGGTACCGAGTCGGCCGGGAGCGCGCGCCCGGCCGAATCCACCGATTTCGACGATGTCGAGGGGCCGGCGGTGTCGTCCGGGGGAGTTGTTTCGGGCATGGGATATCGCTCCTGAGGGTGTGCGGGATCGGCCCGGGACCGAGTGGTCCGGGCGGGCGAGTTCGGGATGTCAGTGCCGGGGTGGTTCGGTGGCGGGAAGAACGACGCGGATGCGGGAGCCCGGGTCGGTGACCGCGATGGAGCCGCGGTGCAGATCGATCACCCAGCGGGCGATGGCCAGTCCGAGGCCGGTGCCGCCGCCGGATGTGGCGCCGCCGCGGGTGAAGCGGTCGAAGATGCGTTCGCGTTGCGCCGGAGGTATTCCGGGCCCGTCGTCGGCGACCTCGATGACGAGATCGCTGCCGGTGATGCAGGCGTGGAGGCGGACTTCACCGCCGGCGGGACCGTGCCGGGCGGCGTTGTCCAGCAGATTCAGCAGTACCTGGTGCAGGCGGGCGCGGTCGGCGAACACGGTCGCGGTGCCCGGGGCGACGGTGCTGTGGAAGCGGATGCCGCGGCCGAGGGATGCTGTCGTCACTTCGGCTTCGGCCACCACCGTCTCGAAAAGTGGTGCGATATCGAACTCTTCACGGTCCAAGGGAGTCGCCCCGGCCTCGATACTGGACAGCTCGAGTAGTTCGGAGACGAGGCGCCCGAGTCGCTCGGTCTGCGCGAGTGCGGTTTCCAGGGTTTTCGGATCGGGCTGCGACACGCCGTCGACCAGGTTCTCCAGCACCGCATGCAGGGCGGTGATCGGGGTACGCAACTCGTGGGAGACATTGGCGATCAGTTCGCGCCGCTGGCGGTCGGCGGCGGCGAGGTCGGTCGCCATCCGGTTGAATGCCTCGGCGAGCTGGCCGACCTCGTCGTGGGAGGAGGCGCGGACCCGGCTGGTGTAGTCACCGCGCGCCATCCGCGTCGCCGCGGCCGTCATCTCCCGCAGCGGCCGGGTGATGCCGTGCGCCAGGAATTGCGACGACACCAGAGCGATCAGTATCGCGGTCAGTGTCGTCATCGGCGGCAGCCAGCCGATGCGGTGGCTGAACCAGAGGAAGGCGAGACCACCCGAGAAGGTCATCAGGACGGCCAGTTTGAGTTTGATGAACCGAATCCGGTCCAGTGGCCGCGGAAGCCGGTCCGACACCCACGTCAGCGCGGCCGGAATTCTGCTGCCGGGGCGGCTGCCCGTGTCGATTCCGGTGTGCTCGCCCGATGCGGTGCCGGGCTGCAGGGAGGTCGGGGTCCTCATCGCGTCTCCAGCGCATAGCCCACACCGTGGACCGTCCGGATCAGGTCGGCGCCGAGCTTGCGGCGCAACGCCTTGATGTGACTGTCGACCGCGCGGGTCCCGGACGCGTCCGCCCAGTCCCAGACCTCCTCGAGAAGCCGTTCCCGGGCGAGTACGGCCCGCGGACGCCGGGCCAGCCGCGCCAGCAGATCGAATTCCAGCGGCGTGAGCTGCGCTTCGACCCCGCTGCGCCACACCCGGCGCTGATCGGCATCGATGCGCAGGTCGCCCACCACCGTGACGGTGCCGTGCCGGTCGCCGGCCCGCTCCACCCGGCGCAGCAACGCGTGCACGCGGGCGGTGAGGACCCGCATCGAGAACGGTTTCGTCAGATAGTCGTCGGCACCCACACCAAGGCCGACCAGCTGGTCTGTTTCGTCGGTCCGGGCGGTGAGCATCAGCACGGGCAGCGCCTGTCCGGCCTGGATCCGCCGGCACACCTCCAGCCCGTCAAAGCCGGGCAACATGATGTCGAGGACCACCAGATCCGGTTCGAACGTATCCGCCGCCGTGACCGCGGCCGGTCCGTCGTGGGCGGTGGCGACCGTGAACCCCTCGGCTCGCAGGCGTGCCGCCACCGAGTCCGCGATGGTGGGCTCGTCGTCCACCACCAGGATCCGGCGTGCGGCCGGTGCGCCCACCGGGGCGTTGTCTTCCATAGTCCGGGAGCCTAACCATCCCGTGTGGAGAGAAGCGGGGCCAGTTGTGGAGATTCTGTGTGCACACGCCACGGCTACCGGCATGGACACAATCCGGCCGAGTAATGCCGGACAGTGTTCTGTTTGTGCGACCGTGGAACCGGACACCCGGCAGACAAGGCAATGCACGTGATCATCCCAACGAGGAGGAGCGTCATGACCACACGTGGGTACGAACCCCAGTTCAGGGCGGCAGCGGGCGTGGCCCCCGGCGGACTGGCCAAACGCGCCTTGGCGCGATTCATCGACTGGATCATCGCGGGCATCGTCGGCGCGATCCTGTTCTGGCTGTTGCCCGCGAGTACGCCCGATTGGGTATCGGTGCTGCCCGGCGCCGGATTCGCATTCCTGTACTTCCTCTGCTTCGAGGTCAGCACCGGATCCACCCCGGGCAAGAAGATCCTCGGCTTGCACGTGCGGGGTGCGGGGAACTCGGATAAGCCGAACCTCAAGGACTCCGCGCTGCGGAATGCGTACATGCTGCTGAATCTGATTCCGTGGATCGGCGGCTTGCTCTGGCTCATCGCCGCGATCGCGATCGCTGTCACGATCGGTTCGAGCCCGACGAAGCAGGGGTGGCACGACCGATTCGCCGATGGCACCCAGGTGGTCGAGGTCTGAACCGGGTCAGTGCAGGAAACCGGCCAGGTGGTCGAGTTGTCGCATGACGTCCGCCGGATCCTCGTGATCGGTGAGCTCGAACAGCACCCGGTCGACCCCGGCCGCCTCGTATTCGGTCAGCTGGTGCGGATCCGCGCCGTAGAGCGTGACCGGCACGGGGCGGTCGGCACGCTGTCGTAGTTCCGTGATCCGCGAGTGCAACACGTCGATCGGGTACAGCGGCAGGGGGATCCAGCCGTCCCCGTGGTCGAGGACCCTGTCGAGCACCTTCGGTCCCACCCCGCCGATCAGGATCGGGAGTGGCCGGGCGGGCTTGGGCCGGCACCAGATCGGATCGAAATCGACGAACTCGCCATGGAACTCCGGTTCCTCCTCGGTCCAGATGGTGCGCACCGCGTCGATATGTTCGAGCATCCGTGCCAGCGGGCGGGTCGGGTCGACGCCGTGATTGGCCATTTCCTCGGCGTTCCAGCCCGGGCCGACGCCCAGCTCGAACCTGCCGTCGGACAACAGGTCCACACCGGCGGCCTGCTTGGCGAGGTTGATCGGATGATGCTGGTTGATCAGCGCCACCGCGGTACCCAGTGTGATCCGGTGCGTGCCGGTCGCGATCGCAGCCAGCGCGGTGAACGGGTCGAGAGTGTGTGAGTAGTGCCGCGGCAACGGGAGTGGTTCGGTCGCGCCGACCGGAAACGGGGTGAGCCGGCTGACCGGGATGTGGGTGTGTTCGGTGAGGAAGAGCGCGTCGAAGCCACGTTCTTCCACGGCCTGTCCGAGCGGTACCGGTGCGATGCCGTAATCGGTCAGGAAGGTGACGATTCCGATGTTCATGCCATCACCGTAACCTAAATGTCAGTCGACTGACATTTATCTGGACGATGCCGCCACACAGGGTGATAGCGTGACGGAGTGGCGGAAATCGGAATCGAAAGTGCACGAGCCGACGCCCAGCACAACCGTCGTGCCATCCTCGTCGCTGCGCGCGAGGCGGCTCGTGGTGACGGTGAGATCTGGCTCGACCGGATCGCGCAATCCGCCGGGGTGAGCGCGCGCACGCTCTACCGGCATTTCCCCACCAAAGACGACCTGATCGCCGGGGTCCTCGAGGACTATTTCGCCGAGCACGTGGAGCAGATCCACCGACGTGCCGAGGCGGAAACCGATGCCCGGCGGGCGCTGGAAACCGTGCTGGCAAGTGCCGTCGGCGCATTCGCCGAGTACCCGGGAATCCTCGCACTGGTCAACAGGAATGCGCGGGCCGGCGAGATCGCGGGTCGGTACCTCCGGTCGTTCGGCGAGGTGCTGTCGCGCGCACAGCAGGTCGGTGCGGTGCGTGCCGACCTACAGCTCGACGAACTCCCGTGCCTGGTCACCATGCTCGTGGCTGTCGCGGGCACCACCGGTGAGCGCTGGACCCGCTACCTCGAGCTGCTGCTCGACGGTCTGTCCCCGGTGGCCGCCCGGGCGCCGCTACCGGACAGCGGTGTGGCCCACGGGCATCCAGTGCAGCCGAGCAACTGAGCCGGCTCGTCAATACCAGCCGTACGGTGCGCGAGACCCCCCGAGCACTTCGGGCAGCACCGCAGGCCGCATTCCCAGCGGCCGATCCGGCACGGAACGCGCGGAGCTCGAGCCGTTGGATTCAGCCCGGAATATGTTGGAGCAGAGCGTTTTCCCGGTCGTCCGGGGTGCGGCGGGGGCAACTCGAGCATTTGTTGCTCCTGCCGGTGACGTAGAGCAGGCAACACGAGCTGCGCCGGACGAACCGCCGGCTCCCCGCGGCCCCGGTGACGTCGATATAGCGCGGCGGCAGCAGGGGAGGTGCGCACAATGCGGCGGCGAGGGCGCACCCTTGCTCGAGTCGGCCCAGCTCGCGGCCGATACCCAGCGCACGGTTGGCAATCGAATCCGAGGCGATCGCCCACAGAGCACGGGGTGTGGCGCCGCAGACTCGCGCGAGCGGATCGATGATCGACGCGCAGGCGTCACGCAGGGCCGGCGCGAATTCCGCGTCTGCTGCCAGCAACCTATCCGATCGAGCGGCAGCGAGATACCCGTAGTCGCGCAGCCCGATTCGCAACCGTCCGGGAGCCGGATCGGGCGCGCGGCCGAATCCGAGCAGCATCGCCAGCGGGCCCGCGACGAGCGTGGAACTGGCCGAGTACCACCACAGTGTGCCGTTGACGCGTGCGTCGCCGCATGCCCATCGCCCGCCGGTATCGGTGACCCGGTCGGCGAGCCAGACAGGATCGGTCAGCAGTTCGCCCGGCATGTCGGTGGATTCCAGGGCGACGGTGGGCGCGAAATCGCCGAGCGCGGCAGCGGCGGCGGTGTAGGCGGCGGTGAGTGTGTCAGTCATCGGTGAGTCCGTAGATGTCGAGGGTACGGGTGGTGCCGTGGCCCGGCCGGACTGCGCCACGTACACCGAAGATCTGTTCCAGCACCGTGGGGTCGAGTACTTGCTCGGGCGGTCCCACCGCGACGACAGCTCCGTCCTGCAGTACGGCCAGGGCATCGCAGTATTCGGTGGCCAGGCGTAGATCGTGCAGGGTGATCAGGACGGCGAGTCCGTCGGCGGCGAACGTGCGCAGCAGGGTGAGAATCGACAACTGCTGATGCAGATCCAGATGATTGGTCGGTTCGTCGAGCAACAGCACCTCGGGTTCCTGTGCGAGGGCGCGCGCGAGTGAGACCCGCTGGCGCTCCCCGCCGGACAGGGCCGCGACGTCGCGGTCGGCGAGCGCGGTGAGTCCCACTTGCCGCATTACTCGCTCCACCGTGGCGGCGTCGTCGGAGTTCAGCGGTTGGAGCCAGCCACGGCGCGCGGTCCGACCCAGCCGCACCGATTCGCGGACGGTGACGCCCGCGAGCGCGACCGGCTCCTGAACACTCACTCCGATCGTGCGGGCCAGGTGACGCCTGCGCAGGCCGGTGATATCTGCACCGTCCAGTGCGATCACGCCCGCACTCGCGGGTAGAGCGCGGTAGCAGGTACGCAGCAGGGTTGTCTTACCGCTGCCGTTCGGGCCGACCAGTGCCAGCACCTGTCCGGGCGCTACTTCCAGGTCCGCGCCGTGCAGCACGAGTCGGCCACCGAGCCGCACCTGTACCGCGGCGGCGGTCACTTTCGCCATCAGCGCACCATCCCGTAACGGCGCCAGAGCATGACGAGGAAGACAGGCCCGCCGAGCAGTCCGGTAACCACCCCGACCGGCAGCTCCGTGCTGTGGCTGACCGAGCGGGCCAGCATATCCGCGAGAACCAGCGACAGCGCGCCGAGTGCGGCCGAGGTAGGCAGCAGCCGCACGGAGCTGCGCCCGGCCAGATATCCGGCCAGATGCGGGATGAGCAGGCCGACGAATCCGATCGCGCCCGATACCGCCACCGCGCCTGCGGTCAGCAGTGAGACCGCGAGCAACAGCAGCACGCGAAACCGGGGGACGTTCATTCCGAGTGCGGTAGCCCCGTCGTCGCCGGTGAGTAACAGATCCAAGCGTCGGTGGCAGCCGAGTACGGCAAGTCCGACTCCGGCGAACACCACGGTCGGTGCCCACAGCACGGTCCAGCCGGCATCCCCGAAACCGCCGGCCAGCCAGCGCATCACCGTGCCCAACTCGTGGTCGTCGCCGAGCACCAGCAGGACGAAGGTGACCAGGGCAGAGAACGCCATGGTCATCGCCGCTCCGACCAGGACTACCGCCGTTGCATCGTGGGCGCGATGTGCTACGACGATGGTGCCCGCCAGCGGGAGCAGCGCACCGAGGAACGCCGCGACCGGAAGTGTGAACGCGCCCCACATTCCGGCGCCTACACCGAACACCGTCACCACCACGACACCGAACCCGGCACCGGAGGAGACTCCCAACAGGTAGGGGTCGGCGAGCGGGTTGCGGGTGACCGCCTGCGCCACCCCTCCGGCCACGGCCAGTGACGCTCCCACCACCGCGGCGGTCAATGCCCGCGGCAACCGTGACTCGACGACGATCGCTTCCCGCGCCTCACTCCACCACGGCGCGAACAGCTCCGGGACGACACGGTGCACGACGATCGCCCAGACGTCGCCGAGCGGAATCGATACCGTGCCCACAGATACGGCGGCGGCAACCGCCATCGCCAGCGCAGCCAGCAGCGGCACCAGGATCAGCAGCAACGGGCGGCGCCCACGTGAAGCCGCTTCGGTGCTGCCGGGAGTGGCGGCACCTTCGTCCACAACGGCGTTCACGAGGCTATCCCTCGAACGCGCGCGGATGCAGTGCGCGAGCAATCGTCTCGGCGGAGGAGACCATCCGGGAGCTTTCGAAGAAGTCGGAGAGCGGGACGATGACGAACCGGTTGTCGCGCACCGCCGGCGTGGTCGCCATGATCGGCTGGTGCTTCAGGTACGCGATCTTGTCCGCGACGCTGGTCTCGCCGTAGTCCAGCACCACGATCGCTTCCGGCGCACGCTCGCCCACCGTTTCCCAACTCGTATCGAAGTACGGCTTGCGCCCCTCCGGTGTGAGGTTCTCGGCCCCGGCGTACTGCGCGATCAGGTGGCCCACGCCGACCCCACCGACGGTCATCGGCTGCGCTTGCCCACTGTCGTAGAAAAAGGTCGGCACCGGTGCGGCCTCGGCGAGACGGGCGCGCACCGCGTCCAGTCCGCCGGTGATGCGGTCGGCGAGAGCGGCCGCTCGGTCCTCGACACCCAGGATCTGCCCGAGCTGAGCGAAATCGTTGTCCAGTACTGCGATGTCGGAGAAACCGGCGCCGCAGTACTCGGAGAACAGGAAGGTGTGGATGCCGGCCTGCTCGAGTGCATCCCGACTGCGACCGTCCTTGCTCTCGAACGCGCTGCGCATGCCGCCCACCACCAGATCCGGTTCCAGGTCCACGATGTGTTCGGCGCTGGGATACTCGGCGGCCAGTGACGGGATCTTGCGGAACTGTGCCGCCACCTCCGGCAGCACCTCGTCCTGCTCTCCGTAGCCCATGCCGACAATCCGATCGCCCGCGCCCAGCTGGATCAGGGTCTCGGTGACGTGATCGTTCATCGACACGATGCGCTGTGGCGGGGCATCGTAGGTCGCGGTGCGGTCGCAGTTGGTGATCGTGACGGGGGCGTCGAAGGGGATTGCGGCGGCGGCATCCTCGAGCGTGGCACCGCGGGAACAGCCCGCGAGCACGGCCACGACGGTGGCGAAGACGACCGCGCCGACGGCGCAGCGGGGGTGGCGGCGAGACATGAGGCGACCTCGACGTTCTACTCGGGTGGAGCAACACGCAGACCGCCCGCGGGGAGCTACCGCCCACACCGCCTTGCCGGACTCCGTCTCGCAGTCCACGGCGATGCACGGGTAGTCGCGAACAGCCGAGCAGGTGATCGGGCTTGCCGTCGGTCGACGGCTTACCGTTGCGGGTCAGCGCCGGAATTGCACCGGACTTCTCCCACTCGGAAGTCAGCAAAACTTCGAATCATTATGCACGCTCGCCGATGAGCAGACGAACCGGGCGTTTGTGGATCCTGATCGAAGCCGCACCGGTCGGTGCTGCGGCATGTGCAGACGGAGCTCGGACGCCGCAGCTTCGCGACTGGAAGGGCTCAGAGCTGGGCCAGGCGCGGCGCGCCGTGGTGTGTTCGCACCCACGTCCCCGCTTCGCGAGTGAGCTCGGTGGTGCTACCCAGCAACCCGTCGAGTACCAGGACACGACGGGCGTGGCGGTGGAAGTCGTGTTCGGCGGTGAAGCCGATACCGCCCAGAATCTGCTGGCAGTGGCGTGCGGTGATGCGGGCGGCCTGCCCGGCGGCCGCCTTGGCGAGCAACGCGCCGAGATCGGTGTCGGCGACCGACAGGGTGGCCTCGGCGCCCTCGATGGCCACCAGCGTTTCGGCCAGGCGGTGGCGCACGGCCTGATGGGCGGCGAGTGGCCGGCCGAACTGGACGCGGTCGAGAGCGTGGCGGCGGGCCAGGGCGAGCATGGTGCGACTGCTGCCCACCAGCCACCAGGACAGGGCGCGTCGGCCTGCGGCAAGGGGGAGCGTCTCACCGGCGGGAACCGTGTGCAGGGGCAGTTCGGGGTCGAGCGCGTCCGCGGTCGTTCGGCCCTCGAACGACGGCTGATCCGCGCGCACCGAGTCGTGGTCTTCGGGAGCCGTCGGGGACAGGTCCTCAGCTCGTGCCCAGCGCACCCACCGCCCGCCCGCAGCGGGCAGGGCCACCGTGGCGGGCAGCTCCCGGCCCGCGGCGTGGGCGACGACGTCGTTGAGGATCGGTGCGTGCGCGCCGGTCTCACCCAGGAGCCGGAACACCAGGGGGACGGCGAGATCCGGCGATTCGGTGAGCAGGTCGAGCCAGCCGAATTCACGCAGGGCGGTGTCCAGCGTCGTACCGGTGCACGCTGTCATGGTGGCGCGCAGGCTTTCGCTCAGCAGAGCTGTCTCATCGACGTCCATGGTCATCCGTTCCGAATCCGGTGCCGGGCAGGTGAATAGCGCGTTGGGTTCGGGTGGTGGTGCCGGGCCGCCCTGAGCAGGCACGGTGCGGAGGCGATCCGGGCACATTCACTCCTTGCCCAGGTCGAGTAGTCGGCGGGCGACGATATTGCGCTGGATCTCGGCGGTGCCACCGTAGATGGTCGCGGCGCGGGAGTACAGGAACTCGGTGCGCCATTCCTCGTCGTCGAATTCCATGGTTCCGGGCAGCAGATCCCGTGCGGTGTCGAACAATTGCTGTTCGGCGGTGGCCAGCAGGATCTTGTCGATCGAGGTCTCCGGGCCGAGTCGTTCACCGTCGGCAAGGCGCTGCTGGGTGCGGTGGGATCGGCAGCGCACCGTATGCAATGCGAGGTAGGCGGCGCCCAGCGCGGCGTCGTCGTGCACCGGAGTTTCGGCGGTCAGTGCGTCGAGGCGGGTGAACAAATAGGCGATGCGGTGCCAGAAGCAGGTGGAACGCTCGTGCGGGAGCAGATCCATCGCAACCCTCCACCCGTCGCCGGTTGCGCCCAGCATCCGCGCGTCCGGCACCACCACGTCGTCGAAGTAGACCTCGGCGAATTCGTCGACGCCGTGGATGGTGCGCAGGGGCCGCACGGTGATGCCGGGGGAGTTCATATCGACGAAGAACGCGGTGATGCCGTCGTGTCCGGGGGCGGTGCGGGTCAGCAGGACACATCGCTGCGAGTACTGGGCCAGGCTCGTCCACACCTTCTGCCCGCTGATCACCCAATTATCCCCGTCGGCAACGGCTTTGGTGCTCAGCGAAGCCAGATCGCTGCCGGAGCCCGGCTCGGAGAAACCCTGGCACCACTGTTCGCGCCCGGACAGCAGGGCCGGGACCATCTCGGCGGCCAGCTCCGGGCGGGCATAGGAGATCATGGTCGGCGCCAGTACCTCGACCATCGAGTAGATGCCCGGCTCGGCGAGCCCGCGGGTGGCGACTTCTTCACCCAGCACGGCCCGCAACGCTGCCGGGCCGCCCAGGCCGCCGACCTCTTCTGGCCACCCGTACCGCATCCAGCCGGCGTCGTAGAGGGCGCGACGCACCCGGCCGAGCTGCGCTACCTGCTCGTCCAGCGTGCGAGCGCCGTTCGGCGACAAGTCGTTCTCGCCGAACCACTCGCGCACCCCGTCCCGGAACGTCGCGATATCCATAACTGCAGTTCCCATCCTGGAAGGTGTGACGACACGGCGCGCCGGCCTGCGAACCCAGCGGTCTCTCGGGCGGAACGACGGTGTCCGCTCTCCTCGGAGTGCGGAACCACAGGCGATCCGTTGCCGCCGTTCGGTCCGCGCCCTGGGCCGTTCTAGCGTGCCGCCGGGCGGTCGAAGGCGTGCGGGATCCCCGAATCGTGGTCTCCGCTGCGGCGGATGAAGGTCATCTTCCGGGTGCGCAGCCGCCAGCCGTCGTCGGTGCGCAGATAGGTGTCGGTGTAGTAGCCGATCCGCATATCGTGGGTGCTGTGCTCGACGAAACACAGCGGCTGGGTGCCGGTGGCAGTATCGCCGTCGATGTCGAGAACCGGTGTGCCGGTGAGGAACAGCCCCTTCGGTGCAGCCGCGACCAGTTCCGGGAAGATATCGAGGGTGTAGGTGTCGCCGAAGGCGCTGTAGGTGCCGTCGGGGGTGAACACCTGTACCAGGCCGTCGATATCGCCCTGGGTGATGGTGACCGCGTAACGGGCCAGTAGTTGCTGGATATCGAGCAGGTCGTCATTTCTGGACATAAACCTTGCCGCCTTTCATCACGAAGCGCACGTCCCGGGTCACGGTGATGTCGTCGACGGGATTGCCCGGTACCCCGATGATGTCGGCGAGCAGGCCCTCGGCGATGCGGCCGCGATCGTCGGCATCGATGAGCTCGGCCGCGTTGACGGTGCCGGCGCGCAGCACATCCAGCGCGGGGATCCCGCGCTCCACCAGTGCTACCAGTTCATCGGCGTTGCGGCCGTGCGGAATGGCGGGGGCGTCGGTGCCGACCGCGATACGCACACCGGCGTCGTAGGCCGCCTTCACCGAGGTGCGTGCCTTCGGGAACATCTCGGCCGCTTTGGCTTTCAATGCGGGGTCAGCCTTGGAGATGTCCATGGCGTCGGCGAGGCGGGTGGTGGGCACCATCCAGGTGCGGGCTTCGACCATCTTCGCGATGGTCTCGTCGTCGATGAGGAACCCGTGTTCGATGCAGTCGATCCCGGCGTCGATGGCGTGGCGTACCGCCTCCGCGCCGTGGGTGTGCGCGGCGACCTTGAGACCACGCCGATGCGCCTCGTCGACGATCGCACGCAGCTCCTCATCCGAATAATGTTGTGCGCCCGGTGCTCCCGTGAGTGACATGACACCGCCGGAGACGCAGATCTTGATCAGTTGAGCGCCGTGCTTGATCTGGTACCGCACCGCCTTACGGACCTCGTCGACCCCGTTCGCGATGCCCTCCTCGAGCGTCAGCTTCAGCACATCGGGGGCGAAGGCGGAGAACATGGTCGGATCGAGATGGCCGCCGGTGGGGGTGATGGCGTGTCCGGCCGGCACGATCCGCGGACCGTCGATCCAGTTGGCATCGATCGCCTTACCCAACGCCACGTCGAGCAGGTATCCGCCGGTCTTCACGAACAGACCCAGATTGCGCACGGTGGTGAATCCAGCGCGCAGGGTGCGGCGGGCATTACCGACCGCCCGCAGCACCCGTGTCGCCGGATCGTCGGTGACACTGGAGGACAGCCCGGTTTCCCCGCGCCCGCCCATCAGGAGGTTGACCTCCATATCCATCAGGCCGGGCAGCAGCACCAGATCACCGAGATCGACGATCTCGTCCTCGTCGTGGACCGCGCCGCCGACGGCGACGATCGTGTCCCCGTCGACGCGTACCACTCCCGGCCGGACGATCTCACCGGTGTCGACATCGAGTACTCCGGCAGCCCGCAGTGTCAGCATCGTCTACACCACCGTTTCCTTGACGCAATCGAGGTAGGCGGCACCGGAGTCCGGCACCCGCGGCTGTTTCCACACCTCGACGGGAAATGACACCATGATCAGGGATTGCATCAGGTGCGTGAGATGACGGGCATCGTCGGGCATCTCGTCGAGGGGGAATTTGTCGAGGTAGGTCATCGCTTCCTCGAGCCGGGGGAATGCGGCGTCGTAGAGGGCCTGCATTTCCGGCATGGTGGAAGCGAGTCGCTTGCTGTAGCGTTCCGGCTCGGTCGCGAGAATCCAATCGGAAAACGTGGCGAGATCGGCGAAATCGGCCGGCAGTTGTTTGACTTGGGTATCAGGCGTTGGCATTGCGGTACTCCTGGACTTTGTGCTGGGCCACATGATGCAGGTGGCGCAACAGGACTTCCTGATCGTTGAGGGGGAATTCCTTGACGAATCCCGTTTCGAGCATCGTCTGGGTTGCTTCGAGGGTGTTGGCGTCCTGCAGCGCGTACTCCTTGAACGTCACCGTCAGCAACTCGTGCCGCAGCCGATCCCGCGCGGTTTTCGGAGGCGCCAGATACAGATTCGCCTCGAAGATGTGGGTGCGCACCGAGGTCGGCCACCAGGTGTAGGTGAGGTACCAGCCCGGCTGCCAGATCAGGATCGCGAAATTCGGGAACACATCGAATTCGTCCACACCCCATGCCTTGTGTCCCGACGGGTTGATGCCGGGCGGCAGGGTGTCCAGACCCTCGATATCGGGCCGATCCCAGGGACCGAACAGGCCGCTGCGCAGCACCCGCTCGATCGGCTTGACCATATTGAGGTCCTTCGGCGGTGCCATCCCGCCCCACGACGACACCATCGAATGCGGTGTGTCGACCTCGTAGTGCAGGGCTTCGAATCCGACGTCGGCGAGTTTGCTCGCCTCGTCCTTGACCGCCTGCTTCATGTGCAGAATCGGCGCGTGATAGAACTCGGCGAAGGCGTCGATGAACAGTTTCCAGTTGCTGCCGACCTCGGCCTTGTAGGTGTAGACCTCGGAGAACTCGTCGAACGGGTAGCCTTCCATGCCCTTGACCAGCGGGCCGAGATAATCGTTCAGCGGCTGCGCGTCGGGATCGAGATTGACGAAGATGAACCCTTCCCAGATCTCGCACCGCACCCCGGCGAGGCCGTACTCGCTCTTGTCGAGGCCGAAGAATTCCTTCTCCTGCTGCACGAAGGTGCATTCACCGTCGAGGCTGTAGCGCCAGGCGTGGTATTTGCAGGTGAATTGGCGGCAGGTGCCGGAGGTTTCCTCCTGCGGGAAATCGTCCCACACCAGTTTGTTGCCGCGGTGGCGGCAGATGTTGTGAAATGCGCGGATCACGTCGTCGGTACCGCGGACGATGATCAGCGAGGTGCCGACGCACGCCAGTTCCTTGGTGAAATAGCTGCCCTTGCGCGGCAGCAGGCCGTCGCGACCGACACACAACCAGCTGGTGCGGAAGATGGCGTTGCGCTCGTCCTCGTAGAACTGCGGATCGGTGGAATCGGTGTAGTCGACGGTGCCGGTGCCCAATTCGGGGTAGTGTTCGGTCCAGCTGCCGGCTGCTGGTTTATTGAAGTGCGACAAGGTTTTTACCTCTCGTGATCGGGCTGGATGCCGAAAGTGTTGAAGGCCTTGGCGATCATGGCGTAGCCGCCGATGGTGAAGACCAGATCCATACGCTGACGCTCGTCGAGATATTCGGCGAGAGATTCCCAGGTGGAGTCGGACAGCTGCGACTTCTCGTCGAGCTCGTCGACCGCGCCGAGCAGCAGGCGGTCGAAGTCCCCGGTGAGTTCACCGCGTCGGATGCCGTCGATATCGGCGGCGGTGATACCTGCGTCGCCGAGGCCGGTGGAGTCGGTGATCGCCACGTGGTGGGCCCATTCGTAGGCGCATTGATGGCGGTGGGCGATACGCAGGATGGTTATCTCGCGCACGCGCGGCGGCAGCGTGGAGCGGAAAAGCAGATAGACGCCGAATCCGAGGTATGCCTCGGCCAGATCCGGGTGCCGGGCCAGAACCGACATCGCGGGTCCCGCGTGCTCGGGATTGCGCCGCCATCGTGGCAGCAGCGCGGCCAGGGCGCCGCGGGTCCGATCGTTCCATTGATCGGCCGGCAGTGGCGGCAGGCGCATCGCTTCCTCCTCTCATTCAGGAGAATGACGTTCTCCTCAACGGGTCAATAGATTTTCACGAGAGGGGTGTGCTCGTCAACGTTCCGGCCCAACTGATGTAAAACCCCTGGTCGAGGCGCCTCGGATCGGTGTGGTGAATCGGGGTGCCGGCGCGCGGTGGAGTGTGGTCGGCCGCTGCAGTGCCGGTGAGTGTCGCGGTCGCGTACCGCGCGCGAGCCGGAATCAGAAGGTTGATTCTCCAAATATGAGAAGATAGTTTTCTACTGCGCACAGTCCAGACAGAGGAGCCGACCATGACAGCCCTGCGTCCCGGTGAACAGCTCGCCAGCACCGTCTGTGGAACCAAGGTGGTGGTGGTGCGCGCGCCCGCTGCCGCCACGCCCGTATTGACCTGCGGTGGAAGCCCTCTGGTGCCCGCTGCCACGGCGACTCCCGTCGCCCCCGCCGGTGGCGAGCCGGCCACCCTCATCGGCAAGCGTTACGTCGACGCCGCCGACACCGTCGAACTGCTCTGCACCAGTTCCGGTTCGGGAGAACTGAGCTGCGACGGCACGCCGATGACGATCAAGGCCGCCAAAGCGCTGCCGGCCTCGGACTGAATCGAATCCACGAGCGGAGAGCAGGTGTGAGTGTGAGCGCCGGAATGTCGTTCGAGCCGACCGAGGATCAGCAACTGATCCGCGCCGGGGTGGCCGAACTGTGCCGCAAGTTCGACGATCGCTACTGGATGGAGAAGGATCAGGCCCACGAATTCCCCGCCGAGTTCTATGCCGCGATCGCGGGCGGAGGGTGGCTCGGCATCACCATTCCGGAACAGTACGGCGGACACGGCCTCGGACTCACCGAAGCCACCATCCTCGCCGAAGAAGTGGCGCGCTCGGGCGGTGGGATGAACGCCGCGACCGCCATCCATCTGTCGATCTTCGGCATGCAGCCGGTGGTGAAATACGGCTCCGAGGAACTCAAACAGCGCACCCTGCCCCGCGTGGCCACCGGTGACCTGCATGTCTGCTTCGGAGTAACCGAACCGGGCGCGGGCCTGGACACCAGCCGGATCAGCACCTTCGCCCGGCGCGACGGTGACGACTACGTGGTGAACGGCCGCAAGGTGTGGATCTCCAAAGCCCTGGAGTCGGAGAAGATTCTGCTGCTGACCCGCACACAGAGCTACGACGACGTCACCCGCAAGACCGATGGGATGACACTGTTCCTCACCGATATCGACCGCGCACACATCGATATCCGCCCGATCGCCAAGATGGGACGCAATGCCGTCACCTCCAACGAGGTCTTCATCGACGATCTACGGATCCCGGTGCAGGACCGGGTCGGCGAGGAGGGGCAGGGGTTTCGCTACCTGCTCGACGGACTGAACCCCGAGCGGATGCTCATCGCCGCCGAAGCACTGGGCCTGGGCCGGGTGGCACTGGACCGGGCGGTGAAATATGCCAATGAGCGGGTGGTGTTCGACCGTCCGATCGGCATGAATCAGGGCATCCAGTTCCCGCTCGCGGATTCGCTGGCCCATCTGGACGCCGCCGAGTTGGTGCTGCGCAAGGCGACGTGGCTCTACGACCACGGCAAGCCGTGCGGACGGGAGGCCAACACCGCCAAATACTTGTGCGCGGATGCCGGTTTCACCGCAGCGGACCGTGCCATGCAGACCCACGGCGGGATGGGCTACGCCGAGGAATATCACGTCACCCGCTACTTCCGTGAATCGCGCGTCATGCGCATCGCGCCCGTCAGCCAGGAAATGATCTTGAACTACCTGGGTTCGCACACACTGGGATTGCCGAGGAGCTACTGATGCCGCAACAGGCACTTTTCGATCTGACCGGCCGCGCGGCCATGGTCACCGGCGCCGCGGGCGGTATCGGGTCCGCGGTCGCGCAGGCACTGGCCACCGCCGGCGCCGCGGTTCTGGTCACCGATATCGATCCGGGCGCCGCGAAGGCCGTCGCGGACAAGATCGCCGGTGCGGGCGGTCGGGCGGAAAGTTGCGGTCTGGACGTATCCGACCGGGCCGCAGCCGATTCCGCCGCAGCACAGGCCGCGGCGCTGGCCGATGGCACCTTGCACATCGTGGTGAACAACGCCGGCGTGACCGACCCCGCGATGTTCTCCAAGACCACCGTCGAGTCGATGCGCCGCCTCTACGACATCCACACCCTCGGCACGTTCAATTGCGCCCAGGCGGCACTGTCGTACCTACCGACCGACGGCACCGGGCGCATCATCAACGTCACCTCCTCGGCCGGGCTCACCGGAACTCTCGGGCAGGTGAACTATTCGGCCGCCAAGGCCGCGATCGTCGGTGTCACCAAATCGCTGGCGCGGGAGCTGGCGCGCAAGAACATTCTGGTCAACGCGCTCGCTCCACTGGCAGCCACCCCCATGACGACCACGATCCGCACCGACGAGAAGTTCGCCGCGCAGATGCTCAACCGGATCCCGTTGCGCCGCTGGGCCGAACCGGACGAGGTGGCGGGGGCGTTCGTCTTCCTCGCCTCGGATGCGGCCTCGTTCGTCACCGGTCAGGTACTGCCGGTGGACGGCGGCATGGTGATGTGATGATCATCGATCCCCGGACCGCGGGGCCGCTCGCCGGGGTGACGGTGGTCGCCCTCGAGCAGGCGGTATCCGCACCGATGTGCACCCGCACCCTCGCCGATTTCGGGGCGCGGGTGATCAAGGTCGAAAATCCCGACGGCGGCGACTTCGCCCGCTACTACGACGATGTGGTCGACGGCCAGGCGGCGCATTTCGTCTGGGTGAACCGCGGGAAGGAATCGGTCACCCTGAACCTGAAAACCGGTGCCGGCACCGAACTTCTGCACCGCCTACTCGATCGCGCCGACGTGCTGGTCTCCAATCTGGCACCGGGAGCGATCGACCGGCTGGGACTGTCCGCGACCGAACTCGGGCGGCAGCATCCGGATCTGATCTCGCTGTCCATCGACGGCTTCGGCGCGGGCGGGCCGTTGTCGCACAAGCGTGCCTACGATCTGCTCGTCCAGGCCGAATCCGGGGTGTGCTCGGTGACCGGCACCGCGGACGCGCCCGCGAAACCGGGCCCCCCGGTCGCCGATGTGACGACCGGGCTGTACTCGGCGCTGTCGATCGTGGCCACCCTGTGCGGACGGCTGCGCCGCGGCCCGGGACCCGGCACGGCGATCGCGGTGAGCCTGTTCGACACCATGGCCGAAATGATGGGGTACCACCTCACCTACGCCCGGCACAGCGGTGTGGATCAGCTGCCGCTGGGAATGAGCTCACCCGCGGTCGCACCCTACGGGGCCTACCCGACCTCCGATGGGCAGACCGTCGTGCTCGGCACCACCAACGACCGGGAATGGCAGCGACTCGCGCTCGAGATCCTGGACCGGCCCGATCTGGCCGGCAACGAGCGCTTCCGCAGCAACCCGGGCCGCGTCGCGCACCGGGCAGAACTCGACGCGGCCATCGGAACCTGGTGTGCGCAACACGATCTCGCCGCGATCCAGACTGCCGCCGACGCCGCAGGGATCGGAAACGCCCGCTACAACCGGCCCAGCGAGGTGCTGGCCCACCCGCAGTTGGCCGAGCGGGACCGGTGGCGCGGCATCGACACGCCGTCCGGCCCGATCCCGTCGCTGCTGCCGCCCGCGGTGATCGAGGGCTATCACCCGCCGATGGGTGCGGTGCCCGGCCTGGGCGAACACACCGACGCGATTCTCGGTGAAATCGGCTGCACCGAAACGGAAATCGCTCAGTGGCGCCTGGACGGCGTAGTCGGGGGCAGGTACAGCGCCGTCAGGGATGCTCATGTCGGCTGAGGTCGCGGCCGAGCATCGCGTGCTGCTGTGTGACGACCGTGCCGGTGTGCGGACGCTGACCTTGAATCGTCCCCATCACAAGAACGCGATCGATGCCGAGCTGTGGGCCCGGTTGCAAGAGGTGCTGCGCGACACCGCATGCGACCGTAGCGTCCGAGCCGTGGTCGTCACCGGCGCGAGCGGTGATTTCTGTTCCGGCGCCGATATCTCGGTGCCGGACAATACGCATCCGACCTATCGGATGCGGGCGCTGACCGAGGTCGCCTTGGCACTGCACGAGTTGCCGATGCCGACTGTGGCCAAGGTGCGGGGCGCGGCGGTCGGCGCCGGCTGGAACCTGGCACTGGGCTGCGATTTCGTGGTCGCTACCCCACAGGCGCGATTCTCCCAGATCTTCACTCGCCGCGGGCTCTCGCCGGATCTGGGGGGAACGTGGCTGCTGCCCAAGATCGTGGGTCTGCAACAGGCCAAACGTCTGGCGTTGCTGGGCGATACCCTCGACGGTGAACAAGCGCAGCAGCTCAACCTGGTCACCTGGCTGTCGGCGGAATCGGAGATCGACAGCTTCGTCGAGGAGCTGGCCGCACGCCTGGCCGCGGGCCCACCGGTAGCGCTCGCGCAGACCAAGGCGCTGCTCAACGAAGGCGCCGATCGCACTCTGCGCGAAGCGCTCGCCGGCGAGGCGCGGGCCCAGGGCATCAATTTCGCCACCGCCGATGCGCCGGAAGCGTTCGCCGCCTTCGCCGAGAAACGCCGACCACGGTTCACCGGCCGTTGGACGGTGATCCGGCCGCCGCTGCGCACCGCGAACCAACCCGACAACGAAGGTCGAACAGATGCGTGAAGTAGTGATCGCCGCCGCGATACGGACCCCGATCGGCAAACGTAACGGCAGCCTCGCCGGCACCCACCCCGCGGACCTGTCCGCGCTGGTTCTGGACGCGCTGATACAGCGGACCGGACTGGATCCGGCCGTGGTCGACGATGTGGTCTGGGGATGCGTGTCCCAGGTCGGCGACCAGTCGTCCAATATCGCCCGCTATGCGGTCCTGGCCGCCGGTTGGCCGGAATCGGTGCCCGGGACCACCGTGAACCGCGCCTGCGGATCCAGTCAGCAGGCCGTCGACTTCGCTGCCGCGGTGGTGGGGTCGGGACTGCAGGATGTCGTCGTCGCCGGTGGGGTCGAGGTGATGAGCCGGGTGCCGCTGGGCGCGGCCCGCACGACCGGCATGCCCTACGGACCGAAAGCCCTGGCCCGCTATGCGGATTTCTCGTTCAACCAGGGCACCTCCGCGGAGCTGATTTCCGAGAAGTGGGGCTTCTCGCGCGGTCTGCTCGACGAATACTCGGCCCGGTCACACGCGCTGGCCGCCGCGGCGGTCGATCGCGGCGCCTTCGCCGAGCAGATCGTCGAGGTCCCGGTCGAATCGACCGTGTTCACCGCGGACGAGGGGATCCGCCGGGGCACCACGGTGCAGACCCTCGCCGGGCTGAAGCCCGCCTTCCGCACGGACGGGGTAATCCACGCCGGCAATTCGTCTCAGATCTCCGACGGCGCCGCCGCGGTCGTCGTGACCACCGCGGACAAGGCGCGTGAGCTGGGCCTGACCCCATTGGTGCGCTACCGCGGCGGCGCGGTGACCGGCGCGGACCCGGTACTGATGCTCACCGGGCCGATTCCGGCGACGGAGAAGGTGCTGCGCACCAGCGGTCTCGCGCTCTCCGATATCGGCGTGTTCGAAGTGAACGAAGCCTTCGCGCCGGTACCGCTGGCCTGGCTGGCCGAAACCGGTGCCGATCCGGCACTGGTCAACCCGCTCGGCGGTGCGATCGCGCTCGGACATCCGCTCGGTGCCTCCGGTGCGGTACTGCTGACCCGGATGATTCATCACATGCGCGACAACGGTATTCGCTACGGCCTGCAAACCATGTGCGAGGGCGGCGGTACCGCCAACGCGACCGTTGTCGAACTGCTGAGCCGATCGTAAGGAGCCCGGCATGCGCCGAGAACTGTTCACCGCCGACCACGAATCCTTCCGGGCGCTCGCCCGGGAGTTCATCGACAAGTACGTGGTCGAGAACTATCCGGACTGGGAACGTGCCGGGCAGATGCCGCACGAGATCTTCACGCGGCTCGGCGAATTGGGGCTGCTCGGGATCGCGATCCCCGAGCAGTACGGGGGAGCCGGACAGCGCGACTACCGCTACAACGTGGTGCTGCAGGAAGAGGCGGCCCGAGCCATGGTGACGCTGTCGACCGTGCGGACCCAGCTCGATGTGATCCTGCCGTACTTCCTCGAATACGCCGATCCCGCACAGCGCGAGCGCTGGTTCCCCGGCCTGGCCTCGGGACAGCTGCTGACCGCGATCGCGATGACCGAACCCGGCACCGGATCGGATCTGGCCGGTGTGCGCACCACCGCGGTCCGCGACGGCGACCACTACGTGCTCAGCGGGGCCAAAACCTTCATCACCGGCGGGCTGCTGGCCGACCTGGTCATCGTGCTGTGTCGCACCTCCACCGATCCGGACAACCGGCGAAGTGGACTGACCCTGCTGGTCGTCGAGGACGGCATGCCGGGTTTCCGGCGCGGGCGGGTGCTGGAGAAGATGGGCTGCAAGGTGCAGGACACCGTGGAGCTGTTCTTCGACGAGGTCCGGGTTCCTGTGGCGAACCGGCTGGGGGAGGAGGGCGTCGCCTTCGGCTATCTGGGGCACAACCTGAGCCAGGAGCGGCTGACCGTTGCGGTCGGATCGGTGGCCCAGTCCCGGGCGGCGGTCACCGCCACCGTGGATTATGTGAAGGAACGCAAGGCTTTCGGCACGCCGGTTGCCTCGTTCCAGAACACGAAATTCGAACTCGCCGCCATGTCGGCGGAGATCGAGGCAGCGCAGACGATGCTCGACCGCGCGGTCGCAGACCTTGTCGACGGTGTGCTCTCGGGTGCCGACGCGGCCCGGGTGAAGTTGTTCTGCACCGAGATGCAGGCCCGCGTGGTCGACCGCTGTCTGCAACTGTTCGGCGGGTACGGCTACATGATGGAGTATCCGATCGCCCGGCTCTACACCGATGCGCGGGTGGCCCGCATCTACGCCGGAACCAGTGAGGTGATGAAGACGATCATCGCCAAATCGCTGTCACTGTAGGCGGATCAGGGCAGCAGACAACCCGGCCGCGGGGCCGGCGCGGCCGGGTGTGTCCGGTGCGTCAGTCCTCCGGGGTGTCGGTGAAACGCTGCAGGTACAGCTGCTCGCCCAGTGCCGTCAGCAGGCCGAGCTCGGTTTCGAGGTAGTCGACGTGGCTTTCCTCGTCCTCGAGGATCGTTTCGAAGATCCGCGCGGAGGTCACGTCTCCGCGCGAACGCATCAATTCGATTCCGCCGCGCAGGCGGGTCACCGCCTCCATCTCGATCTGCAGGTCGGCCTGCAACTGCTCGGGCACGGTCTGGCCGATCCGCAGCGCGTTGAGCTTCTGGTAGTTGGGCAGACCGTCGAGGAACAGGATCCGATCGGTGAGGATCTCCGCGTGCTTCATCTCATCGATGGATTCGTGGCGGGTATGCCCGGCCAGCTTGGTGTATCCCCAGTTCTCCTGCATCTTGGCGTGCAGGAAGTACTGATTGATCGCCGTGAGTTCGGCTGTCAACTGCTCGTTGAGCAGCGAGATGATTTCCTTGTCGCCTTCCATGGTGTGATCGTGGCACAGATCACAAATCAGCGGAATGGGCGGGGGGTGTGTCGGGTCAGGCAGCACTCGATTCGGCCGAGCCCTCGAAGCGAGCTCGGCCGATGGACTCGGCCAGCCGTGCTGTGCACGAGCCGCAGCCCGGCTTCCAACCGCAGGCATTCTTGACCTGGCGGGTGGAGCACGCACCGGCGGCGACACAGGTGTGCACGTCTGCTTCGGTGACGGCATTGCAGATGCAGATGTACACGGCGGCCTCGGTTGGTCTGACGACAACGACGATATGGAAGGAGCAGGTAAGCCTCGCCTAAGCAGGTAACCCTTGCCTAAGGTAGCACCTCGATGGTGGGCGTTGTCAACGGCTCGGGCCGTCATTCGGAAATATGGTTCTCTGATCTTGAAAGTCTGAATATTCGCGCGGCACCGCCGGTGGTCGCCGCACGAGGGGAAACAGACCTCGTCGCGGCTGTGTCTGCGGTGGGAAACCCGCAGTTGGCCGGGCTGTGGCAGGACGGAGGTGTGCCGGCGGGGTGATGTTCGCCGAGTATTCGCCAACCGCATCCGCGCGAGCCTGCCGCGCAGTAGAGTTTCACGGTCCCGGCTCCACCGTCCCCGCCACGGAGGTCGTGCAGTGCCCGCGGTATCAATGCCCGAACGGACTCGGCAGGCTGCGGTCGCGCTGCTCGGGATCGTCGCGCTGCTGGCGTGCGGCTGCGGTGCGGCGACCACGCCCGCGGAGCCCGTAACCCCGGCGCCGGGCCAGGCACCGCGCACGGCGCCACACCCGTTGGACGAGTCGTCGTTGCAGGCCCTGGTGCAGAGTGCTGCGCGGCAGTGGTCGGTCCCCGGGGTGGTCGCACTGGTGCGCACGCCCTCCGGTGCTGTGGGGACCGCATACGGGACCAGGACCTTCGGGGGTGGACCGGCGGTGACCCCGGCCGACCACATCCGCGTCGGATCGGTCACCAAGACCTGGACGGGCACGGTGATCCTGCAACAGGTGCAGGAGGGCAAACTCGCCCTCGGGGATCCGGTGTCGGCACTGCGCCCGGACGTGCCCGGCGGGCCGGCGATCACGATCGCCGACCTGCTCGATATGCGCAGCGGGTTGTACAACTACAGCGAGACCCGCGAACTCGCCGAGGCGATGGACGCCGATCCGGGTCGCGTCTGGCAGCCCGACGAGCTACTCGCCCTCGCCTACGCGCATCCGCCGTACTTTCCGCCGGGGCAGGGGTATCACTACTCCAACACCAACACGGTGCTGCTCGGGCTCATCGCCGAGCAGGTGGACGGGAAACCCCTGGAAGAAATATTCCGGGACCGGTTGTTCGGCCCGCTGGGGCTCACCCGGACCTCGTTTCCGCCGCGTTCGTCGGCGGCGATACCCGATCCGCATCCGCAGGGGTACATGTACGGCAACAACGTGCTGACCATGGGGTCGCCACCGGCACTCCCGCCCGATATGCAAGCCCGGGCGCAGGCCGGCACGCTGCTGCCCGGCGACCGTACCGCCGACAATCCCTCGTGGGGGTGGGCGGCCGGGGCCGGTATCTCCACGGTTGCCGATCTGGCGACGTGGGCCGAGGCGCTGGCGCAGGGCGCCGTGCTCGGGCCCGAGATGCAGGAGACCAGGATGCGGAGCCTGCGCCCGACCGACCCCGCCAACCCGCCCGAGGCGCCGCAGTACGGTCTTGCCATCGCGAAATTCGGGGCCCTGTACGGGCATACCGGTGAACTGCCGGGGTTCAACGTTTTCGCCGGTGCCGACCCCGTTCACCGGGTCACCGTGGTGGTGTGGGCGAATCTGGAACCCACCGCCGACGGGCACGCGGCCGCGAGTGAGATCGCCAAACAGATCATCGAGCGGCTCTACGATCCGGGCACCGCGCCCGCCGGATCCACGGCACCGACCCGCTGAGCGTGGTTTCGGATGTGAGACTGCGGGGTCACTTGACATGCACAGAAATGCACAGCAACGGTTTGGCATCCGATGCTTGTGCGTCGACACACGGTGTGTTTTATCCAGTACCGTCTGGATGGTTACGAGTCGGCAAATGCTCGGTCGTATCCGGTTGCGCAGGGGCGGTGTCACGATCACAGGTGGTGAGCTGTCCCGGTCGTCCGGACAACGAAGGAGGATCGAAGTGCTGCACACCGATATCCCGACCCGCCGCGAAATCGAGACACTCGCCGAATGGACCGCCGACTGGTCGGTGTCGATCTACCTGCCGACCGAAGCGGTCACCGCAAACCCCGAGGCCAACCGGGTCGCGTTCGGAAATCAGGTGCGCGAGGCACGCGATCTGATCACCGACGCGGCGAGCCGAGCGGAGATCGACGATCAACTCGAGGATCTGCTCGACGACGAGGACTTCTGGCGGTATCAGTCGCACACCCTCGTCGTACACGTTGCGCCGCAGCGGATGTGGACCTTCCGCATCCCGAATCGGCTGGGTGCTGCGGTCACGGTGTCGGACCGTTTCCTGCTGAAACCCCTGCTGCGCGCGACCACTTTTCCGCAGACCGCGTTCGTGCTCGCGCTCGCCGAAGGGTCCGCCAGGCTGGTGGAGATCACCCCCGATCGCCCCGCCGAAGATGTTCCGGTGGCCGATATGCCCAGCGACGCGGCGGATTTCGCGAACAAGTCCTCCCTCGGTGACCGATCGCCGAAACGCCGGCTCACCGGAAGTGAGGGGAAGAAGGTCCTGGTCCGGCAATACGCCCGCGGAGTGGACCGTGCACTGCGTGACATCCTCTCCGGGCGTGACACACCGCTCATCCTCGCCGCCCCCGAGCCGATCGATGCCATCTTCCGTTCGGTCTCCACTTACGGTGAGCTCCTGGACGACGGTATTCCGGGTAATCCCGAACATCTGACCGATCAGGAACTGGCCGACCGTGCCCGCCACATCCTCGACGGCCACTATGCCGCCCAGCTCGCCGATCTGCGTCAGTTGTTCGACAGTCGCCGCAGCGAGGGACGCGCCACCACCGACCTCGCCGATATCGCCCGCGCCGCCACCTTCGGTGTCGTGCACACTCTGCTCGTCGACATCGACACCGCGGTGCCCGGCACGATTGCACCGGACACCGGAGCCATCGACTTCGGGCCCGAAACCGACACCGACACACCGGGAATCGCCGATGAGATCGCCCGTCGTGTGCTGCTGTCGGGCGGGCGGGTGCTGGCGATCCGCAAGCCCGACATTCCGGAGGAGGCCGCCGCCGCGGCCATCCTGCGATACGCGTTGTAGCCGGGCTCCGGCGATGCGACGCCGGTGGTCCGAGGCGCCTCGGTTACGGCCTGGGGCGCCGCCGCACCGGAAGCTCGCGATGGCCGTTGGTGACGATACTGGGGATCGGGCGCAGTTCGGCAGGCGCGACGGCGAGTTCCATGTCCGGGAAGCGGGCGAACAACGCGGGGAGGGCGAGGGATGCTTCCAGCCGCGCCAGCGGCGCGCCGAGACAGTGGTGCACGCCGTACCCGAATGCGACATGATCCTTGTCGGGGCGGGCGGCATCGAATGCGGAAGCGGTGCTGCCGTGCAGTTTCGGGTCCCGGCCCGCCCCCGCGAGCGAGGCGATCAGCACGTCACCGCGGGTGATACGAACGCCCGGGAACTCCCCGTCACCCGCGATCTCGATGTCCTCGACCGCGAAGCGCAGCGGCATATGTGCCAGTGGTGCGTTCCAGCGCAGCGCCTCCTCGGCGACCTCGGGCCACGACACATCGCCCGCAATCGCGGCCTTACGCTGCTCGGGGTGGGTGAGCAGGCCCGTGATGCTGTGATCGAGCAGATTGGCCGTGGTTTCGTGTCCGGCGGTGATGATGAGGAGCAGGGTGTCGCGCAGCTCCTCCTGGCTCAGCTGTGATCCGTCGTCCTCGTGGGTGTTCATCAGCACGGTGGTCAGGTCGTCCGCCGGGTGGTCGCGCTTGTGCTGGAGCAGCTGTTCCATCAGTACGAACAACGCACCGAAGTGGGCCCCGACCTCGGTCGGCGGCAGGCTGGTGTCGAGGATCCCATCGGCATGTACGCCCAATTGCGCTTCGATGTCGGCCGGCACGCCCATCAATTCCCCGATCACCCGGATGGGTAGCCGGTCGGCGAAATCTGCACGCAGATCGACGATGTCATCGGCGGGTGCCGCCGCGAGCCCGGCCAGCAATTCCGCGACGATCGCCTCGATACGGGGACGCAGTGCCCGGGTGCGCTTGTTGGTGAAAGCCGGTGCCACCAGCTTACGCAGACGCTGATGGTCGGCCCCGTAGGTGGTGAGCATATTGGTGGCGGCCACCCAGGGATACATCACCCAGTCCGGGCCGATCTCACCCGCTTGCAGTCGTGGCCAATGCAGGTGAGCGTCCTTGGAGACCCGCGGATCGGTGAGCAGCGACCGCAGCAACTCGAGGTCGGTGACCGACCACGCAGGCACGCCACCGGGCAGCACGACCCGGGCGATCGGACCGAGGCTGCGAATACGGCCCAGCTCGCCCTGGATATCGGTGGCGCCGGGATCGAGCACCAGCGGCTGCGTGTCGGACATTCGAACCTCCATCAGATCAAACGCATCGGCGGGCACGCGGGAAACACGACCGGCAGTGCTGCCAGTGCGCGATGGAACGGCCCCGGCCTCCAACGTAGTTGCTGCACAGCAATTCCCGGAGTGATATCGGGTAGAGCGTCGAGGAGCAGATCGACGGCCTGCCGGGCGATGGTCGACGCCAGGGACTGGGCGGGGCACGAATGCGGGCCCGCGCCCCATGCCAGATGTGACCGGTTGCCGTGCCGATCCCCACCGGTCACCGCCGGATCGTTGTTACACGCCGCGAGGCTGATGACGACCGGCTGGTCGGCGGGGAGCCACACGTCCCGGACCAGTTGCGGCTGACGGGGATAACTCATGCAGAAGTTCGCCAGCGGGGGGTCGGCGAACAGGACTTCGTCGATGGCGTCCCGGGTGGAGATGGCGCCGCTGAGTACTTCGCCGCCGTACTGGTCGTCGGTCATCATCAGCAGCAGGGCATTGAGGATCAGATTGCAGGTGGGTTCGGTGCCGGCGGAGAACAGCAGTGCCGCCTGGTTCACCAGCTCCATCGGGTCGAGCGCGTCGGGATGGCCGAGTAACCGGGAGGTGAGATCCGTACCCGGCTCGGTCCGCTTCTGCTCGACGACGGCCAGGAGCGCCTCGATGAAACGCTGCTGGCCGGCTTCCGGGTTCTGTCCCTCGAGCATGGCCGCCATGCCCTCGTACGCCTGTGCGGCAGCGTCGGCGGGGAAGCCCATCAGTTCGCTCAGCACCCGGAAGGTCAGCGGGAAGGCGTAATCCATCCGCAAGTCCGCGTTGCCGCTTTCGCAGAATGCGTTGATCAGAGTATCCGCGGCGCGAGCGACCGCGGAGTGCACCTGGTGCAGATCGACGGTGTCGAGCGCGGCGGTGATGGTGCGACGATAGCGCTCGTGTTCGGGTCCGGCGGTGCGCAAGGCGTTCTGGCGGTAACCGAGCATCGGCACCATGGGACAGTCCGGCGCGATGTGCTGCTCCCATCGGCGCGGATCGGCGGGGAAGTGGTGCTCGTCGTTGAGGATCTGCACCGCCTCCCGGTAGCCGATCACCAGGGTGGCCGGGACCTGGGGATCCAGTTCGATCGGAATCAGGCGGCCGCGGCTGCGCATCTGTGCGTACACACCGTGTGGATCGGCCGCGAACTCCGGGGAATCGAGGGAGATGCGCTCTCCGGTAGGAGGTTCCGGAAAGCGGGGCGCGGTGGGGCCGCGCTGTGGTCCCGGCTCCGTCGCGCTCACCGGAGGCTTCTCCCGTTCGGCCGGGTCGGTACTCGGGTCGGATGGCGTCGCGCTGCGGGTTCGTCCGGCAGTCGTAGCTTCGGCATGGGTTCGCACAGTAGCGGAACATGTTGCAGTACAACGAGTTCTACCGAGTGGTTCGTACGCGGCCCGGCGGGCGGCAATACTCGGGTAATCGCCGGGCGCGGCGTCTCGATCCGCCGGCGCGGTCGGTGCGCGAGACGCTCACGTGCTCGATCACCGGGGCAGTGGCGTGCATTCCAGAAGTAGGAACAGTGGGCGGGTGAAATGTTCGGCCCACCAGGAACTGTCGAGTTTCCCATGAGCGACGGGACGGGGTTCACGCACCGCGGTGAGGGCGAATCCGGTGCCAGTGAGCATGGTGAGAGTCGCCTCCACGGAGAACAGCGGCTGGATCGGCGCGGCAGGGGAGCCGGCGACCTCGAATGGGTTCGCCCGGCCGCGCACCGGCGGGGTTGCCGAAACCGAAGTGTGCGGCGATCGGTGGCGGTGGGCGCGGCGGCGGCACGGTCGGCGGCGGCACCGACGTCGCGGGCCTCGGCCGCGACTCGTCCCGTGCGGAGTTCGTCGCGAGTGAATGGTGTTTTTGATAATATTTCCGGGTCGGTATCGAAACGAATACCGTTTTACGCAGGGGCGGTTTGATTGCTCGCCTGCATCGCTCGAGGTCGGAGTGGAAGATCCGGCCGGAGGGGAGTCGGATATGGCTCGAATATCGCCCGCGGACAAGTCGGAATGGGCCCCTGAATTTGCCGAATTCGTGGGTGCGTTCCGGAGTTCGGTGCTCGGTGACACTCCGGCGGACACTCATCCCGCCGGCGCCAACCTGTTGGGTACCCTGGCGCGTTATCCGGCCCTGGCCAAGGCATTTCTCACCTTCAACGGTCATCTGCTGTACGGCTCCGGGCTGAGTGACCGGTCCCGCGAGCTGATCGTGCTACGGGTCGCGGCGGTGCGTGAATGCGATTACGAATGGGCCCAGCATGCGATTCTTGCAGATATCGCCGGCATGTCCGAAGAGCAGATTTCCAAGATTTCCGATCTCGGAGACTATTCGGGTTGGACCACGGCAGAGCGGGCGCTGCTGGCAGCCACCGACGAATTGTTGTCCGATGGTTGTGTGGCTCCGGAAACCTGGAAAACATTGGCCGTCGAATTCGATGAGAACACATTGATGGATATTGTTTTCACCGTCGGCACCTACGACATGCTCGCGATGGCACTGCGCTCGTTCGGGGTGGAACCCGAACCCGATCTCGAGCCCTATCTCCCGCAGCGCGGCTGAGGACGCCGGCCGGGGCCCGATCGGCGGACCCCGGCACGCCGGTCAGGTGTTGCGTCCACCGTTCACGCCGATCACCTGACCGGTGATGTAGCCGGCCTCCTCGCTCACCAGAAATGCGCAGGCCGCGGCTATGTCCTCGGGCAATCCGACCCGCCCGACCGGGGTCGCGTCGATGGCCTTCTGCACGTCGATGAAACCGCGGTCCGCGGTCGCGCGCATCATCGGCGTATCGATGAAGCCCGGCGGGATGGTATTGACGGTGATGCCGCGGCGCGCGAACTCGAGTGCCAGCACCTTCGTCAGCCCGAGAACCCCGGACTTGGACGACACATAGGCGGCCATGCCCGCGGCACCGCTGTGAATACTCGACGAGGAGATGTTCACGATCCGGCCCCACCCCTGCTCGACCATATCCGGCAGGATCGCCTGGCAGCAGTCGAAGGTTCCGGTGAGGTTCACTGCCAGCACCCGCGCCCACTCGCCGGCGGAAATATCGAGAAACGGTCCGGAGGTGGTCATTCCGGCGCTGTTCACCAGAATCGATGGTGCGCCCAGCTCCCTGCGCACCCGGTCCGCGCCTGCATCGATCGCCGCCCGGTCGGACACATCCACCGCGACACCGATTGCGGTGCCGCCCGATGCCACGATCGCATCAGCGCCCTGTTCCGCGGCCCTCTTGTCCAGATCGAATACCGCAACGGCATGCCCGTCGGAGGCCAGCCGGGCGGCGATCGCCCCGCCGATACCGGAGGCGCCGCCGGTGACCACCGCGACCCGCCCGCTCATTTGATCGACTCCTGTCCGACCAGCGTGGAGCGATGCATCCGGCGCGGTTGGGCGCGATCGAACGGACAGGCCCGGTGCACGAGACCGGTGTTGTCCCAGATCACCATGTCACCCACCGTCCAACGGTGGGTGAGTACCTTGTCCGGTGCCGTCGCGCGATCGAGCAGATCTCGCAGCAGCGCCCGCCCCTGCGCGCGGTCCATACCCACGACATGATCGGCGGAGGCACCGAAAACCAGTGACTTCCGGCCGGATTCGTGTGTCCAGACCAGCGGATGCTCACGACCACCGCGCCGTGCCCACTCGTCGAGTTGCTCCGCGGTCGGGTTCGCGTATGTCAGCCGTTGGATCCGCTCGAAACTATGCCATACGCGCAGTGCCTCGAATCGCCGCTGCTCCTGCTCGGACAGTTCGTCGTAGGCGAGATATGTGCTGGCAAAGGCCGTTTCGCCGCCCTCGTCGGTGACGACGTGTGCGCTCATGATCGACGCCTTGGCCGGCGTCTCGTCCATGAATCCGTCCAGATGCCAGTAGTCGTTACTGGCGAAGTACTCGACATTCGGGTTGTCCGGGTCGAAGCTGATCTCCATCACGTCCGGATTCGGGTACAGGGGAAACTGCACCAGCTCCCCGAGGGTGCGGCAGAACGCGGCCTGGGTTTCGTCGTCGGCATGCAGCTGCGGAAACAGCAGCACGCCGTGCTCCTCCAGCGCCGTCAGGCAGGCGCCCGGCAGCTCGTCGTCGCTGCGCAGCCGGTCGAGATCGACGTCGTGGACCTGCACGCCGACCGCATCGGACAAGGGGGTCGTGGTAATCGCGGGCATCGGGGCTCCTGTCTCTTCTACAGCGGCGCGTCGGCGGGTTCGTAGCCCAGGATCGCCTTCGTTTCGAGGTATTCCTCGAATCCGGACGCGCCCCATTCCCGGCCGTTGCCGCTCTTGCGATAGCCGCCGAACGGGGCCGCGAAATCGAAACCGCCGTTGATCGCGACGGAGCCGGCGCGGATGCGGCGGGCCACGGCACGGGCCTGCTCGAGGTCGGTGCCGGCAACGAATCCGGCTAGGCCGTACTCGGTGTCGTTCGCGATCTCGACGGCATGGTCGATATCGGTGTAACCCAGGATCGTCAGCACCGGACCGAAGATCTCCTCGCGGGCGATCGTCATATCGTTGGTGACGTCGGCGAACACCGTGGGTTTGACGTAGAAGCCGACCTCGAGCCCGTCGGGGCGGCCGGTGCCGCCGGTGACGAGGGTGGCGCCCTCGTCGATGCCCTTGCGGATGAGCGCCTGGATCTTGTCGAACTGGGCGCCCGAAACCACCGGGCCCATGGCGAACTCGCCGGTGGGGTCACCGACGCTGATCCGATCGGCGGCCTCGCGCGCCGCGGCTACGGCTTCGGGCATCCGCGCGGCGGGCACGAGCATGCGCGTGCCGGCGCTACAGGTCTGCCCGGAATTGTTCATCATCGTCACCACCCCCTTGGCGACGTTGGTGGCGAAATCCGCGTCGTCGAGCACGATATTGGGGCTCTTGCCGCCGAGTTCCTGAGTGACGCGTTTGACGGTGGGGGCGGCGTTGCGGGCGATATCCACTCCGGCGCGGGTGGAACCGGTGAAGGAGATCATATCGATGCCGGGGTGGCTCGACAGCGGCACTCCGACACCGGGTCCGTCGCCCTGCAGGAGATTGAACACACCGTCCGGAGTACCTGCCGCGTCGAGAATCTCGGCCAGGATCTGTCCGGTGAACGGCGACTGCTCCGACGGCTTCAGTACCACTGTGCAGCCGGTCGCCAGCGCCGGAAAAACCTTGACCGCAATCTGATTCAGCGGCCAGTTCCACGGCGTGATCAGACCGCAGACCCCGACCGGCTCCTTCGCGATCAGCGAGGGACCGCGCTGTTCGGTGAAGCGGAACTCTTCCAGCGCGGCGATGGCGGTCTGCAGGTGCCCCGCGCCCAGATCGACCTGGAATCCATTCGCCAGCGCGGCGGGGGCACCCATCTCCTCGGTGAGCGCGGCGGCGAGATTTGCGCGGCGGCGTTCGTATTCGGCGGCGATGGCGGCCAACAGGTCCAGCCGTTCACGCACCGAACCCGCCGACCAGGGCCCGAAGGCCGCCCGCGCCGCGGCGACCGCACGGTCCACATCGGCCGCCGATCCCGCGGCGACCGTACCGCAGACCTGTTCGGTGGCCGGGTTGATCACAGGGAAGGTCTGCGAGGTCGCCGGTTCGACCCACTGCCCACCGATGTAGAACTTCCGATATTCACGCATGAGGTGATGTCCTTCTCGTCGAATCGTGGTGTGGGCCGGGAGTTGTCGCGTGCGGTTACTGCTGGCCTTCGGCGTACCAGGTGCGGAACTCGTCGTAGCTGGGCATTTCCTCCGAGTTGGCCTTCGGATCGACCGCGACGTGGATGACACCGGGTTTGCCGCTGGCATAGGCCCGCTTGATCGCCGGCGCGATGTCCTCGTCCCGTTCGACGTATTCGCCGTAGCAGCCGAACCCCTCGGCGACCTTGTCCAGGCGTGTGCCGGTGCCCCAGTGCACACCCGTCTCGCGGGAGCCGTGCCCGAAGGTGCGTTTGTACACCCCGACTTCCAGTCCCCAGGCGTAGTCGACGCCCACCACGCACACCAGCGGCAGCTGCAGCCGTACCGCGGTCTCGAGTTCGGCTATCTGGAACTGGAACGAGGAATCACCGGTGACGAGCATGACCGGACGGTGACCTCCCTCGGCCACCGAGGCGCCGATGGCGTAGGGCAGACCGGTGCCCAGATGCCCGAAGTTCTGATTCCACATCACGTCGTGCGGTTTGGCCTGCGAGTAGGTCCAGCCGAAGATCGTGGTGGCGCCGCCGTCGCGGGCCATGATCCCGTCTGCGGGGAACGCCTTGGTCGCCTCCACGATCATCCGGGCCGGATGGACCGGGCTCATTCCGCTGGGCGCCGTCTCGGCCAGTTCCGCCAGGCGCGCGGCATCGCGTTCGATCCACTGTGCGAGTTGCGGTGTCGCGGTGCGCGGGGTGTCGCGCAGGGCGTCGACGAGTTGCGGTACGACCGCGCGGAGATCGCCGACCAGCGGCACATCGATCGGACGGTTGACCCCGATCGCGGCCGGATCCTGTTCGACCAGGATCCAGGTGCGGCTCTCTTCGCCGGCCACCCAGTGCCGGCCACGTCCGAAGTGCACCGGCTCACCCAGTTCGGTACCGATGGCCAGGCACAGATCCGACTGCACCACCGCCTCCACCGCGGAGGGGGAGAAGCCGTAGGGGAAGGTGCGATCCTCGAGTCCGGGGATGTAGGAGGTGCCGCCGGAGGTCTGGATGACCGGTGCGGCCATCAGGTCCGCCAGCTGTTTCACCGATTCCCCGGCCCGCGCGGTGTGCACGCCGTGGCCCACCAGCAGAATCGGTTGCGTCGCCGAACGAATGGCCGCTGCGGCGGCGGCCACGGCATCGGGCCCGGCGGTCTGTCCGACCAGGCGGTAGCGACGCGGCGGGACGGCTGCGGGGACGTCGAGCTCTTCGAGGATCACGTGCTGCGGGTACTCGATATAGACCGGGCCGGGCGTTCCCGAGACGGCTTTGCGCAGTCCCTCACGAATGATCTCGTCGGTCTGATCGGCGTATTCGATACTCGCGCTGTACTTCACCGCGTTCTCGAGCAGCGGCATCTGCTGCACGAACTGGATACGACCACGCCGCACCCGCTGTTCGGTGATCCGGGCGCGCTGACCGCCGAGGAAGATCACCGGCGTGTTCTCCACCTTGGCACACATGATGGCGCCGGACAGATTCGCCAGACCCGGTCCCAGCGTGCCGATGCACACCGCAGGTTTTCCGGTCATCCGCGAGACGCCCTCGGCCATCATGCCGGCCGACTCCTCGTGATGCGGCGCGACGACGTTCCAGCCGCGTTCTTCGGCGAGGTGGAACAGGTGGACGAAGTTGGGGTCCGGAATTCCGAACAGCGTGTTGATGCCCTCGGCTTCGAAGAGTTCCAGAATCCGTTCGTAAACCTTCACAAGTCACTTCCCTTCCGTGGACGACGCCTGGGTGGCCATCGCGAAGCTGCGGCCGATGTGGTCGGCGTGTGCGCTGCGCGTCGGCAGGATCCACGAGTTGTCGGTATTGCGGATGTCGTCGATGCGGGCGGCGACCTCGTCGACCGTCCACGAGGGCTGGTAGACGCCCGGGGTTTCGGCGATATAGGCACGGCCGATCCGGCCCGCGATCGCGACCAGCATTTCGCCGCTGAGTGCGCAGGATTCGTGCGCGAGGTATCCCACCGCGGGTGCCACGAGTTCCGGTCGCATATCCGGGTAGGCGGAGGTGTCGATGCCCGCGGCCATCCGGGTGACGGCCGAGGGCACGATGATGTTCGACCGCACCCCCACGTCGGCGCCCTCGAGTGCCACCACATTGGACAGGCCGATCATGCCGGCCTTGGCTACCGCGTAATTGGCCACCGATCGGTTGCCGTAGAGACCGCCGATCGAGGAGGTCAGCACCACCCGCCCGTACCCGCCCGCGCTCATCACCGGGAACGCCGCGCGCACGGTGTGGAAGGCGCCGCGCAGATGAACGTCGACGACGGCCTCGAAATCGTCGTAGCTCAGTTCGGTGAGCGAGCCATAGCGGACGGTGCCGGCATTGTGTACCAGGATGTCGAGGCGGCCGAATCGCTCGAGCGCGGTGTCGATGATCGCGCGTCCCCCCTCGGGGGTCGCGACCGAATCGGTTGATGCGACAGCACTGCCGCCGGCGGCCTCGATCTCGGCCACCACCGCCGCGGCGACACCGGAATCGGCGCTCTCGCCGCGCATGCTGCCGCCGGGATCGTTGACCACGACCCGGGCGCCGCGCTCGGCCAGCAATAACGCATAGCAGCGGCCCAGGCCACGCCCGGCGCCGGTGACCACCGCAACGCGATCGTCGAATCTCAATTCGGGCAACGCATTTCCTCTCACCTGGTGCATTCCGGTCGCGGGATGACGGGCTAATGCACCGTCAGCCCGTCCAGGTCACCGGCATCGCGCCAGGCCTGCAGCAACTCTTCGAGGACATAGAACCCACCCCAGAACGGATCGCCGAGGAAGGAACGACCGTTGGGCTCACCTTCGCTGTTGTAGTAGCCGGGAGTGCATTCCATGACGAAGGTGCTGTTGTCGACGGTGTTGTCCCGGATGGTCTGCACCCAGGCGGCTTCGGCTTCCGCGGTGGGCTCGATCCGGGTAGCGCCCCGCTGCTGGGCCTGCGCGATGATGTAGGCGATGTGGTCGGCCTGCTGCTCGTACATCAGCGTGGTCGCCGCGGTGACACCGCCCTGGATGAATCCGGTGGCGAAATGGTTCGGGAATCCGTGCGCCATGATGCCGTGCAGGGTGCGAAAACCGTTGCCCCAGTGTTCGTACAACGACTTTCCGCCCCGCCCTGCGAACGGGGCGATGTCGTACTGGCGTTCCAGTGCGGTGGTGATCTCGAAACCGCTGGCGAACACGATGCAGTCCACCTCGTATTCGACACCGTGGGCGATGACGCCCTTCTCGGTGATGCGCTCGACGCCCTTGGTGTCGGAGACATCGACGAGAGTGACGTTGTCCCGGTTGAACGTCGGCAGATAATCGTCGTTGAACACCGGGCGTTTGCACAGATTGCGGTAGTACGGCTTGAGTTTCTCGGCCGTCTCCGGATCGGTGACGATCTCGGCGACGCGGTGACGCAACCGCTCCATCGCGCGGTAGTCCTCGATTTCCTTGAGCTCGAGAAACTTCGCCGGATCGGCCAGGGCGGCCCAGCCGTTGGTCTCGTCGAGTTTGGCTGCCAGGTTGCGGGCCACCTCGGTCCAGCCGTCGCAGATCAGATCGGGTTCACCGGGAGAGTAGAAGGCGTAGGCCGCGTTGTGAAAATTGCGCTGCCGTTCATTGCGCCAACCGGGCTGCAGAGATTTCACCCACTCCGGATCGGTGGGGTGGTTGTCGCGTTCGAAGATGTAGGACGGGGTGCGCTGGAATACCGTCACATGCTTGGCGCCGCGGGCCAGATGCGGAATCGCCTGCACCCCACTGGCACCGGTACCGATCACGGCGATTCGCTTGTCCGCGATGCGATCGAGCCCGCCGTGCAGATCGCCGCCGGTGTAGTCGTAGTCCCAGCGTGCGGTGTGGAAGGTATGGCCGGTGAACTCGGTGATCCCGGGGATGCCGGGCAATTTGGGCCGGTTGTACGGACCCTGGCACATGATCAGATACCGGGCGCGGATATCGTCACCGCGGTTGGTGGCGATACGCCAGCGGGCGATGTCGGAGTCCCATTCCAGCGACCGCACCAAAGTGTGGAATACCGCCTTGTCGTAGAAGCCGAAGTGCTTCCCGATGCGCTGTGCGTGCTCGTAGCATTCGTCGCCGTGGGAGAACTTCTCCTTCGGGATGAAACCGGTCTCCTCGAGCAGCGGCAGATAACAATAGGCGTCGGAGTCGATCTGGATTCCGGGATAGCGATTCCAATACCACACCCCGCCGAAGTCGCCGCCCAGCTCCACGATCCGGAAGTCGGTCACCCCGGCCTGCTGCAACCGGTGCGCGGTGATGAGTCCGGCGAATCCGCCGCCGAGGATCACGACCTCGAGGTCGGCGTCGATCGGCTCCCGAGGTTGTACCGGCAGATGCGGATCGCCCTCGTAGAACTCGGCGAACTCGTTGTCGGCCTCGAGGTACTGCTGCTGGCCCTCCGGTCGCAGCCGCTTGTCCCGCTCGGCCAGATATTTCTGCCGGAGCGCCTCCTTGTCCACCTCGGGGGTCTGGGTGGGAGCACACGGTTTCATGCGGAAGTCCTTGAGAGAGTGAATGTGTCAGGTCAGAACGGTGGGCTCGCCGGTGCCCATGTAGCGCGCCAGGTTGTGATGCAGATTGACGATGGTGCGCTCGCGGTAGGGGTTCGGCTTCGGACCGGAAAATCCGCGCGATTTCATGCCCTGCTGCACCGCGGCCATATTGTCGAAATCCTGCGGCAGGACCGTCCGCCAGCCCGGGTCACCGACGGGTGTGTAGATCCATTCGGTCTCCGGTTCTTCGCCCGGCGGGAACAATTCGAAGACCGCGGCCTCGAAAATGCACTTGTCCGGGTCGTGGCCGAACGGCCGGAACCGATAGCACAGCATGTTGTTGAGTGCGTGCCCGATCTGGAAGTTGGGGAAGATCTGCCAGGCGGTCCCGGCCTTCGCGACGGTCTCCGGATCCACCGTCGGCCAGATGACGCCCCGTTCGGCGTCCTCGGTGCGGCAGGTGTCGAGCCAGTAGCGCATCACCTGATCGGGCGGGGTGTCGGCGGGCAGTTCGTCGGCCAGCCGGTTCGCCACCTCCACCATCGTCTCGGTGGTGTTGGTATTGGCGTTCTCCCAGGTGAAGTTCTGCAGCTGTGCGGTCGACAGGCGGGCGTCGGGGCCCGAGCCGATGCGCAGTTTGCCCTGGTTCTCCTCCATACCCTTGGGGGCGTCGTAGCCGATGTTGCTGTGCAGCCCCTGCGCCCGGCCCCAACCCAGGAACGCCCCGAAATTCATGAACTCCGGATGCGTGTAGGGCACATGGTAGGTCTCCATGAATGCCTCGAAGGCGACCTTCCAATTGCAGTCGAAGGTCAGCCAGCGCCGCCACCGGTAGCGCATGTTCTCCAGCTGGAACGGATCCAGCAGGGAGGCGGCGGGTTCCAGATACTCGCGCAGTGGACCGCAGTCGGGGTCGAGGTTGATCCAGACCCAGCCGCCCCAGGTATCGACCGACACCCGAGGCAGCCCGTCGTTGTGCTCGGTGAGACCGCACGGCCAGTCGCCCCGCTCGGGCACGAAGGTGTTGCGTCCCTCGAGGTCGTAGCGCCAGCCGTGGAAACCGCAGACGAACTGTTTGCGTTGCCCGTGCGCGTCGTGCGCACCCGGCGGAGTGTCGACCAGCCGCCGGCCGCGGTGCGCACACACGTTGTGGTAGGCGCGCAGCGTATCGGATGCGGTGCGCACGACGAGGATCGAATCGACACCGATCTCGTAGGTGAGGAAGTCGCCGACCCGGGGGAGCTCCTCCACCCGGCACACCTGCTGCCACACCTTGGCCCAGAGTTTGTCCCCTTCGGCGCGCGCGTAGTCCGGGCTGATGTACGCCTGCACGCCGATCGTCATGGGAGTGGACAACGGTTGCGGCGCAACGGTGTCGGTGCTGTCGGCAGTTTCGGTCATGACTTCTCCTGACGGCGTCTCAGCGTGTGATGGCGGCACGGAACCCGTCGTCCTCGAGGAACAGCGAGGTGTTGTCCGCACCCAGATGGGTCCATTTCAAATTCAGTCCGCCGTCGACCAGCACCGTCTGGCCGGTGATGTAGCTCGACAGCTCGGACAACAGGAACAGGATCGGTCCGGCCTGTTCTTCGGGACGTGCGCGCCGGCCCATGGCGATGGCCCGGCGGTCGCGCTCGGCGTCGGCGCCGACATAGGTGCCCGACGCCGGTGTCGCGGTGACACCCGGGGCGACCGCGTTCACCCGAATGCCGTCGAGGGCCAGTTCGGCGGCCATGGTGCGGGTGGCCGCCACCAGGGCAGCCTTGGCGGTGCCGTAGGCGATATGGAACGGCGCGGTGTTCATCCCACTGATCGACGACAAGGACACGATGGACCCGGGCCGGCCGTGCGACTTCAGCTCCGCGGCCACGGCCTGGCTGAAGAAGACCATCGACTCGAGGTTCCATTCGAGCAGTGCCCGCCAGTCGGCGCGAGTCACCCGGGTCGCCGGCATCCAGGTTCCCGGTGCCGCGCCACCGGCGATATTGACCAGGCCGTACAGCTCACCGTCGGCCGCGCGTGCATGCTCGAGCACGGTCGCGATGCCCGCGTCGGTGGCGGCATCGGCGGCCACCGATGTGATCGGAAGTCCTTGTTCGGCAAGGGGAACGATATCGTTGTCCAGTTTCTCGCGGGAGCGGCCCACCGCGATCACTCGGGCGCCGGCCTGCGCGATGCGACGGGTCACCGCGGTGCCGATTCCGCCTCCACTGGCCCCGGAGACGATGACGACGCGTCCGTCCAAGCCGAAGAATTCATTGCTGCCGGGTTCGGTTCCCATGCTGCTCACCGTCCTTCGCGACGCAACGTGAGGACGCTGCCCTCGGCGTCGCCGGAAATATAGAGGGTGCCGTCTGGTCCGGCGGCCAGGCCCGCGAACGGTCCCTGGGGCCCGGAGAAGGGCAGCAACCCTTTGAGTGGTTTCGGCGCGACGCCCACCGGTGCGCCGACCGGCAGATCACGCGCGATCACCTCGCGGGAGCGAGTGCTCAGGTCCACGCCGACGAGCGTTTTGGCCTCGACGTCGATCAGGTAGGCCACGCCGCCGTGCACCAGCACTCCGTGCGGTTCACCGAGGCCGTCGGCGACCGTGTCGGTGGTGGATCCGTCGATCGAGGTCAACCGTCCCGCCCCTGCTTCGGTGACCAGGCAGGTGCCGTCGGGCGCGAATGCCACGCCCATCGGCCGGTCGAGTCCGCTCGCCAGGATCTGCGTGCCACCGGAACGTACCGCGTGGACGGTGCCGGTGCCGCGATCGGCGGCAGCGACGGTGCCATCGGGGGAGACCGCCACGCCGTAGAGCTGATCGAGCTGGTCGAACAGCACCTCGTGCTCGTCGGTGGCGGGCCGGTACCGCGCGACCGACCCGTTGCCGGTGACGATGAATTCGCCGTCACCCACCGCCGTGATGCCTCGGATGTATCCGGGATAGCCGGGGTCGAAAAGCATTCCGGCTGTGCGTAGCTCACCGCCGGGTGGCAGCGCGAGCAGGAAGGTGCCGTCGGCGATGTAGAGGGTGCCGTCGGCGGCGACGGTCAGGTCCAGCGGCCAGGTGAGGCCGTCGGCGAGGGTGGAGCGGGTCTCACCGCCGGGGAGGATCTCGGTGACCGCCCCGGTGAAACCGGAGACGAACAACCGGTTTCCGATGAAGGTCAAGTTGTCCAGGCCGGGGGCGACCGTGGCCAGCACCGTGCGCTCGCCGCTACGTGGGTCGATGCGCAGCACTTCTCCGGTGGCGACCTGGGTGGAGACCAGATATCCGGCGGCGTCGAACTTCACCGCATCGGGCCCGCCGAGATCGGCCGCGACGCGTTCGGGTTCGCCACCGTCGGGGTCGATGCGCCAGATCTCGTTGCTGCCCAGTAGTGGGTAGTAGAGCTTGCCGTCGGGACCGACTTCGAGCGCGTTCGGCATCGGCAGTCCGTCCAGCAGGATCTTCGGTGCGCCGCCCGCCGGATCCAGTTCCAGCAGTCGGCCGCCGGGCCGGCATTCGTCGACGAACAGCCGGCCTCGGTGGAAGGTGATGCCGTTGGCGCCGGGCAGGTCGTCGCGCAGCAGCCGGGTGCCGCCCTGCCGGTCGCGGATGCTGACTCGGCCGTCGTAGTACTCGGTGATGTAGAGCTCGCCGTCGGGGGAGAAGGCGATGTCGTCGGGCGCGACGATGTCGCTGCCCATTGCGCTGATCGTCTCCAGTGCGCCGCTGTCGGGGTCGAGGGCGCTGATCTGGCTGCCCGCGACCTGGGCGACATAGATCCGTCCGTCGCTGCCGGTGCGAATGCCGTTGGCCCCGAACAACCTGCTCGGCGGGGTGAGCCGCGTGAGGGTCCACCCGTCGGCGGCACGGGCGGTGGTGGTGGTCGAATAGCGCGCCGGTGCGGTCACCGCGGTGCCTCCGTATCGATCGGAAACGAGCTGAAATCGCCGAATCGGTGCCGGTCCCACGCCCACGCGAGACGATGGTGATGTATGACACCTTCTCGTAAGTGGAGAGCGTAATTCTCACTTGGCTAACGTGCAAGTGTTGTTATCTTTGTAAGGATTGAATAACATGCGCGAGCGATCGACCATCATCTGCGGGGAGGGGCTCGCCAGTGTCTGTGGCCGGGTACCGGCGGGGCGCCGACGCACTCCTGTGGTGGAAGCGCTGCCGGTGCGAGCTATTTCGTGATCGGGCCGGCGCAGGTCATGGTGCCCCGCCCCGAGGTGGCAACCGTGGTCGAAAGGAGTCTCGATGTGGTGTCGGCAGCCCTGTCGGTGCCGTGGGCGGCATCGGTCTCTACATCACCGCATCAGGGAAGTTGACGCACTCGTGCCGACTTCCCGTCTGTGCGGTGGCCGGCTTGCCGGCCGGTCCGGTAGTGCTCGCGGTGGGTGCCTGCCTACCCGGCGCGAGGTGTACTCGGTGCATGAAAGGGGCGTGGCGGAGCCGCGGCCGGACCGGGTGGGTGAGGGGTCAGTGGAAGCTTTCGTGACCCGGTGGGCGAGTGGCGATCTCGGGCTCGCGGGGCCCCTGGTCCAGCCGGAACGGAGGATAGTCGTCGCGCAGCAGGCTGGTGTAGGCCCGCACCCGCAGAATCCACCGGTTGATGCCGACGTTGAATGCGAACAGGCCGGCGGGGTAGCGGCCGGTGAACAGCAGCGCGATCGCGGCGATCAGAGTCAGGACGAACAACAGTGGCACTGTGGAGGGGCCGTCGTCGGAGGACCAGTAGGCCCCCACCAGTGCGCTCACGATCAGGTAATGCGGAATCGCGAGCAACCACCACTTGATCAGTACCAGTCCACGGTGCAGCCGCTCGGGATAGTCGATCTCGAGGTCGGCGGGGTAGTTGTCGTCGCTGCGCAGGCTGAACGGCGGGTACCGGTCGGTGCCCAGCGCCGACCACGCGTAGAACTGCACCCGCCACGTCCAGCGCAGCACTCCGACGCTGAAATCGAACAGCGCACGAGGATAACGTCCGGTGATCAGGATCGCGAAGAAGGCGATGACGGTGACCACCGCCTGCGCGATGTGCAGGAAGAACAGCACGACGTAATGCGGAATCGCGAGCAGCCACTTCACGATCCACTGCCACCGCGACAGCGCGGGGTCCAGATCACCGCGCACGCGAACCGGATTGGGCGATGCCTCGGGTTGCATAACCGCGCTCCTCTCGGCGGCGGCTCACCGCTGAGCCGCGTCGTGTGGGCACGATTGTGGCGTATCGGTCCGGTGCGTGCGGGTAATTGGCGGATCGGCGCGCGTCGCCGGGCTGCCCCGGTCGGTGTGGGACCGGGCAGGCGGCTACGGGCGGGGCAGGCGCGGCCCGGCGGCGATGGCCTGGCGCGCCAGGTCGGACGAGGCGTTCACGAAACCGGAGGGATACCGTTCCAGGACCACCTGCTGGGTGGCGCGCAGGTGGGCGCGGGCCAGGCGCTCGGCCTCGGAGTCGTCGCCGTCGGCGATGGCGGTGACCAGCCGCGCGTGTACTCGGGTGGCGTCGTGGGCTTGGGGTTGCGAGGGGTATTCACCGCGCTGCGACAGCGTTTCGGCCCACGCCTGTTCCTGCGCCGACCACAGTGTCACCAGGCTCGACACCACGCACCGCACGGTGGCGTTCGGGGTGAAGGCGACGATCAGATCGTGGAATTCGCGTGCGGTGCGGGTGAATTCGACACCGTCGCCCACGACCTCGTCGCAGGCCGCGATATTGGCCTCGAGTGCCGGCACCACCACCTCGGCGCGGTCCGGTCGGCGAGCGCATTCGGCGGCGCACAGCGGCTCCAGCATTTGCAGGGCCTGGGCCAGATCGCCCAGACCGACCCGTGCGCCCTGCAATGCCAGGCCCAGGTGGTAGGCGGCCGACGATTCGTCGGGCCGGTGCACCTCGGCACCGCCCACGTTGCCGCGCCGGACCGTCACCAGACCCTCGGTCTCGAGGATGCGCAGCGACTCCCGGATCGAGGGGTAGCTGACGCCGAACTCCCTGACCAGCTGGTCCTGCGTAGGCAGGCGGTAATCGTCGTCGCCGGACAGGATGCGGGTGCGCAGCTCGGAGGCGACCGTTTCCGCGATGCGGCGCTGCGGTATTCGCCCGCGGCGCGCGGTCGTCACGTGAACATCCCTTGCCGCCGCGTGGGCTGGCTGTGCTTCATGGACGAATTCTAACCAGTCCCTTCTTACCATTCAAATATTGCTATCCTTGTGAGGATTGAAGTACCGTCGGAAGATGGACTTCACGATGGGGGAGGTCGCCACCGAACTCCGAAAAGATTTGCGGCACTTGGTGGCCGAACACGTCCCCGCCGATTTCCTGGGGGCGTTCACCGACGATCCCGCCGATCTGGAGGTCGCGCAGCGGTTCTGCGCGCTGCTCGCCGAACGCGGTCTCCTGTGCGCGGCATGGCCCACCGAGTTCGGCGGCCGCGGCGGTTCGGTATGGGAACAGACCGTGGTACGCGAGGAGATGTGGGCCCATCACGAACCACGCGGCGCGCAGTACATGGGCGTCAACTGGGTAGGCCCCACCTTGATGCGGCACGGGACGCCGGAACAGCAGCGCACCCACCTGCCGCCGATCGCCCGGGGCGAGGTGATCTGGTGTCAGGGATTCAGCGAACCCGAAGCCGGTTCGGATCTGGCCTCGCTGCGCACCAGCGCCCGCCGCGACGAGCGCGGCTGGCTGGTGAACGGGCAGAAGATCTGGACCTCGTACGCGACCATGGCGCAATGGTGTTTCCTGCTGGCACGCACCTCCACCGGGGAGCGTAAACAGCAGGGGCTCACCATTTTCCTGGTGCCGATGTCCGCGCCCGGCATCACGGTGCGCCCGATTCGCGCCATGATGGGCCCGCACCATCTCAACGAGGTGTTCTTCGACGATCTGCGCGTCACCGAGGCCGATGTGCTGGGCGCGGTCGGCGAGGGCTGGAAGGTGGTGCAGGAGGTGCTGGCCTTCGAACGAGTCGGCATCGCCCGCTATGCCCGGTGTGAACGCCTGCTGCAGGCCGCTCCGCGGGTACTGGGTGCGCAGTGGGACACCGTGCCCGCCGAACTCCGGGGCCGGTGGGCACGCATGCTCGTGCACTGCCGGCGCGCGCGGCTGCTCGCCTACCGGGTGGTCGCGCTGCAGAGCGAGGACCGGGTGGCTCCCGGTGACGCCGCCGCCTACCGCATCGCGGTGACCACCCTCGACCAGGACAGTGCCGAGGTGCTGAGCGAACTCGTCGATCAGCTGGGCCCCGACCTCGAACCGGTCCCGGCCCGGCGGCAGTGGTTCCGGCGCGCGGTGGCCGATCACTGGCGGTATTCACAGGCCGCGACGATCGCATCCGGGAGTATCGAAATGCAGCGACTGTTGTTGTCCCGCGCCCTGCTGGCGGCATCGTGAACATCGAGCTGAGCAAGGAAGCCGCCGACTACGGGCACGAGGCGATTCGCGCCTTCGAGGCCGCGGGCGGAGATCGGCTGATCCAGGACACGGAGGCCGAACCCGGCCGGCGCGCGGAACGCTCCGAACCGGTGCTCGCCCAGCTCGGGGCGTGGGAACTGGCACCGCGCCGCGACGCCGACGATCTCGAGGCCGCGGGGGCACTGTGCCGCAGTGCAGGGTACTGGGCGCTGCCTTACCCGCTGGCCGAACGCCTGGCGCGGCCGGTCGACGGTGATGCCGACGGCCTGATCGTGATCACCGAATCCGACCCGCGCGCGGCCGTAGCCGAGGTCGATCTGCGCTGGTCGGCGGTCACACTGGAGGGCGCGCGGTTCCATGCGCGGGCGCTGCCCACCGCGGAGCCCGCGCGCAGCACGGCTTTCGTCGCATCGCTGCGGCTGAGCGGACGCGAGCAAGCCGGCACCGATGAGGCCGCGCTGGCGTTGACGCTCAACTGCTGGACGCTGCTCGGGATGCTGGACCGTGCCGTCGAACTCACCCGCTCCCACGTGCAGATGCGCACCCAGTTCGGGCAGCCGCTCGCGAAATTCCAGAGCGTGCAGTTCCAGCTGGCCGACGCCGAGGTCGAGCGCAGCGGGGTCGACATTCTCGCCAAGTACGCGCTGTGGAGCGTGCAGTGTGGGCGCGGCGATGCGCTCGGTGATGCACTCGCCGCCCGCCTCGCCGCGCTGGAGGCGGCCGAGAAGATCTTCCGGACCGCCCACCAGTTACACGGTGCGGTCGGCTTCTGCGACGAATCGACGCTGTCGTGGCACTCCCGCTACAGCCTGCCGCTGCGGCGCCTGCCGTGGGCGAGGTCCGGCACGAGTGATCGGCTGACCACACACCTGGGCGCCACGGGGCCGGCGGGACTGTTCGACGACGACCGAGAGGCAGTGGATGCGTCATGGCAGTGAGTGCAACGGTGCACCGAGTGCGGAAGTGCGGTAAATGCCAGTGATCGAACAGAATTCGAGTCCGACGGACCCACGCTACGACCTGCCCGACGTGCTGAAGGTTACCGGAACCGGGCCGATCCGGACGGTGACGATCGACCGGCCGACGGAGTTGAACGCGGTGAACGAGCCGCTGCACTGGGCGCTGGCCAACGTCTGGCGACAGCTGGCCGCCGACACCGAGGCGAAGGTGGTGATCGTGACCGGAGCCGGCCGCGCCTTCAGTGCCGGCGGTGACCTGGACTGGATCACCTCGTTCCTCGACGACCCGGTAGCGCGCGAGGAGAGCCTGCGCGAAGGTGCGCAGATCATCGAGGAGATGCTGCGCTTCCCGCTGCCGGTCGTGGCCGCGGTCAACGGCCCGGCGATGGGGCTCGGCGCGAGCGTGGCGGTGCTCTCCGATGTGGTGCTGATGTCGCGCTCGGCGTATCTGGCCGACCCGCACGTCAGTGTCGGTCTGGTCGCCGGCGACGGTGGCGCCGCGTTCTGGCCACTGCTCACCCCGCTGCTGCGCTCACGGGTGTACCTCTACACCGGTGATCGCATCGATGCCCCGACTGCCGTCGAATTGGGGCTGGCCACTTCGATATCCGAACCCGACAACCTCGCCGACGACGCACTGCAGCTCGCCCAGCGGCTCGCCGCGCAGCCTGCCCCGGCGCTGCGGGCCACCAAACGCGTCGCGAACATGTATCTGTCACAGGCGTTGAGTGGTGCCGTGCAGGCGGGGTTCGCCGCCGAATCGGTGACCATGTGCTCACCCGAACATCGCGAACGGCTGCTCGCACTGCGCCGTGCAGCGGCCAGGAGGTAGCCGATGGTCTCGGACCCGGAGCCCGAATTCCGCGCGCGGGTGCGCGACTGGTGCGCTGCGAACATTCCCGCGGACTGGCGGCAGGCCCAGACCGGAGCCACCGACGCGGAATTCGTGCGCTTCCAGCAGGACTGGTTCCAGACGTTGCGTGCGGCCGGTTTCGCGGTGCCGCACTGGCCTGCCGAATGGGGTGGCGGCATGCCGGTGGAGCACCAGGCGATGCTGTACTCCGAACTCGCCGCCCACGATGCGCCGCGACTGGTGCTGGCATTCGTTTCGCTCCACCACGCCGCGTCCACACTGTTGGCCGCCGGAACCGCCGAGCAACGGCAGCGGCATCTCCCGGCGATCCTCGACGGTGAGATCTGGTGCCAGGGTTTCTCCGAACCCGGCGCCGGATCCGATCTCGCGGCGTTGACCACCTCGGCGCGCCGCCGCGGTGACCATTATGTGGTCAACGGCCACAAGCTGTGGGCCAGCGGTGCCGCCTTCGCGGACTGGTGCCTGCTGCTGGCCCGCACCGATCCCGGCGCACCGAAACGGCACGGGATTTCGTACTTCCTGATGGATATGCGATCACCCGGAATCGGCGTGCGACCGATCCGGCAGGCGAGCGGCGAATCGCACTTCTGCGAGATCTACCTCGACGACGTGGAGATACCGGCAGAGAACCTGGTGGGCCCGGAGAACAAGGGCTGGCAGGTCGCCCAGCAGACCCTGGGTGCGGAACGCGGGATGACGATGCTGGAGCTGGCCGAACGGCTGGCGCACGGCGGATTCGGCCGCCTGCTGCGACTGTGCGCGCGGCCGCGGCCCGGTGGCGGCAGTGCCCTGGACGACCCGGTGGTGTGTGACCGGCTGGCACAGCTCGAGGCAGAACTGACCGGACTGCGCGGGCTGTGCGCCGAACTGGTCGCGGCGCAGCAGCCGGGGCCGGCCGATGCATCGATCGTCAAACTGGTCTACAGCGAACTGCTGCAGCGACTGACGGATTTCGGGACGGAGGTCGCCGGAGTGGACGCTCACACGGTGTTGCACACGCCACGGTCCAGCGGCTGGGAATCGGGGGCGTGGATGCTGGACTTCCTGGGCTCGTGGGAGTGGACCATCCCCGGTGGCACCAGCGAGATCCAGCGCACCATCATCGGGGAACGCGGACTCGGACTGCCACGGGAACCGGTGGTGCCACGATGACCAGGGACCTGACGCGAGCGGTCGGCGAATTCGCCGAGCTGCACGAGGACTTGCATGCCGTCGCGCGGCACGTACTGAAGGCGAGCACACCGGGCACCATTCAGGACTGGGATCCAATTGTGAGCTCGGGCTGGACCGGCCTCGACGTCGCCACCGAATTCGACGGCGCCGGCGCGACCTTCGCAGAAGTAGCGGTGGTGCTGCGGGAGATGGGCCGCGCGCTCACCCACAGCCCGTACGCCTCGGTGACGGCGGCGGCGAACGCGCTCACCGCATGTCCGGCCGGTGCCGCCCGCGACGACTTACTGCGCGGGATCGTCGCGGGCACCGCCCTTCCCGTGGTCGCGCTGCCCGGTGCAGGATCGACTGCTGCGCGAGAGGCGCGGTGCGGCGAGCGTATCGGTGCGGTTGCGTTCACACTCGAACGCAACGGCGACCGGACCCGGATCACCGGCACGGCGGAATTCCTCGCCGATGCCGACGCCGCGACCACACTCCTACTGCCTGCGCGCGATCCCGCGCACCCCGATGCCACCGTGCTAATGGTCGTGCGGCCGGATACTCCGGGAATCACCGTCACCGCCCGGCCGTGCCTGGACGACACTCGTGGGTTCGGCGACGTCGTCGCGGACGGGGTCGTCGACCCGGGCTCGGTGTGGGAATGGGGCAGTGGGGTATTCGATCCGGTGGAGGTGCTGCTCCGGCGCCAGGCGCTGTGCACCGCGATCGACAGCCTCGGTCTCGCTGAAGCGGCGCTGGCGGAGACCGTCTCCTATGTATCGACACGCGAGCAGTTCGGTCGCCCGGTCGGCTCGTTCCAAGCGGTCAAACATGCCTGCGCCGACATGCTGGTGCGGTTGCGCGTGGCCGGGCAACTGGTCGACGCGGCGGTGGCGGCGGACGTGGGCGGCGATCCGGCGGCCTGGTCCGCGATCGCGCATGCCAAGTCCTACACCTGCGATGCCGCGGTCGATATCGCCGGCAAGGCCATCCAGTTGCACGGCGGAATGGGATACACCTGGGAGAGCGGCGTCCACCGCTACCTGGAACGGGCCGCCCTCAACCGCACCTTGCACGGGTCACCGGCCGAGCACCGTGCCGCAGTAGCCCGGCGCTATCGCGACCCGGACTTTCTTCCCTGACGGGATCCTGGTCCGTTCGCGTCCATGCCGCAGGCGCGAAAAGCGGAGTGGCGGTGCGACGGTAGGGGCAGATTCTGCTTCGGTGCGGTGGTGCTGCAGCAGTCCGCATGACCGCCGATATGCTTCATGGGGTGACGTCCGTGATTCCCGATATGCCTGTGCCGGAGGTGGTCGCCGGATTCATCGCCGCTGGTGAGGTGGCAGAACCCGTGTGGCTGAACGAGGCCGGCGGCGTGACGTACCGCTTGGGGAACGGTCCCGGGGCCCGCTATGTGAAGTGGCAGCCGGCCCACCCGGAGATATCGCTGGACCGTGAGGCCCGCAGGCTGGAGTGGGCGAACCCGTACACACCCTCGCCTCGGGTACTCGCCGTCGGGCGGACCCGGGATGCGGCCTGGTTGGTCACCCGATCCATCCCGGGGAGCAGCGCTGTCGCGCCGCGCTGGCTGGCGCGCCCCGAGGTCGCGGTGCGCGCCGTGGGCCGTGGGCTGCGCGAGTTGCACGAACGGCTGCCGGTCGACAGGTGCCCCTGGAGCTGGGATCCTCCGGCGCGCATCGCCGCCGCAACCGCTGAGGGGATGGTGGTGGACCGGGGTCTGCACGAGGCTCCCGCGGTCGATCGGCTCGTGGTCTGTCACGGGGATGCCTGCTGCCCCAACACCGTACTCACCGATACCGGCGACGTGGCCGGTCACGTCGACTTCGGCTCCCTCGGTGTCGCCGACCGCTGGGCCGATATCGCGGTCGCCGCGATGAGCACCCGATGGAACTACGGGCCCGGTTGGGAGGAGCAGCTGGTCGCGGCCTACGGGCTCGCTGTGGACCACGAACGGATGGAGTACTACCAGCGGTTGTGGAACGCGACCTGAACGTTCGAGATCCAGTGGACGACTTGCCCTTCCGGAAGGGGAGGTACGCTTCGGACGGGCGCGTCAGCGGGCGGTCCAGCCGCCGTCCACCACGATGGTCTGCCCGGTGACGTAGGCCGCGGCGTCGCCGGCCAGCCAGGCGACCGCACCGATCACGTCCTCGGGTGTGCCGTGGCGGGGGAGGGGCGTGTTGCGGCGCAGGTATTCGCGGGGGCGTTCGTTCTCGTACAGCGGCGCGGTGATCTCGCTGCGGAAGAAGCCGGGTGCGACGGTGTTCACGCGGATCGAGTGCCGGGCCCACTGGACGGCCAACTCCGCGGTCAAGCCGGACAATCCGGCTTTACTTGCCGCGTAGGACGCCTGCGGGATCCCCGGTATGCCGACCCGGCCGCTGATCGAGGAAATGTTGACGATGCTGCCGCGGCCCACCTCCCGCATGTGGTCGAACACCGCTTGCGACAGCAGTAGTGGCGCGGCGAGGTTCAGTTCCAGTGTGGAGCGGATCGCCGCCAGCGGTTCCGATTCGGCACGTTCCTCGGTGAACATCGAGCCCGCGGCGTTGATCAGGATCTCCGGCGGCCCCAGCTCGGTGGCTGCCGCGTCCACTACCATGCTGATCCGGTCGAGGTCGGACAGGTCGCCCGCGACGGCGAATCCGTCGATCTCGCCGGCCAATTCGCTGAGCCGGTCGGCGCGACGTGCCACCAGGGCGACCTGTGCTCCCAGTGCGGCCAGTGTCCGCGCGACCGCGGCGCCGAGCCCGGACGAGGCACCCGTCACGAGCGCGACGCGGCCCTGCAGATCGAACAGTTCGGCGCCCCGGGCTGGATCCGCCGCGGCAGACGACGCATCGGCGCGCAGGTCGGTCCGGTGATCGGCGGATCGGTGTTCACTCACGCGAGATCCTTTTCGTCGCGGGACCGGCTCGGATCCTCTTCTTGGGCGGAGTCGGGTGCAGGTACGGGGGGTTGCGCACGGCTGTGCCGGTTGGTGATCAGGTCGGTAAGGCCGGTCCGTTGTAGTTTGCCCATCGCGTTCGTCGGTAGCGAATCGACCTGGGTCCAGGACTCGGGCACCTTGTAGCCGGCGAGCTCCGTCCGGCACAACTCGGTCAATACAGCGAAATCCAGCGTCGCGCCGGTACTTTCGACGACTGCCACGACCCGCTGCCCGAGCCGGTCGTCGGGTATCGCACACACCCCGACCGCGGCCACGTCGGGATGGCGGGCGATCACCCGCTCCACTTCCAGGGGATACACGTTCGCGCCGCCGCGGATGATCACCAGCTTCTTGCGGTCGATCACGCGCAACCGACCTGCGTCGTCCACGGTGCCGATATCCCCGGTGGGCAGCGGGCCCGGATCGGGCGCGCGCACTCCACCGTCGGACCAGTAACCGAGCATCGGTGACCACCGGCCTGCCCAGGCACCGGACTCGGCCGGACCCACCCGCAGTTCGCCGGGTTCTCCAGCGGGCAGCCGGTGACCGGCGTCGTCGTAGGCGGCGACATCGAACTGCGGCAGCACTCGGCCGCTGGTGCCCGGCCACCACTGTGATCCGGGCGGATCGATCGAGATCACGGTGGGTGCCTCGGACAGGCCGTAGGTGGCGCGCGGCACCACGCCGTGTGCGTCGGCGAAGGCCGTCCGCAGCGTATCGGGGGTATCGCTGCCGCCGCTCCACACCTCCCGCAACGAACCGAGATCGGCGCTGCTGCGCGCCAGATCGTAGATCTGTGCCGGTGCCCCGTTCCACACCGTGACCCGATGCGCGGCAATCCATTTCGCGACGCCGTCGGCGTCGCGGCGGTCCATGACAACGGCACAACCGCCCGCCTGCGCGGTGGTGAGCGTGGACAGCACCATCATGTTGAGGATCGTCATCGCGAAGCTGTCACCGCGACGCAGATCCGGACCCCAGCCGCGGGTTGCGACAGTGACCGCGCCCGGTAGCAGCATGCCGCGCTGCGAATGCACCACCGCCTTGGGATGTCCGGAGGTGCCGCTGGTGAATCCGATACCGGCGGGAGCCTCGGGGTCGGTGTCGACCCGTGGTGCGGCGTCGGCGTCGGCGAGCAGGCGCGCCCAGTGCTGCGGATCGATCGCGGTCGGTGTCGACGCGTCGAACCGGGGGCCTGCCAGCACGACCGTGGGTTCGATCAGATCGCACAATGTCTGCTGTTCGCCCGCGCCGGACGCCTCGCCGATGCCGGCCCAGACGGCGCCGATGCGCTGCGCCCCGTGGAAGGCGGCCACGATGGGCAGATCGTTGGGCAGGCAGGCGGCGACGCGGTCGCCCGGCCGTACCCCGAGCGCCCACAGTGCGCCCGCGGCGCGGTCGGCCTGCGCGTCGAGTTCGGTATAGGACCAGGTGCCCGCGGCGGCGATGACCGCCGGTGCGCCGGGACGTGCGGCCAGGGCCGGTTCCAGAATCGTGGCGATCGTGGCGGGAGCCGGCCCGCGGCTGTTTACAGTGCCCACCGAACCTTGATATCACTATCCTTGTAAAGATTCATCAGATAGCCTGAAGTCGTTGCCCCCGAGTCTTGTTCGCCCGATCGCGCGGCAGGAGGGGGTCGATCGCTGGTGCGCGCCCGCCGCGGCGCCCACCATGCATTCAGCCGCCGCCGGTGCGGAAGTGTCGAATGAGGAGGCACGGATATGCAGCCGTCCAACACCGCCGCGGGCCCCCTGTCCGGTGTGCGAGTCGTCGACCTCACCGCAATGGTCATGGGGCCGTACTGCACTCAGATCATGGCCGATATGGGTGCGGAGGTGATCAAAGTCGAACCGCCCGCCGGGGACAACACCCGCTACATCTCCGTCGGCCCGGAGCCCGGGATGGGTGGGGTCTTCGTCAACGTCAACCGCGGCAAGCGCAGCGTGGTACTGGACCTGCGCTCCGAGCAGGGGACCGCGGCGTTGCGTGAGCTGATCGGTACCGCGGACGTGTTCATTCACTCCATGCGCGGCCGTGCCATCGCGGCCCTGGGGTTCGACTACGAATCGGTGGCCGCGATCAACTCCTCGATCGTCTACACCAACTGCTACGGCTACGGCCGCCGCGGCCCCGACGCCGACCGCACCGCCTACGACGACACGGTGCAGGCCGAATGCGGCTTGCCGTATGTGCAGCAACAACTCACCGGAACCACCGGCTACGTCGGCACCATCATGGCCGACAAGGTGGCGGGGCTGACCGCGCTCTACGCCACCATGATGGCGCTGTTCCACCGCGAGCGCACCGGCGAGGGGCAGGAGGTGGAGGTGGCGATGTTCGAAACCATGGCGGCGTTCATGCTGGTCGAGCACGCGGGCGGCACCTTGTTCGATCCGCCGCTCGCTCCGCCCGGATATCCGCGCGCACTCACCCCCGACCGCAAGCCCTATCGCACCGCGGACGGTCATCTCGCCGCGCTGGTGTACAACGACAAACAGTGGAACGCCTTCGTCGGGGCGGTGCGGCCCGCCTGGGCGACCGACGAATTCGCGACCCTCGCCCAGCGGGCCGCCCGCATCGACGAGGTCTATGCGCTGCTCGCCGAGACATTCCTGGAACGCACCACCGCACAGTGGCTCGAGCTGCTCGGCTCACTCGATATCCCCGCGGCACCGGTGAACTCGTTGTCCGCGCTGTTCGACAACGAACATCTCGCCGCCGTCGGGTTCTTCGAAACCGTGGACACCCCCAACGGCCCGGTCCGTTTCCCGGGCCCGCCGGCCTGGTTCTCCCGCACACCCGGCCGGGTGGCGGGGCCCGCGCCGCGCCTGGGTGCACACACCGGGGAGGTCCTGACGCCGGAGCCGCGCCTGGCGCGCGCCGGTGAAGCGGGCGGTGCGAACGCATGAGCGTCGTCCGTGATCCGGCGAGCCTGGACCTGAGTGAATTCCTGCGCCCCGGCGATCAGGTGGTGATCGGCCAGGCCTGCGGTGAACCGCCCACGCTGGTGGAAGCATTACTGGAACAGGCCGCAGATATCGGCGATCTGACCGCGTTCATCGCCACCAGCTTCTCCGGCGCCTTCACTCCGGACGCCGCCGCGGGGGTGCGGGTGCGCAGTATGGGCGCGATCGGCACGCTGCGCTCACTGGCCGCCGCCCACGCCCTCGAGGTGATCAGCTGCCACGTCGGCCGGGTCGGCCCGATGATCGAATCCGGTGCGCTGCGCTGCGATTGCGCATTCGTGCAGGTGGCGCCGGCCGACCGCGACGGTGCGCACAGCCTCGGGCTGATCAGCGATCACGTTTTGGAGGCAGTGTGCGCGGCGCGGGTGGTGGTGGCCGAGATCAACGATCAGGTGCCCCGCACCCGCGGTGCGACGATCGCGCACGAGCAGATCGATTACGCGGTGGAGGTGTCGCGGCCCCCGGTGACGGTCGCACCGGCGCGCATCGGCCCGGTGGACGAGGCGATCGCCGCACACGCGGCGGCCTACATCGGCGATGGCGCGGTCCTGCAGGTCGGTGTCGGCGCCGTACCCGAGGCGCTGTTGCGCATGCTGGGCGACCGCAAGGACCTCGGTGTGCATTCGGGCATGGTCGGCGACGGTCTGGTCGATCTCGTCGAGGCGGGCGCGGTGACCAACGCGCGCAAGAAGATCGACACCGGTATCTCGGTGACCGGAGCGCTCATCGGCAGCCGCCGGCTCTACGACTTCGCCGACGACAATCCCGCGCTGCGGATGTTCCCCGCCACCTACACCCACGATCCGGCGGTACTGGCCCAACTCGACGATCTGGTGACGATCAATTCCGCGGTCCAGGTCGATCTCACCGGGCAGGTCAACGCCGAACAGCACGGCTCCTCGTATCTGGGCGGCACCGGCGGGCAGGTCGACTTCGTGCGCGGCGGTACCCGCTCGCGCGGCGGGCACGCCATCATCGGATTGCCCGCCACCGCCAAAGGCGGTTCGGTGAGCCGGATCAGTGCGGCGCTCGCGGGCCCGGTCACCACCGCGCGCAGCGAAGTCGACATCGTCGTCACCGAATTCGGCGCGGCTGAACTGTCCGGATGCACCCTGGGCGAGCGGGCCCGCCGCCTGACCGCGATCGCCCACCCCGACTTCCGGGCGGACCTGGAACAGGCCGCGGCCGAGATCATGAAACGAGGGTTCTGATGACCGACCGTCCCGCCGGCACCGACGCGGTGCTGTTCGACGCTCGCGACGACGGCATCGCGATCATCACGCTGAATCGCCCGGACACCCGCAACTGCCTCGACGCGGATGTGCGGGCGGGCCTGGCGTGGGCGTGGGATCGGTTCGAACACGATGACACACTGCGGATAGCGATCCTGACCGGGGCAGGGGACAAGGCGTTCTGTGCGGGCGGCGATCTGAAGGAGATGGTCGCTACCGGGATGGGAGTGCCGCCGCGCGAGATGTACGCCCTGCCCTACGACACGATCGAGTTGACCAAACCGACCATCGCCGCGGTGAACGGCGCCGCCTACGCCGGTGGGTGGATGATCGCGCAGGCCTGCGATCTGTGCGTGGCGGCCACGACCGCCCGCTTCGCGATCTCGGAGGTGAAGGTCGGCCGCAGTTCACCATGGGCGGCGCCGCTGATCCATATGATTCCGCAGCGCATCATGATGGAGTTGCTGCTCACCGGCGCCCCGATCGATGCCCGGCGTGCCTACGAGATCGGTCTGGTCAACCGGGTCAGCGAACCCGAACGCCTGCTCGATTGTGCGCTGGACCTGGCCCGCGAAATACTCGGCGGTGCACCGCTTTCGGTCCGTGCGGCCCGGGAGACGGTTATGCTCGCCACGGAGATGGGGCGGTCGGCGGCGCTGCAGGCGGCGCGGGCCGCGAGCGAGTGGTGCTACCGCAGCGAGGACGCACAGGAGGGCCCGGCAGCGTTCGCCGCGCGCCGCCCGCCGGTGTGGAAGGGGCGCTGAACAATGCGGGATTCCCGGGCGTTATGGATGCATCGGTCGAAATGTGATCTGGGGCAAAAGTCGGCACAACTGAGACCCTTGTCACAGCATGGGTAAACGACCTACTGTGTGTTCAGTAGGTTGCTTCGATCAAAGGAGACCGGTGTCCGGTCAACGACGGCCAGCCAACGTTCGGGCCTATGACACGCTGCTCGCCAAGGGGGAGGAGCGCAAACTTCGCATTCTCGCCGTGGCGCAGCGCATGCTCGCCCGCAACGGGTGGCGGTCGACCACACTCGCGCAGATCGCCCGCGAGGCCGGGGTCACCCCGGCCGGGTTGCTGCACCACTTCGAATCGAAGGATCAGTTGTTGCACGCGGTGCTGGAAGCGCGCGACACCGACGACGAAATGCACGCCGACCGCGACGGTGATCTCACCGAACAGATTGCCGCGGTGGCAGATCGGTACCGGCGCGCCCCCGATCTGATCGGAACGTACGCGGTCCTGCTGATCGAGAACCTGGAACCGGACGCACCGCTGCACGACCGCGTGTTCGACCGCTACCACGCGGCGACGGGCCAGGTAGCCGACAGCATCCGGCGCGGCCAGCGCTGCGGGCGCTACCGCGCCGATATCGACCCTGCCGTCAAGGCTGTGGAGATTGTCGCTTTTCTCAATGGAATGGAAACGTCATGGCTGCTCGATCCCTCGATTCCACTGACCAAGGTGTTCCAGGAGTACGCTCGGTCGCTCGAACGCGAGCTGACGCCCAGCGGCGTCCGTTGAGATACCGCCTGGGTGTGGTCGCCCCCACCGTTCCCGAAGTGGTCCGCTGCGCCGGCGGCTGGCTGTTCGACCGCGGCATGTCCGGCTGGGAGGTGATCGTCATCGTCGCCGACCCCACCCATGCCCGCGCCGTGGAAATTCTCGGCGCCACCGTCCTGGACCTCGAGGACTCGCTGTCGGCGGCCACTCACGCCCTGCACCCGCAGTCGGTGGCGCTCGCCGGTGAACTGTTCGACACCGACGACCGGATCCGCTGCGGTGTACTCGAAACTCTCGATCAGGGTCAGTCCGAGGTGACGGTGCTCGGCGATTTCTGTCCCAGCGAACTGGACCGCCGGGTGGATACCGTGCAACACCGATTGAGTGTCGCGGCACGGGCTTTCAAGAAACAAGCACTGTCGGCGGCCGGGATGCCGGTGGGTACGGTGGCGCCACTCGAGACCTTCCGCAGCGGCGCCCCGGTCTGGGCGCCGCCCGTGGATCTGGTGCCGGTCGCCGGGTAGAAGTTTGGGGCGGACGGGTGCCCCGGCGGCGAGTTGAGTCGGCGCTTTGCCTCGTGGTTGATCCACGCCGACTGCGCTGACCAAGCGTTCTGAGCGGTGAATCTCGGTGCCGTGTCGTCCAAAGACCGAAGTTGTCGGTGACCCTGTCGGCCAGGAGACGCACCTCGAGTTCACGTGGCTGCCTGCCGATCGGATTGCGGTTACCGACCTGCGGCCGGTGTCAGGGAAAGAGATTGTCGAGCAGGATCTCAGGTTGGTCTGGCACGGTTGGTCGGGCACGAGCTGGATTGCCGGCGCTCACCGTCGGCCGACGCCAGATCTCGGTGGCCGGACCCCTGGCACGGACCTCAGCCTGCGGCACACGGACATGCCACAGGCACCTCGAACGGCTCGGGGTCAGCTTCGCGGTTCGGCTTCGTTGAGCTGTCGGCGTGCCCATTCGGCCCATTCCAGCACTGCTGTGTACTGGCGGACACCCAGATCGGCGGCGAGCCGTCCGAACCGTAAGCGGCCGCGGGGGTGCGCCTGGGTATCGGCCGCTTCGGTGATCGACTGAAGCGCGGCCAGTTCCCGCTGTGCTTGTTCAGCGTACTGCTGCACCAGCGCTCGTGCGTCGGGGATTTCCAGCGCCGACAGCAGGCACATGCGCAACATCAGTTCGTCGCGGACGGCTCGCGGTTTTATCGGGGAGATGAGCCATGCGCGTAGCTCATCGCGTCCGGCCGGGGTAATCGCATAGGTGCGGCGGCCGCGTGCTCCCTCGTCGACGACGGTGATCAGTTCTTCGACGGCGAGTTTGTTCAGTTCTGGGTAGATGTGGCTTTGTTGGGCGGTCCAGGCGTATTTCTGCAGGGAGAGTTCGAACCGTCGGGTGAGCTCGTAGCCGCTGGCCGGTCCGTCTTCCAGGAGCCCGAGCAGGGCGTGCCGCAATGACATGCCCCCATAATGACATGTACAGTCGGACAGGTACATTCGTAGGTGTCAAAATGGTGACCCGGACAGGACGCAATATGGACCGCACGCAAGTGCTGATCGTGGGAGCCGGACCGACCGGATTGACGCTGGCGTGTGAACTGGCCCGATGGGGCATCGACTGCCGGATCGTCGAGCAACAGTCCGTGCCGCCATCGGGTTCGCGGGGGTTCGCGCTGAAACCGCGCACCCTCGATGTGCTCGACGACCTCGGTGTCGCCGAGCGCGTGGCCCGAGAATCTCTGGACCACACGCCGATCCGTTTCCACCTGGGCGCACCGTTACTGTTCGAGCTGAGGGTGCCGGCCGCCGTCCCGACGCCGCAGCGGCCGCATCCCAACGTCTTGTCACTGCCGCAATGGCGCACCGAGGCGATCCTGCGTGACCGTCTCGCCGAGCTGGGCGGAAAAGTGGAATTCGGATCCCGCCTGGTCGCCTTCACCGACACCGGCGACGGGGTAACGGCACAGCTCCAAGGCGATGGCGGCACCGAAACCATCCGGTCGGACTACCTGGTGGGCGCCGACGGTGGGCGCAGCGGTGTCCGCCGCCATTTGGGGCTGCCGTTCGAGGGAACCACCAATGACGATGCGCGGGCTCTGTTGGCCGATGTTCGCGTCGATGGGTTGTCGCACCCGGATGCTGTCCATCTATGGATGGCCGCCGACGGAATGCTGGTCATCCGGCCGACCCCGAACCCGGATACCTGCCAGGTGGTGGCTTCCCTGCCCGCCGATGGACGCGCGCCGGAACTCGAGGCCACATCGGAAGCCCTGCGACAGTTGGTCATACAACGCACCGGCAGGACGGACATAAGCTTGGGTGAGCCGTCGTGGCTGTCGGTGTGGCGCTACAACCTGCGCATGGTCGACCGCTACCGTGACGGACGCGTATTCCTGGCCGGTGACGCCGCCCACGTGCACAGCCCGTTCGGTGCCTACGGGATGAACACCGGCATCCAGGACGCCTACAACCTGGGCTGGAAACTCGCCCTCACCCTGCGCGGCGCCGACGACGCACTCCTGGACAGCTATGAGGCCGAACGGTTGCCGATCGCGCGGACCGTCCTCGCCGACAGTGACCAGCGTTTCACCACGGTCGCCACACCCCCACGGCTGCTGCGACCGGTTCTGCGGTTGTTCATCAAACCCGTGCTCACCCGTGCCCAGCACCGCGACCGCGCCGACTACCCTACCTACCGCGCCGGCCCGCTCAGCATGCAACGCGGTGCCAGGCGGAGCATCGTGCGCGCCGGAGACCCGGCACCCGACGGGTTGCTTGCCGGTGATGTCCGCCTGTTCGACCTATTCCGCGGGCCGCACTTCACAGCCTTGACCTTCACTGATCGGCAACATACCCCGCCCGCGCCGGACCTTGTCCACGCGTACGCCATCGCATCGGTCGCGGGAAAGCCGCACGCGGACAGCTCTGTTCATGTCGATACCAGCGGAGCGATTCGCCGAAGTTACGGCGCTCGCAACGGCACGCTCGTCGTGATCCGCCCCGACGGATACATCGGGCTCGTCGACCACAACCCGAACCCGCACACAGTGAAGAACTACTTCGACCAGATTCACATCCGACCACCAGTGACACGCCTATAGCCGACGCCGTGCTGCGTAGGATGGCTTCCTCGGCCGAAGTCCTCGAGTCATGGCTCTTCGCCGGGGAGGTAGATTTTCGCGCTCCGTAACGATATGCGCGCAGCATGGACCGGTTCACAGGTCCACGACTACCTTGCCGACGGCGAGCCCGTCGGCGACGAGTCGCAGTGCGGCAGGGGAGTCCTCGAGTGAGAATCGGGCGCCGATGTGTGGGCGTAGGCCGGTGGCCAGGAGGTCGGCCAGTTCGGCCTCGTTGCGCCGGAACTCCGCGGGATCCAGGTCCTGAAACTGGAATCCGAGTACGTGAATTCCTTTGACGAGCACCAGGTTCAGTGGGATGGCGGGCACGGTGCCGGAGGCGTAGCCGATGGTGACGAATCGGCCGCCGCGGCGCAGCGTGCGTAAGGCGGGCTCGCTGAGCGCACCACCGACCGGATCGAGCACGGCATCAGCGCCCTCGGGAAGCGCGCGCCGTAGTGCGGCGCGCAGATCCCCGCCGCGATGGTCGATCAGATGCCGCGCGCCCAGCGTCCGGGCGACCTCGAGTTTGTCCGGTGAGGATGCCACCGCGGTGACCGACAAGCCGAGGTGCGTCCCCAGTGCGACCGCCGCCGATCCGACGCCGCCGCCGGCGCCGAGCACGATCAGCTCCGCGCCCGCGCCGACCCGGGCGACGGATCGAATGCAGTGGTACGCCGTGCGGTAGGTGACGCCGAACGCCGCGGCATCGGCGAATTCCACGCGGTCGGGGATGCGGGTGAGTTTGTCCGCGGCCACCACGATCTGTTCGGCGAACGCGCCGTGTAAGCCGGTGCCGCACACGCGGTCGCCGACCACGACGCTGCCACTATCGGTCCCGCCGGCATCGGTGCTTGCGGGCCCGACCGTGAGGTTGCTACGAGGACCGGTAGTGAGATTGTTGCCGCCGCCCACCGCGACGACGCCCGCGAATTCGCTGCCCGGCACAAAAGGCGTGGGCACACTGATCTGGTAGCGATTCGCGACCAGCAGCACATCCGGGTAGTTGACCGCAGCGGCATGCACCCGCACCCGAACTTCGCCGGGCCCCGGTTCCGGGACGGCCCGCTCTTCGACTCGGACCACCTCGGGTGCTCCGTACTCCGGGCACACCGCCACACGCATCGAATGCGGAACCTCCGGTCCCCGCGCCATGGTCAGTGTCCCTGCCATTCGGGGTTACGTCGCTCGATGAACGCCTGCGCCCCTTCGGCGGCATCCGCACTGGCGAAAACCACTTCCTGCCAATGCTTGCGGCGGTCGCCCGCGGCCGGGCCGTCGGTGACGGCGAGGCGAGCCAGTTCCTTGGATGCCGCCAGGCCCAGTGGCGCGTTCGCCGCCACCGATGCGGCCAGTGCGAGCGCGGTGTCGAGCACCCGCTCCGGCTCGGTCACCGCATTGACCAGTCCGATCCGGTAGGCGCGATCGGCGTCGATGGGCTCCCCGGTGAGCAGCAACTCCAGGGCGATTCCCAGTGGAATCCGGGTCGCGACACCGGTTCCGCCGCCGGCGGCGAACATGCCTCGCTTCACCTCGGGGAAGGCGAATTTCGCGGCGCCGGAGGTGACGATCATGTCGCAGGCCAGCAGGAGTTCGAGCCCGCCGCCGACCGCGGTGGCATTGGCGGCACCGATGATCGGGACGCTGGTGTTTCCGGCGGTGAACCGGTTGAACGCGTCGAGGGCCGTGCGCTGCTGCGGCGACCCCTGCGAGGGTGCCGAGCCGCCGGCGAATTCGCGCAGATCCATCCCGGCGGAGAACGCCTTGTCACCGGTGCCGGTGAGCACGATTGCCCGCACTTGCGGATCGGCTTCGGCGGCGATCAGTGCCTCGCCGATGCCGTAGATCACGGCACTGTTGAGGGCGTTCCGGGCTGCGGGGCGGTTGATCCGGATCAGCAGCACCGCATCGCGTCGTTCGACGATGAGGGCGGGGGATTCGGGGGCGCTCTCGGATGCGGTGGTGCTCATCGGTTGTACTCCGTGCTCGCGGCGAGGTCGGCTGCCTCGCGCATCAGCCTCGGCACGATCGGGCCGAAGGACTGCAATTTGATGTCGTCGCCGGCGCGCTGGAATCCGCGTTCCAGCACGATCGCCAGTTTCCATTTGGCCAGGACCAGGTAGTAGTCGAGATCCTCGACCTGTCGGCCGGACACCTCGGCATAGTGTTCGAGCAGTCGGGTGCGTGCCGGCATCCCGCGCAGGTCCACATAGCTCGCGCCGGCGGCTTCGGGAGCCGAGGTGTCCTCGGGCCAGCTCTGCACCATCCACGCCAGATCCAGTTTCGGATCGCCGACCGTACCCATCTCCCAATCGACCAGGGCCGCCAGTCGCGCCGGTGCGCCGTGCTCGTACATCACGTTCGCGAACTGGTAGTCGCCGTGCATGATGCCGGGGATGTAGTCCAGCGGGCGGTGGGTACGCAGCCAGGTGGTCGCGGTGTCCATACCGTCCAGATCGCGGCCGCGGTGCCGGGCGAAGAATTCGGTCCAGCGCTGGACCTGACGTTCGTGGAAGCCGTCGGGGCGGCCCAGGTCCTGTAAGCCTCTGGCGCGCCAGTCGACTCGGGACAGCAGCGCGATCCCCTCGGCGAGCTGATAGGCCAGTCCGGCGCGGGCGGTGAGGTCGGTGTCGAACGGTGCCGGCCAGCGTTTGCTGTCCATCGGTGACCAGCCGTCGATATAACCCATCAGGTAGAAAGTGCGTCCCAGCACCGAATGGTCGGTGCAGACCGCGACGGCGGGTGTGTGCGGGACGTCGGTGCCGTCGAGTGCGGCGGTGATCCGCCACTCTCGTTCGATTCCGGCGTCGCGGTCGGGTGGTGCCCCGGCAGGTGGAATCCGCAGCACACAGCGGTATTCGCCGCGGGTGATCAGGTAGATCTCGTTCTGGGTCCCGCCGGACAGGAAGGTGGCCTCGGCCGGTGCGCCGCGGCCGGGCAGCTCGCGGGCATCCATCCAGGCGGTGAGGCGGGCGGTGTCGATCACAGGTTACCTACTTCGTGTTCGAGGTAGTCGGCGAATTTCGCCCGCGCGGCCTCGAGTTTGCGCGGGATCCATTCGGTGGGCCACAGATCGTCGGTGGGCTGGTAGTCGCGCAACACCTGCTTGGCGACTGTGCCCTTGTGTACTTCGGTGGGGCCGTCGGCCAGGCCCAGCACGCCCGCGCCGTGGATCATGGTGAAGAACGGCATCTCGTTGGTGACCCCGAGGGCGCCGTGGACCTGCATGGCGCGCCAGGCGACGTCGTGCAGGACGGTCGGCATCACGACCTTGACCGCCGCGATGTCCTTGCGCACCTTGCGATAGTCGTTGTACTTGTCGATCTCCCACGCGGTGTAGAGCACGAACAACCGGAACTGCTGCAGCTGGGCGTAGGAGTCGGCGATATAGCCCTGCACGAACTGTTTGTCCGACAGGCGGCTGCCGGCGGTCTCGCGACTCAGCGCCCGCTCGCACATCATGTCCAGTGCACTGCGCGCCAGGCCGATGGTCCGCATCGCATGATGGATGCGTCCGCCACCGAGGCGGGTCTGCGCGATCGCGAATGCCTGCCCGGCGCCGCCCAGTAGTGCCGAATTCGGTACGCGCACATTGTCGTAATGGATCAGCGCGTGCGACCCGCCGTCGAGCGGTTCCCCGTACAGTCCGACATTGCGTTCGATCCGCACACCGGGGGTGTCGGTCGGGATCAGGAACATCGACATGCCCTGGTATGCGCTGACCTCGGGGTCGGTGACGACCATGACGATGAGGAACGAGGCGGTGGCGGCGTTGGAGGAGAAGAACTTGCGGCCGTTGACGATCCAATCGTCCCCGTCGCGCACGGCCGAGGTGGTGAACTGGCGCGGGTCGGCGCCGGCCTGGGGTTCGGTCATCGAATAGCTGGAGAACAATTCGCCCTCGAGCAGGGGGCGCAGGTAGCGCCGTTTCTGGTCCTCGGTGCCGTAGTGGGCGATGATCTCGGCATTGCCGGTGTCGGGCGCCTGACAGCCGAAGATCACCGGTGCCCACGAGGAGCGGCCCAGAATCTCGTTGAGCAGCGCCAGTTTCAGCTGACCGTAGCCCTGCCCTCCGAGGTCGGGACCCAGATGGGTGGCCCACAACCCTTGCTCGCGCACCTGGTGTTTGAGCGGGTCCACGACCTTGCGGCGGGTGGCATCCGGTGGCACGAACTGCTGGTGCGGCCAGATCAGGTCGAGCGGTTCGACCTCGTCACGGACGAACGCGTCGGCCCAGTCCAGCTTCTGCTGGAACTGCGGATCGGTTTCGAAATCCCAGGCCATTGCGCCTCCTCCCAGTCGATGGAAATATGATTCTTGTGATGAAGAATAGCATTCTGAATCCGAGTAACCAGATTGTGAACGGAGGATGCGGATGAGAGCCGCCGACCAGTTCCATCTCGGCATCGTCGCCGCGGATCTCGAGGCGACCACGGCCGCGCTGAGTACGACGCTCGGATACGAATGGGGGATCGAAACCGGTGGGCCGCTGCAGGTGTCGGTGCCGGCGGGGGAGTTGCGGGTCGATATCCGCTGCGTCTACTCCACCACCGTCCCGCGGCTGGAGGTGATTCGCGAGGTGGCGGGCACGTTGTGGGAGCCGGTGCCCGGCAGTGGAATTCACCATATCGGCTACTGGTCCGACGACGTCGCGGCCGATATCGCGGAACTGGAGCGGTCGGGCTACGAGGTGGAGGCGCTGCGTCCCGGACCCGGCGGTATGCCGCTGTTCGCCTTCCTGTCCGCATCGGCCGGGGTTCGCATCGAACTGCTCACCCGCGCCGCGGAGAGCGGGCTGTCCCGCTGCTGGGCGGCGCCTTCCGCTGACGGGTTGCCGCGATGAGCCGGTACGGCAGCACGGATCCGGATCGGGGCAACGACGAAGGGGACGTCGCCGCCGACGCGGATGTGGCGGCGCGTATCGCACGACGCGCGCTGCAACGGCGTGGCGAGGTCTACACCGAGGAGGTGCGCCGGCTCCTGGACGCCGGCCTCGAGGTGATGCGGCGTTGTGGCACGTCCTCGCGACCGCGGGTGGCCGATATCGTGGCCGCCGCAGGGCTGTCCAACGACGCGTTCTACCGCCACTTCGCCTCCAAGGATGCCCTGGTCGCGGCGCTGCTGGAAGACGGAACGCACCGGCTGCTGAGCTATCTCGGGCATCGGATGAGCAAGCGATGCGACCCTGAGGGTGCGGTGCGGGAATGGGTTGACGGTGTGCTGTCGCAAGGCGCGGGGGAGGTCGCGGCCACCACCCGTGCGGTGCTGTGGAATGCGGGCGGCCTGGCGCTGGGACTGGTCACCGGCCCGCCGGAAGCCGATGTACGCCTCGCCACCCTGCTGCATGCGCCGTTCACGGAATTGGGCTGCGCGCACCCGGAGGTCGATGCCGCGCTCGCTGCGCACGCGGTGGTCGGCCACCTGGCGGAACTGCTGTGGCGGCAGCGTGAACCGACTGCGGACGATGTCGAGCACGTGACAGCATTGTGCTTGCGCGTCGCACGCCCGGCGCCGTCGCGGTCCTAGTGCCGCGAACTCACCGGCCGGGCTCTGTGTGCGGGAGATGTGAGGACGTGGTCCGGACCCCGGCAGCTGTGGTCGCCGCGGCGCGGGGAGATCGATGCACTGCGACCATATCGCCACCCACCGCGCGGGCTACGGCAGTGCCGTGTCCGCCATGTCGACCTGCCGCCGCGCATTCGCGAGCCCGGTGACGACGCTGGTGCCGATGCGGCCGGTGCGGTCGTAGAGGGTGGCGGTGCCCACGGCGATGCCGTCGGCCGAAATATGGTCCTGGGCATGCAGTCCCACCTCCGGCCCGAGTGGGAGCCGGGTCAGGGTGAGGGTGACGTCGCTGTTGATGAAGCCGACGCCCTCGGTACCCCAGTTGCAGACCAGATTGGTGGTGTCGCCCAGGAATGCGGCGCGCTGGAACCCGGAGATCGGTTCGCCCTCGACCAGCGGTGGGAGGTTCTGCCACATCGACTTGCGCTCACCGTTCTGGGCCGCCGCGAAATCGCCGGTCCAGTCCTGTTCACCACATTTGAACAATGGCGGCTGTCCGGTCGGCGCGTCGAGACGGACCTCGGGCACCGGCAGCGGAGCGTCGGCTTGCCAGACCAGGCCGGGAGGTTGTTCGGCGGCGGCCAGGTACATCACCGAGGCCCGCACCCGCACCTCGTCGTGCTGGGTGATCCACGCATCGGCGACCCGGACGCGGGTGCCGGTGCGCACGACCGTGCTGTGTACCGTGATCGGCTCGGTGAGTACCGGACGGAACAGGTCGACCGTCAGCCGGGCGGGAATGAACCCGGCTCCCGGACTGTGTGTTTCGAGTTCGCGGGCCAGCAGGCCGCAGACCGCCGGTCCGGCGACCTGCTGATCCGACCAGCGGCTCACCGCGAAGTCGCCCGCTACGAATCCCGCGTCCTCGCGGCTGAAGAATGCCACCATAGCCTCGGTCTTTCCGTGTCCAATCTAGAACACGTTATAGGAAGGATGCGGACGGTGGTCTCCGGGTGTCACCTTCGGTGCGGGTTCGGGCGACAGTGCCGTTCGGGCAGCGAGGTCCCGGTGTGACGAAGGGGTGTCCCGGTGACGGGGCCGGTGGATTCTTCGCGGGTGAATTGTCACCCGTTCCATCGATTCCGTCCGCCGAGATCAGAGCGGTTGCCGAGGGGTGGCGTGAGTCCGGTCCCGGCGGGCCCCGGCGCCGCCGCGAGGTGACGGGCGGCACACGATGTGCTTAAGCTGGCGATGCACGATAATCCCGGCACCACCGATGGAGACGACGTTGAAGACCAGACTGGGCTGCCCCTGCGGTGAACAGATCAACGGAACCGACGAGGACGACCTTGTCGAGAAGACGCAGAAGCATCTGGCCGAGAATCACCCCGGTCACGACTACTCCCGCGAAGAGATTCTGTTCCTCGCCTACTGAGGCCCGCCGCGGGTCCGTCGAGGCCGGGCCCGCTGCTCATCCACCGACCGCCTGCTGATCGTCTCGATCGCCGGCGGCCAGGTACCGCATCGGCGCGTAGTTCGCCCAGCCGCTCTCCGGCCAGTTGAACCAGCCCGCCGATGCGCCGGTACCGCCGTCGGGATGCAGGGTGGTGCCGGTGAGATACGCCCCCAGGTTCGAGGCGAGAAAGACCACGCAGCCCGAGATATCCTCCGGTGTCCCGGCGCGGCCCATCGGGATCGCGACCCGGATTCCGGCCGGATCGGTCATTGCCGCATCGCCGCGGGGGAGCCGGCTCAGATTCGGGGTCGGTACGTAATCCGGGGCCACATTGTTGACCCGGATCTGCTCGGGTGCCAACTCGACCGCCAGGGTGCGGGCGAACTGTTCGACCGCGGCCTTCGCCGCCGCGTACACGGCGAAACCCGGCGCCGCGCGGTGCGCTTCGATCGTGGTGATGTTGACGATGCTGCCGCCGCGCCCGCCTGCCTGCATCCGCGGTACCGCCAGTGAACAGGCGTGCAGCACATGGGTCAGGTTCGTGCGGAGCAGGGCGTCCCAGCCCTTGGCGCGGGTCTCGGTGAACGGGGCACGGAAGGTGCCACCCACGACGTTGACCAGGATGTCGAGGCGTCCCCACCGCGCATCGACACTCTCGAACAGTGCCGCCAGCTGCTCCGGATCGCGAACATCACCGTGCCGGATCACCGCGTCGATGCCGGCGTCGTCCAGCTCCATCCGCATCCGTGCGATCGCGTCGGTGTCGATGTCGATGATCGCCGGCCGGACCCCGTTGGCGGCCAGATCGGTGACGATCGCACGACCCAGGCCACCCGCACCGCCGGTGACGACGGCCACCGTGCCCGCCAACCCGGCCCGCTGCTCGAACCATCCGTTCTGCCGCGTGCTCATCGCAGGTAGGTGGTGCCGAAGGTTTCCAGGAACTCGGTGGTCGCGCGGGGGTCGCCGGAACGGCTCGACACCACGATCCAGGTGACGCCGGCCTGCTCGAGCTCGGCGAATGCCTCCCGGTGCCGGTCGGCCGCACGGGGCTCGGCGAGATCGGCGTCGTGGTAGGAGTGCAGGATGTCGATACTGTCGGCACGTCCGGCGGCTTCGGCGCGGTGGCGCACCTCGGCGATCTGCCGGGCCAGCTGTGCTCGCGATTCCAGCACCGGCGTGCGCGCCGTGGCACTCAATTCGGCTCCGCCCGACATCGGCATCCAGCCCTGGGCGAGGGTTGCGGCCCGGCGCCTGCTCGCCGCGGAGTTGCCGCCGATCCAGATCGGGATCGGGTCCTGTACCGGCCGTGGCCGCGCGATCACCTCGCGGGCATCGAAATGACGGCCACGGTAGCTGAACGGCTCACCGCGCCAATGCAGCGGCAGCACCTCGAGGGCCTCTTCGAGCAATACGTTGCGCGCCTCGAAATCGACTCCCAGGGCGTGGAATTCGCTCTTCTGGTAGCCGGCGCCCAGACCGAGGATCAATCGTCCGCCGGACAGTTTGTCGATTGTCGCAGCGGCCTTGGCCAGCAGGAACGGATTGCGGTAGGGTGCCACCGCAAGGTAGGTCAGGAGCCGCAGCCGCTGGGTCGCTGCGGCGATATAGCCGAGTGCCACCAGCGAATCGAGGGTCTGATGGCCACCGTGATGCAACCACCCCGACCCGGGAATCGGGTGTTCGCTCAGTGAAAAGCCGTGGAATCCGCACCGTTCGGCGGTCTCCGCGACCTCGGCCAGTGGCCCCGCGTCGAGGGCGTCTCCGTCGGGTCCGCCGGTCTCGGGATAGTGGAATATGAAACGCAGACTCACCGTATGAGAGTACCATTCTCTGCAATTGCGAATGTCGCTCTTATGTGGCGAGACGGCTCCGGGAGGTCGCGGATGGACACGGCACCGATGACTCCGGGCCGGTATGCCGAGCAGTGTCCCGAGCGGCCGGCCATCGTCATGGGCGCCACGGGTGAGGTAGTCACCTACCAGCAGCTCGAACAGCGCTCGCGGGCCTTCGCGCGTGGCCTGCGCCGCCGTGGACTCGGCGTCGGTGACCACCTTGCCATCCTCGCGGAGAACACCCGTTCGTTCCTCGAAATCGCCTGGGCGGCACAACGGTCCGGGCTGTACTACACCGCGATCAACCGGCATCTGCGCCGGGCGGAGGTGCAGTACATCCTCGACGACTGTGGTGCGCGGGCGCTGGTCGCGACCGCGGCGATGAATGACGTGGTGGCCGGACTGGACCTGGACCGGATGGCGGTGCAGATCTGCGCCGACGGTGAGCTCGACGGATTCGAGTGCTACGACGAGATTCTCGCCGCCGAGTCCGCCGAGTCCGCGGACCCACTTCCGGGTGAGTGTGAAGGCCGGGAAATGCTGTACTCCGGCGGAACCACCGGCCGTCCGAAGGGGGTGCGCAAACCCTTGCCGGCGACGGCGCTCGGAGATCCGGAGGCGGCGCCGGTGCAGATCGCGCGCGGACTGCTCGTCGCCGGCGCGCGCGAGGATGCGGTGTATCTGTCTCCCGCACCGCTGTACCACGCCGCACCGCTGGTCTTCGCGATGTCCTGGCAGCGGCTCGGTGCCACGGTCGTGGTCATGGAGCGTTTCGATCCTCGGCTGTGGCTGAGCCTGGTCGAGCGACACCGGGTCACGCACACGCAGATGGTGCCGACGATGTTCGTGCGGTTGCTGCGCTTACCTGCGGAGCAGCGCCGCGGCCACGACGTGTCGAGCCTGATCGATGTGGTGCATTCGGCCGCACCGTGCCCGGTCCCGGTGAAGCGTCAGATGCTCGACTGGCTCGGGCCGATCGTCAACGAGTACTACTCGGGCACCGAGGATGTCGGCAACACCTACATCTCGGCACGGGAATGGCTCGAGCATCCCGGTTCGGTGGGTCGTCCGGCGCAGCGGTGTCATATCGTCGGAGACGACGGGCGCGAGGTGGCGGCGGGGCAGACCGGTGTCGTGTACTTCGAGGGCGGGCGTCCGTTCGAATATCACAACGATCCCGAACGCACCGCGGCGGTGAGCGGCCCCCACGGCTGGCGCACACTCGGTGATATCGGCCATGTCGACGCAGCGGGATATCTGTACCTGACTGACCGGCAATCGCACATGATCGTCTCCGGTGGTGTGAACATCTATCCGCAGGAGGCCGAGAACGTCCTCGCTGCCCATCCGGCGGTTCTGGATGTCGCCGTGATCGGCGTGCCCGACGAGGAGATGGGCGAGCAGGTGAAGGCGGTGGTGCAACCGGTGGACCCGGCCGCCGCCGGGCCCGAGCTGGCCGTCGCACTGATTGCCGCCTGCCGCGCGGAACTGGCGCATTACAAATGCCCGCGCACCGTGGATTTCACCGTTGATCTACCGCGCGATCCCAATGGAAAGCTCTACAAAAGGCTGCTGCGGCAACGTTATCGAAGTGGTGAACACCTGATCTGAGCATCGGCGAGTGGATTCCAGGTGCCCGTCGGATCGCCGGGGCCGCTATGTCAGCGCCGCGGATCGTCCGGCACCCCTCGAAGCGGTGTCCGGCTCTCCGCCGCCGGCCTGCGGAGCGACCACTTCGGCGATTCCGGGGCGCGGCCACGGGCGTCCGTCGAGGCGTTCGATATCGGTGTTGAGCCGGCGTAGGTACCTAGCGAAGTTCTCCACATCCTCGGCCGACCACTCCTGCAGGATGCGGTTCAGGCTCGCGACGGTGGCAGCGACGGTCTGCTCGAGTTGCTGTGTGCCCGCCGCGGTGATGCGGAACTTGCGGGCGACTCCGCCGTCCGGGTCGGCGATGCGCTCCACCAGGCCGGCGCGCACCATGGTGGCGGTCTGCCGGTTGAGGGTGGAGGTGTCGAGTCCGAAGGCGGCGCTGAGCTGGCCGATGGACATCGGTCCCTGCATCGTCAGACGGTTCAGTACGACATAGGCGCTGCGCTCGAGTCCGGGCCGGCCGCGTCGCATCTGGTAGCGACTGAGCAACATGGACTCGAATTCGAGCAGGTGTATGGGGTTGTCCATGCCGTCTCCTTCCGCCCCGACGCTGTCCCGAGACGCGTATCACAGGCCGTTCGAATATCGAGTTGCTTAATGTGCATGATACATTACGTGTGCATAATGCACATCGTTGTGTAATTCTTTTCGAAATTCTTGTTGGCCAAGAGGAGACAAGTCATGGGCAAGCCTGACGCCGATCGGTCGGGCACGATCGTTGCGGTGCTGGCGTTCGCCGGGATCATCGCGTCGGTCATGCAGACCCTGGTGATTCCGCTGATCGCGAAGTTCCCCACCATGTTGCACACCACCGCCGACAACGCCACGTGGGTGATCACCTCGACGCTGTTGGTTGCCGCGGTGGCGACGCCGGTCGCGGGGCGCCTCGGCGACCTGTTCGGCAAACGCCGCATCCTGCTGCTGTCGACGATTCCGCTGATCGTGGGTTCGATCGTCTGCGCGCTGTCGGATTCGGTGCTGCCGATGATCGTCGGCCGCGGTCTGCAGGGGATGGGTGTGGGCATCGTTCCGCTCGGTATCAGCGTGATGCGCGATGTGCTGCCGGCGGAGAAGCTGGGTTCGGCCGTCGCGCTGCTGAGTGCGTCACTGGGTATCGGTGGCGCGCTGGGCCTTCCGATCGCGGCCGCGGTCGCCGAATACTCCGACTGGCGGGTGCTGTTCTGGGGCGCGGCAGTGCTGAGCGCCCTGATCGCGGTCGCGGTCTACCTGGCGGTGCCCGAATCGACGGTGCGCGCTCGTGGTGGTTTCGACTATGTCGGTGCCCTCGGAATCGGCGCGGGACTGGTCGCATTGCTGCTCGCGGTGTCCAAGGGGGGCAGTTGGGGTTGGGGTAGCCCGACCGTCGTCGGCCTGTTCGCGGCCGCGATCGTGATCCTGGTGGCCTGGGGCTGGTGGGAACTGCGGCTCGACGATCCGCTGGTGGACCTGCGGGTCGCCGCCCGGCCCGCTGTGCTGTTCACCAATGCCGCCTCCGTGGTCATCGGTGTCGCCATGTACTCCGCGTCGCTGATCGTGCCGCAGATTCTGCAGCTGCCCACCGCGACCGGTTACGGCCTCGGGCAGTCGATGATGGCCATGGGTCTGTGGATGGCACCCGGTGGTGTGATGATGATGCTGATTTCCCCGCTCGGTGCGCGGCTGTCGGCTGCGCGCGGCCCCAAGGTGACGCTGATCTCGGGTGCGCTGGTGATTGCGGCGGGCTACGCACTGACCACCGGACTGATGGGATCGACCTGGGGCCTGCTGGCCGCGACCTGTGTCATCAACGGTGGCGTGGGCCTCGCCTACGGTGCGATGCCCGCGCTGATCATGTCGTCGGTGCCGATCTCGGAAACGGCGTCGGCGAACAGTTTCAACACCCTGATGCGTTCGGTCGGCACCTCGGCCTCGTCCGCCGTGATCGGTATGGTGCTGGCGCAGATGACCATGTCGTTCCACGGGGTCGACGTCCCGACCGAGGGTGGATTCCAGACGGGTCTGCTGATCGGTTGCGGTGTGGCCGTGGTCGCGGCGGTATTCGCCTCGTTCATTCCGGCCCGGCGCCCGCAGCCGCCGGTCACCGTCGACGAGATCGTCGAGCCGGTCGCCGTGCGGGCCTGATCGCCGGGTGAGCCGGAGACGGAGGCGGGTCACCCGGCCGACCAGCCGCCGTCCACCGGGACGACCGCGCCGTTGATGAATGCGGCGGCGTCGGAGGCGAGAAAGACCGCGACCTCGGCCATCTGTTCCGGCTCACCGACACCGCGCATCAGCGACATCACCGGCTGCAGCCGGGTCACACCGCCGAGATCCCACTCCGGAGTGGGCTCGGCGGTGCCGGTGATCGTGGGGCCGGGCAGAATCGCGTTGCACCGGATGCCGTCGCCGGCATGGCTCCAGGCGACGTTGCGGGTGATGCCCACGACCCCGTGTTTGGCGGCGGTGTAGGCGATTCCGGCCGCGCCGCCGCGGATAGCGGCCTCCGAGGCGGTGTTGACGATCGAACCGATGCCCTGGTTCAGCATGTGCGGCAGCACCGCCCGGGTCATCAGGAAGGTGCCGGTGAGATTCACCGCGACGGTGCGTTCCCAGGTGGTGACGGGAGTGTCGGCCGGTAGCGCCATCTCGTCCATGACGCCGGCGTTGTTGCACAGGACGTCGATACGCCCGAAGGTGTCGATCGCGGTGCAGGTTGCGCGGGCCACCTCGATTTCGTCGGAGATGTCGACAACGACCGGAATCGCCGCCGCGCCGATCTCGGCGGCGGTACCCTGAGCGCCGTCGGCACTGGCATCCGCGGCCACCACCATGGCGCCGCATTTGGCGAAGGCGATGGCCATCGCTCGTCCGATTCCGGAGCCGGCCCCGGTAATCATGGCCACGCGGTTGTGGAAGCTGTTGGCGCTCAACGGTATTCCCTCCTCGGCTCACTGTGGGGGACCGGCACCCGGCGATGTCACCGCCATAACCGGACATCGATGTCCGGTTGCGAGTGTAGGCCGGTGGCAGGGCGGCGTCGAGGGAACTGACGAGTACTACGAAATACGGGGTGCCGGACCGCAGGGGACCGGGGAGGAAATGGTGGGGAGTGCCTGGTCGGCGCCGCCGGCGTCGACGGAGGCGTCGGTGACCGAACGGCTCAGCGATTGAACGGCGCGGCGGCGATGGCGTCGTCGAGGACGCCCAGCGATCCGCCGAGCTCGGCGGTGAGGCTGCGCACCACCGCGACATCCTTTCGCAGGAAATCGCCGACGGCATTGCCGAATTCGGCGACCGAGTTCTTGGCGGCGATGCTGGTGAGCACCCGGCCCGACGAACTGGCATGTGGCAGCGCCGACAGCAGTGCCGACTCCTGGACCCCGAGTTGCCCGGCCAGTTCCACGGCCGCCGCCACCAGCCCCGCCTGCGCCGCGAACAGTGCATTGTTCACGAGCTTGACCCGCTGCCCCGATCCGAGCCCACCGACGTGCAATAGCGGATCGGCATAGGCCGACAGCACCGGGTGCAGCGCGGCAGCGGTGTCGTCGTCGGCGCCGACGAACACGGTGAGCGTTCCGGCAGCGATATCGTGCGGTCCACCGCTGACCGGTGCATCGGCCACCCGCACGCCGTGCCGCCGCGCCTGGACGTCGACGGCCGCGGCGGTGCGCGGGTCACCGGTGGTGTGTACCGCCAGGATCGCCCCGGAGCTCATAGCCGCGAGCAGATCACCGCCCAGGCACACCTCGCGCACCTGGTCGTCGGAGAACACACACACCACGACCACCTGCGCGCCGGCGGCCGCTTCGCCCGGGGTGCCGACGGGGTGACCGCCGGCGGTGGTGACCGCCGCACGAACCTCGGGGCGGCGGGCGGTGGCCCGCACGTCATGTCCGGCGCCGGCCAGCCGCCGGACCATCGGCAGTCCCATCCGTCCCGCGCCGACGAATCCGATCCGCATCGGTATCACCGCCGCTGATCCATCAGCGCGAGTGTCGCGTCGGCGGCGGTGAGTACGACGCCGGGTTCGGCCCCGGCCGCATCGGCCAGACCCGCGACCAGCGAGACGTCCTTGCGCAGCAGTGCGCCCGCGTACTGGGCGAGCCGGTCGAGACTGATTCCCGCATCGACAACTCGCCCCAGCGCGAAACTGTTCGCCGAGCCGCGCCCGATCACCTCGCCGAGCCGCGCGGGATCCACACCGAGCTCCGTACCGAGGGCGAAGGTGGTCATCGACGTCGCGAGATTCGCGGTGAACAGCAGATTGTTGAGCAGCTTGGTGACCTGCCCGGCGCCCACGTCGCCGAGATGCACCACCGGATCGGCGTAGCTGTCGAAGACCGGCCGGCAGCGGGCGAGCACGTCGGGATCGCCGCCGGCCATCACCAGCAACCGGCCCGCCTCGGCCGCCGGCCCGCCACCGCTGACCGGTGCGTCGATCAGTGCGACGCCCTGTGCCGCCGCGACCTTCGCCAGCTCGCGGCAGGTGTCGGGGTGGATCGTGCTGTGCACGGCGACCACCCCACCGGAGTCCATTCCGGCCAGCACGCCGTCCGCACCGGTGAGGACCTCGCGTACGTCGTCGTCGCCGACAACGCAGACACATGCCAGATCACTGGCTGCTCCCAGCGCCGCCGGCGATTCGGCGGTCGCCGCTCCGGACCGGGCGAAGGGGTCCAGGGTGGCGGCCCGGCGCGCCCACAACGTGGTGGGGTGCCCCGCGGCGATGATGCGTTGCGCCATGGGACCACCCTGGCTGCCCAATCCGATGAAACCGACCCGCATGGTTTCGACCTTTCCGTCGACGGTGACACTCACGGCGTGGGCTCCGGCTGCCGGGCCGGCGCCGGACGGTAGAAGGTGGCCAGCAGTCCGGCGGTGGCGACGATTGCCACTCCGGCCGCGACGGCGGCGCCGGCCCAGCCCACGACCTCGATATCGGCGGCGTGATCGATCGAGAGCCATCCCGGACCCAGCATCGCCGTGGCCAGTGCGGCGACCGCGAGCACCAGGACGTACTCGTAGCCCTCCTTGAAGACGAAGAATCCGTTCTTCCGGTGCGCCAGCAGCCCGGCCACCAGCATCACCGAGATGATCGCCGCACACGCCAGCGGCGTGAACAGACCCAGTACCAGCAGCACACCCGCGCCGATCTCGGTGATCACGCTGAACCATGCCTGCAGGATTCCGTTGCGCAGGCCCAGGCCGGAGAACCAGCGTGCGGTGCCGTCGATGCGCCCGCCACCACGCCAGTGGTTGAGTCCGTGCGCGATCATCGTCACGCCGACCACCAGGCGCAACAGCAGCAGTGCCACATCGGAGACGTCCATATTCGCCTCACCTTCCGGGCCGGGTGAGTTCGGCCCCGTCGAATTGTCTTGCCGTGCCGTGGAAGCCGTCGCCGGCGGCGAGCAGGCACTCCTCGGTGAACGCGAGCACACCGAGGTGATACGCGCGTGCCGCGCATCCCACACTGAGATTGTGTCCGCTGCCCGGCTGCCTGTTGAGTACCACCCGTGGTGCCCGGGTGAACGCGGCACCGGCATATTCCAATCCCTCGGGATCGCTGCGCCACACCCGCTCGTGATCGGCGACGGTGAAACGCACCGGAACCGGGATCCGCGCGGCCAGTGCCGGAAATTCGGTTTCGGCCCAGTCGGTGACCGTCGCCGCCTCGAGCCGGGGGCCGGTCGCCGCCAGTGCGGCACCGCCGACCACATCGCGCGGATACAGATCCGCCGGTTGCCACAGCAGTTCGTGGAGGCCACGCGGTCGGGTGCCCGGTTCGCGTCCCTCGAAGAGCAGCTGCCGGGCCGCGGCGCTGTATTCGCGTCCGGTGCCGGCGAGTTCGAGCCCGAGCAGCGCACCGCCCCGATCGTCGGCGGCCATCCGCATCGCCAGTTCACAGCCTGCCGAATGGGCGATCAGGACCGTGCCTGCGCCCTGCGGTTCGTCCCGGAGCAGGCGGGCCACGGCGGAATACATCAGATCCACCCGTGCCTGCGGATCCCACAGCCGGTCGGCGAACGGGGCCGACGCGCCGTAGCCGGGCCGATCCAGTGCCAGCACGGTGAAACCGAACTCGCTTCCGGTGCGCAGCAGTGACAGTTCAGGGTGTCCGGGGCAGTCGAAGTAGGTGGCGGTGGTCGCCCCGCCGTGGATGGCGACGAGTACCGCACGGGGGTTGCGGGCCCGCGCCAGCAGGCCGGAGACCCCGATGCCGGCGACCTCCGTCTGCACCGGGCCCGGTGTGCCGTGGGGTGATTCGCTGCCGGGCGGGCAGGGCGGATCGGGGGTGCTCACGGTCATCGGTCACTCCGCAACAGCAGCACTCCGCTCGGGGTCAGGCCACCGCTACTGGTGACCGCGACCCGCGCGCCGGGCACCTGGCGGGGGCCGCCCCTCCCGCGTAGTTGCACGATCGCCTCGTGCAGCAGGCCCATGCCGTGGGTGCGTCCGTGGGACAGCTGCCCGCCGTGGGTGTTGAGGGGGAGGATGCCGTCTCGCGCAATGTTCTTACCACCGTCGAGGAAGTCCTTGCTCTCCCCGATACCGCAGAAGCCCAGCGCCTCGATCCAGGACAGGCAGTTGAAGCTGAACCCGTCGTAGAGTTCGGCGACGTCCACGTCCTCGGGCCGCAGGTCGGTGCGCGACCACAGATGGGCCGACTGCCCCAGTACCTGCGGTTCGTGGGCGAGGGTGCTCTGATCCCAGTCCAGGCGTTCGAGGATCTGCGTGCCGACCGCCTCCACGTACACCGGTGGCGTGGCCAGATCGGGCACCGTCTCGACCGCCGAGACGATCACCGCGACGGCACCGTCACAGGGGACGTCGCAGTCGTAGAGCCCGAACGGGCTGGTCACCGGCCGCGCCGACAGGTAGTCCTCCATCGTCAGCGGACTCCGGTACACCGCGGTGGGGTTCAGCTCGGCATTGGCGCGTTGATTGAGTGCGATCCAGCCGAGCGTCTCGCGGGTGGTGCCGTAACGGTGGAAGTGTCGCTGCGCGTTCTGCGCCAGGGTGTGTGCGGCCGATACGGCGCCGAAGGGCAGCTGCCAGCTGGTGGTGCGCGGCCCGGCGCCCGGCGGTGTCACGGAGCCGGAGCGGACCAGTTCGTTGTGGGTCGCTTCCCACACGGTCCGGAAACACAGCACGTGCCGGGCCAGCCCACCGGCGACCGCGAGCATCGCCGCGATCACCGAGCCGCCCGGCCCGAAGGTCTCCATGCCGCCGTTGTACCAGGTGGGGTGCAGTCCCAGTGCCGATTCGAGAGCCGTCACGCCGCCCTCGCCCATACCGCCGAGGTTGCCGCCGCCGGGATAGGTCGACAGGCCGTCGATATCGGCCATGGTGAGTCCGGCGTCGGCGACGGCCTGTTCACATGCCTGCACCGTGAGCTGCAGTGGCGGCACCATGAGACGCCGGCCGAGATCGGACATGCCGATACCGGTCAGCGCTACCCGATCCTCGAATTTCGTGGCGGTGGCGCGGGGACGGACATGGTCGGCGTAGCGGCCGGGCTCGATCTCGTCGCGCGGCAGTGGCGCCGGCTCGGGTTGTTCGGCAACCGGCTGGAACAGCGGCAGCCACACGTCGTCGTGCTGCTCGAACCGGACTTCCATGAGCATGCCGAGTTCGAGGTCGTCCGGCGCGCCGCCGACCACCGTGGTGGTCAACCTGATCCGCGGATCCTCGACCAGCGCGACCTGGCCCACGACGTAGGGCGGCGGCAATCCCGGCAGCCCGAACCGCTCGTTGCGGGTGAAGCCGATCAGGATGGCGTGCCCGGAGACCTCCCGCACCCCCATCTCGGTGCCGCGGCAGTAGCGGCACACCGGCTGCGGTGGATGGATCAGTTCCGCGCAGGCACAGCAGTGCTGAATGCGCAGGCGGCCGTCGGCCCCTGCGGTCCAGAAGAATTCGTTCTGCGCGGTGAGCTGGGGCAGCGGCCGTTGCGGCGCGGTGGTCACCCGGACCTCCTGTTGTGTGCGGGACATCGGCCTGCGCAGCGGTGGCGCGAGCGGATCGGCCCGCTCGCGCCACCGATGGTGCGGCTCAGTGAATGTCGGCCTGTTCCTTACGGGCGGTCACCGGCTCCGCCAGCCGTTGCTCGTCGCAGATCACCTGCAGCTTCTCGAGTGTCGCATCCAGACCTTCGCCGAGCCGCTCACCCGGGGTGAAGGTGGCCGGCAGATGTCGCATGCCCTGGATGACGGCGATGGTGTCGTAGTGCACCGTGCTGCCCGGATCGCAGCGGTAGTCGGGCATCCGGTCGAGCACCGCGAGCAGCATGCGCTTGAACACCGTGCGCGCCACGTTCGAGCCGATGCAGCGGTGTACACCGAGACCGAAACTGTAGTGCCGGTTGCGATGCCGGTCGATGACGATCTCGTTGGGGTCGTCGAACACCTCCGGGTCCCGGTTGGCCATCGCCCACGACAACCACAGCCGCTCACCTTCGGCGAATTGCTTGCCCGCGACCTCGCAGTCCTCGGAGATGGTCCGGCCGTCTCCCGGCGCGGGAGCGTAGAACCGCAGGAACTCCTCGGTCGCGGAATCCAATAGCGTTTCGCGTTCCTTGCTGAGGGTTTCGCGCTGATCGGGGTTCTCCGACAACCATTCCAGGGCATGGGCGGTCAGTGCGGTGGTGGTGTCGAAACCGCCGCCGATCACGAGCCCGAGAATTCCGAGGCGCTCCAGGTCCGGCATCGGCTCGCCGTTCAGGGTCGCATTGGCCACCGCGTTGATCAGCCCGGGGCGCGGATTCTCCTTGATCTCCATCAGATTGGTGAGCAGATCCAGGCCCATTTCCCGGTGCATCTCGGTGACCCGCTCGATATCCGGTGAATCCGGCGGGGTGTAGACCGCCGCATGCACCGGTTCGTTGTAGAGAGTCCATTTCTTGATCGGGATGCCCAGCATCGCCAACGTCAACACCGCAGGAACGACATTGGCGAGATCGTCGACGAAATCGATCTGCCCCGACTCGATCTTCTCGTCGAGTGCGGCGCGCACCACCTCGTCGATGAACGGGATCCACCGGTTGACCGCCGCCGGGGACAGGTACGGGTTCAGCCCCGAACGGGCCTCGCGATGTTCGGGCTCGTCCATCTCCAGGAATCCGCCCCGCACCGCGGCGGCGCGTGGTGGTTTGGGGATCGAGATGCCCTCGTAGCCGTTGCGGTCCCCGGTCACATCGTGATCGTTGGAGACGTGCGGGCAGCGGGCGAGTTCGAACACCTCGCGGTTTCCGGCGGCCACCCAGTGCCCGTCGTAGGTGTCCGACCAGGCGATCGGGCATTGCTGCTGCATGTGCTGGGTGATGGGCAGGAAGTTGTCGCGGTATTCCGGCGCGTAGCGGTCGAAGGAGTACTGCGGCTGTCTGCGCTCGTCGTCCGGCGTCTCGGCTGCGGTCACATTTTCGGCGGTCACGGCGGTCCTCTCAGGTTATGGTGATCGCTCGTTCCGGGCACGACTGGGCGGCCTCGCGGACCTGTTCCTCCTGATCGGGTGGAACGTCCTCGCTGACCGCCGAGGAGTGCCCGTCGATGTCACTGAGTTCGAACGATTTCGGAGCGACCATCGCGCACAGGGTGTGGCCCTGGCAGCGCTCCGGATCTACGTGAACCTTCACGATGTCTCCCCTTAGACGTGATAGTCGTACCACTTGAGGTAGCCGCCGGCGTCCACCCGCATCTGCATGCCGGTGACATAACGGGATTCGTCCGACGCCAGGAACAAGACCATGTTGCTGGTGTCCTCCGGTTCGATCCACGGCACCGGCATGGCCTGCTGCACATGGAATCCGGGCTGGGCGTCGGCCAGGGTCGGGTGTTCGAGGTCCGGACGGAACGAGCGGTACATCGGCTCGCTCTGCAACATATCGGTGTTGCAGTTGGTCGGGTGAACGACGTTGGCGCGAATGTTGTCGGCTGCCAGGTGCGTGGCGATTTCGTGAATGAACATGGACAGTTCGCGCTTGGCGACCATGTAGGCGACGCCGCCGGGGTCCTTACCGGGCTGGTCGACCTTGGAGGCATCCATCAAGGCCGCAGTGGAGCCGGTCGCGATGACCGAGGCGCCGGCCTTCAGATGCGGCAGTGCCGCGTGCACGGTGTTGATCACGCCGATGAGGTTGGTGTCCATCACGTCGATCCAGGCCTGCCACTTCGGCTCGCCCTTCATCCCGGCAACACCGGCCTGTGCCACCACGACGTCGAGATGGCCGAATTCGGCGATGCCACGCTGGACCGCATCGCGCAGGGCGGCGACGTCGCGAACGTCGGCCTGTAACGAGACGACTCGCCGCCCGGTCTTCTCGATCAGCCGGGCGGTCTCCTCGAGATCCTCCGGCCGGGCCATCGCGTAACCGATGGTGTCGATGTCCTTGCAGATGTCCACCGCGATGATGTCGGCGCCCTCGGACGCCAACTTGACCGCATGACTGCGGCCCTGCCCTCGTGCGGCACCGGTGACGAGGGCGACTTTGCCTTCCACGCGTCCCACTGGTGTTCCTTTCGATAGTGCTGTTGTCTGCCAACGCATTGCGCGGTGGAGCTCAGGTGTTGCGGCCGCCGTTCACGCCCAGGATCTGGCCGGTGATGTAGCCGGCGTCCTCGGAGGCGAGGAAGGCGCACGCGGCGGCGATGTCCTCGGGCCGGCCGACGCGGCGGACCGGCGTGCGGGCGATGTGGTCGTCGATGGTGCCGCCGAGGCGCCCGGCCTGTTCGGACTTGCGCAGCATCGGGGTATCGATGAACCCCGGTGGAACGGCGTTGACGGTGATGCCTTCGGGGCCCAGTTCGAGTGCGAGGGATTTGGTGAGCCCGTTTACGGCCGATTTCGCCGACACGTAGTGCGACATGTACGGCTGGCCGGAATGGGTACTGGACGAGGAGATGTTCACGATCCGCCCCCAGTGCGCGGCCCGCATATCCGGCAGCACGGCCTGGATGCAGTGGAAGACACCGTGCAGGTTCACCGCGATCGTGTGTTCCCACTGCTCGAAGCTCAGGTTGGCGAAGCGCCGGTACCCCTCGACACCGGCGGCGTTGACCAGCACCGTCACCGGTCCGAGTTGCTCGCGGATCGCGCCGAGTGCGGCGTCGATCTGGGCGCGGTCGCTGACGTCGGCGGTGTGGTCGTATTCGCCGTCGCCGGGCTTCAGGTCCAGGGTTGCGACGTGAAAGCCGTCGGCGCGCAGCCGATTCGCCACGGCAAGTCCGATCCCGGAGCCGCCGCCGGTGACCAGTGCAGTCTTCACGCCCACGGTTCGGCCCCTTGGATGGTCGTGCGATGCAGTTCGCGTTCGGAGCTCGCGTCGTAGGGGAGGGCGCGGTGCAGGATTCCGGTGTTGTCCCACACCACCAGATCGCCGACCGACCAGTCGTGGGTGTAGGAGAAACGCGGCTGGGTCGACCATTCCAGCAGCTCGTCGAGCAGCTGCCGGCTCTCCTTCGGATCCATGCCGACGATGTGATCGGCGGTGGCGCCGACGACCAGGGAGCGGCGCCCGTCCGCACGCTGCCACACCAGCGAGGTTTCGTGGGTCGGCAGGTGCCGCCAGTCCGCGACCTGTTCATCGGTGGGTTCGGGATGCACCAGCCGCTGGGAGGCTTCGAAACTGTGTACCACCCGCAACTGGTCGTAGCGCTTGCGTTCGGCCTCCGACAGTCCCTCGTAGGCGGCGTACGTGCTGGCGAACTGGGTGCCGCCGCCCTCCATCGCCACGTGCCGCGCGGTGAGCACCGTGGCCTTGGCCGGCACGTCGTTGGTGGTGTCGTCGATATGCCAGAAGAAGGTGCCTTCGAGATATTTCGCAGCCCGGTTCTTCTCGGGATTCAGTGTGATGGTGAAGATTTCACGCCCGCCGGGGGCCAGCACGGTGCCCAGTCGCCGACAGAACGCCAGCTGGGCGTCGTCGTCGAGATGCAGCCCGCGCACGACGAGGACGCCGCGCCATTTCAGAGCCTCGGTGCACCGGCTGATCACCGTGTCGTCGTGCAGATCCTCGACTCCGGTGACCTCCACTCCGATCGTGGGGTTCAGCGCTGTCGTCGCAACCACAAGAATCTCCCTTCCAATTGTGAGAACCATACTCTCGGCTGGTGTTTCTCCGCAAGGTTTCGAGGATTCGCGTCCGTGCGCCGGGAAGTCCCGGTCGCGGAGGAGGTGGCGCCGAGTTCTGCCATTGCTTGGGTTTACGTTGCTCGGATACATTATTCTCTGGTATCGAGAATGGAATTTCCATAGAACGAGGAGACGGGATGCCAGCTCAGGGCAACGCGACGGCCGGCGACGGGCGCGCCGTCACCAGACGAATGCTGATCAACGGTGAACTCGTCGCGGGGGAGCGCAGTTTCTCCTCGCTCAACCCCGCCACCGGTGAGATCTACGGATACGCGCCGGAGGCGAGCGTCGCCGACACCGAAGCCGCGATCGCGGCCGCGCGCCGGGCCTTCGACACCACCGACTGGTCCACGAACACCGAGTTCCGGGCGCACTGCCTGGAGCAGTTCTACAACGCGCTGCGCGACAACGTGGAAGAACTTCGGGAGCTGACCATCGCAGAGGTCGGTGCGACCCGCATGATGACTCACGCCAATCAGCTCGAGACGCCGTTCGAGATCGTGAAGTATTTCGCGGGACTCACCCGGACCTACCCGCGCACCGAGGATCTCGGCGAGGCCGAGGATCGTGGCCGCAAGCACCGGCGCTGGGTGGAGCGCGAAGCCTCCGGTGTGGTCGCGGCGATCGCCGCCTACAACTACCCGCATCAGCTGGCGCTGGCGAAGCTGGCTCCGGCGCTGGCCGCCGGGTGCACGGTGGTTCTCAAGGGCGCGCCCGACACCCCGCTCGCGACGCTGGCGCTCGGTGAGGTGATCGCCGAGCACACCGACATCCCCGCCGGGGTGGTCAACGTCCTGTCGGGTTCGGACGTCGAGGTCGGCAAGACCATGACCACCCACCGTGATGTGGACGTCGTCAGCTTCACCGGATCCACCGTCGTGGGCCGCCAGATCATGTCCGCCGCAGGCGATTCGCTCAAGCGGGTGTTCCTGGAACTCGGTGGCAAGTCCGCGGCCGTCGTGCTCGACGACGGAGATGTCGACACCGCCGCCATGTTCGGTGCCTTCAGCATCTGCAGCCACGCCGGGCAGGGCTGCGCCATCACCACCCGCATGCTGGTGCCGCGCGCCCGTCACGACGAGATCGTGGAGAAGGTGGCCGGCTTCATGGGCAAGGTCAGCTACGGGGACCCGGGAGATCCCGCGAACTATATGGGCCCGCTGATCTCGCAGCGCCAGCGTGACAAGGTGCACGGCCTGGTGCAGCGCGCCGTGGACGCGGGCGCGAAACTGGTGTGCGGCGGCGAGAAGGTCGATCCGGGGTACTTCTACACCCCGACCCTGCTCGCCGGCGTCGATCCCGACAGCGAGATCGCGCAGGAGGAGGTCTTCGGCCCCGTGCTCGCGGTGATCCCGTTCGACGACGACGAGGACGCCGTGCGGATCGCCAACAACTCCATCTACGGGCTGTCCGGCGGCGTGTTCTCCGCCGACGAGGACCGGGCGCTGGCGGTGGCACGGCGGATCCGCACCGGCACCATGAGTATCAACGGCGGCAACTACTTTCACCCCGACGTGCCCTTCGGCGGCTACAAGCAGTCCGGCATCGGCCGCGAGATGGGTACGGCCGGTATCGAGGAGTTCCTCGAGCAGAAGTCCTTCGGCGCGGTGGTGGCGTGATGAGCAGCAAACCCCTGGACGGGATCCGGGTACTCGAGGTCGCCATGTACGGTTTCGTGCCGTCGGCCGGCGCGGTGCTGGCCGAATGGGGGGCGGACGTGGTGAAGGTGGAGCATGCCCGCACCGGTGATCCGCAGCGCGGGCTGCGCCAGATCGGCCCCATCAAGGTCGAAGGCGATCCCAACCCCAACATCGAGCATGCCAACCGCGGCAAACGCAGTATCGGACTGGACATGTCGACCGAGCAGGGACGCGAGGTGATCCACGAACTGGCCAAGACCGCCGACGTCTTCCTGACCAGTTTCCTGCCCCAGGCGCGCACCAAATTCGGAATCGACGTCGACGACATCCGGGCAGTGAATCCGGATATCGTCTACGCGCGCGGTAGTGCCCTGGGCCCGCGCGGCGAAGAGGCCACCAAGGGCGGGTTCGATATGACCGCGTTCTGGTGCCGTGGTTCGGTGGCGGCCACCATCACCCCCGAGGGGATGGACGGCCTCATCTCCCCACCGGGCCCGGCCTTCGGGGACACCATCTCCGGTACCAATCTGGCCGGCGGTATCGCCGCGGCACTGCTCAAACGCGAACGCACCGGCACCCCCTCGGTGGTCGACGTGTCGTTGCTGGGCAGCGGCCTGTGGTCGATGGGCCACACGATCGCGCTGTCGGGACATGTGAACGAGCCGCTGCTGGCGCCCGCGCCGGGGTCACACGGTGCGCTGACGAATCCGCTGTCGGGCCTCTACAAGACCTCCGACGACCGGTATCTGTCCCTGGTGATGTTGCAGCCCACCAAGTTCTGGGGTGACGTGATGCGCCATATCGACCGCCCGGAACTGGCCGACGATCCGCGCTTCGCCACCACGGAATCGATCGCGGCCAATACCGAAGCGGGCGTGCAGATCCTGCGCGAAGCCATCGGTAAGCGCAGCCTCGCCGAATGGACGGAGAAACTGGCGACGCTGTCCGGTCCGTGGGCGCCGGTGCAGGATAGTCTGCAGGTGGGGTCGGATCCGCAGATCCGTGCCAACGAATACCTGGTGCAGGCCGGTGAGCTGGAAATGGTCGCCAATCCGGTGCAGTTCGATGTGACCGCCCCCGACACCCGGCCCGGCCCGGAATTCGCCGCGCACACCGAGGAGGTGCTGCTCGAACTCGGGCTGGACTGGGATCGCATCATCGCGCTGAAAACGGCCGGCGCTATCACCTGACGTACTCGGAGAGGAGGGCGCCGGCATGCCGAGCGTGGCGTCGATCGGAACCTATCTGCCGTGCTGGGGCGGCCCGGACGGCAGACTGCCCGGGGACGACGAGGATGCGGTGACTCTCGCCGTGGAGGCCGGTCGCGCCGCCTTGTCGGGCGCCCCGCGGGCGACCGCCTATGTGGAACGTGTCGTGGTGGTGAGCCGGGATCTGCCGCTGCTGGAGAGCAGTAACGCCGCGGTACTGCTGGCGGGGCTCGGCCTGGACCCCGAGCTCGAGGTGATCGAACGTCTCGGCGGTGCGCCGGCGACACTGGATGCATTGAGTTCCGCGCGTCCGCGCACGCTGATCATCGGTGTCGACCTGGATCCCGCCGGTGCGGCGGCGGCCCTGGTCGCCGAGCGTGGGCTGGCGGTGCGCACCGCAGCCCGGGTCGCGCGCAGTCTGCCGGTGCGTACCCGCAACACCACCGGTGCTGTGCACGACTACGGCGACCCACGGCTGCTGCACGAACGCGGTCTGGTGGCGTCACTGGCGGTGGCCTGGGTGGATACCCCTGCGATGGTGGCGGGGGTCGATCATCGTGAGGCCGCGCACCTGTGTCTCGGCGACCCACCGCGACTGCCGACCACCGGTGCCGGGTCGAGCCTGTTCGCCCTTGCGGCACTGGCCGAATGGGGGCAGACCGGCCTGCTCGTCGGGGTCGAGCAGGCCAGCCTGTCCGGGGTGACGGTATCCGCCGGTCCGGTCCGGGTGTACCGGCGGGAACCGGAGGTGCGGGCCGAACCGGACGGTGTCGCTGTACCGGGCGCGGACATCCCGATTTCGCTGGCTGCTTACGAACGGGCCTTCGAAGCGAAGGTGCGCTGGGAGGCGGGGGTACATCCGGGTAGCGAGGAATTGGATTTTCCGCCGCGCTACCGCTTGGACGAGGCAGGCCGGCTCACCACCGACTACACCCTGGTCCCGTTGCCGCGCACCGGAACCGTCTACACGCAGGTGACCGTGCACGTCCCGGTGCCCGGCCTGCGTACGCCCTACTCGCTGGCGATCGTCGAACTGGACGGCGTCGAGGTTCGCGCGCTGGTCAAGGTCACCGGGACCGATCCGGGCACCGTCCGCATCGGCGACCGCGGGCGCATGGTGTTGCGCCGGGTGGCGATGCGCTCCGGGGTGCCCGACTACGGGTATGCGTTCGAACCCGAGCAGGAGACAGCATGAGAAGAGTCGCGGTCGTCGGCGCCGGGATGACGCCGTTCGCCGAGCATTTCGCCCTCGGCATCAAAGATCTGCTGCCGATGGCGTTCGCCGAATGCGCCGGTTCGGTCGACAAAGGAGTCGCCACGGCCGATCTGCAGGCGGCTTGGTTCGGCGCCATGGGGACCCCCGACGGTTTTCCCTCCGGCATCTTCGCCGATGTGCTCGGCCTGCCCGATCTGCCCGTGACCCGGATCGAGAACTCGTGCGCCACCGGAAACGACGCGGTGCGTAACGCGCTCTACGGGATCGCCTCGGGTGCGTGCGATGTGGCGCTGGTGATCGGTGCGGACAAGGTGCGCGAATCCGCGTCCAAGGACATGGTCTGGGAGTGGGAGGCGATGGCGCGTGATATGGCCTGGGACTACCCGCTGGGCCTGATCGCACCCGCCGGATTCGCTCTGCACGTAGCCCGCTATCTGCACGAATCCTCGGCCGGGCGGGAACATCTGGCCATGATCGCCGTCAAGAACCATCGGCACGGTGTCGCCAATCCGAAGGCACGCCTGCGTTTCGAGATCACCCTCGAACAGGCACTGAACGCGCCGATCGTCGCCGACCCGTTCGGCGTCTACGATTGCGCACCGCAGAGCGACGGCGCCGCGGCCCTGATCCTGGCCGCCGAGGATGTGGTGGATCGCTACACCGATCGTCCGGTGTGGATCCGGGGTGTGGGCCTGGGCCTGGATTCGGTGATGCACCAGCACAAGCGGGATATGACGAGCTTCCCGGCCACGGTCCGGGCAGCCGCGCGTGCCTTCGGGATGGCCGGACTGACTCCGGCCGACGTCGACGTCGCCGAGGTGCACGACTTCTTCACCGGAATCGAACTGATCAGCTACGAGGACCTCGGCTTCGCCGACCGCTTCGAGGCACACAAGCTGCTGGAAGCGGGCACGACCGGGATCGGCGGGACACTACCGGTGAATCCGAGCGGCGGATTGAAATCCAAAGGACACCCGCCCGGCGCGACCGGTGTGGCACAGTGTGTGGAATTGTTCTCCCAGCTGCGCGGCACCGCTGCCAACCAGGTCGAGCGAGCGCGAATCGGATTGGCGCACAATCTCGGCGGACCCACGGCGGTATCGGCGGTGACGATTCTGGAGGGGCCCGGCACCTGAGATGTCATCGCGATCGGATACCGAGGTCGTCGCGCTGGTCACCGGTCGCCCGTCCCGGCGCCGCACCGTCCTGGATTGGGCCGCCCGCTACGTCGGCCGCGACGGGACCGTCCACGTGGTGTGTGACGGCACCTTGGCACCGGCCATGGTGAGTTCGATCATGGTCGGCATCTTCATCGACGCCGAACAGGTCGAACACGCCGACTTCGCCCAGACCGCGATGCTGCTCGCCCCGCACGGCTGCAACTGGACCTGGCAACACGTCCCGTTCGGCGCCGGCGGCCATGCGGTGGCACTGGCTCGGCGCAAGAGCCTGCTGGCGGTCGTCCCGGCCCGGTCACACTGGTTGCGGCCCCAGACGGTGCGCATCGTCAGCCCGGACTGAGAGGCAGGAACAGGCGCGGCGTGCTCAGCGGATGCCGTGCACACCGTGTTCGAGCAGGTCGAATACTGCCCGGAGTGCGGCGGGTTTCGCGCATGTGGGAGCCGGTATCTCCTTCGAGGACCCCACCGTATTCCGTCAGGTCTACGGTGTCGGCCCCACGGGGGCCACACCGATCCGCCCCCAACGGCTATATCGCCTGGCGGACGTCGGCCGCACCACCGGATCGGACCCGGGAACTGATCGATGTTCTGCCGTCGGTCGCGGCGGTCCGTACCGGGCGATGAGGTGACGACAGCCTGCGCACGGAAGATCAATTCCGACCGTCCCCGACGCGCCCGCACGGTACCGTGCGGGCACTCGGTATCGGTGCGTGTGCGGTACCGGAACGAAGAGGAGTTCGGTCATGGATATATCGCTCGTGGCACCGGAACTGCGCGGACCGTTGCGTTGGGTGCCGCCCCTGCCGATCGGCCACCGGTGGGCGCTGCGGCTGTTGAGATGGGGGGCCGCGCATCGTCCGGCCCGTGACGTGGACGGGGTGCGCATCGAAAGCCTCACGGCCGGGCGGGTCCCGTTGCGCGTCTATCGTCCCACCGCGGGGGCGACCGATGCGGCGCTGCTGTGGATCCATGGTGGTGGTTATGTGCTCGGCAGTCCCGCCCAGGACGAGACGCTGTGCGCCGTCACCGCGCGAAAGCTGGGTCTCACGGTCGTTTCGGTCGATTATCGCCTCGCTCCCGAACATCCGTTCCCGATCCCGCTGGACGACTGCTGGATCGCCTGGATGTGGTTGCAGCGCAACGCGGCTCGATTCGGCACCGATCCGGCGCGGGTGGTGCTCGGCGGTCAGAGCGCGGGCGGCGGACTCGCGGCCTGCCTGAGTCAACGGCTGGTGGCCTCCGGTGGGTCGCGTCCGTCGGCGCTGTGGTTGAGTGCGCCGATGCTCGACGATCGCACGGTGGTCCGCAGCGATCTGGACGGCGTGAAGCATTTCGCCTGGAGCAACCGGCAGAACCGGCACGGCTGGCGCAGCTACCTCGGTGCGGAACCGGGCACGTCACCGGCGCCCGAGTTCGCGGTGGCCGCCCGGCGTGACGATCTCACCGGTCAGCCACCGACCTGGATCGGGGTGGGGGAGATCGACCTGTTCCACGCCGAGGATCTCGCGTATGCGGACCGGTTGCGTGCCGCCGGGGTGGAGGTCGAGGTGGATGTGGTGCCGGGCGCGCCACACGGGTTCGAGAGCTGGGCGCCGGGAGTCCCCGTCACCCGCGATTATCATGCGCGATCGCGCCGCTGGTTGGCGGAGACTCTCGGTCTGTGACGGATCGGGTCCGGTCAGTTCCCCGGCACTCGAATGGTGCGCCCCACGCCCTCGGGCTGCGGTGATGCGGCCTGTCTCGCGGCGAAATCCGTGAGCCGGGCCGACATCTCGGCCGGCAGTGGGGCCGTCCGCCGCGTCCCGAGGTCGACATGGAGATCCAGTTGCTCCGACACCGCCGCACGCGTGCCGTCGCCGAGGTTGCGCAACTCGTGAAAGAAGTGCAGCCGCTTGGCATCCACGCCGAGTAACCACGAGTCGACGGCGAGACGGCTCCCGCGTCGCACCTCGCGCTCGTAGCTCATCGTGGTCTGCACGACGACCTTCCCGAATCCGGTCCGGCGGACGTAGTCGTCGCCCAACCCCAGGATGTCGGTGAATGCGGCATGGGCGCGGTAGATGACGATCCCGTAGTACTGGGCGTTCATGTGGTCGTTGATATCGATCCACGCATCCTCGACCGCGCATTCGAGGGTGCGCACACTGCCGGCCGCGTCGGCGCGCCGCAACGGTGTGCTCTCGGGCATCGTGGGGTCCTCTCGTGGCGAACGGGTCGACACCGATCATCGGCCGCACGGGAAACGCGGGTCAACTCCCGATCCCGCTGGGCAATGCGGTTGCCGGTTCAGGCTGCGGAGAGAATGCCGCCGTCCACTCGGTACTGGGCGCCGGTGAGCCATTTGGCCCGCTCGGAAGCGAGGAATGCGATCATTTCCGCGACGTCCTCGGGTTCGCCCGGGCGGCCCATGGGCACCTGCAGGTGGTCCACGATCTGCTGCCGCACCTCGTCGACGCCGACACCCCGCTGCTCGGCCAGGTGCCGCAGATGATCGGCTGCCCCCTCGGTGACGACGAACCCCGGCAGCACACACACCACGCGCACACCGTGTTTCCCCACCGCGGTCGCCAGCTCGCGGCTGTAGGCATTGAGTGCGGCCTTCGCGGCGGCATAGGACGCCTCCGCGGGCTGGGGGAGACGGCTCGCGATCGACGAGACGTGCACCACGACGCCGGAACCCCGCTCGACCATCCCGGGAACCAGCGCGCGATCGAGTCGGACCGCGCTGAGCAGGTTCATCTCGAGATCGGACAACCATGACGCGTCGGTCCGCTGCAGGGTCGGCATCGACGGGGTCATCGCTCCGGCATTGTCGACCAGCACATCGACACCACCGACGCTGTCCAGTACGCGGTGCGCGAGCTCGGCGACTCCTGCTTCCGAGCGCAGGTCGGCGCGAATGAAGCCGGCCGGGAGGTCGTCCGGTGGCGCAGTGCGTGATGCCGTCAGCACCGTGGCGCCACCGGCGGCGAACCGGCGAGCGGTCGCTGCCCCCAGCCCGCGGCTGCCGCCGGTGACCAGTACGCGCAGACCGGCGAACTCTTCGTGTGTCACGAGGTACTCCTTCAGTAAAGTGAACCCGACTCCGGAAACTGTACACATAAACGGAGTCGGGCTCACCTTAGGGAGGAAACAGTGCCACCATCACGCCCACTGCGTGCCGATGCCCGCCGCAACCGCGATGCCCTGCTGGCCGCGGCGAGGTCGGCACTGCTCGCCGACGGTGACGCCTACGTCGAGGAGATCGCCCGCCGAGCCGGCGTGTCCGTCGGCACCCTGTACCGCCACTTCGACACCCGCGAAGCGCTCGTGGCGGAGGTGTATCGCCGAGAAGTCGCCGAACTGTGTGCGGCACCCGCGCGACTGCTCGCACACCACCCCGCGGACCAAGCCCTGCACGCCTTCCTGCTGCTGCTCGTGGAGCATGCGGCGGTAGGTAGGGGAATGGGTGCAGTGCTGGAGAGCATCATGGCCACCGACTCCCCGATCTACGACGACACCCGCGCCGAAATGGCCGGCGCCCTCGACGAGCTCCTTGCCGCAGGTGCGGCCGACGGCCTGCTGCGCGGTGGAATCAGCGGCCGTGTCGTGCTGCGCGCACTGGGTGGCATCTGCGGAATACGCGCCACCGGCTGGAGGGAGGACGCAGTCGTGATCGTCACGATCCTCTACGACGGGTTACGTTACAGCGCACCATGATCCGGACGGGTGCTCGGTGCTGTCCGGTAGAGGTGAGCCGTCGCCGGTCAGCGTTGCCGGGTCGGGCGCACGACGATCTCGTTGACGTCGACGTCTGCCGGTTGATCCATCGCGTAGGCCACGGCGGCGGCGATGGCCGCCGGTGGCATGGCGTGGGCGCGGTAGGTACGCATCGCCGCTGCCGCCCCCGGATCGGTGATCGAGTCCGCCAGTTCGGACGCCACCACACCCGGCGAGATCGTCGTGACCCGGATTCCCGGATCGCACTCCTGGCGCAGCCCTTCGGTGATGGCCCATGCGGCGTGTTTGGTGCCGCTGTAGACGGCGCCGGTCGGCACCACCTCGTGTGCTCCGACACTGGCGACGGTCAGGAAATGCCCGGCGCCCTGTGCGGTGAAATGCGGTAACACCGCGGCGATTCCGTGCAGCAGTCCGCGGATGTTGACGTCCACCATTCGATCCCACTGCTCGACCAACAGGGAATCGAGCCGTGACAGCGGCATGACGCCGGCATTGTTCACCAGCGCATCCACCCTGCCGGTCTGCTCGAGGGCGGCCCCGGCGAAGGCCTCGAACGATGCTCGGTCGGTGACATCGAGCGCCACGGCGCGGACCCGGCCGCCGGTCCGTTCGGCGAGTGCCTGTACGCGATCGAGCCGCCGAGCACCGGCGGCGACCTGATGGCCCGCCTCGGCGAGATGCAGGGCGATGGCTGCACCGATGCCGCTACTGGCTCCGGTGACGAGAACTGTCTTCGATGTCGATTCCATGCCGACCACGATCGCCGGGTAGGCGTTGCGATGGCAGGACGGCCTTCTCCTGGGAGTAGCGCACCCAGGATGAGGGTCCGGCCGCGGCCTACGCTGGATTCCGTGGCTGTTACCGAACTCGGCGAATACCTGCGCGCCCGTCGAGCGCAGGTGCGTCCCGCCGATGTGAATCTTCGGTCGAGCGGCACACGTCGGGTGCCGGGGCTGCGGCGCGAGGAGGTGGCACTGCTGGCCGGTGTCAGCGTCGACTACTACATCCGCCTCGAGCAGGGCCGCGAACGGGGACCCTCGGCGCAGGTCGTCGACGCGCTGTCCACGGCACTGTGCCTGGACGACGACGGCCGCCGGCACCTGTTCCATCTGGTCGGCCTCGGCCCGCGGGCTCGAGCGGCGGCCGGCCGCGATCAGGTGGATCCGGGCCTGCTCCAGCTAATGAGTGCCTGGCCAGACAACCCCGCCGTCGTCTACAACCGCGCCTACGACGTCCTCGCCTCCAATGCGATCGCCGACGCGTTGTTCCACGACTGGACCCATTCCCGGAATCTGCTGCACATCGTGTTCACCGACCCGGTGGCGCGCACCTTCTACCGGGACTGGCACGACGTGGCGCGGAATTCGGTCGCAGGCTTCCGTCTCGGCTACGGCGAGGCACCCGACGATCCCCGGGTCCGGCAGGTACTCACCGAGCTGCTCGACCGCAGTCCCGAATTCGCACGACTGTGGGACACGCACGATGCTCGCGGCAAAGCATTGGCGCACAAGCATTTCGACCACCGTGACGTCGGCCCGATGATGCTGACGATGCAAACCTTCGACGTCCGCTCCGATCCCGGGCAGCAACTGGTCGTCTACCACGCCGAACCGGCCTCACCCAGCAGCCGCGCCCTGGCGTTGCTGGGCTCCCTCGCTGCCACCGCCCGCGAACGGACCTCGCTCCACTGAGCCGGGCCGGCCACCGGGCATCCGGAACCGGTCGTGGCGCAGTTCCTTGTTGCTGAGTCCCGCGGTGGTCGGAGTGCTCATTCGCCGGCCGGAGGTTGAACGCGGATTCCGGCGAGGAGGTAGGTGGTGCGGCGGTCGTAGTCCTCGCGGCGCGGGCGAACTCCGTACTTCAGTACGAGGGCGTTGTCGTGGAGTAGTGCGTGCAGGTCGTTCGCGGTGAACTCGGGGCGCAGTATCCCGCAAGCGTGACTCCGTGCGACGAGTTCTTCGTTGAATGCCCCTGCGACCGTGCAGATCTCCATGAGCGCGGCGGCGTCGGGGTAGACCTCGAGCAGAACGTCGACGGTCGCCGGCTGGCGGTACTGCAGATCGCGGATCGCGGTGATGTAGAAGGCGAGCTGTTCGCCCGCGTCGTCGATCGACCGGGTGCGGTCGATGATGGCGTAGAGCTCGGTCGTGACGACCTCTTCGATCACCGTCTCGATCAGGCCGAGGCGGCCCCCGAACCGGTTGAAGATCGTCGCCTTGCTGACGCCCGCCGCCTTGGCCACCTCGTCCAGAGGAACGGTCAGGCCCCGTCCCTGGAAGGCGTCGATCGCCGCGCGACGAATCTGGTCGGCATTGCGCCGGGCGTCCGCGCGGAGCTGGGGCTTCGAGGAATGGTGGGCTGTCATGTCCCGGAATCGCCCGTTGTCGTCGCTGTAATTTGACCCATGTGGTCAGGTTACCTAACATCGGGAACATCACTAACCTGACCAGATAGGTCAACTTATGTAGGGAGTGTCGACCATGATCGTTGTCACCGGCGCGACCGGCGCCCTCAACGGCGCTACCGTGCGGCACCTACTCGACCGCATGCCGGCCGAGCGCATCGGCATCAGCGTCCGTGACACCGCCAAGGCGCAGGACTTCGCTGCCCGCGGAGTACGTGTGCGGCAGGGCTCCTACGAGGATCCGGCCGCGCTGCGTGCATCGTTCGCGGGCGCCGAGCAGGTGCTGCTGGTCTCCGGTAACGACCCCACCGCGGATACGGTCGCCCTGCACCGCAACGCCATCGACGCTGCCGTTGCCGCCGGTGCTCAGCGGATCCTGTACACGAGCCAGCAGGCAGTCGCTGCCGAGAGCCCGTACCTGCCCGCGCACGTACACGCTGCGACCGAGGCCGTCCTCGCCGACTCCGGAATCGCCTGGACCGCGCTGCGCTACGGCTTTTTCGGCAGCGTGGACCAACTTCTCGGCCCGTGGCGGCAGACCGGAGTGATCGCCGCGCCGGCCGACGGCCCCGTCGGGTGGGTGGACCGCGCCGATATCGCCGAGGCCACCGCCGCCATCCTTGCCGGAGGTGACACCTTCGAGGGGCCGGTCACACTGTCCGCGCCCCGCGCCGTCACGCTCGACGACTTCGCCGCGATCGCCTCGGAACTCGGCGACCGTCGCGTCGAACGTGTCGTCGTGGAGGACGAACAGTGGCTCGCAGATCAGCGCGCCGCCGGCATCCCGGAGCATGTCGCCCGGATGACACTGATGCTGTTTCGGGCGGCCCGGACCGGAATGTTCGCGGCAACCGACCCGCTGCTGACCGACCTCCTCGGCCGCACTCCTCGCAGCGCCGCCGACCTGCTTGCAGCCTCACTCCGCGAGCAGCCCGGGACGCTCTAGCGCCGCCGCCATGCCCCGCGCGCGGCTTCGGCGAATTGCCCCAGTGATCGCGGTGCGATGGCGGGTACCGGATCGGGCGGTGGCGCGGGTGGGTAGATCGTTCGCGCGAGCGCCAGCTTGTCGCGGCGTGCCGCCGCGATCACCGAAGGATCGAAACCGCTTCCCGTCGGCCGCTGCGGAACGTGATGGAGGTCGTCCAGCATCGTCCACCCCGAACCCAGCTCGATGAGCGAACGATGCTTGGTGGCATAGAAATCCGGGCTGATCGGGATTGCGACCCCACTCGCGCCGGCCATTGCCGCCACCAGATGCATATGGAACCGGGTCGTCAGCCAGGTCTGTGTCGCCGAGACCGGCAGACCGTGTTCCCAGACCTCGACGAACGGGTGGAAGCGGGCACCGGGCAGCTGATGTTCGATGAGGTCGAAAACCTTGCGGTCCACCCCCGGGATGGCCTCCACGACGCCGACCCGCTCCGGTGGGATCTGCCAGTTGTGCAGGATCCGCAGTACGGCCGAGGCGAGCGCGCTGATGTCGACATCGAGTAGATCGCTCTGCAGGCACAGCATCACCTCGGGCGGGTCTTCCTCGTCCCTGCGCAGGAGCGGTTGCGACAGAAACGCATCGTCGACCCCGGGCGCGATGCCGAGCAGCTCCGCGGACGCCCGGTCGCGCACATCGGTGATCTCGAATTCGGAGGCGGTGGTCCGCACCAGTTGGCCGGCCCCCTCCGGCTCCGGAAACAGTCCGAGCCCGGTCGCCACACAGCGTGCACCGGAGGTGCGGGCAGCAGCGGCGGCACCGGCCGCCAGCCCGATATGGCGCGGCCAGATCCGGTTGATGTACCCACCACCGAGGAGGTGAATCACCTCGGCCCGCCGCAACAGTGCGATGCCACGATCCCATCGCGGCGCCAACCCCGGGTCGTCGACGGCCCGCCGCACCCAGGACGCTACCTGCCACGGATCCTCGGAGGGAGCCTCCCAGCACAGCCGCCACAGCGTATCGGTGAACCGCACCCGCGGATGCAGCTCGCCGAGCATGACCTGCGCCGGCCCCGGCGAATGTGTATCGACCCACACCGTCGCCTCGGGTGCGATCACGGCGAGATGACGTAACCACCCGGCGGTGATGAGTTCATCGCCGTAGTTCGGGTGGCCTGCCGGACCGACCAGGTAGTAGAGCGGAGGGGGCATCAAACGTCCGATCGAGTGGTGAAATGTCGTGCAAAGGTACCTACAGCCATCATCCCGGCATACCGGGCGATTCGCATGTCTGCCAACTCTGCTGGAAGACGCGGTGACATACGGCCGTTTGCGACGAGAGCGAGACCGGCCGCACAGCGTTCGCCCCAGCGGTGGTGCGGCGGCCGGTCCGGTCCCGTCGCCGTACCGAACGTCGTCCCGTGGTGAGTGCACGAAACCCATCGGGCACTCAGAATGTCGCGTGCAAAAAGGTTGCGGCGCAGTATTTGTCGGTGCCTCGGGATGCTCTGTCCGACATGCCGTCGACCCCGCCCGACGTGATGATCGACATGTTCTCCGTGCGGCCTGAGCCGGGCTGCACTGTCCCCACAGTGCCGAGGCTTGTCCGACGGCCGGGCACGGGGTGAGCCCACCGATTCCGAGCGGGGGTTCGTTGCACCGTGGTCCACCTGCAACAACTCTGCATCCTCGGGCCACGACGGTTAGCATGGGTGCTATGCGCGCCCTGCCGGATATCGTCGATCGCACGGATCTGGACGGGTTGCTGCGCGCGTTCTACGGTGCGGCCTTCGCGGACTCGCTGATCGGCCCGTACTTCACCGAGGTCGCCGGCATGGACTTGGAAGCACATCTGCCCAGAATCACCGATTTCTGGAGCCGGGCACTGTTCAGGAACGCCGATTACCGCGGTAACGCGTTCGTCCCGCACGCGGCGCTGCATGCGGCTCGCCCGCTCACCGCGGCACATTTCGGCCGTTGGGTGCAGCTCTGGCATGCCAGTGTGGACGGCCGCTACAGCGGTCCGAACGCCGACCGTGCCAAGCTTCAAGGAGAGCGCATAGCGAACTCGATGATGCGCCGGCTCACCGGAGCGAACGGAGCCGGCGACAGTGGGCCGGGATATATTCCGCTCGCCGCGGTGCGCCTGCGCATCCACGAGTACGGACCGGTCGGGTCTGCACACAGCTGACCGCATCGCCGGCCGGGCAACGTCGGCCGCGCGGTCTGCCCAGCCCGAAAGCCAGTGGTTCCCAGAGGGTTAGGTCTTCATGGCAGGACGCCCACGGCCGACCACCGTGGCCGCGACAGCCGCCGCTCCCACGCCCGCCGAGCTCCAGAACAGAGCGGTGAGCCCGGCACCGTCGAGGAGTAGACCGCCGACCAGTGATCCCAGGGCGATGCTTCCGGTGAACGCACCGGTGTACAGCCCGGTCACGGCCTCTCGGCGCTCCGGCGCGGCCTGGATCGCCCACAGTTGGCTGCACACCGAGACGCCACCGTAGGACAGACCCCACAGCACGAGCACCGCGACGGCGCCGGCCGCGGTGGTGCCCAGCCACGGCAGACTCGACAGGGCCGCGGTGATACCGATCGCGAGCACGAGCAGTGTCATCCGGACCTGCCGCGCCGCCGCGGCGCCGGCGGCGAAGTTCGCGGCGATTCCACACAGCCCGTAGACGAGCAGCAGCAGTGAGATACCGGCGCCGCGCACGCCCGACCACTGCTCCAGTGCCGGACGGACGTAGGTGTAGGCGGCGAAATGTGCTGTGACAACCAGGATTACCGCGATCAGGCCGTGCCGGACAGCCGGAACGGCGAGCAGCGAGTCCGGAGGGCCGTCGCTGTCTGCATCGTGTTGCGGGGGCAGTGCCGGTAGGAGCAGGGCCAGAGCGGCGGCGAGCACGAGCCCGGCGAACGCGGCAGCACCGAAAGCGCTGCGCCATCCCGCGATATCGCCGAGCGCGGTGCCCAGCGGCACGCCCAGCACCGAGGCCGCCGCAACACCACTGACCACCAACGACACCGCGAGGCTCGCCCGGGCGGCCCCGACCAACCGGGTGGCAACGGCCACGGCGAGCGACCACACGGCGGCCATGGCGACGCCGACCATCACCCGACCCGCCGCGAGTACCGCAAACCCCGGCGCCACGGCGGTGACGAGATTACCGGCCGCGAGCAGTAGTGCAGCGGCTACCAGAACCCGACGGCGATCCCGCTCTCCGATCAACCGCGAGACGAACGGAGCGGTCGAGGCCGCCACGACACCGGTGATCGCGAGGCTGAAACCAGCGGTGCCGGAGGAGATTCCGAGACCCGACGACATGGGCGTGAGCACGCCGACGGGAAGCATCTCCGCCGTGACGACGAGAAATGTGGACAGGGCGAGGACCGATATCGAGGACCAGCGATCGGTGGGGTCCGCGGGGCGGACTCGCGATTCACTCACTGTGGACATGAATCCCAGTCAACGGCGCGAGGTGTCGCGGAACAACGACGTTTCGCTCGTTGTTCGATGAGCTGAACTGATCGATCACCGGACCGGAAGGAGTGCTGTGGCGGACCTTCCTGTCCGTGAGCTGGAGTGCCTGCTGATCCTGGCGGAGGAGTTGCACTTCGGACGGACCGCGGAGCGACTGCGGGTGTCGCAGAGCCGCGTGAGTCAACTCGTCGCGTCCTTGGAACGCAATATCGGCGCGCAGCTCGTGCATCGCACCAGTCGCCGAGTCGTTCTCACCGATGCCGGCGCCGAATTCGTGGACCGGGTCCGCCCTCGCTACTACGAACTTGCCGGTGAAATCGACAGCGCTCGGCGCCGCGCCCGGGCCGAGCACTCCGAGACGGTCCGCATCGGTTTCCAGGGCATCGCCTACGAGGCGGTCACCTCGGCGCTCACTCGGTTTTCCGGGGAGAACCCGGGCGTGGCCCTGACGCTGCAGGAACTTCCGCTCGGAGATCCGTTCGGCGCCGTGCTGACCGGGCAGGTCGACGCCGCGGTCGCCTTGCTGCCCGTGCGCGAACCGGAGCTTTCGGTCGGGTTCGTGTTTCCGCCCGCATCGCGGATGCTGGCTGTGGGACAGGACAATCCGCTCGCGGGCCGTGAATCGGTCGACGCGGAAGCGCTTGCCGACGTGGATCTGGTGTCGGTGTCCGGCCCGGCGCCGGAGTATTGGCGTGAGGTGCATTTTCCCCGCTTCACCCCGCTCGGGAAACCGATCGCCTCGACGGTCCGTGCGGCAACGATCCAGGAGGGAATGACCCTCGCCGCCACCGGCCGATACACCATGCTGACCTGCCGCCCCGTCGCCGACCGAAACCGCCGCCCCGATCTGGCCTATGTGCGTGTCACCGGTTTCGACGAGGCATCCAGAATGGGACTGGTCTGGCGCACGTCGCACCGGTGCGCGCAATTGACGAAACTGGCGGCCCTGTTCGGCGCACTCACCACCGCCTCCGTGCGGTAGCCCTGGTACGTCTGTGCACATCTCGAGTTCGGTGACCACCGCAGCCGCGCGATCCGGCGAGGACGAGTAGCCGATCGCGACGTCGTCCCCTTCGTCGGCCAGTGCCAGTGCTGATCGGCCCCGATCCCTCGCGATCCGCGCGTGACGGACTGAACGGTCAAGAATCGGTATTCTGGGCCTCATGGCACGACCACGAGCGTTCGACGAGGAGCAGGTGTTGCACGCCGTCCGGGAACAGTTCTGGACGGCCGGTTATGCCGCGACCTCGCTGGACGATCTGCTGCGGGTCACCGGCCTGGGCAAAGGTAGTCTGTACGGCGCCTTCGGTGACAAGCGTCGGCTGTTTCTGCGAGTGCTGCGCAGTTATACCGACGACGGTCATGATCACCTTCGACGCGCCCTCGCCGAGGCTCCCCGGGCCATCGACGCCCTGCGGATGCTGCTCGAGTCGCCGATCGACGATACGGCCGATGCCGACGTCCGGCGCGGCTGCCTACTGGCCAACAGCACTTGTGAGCTCGGCACCGCCGATCCGGAAGTACTCGCGCATGCCCACGGCAGCTACGAGACCTCCAGTGCGCTGATCGCGGAATGCGTCGTCCGCGCCCAGGACGAGGGGGATCTGCCGGCCGAATCGGATCCGCTCGCCCTGGCCCGGGCCCTGCTCGCCGCGCAACAAGGGATCGTGTTCATGAGCCGGACCGGAATGGATACGGCCACACTCACCGCGACGGCGCGATCACTGGCCGATCGCCTTCTGTCCGACCGTCCCTGAGGGCTCCGTCGGGCGCGGCGAGGAGTTCGGCCCGCGTCGGCGCCGGGTGCCGAGTCAGGAAATCTTGCGACGGTAGACGCTCATGGCGAACAGATAGGCGACGGCGAGAATGCCGACACACCAGGCGAGCGCGATCCAGATATCGCCGCCGACCGGCTGCTGGGTGAGCAGGTTGCGGATGGCGTTGATGATCGAGGTCACCGGCTGGTTTTCGGCGAACGCACGCAGCGGTCCGGGCATGGTGTCGGTGGGAACGAAGGCCGAGCTGATGAACGGCAGGAAGATCAGCGGGTAGGAGAAGGCGCTGGCGCCGTCGGGGGATTTCGCGGTGAGGCCGGGGATCACCGCGATCCAGGTCAGTGCGAGGGTGAACAACGTGAGGATGCCTGCGACTGCCAGCCAGGCCGGTACCCCTGCGCTGGAACGGAATCCCATGAGCAGGGCGACGAGCACGACCACCACCACCGAGATCAGGTTCGCGACCAGTGAGGTCAGCACATGCGCCCACAGCACCGCGGAACGCGCGATGGGCATGGATTGAAAGCGCTCGAAGATTCCGCTCTGCATATCGAGAAACAGTCGGAACGCGGTGTAGGAGATGCCCGAAGCGATGGTGATGAGCAGGATGCCGGGGAGTAGATACTGCACGTACGAGTCGGAACCGGAGTCGATCGCGCCGCCGAAAACATAGACGAACAGCAGCATGAAAGCGATCGGCATGATCGTGGTCGTGATGATGGTGTCCATGCTGCGGGTGACATGGCGCAGGGATCGGCCCAGCAGGTGCGTGGTGTCGGGGAAGAAATACGTGGTCATCACAGTCCTAGTTCGTCCGTGTGGCGTCGTGGTCGGTGGGCTCGTTGTCGCCGACGAGTGCGAAGAAGACGTCTTCGAGACTGGGCTGCTTCTCGACGTATTCGATCTCGGCGGGCGGCAGCAGCCGCTTCAATTCGGTGAGAGTGCCGTCGACGACGATGCGGCCCCGGTGCAGGATCGCGATCCGGTCGGCGAGGTGTTCGGCCTCCTCCAGGTACTGGGTGGTGAGCAGCACGGTCGTGCCTTGCCCGGCGAGTTCGGACACGGCCTGCCATACCTCGTTGCGCGCCTGGGGATCGAGACCCGTCGTCGGTTCGTCCAGGAACACGACCGGCGGGGTTCCCGATGAGGCTCATCGCGATGTCGAGGCGACGGCGCATACCACCGGAGTACGTCGCGACCTTCCGGCCGGCGGCCTCGGTGAGAGCGAACCGCTCGAGCAGGGTGTCGGCGATGTGTTCGGCGTTCTTCAGATGCCGGAGTTTGGCGATCAGCACGAGATTTTCGCGCCCGCTGAGGATTTCGTCGACCGCGGCGAACTGTCCGGTGAGGCTGATGGACTCGCGGACCCGACCCGGTTCGGCGGTGACATCGAAGCCGTTGACGCAGGCTGTTCCCGCATCGGCCTTCAGTAGCGTGGACAGGATCTTCACCAGGGTGGTCTTGCCTGCGCCATTCGATCCCAATAGGGCGAATATGCTGCCCCGCTCGACGTCGAAGTCGACCCCGCGCAGCACGTTCAGCTTGTCGTAGGCCTTTTCCAGGCCCTGTACCCGGATCGCCGGGGCTTGTCGGATGGTCATCGAGGTACCCCTACCTTCCCGTGCCGGTGATCGTGTTCGTGGTGAGTTGCGAGATGACCATGGGTGCCTCCGTGCCCGTTACCTCGGTGTCGACCGAAGCTGTGTCTATGTAGATGTATACGTACATTGCCTGAAGCCACTATAAGTAGACGTATACGTACACGCAAGAGGGGGTGCGGTGTCGGTGTGGGTGTTCGCGCCGGCGCCGGGGTTGCACCTCAGGACCGGGTGGCGGCTTGGCTTGGGTAATCCCCGCTCGGGTGCCTGTGGAACGGGCCTGTGCCCGTCGGTCGGGCGGAGATACGCTTTCGATCCTTGCGATATACGTATATTTCTACGTATGGTCGAACTATGCCGAACAAGACCATTTACGTCGCCGATGACGATCTACCGCTGTTTCAGCGTGCACAGGAATTGGTCGGCGGAAATCTGTCCGGCGCGGTGGTCGCCGCGCTCAAGAGATTCATCGAATTGGAAGAAGGTAAGGCCGAGGGGTACGAGGAGGTCGTACTCCGGGTCGGGCACAACGGTGTTCGGCAGGTGCGATTCCAGGGCGCCCTGCTCGGGGAACATCGGGATGTGAACGACGAGCGGATGGAGCACATCCGGGTGTTTCGTGGCCGCAAGGGGAAATACGCCCTGCACGAGCAGTATTCGAACTGGTCGGACTATCCCGAATCGTCGAACTGGCTGCGCGACCTGAAGAACTGGCGTCGCCTGCTGGGTGTCGAATACGATTGGGGCGACTACGATTTCACGGTCGTCGATGCGCTGGATGAATTGCGTGGCAAGATTCCCGAGCATCTCTACCGGCGAGTCTCCGGGATCGCCGACCGTCCTCCGGTGGAAGAGCTGGATATCTGACCGAGTTCTGAATTGTCAGCCTTGGTTCAGGGCTCGTTCGATCGCGCGGCGGGCCCGGTCAGCGGCTGTCCGGTCGTGCTGCAGCTGCATGGCCGCGTTCAGTGCCAGTCCGGCGGCGATGATCTCGAACAGTGCCTGGTCGATATCGAATCCGGCCGCCAATTCGCCGTTGTCCACCGCCACGGTCAGATCTGCCCGCAGTTGATCGCGCCAGCGCGACCACACTTCGGCCACCGCGTCGCGGATCCGGCCGGGGCGGCCGTCGTACTCGGTGAGGGCCGCGGTCATCAGGCAGCCGCCGGGTAGCAGCGGCGCCTCCAGGTAGTCCACGGAGTTGGCGCACACCGCGTGCAGCCGCCGTAGGCCCGGCGGTTCGGTCAGGGTGGGGTCGACCACCCGATGCCAGAAGTCCACGAACGCCTTGTCCAGCGTGGATATCTGCAGCGTCTCCTTCGTGCCGAAGTGCTTGTGCACCCCGGTTTTACTCATCTGCAGGTCCTCGGCGAGCCGGCCGATCGTGATGCCGTCCAGTCCTTCCTCGGAGGCGATCTCGGCGGCACGGTCGAGGATCCTGCCCCTGGTGGCCTGCGCTTCGGCTGCTGAGCGTCGCGGTGACATGTGACGAGAATAGCGCACGGTCGTTCTCTATTGATTTAGGGAACGGTCGTGCTCTAAAGTTCTGGACGACCACCGGGACGAAGGAGTGCGATATGCGGATGCGACGACTGGGCTGGGCCGGACTGGAAATCGAGGCGAGCGGTGAGCGTCTGGTGATCGACTACGTGCGCGACATCTCGCCACTGTTCACGGGATGGCAGGGCGGCGACGGGCTGGCGACGCCGAGCGGAACGGTCACCGCCGCGCTGGTCACGCACCTGCACCGGGACCACACCGATGCGGCCGCGCTCGCCGAGGCTCTGACGCCGGGGGCGCCGGTGCTGCGACCGGCACCCGGCCCCGGGGACGATGTGGACAACGTGACCACGCTGCCGGCCGAGGGCGAGCTCGCCCGGCACCGGCTGGCCGTCGAGATCGTGGAAGCCTGGTCCACTCGGGAACTCGGGCCGTTCCGGGTCACCGCGGTCCCCGCCGTGGACGGGCTGGGGGACCCGCAACTGAACTGGGTGGTGCAGGCCGACGGGCAGCGAATCTTCCACGGCGGCGACACGATGTTCCACGGCTACTGGTGGCTCGTCGCGCGCCGGTTCAACCCGTTCGATGCGGTGGTGCTGCCCGCCAACGGTGCTGTGGTCGACGTGCCGCACCAGCAGCCACCGAGCCCGCTGCCCTGCGCAATGGACCCGAGGCAGGCCGCTGTGGCCGCGGAGATCCTCGACGCCCGGTATGCGGTGCCGATGCACTACGAGCCGGACCAGCCGGACAAGATCGCCGGCTACCTCGAGGTCTCCGACCCGGAGAACGAGTTCCGCACCCACGCCGGGCCACGCGCCCGCGTGCTGCCCGTCGGAGAATGGCTCGACCTGGCCACCTGATCCGACGTTCCGCCGCGGCGCCCGAGCGCGACGTCGGGCAATCGAGCACCATGGCTTCATGAGCCCACTGCCTACGCTGTCCGCCCCGGAGATCGCCACGGATCGTCTGCTGCTGCGCAAAGCGCGTGACGGCGACCGTGACGGATTCATCGAGTTGCAGACCGATCCGGGAGTGCGGACATATCTCGGCGGTCCACGGCCTCGTGCGGCGGTCGAGCAATACCTCGACGAGGTCGGTACTGCCGCTGTGACCGCCGCCCCGGGCGTGTACGTCATCGCGGACAAGGAAACGAATCTGCTGCTCGGAACGCTGATGCTGAATCGCAGGTCGGCAGCGGAGCCCGGACACCTGACCGAGGGTGACGAGGAACTGGAATTGTCCTACGTCCTGCGGCAGCAAGCCTGGGGATCGGGATTTGCTTTCGAAGCCGCGACCTCGGCGCTACGTGTGGCTGCGGCCGAACTTCCCGATCAACCGGTCCTGATCGTGACCCAGACCGCGAACACTCGTTCGATGAAACTCGCGGCCCGTCTGGGTTTCCGGCCGGTGGACACCTTCCAGGCGTTCGGTGCGGAGCAGACCCTGGTTACGGCGCGCCTGCACGGCCCTGACCCTGGCTAGAGTATCGGAATGGGTGAGTGCCTCGATTTCCGAAAGATGCTGTCGGGCGCGGGGTTCGGGACCGAAGGCTGGACAGCTGTCACGGCCGGCGAGTCGGGGGCACGGGTCTTTCACGATGACGGCGCCGCCAGGTACGTGAAATGTGTTCCGGCCGTGGAAGCTGCCGCGTTGCGGGCGGAACGCGACCGGGTCGGTTGGCTGAACGAGCAGGGGATACCGGGCGCACGGGTGCTCGACTGGCACTCGTGCGATATGGGAGCACTGCTGATGACCAGCGCTGTCCGAGGGGTGTCCGCGGACCGGCTGTCGTCCGTGGACCTGCGCGCAGCGTGGGGACATATCGCCGACGCGGTGCGCGAGCTGCACCAACTACCGCTCGAACGGTGCCCGTTCGAGCACGGTCTGAACTCGATGATCGCGATGGCGCGGGAGGTCGTCGGCCGTCGTGCCGTGAATCGGGAGTTCCTCCCCGTCGAGCAGCAGCACACGCCGCCGGAGGTGTTGCTGTCTCGGCTCGAATCCGAGCTGACGCGGATGGCGGACCGAGAGGCCGCGGATACGGTTGTCTGCCACGGCGATCTGTGCCTGCCGAACATCGTCGTGGACCCGCGGACACTGCAGGTGTCGGGATTCATCGACCTGGGCCGCCTGGAAGCCGCCGATCGCCATGCCGATCTGGCGCTGCTGCGGGCCACTGCGCGCGAAACCTGGGCGGACGACGCGCAGGCTACGGCGGCCGATGCGGTGTTCGCGCAGCGGTACGGGCTCGCGCCGGACCACGATCGTATGAATTTCTATCTGCACCTCGACCCGCTCACCTGGGGGTGAGCAATGATCGGGGGCGCTGCCGAACCGGCGCGAAAAACCATTCGATCCGGCCTCACAGCGCGGGCACAATGCCGGTATGACGCGGACGTTCGAAGAACTGGTGACCGAAGCGGAATCGGTGTCGGTCGACGGGTGGGACTTCTCCTGGCTGGACGGCCGGGCCACCGAGGCGCGTCCCTCGTGGGGGTACCAGCGGTTGATGAGTGCCCGGCTCGAGACCGTCACCGCCGCAGTGGATCTCGATACCGGAGGCGGTGAGGTGCTCGCCGGGGCCCGGCGCTTTCCGGCGACCATGGCCGCTACCGAGTCCTGGCCGCCGAATGTCGCCGCGGCCACCTCGTTGCTGCACCCGCGCGGTGTGGTCGTGGTCGCCACCTCCGACGGGGGAACGTTGCCGTTCGCCGACGCCTCGTTCGATCTGGTCACCTGTCGTCATCCCGCCGTCGTCCGGTGGGACGAGATCGCCCGGGTGCTGCGCCGGGGCGGGACCTATTTCGCTCAGCACGTCGGGCCGGCGAGCGTATTCGAACTGGTCGAGTACTTTCTCGGTCCACAACCGCAGGCGCGACGCAGTCGTCGTCCCGACGACGAAGCCGCCGCCGCTCGCACGGCAGGACTGGAGATCGTCGACCTGCGGACCGAGCGCCTGCGCATGGAGTTTTACGATATCGGCGCCGTGATCTACTTCCTGCGCAAGGTGATCTGGATGGTCCCGGGCTTCACCGTCGACGCCTACCGTGATCGGTTGCGGCAACTCCACGATCGGATCCAGCAGGACGGGCCGTTCGTCGCCCACTCCGCCCGCACCCTCGTCGAGGCAGTCAAGCCCTGATCGTCTCGTCGGAGTCCTGCCGTACCGATCCGTCGGCATGATCGGGGCCGGTGATGGCGTTCGAAAGCGGTGGGGTGCAGGTGAGTCGGTGCCGGAGGGGATCGGTGCGCGGTACCGGCGCTGCCGAATTCCAGCCGGGAATCCGATCCTGTTCGACGTATGCTGCGTGGGATGAGATCGGCGTATCGGGGATGGGTCGTAGTCGCTGCGATCACGTGGTGTTGTGTCTTCGCGGCGGTGCACTGGTTCTGGGCGTTGGGTGGGTCGGTGGGGCTGGCCTCCTCGGCGGGCTCGGATCTGGCGACGCGCCGGCCGCCGCTGTTCGTTGCCGCCGGGTTGTGGGGTGTCGGCGCCGTGTTGCTGGCGGGTGCCGCATTCGTCGGGGTGGCGGCCGCCGGGAATGTGCCACTGCGGTGGCGCCGGATCATGGCGTGGACCATCGGCCTTGCCGGGCTGGTACTGCTGGCCCGCGGTGTCCTGGTTCAGGTCGCGCTGGCCACGGATATGGGTGGTGTCCGCGGTGAGGTCGGGCCGCACCAAACCCGGTGGAGTCTGGTGCTGTGGAATCCGTGGTTCGTGCTCGGTGGTGTGTTGCTCGCCGCGGCCGGCCATACCATCGCGCGGCGGTGGTCGCCGTCGACCGCGACGTGCCGGTGATCAATCGACCCGCACGATGTCGTCGGGGCGCCACGTCTGGTCGTAGAAGGCGACTTCGGTGCCGTAGAGGCGTAACGCGACGATGAAGTGGCGGCCGGGGACGGTCTTGATGTAGGCCGCGTCGACCACATCGACGGGTTGCTGCGGACCGAACCAGATATCGATCGAGCCGTCGTTATTGCGCGGAATGTCGTAATAGCCGTTGGTCGACGGGAGCAGTTGGTCGGTTTCGGGCATGGTGCCGTCGGTGACGTTGTAGGCCGTGGTCGCCCAGAACAGTGCCGCCGGCACGTCCGGCGGCAGGTGTAGCCGGTAGATGTGGCTGCCGTCGAGGAACTCGCCGTCGGCATCGTGATAGGTGAACGGGTACTTCGACCCGGCACCGGTGGAATGAATGTTCATCGCCGGTGCCGAGGAGTAGGCGTATCGGTTCGGCACCCCGAAGCGTCGAGCCGGTAATGACCGACCCGGTGGCCATCCGTCAGTACGATCGGTGCGAACGAGCTCCATCGGTGACCCGACCTGCACCTCGGAACTGCGTCGGCCGGTTCACCGCACAATGCGGAGGAGCCGAACATGACAACAAGCACCGGCCAGGGGTCGGGCACACTCGATCGCAGCGTCATCGTCACCGGGCTGGTCATCGTGTCCGGGATGGTCATGGTGGTGCTGGACACCACCATCGTGAACGTCGCCCTGGATGCGCTGAGTACCCAGCTCGGTGCGGATCTGTCCACGACGCAGTGGGTCGTCACCGGATATCTGCTGGCCGTGGCGCTGGTCATTCCCGTTACCGGATGGGCGATGGACCGGTTCGGGCCGAAGCCGGTCTGGTTGACCGCGGTGGCCTTGTTCGTGGCGGGTTCGGCGCTGTGCGCGGCCGCCTGGTCGATCGAAAGCCTGATCGCGTTCCGGGTGATCCAAGGTCTGGGCGGCGGCATGTTGCTGCCCGCGGGGCAGGCGATCATCACCCGGGCCGCGGGCCCGGAGCGCCTGGGCCGTGCGATGGCCATTCTCGGTGTGCCGATGCTGCTGGGGCCGGTGTTCGGCCCCGTGATCGGTGGTTTGCTCGTGCAATACGCGAGCTGGCATTGGATCTTCCTGGTCAACGTTCCCGTCGGCGCGCTTGCCCTGGCCCTGGCGATCTGGAAGCTGCCGCACGGTGACGCGCTGCCCGAGCACGGCCGGCTCGATGTGCTCGGGCTGATCCTGCTGTCGGGAAGCCTCGTCTGCCTGCTATACGGGCTGTCGGAGGCGAGCTCGCGCGGCGGATTCACCGAATGGGGTGTGCTCGCCTGGCTGATCGGCGGCGTGGCCGGGTTGGCCCTCTACACCTGGCACAGCCTGCGCAAGGGGCCCGGCTCGATCGTCGACGTGCGCCTGCTGACCAACCGGCTGTTCGCCAGTGGCACCATCGCGGTCTTCCTCGTCGCCATCGGATTGTTCGGCGGCATGCTGTTGCTCCCGCTGTACTACCAGACCGTGCGCGGACAGGGCCCCCTCGACGCCGGTCTGCTGCTGGCACCGCAGGGATTGGGTGCCGTCGTGGCGATGGTGATCGGTGGCCGGCTCACCGACCGGATCGGCGCCGGCTATGTGGTGCCCGTCGGTGTCGTGCTGGGACTGATCGGCACTCTTCCGTTCACTCACGTGGGCACCGACACCTCCTATGTCTGGCTGTGTGTGGCCCTGTTCGTGCGCGGCATGGGGCTCGGCGCGGTGATGATGCCGACGATTTCGGCTGCTTACACCGGACTGGGCAAGGATGCGGTGACGCGTGCGGCGCCCACATTGTCGGCCATTCAGCAGGTCGGTGCCTCGCTCGGCAGTGCGCTGCTGGTGACGGCGTTGACCCAGCATCTCGCCGGGAAACTGACCGAGCACGGAATGCCTGCCGGCAGTGGTGGTTCCGGCCGGATCAGTTCCGTCCCACCACAAGCGATGCCGGTGGTCGGACCGCTGCTCGCCGATTCCTTCGGTTTCGCGTTCTGGGTCGCGTTCGCCCTCACCGCGGTGATCATCGTCCCGGCCCTGTTCCTGCCTCGCCACGCGGCCCGTGACCGCGCCTCGGCACCGGTAGGGTCGGAGCATGAGTCCTGAACCACTTGCGCTGCCCGCTGCGGACTGGCCGGCTTGGCTCGACGGTTATGTGCGGGACCGGTTGCGTTCTGCGACGGAGATTTTGACCGTTGTGCGCGATGGCAGCCGGCGCGACACCGCCACCGTGCTCGCGCTGTGGAACGACGCCGATATCGCGCTGCGCGGCGCCGGTTCGGCCGCACATCTGTTCGGCGAAGTACATCCGGATGCCGAGGTGCGCGCACTGGCGGAGGACCTGCTGCGCGACGTCGATCGCGCCACCACGGATCGCGATCTCGATCGCGGATTGTACGACGTGGTCGCGGCCACCGATCCGGCCGGGCCGGACGACGCGGCAACGCGGATGCGCGAGCACGTGCTACGTGATTTCCGCCGCAGCGGGGTCGACCGTGACGACGAGGTCCGGTCCCGGTTGCGCGAGATCTCGGAGCGACTCACGGTGCTCGAGCAGGAGTTCGGCCGGACCATTCGCGAAGACGTCCGCAGCATCCGGGTCGGCGCCGAGCAGCTCGACGGGTTGCCCGACGATTTCGTCGCTGATCACCCGGTCCAAGACGGACTGGTCACCGTGACCACCGACTATCCCGATTACCTGCCGTTCCGGACCTACTCCCGTGACGCCCGGGCCCGCCGCGATCTGACGCTCGAATTCGAGAGCCGCGGCTGGCCGGCCAATGATGCTGTTCTGCACGAGATTCTGGACCTGCGTCACGAAAAGGCACGGCTGCTCGGCTACGACAGCTGGCCCGACTACGACGCCGCAGTCAAGATGATCGGCAGTGGTGGAGCGATCGCCGAATTCATCCGGCAGATCTCGGGCGCGGCCGCGGACGCCGGGGCCCGCGACCTCGAGACGCTGCTCGCACGGCGGCGCGTGGACGATCCGGATGCGACTGCGATCGACCGCTCCGAACTCGGTTACTACACCGAACTCGTCCGCCGCGAACAGTACGACGTCGATGCGCGGGAAGTGCGGCGGTACTTCGATTTCCAGCGGGTCCGCGCCGGGCTGCTCGAGGTCACCGGGCGGCTGTTCGGGGTGCAGTACCGGCCCGTCGACGTGGCGCGCTGGCACGAGGATGTCGCGGTGTACGACGTCTATTCCGACGGGCAGCGTCGCGGTCGGATCTACCTCGATCTGCATCCACGCGAGGGCAAGTACAAACACGCCGCACAGTTCGACCTGGTCGGCGGTATCACCGACCGGCTGCTGCCCGAGGGCGTGCTGGTGTGCAACTTCTCCCGTGGCCTGATGGAACATCAGCATGTGGTCACGCTGTTCCACGAGTTCGGCCATCTCGTGCACCACGTGCTGGGTGGCGGTCAGGAGTGGGCCCGTTTCTCCGGGGTCGCCACGGAATGGGATTTCGTCGAGGCACCGTCGCAGATGCTCGAGGAATGGGCCTGGGACGCAACGGTTCTGCGTACGTTCGCGGTCGACGAGACCGGTGCGCCCATCCCTGCCGACCTGGTGGAACGGATGCAGGCGGCCAAGGAGTTCGGCAAGGGGATCTCGGTGCTGACCCAGGTCGGCTACGCCGAGGTGTCCTATCTGCTGCATCAGGACCGGCCGGACGATCACACCCCGGTGGTTTCCGAATCCGTCAGTCGCTACAGCCACGTCGCCGGTCTGCCGCAGACTCATTTCCAGACCTCGTTCGGGCATCTCGCCGGGTACACCTCCGCCTACTACACCTACATGTGGAGCCTGGTGATCGCGAAGGATCTCTTCTCGGCCTTCGACGCGGACGATTTGTTCGAACCCACGGTGGCGCAGCGCTACCGTGATCGGATCCTCGCACCGGGAGGTTCCCGGGACGCCGCGGATCTGGTCGCCGACTTCCTCGGGCGCCCGTTCACCTTCGACGCGTTCGCCGCCTGGATGGATCGTGCTCCGATTCCGCGGACGATCTCTTAGGGGGAGGCCGGGCGCCGAACGTACGTCGGCTCACCTGCGGATGTGACGCGGGGACTTGACTGTGCCGTAACGGCACGGTCTTTCGTGGACGGTGACGCAGCAACCGCACCGGGGAGACCACGATGAAGATGAGGAAAGTATCCGGGACCGAGCAGAATCGGCCCGCCGATCTGAACCAGGCATTGCTCGACGGTGTGGGGGGACCGTCCGGGATGGTGTACACGGCGCTGCCGATTCTGGTCTTCGTGACCGCCAACGCCGTGGTCGCGCTGCCGATCACCATCGCGGCGGCCGTCGTCACCGCGCTGGCGTCGACAGTGTGGCGGCTGCGGCGCGGGGAACGCTTCAGCGCGGCGTCCGGTGGACTGTGGGGTGTGCTGCTCGCCGGTGGTATCGCGGCCTGGACCGGGTCGGCCGGTGACTTCTTTGCGATCGGGATCTGGGCGTCACTGGCGGGCGCCGTCGCTGTGCTCGTCTCGCTGCTGGTCCGGCGTCCGCTGACCGGGGTCGTCTGGAACGCCGTGCACGGCGGCGCCTATCCGTGGCGCGAGGACCGGCCGACCCGGCGGGCGCACGATCTCGCGACCTTTGCGGCGGCGATGGTGCTGTGCGCCCGGTTCGTGGTGATGGAGTGGCTGTACCTGTCCGACGCCACCGGCCTCCTGGGATTGGCGAAGATCGTGATGGGGGCCCCGCTGACCGTGCCCGCCCTGCTGGTGATCGTCTGGGCGTTCCGCCGCTCGACCAAGCGCCTGATCCGGACTCCCAGCATCGACGGCGCTGCGCTGGACGGGGCAGCAGCGACCCCATCTCGCGCTGCATAGCCCGCGACCGAACGCACAATCGCTACACCGCGCGGACCGTGTACCGCCCGGCGGGGTGGTGAGACCACCCGAGCCGCTGGGCGGTACATCGACCGCGCCCGCCGATCGGCCATCGCGGTCGAGTACGTCCGGCTGGTACCACAGGGGGATACCTGGCGCTGCAGGGTGATTCCGCACTGGCTCTGCACGGTGATGTGCCGGGGTGGCGCGGCTTGCCAGGATTCGGCTATGCATCTGCACCGCACGGTAGTTCGCGCCCTGGTCACCGCCACGGTGATCATGGTGGGCGCCGCCGCATGTTCCCTTTCGAGTTCCGATGCCCACCCGCCGGACTGGCAACCCTGCGCCGAGAACGACCACGTGCAGTGTGCCACCGTGACGGTGCCGATCGACTGGTCGGAGCCGGCGGGCGCGACCCTCGACCTCGCGGTGGCCCGGATGTCCGCCACCGACCCCGCGCACCGGATCGGGACGTTGATGGTGCTGCCGGGTGGCCCCGGAACCTCCGGGGTGGATCAGCTGGCGGACCCGTCGCCGTCCGCACCCACCTTCTCCGCCGATATCCGGGCCCGCTTCGATCTGGTGAGTCTCGACCCGCGCGGCGTCGGACGCAGCCACCCGCTGCGGTGCGACGAGGGACTCGCGCATACCTTCCCGAATCTGGTGCCGGACACCGGCGCCCGGTTCGCAGATGTGCAGTCCTACGCCGAGGCGCTGGCCGCCAGCTGCCGCGCGGGCACCGGAGAGCTGGTGGACCACCTCGACAGCACGAGTGTCGCGCGAGACATCGACGCGGTGCGGGAAGTGCTGGGGGAGAATACGATCAGCCTGTACGGCCGCTCCTACGGCACCATGTCTGGCCAGTCCTATGCCGAGCAGTTCCCGGATCGTGTCCGTGCCATGATCCTCGACAGCGTCGACGACCACAGCCTCTCCGGCGCGGACTTCATGACCACGTCCGCGCGTGCCGCCCGCGACACCTTCGGCGAATTCGTCTCGTGGTGTGGCCGAGAAACCGCGTGCGCCCTGCACGGTCACGACATCACCGAGATCTACGACCGGTCGTACGCGCGTGCCGCACAACACGAACTGCCGGATCCGAACGATCCTCAGGCGTCACTGACGCCTACGACGTTGAGCAGATTCGTTGTTCAGCACCTGTATCAGCCCCGATGGCAGGAACTGGCCACCGCGCTGCAGACGCTGGACACCCTCGAGCCGCAGTTCCCGCTCGCGGTGCCGCAGCCGCAACCGAACGGAAAGTCCGTGGCGGCACCGGAATTCATCGCCTGCTCGGACTGGGGCTTCGACATCGCCGGGCAGCAGCGATGGGAGCAGCTGTGGCGGGAACAGAACCGCAATGCCGGGGCCCTGCGCAGCCATTTCGCCTGGGACGCGGGAAGTATCTGCGCGGGGTGGCCCACCCCACCGGGTAATCCGCAGCACCGACCGCAGGTGAGCGGCGCGCCCCCGATCCTGCTGATGAATTCGCTGCATGATCCGGCCACGCCCTACGCCTGGGCCGTCGCAGTCACCGAGGCGATGCCCGGTGCCGCACTGCTCACCTACGACGGGTGGGGGCACGGCGTCTCCGACCGCAACGAGTGCACCGTCACGGCAACCGACCGATATCTGATCGAGGGAATGCTGCCGCGTGCGGAAACGCATTGCCCGCCGGCCGAGCGGGCACATCGGTGACCTCGAGTCCCGTGGAATGGTCACTGCGCCGCGCTGGTTGTTCCGATGGCGCGGACCGCGAGGCGGTCGGCGCGTGTCCGGAGTCGACCGATGCGCCGCGGGCCACCTGGCTGGTGCGGCGCCTGAGCAGAACGGGAGCCGATGAGTCTGCGGCAATTCGAGTACGCACTGGCCGTGGCCGAGGAAGGGTCGGTGACCGCGGCGGCGGAGCGGCTGCATATCGCCCAGCCGTCGATGTCGCAGCAGATCCGGGCCCTGGAGCGCGAACTGGGTGTGGAGCTGTTCGCTCGCACTCCGTCCGGGCTGGTGCCGACCGTTGTCGGTCACGCCTTCCTTCGGGATGCCGAGGTCGCGGTGCGGGCCGCGCGGCGGGCGCGGGCGACGGC
>NZ_BDCA01000014.1 GCF_001613265.1 Nocardia vermiculata NBRC 100427
CTCGGCCGGTGCGGTGTGATGTCGTCGACCAGCCCCCAGCGCAGCGCGAGCTCCGCGTCGATCGGCTCTCCGGTCAGCATCATCCATGCCGCCCGCCACCGGCCGATCCGCCGCGGCACGCTCACGGTGCCACCGGCGCCGGGGACCAGTCCCATCCCGATCTCGGGTAACAGGAAGTAGGCGTCCGGGTCGGCGACGACCCGGCCGGCGAAGGCCGACATCTCGATTCCCGCGCCGATGCAGGCACCGTGCACGTAGGCGGTAACCCGATCGCGCATCCGGTCGAGGATCCGCCACGGCGCCCGCTCGAGCCGCACCAGATAGGCCGCGACCAGGTCGGTCGCGACACCGAACTCGTCGAGATCTCCCCCACTGCAGAAGACCGGACCGGCACCACGCAACGCGACCTGCTCGATCGACGGATCGAGTTCGGCCAGCCGACATGCCTCGAGCAACGCTTCGCGTAACCGCATACTGAGCGCATTGCGACGCTCGGGGTTGTCGAGCACGATCGTCAGATTCTCGTCCGAACGCTCGATCCGAACCGGAGGCCGCGGCGACGCGGTCACCGGACGCACCGGGCGTCCGGCCCGCCACGCGGCGAACTCCGTACCGCCGAGCAGCATCGAGTATGCGGCCGCCTCCGCGGCCAGACCGGCCTCGATATCGGGAGTGGCCGTCTGGCGCAGCAGCCTGGCCAACGTCACGCTGGAGCGCGGATTCCGTCCCACCGCGGCCCGGAGCCCATCCAGGCTCGCGGCGATATCGTCGCGGGGGACGAGCTGGGGGTACGCACCCTGCACACCCGCGGCACCCGCCGTGGCGGTGCCCAGCGTCAGTGTGGTCGCCTCCAACAAACGCGCCAATTCGGGCGTCGGCTCGGATTCGAGTACACCGACCGTCAGCCGCAGAGTGCTCGCGACTGCCTGCGCCGTCCGCGCAATCCGGTCCGCGGGGGCATCGCGCCACTCGTCCAGCGCAATCTCCAGCACCGGCGACTCGGGATCTCCGGCCGCATTCAGCCCCAACTCCAGCTCGCCCCCGGCGAGCGACAATGCTTGCTCCACCCTTCGATCCTGGCACCCGGCCGACCCGGATCTCCGAACGGGGCGCAGCGCCGGAACCCGGGCGCACACCCATCTCACCCGGCCGCGCCACTCCCGGCTCCCGGTTACGCGAGCTCCTGGCCCGGCAGCTCGGTCCCGGCACAGGTACGGCAGGCGCACCACCTCGGCCCCGGGCCCAGGTCCGCACTCCGGCCGCCGGCGCCGACGCACAGCAGCTGCCGGGCGCCTCTGGTGCGAACCGGGACGATCGTGCGACGTACGGTAGCGAATGTGGCACTATCGAAAAGGTCCGGGCCGGCCGGGCAGGTGACGAATTCGGCGGAGCTGGCGGCGGCCTGTCGCGGTGACATTCCCGAGCTCACCAGGCGGTTGATGGCGGCGATCTTCACCGACGACCCGGAGTGGACCGACTATTCGGCCGTGACCCGCGCGGATCTGGAACACGGGTGCCGGCGGTTCCTCACCCGGGTGCTCGACCTGCTCGGCGACAAGGGCGCCGGCGCCGAAAACGACGATGTCGCCGCGGCGATCGGTGAACAGCGCGCCGGGCAGGGTGTGCCGCTCGAGGCGATGCAGCGCACCTTCCGCCTCGGTGGGCGCATCGTGTTCGAAGCACTGCTGGATCGTGCTGGGGCCATCACCCCCGCCGACTTCCGAGAGACCGGCACGGCCATGTGGGCGGTCATCGACGGGATGTCCTCGGCCCTGGTCACCGCGTACCGCGGTGCGGAACTGGATCGGGTCCGGCGCGACGAACGCCGCCGCCACGCCCTCATCGAAGATCTGCTGGCCGGACGCGCCCACGACGTACTGTTCGCGACCCGCGCGGCCCGCGAGCTGAATATTCCGGTGCACGGGGACTACCTGGTCGTCGTCGCCCGGGGCGACAGCCACCCGCTGCGGCTGGGCACCGAAACGGCACTGGCCGCGCACGGGATCCGCTCCGTCTGGCACGATCGCGGCGACTCCACGGTCGGTCTGGTCGCACTCGAGCACCACGGCGCCGACCAGGTGGCGAGGGCGCTGGAACCACTGGTCCGCGGCTGCGCCGCACTCTCGCCCACCATTGCCGGCCTGGCCGAGGCCGCCACCGGGCATCAACTCGCGGCCTTGACGCTCGACACCGCACCGGACGCGTCCCCGGGTGTCGTGGTCTCGTTGCACGACCGGTATTCCGAAGCGCTGCTGCTGCGCTCACCCGATCTGGCGCGGTTGCTGGTGCACCGGACCCTCGGACCGGTGCTCGGGCTCCCCGCGAAAGAACGCGGCGTTCTGATTCGGACCCTGACGGTGTGGCTGGCCGAGACCTGCTCGGCGGCCAATGCGGCACCACTGCTGCACTGTCACCGCAACACCGTGATCAACAGGCTCCAGCGGATCGCGACGCTGCTCGGCGCACCACTCGAGGGGCAGCGCCGGCTACTGGATCTGTCACTGGCCCTCATCGCACTGGAATTACTCGAAGCACAGGGCGAGATTGTGCACAGCGCCCAATCCTGAGCATCGTTTCCTGGGCGCCGGGAGAATTGCCGGTTCCCTCGCCACCGGCGAGACTCGAAACCTGATGACCCACAACCACAACCGGATTTCGGGTCGGTAATTCAGGACGAGGAGCACCACAAGTGCCGGAATTCGATCTACTGATCGTCGGCGGTGGACCGGGCGGCTATGTCGCTGCGATCCGCGCCGCCGCCCGCGGCCTACGCGTCGCGCTGGTGGACAAGGAACGCCCCGGCGGCGTCTGCCTGAACTGGGGCTGCATTCCCACCAAAGCCATGCTGCGTTCCGCCGAGGTCCTGCAGACCGTCCGTGCCGCAGCAGATTTCGGTATCCGGGCCGACAACGTCGGGTTCGACTTCACCGCCGTACGGGCACGCAAGGACGCCGTCGTCACCGACCTCACCACAGGCGTGGCGGGCCTACTGAAGGCCAACGGCGTGACCGTCGTCGAGGGCCACGCCCGGTTCATCGGCCCCACCACGGTCGAGGTGTTCGCCGCCGGCGGCTCGCCCGTCTTCGACGGCGGCCCCCGCTACGCCGCCGCGCCGATCGGCGAGCCGACCCGCACGATCGAGGCCGCCGACGTAATCATCGCGACCGGTTCGGTGCCGGCGCTGCTGCCGGTGCCCGGCGCCGACCTGCCCGGTGTCATCACCTCCGACGGCGCGTTCGGTCTCACCGAAGTACCCGAACGCCTGGTTGTGATCGGGGGCAGCGCGGTCGGCGCCGAATGGGCGAGCCTGTTCGCCACCTTCGGCGCCGCGGTGACCGTAGTCGAAATGCAGGAACGACTGGTTCCGTTGGAGGACGAGGAGATCGGCAACGCGCTGGGCCGGTCCTTCGGCAAACAGGGCATCACCGTGCTCACCGGGTCCACGGTCACCGGGGTCACGCAGGCCGGTGCGGCACTGCAGGTGGCTGTCGAGGGCCCGCAGCCACGAACGTTGGATGCGGATGTGGTCCTGGTCGGCGTCGGACGCCGCCCCAACACCGCCGACCTCGACCTCGAGAAGGCCGGAATCGCCACGGACGAGCGCGGTTTCATTCCCGTCGACGACCGACTACGGACCACGGTCGAGCACGTCCATGCCATCGGCGACGTGACCGGCAAGGCATTACTGGCCCACGTCGCCTCCCATCAGGGTTTGACCGCCGCCGATGTGATCGCCGGCCACCCCGCACGAATCGACTACACCGTGATTCCGGCGGCGACGTTCACGCATCCGGAGATCGCGAGCGTGGGACTGACCGAGGATGCCGCCCGTGCCGCCGGGCACGAGGTGATCACCGCCTCCTTCCCCTTCGCCGCGCTCGGCCGGGCAAAATCCTGCGGCGATACCGAGGGCTTCTGCAAGATCGTCGCGGGGGCACGGCACCAGGAAGTTCTCGGCGTGCACATCATCGGCCCCTCGGCCAGCGACCTGATCACCGAAGGCGCCCTGGCGATTTCACTCGAGGCGACGCTCGACGAACTCGCCGACACCATCCACGCCCACCCCACCCTCGGCGAGATCGGCATGGAGGCGGCCCTGACCGGGCTCGGCCTGCCGGTCCACATCCCGCCGCCCCGCAAGCGTTGAGGAGACCCCTCGTGACCACGAGCACCGCGCCCCGCAAACCCGCGCGCAAGGCGAACCGCCCGGCCACCGTGAAGGAGAAGGCGGCCACTGCCCCTCCAGCGCAATCAGCCCTGACCACCACCGATCCGGAGGTGCTGCGGGGCCTGTACCGCGACATGCTGTTCGTGCGGCGCTTCGAGGAGCGCACCGCACAGAGCTACCAGCAGGCCAAGATCGGCGGATACTGCCACCTGAATCTCGGCGAGGAGGCGACCGTGGTCGGCGTGGGTGCCGCGATGCGGCCCACCGACTATCTGTTCACCAATTACCGCGAGCACGGCTATGCGCTGGCCAAGGGCATCGAACCCGGCCGGGTGATGGCCGAGCTCTACGGTCGCTCCACCGGCACCTCCAAGGGCTGGGGCGGTTCGATGCACATGTACGACACCGAGGCACGGCTGCTGGGCGGCTACGCCATCGTGGGCGGTCAGGTCCCGCTGGCCGTCGGCGCCGCACTGGCCATCGACTACCGCGGTGACGACGACGTGGTGGTGTGCCAGATGGGCGAGGGCACCACCAATATCGGGGCCTTCCACGAATCGCTGAACATCGCCGCCCTGTGGCATCTGCCGATCGTCTTCCTGGTCGTCAACAACCAGACCGGAATGGGGACCACCGTCGACAAGTCCTCGGCCGAACCGGAGCTGTTCAAGCGCGCCTCCTCCTACCGGATGCGCGGTGAGCGCGTCGACGGGACCGATGTACTGGCCGTGCGCGACATCGCCGGTGAACTCATCGAACAAGCTCGGCACGACGGGAAACCGGCCCTGCTCGAGGCGGTCAGCTACCGCTTGAAAGGCCACTCCGTGGTCGACCCGGCCAAATACCGCAGCAGCGAGGCGGTGTCGGTCGCCCGGGACAACGACCCGATCGTGCGCTGGCATGCCGCCCTGCTCGAAGCCGGTGTGCTGACCGAGGATTCGGCCGCCGAGATCGAAGCGTCGGTCACCGCCGAGGTCGCTGCCGCGGTCGAATTCGCCGATGCCAGCCCGCATCCGGAGCCGTCGAGCCTGTTCGACTACAACTACGCCACCCCGGTCGCCGGCGATTCCCATCGCCTGCCCGCCGATCCGCTCTTCACCGTCTGAGGACCCCACCGTGCCAGTCATGACCTATCGCGAAGCGCTGCGCGAAACCCTGCGCGATCAGATGCGACGCGACGACGACATCTTCCTCATCGGTGAGGAGATCGGCGTCTTCGAAGGCTCCTACAAGATCACCGCCGGACTGCTCGACGAGTTCGGCGAGAAGCGGGTGCGCGACACCCCCATCGCCGAGGAAGGGTTCGTCGGCGCGGCCATCGGTGCCGCGATGCTGGGCCTGCGCCCGGTGGTGGAGATCATGACGATCAACTTCTCGCTCCTGGCGCTGGACCAGATCGTCAATCATGCCGCCAAGATCTACGGCATGTTCGGCGGCCAGACCAGCGTGCCCATGGTGATCCGCACCCCGGGCGGTGGCGGCCAGCAGCTCGGCGCCACTCATTCGCAGAACATCGAGCTCTACTACGCGTTCGTCCCCGGCCTGAAAGTCGTCGCACCCAGCACTCCCGCGGATGCCCGCGCCCTGCTCGCCGCGGCGATCGAAGACGACGACCCGGTGCTGTTCCTGGAGAATCTGGCGCTCTACAACACCAAAGGTGAAGTGCCGGACACTCTTCCGCGCGTCGAAATCGGCAAGGCCGCGGTGACCCGGCCCGGCACCGACATCACACTGATCGGCTACTCCCGGATGGCGACGGTGTGCACGCAGGTCGCCGAGCGCCTCGCCGGCGACGGGATCTCCGCGGAAGTGATCGATCTGCGAAGTCTGCGTCCGCTGGACCGCGACACGGTGGTGGCCTCGGTGCGGAAAACCGGGTGCGCGGTGGTCGGCGAGGACGACTGGCTCACCTACGGCATCGGCGCAGAGGTCGCGGCCTCCATCTCCGACGGTGCCTTCGACTATCTCGACGCGCCGGTCCGCCGGGTGGCGATGGCCGAGGTGCCGCTCCCCTACGCCAAACCGCTGGAGAAGCTGGCACTGCCGTCGGCCGATTCCCTCTACACGGCCGCGCTGGAAACCCTTGCCGCCCTGGGCAAGCGCCGCTGACACCGGATTCGGAGGACATCACAGTGCCTGAAATCACCATGCCCCGGCTGTCGGACACCATGGAAGACGGGGTGGTCGACAACTGGCTCAAGCAGGTCGGCGACACCGTCACCCGCGGCGAGGTCATCGCCGAAATCGAGACCGACAAAGCACTCATGGAACTCGAGGCCTACGACGACGGCGTTCTCGAGCAGATCATCGTCGAACCCGGCGTGCGCGTACCGATCGGCGAACCGATCGCGATCGTCGGCGACGGGTCCGGCGCTGCCGCGACCGCCGGTCCGGGATCGGGCTCCGCTGCGGCGCCGTCCCCTACCGCGCCGGACACCACGGCGGCTCGGCTCGGCGACGACACCGCACCGAGCGTGCCCGGCGGGCAATCGCCGGAGAGCGCGGCTGCCGGCACCCGCACGAAGTCCTCACCGCTGGCCCGCAAGATCGCCCGGGAACTGGGAATCGACATCGCGACGATCACCGGCACCGGTCCCGGCGGCCGCGTCACCCGTCGGGATGTCGAATCCGCCCACGAGACGGGCGCTTCCGCGTCGACCGCACCGGCACCGCCGGCAACGCCCGTACCGGCATCACCAGCGGCGCCCGCACCGGCGACCGGCCCCGCGCAGCCGGCGACCGGCGAGTACGACGAGGTTCCGCTGACCACCATTCAGCGCGTGTCGGCGACGCGGCTCACCGAAAGTAAGCAGCAGGCGCCGCACATCTATCTGACCAGCGCCATCGACGTCACCGAGCTGTTCACCTTCCGGGCCCAGGTCAACGAGACGCTCGCCGCCGCAGGAACAGGGAAGGTCAGCGTCAACGATCTGCTGGTCAAGGCCGTCGCGGTGGCCTTGCGGGCCGATCCCGCGGTCAATGTCTCCTTCGCCGGCGACACCGCCCGGCGCCATCACGGCGTCCATCTCGGCATCGCCGTGGCCACCCCCGCCGGTTTGCTGGTCCCGGTGGTGCGCGACGCCGACCGCAAGTCCGTGTCGGCCATCGCCGCCCAGACGCGGGAGCTGGCCGAGCGAGCCCGCGACCGGAAGCTGCGCAGCGAGGAGATGAGCGGCGCCACCTTCACCATCTCCAACCTCGGTATGTACGGCATCGAACATTTCACCGCCGTCATCAACCCGCCCGAAGGTGCGATCCTGGCGGTCGGCGCGGCTACCGACGAACTACGCCTCGACGACGACCGGGTCGTCAGCCGGAAGATCCTGCGCGTCACCATGTCCGCCGATCACCGCGTGATCGACGGCGCCGTCGCCGCACAATTCCTCGCCCGGTTGAAAGACCTGATCGAACACCCCCTGCGGATCGTGACCTGACGCCACCGCGTCGGTTCCGTCCGGTCGAGGCCGGGCGGCGGTATCGAGCACCCATCCGATCCGCCGCCCGCCTCACCTCCACCCCGCCCCGGATCACATCGCTGGGCCGCTGTCGTGGGCCTGTGCCCCACGGGCCCGAGCCTTCGGTATTATCAGTGATAATAAATATCATCTATGCGGCGCGGGGTGAGCTGCCGACATCGGCGGGAAGACCGAGCGGTACCGTGGAATTCTGGGAGGTGGCGACAACGTGGACAGCAGGACGGCCCGAGCCAAGCAGGAACGTCGGCGTGTGATCATGGCCGCGGCAGCGGGTCTGTTCGCCGCCTGCGGCTACCGGGCAGCGAGTATGGACGAAATCGCATGCCGGGCCGGGATCAGTAAACCGGTGCTGTACAAATCGTTTTCGAGCAAGCTGGAACTGTATCTGGCAGTGCTGCACGATGCGGTGCAGGTCCTGGGCGAAACACTCACCACCGCACTCGACCGTGCCGAGGATATGCGCTCGATCGTCGCGGCGACGGTGGCCGCGGTATTCGATTTCGCCGATATCCATCCTCGCGCCGCCGCACTGCTGGCCGGCGCCGGCGTGGCCGACGAGCCGTCGGCCCAGCACATCGCCCACCAGGCCGCGCAGATCTGCGCTACCGCTCTCGACCGCGCCCTGGCCCCCTACCCCTTCGCCCGTCCCGAACAGAACTGGCTGATCACCGCGGAACTGGTCGCGATCGCGCAATCGTGTGCCCAGGACTGGGCGATCACCGGTAAGCATCTGCGCAAGTCCGATGCCGTCGCCACCACCGTGAGCCTGTGCTGGGGCGGTCTGGCCGGTGTGCAGTTGACATCGACCCAGCCGGAGACAGACGCCCCCGCTCCGATATCCGGCGCCCGGTCCTAGTCCGCCGTCCCGTCGACTCTCGAAAGGGCCGATGTCGCGGTGCGTTCCGTCCGGCTCCTCGTACTCACCGTGCTGGTCGCGCTTGCGCTGGGGACGTGCGTGCCGGCACCGCCTCGGCCGGACGCACCCCGTACCGCGATATCGGTGCTCGGCGCGGCACCGCTCGAGTGTCTGAACTCTGCCTTCGCTCACTACGGCGATTCGGGCGCCGGCTGGACCGGCGGTGATTCCACCTGGTCGGCGCCACTGCCCGGTAACCGCGAGGTCTTCGCCTTCTCCGACACCTTCCTCGCTCCCGTCACCGCGCCGACTCGCCCACCAGGTGCCGGTTTCGTTCACAACTCGCTGGTTGTTCGCGGAGCCGACGGACGGATGTCGACCATCCTCGGCGGTGAGCACGACACGCCCGCCGCCGTCCTCGCAGCACCCGATGCGTCCCACTGGTTCTGGCTGGGTGCCGCCACTTACCTGGACGGGGCACTGCAGATTCCGCTCACCGAGTGGCGTGCGGCCGGGGCCGGGCCGCTCGATGCCGAGTTCGCCGGTTCGTCGCTGGCGCGGTTCGCCCCGGACGACCTGCATCACCCCGTATCGGTCACGCCGCTGCCACGGTCCCGGAACATCCAGTGGGGTCAGTGGGTCCAGCCGGACGGGGCGTGGACCTACCTCTACGGTGTCGAAACCGATCGCGGCGATCGCTATCTGCATATCGCCCGGGTCGCGGGTGGTGATCTCCGGGGACCGCTGTCGGTCTGGACGGGGCGCGGGTGGTCGCGCGACGTGGACGCCTCGGCCCGCATCACCTCGGGTGTCGGCGCCGAGTTCTCCGTTCATCGACTCCGTCCCGGTGCCTATGCGCTGATTTCCATGCGAGACGGCGGGATCGGCAGCGAGGTGACGGCGCGATTCGGCGCCTACCCCAGCGGTCCGTTCGGCCCCGCCGAAACGCTGTACCGAGCCCCGGAGGCCGGCAGCTCCGGCACCTATCGCGACGCCGACGTCTACGCCTACAACGCACACGCCCATCCGGAATTCTCCTCCCCCACACGGCTGGTCGTCTCATACAACGTCAACAGCCTGGACTCGGCCCCCGGCGGAGACGTGTACCGCGACACCGGCATCTACCGCCCCCGGTTCATCACCGTGGACCTGCACGACGAATACCACCCGGACTCCCCCGGCCGCCCCGCTCACCCCGCATGTCGATAAGAACGCGATCACGTTCGGGCACAGCTACATTCGTTGATCGGTGCCCGTGGGCGGTTGTTTGACGATACCGACGATATTTCCGGAGTTCATCGCGTACTGCATGCGTTGCACCCGGTCGCTGGAATTGCCCTCGATGGTGTGGATCGTGCCACCGTTCACCGAGTCGACGACCCCGATGTGGTCGGGGGTGCCGTCGCCCTCCCAGTCGAATACGATCAGATCGCCCGGCTGGGCTTGCGCGGCCCCGGCCTGCAAACCCATTGCGGCGGCGTCGTTCCAGACCGCGGGCACATAATCGAAGTCGGTCCAGGAGACGTCGTAACCGGCTTCGTTCCACAACCAACTGGTGAACGACGCACACCAGGCGCTGCCGTTGTTGTACGGCTTTTCGGCGAAGGCGTCGCTGGTCTCGCTGGTCCCGACTTCCCCTCGGGCCAGTGCGAGCATTTTGTCCACCGGCTCCTCCTTCGGGTCGGTGATCCGGTAACTGGCCGCACTGGCCTGCGGCGGCTGGTAAGGGTTGGTCGCCGCGGGCATCCCACCGTTGTTGTGGTCGTACCCTCGGGGGACGGCCGGTGCCGACCCTTGAATGTCACGGGCCTGGGTATCGATACCGTCCACCGCGGTGACGACTTCTTCGTGCACCCGGTCGGCCGCGTTCACCAGCGCCAGCAGCAGCGTGATCTCCGCGGCCGCGGAGAGGCGATAGACGTGGTCCGGACCTTCCGTCGGCGCCGGCGCATCCTCGAGCCTGCCCCGCAAGTCCCGGACGACGTCGGTGATGTTCTCGTAGGCACGGTTCGAGGTGCCGAAGGCGGCAACCTGAGAGTCGTTGATGGCATTGTTCTTCCGGTCGAGCTCGGCGGTCAGATCCTTCACTTCCTGCTGCCGGTCGGTGTACTTCTCGACCACGTCGGACCTGTTCTCGGGCCGGTCGAGGTCTCGCTCGCCGGGCAGTTTCCGGCGGTCGAGCCACAGCGTGAAGTCGGGCGCACTGCCCGGGTCCCCGGAAGCCAGCAGCAGTATCGACCGGTCGATGTGCTTCTCGACGGCGTCGATGACGGCATTCAGGCCCGCGCTGGCACCGGCCGGATGCGGCAGCGGGGCGATCTCCAGCCGCTCGACAGTGATCGGGCTCATCGGACCTACTCTCTGCGCCGGCCGTGCAGCCACGACAACCTGTACGAGGAGCGGTTGCGGGCAACCCGTTCCACACCTCAGTGCGTTGTAGCACGATTTTCGGACATTCCCGGCGCCGGGAAATGGCCGTCCGGCCGTTCGGGCGCCGGCTCGCCGCTATCGTGTGGCGTTTTCCACTATCCGCACGGTTTCCAGTGCGTCCCGCGGATCGACAGGGACGGGGCCTGCCCCGGCTACAGCGGCGGCCATCATGCGATAGAACGCCGGCCAATCTCCCGGCAGGGTGGGAATCGACCTGGTCTCGCCCGGTGTTCCCAGTCTTCCCCAGTGGTCGGATTCCACTGTGCCCCACGGCTCTCTGTCGCCCGGTCGCCGCCCGGCACGCAGCGCCTGCTCTTGCGGATCCATACCGTGGGTGAGGTAGGCGGCCTCGGAACCGAGAACACGGAATCGTGGGCCGGACTGTGCCGCGACGGCGCTCATCCACAGATGTGATCGGACCCCGCCGGCGTGGGTGAGGGCGAGGAAGGCGTCGTCGTCGGCCTCGACACCGGCGCGGCGGCGATCGCGTTCGCAGTACACGTCGACGACCGGACCGAACAGCGTCAACGCCTGGTCGACGAGGTGGCTGCCGAGATCGTAGAGACTGCCGGCCCCCTCATCGGTGGTTCCGAGTTCGCGCCAACTCCCTTTCGGCGTCGGCCGCCACCGCTCGAACCGGGACTCGAAGCGGTACACCTCGCCCAGGCTGCCGTCGGAAACTAGTTTCCGCACCGTGCGAAAATCACTGTCCCAGCGTCGATTCTGGAACACCGACAGCGGCAGCCCTGCCTTGTCGGCGGCGGCGATCACCTCCTCGGCGGCACCGGCGGTCACCGCGAACGGCTTGTCCACCACGACCGGAAGTCCGGCCGCGATCGCCCGCAACGCCAGCGACGCGTGGCTGCGGTTCGGCGCGGCGATGACCACCAGGCCGATGCCGGCCGGATCAGCGAACAATTCGTCCGGCGAACCGAAGATCCGCACCCCGGGGTGTTCCCGCCGCGCCCGTTCGCCGCGTTCCGCCGACGAGGTCACCACTGCCGCGACCCGCAGCGCGGGGTCGGCAGCGATCAGCGGGGCATGGAACACTTCGCCGGCGAGTCCGTACCCGACGACGGCAACTCCGATCTGGGACATTCGTGTAACTCCTCGGGATCGCAGGGGTGAGCGCTCACCGTTCGGCGACGGCTTCCTCGTACGCGCGCAGCGTCGATACGACCAGGGCACGCTGCTCCGGCGTCAACGGCCCCAACGCGGCGCGCCAGCCGCGATCGGCACCGCCGAGCCACGCCGCCACCGACGCGCGATGATCCGCTGCGATGGTGACGAGGGTTCGCCTGCGGTCGCTCTCGTCCGGCTGCCGATCCACGACACCCTGACGGCTCAGGTCGGCGACCATCAGACTCACGGTCGTGGGCGCCACCTGTAACCGCTGCGCCAGCTGATTCACCGTCAGCGGTCCATCGAACAGGACGTAGGTCAGTAACGACAGATGCCGTGGTGCCAGGTCGAAGGACCGCAGCGCCTCGGGAACCGGCAGGCGCTTGACCCGCCCGACCAGGCGTGGCATCAGCAGGACCAGGGCGCGAATACTCTCGTCGAGCGATACATCGGACTCGGTTGACATGACCTTTCTCCAGAATTATCTTTGCTCACAAAGCTATTATCGGCTCCGGTCCACATGATCCCACGTGAATCCCCCGTCCCACGCATCCTCTCGTGCCTCTCGAAGGGAGCGACATGAGCGCACCGACCGCGCGCCCTCGAGCGTTGACCATCGGACTGCATCCACGATCGATGGACTACAGCAATCACCCGCAGCTGACCGAGAAGGACCTGACGGCGCGGGTCGACGCCGCGAACGATGCCCTGCGTGACACCGAATTCGACATCACGCCGTATCTGGCCGGCACCTCACCGGAGGCAACCGAGACCGAGTTACGAAAACTGTTGGCCGGGCAGCAGTTCGATCTCATCATGATCGGCGGTGCGGTACGGGCACTACCCGAGCACACCCCGTTGTTCGAACGCATCGTCAACACCGTGGTCGAGGCCGCCCCGGGAATCACCTTCTGCTTCAACACCTCACCGGAAACCACCCTCGACGCGCTACGGCGCGTCCGTCCGCCTGCCTGATCAACCGCACTGTCGATCTCCACACCGAGACAGGACGGGCCCGGCAGCCGGCCCCGGAGGGCGCAGCGGTTCAGAACTTGCCGGTGTGATGTTCGATCCGATGGCCGAGCCGGGCCGCGAATTCGGTCACGAAGTCGTCGGACAGCGGCGGCCAGCCCCAGAAGTCGAAGGCGAGGGCGCCCAGTGCGAAGTTATCCGCCCAGTGCCATGCGGTGACGGGGCTCGGCGTGGAACAACCGGCACAGGTCACCGATCCGGTGCCGGTGCGCTTCCACGTGCCGATCGCATCCTGGAACGGCTGCCATACCGCGGGGTCGGCCTCCCATTCCTGCGGGTAGTCGATGATCACCGTGGCGTCCCCGCACTGCGGGCATTCCGCGGAGGCCGGTTCGATCCCGCCCTGGCCCGGATAGTGGTCGTGCCAGCCCACGATGACGGCGACGGGGCCCGGAATCCAGTCGTCGCCCCACTCGTGGGTGAGCTGCGGCCAGTCGGGGCCGGGCAGATACCCCTCGTCGACCTGGAGGCTGTACATCGCCTCCCGCGAGGTTGTCCGGAGCAGCCAGCGCTGCGCCACCATCCAATCGACAATGTGCTCGGCCAGTGCGTCCGCCTCGGCCGCGAGCACGTCCAGGTCGACGATGCGCTCGAAATGATCACCCACACGGGCATCCTGCCACCACGTGCGGGCCCGCGACGGCGGCAGCCGCCGGGGGCGAGCTCGCGCGGTCCGGGGACAGTAACGATGCCGTCCGCAAGTTGACGGAATCACCAGGTCGCAGCGAGGCCGTGCTGGGCCGTCCGGCCCGGGTTATCTCGTTGCACAGGAAGGCAATAACCCGTCACACGACGGCGGTTCATCCCGAGAAGGTAGATTGAGCAACCGTGACCAACACTTCCGGAGACGCGTATCCCCTCGCCGACGCGATGACCACCTCGGTCAGCGTGCACGACGATGCGACCGTGCTCACGGTGGCCGGCGAGGTCGACTTGGCGACCGCTCCCGCACTGGAGAATGCGATCGAGGCAACCCTCGGCGGCACACCCGAGGCGCTGATCATCGACCTGTTGCAGGTGAGCTTCCTGGCCTCGGCCGGGATGGCAGCACTCGTGGCCGCCCATCAGCGGGCCGGCAGCTCGACTCGTATCGTCCTCGTCGCCGAGGGCCCCGCCACCAGCAGACAGCTCAAACTGACCAACCTCGACCAGGTGTTCACCCTGCATCCCACACTCGACGCGGCGCTGGCATCGCTGCACCAGAGCTGACCACGCCGGTAGCCCCAGCCGTCGCACCGAGGCAACCGGCTGCGAGCCGCTACCGACAGCACGAATACGGCCGGTAGTCCGCATCGGACTACCGGCCGTGTCGTGTCGAGCCGTCGGACTCAGACCAGCTCGCGCAGCTGTTCGATCAGTTTCACGCGTTCGGGCGCGGTCGCGGCCAGCGGAACCACGTTCAGGACCGTCACACCGGCTTCCCGGAATGCCGCCACCCGCTCCTTCACGAACCCGGCCGAGCCGATCAGTGAGATATCGCGCACCAGATCGTCGGGGACCACCTTCGCGGCCTCCTCCTTCTTGCCGGCCAGGTACAGCTCCTGGATACGGTCGGCCTCGGCGCCGTAGCCGTATTTGGTGGCGAGGGTGTGATAGAAGTTCTTGCCCTTGGCGCCCATACCGCCGATGTAGAGGGCCAGATGTGGCTTCACGAATTCGCGCAGCGGTTCCACGTTGTCACCGATCGCCAGTGCCGGACCGGCGTACACATCCAGTGTCCCCAGTTCCGGATCGCGCTTCGCGGTACCGGCGGCCAGCGATTCGCCCCACACGTCCTGTGCCTTCTCCGGAAGAAAGAAGATCGGCTGCCAGCCCTCGGCGACCTCGGCGGCCAACTGGACATTCTTGGGTCCGAGCGCGGCCAGCAGCACCGGAATGCGGTCACGCACCGGATGATTGATCAGCTTCAGCGATTTACCCAGCCCGGTCCCCTGGCCCGCGGGCAGCGGGACGTTGTAGTACTTGCCCTGATGTTCCAGGCGTTCGCGGCGCCATACCTTGCGGCAGATCTCCACCACCTCGCGGGTGCGGCCGATCGGGGCGTCGTAGGGCACGCCGTGGAAACCTTCGATGACCTGGGGGCCCGAGGCGCCGAGGCCGAGGATGTAGCGGCCGTCGGAGACGTAGTCCAGACCCGCCGCGGTCATCGCGGTGAGGGTGGGGGTGCGGGTGTAGAGCTGGAGAATTCCCGAGGCCAGCTGCACCCGGTCGGTCTTGGCCGCGAGGTACCCCAGTCCGCTCACCGCGTCGTAGGAGTAGGCCTCGGGGACGAAGACGATGTCCAGGCCGGCCCGCTCCAGATCGGCGACCTCGGCCGCGACCTCCTTGAAGCCGCCCGCATAGTTGATGCCCAGCCCGATACGCATCTTATGCAACTCCATTCATATGCAACCAGTTGCATTCAGGGTAACGCACGCCACGCACCGCGCTCAAACCGCCGCACCCAGGCGCGCGTCCAGCCACCATCCTGCACACCGGCCGCACGGCACCCGCGACAGGGCCGCGCCACCCGGTCCGGTGCGACCCTCGCCGCCCGGTACGGTTATCGGCGTACCGCACGCCGATTCATCGAAACGGGAGGCCCCCCAGCATGTCCCAGGCAAGCGCATCGTCGCCGGAGACCACGACGTTCGCCGCTTCGACGATCGGCCGATACCTCGACGATCTCGCCGCGAAGATCCCCGCTCCCGGCGGTGGTGCGGTCGCCGCACTCCACGCCGCACAGGGAGCAGCCCTGGTCGCCATGGTCGCGCGCTACACCACCCGCGCCAAGGATGCCGACAACCGCCCGGCCGTCGACCGGATCATCGCGGCCGCCGACGCCGCCCGCACCCGGAGCCTGACCCTGGCCGACGAGGATGCCGCGGCGTTCACCGCGGTCGGTGCGGCATACAAGCTACCCAAGGACACCGACGAGCAGCTCACGGCCCGCAAGGCGGCGATCACCGCCGCCCTGCAGCAGGCCGCACGGGTGCCCGCCGCAGTGGTCGCCGAGGCGGACGAGGTCCTGTCGCTGGCCGCCGATCTGCTGCCGATCGGCAATCCGAATGTGGTCACCGATATCGGGGCCGCCGCGGACGCCGCACGCGCTGCCGCCGCCTCGTCGCAGCTCAATATCGCGATCAACGTGGGATCGCTCGACGACGAGAGTGCCGCAGAATTCGCCACGACACTGCGGCGCATCGACGAGATCTTCGCCCGCGCGGACTCACTGCACACCGAGGTCCTCGCCGCCGTCGTGGACTGATTCGGATACCACACCCTCGGTCGGATTTCGATTAGCCACGCCGTAGCGATCATCACGAAGCGGGAACTATTCCGGGGATCATGATCATCCGGAACTAGAATCGAGGTCTTGGACACGAACCACCTGAGGGGGTGGCGCCATGCGGAACATGATGCGTCATTTGTTCCTGGCATTCGGAATCGCACTACTGGCGGCCGTCACATCCGGTACGGCGGCCGCGGTGACGGTGGCCCCGCACCACACACCGATCACCTCGATCTCCCCCGGCGACGGAGCCGTGGTCGGCATCGCCCATCCGGTGACGGTTCGGTTCGGCGCACCGGTCACCGACCGTGCCCGCGCCGAACAATCCGTGCACGTCGGCCACCTGAACGGCACGTTCTCCTGGCGCAGCGACCGCGAACTGGTGTGGACCTCGAACGGCATGCTGCCGGCGAATACCGGGTTCACCGTGAGTGCCGGCGACACCCGGACCGAGTTCCGGACCAACGGCGGCACCACGGCCGACGCCGATATGTCGGCACACACGTTCACCGTGTTCGTACCCGGGCAGGCACCGCGCGTGATGCCGGCGTCGATGGGCAAGCCGGGCCGGGAAACCCCGGTGGGCACCTTCCCCGTCATGGAGAAGGACCGCACCATCGTCTTCGACTCCCGCACCATCGGGATCCCACTCGACGACCCGGAGGGGTATTACCTCACCGGCGAATTCGCCGAACGGCTCACCTCGGGCGGCGTCTTCGTGCATTCGGCACCGTGGTCGGTCGGTGACCAGGGCTATGCGAACGTCAGCCACGGCTGCATCAATCTCGCTCCGGGCGACGCGGAGTGGTACTACAACACTGTGAGTGTGGGCGATCCGGTGACCGCCCACTGGTGATCAGCGGGCGGCTTCGGCCGCCTCCACCACATGCCGCATCAGCAGCGCGGTGGTGACGGGCCCCACACCGCCGGGCACCGGACTCAGCGCCGCCGCGCGGCCCTGCACCGCCTCGGCGTCGACGTCACCGACGATGCCCCCGTCGGGCCCCTCGTTGGTGCCGACATCGATGACCACCGCGCCCTCGCGCACATGGTCACCGCCGATCAACCCCGCACGACCCACGGCCGCCACGACGATATCCGCGGTGGAGGTGACGCCGGGCAGGTCGGTGGTGCGCGAGTGACACACCGTCACCGTCGCGTTCTCGGCCAGCAAGAGCTGTGCCAGGGGTTTGCCGACCACATTGGAACGCCCGACCACGGCGACATGGCGTCCGGACAGGGCGATCTCGTGGTGTTTCGCCAACTCCACGACGGCTTGCGCGGTGGCCGGCGCGAAACCGGGCAGCCCGGCCGCCAGCAGCCCCAGCGACAGCGGACTCACACCGTCGACGTCCTTGGGCGCCGCGATGGACGGACTGACGTCGTCGAGGGCCACCCCGGCGGGTAACGGCGTCTGCAACATCACCGCATGCACGGCGGGATCCGCGCTGAGCACGGTCAGCGCCGACCGGATCTCGTCCGCACTCGCCGCCGGCCCGAGATCGTTGGTCTCGCACTCGATTCCGAGACGAGCGGCGGCACGCTGCAGCGAGCCCACATACCATCCGCTGGCCGGGTCGTCGTTGGCGACCACCAGTACCAGCCGCGGTGCGGCTCCGGATTCGGTGAGCGTGGCCGCACGTTGTTTCGTCTCGGCGTTGAGGTCGGCTGCGAGCTGTTTGCCGGTCAGCGAAATGGTGTCCACGACGTTCCACCCTATCGGCCGGGCGCGATCTGCCGACGCCCACCGTCACGGTCCGGGGCGCGAGTAGGACATGAAGAATTCGGGGCACGAGTAGGACAGCAGCAAATCCGGGGAGTGTGTTGCCTCGCCCCGTATGGTGGTCGAGGTTACCCATACCTACCGACCGTTAACCCCGATCCACCTCGCCGGAAAGGTACCGACTGCAGTGAACATCGCCAGACATGTGAAACAGCTTCTCGTCGCGGCCTCGGCCGCCACCCTGCTGGCCGGCCCGATCGCCACGACCGCGACCGCCGCCGAGGGCCCGGCACCGTTGTACAACTCGGCGCAGCAGAACTTCGTCGAGGGCGACGAGGCCGCCGGCCTGGCCGACCTGCGCGCGCTGCTCGACACCACCCCCGACGATGCACAGGCTCTGGCACTGCAGGGAATCTGGTCGGATTACACCGGCGACGTGATCACCCGCGAGAACGCCTTCAACCGGCTCGCGGCCATCGATCCGGAGATGGCGCAGGGTGCGCGCAACCTGATCGGCGCGATCGGTGCTGCTGTGGGCACCCTGCCCAATCCGCTGCCGGCGATCGCCGGACCGCAGACCGGCATCGCGGTACTCGGCTACGGCCTGCTCCCGGACGGGAGCCTGCGCCCGGAGCTGGTCAACCGCCTCACCGCGGCATGGCTGCAGGCGCTCGCGGCGCCGATGTCGCCGATCGTGGTTTCCGGCGGTAACCCGACCAACGGGGTCACCGAGGCGTCCGCCATGGCCGGCTGGCTGATCGGACGCGGCATCCCGGCCTCGCGCATCCTGGTCGAGGATCGCGCGACGTCGACCGTGCAGAACGCCCTGTTCAGCTCGAAGCTGTTGCACGATGCGGGAGCCACCAGCGCGATCGTGGTGACCTCGCCCAACCACATCCGGCGCGCAGTGGCCGACTTCATGGTCGCGGGTACGCACGTGGTCGGCGCCACCACGTCGCTGGATCAGCTGGTCTCGGAACTACCGCCGCCGAACAAGGCCGCCCAGCACAACATCTATGTCGACGCCACCCGCACCTTCCTCTTGCCCGCATCCCGCTGACGGCACACACCGAAAAGCCGGTTGACAGCACACCGACAATGATTCGGTGATCGACTCTCCCGCATCCGGTGCCGGATACGACAATGCCGCCTCCGGTACCGGCGAGGTGGACCCCGTCGTCGCAGCCCTGCGCGGTGCCGGATGTGTGTTCGCCGAGGAGGAGGCCGCACTGTTACGGGAAGCAGCCCCCTCCTCCGGCGCGCTGCAGCGGCTGGTCGCTCAGCGCGTCGACGGTGAACCTCTCGAATACCTGCTGGGCTGGGCCGAGTTCCGGGGCCTGCGGGTCGGCGTCGACCCCGGGGTTTTCGTGCCCCGGCAACGGACCGCCTTCCTCGTCGACGAGGCCGTGGCGGCGACCGCCGCCGGACCGGGCGCGCACCGTACGGTGGTCGATCTGTGTTGTGGCTCGGGCGCCCTGGGACTGGCGGCGGCCGGCTCGCTGCGCGCGAACGGCGCCACCGTGGATCTGGTGGCCGCCGACATCGATGTCGCGGCCGTGGCCTGTGCCCGGCGCAATCTGGAACCGGTGGGGGGCGAAGTCTTTCACGGCGACCTGTGCTCCGCGCTACCGGATGCACTGCTCGGCCACATCGACCTGCTGCTCGCCAACACCCCGTACGTGCCGACGGCAATGATCGCCCACATGCCACCCGAGGCGCGCGACCACGAACCACGGACCGCACTCGACGGCGGGGCCGACGGGCTGGATGTGCTGCGCCGGCTCGCCGGCCAGGCCGCACGACAGCTCGCTCCCGGAGGGGTGCTCTTGGTCGAGATCAGCACTGCACAAAGAGATTCCGCGGCGGCGATCGTCGCGGCGGCCGGTCTGCTCCCCTCGGTCGCGTACTCCCCCGAATACGATGCCACGGTGCTGCACGGTGCGCGTCGGACCATCGACGCACCCACGCCCCGCAGGTAGGCGCGCCACCGGCCGCCTCGACGCCGAGCACGCCCCCGCACGATTCCCGACGGCTCGGACCTGCTGATCGGTCGCGACAGCACCCGGTTCGCTCACACTGCACAGGGTGTACCAGGAGCAATGCGCCGACCGCTACCATGGCCGATTGTGGAGCAGCAGCGCTATGTACGCCGTTCGGGCCGGGTCATTCTCGCCGACTCCGACGATCGGATCCTGCTGCTCTGTTTTCGCGGCACTCTCGACCCGCTGTTCTGGATCACGCCGGGCGGTGGACTCGACCCGGACGAATCACCTGCGGAGGCGGCCGCGCGTGAACTCGGCGAGGAAACCGGGGTGCGGGTCACCGCCGCCGGCCTCGGCCCGCAGATCGCGGTCGCTGCCGGACATCTCGATATACCCGGCTGGTTGTCGGGAGTGTTCCGCGAGGACTACTTCTTTCACCGGCTGCCGAGTGCGGCCGCGACGGTCGACACCAGTGGACTGTTGCGCTACGAAAGCGACGCCATCCACGAATACCGCTGGTGGAGTACAGAAGAACTCGCCACGACCGACCAGACGGTGTACCCCCTAGGCCTCGCCGGCCTGCTCGGCGACCTCCTCGAAGGCCGGATACCGGAGCAACCGGTCACCCTGCCCTGGCGTTAGCGGCCACCCCGGAGCGGCGAATCATGCTCAGCGCCCGGTGAATTCGTCCATCGAGTGATACACACCGACCTTGTTCAGGTAGAAGTCACGCAGTTTCAGTGGCAGCAGTCCGGTGATGGCGCGGTTGAATCGTGAGGTCCACGGCAGCACCACCAACGCCTTCCCCTGCTTCATGGCGCCCCACGCGGTATCGACGACGTCTTCCTGTTCCAGGATCGGGGTGAACCAGAATCCCTTGGCGCCGTTGAACATTCCGGTGTTGATGTAGGTCGGGCAGACCGTGGTGACCTGCACGTGCTCATTGCCGGACTGTTCGAGTTCCAGACGTACCGAATCCGACCAGCCCAGCGCGGCCCACTTGGACGCGGCATAGACACTCATGCGTGGATTGGCGACCAGCGCCGCCGAGGAGGCGATGTTGAGCATCCGCCCCGGGGTCCTGCGCTCGACCATGCCGGGCAGAAATTCCAACGCGACATACATCGGCGCGAGCGCATTGATCGCCATCGTCTTGTCGATGTTGCCGCGCTCGCGGGTCTCCCAGAAATAGCTGTTGCCACGCACGATCCCGGCATTGTTGACCAGGACATCGATGCCGCCGATCGCGTCACGCACCGCGGTACCCGCTGCGGCGATCGACTGCTGGTCGGAGACATCGACAACGTGGTGGTGCACCCGGGTCGCGGTCCCCGCCGGCAACTCCGCCGCGGTCTCGCGCAGCGCGAGCTCGTTGATATCCCACAGCACGACTTCGGCGGCCTGTTCGCGTACCGCGCGCTGGGCGAAGGATTTCCCCAGGCCCATCGCGGCACCGGTGATCAGCACTCTCTTCCCCGCGACCGTATCCATTCCGTTCCCTTTCCCGAATGCCCGAGCGGGCGAGATCACTTCTGTCGCAGTGCCTTCATCACACCGAAATACAGTGTCATCGTCTTGGCCCACATCGACTCCGACATGCCGGGCAGCGGTGCGATCGGCACCCCACGCTGCACGGCGATGGTCTGGGTATCGACATATTTCAGCAGGCCCTCGGGCCCGTGACGGCGGCCGGTGCCCGAGATGCCGAGCCCGCCCGAGGGGGCCGCGACACTGCCCCACGCCGCGATGAACCCTTCGTTCACATTGACCGAGCCGGCTCGCACCCGCGCGGCGACCTTGCGTGCCCGCGCGGTATCGCGACTCCACACACTGGCATTGAGCCCATAGGGGGTGTCATTGGCCTGCTCGACGGCCTCGTCGTCACTGTGCACCCGGTACACCGACACCACCGGGCCGAAGGTCTCCTCGCGGTGGACGGTCATACCCGCGCGCACTCCCTCGAGGACGGTGGGTTCGTAGAAGTACGGGCCCAGATCCGGACGGGCACGGCCACCGGCCAGGACGGTGGCGCCCTTGGCGACCGCATCCTCGACATGGGCGGTGACGGTGTCGAGCTGCCGTGGGAAGGTGAGCGACCCCATCTCGTAGGAATAGTCCAGGTCCGAGCCGAGCCGCACCGACTTCGTCGCCGCGGTGAACGCCGTGACGAAACGGTCGTAGACACCGTCGTGGACATAGATGCGCTCGATGGATTCACACAGCTGCCCGGCCGAGGCGAAGCACGCGCGCACCGCGATCCGCGCCGCCGCGTCGACATCGGCGTCGCCGAGCACCAGCAACGGATTCTTGCCTCCCAGTTCCAGGGAGCACCCGATCAGCCGCTCGCCGGCCTGCCGGCCGATGGTGCGGCCGGTAGCGCTGGAGCCGGTGTAGTCGACATAGTCGGCCCGTGCGATCACCTCGCCACCGATCACCGAACCGCGGCCCAGCACCGCCTGCCACAAGCCCGCGGGGAGGCCGGCGCGTTCGGCGGCGTCGATCGCCCACAGTGCGGTCAGCGCAGTCTGGTTGTCGGGCCGTGCCACGACCGCGTTGCCGGCCACCAGGGCGGGCAGCGCGTCGGAGGCGGCGAGTGCGAGCGGATAGTTCCACGGCGAGATCACCGCGACCACGCCCTTGGGCCGGTGGTGGACCTCGACCTTGGTGAGCACCGGCATCACACCGCGCGGTGAGCGCGGGGACAGCAACCGCGCCGCCTCCGTCGCGTAGTAGCGGGCGTTGACCGCGACGTCGCCCACCTCGTCGAAGGCGTGCACGCGAGACTTGCCCGCCTCGGTCTGCACGATGTCGAGGATGGTGCCCTGTTCGGCCAACACCAGATCGTGGAACCGGCGCAGCACCGCCATGCGCTCACGCACCGGCACCGCGGCCCACCGGCGCTGGGCGGCGCGCGCGGTGACGAAGGCGGCATCGATATCGGAAAGCGAGGACTGCGGCAGGTCGGCGATCTTCGCGCCGGTGGCCGGTGCGAACACGGGCACCGATTCGGCACCACCGGCCCGGGCACGCGCCAGCAGGCGTTCCACCAGATCTCGCGGCAGCGCGGAGGTCGTGGCCAGGTGCGGGGCGGTCGTCATGGTCGGCCCTCTCGATCGGCGGCCGTTCAACTCGATGCGGCGCCGAGTGCTGCCACACGGAATTTGTTGAACACCGGTGTTAGATTAACAGTGATGTTAGATTAAATGGGCGAAGCCGGGCGCTGTCAAGTCCGTCACCACCGATCAGGGAGATGCCACGAATGCCGGAGGACGCGGTGGTCAGCACTCACAGCCGCACCCGCCGCGGCCGGCCGCCGCAGACCCCCGCCCAAGCCGACGAAGTCCGTTCCCGCATCGTCGACGCCACCGCGGCGGTATTCACCGAGGTCGGTTCGCGGGGACTGAGCGTGGCCCGCGTCATCGAGCAGGCCGGAATCTCCCGGCCCACCTTCTACCGCTACTTCGCCAACGCCACCGCACCGCTCGATGTGATACTCACCCTGTCCAACGACGGGCTGGTCGGGGGAATCCGCACCGCGCTGGAACGCTCCGACGAGCCCGTCGCGCTGGGAATCGGCATCATCGACGCCTACCTCGGCTGGGCGCACGGACACGGCGCGATGCTGCGTCCGGTCTTCGCCGAACTCCACGATCCCGCCTCACCGGTCTCGGCGTATCGTGAGGCGGCCTTCACCGATATCCGTGCGCTGGTGCGGGCCAAATTCGTCGAACTCGGCCGGGCCGTGCCCACCGCCCTGGATCTCGACACCGCCCTGCACATGTGCGAATTCGTCGTCTACCGGCTGTCGGTCACCACGTCACCGGGCGGCGAATCGTCCCCGGACGAGGTTGCCGAAGCACGACTGACCATGATCCGCACGGTGCTGGTCACGATCGGCCGCCGCGAGGATGTCGAACGGGCACTGACGATTCCGGATATCTTCCCGGCCACCCGGCGGTAGCGCCCCGGGTGTTCAGCCGCGCAGCCCGCTCGCCCGCAGTACCCGCCGGGAAATGCCGGCACGCAGTGCCTCGGCGTCCCCGATGATCCGGACCCGCCGCCGGGCACGCGTGATTGCGGTATAGAGCAATTCCCTGGTCAGCAGGGTCGACTCGGCACCGGGCAGCACGATGGTGACCGCGCCGTACTGGCTGCCCTGACTGCGGTGGATCGTCATGGCGTACACCGTGGTCACGCCCGGGAACTGGGTCGGGTGGACCAGATACGGTTCGCTGCCACGCTGTAGTGCGGCGCGCAGCCCGCCCTCCCCGTCGCGCACGATCACGCCGGTATCACCGTTGTAGATGCGGGCTTCATGATCGTTGGCGGTCACCAGCAGCGGCTGACCGGGAAACCATTGCCCGGCAAAGGTTTCGGTGCCGAGACCGGCCGCGGCCACCCACCCGCGGGCCATCCGGTCCCAGCGTTCGACGCCGAAACTCCCCTGCCGATGCGCGCACAGCAGCCGATGCGATTCCATGGCCCGCAGTGCCGCGGCGGCATCACCCTGCTCGGCGGCCGCCGTGGACTCGCGAGCCGCACCCACCACGTCGACGCGTGTCTCGGCGATGTCGTCGGGACCGTGCAGCGACAGCTCCGGCCCACCCGCACTCAACAGCCCCAGTGCGGTATCCGCATCACCGGCCCGCACCGCGACGGCGAGTTCCGCGATTCGGCCACCGAACCGGCGGCCACGAGTGAGCCGGATCATCCCGCCGCGCAGCCGGTTCCGCTCCCGCTCGCTCAGTTCCTCGCCCGGGGCCGGGCCGGAGCCCGGGCTGCCGTCCGGTCCCGGGGACGCAGCGTCGTGTGCACCGACGCCGGCGCCCGGCACCGCATCGGTCACCGCGGCCGGACCAGAACCGGCACCGGTCGCCGGGGCAGCGACCGCCGCAGCGCCGGTCCCGGTTCCTGTCCCGAGGATCCGGTCGAGTGCCGGATTCGGTGGGCCCAGCACCGGGCCCGCGACCAGATCGGCGAGCACGGCTCCGGCGTCGACGGAGGCCAGCTGATCGGGGTCGCCGACCAGGACCAGCCGGGCATCGAGCCGCACCGCCGGCAGCAACCGGCTCATCATCGTCAGCGACACCATCGAGGTCTCGTCGACCACGATCACGTCGTAGGGCAGGCGGTTGTATTCGTGATGGCGGAATCGGGTGGTGCCGCCGCGCTGCCAGCCCAGCAGCCGGTGCACGGTGGCGGCCGTCAACTCCGGCAGCGCCAGCTCCCCGGCTTGTTCCCGCACCGACTCCTGCAGCCGCGCCGCGGCCTTGCCGGTCGGTGCGGCCAGAGCGATCCGCAGCGGCCCGGCGCCGGGGACCGCCCGCCGATGCGCGTCGAGCAGCGCCAGGATACGGGCGATGGTGTGGGTCTTACCGGTACCCGGCCCACCGGCCACCACGGTGGTCCAGCTGGTGGCTGCCACCGCGGCGGCGATGCGCTGCCGGTCCGGAGCAGCACCGGGGTCGCCGGTCCCGGGAAACAGGCGGTCGAGTTCGCGGCGAACGGTATCCGGGTCGACCAGGGGGTGTCCCTCGGCACGGGCGGCCAGCACCCCGCGGATCGTCTGTTCCTGCCGGAAGTACCGGTCCAGATACAGCAGCGGGCCACCGGCGGTATCGACCAGCCGCAGCGGGCACAGCGGGCCCGCGGGACTGCCGCAGACCAGCGGGCTGGCCCGCAACGCCGCACACAACGGTTCGACCTCCGGCCACGGCAGCAGCGCCGGATCGATCGGCGCCTCGTCACCGAGATCGAAACCTTCACCATCGACACCGATTTCGTGCATGCGCCGCAATTCCAGGCAGACCGATCCGGACCGCACCGCACGCACCGCGAGCGCCGCAGCCAGCAGCACCTGTTCCCCGGATTCCCCGCCGAGCCGGCCCAGTCGCAGCGCCACGTGCACATCGGCCGCCGACACCACACCGGCGGTGTTGAAGGTACGGAGCAGGCCGGTGGCCCGCTGGGCGAGCTCGATAGCGGTCACCGCGGCTCACCTCCTGCCAGCAGCTCCGACAGCGCGACCACCAGCGCCGGCGGCGGATCCCAGTCGAAGACGCCGTACCCGGGCGGCGTAGCGGGTCCGATCATCCCGCGTACGAACAGATACCGCACGCCACCCAGATGCAGCCCGGGATCGTAGCCCGGCATCCGCCAGCGCAGATAGCGGTGCAGCGCAGCGGAATACAGCAGTGCCTGCAGCGGATAGTGCGAGCGCATCATCTCCTCGGCCATCCGGTCGCGCCGGTAGTGAGCGACCGTCAGCTCCCCCGTACCGAGGCGGTTCGTCTTGTAGTCGACGACCACGAAACGCGGGCCCGCAGTGCGCAGGACGGCGTCGATGCTGCCGGTCAGATAGCCGCGTAACACCACATCGTCGAGCAGATCCACCGCGTCGGCGTACTCGGCGAACGGATCAGCGGGATCGAGGTGGGTGCGCAGCAGGTCACCGATCCGATGCACCGTCACCCGCCGTGCCACCGGATCGTCGCCACCGGCCAGCGGCAGCTCGAATTCCAGTTCGTTCAACCGATCCCGGGACCGGATATCGGCCAGAGCCACCGGATCGAAGGGGGTGCGCAGCACCGCCTCGAGCGCCCGCGCGAGCACCACGGTATCCAGCTCGGCCATGACCTCCGCGGCGGCATGTTCACAGCGTTTGCGGACCTCGGCGCTCAAATCCGGCGCGTCGGTGTCGACCAGTTCCAGCACGCCGTGCACCAGGGTGCCGAATTCGGCGCCGTAGGGCAGCTCGTTCATCGGCGACGGGGCCGCATCGGCGAACTCCTCGCTCGCCGAGGTATCGATTTCCGGTGCGGGAGTGAGCGGTTCATCGGTGCCGGCACCGAGATCGTCGCCGGGCGTATCGACCGCTTCCGCACCGGGAACCGACTCGTGCGCCGAGGCGGTCAGTGCCGAATACGAGGTGCGTCGCCACTCGTGGTCGATCCGGCGATCGAAGCTCGCCGCCGCCAGCGGGGTGGAGTCGCCGGGTGCGTGAGTGGTGCGCAAGCGCGCGGAGTCGGGCGCGCGCAACGGTTCGATCCCGATCAGGCCGGGCCCGGCCGCGGCGGACCATTCCTGGAGCCGCCCCAGCATTTCCGGATCGGCGGGGACCTCTACACGGGCAGGCACCTCCGCACTGCCGGGGTCGCGCCCGAGGATCATCCGGTGCAGCGGCGCCGCGGCCGTACCGTAGGTGGGCGCCCACCACGCCACGACCTGACACTGTGCCCGGGTCACGGCGACATACAGCAGCCGCAACTCCTCCCCCGCCTCCTCGGATTCGCACAACCGCCGATGGGCCGCGTAGTCCGGAGCCTCCGGACCACCGACATCGAGAATTCGCTCTCCGTCCGCGTGGAACAGCAGTGTGGCCGGCTTCGGATTCTTCGCCCCGTCCCATGCAAACGGCAGATAGACCAGCGGGAACTCCAGGCCCTTACTGGCGTGGACGGTCGCGATCTGCACGGCCGCGGAATCCCGGTCCAGGCGTCGGCTACGGCCGGACACGGTGCCGGAGGCGGGGTCGCGCACCCGATCGGCCAGCCACCGGGTGAGGGCGGTCGGCCCCAGCGATTCGCGCGCGGCGACCTCGTCGAGCAGTTGCGCGAGATGACGCAGATCGGTGAGCCGACGTTCGCCACCCTGTTCGGCGAGCAGACGCGGCGCGAGTTCGGACTGCGCGCAGAGCCGATCGAAGACCGCCGCGAATCCGGCGCGCGCGAAGATCCGGTTCGCCTCCCGCAGCCGGGTGCTGATCCGGCCGACGAGATCCGGACCGCCGGCATCGATATCGGCCGCGGAGTAGCCCAATAACGGTGTGGTCGCCGCCAGCCGCACCCGGTCGCCGCGGTGCGGCTGCTCGAGCGCGCGTAGCACCCACAGCCAGTCGGTGGCGCTGCCGGTGGCGAACACGCTGGCGCCACCGGCCAACACCGACGCCACACCCGCACGGTCGAGGGCCGCGCGCACCAGATCGGTCTGGGCGCGATTGCGCACCAGTACCGCGATATCACCGGGGCCGAGGTCGGGACCGAGATGTGCGTCGTGCGCGCCCCGATCGATCCGGATCCCCGATTCCAGGGTACGGACGATATCTGCCGCGACGTCCTGGGCCACCCGCTCGCGCTGCCGACCGACCGCCGGGAACCCACTACCGTTCAATGCGCCCGCGCCCTGGCGCGGAAAACACCGCAGCCGCAACGGAACAGGTGCGCCGCCCGGTCCGGTAAGGCGGCTGTACGGGCGCACCGCGGTGACATCGGGCACCGTGATCCGGGGATGTCCGAGTGCGGCGCCGCCGAGCAGATGTCGCACCGCCGCCAGCAGTCCGGCGTCGCTGCGCCGATTGGTGTCGAGTTCACGCCGGTCACCGGCGTGCGCGACCGCGTCCAGGTAGCTGAGGACCTCGGCACCACGGAAGGCATAGATGGCCTGTTTGGGGTCGCCGACCAGCACCAGGGTGGTGTGGCCGTGGAATGCCGTGCGCAGGATGTCCCACTGCAGTGGGTCGGTGTCCTGGAATTCGTCCACCAGGGTTACGCGGAAGCGTTCGCGAATCCGGCGGCAGGCGCGTTCCCCGTGTTCGGGGTCGGCCAGCACCTCGTGCAGCAGCACCAGTTGATCGTCGAAGTCGCGAATGCCCGAAAGCCGTTTGCGCCGTTCCACTTCCGCGCGAACGGCGGCCGCGAACGCCGCGGCCTCCGCGGCCGGATGATCACCGAGCTCGTCGCCGGGCACCAATCGCGCGCGACGATCCGCGACCGCGGCCGCGGCCAGCGATTGCGCGTCGCGCACCGGCCTCGGCGCCCCACCGCGGGCGTAGCGGGCCAGATACAGATCTTCCGCGACGGTGCCGACGAGTTCGTCGACGCCCTCGACGAGCCGCACCCGCGGATCGTGTTCACCGGCGATGCCGAGTTCGTCGAGCATGCGCTGACAGAAACCGTGGGTCGTGGAGATGGTGCCGGCGTCGAAATCCGACAGCGCGGCCAGCAACCGGCCGCGGCGGCGTTCCACCTCGTCGGCACCGGCAGCGGCGAGATGGGCGATCAGTTCGTCGGCACTGCCACGGGCGGCACCGGGATCGACGAGTGCGGCCGCCACCGTCGCGAATCGATCGCGGGTGCGTTCGCGCAGTTCCTGGGTCGCGGCCCGGCTGAAGGTCACCAGCAGCAACTGCGAGATGTCGACCAGGCCTTCGGCCACGAAACGCACGGCCAGGCCGACGATCGCGTAGGTCTTCCCGGTCCCTGCGCTGGCCTCCAGCACGGTGGTGCCCGTCGGCAGCGGCCCGCACAGATCGAATTGTGTTGCCGGGTCCGTGCCGAAGCCGGTCGGCGTGGTGGTGGTCAGTTGCCCGGTCATGGCTGCCCCTGGGATTCGCCGGCCAGCAACGGATTCCACAACCGCCGTGCCACCGAACCGAACGCCGTGGTCTCACCGTGCCGGTCGGGCTGTGGCAGTGTGCCCTCCAACTGCTCGAACGAGGGCCCGGGCCCCCACAGGTAGGTCAGGTAGCGGTCGGTATGGTCGCCGAAGGCGCGGCGATTGGTTCCGCCGGAGAACTCGTCGGCGGCTGCCGCGCGGGCGGCGTCGAGATCCGCACCGCGACAACGGCGTTCGGCGTACAACGCGGTCGCCGACGGTGCGAACGGCAGGGGTTCGGTGAGTCCCTGTTCTCGGAGGTCGGCGAGGTCGCGCAGCAGTTCGGCGGCACGCGCCGGAGCGGGGACGGTGAGCGTGGAACAACTCACCCGCCCGAACCTGCCCCGGCCGACACTGTGCGCCCGCCAGCTCTGATGACGTTCGGTAGCGCCCAGCGCCAGCAATCGCACCCAGGCCGCCGCCCGATGTTTGGGTGCCAGCCGAGAGTAGGTGGCACGCACGATGGCGTCGTCGTGTACCGCGGCGACCGTCCCGGTGAGGCGTCGCCCGTCGCCCAGGTCGACCTCGACATCGACCGCCCGCGCCGGAGCCTCGCGCAGCGGCGCGGCGACCTCCACCAGGCGCTCGACAGTGGACTCGACGTCGGCGAGCACCTTCGAACCGAGCGCGAACGGCGGCAGTGTCCCGCGCCGCCACTCGGCGGCCCGCAGCATTCCCGGATCGGCGCCGTCGAGGCGGGCCGACAGCATGCGTTCACCGATATTCCAGGTGGCCAGACCACTCAATTCGATCGGCAGGCGCTCATCGATGTCCTCGTCCTCCTCGGGCACCCGGATGCCCAGGCGCTGCCACAGGAATGCTCGCACCGGATGTTCGGCGAACGCCACCAGGTCCCCCAGTTCCACATCGGTGCGGGCCGGTGCCGGCAACGGGCCCGGCAGCCACAGCCGACTCGGCTGGGCCGGGGCGGCGGCCGCACGGGCCGCGGCCAGCGCCAGAGTGTCGAATCCGAAGGGCTGTCCGGGTTCGAAATTGCGACGATCGTAGGACTGCAACGGATGACGGCGCACGACCTCACCACCGCTGTGTACGCGCACCGCATCGATCAGCTCGGCCAGCGGCGTCACCGGCGGGCGGATCGCCCCGGTCACCGGATCGGCACCGGTATAGAGCACCACCAGGTGGTCCTGCGCGGCCAGGACCGCGTCCAGCAGCATGCCGCGGTCCTCGCCCCGGGTGTCACGTTCCCCTACCCGGGGCGCCCGTGCGGTGACATCGTCGCCGCCGGCGGTGCCGAGGCGCGGGAAGACCTCGTCGTCGAGCCCGAGCAGCACCACCACCCGATGCGGCACCGCGCGCATCGGCGCGAGCCCGCAGACGGTGAGTTCGCCGGTGCGGTAGTTCGAGCGTGGGGCACGCGCACGCGACCGGGCCCGCAGCGCGGCGATCACGTCGGGCAGCCGCAGCATCGTCTCGCCGCCGTGTTCGAGGATCGTCGCTACCTCCCGGCGCGCCTGCACCCCCTGCCACGCGCTCGCCGGGGGCAGGTCGGTGAGCAGGTCCAGCGCCCGGTGCACCACTCGCAGCCATTCCCGCGCCGGCCGCGGCGCACCGGCCGGCTGATCCGGGGTGGGCCCGCCGAGATCGCGCACACATACTGCGAGCCGGTCGACGAATTCGGCGAACCGACCGGCCAGGGCGACGTCACCGGAATCGACATCGTCGAGCGGCAACGCCAGATCCAGCCAGTCCGCACCCGATTCACCGGCCGCCACCCCCAGCAGGATGCGATCCACCGCAGCGTTGAGTGTGTTCTGGGCGAAGTCGCCGAGGCCGAAGGCGTGGCGCTGTCGCTGCCCGATCGCCCACCTGGCACCGGTTTCGGTCGCCCACTCCCGCAGTCGTTCGATGTCCTCGTCGTCGAACCCGCAGCGGTACCGCACCGGCTCGGCCGCAGCCAGATCCAGCACCTGGGTGACGGCGATGCGGTCCTCGGCGAGTGCGAGCAGATCCTCCAGCACGGTGAGGACCGAGTTCGCGGCACCGGCAGCGCGTTCGGCCGGGCGGACCCGCAGGCCGTGTGCCGGGCCGGAGTCGTACTCGATCGCCGCCGGGCCCTGCCCGAATGCGGCACGTACCAGTGGTGCGTAGCCGTCGGGGTCCGGGCACAGCACGATTACGTCGCGCGGTTCGAGGCTCGTGTCCCGGGCGAACACGCCGAGCAGCACATCGCGTAGCACCTCGACCTGGCGCGCCGGGCCATGGCAGGCGTGGAACTGCACGCTGTCGTCGTGACCGGAAGCATCGGAACTCGACGGCGGCCGATCCGCGCGAACGGCCTGCTGCAGGCGCCACAGCAGGGTGCCGGCGCCTGCGTCACCACGCCGCGGATCCCCGACCTCCGGGTGGAGGGTATCGGCCGAGTCGAGCGCCGTCAGCCGGTGCTGCAGTTCCCGCACTTCACGGCCCAGGGCCGCGAGCAACGGATGGGCACCGGGTGGGTCCGACGCTTGCCGGCGCGGCGCAACCAAAGGGTCGTGCGCCCGGCAGCTGCCTGCCTGCGCTGCTATCGAGTCCCAGAGCATCGGGCTCGGGTGCGCCAGCCAGATGTGCACGTCGCGATGTTCGGCCAGTGCCTCCAGGACGGCGAGTTGACCGGCTGGGAGACGATGCGGTGTGAACAGCGAAACCCGATGCGGCAGATCGATACTCGCAGGATCCTCGCGCAGACGGTGGCGAATCGCGGCGATGCGCTGCGCCGGCGCGGGGGTGCCGATGGCCTCGCGCACCGCCCGCCACAACCGCGGCTGCCACAACAGATCCTCCGGCAGCGGGGAGCCGCAGCCGTCGGTGTCGGCACCGGAGGCCCAGTCGGTGATCAGCGAGGGCCGGGTGCTGCCGTAGGCATCGAACAGGCCCGCGATATGGGTGGCGGTGGCCAGCCGGCGACCGGCGCGGTAAGCCTGCGCCGGGCCCGCGCCGATACCCAGATGACGAGCCACCACCCCGGCCCACGGCTGGTCGAGTGCCGCGTCGAGCGCGTTCAGCACGGGCCATACCAGCCGCTGCGGCGCCCACGGGTCGGAGTCGGCATCGATATCGGCTGCGGCCGCGGAGACGGCGGCGACCAGCGCGGCCGGGCTCGGATAATCGATGTTGGCGCAGATCCCGTCGCCGGCAACCGCACCGAGCGTCTGCGACAGCCGTTGATTGAGCCACCGTTGCACCCCGTGCGCGCCGACGGCGACCACCTCGGTGGCGAACGGGTCCGGCAGCGGTTCGGACAGCATCGTCGCGAGGGCAGCGGCGAGGGTGCTCGCCGAGTCCGCTCGGTGGATGTGCAGCACCTTCGGCCTCTCTGTTCACGCTCCGGGCGGTCGATCGCGATGGGTGGCGTCCTCGCATATCGTGCGCATATCGTGCGCGCCCGATCCTACAAACCCGCCGGCGGTGTCCGGCCACCGCAACCCCGGTCCGCCGCATCCGCTCCCGCTCCCACAAAGCCCACGGTCCGCAATCTCGGCAACACCAGCTACCACCACTGCATATACGCCAGATGTAGCATCTCACCAAACTTTCGGCAACACAATCGCTTCCGGCGCAACGGAACCGGCGGAGGCAGTGTCCGCACTTCGCCGCCGCGTGTCGAGCACCTGCGCGCGCTGCCGTATGTCACAGTGCTGTGCGGGGAGGTTTCGGGAGAAGCGGTATCGAAAGGCTGGTTCGAGTCATGTCTGCGACAGTGGTCCCCCTCATGCCGAGATCCGGGTTCACGGTACGGCGATCGGGCGAGACGTGGGAATTGATCAACTCCCGGCACTACGGCCGCGGGGTCGTGCTGCACCGCTGGGATCGCGACGCGCATTCCGAGGCGTTCGCGCACTGCTACCGCCTGAACGGCCGCAGCGTGGAAGAACTCTTCTCCGCATTCCGCTGAACTGCAACGACCCGCGAGTCATGTCCGAAAGACGCTGACCTGCACCGATCTCCGACTACGGGCACACCGACGGAACGGGATCGAGAGGTGCGCGATCGGTGCGGAGATGGCTAAGGTGTGTCACCGTGCGTTATCCCCGGACCGCGTCACGCGGAATTCGAAACACTCGCCTGGCCGCCGGCGCCTGCGTCGTCGCCGCGGCATTGATGACGAGCGCTCCCGCGCTGACCCCGGCCCCGGCCACCGCCGCACCACTACGGGTGCAGGGTTGCCGCGACGGGCTCGACTGCGATATGAGCAGCCGTATCGCGGCCGTCGACAACTACCTCGCCTCCCGGCCGGGTGTCACCGGCTATGTGGTGCGCGACCGGGTCACCGGCGGCACCTATGCCAACGGCGCGGCCGAGACCATGTTCTGGACGGCCTCGACCATCAAGCTGGCCATCGCCGAGGACCTGATCAACCGCAACCGGGTCGGCGCGATCTCGCTCACCCCCGAGGACCGCAGGCAACTCGAATCCATGCTGGCGACCTCCAACGACGCCGCCGCCGACTACCTGTGGAGCAAATACGCCGGACCGGACCGGTTGGCGTTCAACAACGCCTTCCGCGCCAACGGCATGAGCAGCCTCACGCCGCAGCCCCCGGCCAATGGACGTGCCTTCCCGGACTGGGGTTTTCAGCAGTGCACCCCGGCCGATCTGGACCGCCTGATGAACAACGTCCTCGACCATATGCACCCCGACGACCGCAACTATCTCCTCGACCGCATGCGCCATGTGGACACCAACCAGCACTGGGGCGTGTGGGGTGCGGGCGACGCGATGCAGCCCGGCCTGAAGAACGGCTGGTCGGACGAAAACGGTGGCTGGGTGGTCAATTCCGTCGGCTTCGCCGGTCCCGGCGAGCGCTACACGCTGGCCGTGATGAACTCCCTCGGCGATCAGGGTGGGTACACCGAAGGTTCGGAGACCACCACCCACGTCGCGCAACTGCTGTTCGCCGGTCGCTGACGAACACGAGAGCTCCACTCACAGCCGGGTCAGGCTCATCGGCGCGCCGTCCCGCGGGAACGGGATCGTACTGAAGCCCCAGGGCATCAGATAGTCCCGCGGGACCTGCCACCGGAAGGTGCGCAGCATCGCGGCCAGGACGACCTTCACCTCGAGGGTGCCGAAGTGCATGCCGATACATTTGTGCGCGCCCGCGCCGAACGGCATCCAGGCCAAGCGGTGGGACTTGTCCTCCCGCCGCTCCTCGGAGAACCGCTCGGGGTCGAAACGCGTGGGGTGCGACCACAATTCGGGCAGCATGTGGTTGACAGCGTAGGCAACGTCGACGTGGGTGCCCGCCGGGATGTAGTACCCGGCCAACTCGGTATCGCGGACTGCCCGGCGGACCAGTCCGGGCACCGGCGGGACCAGCCGCAGACTCTCCTTGATCACCAGCTCGAGATCGCGCAGCCGGTCCAGATCCGCAATCGTCGGCGGGGCTCCGTCCAAGTCCGCCAACACCGCCTGCGCCTCGGCCCGCACCCGCTCCTGCCAGTCGGGATGGCGCCCCAGGTAATAGGCGACCGCCGTGGCGGTGGTGGTCGTCGTGTCGTGGGCAGCCATGATCAGGAAGATCATGTGATTGACCACGTCGGCGTCGGAGAACGTATCCCCGTCCTCGGTACGGGCGTGGCACAGCGCCGAGAAGAAGTCCGCCCCCGCATCACGGCGTTTACTCGGCAGCATCGCGGTGAAGTACTGCTCGAGTACCTTGCGGCCGCGCAGGCCCGCACGCCAGGCTCCGCCCGGCACCGGATAGCGGATCATGGCCAGCGGTGCATGCGTGCAATCGAGGAATGCCCGGCCCAGCCGCTGCCGCTCCGGTCCGGCGTCGACGCCCATGAACGTCTCGGTGGCTAGCTCGAGAGTGAGATCCTTCACCGTCGGGTACAGGCGCAGACTGCGGGTGCCGTCCGCAGCCCAGCGTCCCACCGCCGCCTCCACCGCCGGGCTCAGGTGTGCCAGATGCGATTCCAGGCGTTCCCTGGTGAACGCCTGCTGCATGATGCGACGGTGGAACATGTGCTCGGAGAATTCGAGCAGCAACAGGCCCCGGCGGAAGAACGAGCCGATCAGCAGATCCCAGCCCTGCCCGAAATCGTTGCGGCGCTTGCCCAGCACCTCGTCCACCGCCTGGGGCCCGGCAACCATGACACGGTCCACACCGAAGGACTTGTTGTAGCTGACAGCCCCGTAGCGGCGGTAGCGGTCGGTCATCTCCGCCGGGCCCCAGCGCAGGAACTGCAGGCTGCGCCCGAGCAACGGCAGTCCCGAATCTCCCCGCACCGCGACCGCCGTACTGTCCGGCGGCGGGGTGGCCAGCACCTCTTCGTGGGCGGGCAGCAGCCGCAACACCCGGTCGACCGGGTGCCGGTCCGGGATTTCGATGATGCCGAGGTTCTCCCGCTCGGTCACTGCGGGACGCGGGTCGACACTGACCATGGCTGAAGCCTCCCGTACACGACGGTCACACGACGATGTGACCGCAAGGAAAGTACACCTTGTACATTAGAGGTAGAATCGCGCTGTGACAACAGACACAGCGGTGGGAACCGGATCTGCCCGGCGTCCCGGCCGTCCGCCGGGCCCACCCCGCGATCCGCAGCAACGCCGGGCGGAGATACTCGACGCCGCCGAGCGGGCCGTCGGCGCCTCCGGTTCCCGGATGACCATCGCCCAGATCGCCGCCGAGGCCGGATATGCCCGGACGGCGGTGTACGCGGCCTTTGCCGATCTACCGGCACTGATCGACGCCCTCGCCGAACGCCATATGAATGCCATCATCTGCGCCGCGGACCGTCTGCTCGCCCAGCCGTTGCCGGCCCGGCAACTGATGCGCGAGGTGATCATGCTGATGTGCGTTTTCGTCGACACCAACCCGAATCTGCACCAGGTGCTGATGCAACGACTCGAAAGCGGCGACACCGAGCACCGGCCGTTCTTCACTCGGGTATCCGAGTGGGCCACCGCGATTTTCGACACTATTCTGCGTCGCCTGGACGCCGACCCGGCACCGGCGCGGATCTGGGCGACCGCAACCGTGGGAGCCGTACTGATGTCGGCGGAGGCATGGGCCCGGGAACCGACCCGTTCGCGCACCGAATTCGTCGACCAGCTGGCAGCCTTCCTGTGGCCCACCGTGGACAGCGTCGGCGGAGACCGGCTCACCGGACCGCTGGTCCCGACACCGCAGTGATCACGACCTGCCTCGCCGGCACCGCCGCCCTGCACGGGGTGCGGACGCGCCGATATTCGGCGTTCGCCGTGACTTGCGCTCAGGTAGCCGACTACCGTTGACCCTGTCGTAGCCCCCGAACGTCCGGCGAGGAGCGCTGATGGGAACCGAATCTGTCGAGAAACGACGCCACCGCGTGGTGGTGATCGGGTCCGGCTTCGGCGGCTTGTTCGCGTGCAAACATCTCGAGCACGACAACGTCGACGTCGTCCTGATCTCCAAGACCTCCACGCATCTGTTCCAGCCGCTGCTCTATCAGGTCGCTACCGGCATCCTGTCCACCGGCGAGATCGCCCCCGCTACCCGGATCGTGCTGCGCAAACATCACAACACGCAGGTGATCCTCGGCGAGGTCCACGATATCGACCTGGTGAACAAGACAGTGACCTCCGAACTGCTCAACCAGGACACGGTCACCCCTTTCGACAGCCTGATCGTCGCCACCGGCGCCCAGCAGTCGTATTTCGGCAACGACCACTTCGCCACCCACGCGCCGGGCATGAAGACCATCGACGACGCGCTGGAGTTGCGGGCGCGCATTCTCGGCTCGTTCGAAGAGGCCGAACTGGCACGGACCCAGGAAGAACGCGACCGCTTCCTCACCTTCGTGGTGGTGGGTGCCGGCCCGACCGGGGTGGAACTGGCCGGGCAGATCGCCGAACTCGCCGATCGCACTCTGGTCGGCACCTTCCGCAACATCGATCCACGCGATGCCCGGGTGTTGCTGGTCGAGGGTGCAGGCGCGGTACTCGCACCGATGGGGCCCAAACTCGGCCGCAAGGCCCAGGAACGGCTCGAGAAGATGGGCGTGGAGATCCAGCTCGACGCCATGGTCACCGATGTCGACGCGCGCGGCGTCACCGTCAAGAACAAGGACGGCAGTCAGCGGCGCATCGAGGCGGCGTGCAAGGTGTGGTCGGCCGGCGTGCAGGCCAGCGAGCTGGGCAAGATGCTGGCCGACCGGTCCGAGGGCACCGAAACCGACCGCGCCGGCAGGGTCGTCGTCGAACCCGATCTCACGATCAAGGGCCATCCGAACGTCTTCGTGGTCGGTGATCTCATGTCGGTGCCCGGGGTGCCCGGTCAGGCACAGGGCGCTATTCAGGGTGCCACCTACGCCGCCAAACAACTCAAGGCCGAGGTCGCCGGTAAGCAGACGCCGCAGCAGCGCCCGCCGTTCAAGTACTTCAACAAGGGCAGCATGGCGACGGTGTCGCGGTTCAATGCGGTCTGCCAGATCGGCAAGCTCGAGTTCAGCGGCTTCATCGCCTGGCTGGTCTGGCTGGTGCTGCACCTGTACTACCTGATCGGCTACCGCAGCCGCACCGTCACCGTGTTCCAGTGGTTCGTCGCCTTCCTGGGCCGGCACCGCGGTCAGATGGCCGCCACCGAGCAGTGGGTCTTCGCCCGGCTCGCCCTCGAAGCGATGAACGGAAACGGGGGCCGGGCCGAGCCGGAGCGCACCGCCGCCGGCGACACACCTGCCGCCCGGCACAAGTCAGCCACCGTGCCTGCCGCTACTGCGGCCGAACCAGCCGCCGCCGAGACACCACCGGCCGACGCCACGGACGGATCGGACACTGCGAGCGAGACACCCACCGGCGAATCCGCGCCGGCAGGCAGTACCCGCCCGCAGGCGGGCTGACCGACCCACTAGGCAGCGGGCGCACACCGCGGTCCGCTGCCGAGCCCCTACGGCCACCGCCGACATCCCGGTGCCGAGTCCGTGGCCCACGGCGCGCGGGCCCACGCCGAGTCAGTGCGTGGCCGCCGTGCTGGATTGCAGCTCGTGCTGTTCCTCCGGACTCCGGCCGCGCAAGGCTATGACGGCGACCGCCATCAGCAACAACAGCGCCGCGCCCGTGCCCACTGCAGCATGCAGACCGTCGACGAAGGAGGTCTGTGCCGCGTGCACTGCCGCCGGGTCACCGTCGTGGCGCACGATCGTCTCACCGAGCGTATCCGCGAAGTCGCCGCCCGAACGGAACACGAGCGCGGCCAGGGAACCGAGCAAGGCTAGACCCAGCGCATTGCCGAGCTCGAAACTGGTCTCGGACACGCCGACCGCGGAGCCGGCCCGTTCGGGCGGTACCGAGGCCACCGCGACCTCGGATACCAGCGTGAACACGATGCCGTACCCGAGACCGGCAATCGTGGAACCCGCTACGTACCAGCCGATCCCACCGTCCACCCCGATACCGAGCAGCATCAGGTTGCCGACGGCCGCCGCGCACAATGCCAGAACGAACGCCGCACGCGTACCGAGCCGGCCGGCCACCCGCGCACCGCCCATCGAGCAGACGAACACCGCCACCGCCGCCGGAATGCCCAGCAGTGCCGCGCCCAGGACGTCGCGTCCGACGACCGACTGCAGATAGATACTGGTCAGATAGCTCATTCCGGCCAGCGACATCATGCCCACGGTGGACGAGCCGACGGCCACCCGGAACAGGCCGCGCCGGAACAGACTCAGATCCAGCAGCGGTTCGGCCAGCACCCGCTGGCGGCGCACGAACACCACCAGCACCACGACACCGACCACCGCGAGTACCACCGAGACGGTATCGATTCCCTCGGCGGCCGCACGCTTCACCGCGTACACCAGCGGCAGGATGCCGCCGATCGACAGGACCACCGACACCGGATCCAGCGGACCGCGCCCCGCCGAACGGTGCTCGGGCAGCAGTAGGGGTCCGGCCACCAGCAGGATCAGCAGCACCGGCGTGTTGATCAGGAAGATCGAGCCCCACCAGAACTTGTGCAGCAGCAGGCCGCCGACCACCGGCCCGACGGCCGAACCACCGGCGAAGAACGCGGTCCAGATCCCGATCGCGGTACCGCGCGCCCGCGCCTCGGGAAACAGGCTCGAAATCAGCGCCAGGCTGGAGGGCAGCAGCGTCGCACCACCGAGCCCCATCAGTGCTCGCGCCGCGATGAGTACGCCCGCGCTGGGCGCGAAAGCCGCCAGCAGCGAGGCGATTCCGAATATCGCCGCACCGCCGAGCAGAATGGTGCGGCGGCCGATGAGGTCACCGAGATTGCCCATGGTGATGAGCAGTCCGGCGATCATGAAGCCGTAGATGTCGAGAATCCACAACTGCTGCTGGGCAGTGGGATCCAGATGTTCGGTGAGCGTCGGCATCGCCAGATACAGCGCCGACATGTCGATCGACACCAGTAGTACCGGGAGGACCAGTACCGCCAACCCCAGCCAGGCCCGCCGCGGAGTCTCCGTGCCGTTCATCACCTATCCTTCTCCTCGTGCGTACGTCGTACGCGACCGGAGTACAGCGTACGCACCCAGTCGCCGAAAGGAAAACGACTTCCTATGCCGAGCCATTCCCGCTCCGCTGCGCACCGCCCATCCACCGAGCGGCTGACCCGGGCGGCCATCGTCGACACCGCCATCGAACTGGCCGACCGGGACGGTATCGAGGGACTGTCGATGCGTCGCATCGCCGACCGGTTGGGCGTCGGTGCGATGTCGCTGTATCGCCACGTGCCGAACAAGGACGCACTGCTGGCGGATATGACCGATGAGATCGCCGGCCGCTACCCCTACCCGGAGCCGGAGCCCGGCTGGACCTGGCGCGACCGCGTGGACACCGCAGCCGAGATCGACTGGCAGCTCTACCGGCTACACCCGTGGGTGCTGTTCACCTTCGCGGTGCCACGGTACAACTTCGGCCCGCACAGCCTGGCGTGCCTGGCCTGGCTGACCGAGGGACTGCTGGAACTGACCGACGATCACCGCGAAGCCGTCGCCATGGGGCTCGAAGTCTGGAGCTATATCGCCGGTGTCGCATTGCAACAGGTCAGCGCCGCGATGCTGGCCGCACGGGTGGACGAGCACGACGAATCCTCCGGATTGACCGCACTGCTGGAAGGCACCCCGCGCCGCCCCAGCCCCGCGGCACTCGCCCCGCTCGAAGGAACCGGCCTCGGCGATCTGCTCGACCCGGTCCGGCAACTGCGGTCGGGGTTGTCGGCGATGTGTGACGGATTCGCCGCACGCAGCCGGACGAGCACACCGGATCGACCACACTGATCCGAGGTCCGGGTGGCAGCGGCGCGCCGACCACCGCTCGCACCGATGAATCGGCACACTCGGCGTCGTCCATACGGCGACGGGCACCACTGATCCCGTCACCTGCGCGACCGCACCGAATCGACACCGAGGAGACGCCGATGACCCCGTCCTTCGTCCCGGGAGCACCCTGCTGGTTCGACGTAACCAGTCCCGATATCGAGGTGAGCGCCCAGTTCTACCGCGACCTGTTCGGCTGGTCGCCCACCGACACCGGCCCCGCGCACGCGAACTACACACTGCTGCGACAGGATTCGGCTCCGGTCGCAGGAATCACCACGGCTGCGACACCGGACGGCGGCACCCAGCCCGCCCGGTGGCTGCCCTATTTCGCGGTGGCGGACGTCTCCGGAACGATCGAGACCGCGGTGGCCGACGGCGCAGCGGTCGTCACCGCAGCGACGACCGTGCCGGATCGGCTCGAGTTCGCACTCCTCGCCGACCCGGACGGCGCACCGTACGGCATCGCCCGTCTCATCGCGCATCCAGGCACCGAGCGCTGGTCACAACCGAACAACCCGTGCTGGGTGCAGTACGCGGCACCCGGCGCTCCGGCGGGAGCGATGGCGCACTACTCACTCGTGCTCGGTTGGCACTACACCGACGCCGCCTGGGAGACCTCGACCGAGGCCCCCTATCAGGCGCTGAGCACCGAGGCCGGTGAACGTGAATTCGGCGGTGCCGCCAGGGCCCAGCCGGGCGAGCCTGCTCCGGCGTGGGAACTGACGATCCACGTGCCCGACTGCGATGCGGCCGCTGCGCGCGCCGTCGAACTGGGTGGTGCGTTGATCCGGCCGCCGCACGACAATCCCGGTCCGTCCCGGCTCGCCGTGATCGCCGATCCGGTCGGCGCCTCCCTCGCCCTGATGGCCTTCGGCCGCCCCTGACCGCCACGAACTCCCCGGCGGTCGCGTCGTCTGCCTAGTCGGCCACGACTACCGCGTAGGCGAATCCGTCCCAGCCCTTGCCACCGACGGTCTGCAGGACCGTGGCGTCCAGCCGGGGTTCGGCGGCGAGTACCTGCAAGGCCTCCCGGGCGCCGCGTACCCCCGGATCGTCCGGATCGCCGCCGGCGAGGGCACCCCGACGCACCACGTTGTCGACGATGACGACCGAACCCGGTCGGGTCAGGCGTAGCGCCCATCGCACGTACTCGGCATTGTTGATCTTGTCGGCATCGATGAATACCAGGTCGAACGGTTCGGGATTGTCCTGTTCGACTCCCGGCAGGACGTCCAGCGCGGCGCCGATCCGAATCTCCACCCGCTCCCCGACGCCCTTGCGGTCCAGATTCGCCCGCGCCACCTCGGCATGATGCGCATCGAATTCCAGGGTGACCACGCGCCCCTGCGGTCCCACCGCGCGCGCCAGCCACAGGGTGCTGTACCCGCCCAGGGTCCCGATCTCCAGCACCCGGCGCGCCCGGGCGGTCAGCGCGATCAGATGCAGGAACTTGCCCTGCGGCGGCGACACGTCGATCGCGGGCAGACCCGACTCGGAGTTGGCCCGCGCCACATCGGTATCACCGTCTCCGATCAGCGTGTCCACCAGATAGCGATCGACCGTGCCCCATTCGGAATCCGTCATAGCGGCCAGTCTGCCACCGCGATCGTGCGAGTGGGCCGACCTGCGCGCGCCGCTATTCCGGTGCGGCCAGATTTTGCAGGCGTACCTGTCCCCGGGCGACGAGCCGATCCTCGTCGTCGGTGATGTGCACCTGCCACAACTGCTGCGAGCGCCCCTGATGCACCGGGGTCGCCACACCGCGCAGCGCGCCCTCACGCACCGCACGCAGGAAATCGGTGTTGTTGTTGACTCCGACCACATGACCGCGATCGGCGAACCAGACACCGCCGCCCACGCTGGCGAGGGTTTCGATGACGGTGCAGTACACCCCTCCGTTGACGATGCCGGCGGGCTGGTGCAGCTGCGGCGACACCACCCATTCGCCGACCACTCGGTCCGGCCCGACCTCGGTGTATTTCAGGCCGATCAGATCGCTGAAGGTCCCCTCGCTGTACTGCGTCATCTGCTCGGGCGTGACATTCGCCAGCGAGCCCTCCTCGAACCGGTCGTGCTGTGTCATAGAAGAACACTTACACGACCTCGATACCGATGGGTACGCCGGTATCACCGCGAGGTGCTACCCGCAGCGCAGCCCGTGTCCGGGGAGTAATCGACCGGCATACCGCCATACCACCTCGAAAGCCCTTGCACCACACTGCGTTATGTCCGTTATCCGGCGCGGCTATGATTACGCTCACAGCGAGCGCAAATCTCGCCTGTCGGCACCCGCCGGACATACGGTGGCGGCTGCGGCTGCCGGAGCGGCGGCCGCCGCCGCTACTCGCCCTTCCATCGACACTTGGAGCAGAACAGATGACCGACTCCGCCGAGCCGACCGATCCGACGCAGGCCTGGAGCTTCGAAACCAAACAGGTCCACGTCGGTCAGGTCCCCGACGGCACCACCAACGCTCGTGCGCTGCCGATCTACCAGACCACCTCGTACACCTTCCGCGACACCGAACACGCGGCGGCACTGTTCGGGCTGGCGGAGCCGGGCAATATTTACACCCGCATCATGAACCCGACCCAGGACGCGGTCGAACAGCGCATCGCAGCACTGGAGGGCGGTGTGGCAGCGCTGCTGCTCGCGTCGGGACAGGCCGCCGAGACCGTCGCGATCCTCAATATCGCCGGCGCCGGGGATCACATCGTCGCCAGCCCGCGGCTCTACGGCGGCACCTTCAACCTGCTCCACTACACGCTGCCGAAGCTGGGCATCGAGGTCTCGTTCGTCGAAGATCCCGACGATCTGGAGCAGTGGCGCGCCGCGGTGCGCCCGAACACCAAGGCGTTCTACGGCGAGACGGTCTCGAACCCGCAGAGCCACATCCTGGACCTGCCCGGCCTGTCGGCCGTCGCACACGCCGCCGGGGTGCCACTCATCGTGGACAACACCGTCCCGACGCCGTATCTGATCCAGCCGCTGAAGCACGGCGCGGACGTGGTCGTCCATTCGGCGACGAAGTACCTCGGCGGCCACGGCACGGCGATCGCCGGAGCGATCGTCGACGGCGGCACCTTCGACTGGCGCGTCACCGACGAACAGGGCAACGCCCGCTTCCCCGGTTTCACCACTCCCGATCCGAGCTACCACGGTGCGGTGTTCGCCGATCTGGGCGCACCGGCCTACGCACTCAAGGCACGGGTGCAACTGCTGCGCGATATGGGTGCCGCCGTGGCCCCGTTCAATGCCTTCCTGATCGGCCAGGGCCTCGAGACACTCAGTCTGCGGATGGAACGTCACGTCTCCAACGCGCAGGCGGTCGCCGAGTTCCTCACCCAGCAGCCCGAGGTCACCAGCGTCTCCTTCGCGGGGCTGCCGTCCTCGCCCTGGTACGAGCGTGGCCGTGAACTCGCCCCCAAGGGGACGGGTGCCATCATCGCGTTCGAGCTCGCCGGCGGTGTGGACGCGGGCAAGAAATTCGTCGACGCCCTGACCCTGCACAGCCACGTGGCCAATATCGGCGACGTGCGTTCGCTGGTCATCCACCCGGCCTCGACCACGCACTCCCAGCTGGCCCCGGACGAGCAGCTGAGCGCGGGCGTCACCCCGGGCCTGGTTCGCCTGGCGGTCGGCATCGAGGGAATCGAGGACATCCTCGCCGATCTGCGCACCGGTTTCGCGGCCACGCACTAGTCGCGCCCGCACGAGACGGCGGCCCGAAACGAGCACCTCCGGCTCCGTGGATACGACGATGCCCGGTTCCCCTCCGCAGACGGGAGCCGGGCATCGTCGTATCGATCCGCACCGCATGCAAGGGTGCAGAACGTGCAGACTTGCATGCAGGGAAAACGACGCGGCGGGCCCTCCGTGACAAAGGGCCCGCCGCGGGCAGGGGATCGGGGAGTCGACCGCAGCCCTCGGGACTCTCGCTCGATCCTGACGCCGATTCAGAGTGTAGGCGAGGCTTACCTAACTAAGCAAGAGCGACGCACCGGCAATCCGTGATCGGCGAATGCGGCCAGCAGAGCCTGACCCCGTTCGGTCCCGGTATCGGCTGCGGTCCGCGCCAGTTCCGGCACGTAGGTCGCCGCACCCACGACGGTTTCCCCGACCAGCGCCCAGAAGCGCGCCCGGCTCAGGCCGGCACATCGTGCCAGCGACTCACTCACCATGGTCAGCGCCGTTTCGCAGCGGTGCGCCAGCCAGACCTGCAGGGCCCGATCACACGGCAGCGTCACCACGCCCGGCCGACCGGCCAGCGGGTCGCCGTCGACAACACGAACGGTGGTGTCGGACAGGCCCGCCCAGTCCACGCCGCCGTCGTTGTCGGTGTGGATCCACAGATTCTCCAGTCCCGGATCCCAGGCCCGGTTGTCACAGACGAGCAGTGCCACCACTCGCCCGACCACGGCGTGGATCAAGGCGGTCGCCACGACCTCGGCCGCCATCTCTGCACTGGCCATCTCTGCCGCATGCCGGCGGTACATCACCTCGATGCGCCCCTCCCGTGCGCCGTCGGCCAGCCGCCACCAGCGACGACGGCCCTGATCGGCCATCGCAGCCATCGCATAGACGCGCGGATGACCGGGCTGCAGCGCGCGCAGCCGGACGCTTATCTGATCGAATGACGGCTCCGGATCACGAGCCGGGAATATCGTCACTGGTTCGGACATCGAACCCCCTCAACGTTCGGCGTTACGGTCGGCAATGAAAGATAGGTTAGGCTTACCAGACTCGAAGAGCCGTACAATCATGAAACGCGTCACCCAGGAGTAGCCCGCCGCCGTGTCCGCAGCCGTCACCACCACCCGCCGCGCGGGCGGCCTGGCATTCCTCACCGGAGTGCTGTTGATCGCCGTCGTCGCCGGTCTCGCCATCGGCGCGAAGGCATTGTCACCCGCCGCGGTACTACACGCCGTCACCTGCGCGGACGGGTTGCCCTTCACCTGTCCCGCCGACGGTCAGGCCGCGCAGATCGTGCGCGAATTGCGCCTGCCCCGAACTATTCTGGCGGTCCTGACCGGTGCCGCACTGGGAATCGCCGGCGCGCTGATCCAGGGCTACACCCGCAATCCGCTCGCCGATGCAGGCCTGCTGGGCCTCAACGCGGGCGCGGCCTTCCTCGCCGTGCTCGGGGTGCACCTGTTCGCTCTCACCCAGCCGAGTCAATACATCTGGTTCGCCTTCGCCGGTGCACTGATCGCCGGGGTGGTCGTGTTCGCCGCCTCCGCCGCCGGTGGGGGTCGGTCGACGCCGCTGACACTGGTGCTGGCGGGCACGGCCGTCACCGCACTGCTGCAGGCGCTGACCAATGCCGTCCTGCTGCTCGATCCCACCTCCCTGGACACGTATCGCTTCTGGGTGGTCGGCACCCCCGCCGGACACGACCCCGCGGTCGCCGCGCAGATCACGCCCTTCATCGTGGGCGGAATCGTCCTGGCGATCCTGGCCGCACCCGGCCTCAACGCCATCGGGCTGGGTGAGGACGTCGCCCGCGGTCTCGGAGTGAACATCGCCCGCAACCGCGCGATCGGGCTGGCCGCGGTGGTGCTGCTCACCGGTGCCGCGACCGCAGCGGTCGGCCCGATCGCATTCCTGGGCCTGGTGGTGCCGCATCTGGGTCGCATGATCGCCGGACCCGATCATCGCTGGCTGATCCCCTACTCCGGCCTGCTCGGTGCCATCGTCCTGCTACTCGCGGACGTGCTCGGCCGAGTGGTGGCCCCACCGGGTGAGGTCCAGGCCGGAATCGTCCTGGCGGCGATCGGCGCCCCCTGCTTCATCGCCCTGGTGCGCCGGCGGAAGGTGGCAGAACTGTGAACCGCCCCGAAACCGCCGAGGCGGCCGAGACCACGGTCCGGCCCGGTACCGAACTGCTCCCCCGGGTCCGGCCCGCCATCCGCTTCGCCGGAATGTCGGCGGTGCTGCGAGTTCGGGTTCTGGTAGCCGTCGTCGCACTCGCACTCGCCGTGGTGATGCTGTTCGCGCTGGACATCTCCGTCGGCGACTACCACATCGCACTCGATCGCGTCGTGGACGTGCTGACCGGCGGCGGCAGCCGCTCCCAGCGCTACGTGATCATGCAGTCGCGGCTGCCGCGCGCGGTCACGGCACTGGTCGCCGGCGCCGCCCTGGGCATCGCGGGCGCGGTCACCCAGTCGATCCTGCACAACCCGTTGGCCAGCCCCGATCTGCTCGGCATCACCTCGGGTGCGAGTTTCGCCGCCGTCGCGGTCATCGCCGGCGCCGGTGGGACCGCGACCGGAATCGTCGCCACCCTCGGGGTTCCGCTGGCCGCGCTGGCCGGCGGCCTGGGCACCGCCGCACTCATCGCCGCGCTCGCCCTCGGCCGCAACCGTGGTGGCGATACCGGGCTCAGCGGCATGCGGTTCATTCTGATCGGCATCGGCGTCAACGCATTTCTGCTCGCCGGCATCAACTGGCTGCTCACCCGGGCGAGCCTGACCGACGCCTCCCGGGCGCAACTGTGGCTGACCGGATCGCTCGACGGCACCAACTGGACCCGGGCCGCCGCGGCCATCGCCGGACTGACCGTGGTCTCCGCCATCACCCTCGGCTCCGCCCGCAGCCTGGCCGCGCTGCGATTCGGCACCGACACCACCCGCGCGCTCGGAGTTCGGTTGCAGACCCAGCAGCTGGTGCTGATCGGCGCGGCAGTCGCGGCGGCCGCACTGGCCACCGCCGCGGTCGGTCCCCTGGTTTTCGTCGGGCTCGCCGCACCTCAGATCGCGCGGCGGCTGCTGCGCACCCCCGGTGAGCCGATCCTCGGGGCCGCGCTGACCGGCGCGGTGATCGTGATCGCGGCCGATGTGGCCGCCCGCACCGTGGTACCCGTCGACCTTCCGGTCGGCCTGCTCACCGCCGCATTCGGCGGCCCGTTCCTGTTGCTGCTGCTGATACGCGTGAACCGGAAGGCGACACTGTGACCACCCGAACCCCGGATACCGCCCACCAGCTCGCCGCCCAGGACATCACCCTCGGATACGGCGGGCGCGCCATCGTCGACGGACTCAGCGTCGACATCGAGCCGGGGCTGATCACCACGGTCATCGGCCCCAACGGCTGCGGAAAGTCGACACTGCTGCGTGGCCTGGGACGACTGCTGCGCCCGAATTCCGGCCGGGTCCTGCTGGACGGCAAGGCGATCGCCACCATGAAGACCCGTGAGGTGGCCCGCATCGTCGGAATGCTGCCCCAGACTCCGGTCGCACCCGAGGGGCTTACCGTGGCCGACCTGGTCGCACGGGGACGCCACCCACACCAGTCCTGGCTGCGGCAGTGGTCGGGCGACGACGAGACCGAGGTGGCGCGAGCCCTGGCCCAGACCGGGGTGTCGGATCTGGCCGACCGCACCCTGGACGAACTGTCCGGTGGGCAACGGCAGCGAGCGTGGATCTCGATGGCGCTCGCGCAGGGCACCGATATCCTCCTGCTCGACGAGCCCACCACGTATCTGGATCTCGCCCATTCGCTCGAGGTGCTCGATCTGGTCGACCGCCTGCACGACGATCTGGGCCGGACCGTGGTGATGGTGCTGCACGACCTCAACCTGGCCATCCGCTACAGCGATCGGCTCGTGGTGATGCGCGACGGACGCATCGTCGCCCAGGGGGCACCCGACGACATCATCGACGCCGACCTGCTGAGCTCGGTATTCGGCCTGCGGGCCGAAGTACACACCGATCCGGTGTCGGAGCGCCCGATGATCGTGCCGATCGGTTCCCGGCACGTGATCGGCGCGGTCGGCGGGCCACGCGGTGCGAACGCCGGGGAAAGTTCCCGGTCAGGGCTATGAAAAATCCCACACAGCTACCGGCCGGTTACGACGATTTGTAGTACGCCTTTGTGTCGTTGACTCCGTAAACTGGAGGAATGGCAGGACTTGGTGAACTCGAGAAAGCGGTTATGGACCAGTTGTGGTCGGCCGATCAACCGCAGACCGTCCGGCAGGTCCACGAAGCCCTCGCCGCACACCGTGAACTCGCGTACACCACTGTGATGACGGTGCTGCAGCGACTCGCGAAGAAGAATCTGGTGGTGCAGCAGCGCGACGACCGGGCACATCGGTACGTCCCCGTACACACTCGTGACGAACTCGTCGCCAGCCTGATGTTCGATGCATTGCAACAGGCCGACGAGGTCGGCTCCCGCCGCGCCGCGCTCGTACACTTCGTCGAGCAGGTCGGCAAGGACGAGGCTGCCGCACTCCGCGATGCACTCGCTAAGCTCGAAGCAACCGAGGCCGCGCCCGCTCCGTCCGACGACGAGAACACCGCGTCCGACGACAACGGAGTCGCCCCGCCGCAGTAGCTGCTGCGCGGCGCTCTCCGGCGCCGCGATCTCGGGTCCTGGCCCCACAACGCAGTGAGCTGAGTATGAACGCAACAGCGCCGGTATTCGCCGGTCTCGCCTTGCTTTTGGCGGGACCGGTCCCGGCTCTGCTCGGTCGAGCCACCTGGACCTACCGGACCCCGCGCGCGGCGCTGGTGCTGTGGCAGGCAGTCGCCCTCGCCGCGGTGCTGTCGGCCTTCGGATCCGGTCTGGCCATCGCGAGCCTGCTGCTGGTTCCCGGCCCCGACGGCCGCCCCACCACCTCTCCCACCAAGGAGATCGATGCGCTGGGCCTGGTGCTGTGGCTGATCTACGTCGTCGTGTTCGCCCTGACCCTGCTGGTCGGCGCCCGGCTGATCTGGGCCGTGCTCCGGGTCGGTGTGCACACTCGCCGCCGCCGCGCCCGCCACCGCATGCTGGTCGACCTGCTCGACCAGACCGCCGACCCGGACCGCGGTGAACTGCTGGCGACGGCGCCACTGGCCGGCACCCGGGCCGCGGATATCCGGGTGCTCGCCGCGGCCGAGCCGATCGCCTATTGCCTGCCCGGCCTGCGTCGGCGTGTGGTCCTGAGCCAGGGCACCTTCGCGAATCTGACGCGCGCCGAACTGACGGCGATCGTCAGCCACGAGAGTTCCCATCTGCGTGCCCGCCACGACCTGGTACTGGAGGCGTTCACCGCCGCACACGAGGCCTTCCCCCGGATCGTGCGCAGCAAGTCGGCACTGGACTCGGTGAAATTGCTGATCGAACTGCTCGCCGACGACTCCGCGGTGAAGGTCACCGGACCGGCACCGCTGGCCCGTGCTCTGGTGGCATGCTCGAGTTCCGCCGCGCCGCAGGGTGCCATGGCGGCCGGCGGGCCCAGCACCCTGATCCGCATTCAACGTCTGACCGGACCACTGGGCGATCTGCGCATCGCGACAGCCGCTTATGTGACGGCGGCGGCGCTGCTCGTCGTGCCCACCCTCGCGGTCGCGATCCCGTGGCTGGTCGAGCTGAACCGGCTGCTTCGTGCCTGAGTCCGGACAAGCACGCGGAAGATCGGGCCGGTCTGCTTCCCGCCGCGGACGGCCTCCGCACGGCCGCGGCGCCGGGCGCGCAGGCGCCGTGGACCGTACCTCGCAACCGCCACGTACGGGGCGTGGTCGTCCCGCACCCGCTGCCGACCGAACCGGCGCCACCCCGGCACCTGCGCCGGACCACAAGCACGGATCCTCGTCCGGGAATCGCCGTCCCACCGACAGTGCACCGCCTGGTCCGGAGGGACCCGGGACAGGCATGGGTCCCCCGTTCTCCGAACTCGGGCTCCCCGTGGAACTGGTGCAGGCGTTGCGCCGCGGCGGCCTGCACACCGCGTTCCCCATTCAGGCCGCGACGATCCCCGATGTGCTCGCCGGACGAGATGTGCTGGGGCGTGCCGCCACCGGTTCCGGGAAGACGCTCGCATTCGGATTGCCGATGCTGGTGCGCTTGCGCCGCGGCGCCTCCGCACCGAAGCGACCGCGGGCCGTGATTCTGGCTCCGACCCGTGAGTTGGCGGTGCAGATCGAGCGGGTGCTCGACGAGCCGGCGTTGTCACTGGGACTGCGCACCGCCGCAGTCGTGGGCGGAATGCCGATCAAACGTCAGATCGATCGGCTGGCGCGCGGGGTGGACCTGCTGATCGCCACGCCCGGCCGCCTCACCGACCTGATCGCCCAGGGAGCGGTCGGTATGGGCGCGGTCACGATCGTCGCGATCGACGAAGCCGACCATATGGCGCAGCTCGGATTCATCGACCAGGTGCGCGAGATCCTGGACCGGCTGCCCGGCGACTGCCGGCACCTGTTGTTCTCGGCCACTCTCGACGGCGCGGTCGACGCGCTGGTCACCGACTACCTCACCGACCCCGTTCGCCACGAGATCGGGGCGGGCGCAGCGCCCGCCCCGGACGGCTCGTCGACGGGCCCCACCGGATCCGCGACGCTCGAGCACACGGTGCCGGCGCAGCAAGGGAAGGAGGGGGCTGTTTCCGGTGCGGAACAACAGGATCCGGCCCGCCCCCTCCCGGACGCCGACGGGACCACCGGCGCCGTGGGCACCGCGACAGCTCCCCGCACGGTCGACCATCATCTGCTGCGGATGCGCCCTGCCGACAAACGGCCGGTGCTCGCGCAGATCGCGGCGCGCGCCGGGCGAACCCTGGTCTTCGCGCGCACCCAGTACGGTGTGGACAAGCTCGCCCGGCGGTTGCGTGAATCGGGGACGGGCGCGGTGGTGCTCCACGGGGGCCTCACGCAGAATCAGCGCAACCGCACCCTCGCCGCTTTCACCGACGGCACCGCACCGGTGCTGGTGGCCACGGATGTGGCGGCGCGCGGTATCCATGTGGACGGCATCACTCTGGTCGTCCATGCCGATCCGGCCGCCGACGCCAAGGATTATCTGCATCGTTCCGGCCGCACCGGGCGCGCGGGCGCGCCCGGCACCGTTGTCACCCTGATCACCGATGCGGGCGAGGCTGCGCAGGTCGTCCTCCGCAACGCCGGTGTCGCCTACCGGGAAGCGCGCATTCGACCGGACGACGCGCTGCTACGCGAGGTGACCGGTGCGCGGGCTCCCAGCGGCCTTCCCGTCACCGACCCCGCGGCGGCCGACACGCCGCCGAAATCCTCCGACACACCCGGCAGGGCCCGACGAAATACCGGAATCCGCGGACGCCCCACACGTCGCAGCAAACGATAAGCGAATCTCGGCAGTGCCGCGTGCCCCGGCGCCACGGTTCGAGAACCGGCGGCCGACCGGGCGCCCGTTCCGCACAGGTCGCCGATTCCCACCGCGTTAGGATCGATGGACGACGCCGACACTGCGGGGAGGCCTCATGACCGAACGCAAACCAGCCGGTATGCAATTCGAGTCCTGGATCGACAAGCAGGTCCGCGAGGCGACCGAACGCGGCGAATTCGACAACCTGCCGGGCGCCGGCAAGCCACTGCCCGGAACGGGCGATCCGTACGACGAGAACTGGTGGCTGAAGAACTATCTGCACCGCGAAGGTGTCGGCGGTGACGGATTGCTGCCCACCTCACTGGTACTGCGCCGCGACCTGGAGCGCCTGCCCGACACCGTCGCCGCGATGAACTCGGAGGCCGAGGTCCGCGAATACGTCGCCGACCTCAACTCCCGGATCGTGGACTGGGTCCGAATGCCGCACGGCCCACAGGTTCGCGTGGCCCCCGTGCACACCGCCGACGTGGTCGAGAACTGGCGTTCGGCGCGCCGCTCGTCCATCGCCGCGAACTCCGCGCGGCCCGCGGCCGAGACGAGCGCCGCGCGGACGCCCACCGCTCCGGCACGGGCCCGGCGCTCGTGGTGGCGTCGCCTGCTCGCGCGCGGCTGAGCCGCCTTACTCCGCCGCCGGGGGAAATCCGCCGGTGGCAACCGGGCCCCACCGTTGCACGTCGATGCGGATCAGCGATTTGCCCTGACGCGCCATCGCCGCGCGGTAGTCGTCCCAATCCGGGTGTTCACCGGCGATGCACCGGTAGTAGTCGACCAGCCCGTCGAGTGCCTCGGGCATGTCCAGCACCTCGGCATGCCCGTCGATCTGCACATAGGGCCCGTCCCATTCCTCGGACAGCACGCAGATCGACACATTCGGATCCCGCCGGATGTTGCGTGCTTTGGCCCGTCCTGGATAGGTCGAGATCACGATCCGGCCGGATCCGTCGACACCACAGGTCACCGGTGACATCTGCGGGCGGCCGTCGGCGCGGCTGGTCATGAGAACTCCCCGGTGCCGCGGGCGAGCGAATTCGAGCAGTTCGGCCCGGTCCACCTGTTCAGCAGTCGCGATACGTGGCATGACCCCGATCATCCCACGCAATTTCCCCTACACTGGCCGGAGTGCAGTTTCTTCCCGGACACACGCCGCCGTACGACCTCACCTACGACGATCTGTTCCTCGTACCCAACCGCACCGATGTCACTTCCCGGTTCGATGTGGACCTGTCCACCAGCGACGGAACCGGAACCACCATTCCCATCGTGGTCGCGAATATGACCGCGGTCGCGGGCCGCCGCATGGCCGAGACGGTCGCGCGGCGCGGCGGCCTGGTCGTACTGCCGCAGGATCTGCCGATCAGCGCGGCCGCCGAGACCATCGGCTGGGTCAAGAGCCGCTCGCTCACCGCCGACACCCCGGTCGTCCTCGAGCCCGACAATTCCGTGTCGGAGGCGCTGGCACTGATCCATAAGCGCGCCCACCGGGCCGTGGTCGTGGCCGAGGACGGCAAGCCCGTCGGTGTGGTCACCGAATCCGCGTGCGCGGACGTGGACCGGTTCGCCCGCCTGCGCACCGTCGCCGATGCCGACTTCGTGACCGCCGCCGCGACGACGTCGCCGCGCGAGATCTTCGAACTGCTCGAGGCCGCGCACTCCGACCTCGCGGTACTGGTGCACGACGACGGTTCCCTGGCCGGCGTCATGACCCGGACGGGCGCGGTTCGTGCCGGTATCTACGCCCCCGCCGTGGATGCGGCCGGTGCGCTGCGCGTCGCGGCCGCGGTCGGTGTGAACGGCGACATCCCGGCGAAGGCGAAAGCACTCGTCGACGCGGGCGCCGACGTACTGGTCATCGACACCGCCCACGGCCACCAGGTCAAGATGCTGGAATCGCTGCGCGCCGTCGCGGATCTGAAGCTGGGCGTGCCGTTGGTCGCGGGCAATGTGGTGTCCGCGGCCGGCACTCGCGATCTGGCCGAGGCCGGCGCCGATATCGTCAAGGTCGGTGTCGGTCCCGGCGCCATGTGCACCACCCGGATGATGACCGGCGTGGGCCGCCCGCAGTTCTCGGCGGTCGCCGAATGTGCCGCGGCGGCACAGGAGCTCGGTGTCCGGATCTGGGCCGACGGCGGGGTGCGTCATCCTCGCGATGTCGCACTGGCACTGGCCGCGGGCGCCTCCAACGTGATGATCGGCTCCTGGTTCGCCGGCACCTACGAATCCCCCGGCGATCTGCGCGTGGACCGCGACGGCAACGCGTACAAGGAGAGCTTCGGCATGGCGTCCAAACGTGCCGTGGCCGCCCGCACCGCCGCCGACAGCGGATTCGACCGGGCGCGCAAGGCACTGTTCGAGGAGGGGATCTCCTCGTCCCGGATGCGGCTGGATCCGGAACGGCCGGGAGTCGAGGACCTGATCGACCACATCTGCTCGGGCGTACGCAGCGCATGCACCTACGCCGGCGCCGCCACCCTGGCCGAACTCCACGCCAACGCGGTCCTCGGCGTGCAGTCGGCGGCCGGTTTCGCCGAAGGCCGTCCACTGCCCTCGGGCTGGTGAGACGGCGGCACGGCCGCGGTGGCGGGGTGGCCCGCCCCGGTGCGACGCGCCGCCGCGCCGGGCCCCACTTCGGGGCCCGGTAACATAGGATTTGCCGACCGGCGGGCGCACTGCCCCGGCGGCACAGATCGTCCCGCTCGTCCCCTGCGAAAGGAACCAGTTGTCACCCGCGTCCGAGGGCGCCACTCAGGAGGGCTCCTCTATCGAGCCGGGTGACCAACCCGGCGCCTCCGTCTCCACAACTCCACCGTCGACCGGCGGGCGGTGCAGATCGTGACCGTTGTCCTCACCATCGTCAGCCTGTTGGGATTCATCGCACTCACCCTCGGCACGGCGGTCTTCGTCGCTGCCGAGTTCTCGCTGACCGCCCTGGAACGCAGCACCGTCGAGGCGCACGCCCGCGAGGGCGATCGCCGCGCTCGCCAGGTGCGTCATGCGCATCGCACCCTGTCGTTCCAGCTGTCGGGTGCGCAGCTCGGCATCACCATCACCACACTGGTCACCGGCTACATCGCCGAACCGGTCCTGGCCCGGTTCATCACTCCGCTCTGCACGGCGGTCGGGGCGAGCGAGCGCACCGCCGAGGCCATTTCACTGGTCGTGGCCCTCGTCCTGGCGACGTCGCTGTCGATGATCTACGGCGAACTCGTGCCCAAGAACATCGCGATCGCCAAGCCGTTGACAACGGCGCGCTGGACCGCCGCGCCGATGATCGTGTTCACCACGGTGTTCTCCTGGCTGATCAGACTACTCAACGGTGCCGCGAACTGGGCGGTGCGGCGGCTGGGCATCGAACCGGCCGAAGAGTTGCGCTCGGCCCGCTCTCCGCAGGAACTGGGCTCACTGGTACGTACCTCGGCCCAGCGCGGGGCTCTCGATCAGCGCACCGCTCTGGTGGTGGACCGCTCGCTGTTGTTCGGTGAGCGCAGCGCGGAGGATCTCATGACTCCGCGGGTGAAGATCGAATCGCTGGATCAGCACGACACCATCGCCGATCTCATCGACGCGGCCGGGCGCACCGGCATGTCGCGGTTCCCGGTCATCGACGGCGACCTCGACAACACTCTCGGCATCGTGCACGTCAAACAGGCATTCCTGTATCCGGCAGGCCGGCGCGCCACGATCGCGCTGTCGTCGATCGCACGTCCGGTTCCGATCGTGCCGGCCAGTCTCGACGGCGACACCGTGCTCGAGCGGGTGCGCGCCGACGGCATGCAGCTGGCGCTGGTGGTCGACGAGTACGGCGGCACCGCCGGGCTGGTCACGATGGAGGACATCATCGAGGAGATCCTCGGTGATGTACGCGACGAGCACGACGAGGAGGAACTCGACGTGCGGCGCACCACGCTGGGCTGGAACTGCTCCGGGCTACTGCGCATCGACGAGGTCTCCCGCGCCACCGGGTACGTCGCCCCCGAGGGCGATTACGACACGCTCGGCGGACTCGTTCTCACCACGCTGGGACGGATCCCGGTCGCCGGTGACGAGGTGCTGCTGCCGATGGAGGGGACCGGACAGGGCATGGATCCGCACAGTGACGGCGGCTGGCTGGCCCGGGTGGAACGGATGGACGAACGCCGTATCGACCGGGTGCTGCTGCAGCCGGTCGACGCGGCTGCGGTAACGACCTGGGAGCTCAGTCATGGGTGATGTGTTCGGGCTGGTACTGACCCTCGTGCTGCTGGGCGCCAACGCCTTCTTCGTGGGCGCCGAATTCGCCCTCATCTCCGCCCGCCGTGATCGTCTGGAAACGCTGGCCGCCCAGGGCAAGCGTGGCGCGGGGACGGTGATCGGCGCGGCCGAGCACCTGTCGATGATGCTGGCCGCGGCTCAGCTGGGCATCACCATCTGTTCACTGCTGCTGGGCCGGATCGGCGAGCCGGCCATCGCGCATCTGCTCGAGCGCCCGTTCGAGCTCGTCGGGATGCCCGATCAGCTGCTGCACCCGGTCGGTTTCGCCCTGGCGCTGGTGCTGGTGGTGATCCTGCACATGCTGATGGGCGAGATGATCCCGAAGAACATCGCACTCGCCGGTCCGGAGCGGGTGGCACTGTTGCTGGTGCCGATCATGTTGTGGTGGCTGCGGCTGGCCCGCCCCCTGATCGGGCTCTACAACCTGGCCGCCAATCTCACCCTGCGGGCGATGCGGATCGAGCCGAAGGACGAACTCGACGCCACCGTTTCCTCGGTGGAGCTGGCGGAGATGATCGGCGAATCACGCTCCGAGGGGCTCATCGACGAGGAGGAGCACCGCCGGCTCACCCAGGCGCTGGGTACCACCGATCGGATCGTCGCCGACGTCATGGTGCCGTTGGCATCGACCCGCTGCGTGCCGTTGCGTGGCGACGGCACCACGCTGGGCGATATCGAATCCGCGGTGGCCGAAACCGGCTTCTCCCGGTACCCGGTGCGTACCGCGGACGGCTCCGTGGTCGGGTATCTGCACGTCAAGGATGTGCTGGACAAGGTGGCCGACGACTCGGCCGGACCGTCGACACCGATTCCGCGTACCGATATCCGGCCGCTGCCCTCGGTCGCCGCCGGTACCGGGCTCTACGAGGCACTGGCCCGGCTGCGCCGTACCAACAGCCATCTCGGACGGGTGATCGACGGCCACGGGACCACCGTCGGTATCGTCGCGCTCGAAGACCTGGTCGAAGAGTTCGTGGGCACCGTGCGCGACGCCACCCATCGGAACGCCGAGTGAACACCGCATGACGACCGACACAGTCACCGTCCATGTACTGCCGGAACGGCAGTGGCGCGAGCGGGCGCGGGCCCATCGGGATCGGGTCCAGACGTTGGTGGGGCCCTATCTGCGCGAACGCGCCGACGGGCACAAACATCCGGTGACCGATTTCCTGTTCACGTACTACGGGCACAAACCCGCACAACTGCGCCGCTGGCATCCGGGATTCGGAGTGGCTCTGGAGAATTCGGGCGAGTACGAGAATCGGCGCGGCTACCGCCGGATCAGCGGCGCGGACGCGGCGGTGCCGGTCTGCACCGCCGACCCGGCCTTCCTCGCACGCCGCCGCGACACCGTGGAATTCGTCGCCGAGCTGCTGGCCGCAACCGCCACCCGCCCCCCGCTGCTGTCCTGCTTCGGTCTGCACGAGTGGGCGATGGTGTATCGCAGCGACGAGCTACGACACGAGCAGGTCCCGTTGCGACTCGGCCGGGCCGGCACCGACGCGGTCGTCGACGCGATGCCGCTGCGCTGCACACATTTCGACGCCTTCCGCTTCTTCACTCCGGAGGCCGCGCCGCGCAACGTCGAGCGGTTGACCCGCGACGATCAGATCCGCCGCGAACAGCCCGGATGTCTGCATGCGGGGATGGACCTGTACAAGTGGGCGTTCAAACTGATGCCGTTGATCGGTTCGGACCTGCTGCTGGAGTGTTTCGAGGCCGCGTGCGATGCGCGTGAGATCGATATGCGGGCCAGCCCGTACGACCTGTCGGAGTACGGCTACCGGCCGATCCCGATCGAAACGCCTGCCGGGCGGGCGGAATACGTCCGGCACCAGAACCGGATCGCCGAGCGCGCCCACGGCCTGCGCACCCGGCTGGTGACCGAATGCCAGGCGTTGCTGGCACTGTGCCCGCAGTAGCGGTGCGCGTCAGCGCACGGAACGAATGCCCAATTCGGCGCTGGCATCGTAGATCCAGGACATGTCCGCCGCCGCGAAGTCCGACATCCAGTTCGGCGGCGCGGCGGCGGTGAGGGTGTCGAGGTTCCAGTAGTCCTTCCACAGCGAGATCCGGCCGCGCTCAACCCGATGCACCGTCACGAAGGGCAGTTCGGCTCGTTCACCGGTGGGCCAGACCCAGGTCTCGGAGTGTTCGTAGACGACGTCGGGACCGTCGGCGATCAGCAGTCCGTCGTGATTGGCGTATTCGGCGAGTCCGGCCAGCCCGATTCGCAAGCGCTTGACGGTATCCACAGGCCCCTTCGCGGCGAGCGTCGGACCGGTGGGCATATCCAGGTAGATACAGTCCGCACTGAGCAGAGCGGCCACCGCATCCCAGTCACGCCGGCCCAGCTCCCGCCACAGTCGCAGCACGACCGCCCGCGGATCGTCGTTGTCGGACATCCGTTTCCTCGCTTTCCGGGGGCGGCCGACGGCCGCCATCCGTCATGTCTGCAACGCGTTTCACTATCCGCGCCGAGTCTGTCTCGAGTGCGGCTGTGGCGCAACAGGTCCTGCCGGGCCGCGGCTTTCGCGGAAACCGGCCCACCGTGATGTGAGCTGGGTTACCGTTCGAAAACGGTTGCCTCGCCGGTGGCGTCTGTCACATCCGGCGATCGGCGACACGCGTCCCGTTTCGATGTGGAAAGTGGGGGTCCCGCGATGGTGCGGTTGTCGCGCAGGCGCACGTCCAGACCACTGATCGTACTGGCCGCCGCGCTGCTGGTCGCCGCGGTTCTGCCCCTGGGTGGTGCCTCGGCGGATCTGCAGTCCGATATCGCCACTCAGGTGCAGGAATTCCTCGATATCGGCACAACGGCGGTACCCGAGGCCGATTGCGGGCCCGGATCCAGGCCCGAAACCGGGATGCAGGGCGACGTTCCGGCCGCGGATCGCAACAGCGGCCGCAGTACCGGGGGCTATACCTGCAACATGTCGTTCGTCGGCGGTTACGCCGGCCACGGTGGCGGCATCACCTCCACCACATTCGACCACTGCTCCTACACCGGCTCCTTCTTCCCTGGAAATCTGCTCGGCCCCGCGCAGGGGGTTCAGGTGCTCGATGTCTCCGATCCGGCACATCCGGCCCTGACCGCCACGCTGACCGAGCCGGCGATGCTGGCCGGCACCTGGGAGAGCCTGAAGGTCAACACCGCACGCAAACTATTGGTGGGCACGGGCGTTCCGCTCCTCGAGGGGGCCGGATATCTGTCGGTCTACGACATCTCCGATTGCGCGCATCCCCGGCTGCTCAACCCCGGTCCCGGCTCGAATCTGGGCATGCCGCTGCCGATCACGACACATGAGGGCGGCTTCTCCCCCGACGGTCGCACCTATTGGGCCTCCGGTATCGCGCCCGGTTTCGTCAGCGCGGTCGACCTCACCGATCCGGCGCATCCACACGTGATCTGGCAGGGGCTGACGGGCATCGAGTCCCATGGCTTCGGAATCAGCCCCGACGGCAACCGTATGTATCTGTCGGCGCTGGGCGGATTCACCGTGCTCGATATCAGCGCCGTCCAGCGACGTGATCCGAATCCACAGGTCGACCACATCGGGCGGGTGTTCTGGACCGACGGGTGGGCCACGCAGCACAGTGTGCCGGTCAGCTACGACGGCAAGCCCTACCTGTTCACCGTGGACGAAGCCGGTGCCGGCGGGGTGAAGCTGGTCGACATCTCCGACGAGAATGCCCCGAAGGTGGTCGGCAAGATAAAACTGCAGATCAACCTGCCCGAGAACCAGGACAGTATGGTTGCCTCGTCGATGGGCGGTTCGGTGTTCGCCTACGATCCGCACTACTGCGCGGCCGATCGTGCCGAGAATCCGACGGCGCTGGCCTGTGGCTGGGAATCGTCGGGTATCCGGGTCTTCGATGTGCGCGATCCCTTCCGTGTCCACGAGATCGCCTACTTCAATCCGCCCGCCCGCACCGGTGAGAATCTGCAGCTGTGGAATTCTCCGCACGCGCTGGGATCGTTGATGGGAGCGCCGGTGCTCGAGGGCTTCTCGGTGGCACGGGCGATTCTGGACGGAAAATTCGATCCGGCACAGGCATTGTCACCGCGCAGCGGGATGGTTCTCGGCGGCGACGTGTCCACCGACTGGTGTTTCGCACCGCCGGAATGGCACGGGAGTCAGCTGTGGACCACCTGTAACGACAACGGATTCATGGTGCTACAACTCGACAACGACGTGTATTCACCACCGTCGGACCAGCGCTCGGTCGTGGGCTCGTAGATGTCGCACTGGTTTCGCTGGGCCTCCTACGCGTCGGCCGCTCTGATCCTGCTGGTGATCGGCGCGGCACTACGGCCGGTGGTGCTGCCCGAGAAACACACCACCCCACCGATTCTCGACGCCACCGAGATCGGGTTCGCCCAGGATATGACCGCCCACCACCAGCAGGCGATCCTGCTGGTGGCCCGCCTGGACCCCGCTGTGGATCCGCAGGTGCTGCGGCTGGCGCAGCAGATCGATCAGTCCCAGCGCATCGAAATCGGCACCATGCTGGGCTGGCTACGCCTGGCCGGCGCTGCCCCCATGTCCAGTCACCCGATGGGCTGGACGACCGCGAAAACAGCCGGCACACATCACCGTTCCGGCGACACCGGGACCGAACAGCCGGCGGCCATGCCGGGTATGGCGACGATGACGGAGCTGAACCGGCTGGCCGCGGCCCACGGCCGGGAGGCGGAAGTCCTGTTCCTGCAACTGATGTACCGCCACCATCAGGGCGGGATATCGATGGCTCGTGCTGCCGATCAGGAGATCGCGTCGGGACCGGTCAAGGAGCAGGCCCGGGCCATGGTCGTATCGCAGAGCGAGGAGACCGGGTTGATCGCCCTCATGTTGAACCAGCGCGGCGCCCGACCGCTGCCGTAATCGCGACCACTGCCGTAATCCCCGGCCGTGGTCGCGATGCCGTCGAGTCGGCGTACGTGCCCGGCCCGGCCGGTGTCTCAGCAACTGTCGTCGAGGCTGTCGAGATCGGCCAGTACCTTGTGGTGCCAGTCGATCTCGGCGCCGAGCCGCATCCGCGCATGGTCGACGATCAGATCGTCGGCGCGAGTCTGGTCGGGCCAGCGGCGATCGAGCCGGTGGTCCAGCGCCGATTCGCGGGCCCGGAGCGCGGCGACGCGATCCTGCAGGTAGCCGCGCAGTACCTCGCGGTCCAGATCCGCGCCGACGGCCAGCGCGAGATCTACCGGATCGGGCCGGATATCGACCTCGGTGAACGCCTCGTCCCGCAGGGCGCGCAGTTCGCGGTGGCCCTCCTCGGTGATCTCGTAGACGGTGCGCGCGGGCAGAGCCCCGGGCTGTTCGGTACGCAACGGCCGGATCAATCCCTCGTCCTGCATGCGATGCAGAGCGCCGTACAGCGATCCGGGTTTGACCCGCGACCACAGGTCCGCTCGGTCCAGACGGGCATCGCGGCGCAGCCGATGCCCGTGCATGGGGCCTCGTTTGGCCAGCGCGGCGAGGACGAAGAGCCGGGTTTCGTTCACCAATCCAGTCTCGCACGAGTACTCGCTTTTGAGTACCCTACCGCTATGGCTATCCGACCGATCCTGATCGCAGGCGACCCACGCCTGAGTGCCCCCGCGGTGCCGGTCACCGTGTTCGACGCCGAACTCGCCGCCTTCGTCGACGATCTGTTCGACACCAACGCCGCCGCCAACGGGGCGGCCGTGGCGGCCAACCAGGTCGGCGACCCCCGCGCGGTGTTCGCCTACGACCTGACCGATCACGGCGTGCGTCACCGCGGCCACGTGGTCAACCCGATGATCGAGACCTCCGAGATTCCGGAGACGATGCCGGACCCGGACGACGACCTGGAGGGTTGTCTGTCGGTGCCGGGCGAGTGGTTCCCCACCGGGCGCGCGGACTGGGCGCGGGTGACCGGGGTCGATGTACACGGCGAACCGGTCACGGTCGAGGGCACCGGATATCTGGCACGCTGCCTGCAACACGAAACCGATCATCTGGCGGGCCGGTTGTATCTACAGCGGCTCATCGGCCGCAATCATCGCGCCGCTCGCCGCATGATCCGCGACCACGGCTGGACCGAACCCGGGCGATCCTGGCTGCCGGACGGGCCCACGCGCCGCACGGTGCACTGACCACCGGTCGCCCCGCGCGCGGGCGCGGCGTGCACACCGTGGCGCCCAATTCACGTGCGAAAACAGCACACTCAGGGCTCTACCGACCGGCGCTCCGGGCTCTGCCAGTGCGCTGCCGCGCACGGCTCAGGGGGCCGCCAGCGCTCGGAAGGCTCGGGCATAGTTCCACGGTTCCACGTCGCCGAACAGCAGATGCTGCTGCAGGAAGCCCACCATGGCGCCGAGCATCACCTGTGCCACCGCTTCGGGATCCGCGTCGGAGGACAACAGCCCCTCCGCCCGGGCCCGCGTCAGCAGGTCACACCACACACCGCGCACTCGCACCATCCGTTCGCGGACGATGGCGGCGATCGCCTCGTCGCGGCCCGCCTCCGCCCAGACCTGCACCGCCACTCGCGGAACGTCGCCGTTCTGGTCCAGTTCCCGGATCTGTTCCAGCATGGCCGCGAGGGCGTCGACGGGCGGCACCGGCGTCGCATTGTCGGCCAGGCGGGCCAGTTGCTCGATCATGCGCCCGAGCACCGAATCGGCGATCGCCCGGATGATGTCGTTCTTCGACGAGAAGTAGCCGTACACCGCACCCGCGGACATGCCCGATTCGGCGATCACCGCCGCCATGGTCGTCTTGTGAAATCCCTCGTGTGCAACACAACGCACCGCGGCCGCGATGAGCTGCTCCCGGCGGGCGGCGCGACGTTGTTCGGTCAGTCGAGGCATTCTCGCATCATAAAACGAACGTTCATTCTTGACAACGAGGCCCGGGGCAGCGCATCCTCGAAGCTATAAAACGAACATTCCTTCTCTTTGGAGTTGTGATGCGCCACTCACTCGCCGCCGCAACCGGTCCGGTTCTGGCCCTCTCCGCGCTGATCACCGTACTGGTCGCGGCCTTCGCCTGGCCCACGGCACAGACGGGCCCCCACGATCTGCCGGTCGGCATCACCGGCCCGGCGCCCGCGGTCGAACACATTCGCCACAGCCTCGATACGCTCGGCGACTCGTCCATCGACGCCTCCACCTATCGCGACCGGGCCGCAGCGGTGCAAGCCATCGAGGACCGCGATATCTACGGTGCGATCGTCGTCTCCGCCACCGGACCCGAGATCCTCACCGCGTCCGCGGCGAGCCCTGCCGTCGCCCAGGCTCTCGGCGCGATGGCCCGGGAGCTCCCTTCCGCGTCGCCGGGCGCCCCGGCGCCGTCGCCCGGCGCGGAGCCGGTACTCACCGATGTCGTCGCCACCCCCGACGCCGACCCACACGGCGCGGTATTCGGCCTGAGCCTGATCCCCATGGCGATCGGCGGCCTGCTGACAGGTGCCGCGTTGTCACTGCTCCCGCTCGGTCGAGCCACGCGGATCGGCGCCGCCCTCGCCGTTGCCTGCATCACCGGATTCACGGTCACTGCAGTCCTGCAGCCCTGGCTGGGCGTCCTCACCGGCAACTACCTGGCCGCGGTCGCGGTCGTCGCCGCGGCGGTCGCCGCGATCGCGCTGTCACTGATCGGTCTGTTCACCGTGCTCGGAGTCCCAGGGCTCGGCATCGGGGCCGCGATTCTCATCCCACTCGGCATTCCATTGTCCGGTGCCATGTCGGCGCCCGAACTGCTCCCGGCCGGGTGGGGCACACTCGGCGCCTTGCTCCCGCCCGGCGCCGCGGTCACCGCATTGCGTTCGACGGCATATTTCGCCGGCGCGGGGTCGGCCGCGGCACTGATAACCCTGGGCTGCTGGGCCGCCGGGGGGCTGCTGCTGGCCGCAGCCCCCCGGCGGATGACCAGCGCCCGGCGGAAGACCGCGTCCGAGACACAGGCCGTGGCGCAGGCCGCCTGATCCGCACGGCACACCCGGGACTCGCCCCTATCGCACCCATTACCGGGACCCGCCTGCTCCGCTCGATCCCGACCGGAGCGGGCGCCCGTTCCCGGTTTGCCGGAATGTGGCTCACGCTACAATCGGACCGTCTCGACCGATGCCGCCGCGTGCACACAACTACCCACGGGTAACATGACAGGCGTACTTTTTCCATCCGGCTTTCTCGAAATGAGGCAGTAGATGACAGAGCGGATTCAGGTCGGCGGGCTCCAGGTTGCCAAGGTTCTCCACGACTTCGTGGAGAACGAGGCGCTCCCCGGCTCCGGCGTAGATTCCGCCGCGTTCTGGACCGGTGCGGAGAGCCTGATCAACGACCTGGCTCCCCGCAACCGCGCCCTGCTGACCGAACGCGACGAAATCCAGGGCAAATTGGACGCCTGGCATGGCGAGAACCCCGGCGTCGGGTACGACAAGGCGGCGTACAAGAAGTTCCTCGCCGAGATCGGTTATCTGCGCGAGGAGCCGGCGGACTTCTCCATCGGCACCCAGAACGTCGACGACGAGATCGCCACCACCGCCGGCCCGCAGCTGGTGGTTCCGGTGAGCAATGCCCGGTTCGCGATCAATGCGGCCAACGCGCGCTGGGGCTCGCTCTACGACGCCCTGTACGGCACCGACGCCATTTCCGAGGCGAACGGCGCCGAGAAGGGCACGTCCTACAACAAGGTTCGCGGTGACAAGGTCATCGAGTGGGCCCGCAACTTCCTCGACGACGCGGTCCCGCTGATCACCGGCTCGCACGTGGGCTCCAAGGCATACAAGATCGTCGACGGCGAGCTCGAGGTCACTCTCGAGGACGGCACCGACATCGGCCTGGCCGATTCCTCGGCGCTGCTCGGCTACCTCGGCGACCCCGCCTCCCCCACCTCGGTGCTGCTGCGCCACAACGGCCTGCACATCGACATCCAGATCGACCCGGAGTCGCCGATCGGCAAGACCGACGACGCCGGAGTCAAGGATGTGGTGCTCGAGTCCGCGGTCACCACGATCATGGACTTCGAGGACTCCGTCGCCGCAGTCGACGCCGAGGACAAGGTCGCCGGCTACCACAACTGGCTCGGCCTGATGAAGGGCGATCTCGCCGAAGAGGTCAGCAAGGGCGGCAAGACCTTCACCCGGACCATGAATCCGGACCGCGTCTACACCGGCCTCGACGGCAACGACGTGGTGCTGCACGGGCGTTCGCTGATGTTCGTCCGCAACGTCGGCCATCTGATGACCTCCGATGCGATCCTCGACGCCGAGGGCAACGAGGTGCCCGAGGGCATCCTCGACGGGCTGATCACCTCGCTGGCCGCCGTGCACTCACTCAACGGCAAAGCCGCGGTGAGCAACTCGCGCACCGGGTCGGTCTACATCGTCAAGCCGAAGATGCACGGTCCCGACGAAGTGGCCTTCGCCAACGACCTGTTCGACCGCGTCGAGGATGTGCTGGGCCTGGCCCGCAATACCCTCAAGGTCGGCATCATGGACGAGGAGCGCCGCACCACGGTCAACCTGAAAGCATGCATCCAGGCCGCCAAGGACCGTGTGGTCTTCATCAACACCGGCTTCCTGGACCGCACCGGCGACGAGATCCACACCTCCATGGAGGCCGGCCCGATGATTCGCAAGGCCGAGATGAAGACCCAGACCTGGATGCTGTCCTACGAGGACTGGAACGTCGACAAGGGCCTGGCTACCGGCCTGCCGCACAAGGCGCAGATCGGTAAGGGCATGTGGGCGATGCCCGATCTCATGGCGGGCATGCTCGAGCAGAAGGGCGCCCACCCGCGGGCCGGGGCGACCACGGCCTGGGTCCCCTCCCCGACCGCCGCCACCCTGCACTCCACCCATTACCACCTGGTGGACGTGTTCAAGCGGCAGGCCGAGATCGCCAAGGGCGGGCCGCGTGCCGTCGTCGACCAGATCCTGGAGATCCCGCTCGCCGCCGACACCAACTGGTCGGCCGACGAGATCGCCAACGAGCTGGACAACAACTGCCAGTCCATCCTCGGCTACGTGGTCCGCTGGATCGATCAGGGTGTGGGTTGCTCCAAGGTGCCCGACATCAACGACGTCGCGCTCATGGAAGACCGTGCGACGCTGCGGATTTCGAGTCAGCTGCTGGCCAACTGGCTGCGCCACGGCATCGTCTCCGCCGACCAGATCGTCGCCTCGCTCGAGCGGATGGCGCCCGTCGTGGACCGGCAGAACGCCGGTGACGCCGCCTACCAGCCGATGGCTCCCGATTTCGCGAACAGCATCGCTTTCCAGGCGGCCAAGGAGCTGATCCTCGAGGGCGCCCAGCAGCCCAACGGGTACACCGAGCCGATTCTGCATCGGCGCCGGCGCGACGCGAAGGCGCTGGCCGCCAAGAGCTGATCCGGCGGCTGCGGCCGCACGTCGGTTCGCAAGCGAGAACGGTTCCTGTTCCGCCCCGGTCGTCCTCGACGACCGGGGCGAAGCTGTATTCGCGCCCGGACGGTGCGGTTCCCGCCGTGGCGCACCCCACAGGCGGGGATATTCCGGAATAGATCCGACCACCGCCGCGCTGTAGCTGTCCGGAGCGGGGGTATCGGCGCAGATCCCCTGCGGCAGCGAAAAATCAGCCGACAACGGTGGTGGTGCTGTGCCACCATGTCACTCACCATCACAATCGTCACCGCGTTCGCGGGACGACCACTGCGAAGAGACGGAAAGGAGGAGGTGGCCGATGCATCCGAAGAATATGTGCGGCGAGACGAAACCGTCTGCCGAACAACTGCTCTCGCCTATCGCGGAGCCCGTGCTAGAGCTGTCGCAGCGTTCCTTCCGGCAGACCGCCCGCCTTCTCCGGCACCAGGCCTGACAACCGCCCTTCCCCTCCTTGCATCTCTCCTACCGGAAACCATGGTGACCCCATGCTGCCCAGCCGCGCCCCGGCACGCCCGTCCGCCGACAACTGGATACAGACACAGGTGCTGGTCCTCAACGCCTCCTACGAGGCGCTGACCGACGTCGGTGCCGACCGCGCGGTGGTGTTGTTGATCAGCGGCGCCGCCGAAACCGTCGCCGTCCGGGAACCGCACGTCCCGATCCGGTCCAAGCATCTGGAACTCGCACTGCCGGAAACGATTCGGCTGCTGCGCTACATTCACCTCGAACATCGCGTACTGGTGCACGACGAGAGCCGTGCCACTCTGGCAGGTGTGCTGCGCCGCGACCGCCACCGCTGCGGCTACTGCGCCGGCTGGGCCGCCACCGTCGATCACGTCCGGCCCCGCAGCCGCGGCGGGCCGAACACCTGGAGCAACCTGATCGCGGCCTGCGGGTCGTGTAACACCCGCAAGGCGGACCGTACCCCCGCCGAAGCCGGAATGCGGCTGCTGTGGGAGCCGAAGGCCCCCACCGATCTGCACCGCAGGCAGCGCCACATCTGGCGCAGCCTGGCCGCCCCGAGCTGAACCGAGTCCCGAGGAAGGAGGGATCCGATATGACGAACACCATTCCCGCGCCCAACCTGGTGGATCTGCTCCCACTCTCCGATACCCAGGACTGGGAGCAGGCCGCCTGTCAGGGCGATCCCAACCACGACGCGTGGTTCCCCTATCCGTCGCAGGACTTCGACTACGCGCGCGAAATCTGCACGGGGTGCCCGATCCGCAGGCAGTGCGCGGAGTTCGCCGCGACCACCGGCCAGTCCGGGGTGTGGGGCGGCCACGAATTCGACCGAGGAAAGCTGATCCGCGACTGAGCCGCGGGTGGTGTGCGTGGGCACCAGTCGCACGCACCCACCCGCCGCCGGTCGTCCGGGCGGTACTGGTGCAGCACGGTCGATCTGCTGGCCATACACTCGAAGATCGTGGGCACACATCGCAACGCGGGCGGATCACGGGGCGTCAGCAAAAGTTTGGTTATCACAGTGGTGGCAGTCGTCGTCCTGATCGCGGCCGTGGGCAGCTGGTTCTGGCTGAGCAATCGCTCGGCATCGGAGAGCCGCAGCGCGGCCGGCCAGTGCATCGAGGGGGCCGTGGACCTGCGGGTGACGGTGGATCCCGACATCGCGGCACCGGTGCGCGCCGCCGCCGACCGTTACAATTCCTCCGCGCCGCAGGTGCGCGACCATTGCGCGAAGGTGTCGGTCACCGCGACTCCCACCGCCGCGATGGTGGCCGGGCTCACCGCACCCGAATGGGATCAGCAGCTGGGCCCGCAGCCGGCGTTGTGGATTCCGAGCTCCACCCGAGCGGTCGAACAGATGCGGGTTCCCGGACTCGTCCAGGGAACTCCGGCCTCGATCGCGGCCAGCCCTATCGTGGTCGCCGTCCCCGATCAGCTCCGTCAGGCAATGGAACGGGCCGAGCTGAGCTGGTCGGATCTGGCACGTCTGCAACAGGGCACGCTGGGCGATATCGGGCTCGGCAGCTGGGGGCCACTGCAGATGGCGCTGCCCGCCGGCGACAGCTCGCTCGCCGCTGCCGTAGCGGTCGGCTCCGCCGTCTCGGGCTCCGACCCGCTGACCGATTCCGCCGCGAATTCCGGCCAGGTGATCGCCGCGGTCTCCGGATTGGCGGCCGAGGCACCGAAATCGACCGACGGCACCGCCCTGGACGCGGTCTCCGGGTCCGGTCAGTCCGCCGAATCCCCCATTCACGCGGTGGCGGTTACCGAGCAGCAAGCCACCTCGGCAGCGGGCGTCGGGCAGTTCCGGCCGACCGGTGCACAGCCGGTCGCCGACTATCCGGCCACGATGATCACCGGCAACTGGGTGGACAAAACTCAGAATCTGGTCGCCGGTGTCTTCGCGGATTATCTGCGCGCGCCCGAGCAGCAGAAGTTGTTCACCGACAACGGTTTCCAGGCCCCCGCGGCGACACCGGTCCCGGTACCCGCCAAGTCCGTGCTGGACCGGATCCAGTCGGCGATCGATAATCCGGTACTCGGTGTCCAGTCCACCGTGCTGATCGACACCTCCGCCTCGATGGCGGTCGCCGACGGACCGATGTCGCGGTTGAACAATTCACTCGCCGCGGTGCGCTCCACGCTCGACACCATGCCGCCGGACTTCGGGGCCGGCGCCTGGATCTACGCCGGCACACTCGCCAACGGCAACCCGTACCGGGCCATCGCGCCCACCGCCCCGCTGACCCAGCAGCATCGTTCCGAATTGTCCACGGCGCTCGGCGATGTCACACTCGCAGGTTCGCAGACCGACCAGACCTATCCGGCGCTCGAGGCGGCCTACCGCAGTGCGGTACAGGATTACGCCTCGGGTAAGACCAATTCGGTGCTGCTCATCACCGGCGGCCCGAACGACAACTCCTCGATCAGTGGCGACCAGCTGCCGGCCGAAATCTCCGCCGCGGGCGACGCCGCGCACCCGGTGCGCGTGGACGTCATCGTGGTCGGCGGACCGGGGTCGGATGCGTTACAGAAGGTGGCGGAGCAGACCGGTGGCAGCTATACCAAGGTCACCACGTCGGACGACATGAGTTTCGGCACTGCCGTCAACCACGCTCTGACCACGCCGTAGCCTGCTCCCATGTCCGGGCCGGTCCGATGACCGTGCCCGGACATCCGGGGGTCGCTCAGTCCAGATACGCCTCGAGCGGCGGGCACGAGCACACCAGGTTCCGATCGCCGAACGCGCCGTCGATCCGCCGCACCCCGGGCCACACCTTGGCTCGTGCGCCGTGCACACCCATCGGGTAGACCGCGGTTTCACGACTGTAGGGGTAGGTCCACTCCCCTACCAGGCAGGCCGCGGTGTGCGGGGCACCGCGCAGCGGGCTCTGCTCCACCGGCCAGGTGCCGTCGGCGACGGCATCGATCTCGGCCTTGATCGCGATCATCGCGTCGACGAACGCGTCGAGCTCGTCGAGGTTTTCACTCTCGGTGGGCTCGACCATCAGGGTCCCGGCCACCGGGAAACTCATCGTGGGCGCGTGGAAACCGTAGTCGGCCAGGCGTTTGGCGACGTCGTCGACGGTGACTCCGGTCTGCTTGGTGAGTGGGCGCAGGTCCAGGATGCATTCGTGGGCGACCATCCCGTTCTCACCGGTGTAGAGCACCGGGAAGTGCGGATCGAGCCGCCGCGCAAGGTAATTCGCCGACGCGATGGCGGTGAGCGTGGCCCGGCGCAGGCCGTCGGCACCCATCATCCGAATATAGGCCCAGGTGATCGGCAGGATCGACGCCGAGCCGTAGCGCGCTGCCGACACCGCGTGCGAATCCGCCTGCAGCGGATCGCCCGGCAGATAGGCCGCGAGATGCTCGCGCACCGCCACCGGTCCCACACCGGGTCCGCCGCCGCCATGCGGAATGCAGAACGTCTTGTGCAGATTCAGATGTGACACGTCGCCACCGAAGCGGCCCGGGCGGGCCAGTCCCACCAGTGCGTTCAGGTTGGCACCGTCGACGTAGACCTGGCCGCCGGCCTCGTGCACCAGCGCGCACAAGTCGGCGACCTCGTGCTCGTACACGCCGTGGGTGGACGGGTAGGTGATCATGATGCACGCCAGGCGGTCGGCGTGATCGGCGATCTTGGCTCGCAGATCGTCCAGATCGACGTCACCGTTGTCGCGGCACTTCACCATTTCCACGCGCAATCCGGCCATGGCCGCGGAGGCGGCATTGGTGCCGTGCGCACTCGACGGGATCAGGCATGTGTCGCGATGGGTGTCACCGCGGTCGAGGTGGTAGCGGCGAATGGCGAGCAGCCCGGCGTATTCGCCCTGGCTACCGGCATTGGGCTGCAGACTGACCCGGTCGTACCCGGTCACGGTGGCCAGCCAGCTCTCCAGATCCTCGACGACCCGCAGCATGCCTGCCGCATCGTCCACCGGAGCATAGGGGTGCAGCCGGGCGAATCCCGGCCAGGTGATGGGTTCCATCTCGGCGGTCGCGTTGAGTTTCATGGTGCACGAGCCGAGTGGAATCATGCTGCGGTCCAAGGCGATATCCTTGTCCGACAGCTGACGCAGATATCGCAACATCGCGGTTTCGGTGTGATAGCGGGTGAACGCGGGGTGCGTCAGATACGGCGATGTCCGGGTTTCGATCGAGGTATCGTCCGGCTGCGCCGATCCCCCCACCACACCACCGTCGCCACTGTCGCTGCCGAAGCATTCCAGCACGATCGCGATCTGCGCGTCGGTGGTCGCTTCGTCACAGGCCACCGCGACATGATCGGCGTCGACCAGGCGCAGATTGATCCCGCGCCCCTTCGCCTTGGCCACCACGGCCTCCGCGCCACCGGGCACCGCGACCAGCACGGTATCGAAGAAGCGCCGGTGTACGACGGCCGTACCGAGGCCGACGGCGAGCTGTTCTGCGTGGCGGTGCACTCGTCGGGCGATCGCCCGCAGGCCGTCACCGCCGTGGTACGAGGCGTACATCGCCGCGACGATCGCGAGCAGGACCTGGGCGGTACAGATGTTGGAGGTGGCCTTCTCCCGGCGGATGTGCTGTTCGCGGGTTTGCAGGGCCAGCCGGTAGGCACGCTCACCGTCGGCATCCACCGAGACGCCGACCAATCGGCCCGGCAGTTGCCGGGCATGGGCGGTGCGCACCGCGAGGTAGCCCGCATGCGGCCCACCGAACCCGAGCGGCACACCGAAACGCTGGGTGGTTCCGAAGCAGGCATCGGCGCCCTGTTCGCCGGGCGGAGTGATCAGCGTCAGTGCCAGCAGGTCGGCACCGACCGCAACCAGTGCGCCGCGCTCGTGCGCGGCCGCGATCAGCGCGGCCGGCTCCACGATCCGTCCCGAGGCGCCCGGTGTCTGGACCACGACGCCGAAGAAGTCCCCCTCGGGCAGTACGCCGGTACTCAGATCGGCCTCGACCAGGGTGATGCCGAGCGGTTCGGCGCGGGTTGCCAGCACGGTACGGGTCTGCGGAAACAGATCGGTATCGATGAGCAGGCGTGGCGAGGAGTTGGTGCGGTTGGCGCGGCGCAGCAGTGTCATCGCCTCCGCTGCCGCGGTCGCTTCGTCCAGCATCGAGGCATTGGCGACCTCCATACCGGTCAGGTCACTCACCATGGTCTGAAAATTCAGCAGGGCTTCGAGCCGGCCCTGGCTGATCTCGGGCTGATACGGCGTGTAGGCCGTGTACCACGCGGGGTTCTCCAGCAGGTTGCGAACCAGCACGGGCGGGGTCAGCGTGTCGTAGTATCCGAGCCCGATCATGGAGGTCGCGACGGTGTTCGAATGCGCCAGCGCCGCGAGTTCGGTGAGCGCGGCGTGTTCGGAGACCGCCGCGGGCAGGGCGTCCAGACCGGTGTCGCCGGACGAATCCAGGATGCTCGCCGGGACGGCCCGGCGAGCCAGTTCCTCCATCGACCCGACGCCGACTGCGTCGAGGATCCGATCGAGTTCGGCGGTATCGGGTCCGATGTGGCGGTCGGCGAAACTACGGGTCACGGCAGCTCCCAGGCTCGGGTCGAGTGTCGGCCCTCCCCCTCTGTCGTGGCGCCTGAGAGATTCGGGACCGCACGCGGCACCCTTTCCCCATGGGCGGGCGGTCCGCATTGTGTGCGGCCGCCGCTTTCCAGAGGCGTCGAACTCCGTACGGTCCCTGATGCCTGAGAGATTGACGGGGAGGTGCTGCTCCTTCGGCGTCCGGATCGAACCGGAACTCTCCCGCACGGCGGCGACGCACCCTCAGTTTAAGCGGAGGCGCATGAACACCGTGTTTCCGGACCCGCCGGTACGCGGTCGTCTCTGTCACATCCGACGGCAGTGGCCGCCCGGCGACTACCCGGTCTTGCGGTTCTCCCGCGCCTTGCGCCGGAACGCGAGCTCGTCCTCAGGGCGTTCACTGGCGATATTCTCCTCGGCACGTTCGGCCGGGAAGTTCGCGATGGCACCGGTCAGTTCCCGCATCGCGCCGCTGACCGCGATACCGAAGACGCCCTGACCGCCCTGCAGCAGGTCGACGACCTCTTCCGGCGAAGCACACTCGTAGACGGTGGTGCCGTCGGAGAACAGGGTGATCCCGGCCAGGTCCTCGACTCCGCGGCTGCGCAGATGGTCGACGGCGATACGAATGTTCTGTAACGAGATTCCGGCGTCGAGCAGGCGTTTGACGATCTTGAGGACCAGAATGTCCTTGAACGAGTACAGCCGCTGGCTGCCGGACCCGGTGGCACTGCGAATCGAGGGCAGTACGAGGCCGGTGCGGGCCCAGTAATCGAGCTGCCGGTAGGTGATACCGGCGACCTGGCATGCGCTGGGAACGCGATATCCCACGAGTTCGTCGGGCACGGTGTCGTCAGGGAACAGCCCTGGCTGCACGACCGCGGCTCGCCGCGGGTCGGGTGCTGGTTGCTGCGGTCGGTCTCCCACTGCTACTCCCTCACTGCAATGCCGAAGAAGAACAACGGCCTGATAATCGAGGCTACTCTGTCGATTGTCTCGGCAGCACGGGCGTGAAGCCAAACTTCACGCACGGCGTGTTTCTCACCCTCTACGTGAGGTATAGAGCACAGTCCGGGTCGTTTTCCCCGGCCCCCGACCGCCGGTGACCCCGAGCGGAGTCAGCTGTCGGTAGCTTTGAAATCGTCCGGGGACACCGACTCCAGAAATTCCTTGAACTTCTCGACCTCGTCCTCGCGTTCGTCGGGCATCACCAGCCCGGCTTCCTCGAGCACCGGCTCCTCCGCGTAGATCGGGCAACCCACCCGCAAGGCGATGGCGATCGAATCCGACGGGCGCGCCGAGATCCGCACATCGTTGTCGAAGACGAGATCGGCGTAGAAGGTGCCCTCCTGCAGATCCACGATCCGGACCTCGGTCAGCGTGTGGCCCAGGTCGTGAATGAGGGTCTTGATCAGATCGTGGGTCAACGGCCTGATCGGGGTGACCCCCTCCTGCTCGAGCACGATGGCGGTCGCCTCCGCCTGACCGATCCAAATGGGCAGGTAACGCTCACCCGACTCTTCGCGCAGCAGCAATACGGGCTGGTTCTGGGGCTGCTCGACCCGAATGCCGATCACACGCATTTCACTCATCGCACTGGCCTCCCATACTCACCGACCGCCCGGCACGAGCCCAGCCGGGCAGGCCGTATCACCGAGTCTAGGCGAAGAATTCAGCGACCGAGGGACGCGCGCACCGACGTCTTGACCAAGCTGGCATGCAGAGTCAGCGACAACGCCGCCAACTCGCGGACCGTCTCCTCGGCACGGGCGCGTGCGTCCGCGTCTCGGCTCTTGGCGATCGGCGCCGTGATCTGGGCGACCATCGCCGCCTCCCGATCGGCTGCCAGCTTGAATGCACGCAGATGCCGTGCCTCCAAACCGAATTCACTCATCGCTCGCGCGGTACGGGCAAGCACGACGGCCTCGGCGTCGAAGAATCCGGCGGCGCCGGGCGTGATGAGCCCGGCACGAATCAGTTCGGTGAGAAATTTCTCATCTATCCCGGCCTGATCGAGCAGATCGTGCCGGGTGAGGCGCCGGTCGTGGTCCAGACGCAGATCCTCCGGCGACACCTCACCGGGAACCACGCCCAACCGCCGGGGCGCCTGGGCAGCATTCAACGGCGGCGCGGGCTCGGGCGCACGCCCCGAGCCGTCCACCTCGATACCGTCGGCACGGGCCCGCGCCTCACGCACGCCCAGCGTGGCCGCACCGCGGTCGATCGCTTCGAGTTGTTCCTTGATCACCTTCAAGGGCAGATACTGATCCCGTTGCGCGGTCAGGACGAACTTCAGCCGTTCGACATCGGCAACGGAGAATCTGCGATACCCCGAAGGCGTGCGCTCCGGGCGGATCAGTCCCTCGGATTCGAGGAACCGGATCTTCGAAATGGTGACATCCGGAAAGTCCGGGCGCAGCAGGTCCAGCACGGAGCCGATCGACATTCCTCCGCGTGTCCATTGGTGCGCTGCGCCAGTCATCGGTGGGTTCCGTCCCGGCTCGCTACGCGCCCGGCTCGCCGGCTTGCGATCGCGGTCCGGTCAGGAACACCAGCCGGAACTTACCGATCTGCACCTCGTCGCCGTTCTGCAGCTCCGAGGAGTCCACCGGCTCGCGGTTGACATAGGTGCCGTTCAGGCTGCCCACATCCACGACCTGGAAGGCGTCCTCGTCCTGGCGGAACTCCGCATGCCGACGAGACACCGTGACATCGTCGAGAAAGATGTCGCTGTCGGGGTGACGTCCCGCCGACGTGGTGGGCTGATCCAACAGGAATCGCGAACCCGCGTTCGGCCCGCGCTTCACCACCAGCAGGGCGGCGCCCGCGGGCAGGCCCTCGACCCCTTGCACCGGCGTTTCACCGGTCTGCTCACCGGAGCGCGACGCGTCGACCTCGTTGAGGAAATCAGCGCGGAATACCGAAGTCGTTTCGGCCGCGCTCTCCCCGTAACCCGGGTCTTTGTTCTCGCTCACCCTTGCTCTCCTCCTCGAACCGATTTTCAGTACCGGTATCCGGGGTCAATGCCGAGCGCACTGCCCTCACCGTCACCACTGCCACCCACCGCGACCGGCTGTCGCGTCTTCAGGTGTCACCGGCAGGTTCCGGCAGAGTTCCCGGCACCGGCCGCCGGCACATCTGTTGGCATTGACCGTACCCTGCCCGGGCGCACCCGTGCAGGTAGAACTGGGAAGGCTGATTCAGCCCTCGATAACTCCTTGGTAACCTGCGGCATCGAGCAATCCACCGACCGCACTGTCGAGTGCTGCGGCATCGCCCAGCTCCAGTTCGAACAGCCAGCCGGCACCGTAGGCATCGGTGTTCAACGCCTCGGGGCCCGCGTCCAATTCCTCGTTCACGGCAACAACTTTCGCCGCCAGCGGCGCGTAGATCTCCGACACGCTCTTGGTCGACTCCACCTCGGCGATCGACTCACCGGAAGCGACCTCGGTATCGACCGCCGGCAGCTGCACGAACACCACGTCACCGAGCTGCGACTGCGCATAGTCGGTGATCCCCACCCGCACCCGGGTCGGCGCGACCCGGCGCACCCACTCGTGTTCGGCGGTGTAGCGAAGGTCCTCGGGAAGGTCGGTCACAGGTTGATTCCTTTCACGGGGTGTCCTCTCACTGGCGACGGGTCACCGGCGTCGGGACAACTGTAACCACCCGCACCGACACCGCGATCCGCCACACCCGCTACGAAGTTGCTCGCCCCGCAACAGGTATCGTCCGGGCGACCGCGACCGCCTTGCCGAGATACAGCAGGCCGGTCCAGACATAGGCGCCCACGCCCCACCACAACAGCGCCCAGCCGAACGCATGCGCGAAGCCCTCGACCGGCCAATCCATCTGTCCGGCAAGCAACCACGGCAGCGCCGACATCAGTGCGAAGGTGGCGGCCTTGCCCAGATAGATCACCTCCGGCGGGTCCAGCCGGCGGCGACGGTAGATCGGCAGGGCCGCGGCCAGCACCAGTTCGCGGCCCACCAGGACCACCACCAGCGGCCACGGCAGGATGTCACGGACCAGCAGGCCCACGATCGTGGCGATCAGATACAGCCGGTCCACCAACGGGTCCAGCAGTGCCCCCAGCCGCGAGGACTGATCGAGCAGCCGGGCGAGCTTCCCGTCGAGGAAATCGGTCACACCGCTGACGATCAGCAGGGCGAAGGCCCAGCCGTCGGCATGTTCGACCAGGAGGAGCCACAGCAGCACCGGAACGCCGAGCAGCCGCAGAAAGCTCAACACGTTCGGCACGGTGAGGATGCGGTCCTCGTGCGCGCCCGGCGGTACCGCGTCGCCTGATTCGGGGACCTGATGGTCCGGGCCGGTATCACCGGCCGCTCGGTTGGTCACAGCCTGTGTGCATACCCCAATGCCCGCGGCAATGCCATTCGGGCACGCCGCCGGGGGTGCGGCGGCAGGATAGGTTTATCGGTCGCGCACTCCGGTGGCACACTACGGAGTGACATGATGAGTCGATGACCGTGTCATCGCAGACCGTGTCATTGTGACCGTTCGTACGACCGGTGAACGAGAGGAAGACATGCCCGACTTCGACTACGACGTGGTAGTGATCGGCTCCGGATTCGGCGGCAGTGTCAGTGCACTACGGCTGACGGAGAAGGGCTACCGGGTGGCCGTCCTGGAATCCGGCCGGCGCTGGCCCGCCGACTCGATTCCGAAGTCGAACTGGAATGTGCGCAAATCCATCTGGGCACCTCGTCTCGGCCTGACCGGCCCGCAGCGCATCAGTCTGCTGGGCAAGTGCGCGGTTTTCTCGGCCGCCGGTGTCGGCGGCGGCTCCCTCATCTACGGCAATACCCTCTACGAACCACTGCCGAATTTCTACTCGGATCCGCAGTGGGCCCATATCGCGGACTGGCGCACCGAACTGGCCCCGTACTACGACCAGGCCAAGCGCATGCTCGGCGTGGCACCCAATCCGCGGGTGACCCCGGCCGACGAGGTGATCCGCTCGATCGCCGACGATCTCGGCGTCGGCGAGACCTTTCACGCGACCGACGTCGGCGTCTTCTTCAACGAGGACCGCCCCGGCGTCGAGGTCGACGACCCGTACTTCGGCGGCGCCGGCCCCAAGCGCAGCGGCTGCATCCACTGCGCGCGCTGCCTGACCGGCTGCCCGCACAACGCCAAGAACACCACCCCCACCAACTACCTGTACCTGGCCGAACAGGCCGGCGCCACGGTGTTCGAACTCACCACCGCCACCAAGGTGCGTCCGATGGTCGGCGGCGGGTACGCCATCGAGACCCAACGCTCGGATCGCCGGATCCGTAAGGGCCGCAAGACCTTCACCGCCGAACAGGTGGTCTTCGCCGCCGCCGCGCTGGGCACTCAGAAACTGTTGCACCAGATGCGCGACGAACAGGTGCTGCCGCAGCTGTCACCGCGGCTGGGTGAGCTCACCCGCAGCAATTCCGAAGCGATCCTCAACGTGGTGAGCAAGCAGCGCAGCGATTTCGCGGAAGGTATCGCCATCACCTCCTCGATCCATCCCGAACCCGATACCCATATCGAGGTCTGCCACTACGGCAAGGGGCAGAATGCCCTGTTCCCGATGTCGGTACCGCTCATCGACGGCGGCGCGTTCCGTTTCCTCCGGTTCCTGCTGGCGATCGTGGCGCATCCGATGGTGTTCGCCCGCAGCCTCAATGCCCGGCATGCGTCGGAGAAGTCGGTGATTCTGCTGGTGATGCAGTCACTGGACAATTCGCTGACGTCGTTCCGGCGCTGGGGACGGTTGAAGACACGCCAGGGCACCGGTCAGCCCAATCCGACCTGGATTCCGGTAGCACACGATATCGGCCGCCGGTTCGGCGACAAGGTCGACGGTGACGTGCAGAGCCTGGTCATGGACGTGTTCAACATTCCGGCCACGGCGCACTACATCGGGGGCTGCGTGATCGGCGAAGGTCCAGAAAGCGGTGTGGTGGACCCGTATCAGCGCGTCTTCGGCCACCCCGGACTGCATATCGCCGACGGGTCCACGGTCACGGCCAATCTGGGTGTCAATCCGTCACTGACCATCACCGCCCAGGCCGAACGGGCCATGGCCTTCTGGCCGAACAAGGGGCAGCCGGATCCGCGCCCCGCGCTCGGCTCCACGTATCGTCGCATCGCTCCCGTCGCACCACATTTCGCGACCGTTCCGGATTTCGCACCGGGCGCACTGCGCCTGCCGATCGACCCTGCTCCCAGCACCCGCTGAGCCGCAGGCCCGGACGCCCGGCTGCTCCGGCGCGTCGAATTCTCACCCGGTCCTGCAGCGCCCCTTATGCTTTCCGTACCGGGTGTCGACGAAAGGGCGGTCGCCAATGCTGGTGCGGGTGCAGAATGCGGCCGGAACTCCGGCCGAACGGGCTCTCATCGATTGGCTGCGCACGTGGAAGGGTCCACACGACCCGCACGGCGTGGCGACGATCAACTGCAGCCTGTTCTATGCCGACCGGCTGCATCAGTTCGACGCGGTGGTCTGGACACCCACCACCTGCGTGGTGATCGAGGTCGAAACCCTCGCCCAGCAGGTCGAGGGTGATCTCGAGGTGCCACTGAACGGGCCGTGGCGGGTGCACGGACAGGTGGTCGGATTCGAGGGCGGTGACCGCGGCACCCCGTTGGACCGCTCACACGAGCACACCTATGCGCTGCAGAGCTGGCTCTCGGAACGAGGATTGGGCCAGCGGGTGGTGCACGGCATGGTCGTGGTGGTGCCTCAGCACGGGTCGACGCCACGAATCCGTCAGCTGTGGAACGACCCCGGCCTGCAGGTGATCGCGGGCGACGGGCCGGACCGGCTCGCCGAGTCCTTGAACGCGCTCACCGCGCAGGGCCGCGCGCAGTGGACGGTGAACGAGATCGCCCTCACCTTCCGCGGGCTGGGCAGCCTGCCGTATCTGCCGTCGCCACAGGAGCTGGTCGGCGAGGGTTTCGGCGGCGAGGTGGATACCACGCTCTGGTACGGCGGTCCGCAGCAGGCGCAGGCCGAGGCCTTCTTCGAGGAGCGCAGCAACGCCGAGCAGGGCTACGACCGGCAGTCGGCGATCACGATGCCGTGGTACAGCCCCTGGAATCTGTATCCGAAGGAAGCCGACCGGATAGATCTCGGGCGAGTGGTGCTGCGGACGCTGCTGGCGGCCGGCATGCTCATCGGCGCTGCGTGGGTGCTGTGGATGGTGATCTCGCTCGTGATCGCCTACGGACCGGGCTGATCGCGCGCCACCGCGTCGGACGCCGGTTGCGCGGCATCCGCCCGTACCGAATTTCCGGCGGGCGCCACCGAGGGGACCGACTCGGTCCCCGGTAGCGCGACCCCGCCCGACGTAGGCGTCGCTGCCGCCGGCGGGTGCGCAGCCGGATCGAACGGCTCGCCGGGTGCCCCGCGCTCTGTTCTGCGGCGTACCCGGATCAGCGCCGCCCAGCAACCGAGCACCGCGGCGAGGGCTACGGTAGCTCCGCCGGCGATATCGCTCGGATAGTGGTACCCCAGCCCGACCATCCCCACCGCGAAAGCCACCAGTGCAGCTGCCGCGACCGCACCGATCACGATTCGCGTCCGCGCGTCGGCCACGACCAGCAGCACACCGGTGACGATGGCCGTGAACTGCACGGTGTGCCCGCTCGGATAGGCGAGATAGTCGTCGAGCTGCCTGTCCCACAGCGGTTTCAGGACCCAGGTGTTGAGTGCCACCACCAGCTCGGGAATCACCACCAGGAAGCCGGCCCCCCACCAGTCGCGACGGTACAGGCAGTACAGCACGCCGAGCAGCAGGATCGGCAGCACCACATAGGCATTACTGGGCACGACCAACGCGTGGTAGAGCCCCGGATGGGTGTCGAGCCCCTCGTGCACCCGATCGCCGATCGCGCGATCGACCGCGGTCGGCCCGCCGTCCGGCGGGAAGCTCAGTGGAATCGTCACCGTGATCAGCAGGCCGATCACCACGATCGCAGCGGTGACCACGGGTCGGGGGCAGTACCAGGTGGGTGGTGGAGCGGGCACGTCTCGACGATAGCCGTCGCGGGTGCCGCGCTCCGGTCACCCGGCACCCGCCGCGAACACCCGCACGGTGGCGCCTCCCCGGCACGGATCCGTCCGGATCAGGCCCCCTGATGCACGCTCGCGTCGTCGAGCATCGCGGCGTTCAGCATCGCTTCCGGCACACCGAGTGCCGCCACCAGCGTCTTCGATTCCGGCCGCAGCCGATCGACGAGCTCGTTCACCCCGCGCCGCACCGCCTTGGCACGCTCCACCGACATGAATCGGTGCATGATGTACCAGGCCTGGTTCTGTTCGATCGTCCAATAGACGAACAGGTCGCAGACCGTGTCCGCCAGCGCTCGCGCGTCGGGGTCCTCGATATCGGCAATCCCCTCGATGAACGCCTCCAGCACCAACCGATCGATATGTGCTTCGCCGGCGGCGAGAATATGGTCCTGCGCGTTGTTGAACGCCTCGAACGGGCCGGTCTCCTCGGCTCGCGCGCGCAGCCGATGGGCGGCGGTGCGGGTCAGATAATCCTCGCGATCGGCGAACAACTGCAGCTGGACCGAGCGCCGGGACAGGTCGCCGTCGTCGACTCCTTCGTCGGACCGGTCCCGCAGGCGCTGGATCAGCTGGCGCACACCCGAGGTCTGGCGCACCACATCGCGTGCCATGGTGGCTGCGAACCGGACCCATCCCAGGGCGTCGAGGTCGCGGACCTCGTCGGAGTAGGCGGTCAGCAGCTCCTTGGCGACGAGCTGGGTAAGCACCACGTTGTCACCTTCGAAGGTGGTGAACACGTCGGTGTCGGCCTTCAGGGTCACCAGCCGGTTCTCGGTGAGATACCCTGCACCGCCGCAGCTTTCGCGACATTCCTGGATCGCGCGGGTGGCATGCCGGGTCTGCGCGACCTTGAATCCGGCGGCGCGCTTCTCCAGGGCACGCTGGGCGCCGGGGTCGAGATCCTGTCCGGTCTGCACCAGATGCATGCGCCGCACCAGATCGTTCTGCGCGAACGACAACGCGAATGCCCGGGCCACATGGGGCAGCAGCCGGCGCTGGTGGCTGCGGTAGTCCAGCAGCAGGGTCTCACCACCGTCGTCCGGATCGGAGAACTGCCGGCGTTTGTCGCCGTAACGCAGGGCGATACTGAGCGCCACCTTCGCGCCGGCCGCCGCCGCACCGCCGACGCTGACGCGTCCACGGACCAGGGTGCCCAGGGTGGTGAAGAAACGGCGGCTCGGATTCTCGATCTCGGAGCTGTAGGTGCCGTCCGGGGCCACGTCGGCGTAGCGGTTGAGCAGATTCTCGCGCGGGATCCGCACCCGGTCGAAGACGATTCGCCCGTTGTCCACACCGTCCAGACCACCCTTGAGGCCGCAGTCGGAGGTCTGCACCCCGGGCAAATCGTTGCCTTCCTCGTCCCGGATCGGCACCAGGAAGCAATGCACGCCCTTGCTTTCCCCGCCGGTGACCAGCTGTGCGAACACCGCCGCCATCCGAGCGTGCTCGGCCGCACCGCCGATGTAGTCCTTGCGCGCGGAAACGGTCGGGCTGTGCACGACGAACTCACCGGCGTCCGGATCATAGGTGGCGGTGGTCTCCAGATTCGCCACATCGCTGCCGTGCCCGGATTCGGTCATCGCGAAACAGCCGAGCAGATCCAGCGACAGCAGGCGCTTGACGATATCGGCGTGGCGATCGGTGCCCAGGTTCTCCACCGCACCGCCGAACAATCCCCACTGCACCCCGGACTTGACCCAGAGCGACAGGTCGGCATAGGCCAGCATCTCCAGACCGGTCACGGCGCCACCGGGATCGCCCGTCCCGCCGTGCTCGATGCTGAAACCCTTTTCCGCATAGCCGAACTCGGTGACCAGCTGCATCTGGTCGAGGACCCGTGCCCGCGCGGCGCGGTAGTCGAGGTAGGGATCGCCGAACAAGCGCTCGTCGACCAGTTGACGCCTGGCCTGCTCGCGCACGTCTCGCCACGGCCCGTCCAGGGCCGCGCGCAGATGGTCAGCTGTCGAAGTCTCGGTGCCCATGGATCCGACTGTAGCCTCGGAATGCGACCCGAGGACGGTAGCCGCGAGATTGCCGCGTCCGAAGAAACCCCGGTGGCGTGAGGCAGCTAACTCCCCTGCCGACGCGCACGCCGACTACCGTGTCGTGTGTGACAGATGAGTTGGAGCCCGAACTCGTCCGCACGGGGCCGGAACCACGGCCCAGTTCGTTGTGGCATCGGGCGATGGGAGCGATAACCGATCGACTGGTCGCTCAGCGACAGGCAACGGTCGACGCGGTGGTCGAAGCTCCGGCACCGTTGCAGCCGATCGATTTCACCGATGACGCCGCGGTCACCGAGGTTCTGGAGCTCGCCGAACGGGTCGGCGAGGTTGTTCTGGCCTCCGGCGCCGCAGTCACCGATGCCACGACACATATCGAAATCATCGCCGCTACTTACGGTTTGGCGAAATGCGATATCGACGTCACCTACAACTCGATTCGTATCTCCGCCGACCGCGGGCCGCGACTCCCGCCGGCCACCACGATGCGCGTGGTGAACCACCGCTCACTCGACTTCACCCGGCTCTCGGCGGTCGACCGGCTCACTCGCCGCATCCGCCGCGAAATGGTGCCACCGGCCGAGGCGCACGCGACCCTCGACGCCATCACCACCGCGCCCCATCCCTACAACCGCTGGATCGCGACCGTCGGCTGGGCGACGTTGGCGGCAGCGATTGCGTTACTGCTCAACGGCGGCCCGTTGGTTGCCATCGTGAGCTTCGCCACCACCTTCCTGATCGACCGGTGCAACCGCGAGCTGAACAAACGCGGCCTGCCGTTCTTCTTCCAGAACATGATGGGCGGGATCATCGCCACTGTTCCGGCGATCCTGCTGACCGCATTCGCAGACAATCTGCGGGGCACCTTCGCCGGGGAGCTCGCCGACAATCCCAGCCTGATCGTCGCGGCGGGGATCACCGTGCTGCTCAGTGGTCTGCAACTGGTCGGTGCCGTCCAGGACGCGATCACCGGTGCGCCCATCACCGCGGCGGCTCGCATGCTCGACGTTCTCGTGATGACCGGCGCCATCATCGGCGGCGTCGCCCTGGCGCTCCGAGTCGCGCAGGCCTTCGGGACGCAGCCGCCACCGATCGAGATCGCCTCCTACGATTTGGACAATCTGCCGCTCAAGGTGTTCGCCGGCGCGCTGGGCGCGGTGGCTTTCGCGCTCGCCTGTTATGCGGAGCGGCGCGCACTGACCGTCGCCGGGATCAGCGGCGCCGGGATCACGGTGTGCTATCTGCTGGTGCAGCACTTCGAATTCGGACCGGTGATCGCGGCCGCGGCCTCGGCGACCGTGATCGGCCTGGTCGGTGGCCTGTTCGCCCGGCGGGCGCTGATTCCGCCACTGGTCGTCGCGGTCGCGGGCATCACACCGCTGCTCCCGGGTCTCAAGGTCTACCGCGGGCTGTCCGCGTTGCTCGAGGGAGGAGAGCAACTACCGGAGGGCCTGAATCAGATGTTCGCCGCCCTGGTGGTGGGTTGCGCGCTGGGCGGCGGCATCACCCTCGGTGAATGGTTCGCCCGCTGGCTGCGCCGGCCGCGCATCCTGCAGCGGGTTCGGGTGCCCCTGCCCCGGCCGGAACAACCGGCCTGACGCGAGCGTGCGTCGCACTGCCGGAGCTGGTCCGGCCGAGCACAGGTCGGCCGGACCAGGTCGCCGCCTAGTCCGCGAAGCCGATCGACCGTGCCAGATCCGCCAGGGTTGCGTCGAACAGGGCGTCGGGATTGCGCATCGGCATCGGATAGTTGCCGAACACCTCGAGGGTCACGTGCCCGTACAGGCGTGCCCAGAACTGCGTCATCAGATAGGTGACGCCGAGATCGAGCTTCTCGGCGGGGAACTTCTGCCCCGACTCGGCCAGCGCCGCCAGCAGCTCGGTCTGGAATCCGACGAGGTCCTCGCGCACGCCGTGCGGGATCACATCGGTCGGCGGCGTGACGATGTCGTAGGTGGTGAGCAACCGGCCGGCCGCCTCCAGGAATATCCGCCCGAACGGCTCGTCGAATTTGCGCATGGTGCTGGTGGAATCACCGGCTGCCGAGGCGAACACGAGCGTGAACTCGTGCGCGTGCGACAGCGCCCAGCGCCGGAACCCCTTGCAGATCGCGAAAAGCTGAACGATGCCGTCCTCGGGTAGTGTCGCGACCTCTTCGGCGAGTTCCTGCGCGAGGTCGGCGCAGATGTCGCTGCGTAGCGCCTCCACCAGATCCTCGTGCGATCCGTAATAGCGATACAGCGCGGGCGCGGTGATCCCCAGTTCGCGGGCGATGGCGCGCAGGGTGACCGCTTCGGGTCCCTGCGCGACCAGTAGTCCGCGAGCCGCGGACCGGATATCGCCGTCGGTCACCGCGGGCATCCGGCCCCGTCGTGCGGCTGTCATGCGTTGTCCTTCGTCGCATGCGCCGACGGCCTCGACGTCACGGGTACGTCGAGGCCGGTGCGCACGCTGTGTTCCGGGCCGCAGTATGCGAGGTACCGGGACTGCCACTGCCATCGGCGGCCCCGGCGTCCTGCTCACTCGTAGGCGACCTGCCAGCTCTTGATTCCGTTCAACCAGCCCGAGCGTAGCCGGACCGGCTCGGAAACCTCACGCAGGTTCGGCATTACGTCGGCGATGGCGTTGAAGATCAGATCCAGCTGCAGCCGGGCCAGATTGGCGCCGACGCAGTAGTGCGTGCCGGTGCCACCGAATCCGACGTGCGGGTTCGGGTTGCGCATGATGTCGAATTCGAAGGGCTTGTCGAAGCGTTCCTCGTCGAAATTGGCCGACGAGTAGAACAGCCCGACCCGCTGTCCCTTCGCGATGGCCTGGCCACCGATTTCGGTGTCGGCCAGGGCGGTCCGCTGGAAGGCGATGACCGGGGTGGCCCAGCGCACGATCTCGTCGGGCGCGGTGCGCGGACGCTCGGCCTTGTAGAGCTCCCACTGCTCCGGGTTGTCGACGAAGGCCTTCATGCCGTGCGTGGTGGCGTTGCGGGTGGTCTCGTTGCCGGCCACCGCGAGCAGGATGACGAACCAGGCGAATTCCTCCGAACCCAGTGCCTCACCGTCGATGTCGGCGTCGAGCAGCTGCGAGACGATGTCGTCGGCCGGGCACTTGCGCTTCTCCTCGGCGAGGTTCCACGCGTAGCCCATCACCTGGGCGTTGGCCATCTTGTAGCTGTCGGCGAATTCGGGATCGTCGTAGCCCATCATCTGGTTGGACCACTCGAACAGCTGCCCACGGTCGGACTGCGGCACACCCAGCAGTTCGGCGATCGCCTGCAGCGGCAGCTCGCACGCCACCTGCTGCACGAAGTCACCGCCGCCGGTCTTCTTGGCCTCGTGCACGATGCGCTCGGCACGCTCGCGCAGCGCGACGCGCAGGCTCTCGACCGCGCGCGGGGTGAAGCCGCGGGAGATGATGCGACGCAGCTTGTCGTGTTCCGGCGGATCGGTGTTGACCAGCATCGCGCGCTGGATCTCGATCTCCTCGCGGGTGATCTCACCGTTGAAGCGGATCACCGCGGTGTTCTCGTGCGTGGAGAAGACCTCGGAGTTCTTCGAGATCTCCTTGATGTCGTCGAGGCGGCTGACGACCCAGTAGCCTCCGTCGTCGAAGCCGCTCACCCCCTTGGGCTGGTCGACCCACCACACCGGGGCGGCGCGGCGGAGTTCGGCCCACTCGGCGACGGGCAGACGGCTGCCCAGCAGGTCGGGGTCGGTGAAGTCGAAATCATGACCGATGGACGGCAGAGACGGCGCGGACACGGTACCTCCTTTGGAACACGTTCCCAAGGAGTGAACCACACCACACCCGATTTGTGAACACCTATTAGTAAATAATGTTCACAACAGTGTCGTCACCCATCACGACCTGCCCGGCAAGCCGCCGTGAACGGGTCCGCGGGCGTCCCGTTCCGCGGACCCCGTCGCTCAGTCCAGCTGCAACTGCGGTGAGTACAACTCCAGCCAGGTATGCAGATCGATGATCCGATCCAGCCCCATGCGGTCACCGCTGTCCATCCGCACCGGATCCAGCGCTACCGCACGCTCGAGCCAGCGCCGATCGATCAGTTCGAAGACCGCCGAATCCCCGCCGAGAATCTCCTTGGACTGCTGCTGCAACTGCGCCGCGTAACCCGGGTCCTGCGTGGAGGGGTACGGGCTCTTGACCCGCTGCACCACCGACTCCGGCAGGACATGTTTCGAGGCGTGCCGCAGCAGGCTCTTCTCCCGGCCGTCGAACGTCTTCAGCGCCCACGGCGTGTTGTAGACGTACTCCACGAGCCGGTGATCACAGAACGGCACCCGCACCTCGAGCCCCACCGCCATCGACGCCCGGTCCTTGCGGTCGAGCAGGGTGCGCACGAATCGCGTCAGATGCAGGTGACAGATCGTGCGCATGCGGTGCTCGAGCTCCGATTCACCGTCCAGGTGTTCGACCTCGGCAACCGCGGTGGCGTACTGATCGGCGACGAACCGCTCCAGGTCCAGTTGTTCACGCAGTTCCGGGCGGATGATCGACCAGCGTCCCTCCCCGGTCAGGGCGGTACTGAACGCCATCCAGGGAAACGTGTCGGCCTTGCGGGCGACCTCGTCGTGGAACCAGCGGTAACCGCCGAAGACCTCGTCGGCGGACTCACCGGACAAGGCGACCGTCGACTGTTCGCGAATCGCCTTGAACAGCAGATACAGCGAGTTGTCCATATCACCCAGGCCGGCCGGGATATCGCGTGCGGTGATCACCGCACGGCGAATCGCCGGATCCGACAACTCGGCGGGGTCGAGGACGACATCGCTGTGATACGAGCGCACCAGTTCGGCCACCTCGCGCACGAACGGGGAATCGGGCGTGGCACGCATCTCGTCGGGGACGAAGTTCTGCTCCTGGTCGGCGAAGTCGACCGAGAAGGTCCGAAGTTGCTCACCGCTGTCCTGCAGACGGGCGGCCGCCAGGCCGGTGATGGCACTGGAATCCAGACCGCCGGAGAGCAGCACACAGCGCGGCACATCGGAGATCAGCTGGCGATCGACGATATCGGTGAGCAGTTCGCGCACCCGGCTCACGGTTTCCTCGCGGCCGTCGGTGTGTTCGGCGGCGCTCAGCCGCCAGTAGGTGCGTTCGCGAACCCCCTGGCGATCCACCGTGACCAGCGTGCCGGGCAGCACCTCGTGCATGCCCTTCCACAGCGACCAGCCCGGCTGCTTGGTCGCCGCGAACATCTCCCGCAGCCCGTCGAGATCGACGGTCCGCCCGGCGAGCGGGTTGGCCAGGATCGCCTTGGGCTCGGACCCGAACAGCACGCCGTCGGGCGTCGGGTAGTAGTAGAACGGCTTGATCCCCATCCGGTCGCGCACCATGACCAGCTTCTGCTCGCGATCGTCCCAGATCGCGAAGGCGTACATGCCGTTGAGCCGGTCGACCAGCGCTTCGCCCCACTGGAGATAGGCCAGCAGTACCACCTCGGTGTCACTGTCGGTCTCGAATCGATGCCCCAGCGCCCCCAGTTCGGCGCGCAGCTCCCGGAAATTGTAGGTCTCACCGGAGTACACCAGGCCGATGTCACCCGCGGGGGTGTGCACGCTCATCGGCTGCGCACCACCGGGCAGGTCGATGATGGCCAGCCGACGATGCCCGAGAGCACCATGCTCACGAACGAAAGTGCCCCGACCGTCCGGGCCGCGACAAGCCATGGTCTCGGTCATCGCATCGATGTCCCCCTGGCGCCGGGTGAGGTCCTCCGAGAAGGCCACCCAGCCCGCGATTCCGCACATTACTCCACCTCTCACAAATCGTTAGCATGGCGAACTATATGCAAATCCGTTGTAACACAAGAGGAATCATCAATGCCACTACACGCCCGACTTGTCCGGACTCGCCCTATTCGCCCCACTTGACCCGTCCATACCAGGCATATGGGGTCCAGTGGTGTGAAAAGTCGCGCTAAGCCCGTTCGGTGAGTTCAGCGCGACCGATTCGGGCGATTGACGAGCGCTGTTGCGGCGCTGATGGTTTCATGGGCGGCTGTGCGGGATGAGGGTGTAGCGCCGGGGTACGGCCAGTTCGGAGTGCTGACACGGGTCGAGCTGGAGCGGTTCTTCCATCTCGACGACCAGGACCGCGAGTTGATCGCCGAGCGCCGACGCGACAGCAACCGATTGGGCTTCGCCATCCAGCTGGTCACGGTCCGCTATCTGGGCATGTTCTTGCCGGACCCGTTGAACGTTCCGGCCAATCTGGTCGACTACCTCGCCGAGCAACTGGGTATCGATGACCCCTCATGTGTGAAGGCATACCTGGACCGCAAGCAGACTCGGTACGACCATCAGGCCGAGATCATCGGCAAGCACGGGCTAATCGAGTTCGCCGATATCGAGGCCGAGTTGGCGGCGTGGATCGCTGATCAGGCGTGGACGACCGGCGACGGACCGAAGGTGCTGATCGCCGGGGCGGTGCGGTGGCTTCGGGAGGACAAGGGCGCGCTGCTGCCCGGTGTCACCACGTTGGAGCGACTGGTCGGCGAGTGCAAGCAGGCCGCCGATCAGCGGCTGTGGGCACACCTGGCCGGTCAGCTCTCGGGCGGCCAACCCGGGGTGTTGCTCGGGCTGCTCGATACCCGCGAGGACAAGCGCCGCAAGTACGTGGAGCTGGAACGGCTGCGCAAGGGCGTGTTCACGCCGACCTCGACCGGGATGCGCAACGCGCTGGCCCGGTTGCGGGATGTGAACGCGGTGATCCCGGAATCGGTCGACATCACGCAGGTGAGCCCGCGCCGGATGATCGCGCTGGCATCTCACGGGTTGACCGGCAAGACCGTGCATCTGCGTCGGATGCGGTCCCAGCGCGAGCGGCTGCTGGCGCTGCTGGTCGCGACGGTGTTCACGTTGCGTGCCAAGGCTGTCGATGATGTGCTCGAGTTGTTCGACCTGCTGATGGTGAACAACCTGATGGCACGTGCGGAACGACAGTCCAAGGAAGAGAAGCTGCGCCGGTACCCGCGGATGAGCAAGAACGCCAGCAAACTCGCGCGGGCGGTGCGCGTACTGCTCGAGATGGCCGAAACCGAACCGGACCTGCCGCTGCAACTGGTGTGGGATCTGATCGAGAACACGGTCTCCAAGGCCGAGCTGACATCGGCGCTCGCAGCGATCGACGAGCTTGTGCCCCAAGCTGATCCCGAGCTCGACTCCCAGCGGCTCGAGGAAATGGCTGGCAGATTCGCCACGGTACGGACGTTCCTGTCGGCGATGATGCGCCACGTCGAGTTCGGTGCGGTCGGTGACGGCGTGGCGGTGCTGACGGCGATGCGGAACCTGGCAGATCTGCTTGCCACGCCGCGCGGGCGCGGGCTGCCCGCTCGATGGCTCGACGCGCGCGAGGTTGATCACGACCTGGTCGGCGGTGGCTGGTCGCGGTTGGTGTATCCGGACGGTCGGCCGGAGGAGACGGTGGACCGGGCCGCGTACACGCTGTGTGTGCTCGAGCAGTTCCACCGGCATCTCAAGCACCGCAACATCTTCGCCGAGCATTCCTCGAAATGGCGTGACCCGCGCACGCATCTACTGTCGGGAATGGTGTGGGAAGCCGCCCGCGAGCGCGGCATGAACGCGCTCGGGCTGCCCGATGGTCCGCGTGAGCTGCTGGCCGATCTCGGCCAGGACCTCGACGCCGCGTACCGGGAGCTAGCCGGCCGCCTCGGCGACGACACTCCCGCTTCGGTGGACGCCGACGGGAAACTGCACGTCGCCGCGCTGACGGCATTGTCGGATCCGCCCAGCCTGATCGACCTGCGGCGCCGGGTTTCGGCGATGATCCCGCGGGTTGACCTGCCCGAGATGGTGCTCGAGGTGATGAGCTGGTGCCCGAACTTCGGCGAGTCGTTCACACATGTCGCCGGCACCGGTGCCCGCGCGGCGAACCTCGGGATGTCGGTCGCGGCGGTGCTGTGCTCGCAGGCGATGAATGTCGGCCTGACACCGGTGGTTTCGCCGGGAGTGGAGGCGTTGACCCGTGACCGTCTCCGTCACGTGGACCAGCACTATCTACGTGCCGAGACCCTTTCCGCGGCGAACACGGTGCTGGTCAACGCCCAGGCGGCGGTGCCGTTGGCGCAATTGTGGGGCGGCGGGGTCGTCGCCAGCGTGGACGGGATGCGGTTCGTGGTCCCGGTCCGCACCATCTACGCCCGCCCGAACCTGAAGTATTTCGGCCGGAAAAGGGGTGCTACCTGGTTGAACATGCTCAACGACCAGTCCGCCGGGCTCAACGCGGTCGTGGTGTCGGGAACGCCGAAGGACTCACTGAACTTCCTGGACGTGCTGCTACGCCAACCCGAGGGCAGCAAGGTGCCCGAGGACATCATCACCGACACGGGCTCCTACAGCGACATCGTGTTCGGGCTCTCGCACCTGCTGGGATACAAGTACCGGCCGCAGCTGGCGAACATGCCTGATCAGCGGTTGTGGCGCATCGACACCCGCGCCGACTACGGGCCGTTGGACCGGGCCGCGCGCGGGAAGATCGACGTGGACAAGATCGCCTCGCATTGGGAGGACATGTGCCGAGTCGCGGTGTCGATGCACCGCGGCGAGGTCTCCGGTCACGAAGTGACCCGGATGATCTCCCGTGACGGCAACCCGACCAGCCTCGGCCAAGCGATCGCCCACTACGGCCGAATCTTCAAAACCCTGCACATCCTGCGTTTGGCCGACGACGAACCCTACCGGCGCGAAGCCAAGGCGCAATCGAACCTGCAAGAAGGCCGCCATGACCTGGGCCGGGCCATCTTTCACGGACGCAAGGGCGAGATCACCCGCGGCTACCTCGACGGCATGGAGAACCAGCTCGACGCGCTGGGCCTGATCTTGAACATCGTCGTGCTGTGGAATTCGGTGTACTCGGATCGAGCGCTGGACGCACTGAGAGAGCAGGACTACCCGGTGCGCGAGGAGGATGCCGCCCGGTTGTCGGCGTTCGGACGCAAACACATTCGGCTCGAAGGCCACTACAGCTTCGCGCTGCCCGACCTCGGTGGCATCCACCGACCGCTGCGCGATCCAGACGCCGCCGACGAGGACGAGTGAACCTACACCGGGCTCAGCCTCGGATGATGGTGTATCGGCCGGGGATTTCTTGGAACTCGACGGCGGTGGCGATGTCGTCGTCGCCTGGGACATCGGTTCCGGTGGGGATGACAATAAGTTTGTCGTCGTCATCGCCGGTGCGGTGGATGACGGCCACGCAGACCCCTGACGCGGTGGCCAGCGGTTCGGGTTGGCCCAGGTAGTAGCCGTCGAGCCCGTCGCCGTCGAGGGCTGTGGTGCCGGGTACGTAGCCGTAGTTGGCTTCGTAGCGGAAGACGTGGACTGGGTGGAGGCTGCCGTATTGCCGGTCGATGGTCAGTTCCACCGACCGGCGCAGATAGCGTCGTGCCATCTACAACGACACGGAATCGTTGCTGGTGGGAGGGTGTGCGGCGGTGCTGCTCATTTCTCAATCGTAGCGGTGGGCAGTGGTTTGCCGATCCGGGTACGCAGGTAGTCCATGTGGACCAGCCGCTGGTCAGTGGGCAGCATCGGGTTCTGTGGGAACACCTCGGTCGGCGCGTTTGGGCGTGGTGCCGTCGTCGACCGACATCGCCCAATCTATTCGCCAGAGTATCCATAAAAGTATCGACGGTGCTATCGTCGTTCGCCCCCAGCGAGATGATCGTCTCGCCCAGCGCGATGATGATGACCAAACCGTGGCGCTCGATGAAATACGAAGGTACGACCCGAAGTCCGCTGATTCCCGCTATCAGGGGGCTGCCGAAGTCGACCACCGCGGCCGCGACCCACAGCAACTCACGGCAGGGGAGGCCACAAAAGCGGCGGCAACGATCAAGGTCGGCCCGACGAGCAGGCCCGGCGCCAGTCGGCGGATCGCCGACGCCAATCCATCCTCGTCTCGGGATGACGAGACGAGGAACATACCGACGTTGATGAGGCGGACGGCGAGCAATGCGAGCCCGAATACGAGTGCCCCGGTGGTGAATGCGGTGGGCAGTGCGATGGCCGCGATGAGCATCGCCGCCATCGCGACGATGATCAAAGTCGTGTACATCACCCGCGCCGTGTCGAATGTGTTGGTCAGCCAGGCGTAGCACACCCACGCCCACCACAGGACGAGCAGCGCGAGCACACCCCGGCCGAAAGCCGGCCAGGAGATGTCACTGAGCATCAGGTGTGTGACCTGCGACATCGCGTACACGAAGGTGAGGTCGAAGAACAACTCCAGGTTGCCCACCGACCGCCTTCCGACCGCTTCGACACTCACATCCGCGACGTCGCCCTGGCGACGCAGGTCACTGCTCACAGCGCCGCCGCGGCCGCCTCGGCGACGGTCTTGTCCTGCTCCCCGGTGCCGCCGCTGACGCCGACCGCCCCGACGACCTGGCCGTTGTGCCGCAGCGGCACACCACCGGTGAAGATCATGATGCGCCCACCGTTCGACACGTGTATCCCGTAGAACTGCCCGCCCGGACCCGCGTCGGCGGCGAGGTCCTCGGTCGAGATGTCCAGCGCCCGCGCGGTGAACGCCTTGCTGATCGAGATGTCGATGCTGGCGATCCAGGCACCGTCCATCCGGGCGTGGGCCACGAGGTTGCCGCCGGCATCGACCACCGCGATGTTCGACGGCGACTCGATCTCGCCAGCTTTGGCCAGCCCGGCGGCGATCACCCGCTGCGCATCGTCGAGGGACACCGAGGGCTGGTTCACTATCATGACGCACCCCTCCGGGGCTTCGCGAACTGCGCGGTCTTCGGCGACAGCAGCTCTGTGCGCCCACCGGCTCGGTGCACCGCGTCGCGGGGTCGCTCGAGTTCGACTCTTTCGACCCCGTCGGCAGCGAGAATCGCGATCCGCTTGCCCTGCAGTGTCGTTGCCATCGTTGTACTCCTCTCGGTCCGGGCCCCTCACGGATGAAGTACGACCTTGGTCCATCCGTCGTCGCGGGCATCGAAATGCTGGTAACCGGACTCGGCCTCGGCGAGGGGCAGTTCGTGGGAGATGATCCAGGACGGCTTGGCGCGGCCCTGATGGATCAGGTCGCGCAGTTGCCGGTTGTAGTGCTTGACGTTGGCCTGCCCGGTCCCGACCTTCTGCCCCTTGAACCAGAATTTGCCCATGTCGAAGGCGATCTTGCCGTTGCGTTCGAGTTCGTCGGGGCCGTTTTGGTCCTGGGGCAGGAAGATGCCGACCACGCCGATGTGGCCGGTGAAGCGCACCGAGTCGACGAGCCGGTTCATCGTCATCGCGGCGTCCTCGTGACCCTGCGGGTCGTGCGCCTGATAGCCGACGCACTCACAACCCTTGTCGGCGCCCTGCCCGCCGGTCTGTTCCAGGACCTGCTCGACCGGGTCGCCTTTCGAATCGTCGATCGGAATGACGCCGATCTGCTCGGCGAGCTCGAGCCGGTCCGGATGCCGGTCGACGATCATCACCTTGCTCGCACCCTGGATCATCGCCGAGTACGCCGCCATCAACCCGACCGGCCCGGCCCCGTACACCACCATCGAATCGCCGGGCTGCATGTCCGCGAGGCGGGTGCAGTGCCAGCCGGTGGGAAAGATGTCGGAGAGCATCACGTAGTCGGCTTCCTTGTCCTGGGCATCCTCGGGCAACCGCAGACAGTTGAAGTCGCCGAACGGCACCCGCAGATATTCGGCCTGCCCGCCCCAGAACGGGCCCATCCCGGCGAACCCGTATGCGGCGCCGGCCATCTTCGGATCCGGGTGCACCGTCAGGCAGAACGCGGTCAACCCTTCCTCGCAGTTTCGGCAGAAACCGCAGCCGATGTTGAACGGCAGGCACACCCGATCCCCGGGTGAGACCTTGACCACCGCTTTGCCCACCTCGGCGACGATCCCCAAGTTTTCGTGACCGAGGACCATCCCGGGCTCCAGATCGGTGCGGCCCTCGTACATGTGCAGATCCGACCCACAGATGTTGGTGCTGGTGATCTTTACCAGCACATCGGTCGGCTGCTCAATCCTCGCATCGGGCACATCCTTCACATGAACCTCGCGTGGCCCGTCGTACACAAGCGCTTTCATCTCGCCTCCCTGATGCTGCGTTTCCGGTTGATCCCGGCCCGGCGGCCACAGGCGATTGAATATGAACACCAAATGAATCGTGCCGCGGGCAGAAGCGATAGCGCACGAAACTGAAAACAACACCAAAACGTTGGCGCACCACCATGTTTCGCGTCACAGCCGACAACAGCGGGCGCATTCAGGCGTCGCATGCCGTGCACCATCGAGTCTCCTCTATCGGCTCCACGATTGCTAGGGGTGAGAATCGGTTTCCTTGATTTGCGGGCTCGGGCTCCTTCCCTTTACCGGTCGATGGTGTGATGCTGGTCCATGTCCACCTACCGTCGAACAGGAGACCCGACATGGTTACCAAGGCGCTGCTGGTCCGACTCGAAGCCAAACCCGGCAAGGAAAGCGCGGTCGAGGAATTCCTCCGATCGGCGCTGCCGCTGGTCGAACAGGAGCCCGGCACGAAGCCTTGGTTGGCGGTACGGTTCGGTCCCTCGACGTTCGGCATCATCGACGCATTCCCCGAGGAGGCCGCCCGCGAAACACATCTCAATGGGCCGGTCGGCAAGGCTCTCAGCGAACGCGCCGACGAACTCTTCGCTGCGCCGCCCGAAATCAGCAACCTCGACGTGCTCGCCGACAAGCTCTGAGCCGCCGACTGGAAACAGCCCGCCCGCAAGCTCGACAGAACCGACATCACCCTCGCGCCCGCGAACCTTGACACGCGAGTCCACCGGACCTGTCGAATCTTGGTGTACAACGACAGGGCGAGCGCAGCCTGATCCGTCACCGAGTCGCCAAACTTCACGGAATTCGGGACATCCTCCGCGACCACCATGCTCACCTGGGTCAAAGAAATGAATCCCCCCGGCATGTCCGGAGACTTACTGATATGACAGCCCGGCCAGGTGCTGGGCTGGGTGTTGAGCGTAGTAGGCGGCCTCCATCTCCGCCGGTGGCAGGTCGCCGCAGTACTGGTAGAGCTGCCAGTGGTTGAACCAGTCAACCCATTCGGCGGTGGCGAACTCGACCTGGTCTGCGTTGCGCCACGGACCCCGGGGTTTGATCAACTCGGTCTTGTAGAGGCCGTTGATCGTCTCGGCGAGGGCGTTGTCGTAGCTCGATCCCACCGCGCCTACGCTGGGCTGGATCCCGGCCTCCGCGAGCCACTCAGTGAAGGCGATCGAGGTGTATTGAGCGCCCCTATCCGTTTGGTGGACAACATCTTTCACGTCCCAGCCCGCTCGCTCACGGGTCCAGATCGCGTGCTCGATCGCGTCGAGCACGAGCGCGGTCGTCATCGTGGTGCCGGTGCGCCAGCCGATGATCCTGCGCGCGTAAGCGTCGATCACGAACGCCACGTAGACCCAGCCCGACGACCAGGTCGACACATACGTCATGTCGGCCACCCACAGCCGGTTCGGTGCCGCCGGCGCGAACTTGCGTTGCACCAGATCCTGCGGCCGCTCAGCGGCCGGATCGGCGATCGTGGTGCGTTTGACCCGGCCGCGGACCGCGCCTCGTAGCCCGTGCCGCCGCATCAGCCGCTCGACGGTGCATCGAGCCACCTCGATGCCCTCACGGTTGAGTTGCAGCCAAACTTTCCGGGCGCCGTAGACGCCGTAGTTCTCGCGGTGGACCCGCACGATTTCGCGCATCAGTTCCTCGTCGCGGCGGTCCTGCTTGCTTGGAATTCCTCGGCGGTGTTCGTAATAGGTCGATGGGGCGATCTTGACGCCGAGCTCGGTGAGCGCGGCGCAGATCGACTCGACACCCCATCGCAGGCCACCGCCGACGCGGTGGCCCTGCCGTTCGCTGATGTATTCGACGATCAGCGCTGGGGCCGGTCCAGCTCGGCCGCGAAGAGTATCGATGCAGACTTCAGAATTGCGTTGGCGCGCTTGAGTTCCGCGTTCTCCCGGCGCAGCCGCTTCAGCTCCGCGGACTCCTCGGTGGTGACCCCGGCCCGCACACCGACATCGACCTGACCTTGACGCACCTACTTACGGACCGTTTCCGCGGTCCCTACACCCAGCAACTCGGCGACCGCCCCGATCGCCGCCCACTCCGACTCGTGCTGGTCGCGGACCTCCGCAACCATCCGCACCGCCCGCTCACGCAACTCCTGCAGATACTTCCTCGAACTCACAGACTTCGTCCTTCCTCAAGAGATGAAGTCTGCGGAATCTCCGGGGGGATTCACCTCGGCAACCACCAGCGCCTCCCGCCTGAGTCCCGAAGATTCCCAGTCCAGCAGGCTACTTGGCCATATCCGCCCGAAAATTTCTCGAGTACTACGGCGACCCCAACTACCGGGGCCGCCAGAGGTTCCGCACGATTGCTACTTCGGTCGCCATCGTTCCCGGCGCATCCCTATCTACGGCGCCGAGCGGCGGGGTCGGTCTGGGCATGCCACCGGATCAACGCCTCCGCTGACGGGCGCGCGTACTTGCCGAGCGACCGGACCGAGCTGTGTCCACTCATTCGCATCAGCATCGGCGTCGATGCTCCGTCCTCGGCGACGTGGGTCAACCGGCTGTGCCGTAGCTGATGCAGTGTGAACGGCCCACGTGCGAACTCGGCCGTGTGCTGCTCGAACAACTCCAGAGCCCGCCGATACGACAACCGCCCCCGCAGCGTCGACGGGTCGATATCGCCCACCGCCACACCAGGTTTCGCTTTCCGGTCGGTGAGAAAAACCGGTCCCTGTCGACGGCCTGCCAGCAGCCGTGGCAGTAGCCGGGCGGCCCCGGTCTGCCAGGCGACCACATCCTTGGCCCCGCCCTTGCGGGTGACTGTGGCGGACCGGTTCGCCGGATCCAGATCGGGAATGTCGAGTTCGAGCAGTTCCTCGGCACGCGCCGCGGTTTCGTAGAGCATCGTCCACAGCACCTTTTCCCGCAGCGCCACATCCTTGTCGAGCAGCGCGGTGACCTCGTCGCGGTGCATCGCCCGCGAGTGATCGGGCGCGACCCTGCGCGGCACCAACCGAACGAGCGGGTCACCGACCAACCACTCCTGCACACGCCACCACTCGCACGCCGCCCGCAGCGACGAGAGGCGGACGTTGAACGTCTGCGCCGAACGAGCACCCCATTTGAAGGTGACCCAGCCACCGACCCTCTCGGCGTTGAGCAACCCGACATCGGAGTCGGCGCCGAAGTCGCGCACGAGTTGGTTGAGCGCCACAGCGTACCCGCGTCGCGTGTTGATGCTCGGGATCGTCGATAGGAACTGATCGACGGCGTCCTTGAGCCGTACACCCCGGATCGGCAGTGCCCGCACCTGTCCCACGATCAGCCCTTCTCGTCGGCCGCCGAACCGTGATCGGCAGCTATCGCAGATAATTTACCGAGTCGCCCCATCTAGGAAGGGGTGTAGCGCCTGGTCGACTTCAAGTTTACCGCAGATAATAGGCCATTATCTGCGGTAAATCCTTAGCGCGACTTTTCGCAGGTTTGGACTGAGACCACGAAAAGTCGCACCACACAACGAATCCGCCGAACAGCCCGGTGTGGGAAACTGGAGTCGATGTCGGGATTCACGCGCGATACCTACCACTACGGCGACCAACTGGTCTACGAAGCGCTTCACTCGAAGTGGGACCGCTACCACGCCACCTACTGCGGCTGCGGCCAAGGCTGGCTCACCGCCCACGCCGTTCCCGCCGGGTTCACCATCGTCCGCGAAGGCGGCGGATTCACCGCGCTCATCGGGCCGGGCCTCACCGAGAACGTCAACGAAGCTGAACTCACAACCAACGTCTTGTGGGAAGCCGTCACCGGCAAGCCCGGAATCCAAGACTGGTTCGACGACATCCAGGTTGTCGACCGTGGGCCCGAAGCGAAGGCCGCGCGCAAGGCCGCGAACGACGCGCAGAATGCGGCGCGGAAGGAACGCGCCGCCCAGGCTCGGATCGAGCCCGCGACCATCAAGCAGATCGACTACCTCAAGGCCCTCGCCGCGAAGGTCGATGTCGAACGATTCGACATCGAATTTGCCAAGGCCACCAAGGGAACCGACATCGCGGCGCGTGATGCGGACGAGACGCCTGGCCGGTCTATCAGAAGGCTTACCAGGGCTGCCGCCCGAACGCTGATCGCCGCACTGGTCGAGAACCAGTAGACCCAGCCCCTAAACCATCCCGGTTAGTGGCTCTACCCTGCGCAAACAGTGCTTAGCGCGACTTTTCTCACCACTGCACCCCTCACGCCTACCACCGCCCCGGACCACTCGACACCCCGACGTTCGATCGATCGTCCCGACGGGGACGCCGCGCACACATCCGCCGAACTCTCGTCCGAAAGTTTGATTTCCCGGGACCCGTGCACCGGTATCGTCGAAGGCAAGTTAGGTTACCCATAGTTACCGTCCGACGACGTGAGGAAATCAGGATCATGGCGGATGCCCCCACCACCGAGCACACCGTGCCGTTCTCCGCACAGATCCGTTCCGCGACCGCCGAGCAACACGAACGCGCCGAATCCTCCACCTTCATGAGCGATATGCTCGGCGGCGCCTTGGACGTCCGTGCCTTCTACCGCTACACCGGACAACTCTGGTACATCTACCAGGCCCTGGAACAGGAAGCCGCGACCCTGGCCGCCGATCCGGTCGCAGGCCCGTTCGTCCGGCCGGAACTGGCCCGGCTGGCCCATCTCGAGGACGACCTCGCCCACCTCGGCGGGCCCGGCTGGCGCGAGGAACTCACCGCACTACCGGCCACGGCCACCTACGCCGCGCGGATCCACGAGTGCGCACGGGACTGGCCCGCCGGATACGTCGCCCATCACTACACCCGGTACCTCGGGGACCTCTCCGGCGGTCAGGTCATTCGCGGTACCGCGGCGAAACTCTGGCAACTCCCCAAGCGGGGCGACGGCGTGCGCTTCTACGTCTTCGATCAGATCGGCAATCCGGCGGCGTTCAAGCGGCACTACCGCACCCTGCTCGACGAGCTGCCGGTCGACGAGCTGGAGAAGCAGCGCGTCCTGGGTGAATGCCGCCGCGCCTTCGATCTCAACACCGACCTGTTCGCCGAGCTGGCCGAGGAATTCCCCGTCCGTCGTCAGGGCTGATCGACCGCGCACCCGCCGCCCGAACCCGCCCGCATCGGCCGGCCGACGGTATCGCTGCGCCCGATCTCGCCCTGCGGTGATAGTTTGCGCCGATGGTACGCAGAGCCGTGCGCAGCGCGGCGGTCCTCCTCACGGTCCTCGCGGTACTGGCGGTCGGCACCTACATCCTGATGAACTCGCGCAGCCACCAGATCGCGGGACGCCTGCTGCACCGGGTGGACACCGACCGCAAGGTCGTCGCGCTGACCATCGACGACGGCCCCACCGAACGCACCCCGGCGATTCTCGATACCCTTTGCCGCACAGGGTGTTCCGGCGACGTTCTACCTCGTGGGCGAAGATCTGGCCGCCCATCGTGACTACGGGGTCGCCCTCGCGGCCGCGGGCCACGAAATCGGCAATCACAGCTACACCCACCGGCGGCTGGTATTCGTCACTCCGGGCACGGTCCGGGCCGAGATCGAACGCACCGACGCCGAGATCGCCCGCACCGGCTACCGCGGCCCGGTGACCTTCCGGCCACCCAACGGCAAGAAACTTCTCACCCTGCCGTGGTACCTGGCCCGCCACGACCGCACCACCGTGATGTGGGACGTCGAATCCGATTCGACCGGTGCGCTGGGAACCGATGAGATCGTCGCCACCACCGTCGACCACGTCCGCCCCGGGTCGATCATTCTGCTGCATGCGATGCATCAGCAGGCGGCGCTCGACGCGATCGCGCCGATCATCACCGAACTTCGTTCGCGCGGCTATGAATTCGTCACTGTTTCACAGCTGGCGGCCGCCTGATCCGTCCTTCCGGCCGTGCCGGAAGGTGATCGAAGCCACCACCGAACAGCACGCGAACACAAGACTTCGCGCGGATGCTGTAGTCGGGCACGGCGGGTGGTGAAGTGCCCGGTCGCGGCGTTGATAGCGTCAAGACGTGCCCGCGACGCCGACCGATTTCACCCTCCCCATCGGGCGGGTGCATGCCATTGTCGACCTGGCGCGGCGACGGGGCTGGGACAGCACCGAGTCACTGGCCGAAGCCGGGATCGCACCGCAACTGCTGGACCAGGGCCGCGCCCGAGTCACGGTGGGTCAGGCGGTGCAGCTGGTGCAGCGACTGTGGCGCAGCACCGACGACGAACTACTCGGTCTGGGTCGCCGCCCCATGCCACGCGGCACCTTTCGGCTGGTCTGCTTCGCGCTGCTCGGTGCACGAGATCTCGGCGCGGCACTGCACCGATTCCGGCTCTTCCAGAAAGCGCTACCGGGCTTCCCGCCGCTGTCCGTGGCGGCCGCTGCGGATGAGGCGCGAATATCGTTCGACTTGAACGGCATTCGACACCCGGAAGGACTGATCATCGACACCCTGCTGATGGTCACCTACCGATTCCTGGACTGGGCGGCCGGCGGATCGGTGCCCCTGCTGCGGATCGAATCCCCTATCCACCGAACGAACTCGACGACTACGACCTGATCTTCGGTGCGCCCGTGCGCTTCTCGGCCCCGACCCCGGCGCTGGTGCTCGACGCCACCGCACTCACCACACCGCTGGTCCGCGACGAAGCCGACCTGCTCCGCTTTCTCCGCAACGCCCCCGAGGCGGTCATCGTGCGCCACGACGAGGCGGTCTCCACCATGGCGCGGGTACGCCGCATCCTCGAACGCGGCGGTCCCGGACAGTGGCCGGCGGTCGAGCAGATCGCCGCCGAACTCGCCGTCAGTCCCGCGACACTGCGGCGCCGACTCCACGAGGAACACACCTCGCCCAGCCGCATCCGGGAGCAGATCCTGCGGGACACCGCCATCGCCGCCCTGGTGCGCGGCGACGAGACCATTACAGCACTGTCGCGCCGGCTCGGCTTCTCCGAACCCAGCGCGTTCTCCCGCGCCTTCCGGCGCTGGACCGGCAGCTCCCCCGGCTCGTATCAGGGACGAGCGACCCAGGACTGAGCGATCCGGTCACAAGATCGAGCGCTGCGGTCATTGGCCCGCGCACCGCCCGCTTCTACCGTCTCCGAGGGTATCGCCGTATTTCGAACAGAGGAGTTCCCCGTGCCGGTGCATCGGTCCCCGTGGATGGACGAAGATCTCGACGCCCTCACCGATCTGGCGCGCCGCTTCTTCGAGAAGGAATGCGCCCCGAACGAGAACCGGTGGGGCCGCCAGCATCACGTCGACCGTGAGATCTGGAACCGTGCAGGCGAATTGGGGCTGCTGTGCATCTCGATCCCGGAGGAGTACGGCGGCGGTGGCGGCACTTTCGCGCACGAAGCGGTCATCGCGATCGAGCAGACCCGCGCCATGGCTCCCAGCCTCGGCAACCCCGTGCATTCGACGATCGTCGCGCACTACATCAACGCCTACGGCACCGAGGAACAGAAGCAGGCGTGGCTGCCGAAGATGGCGTCGGGCGAGATCGTCGGTGCCATCGCGATGACCGAACCCGGCACCGGTTCGGATCTGCAGGGTATCCGCACCCGCGCCACCACCGACGGTGACCACTACGTCATCGACGGCGCCAAGACCTTCATCTCCAACGGCCTGCTCGCCGATCTGGTGATTGTCGCCGCGAAAACCTCCGAAGGTAAAGGCGCGGAATCGGTCTCACTGATCGCGGTGGAAACCGACCAGGAAGGATTCCGGCGCGGGCGCAACCTGGAGAAGGTCGGCCAGCACGGCCAGGACACCTGCGAACTGTTCTTCGACGGCGTCCGGGTGCCGAAATCGAACCTGATCGGTGCCGCCGAGGGCACCGGCTTCATCCAGCTCATGCAGCAACTCCCCCAGGAACGGCTGATCCTCGCCGTCGCCGCCGCCGCGGCCGTGGAGAAGACGGTGCAGATGACCGTCGAATACACCAAGGAACGCCAGGCCTTCGGCAAACCGGTCTTCCACTTCCAGAACACCCAGTTCACCCTCGCCGAATGCGACACCATCGCCTCGGTCGCCTGGGCATTCCTCGACGACTGCGTCGCCAAACATCTGCGCGGCGCACTCGACATCCCGACCGCCGCCAAGGCGAAATGGTGGCTGACCGAACAGCAGTGCAAGGTCGCCGACGAATGCCTGCAACTGTTCGGCGGATACGGGTACATGGCCGAATACCCGATCTCCCGGGTATTCACCGATGCGCGGATCCAGAAGATCTACGGCGGGACGAACGAGATCATGAAACTGATCATCGGCCGAAGTTTGTAGTTCGGCGCTCATTGTCGACGCCGCAAAACATAGAGGTGGGCGCCGCACCCCCTGTCAGGAGTGCGGCGCCCCACTACGGCCGGACGGCGCGCCGGTCAGTGCATCAGCACCGGCTGCTGAGCGTCCTCCCCCTCCGGCACGATGGCCCGGCGCGGCAGGAAGAACGCCGGGATCAGGGTGACCAGGACCAGTACGAAGGCAACGAGGAACGTGTTCCCGAAGGCATCAGCCGCAGCGTCGAAGCCGCGTTCGAGGACCGACGGCGGAATCTGCTGCGCGATCGCCGGGTTGTCCCGGGACGCGACCGCTGCGCCGCCGTCAGGACGGTCGAGCATCTGGTTGGTGAGCACCACCGACATGATCGCGGTACCGATCGATCCCGCGGTCTGCTGAACGATGTTCATCAAAGTCGAACCGCGAGCGACCATCTCGTGCTTCAGCGTCGCCATCGCGGCGGTCATCAGCGGCATCATGGTGGCACCCATGCCGAGGCCCATCACGAACAGCGACCCGAGCAGTAGGACATACGACGAGTCCGCCGACAGCTGGGTGAAGGTGAACATGCCGATGGCGATCAGCGGCAGGCCGGTCAGAACGACCTTGCCCGGCCCCAGCTTGTCGACCAGTCGCCCAGCCACGGGCATCGTCAGCATGGCACCGATCCCTTGCGGTGCCAGCAACAGCCCCGCGGCCAGCGTCGATTCACCACGCACCTGGATGAAGTAGCTCGGGAAGATCAGGCCCGCGCCCATGAACGCGATGATGAACAACGTCGTGGTGAGCACCGCGAAGGTGAGCTGCCGGTTCCGGAACAGGCGCAGGTCGATCAGCGGGTGGTCCTTGCGCAGCGCGTGGAAGACAAAGCCGACGATCAGCACCAGTCCGATGCCGGCCGAGACCAGCACCCGGGCCGAGGCGATCGTGCCCGCCTCCGGAATCGAGGAGACGCCGAACAGGAACAGCGCCAGACCCGGCGAGAGCAGCAGCATACCGACGAAGTCGAAGGTCTGCGACGGACTGGGCGCGTCCTTGGGCAGCAACTTTACCGCGGCCGCCAGTGCGACGATGCCGACGGGCAGGTTGATCAGGAAGATCCAGTGCCAGCTCGCGGCGTCGATCAGCCAACCGCCGAGGATCGGGCCGCAGATGGGACCGAGTAGCATCGGGATACCGAGCACGGCCATGACGCGGCCGATGCGTTCGGGCCCGGCGGCCCGGGTCATGATCGTCATGCCGAGCGGCATCAGCATGCCGCCACCGAGGCCCTGGATCACCCGGAACACGATGAGCATCGCGATATTTCCCGCGAATGCACACAGCACGGAGCCGAACACGAACAGCACCAGCGCGGTGAGGTAGAGCCGCTTGGTACCGAAGCGATCCGCCGCCCATCCCGTGACCGGGATGATCGTGGCCAGTGCCAGCGTGTAAGCGGTCATCGTCCAGGCGACGGTGGCGACGGTGGCGTCGAATTCGCGCACGAATGTCGGCAGCGCGACACTGACCACCGTGACGTCCAGGATGGACATGATGGCGCCGAGCACCACCACCGTGGCGATCTTGAGGACCGCGCCGTCGATCTTGTCCGACTCGGGTGCCGCGGCCGGCGGCCCGGCGGTCGAGCTGGGTGTCGTCATGAGCAGATTTCCTGACTTCGGGCTCGCAGGGCGTCGCCCGCGAGGATGGGTTGAAGGGCCGCAAGCAATCGCGTGCGGTCCGACTGGTCCAATCGGGCCGCGAACGCGCGGAGTTCATCGCTCTTGTCCGCGATGTGACCGGCGACCAGGCTGCGCCCGGCCTCCGCCAGCGAGACCCGCTTGATCCGGCGATCCGCGGGGTCTTCACGGCGTAGCACCAACTGCTGGCACACCAGCTGATCGATATTGCGACCTGCGGTGGCCACCGATATCCGGAGACGCTCGGCGACCTCGTGGATCGCGATCGGCTCCCCGTGCTGCGCGAGCACGAACAGCGCGCGTACCTGTGAGAACGACAGATCCATCGCCACAAGGGTGTCCATCGACTCGGACTCCTCCATGCTCAACAAGCGCATGAGGAACTCCCCGAGTGCGTTGAACACCTCATCCGGAGTTGCTTCTGCCACGCTCCAGATACTATCGAGTCTGCAACTATCGCAGAAACGCAAGAATCTGCGACAGCTACCGAAGTCGCCCTCGGACTACCCCACCACCCCACTCCCACCTGCGGCAAGTGATTTTCACGGGCGCCGGTTCCGGTGACGCGAAACACATACCACCCGGCCCGGGCGTAACCGATATTTCGACTCGTTCAGCGGCCCGGAACGGACTGCGCGCGATCGCCTCCGGCACCGGGAAAATTCAACTTCCAGAACACGGTCTACTCGGTGCCGCGGACGACCATGACCGGACAGTCCGCCGACTGGACCAGGGCGGCGGCGGTCGAGCCCAGCAGCATGCCCGCGAATCCCCCGCGGCCGCGGCTGCCGACCACGACGAGCTGAGCGTTCTCCGCCTCGTCCAGTAGCGAGCGGACCGGACGGTGGTACACCAGCACCCGCCGCACCTCCACCTGCGGATACCGTTCGGCGAAACCCGCCAGGCTCTCGGCCAGCAGGGCCTCTTCCGACGTCCGGATCTCGGTCCACCCCTCGACCGTGACTTCCAGCCGGCTGCTGATATCACTCCACGCATGCAAGGCGACGAGCCCCACCCTTCTGCGCGACGCCTCCTCGAACGCCGCCTCCAGCGCGGGCACACTGTTCTCGGTGCCATCGATGCCCACCAGGATCGGCAGCGCGGCCGTCACCGCATCGGTCGCCGAGACGGTGTGCACCACGGTGACCGGACAGTGGGCGTGTCGGGTCACCGCCGAGGACACCGAGCCCAGCAGCCCCCGCCGGACGGCGCCCAGGCCCCGGCTGCCCACGACGAGCATCCGCACCTCTGGCGATCGTCGGATCAGATGTTCGGCGACGGGTTGGTCGGTGACCTCGGTGCTGATCTCCAGCGCCGGATCCGTCACGGCCGTGCGGGCGACGCGGCTCGCCTCCGCGAGGACCCGCTCGCCTTCCTCGCGCAGCCACCGGACGACGGCGTCGGTGGCCGCCGGCTGCGGCCCACCGGCGCCGGCGGTGGAGGTGAGCAGATGCAGTGGGCAGCCGAACAGCGCTGCCTCGGTCGCGGCCCAGGCCACGGCCCGAAATCCGACGATCGAGCCGTCGACAGCGGCCAGCACCGGCGCCCGGCGGATTCGGTCGGTCATGTGAACTCCTCGTCAGTCTCGGCACTGTCGATGTCACTGTGGGGCGCGGCCACCTGCGGCGCGATAGCAGGCCAACCGGCAACGGCCGCCGTGGTCGAAGTCTATGTGCCGGCGGCGGACATGTCGTCGATTCCCGGGCCGTCCACGTGCATCCGCCCACTTCCGCCGGCCGCACCGAGCAGGGCATGCGAACGGCCTCCGAGCCGTGATCAGGCGAAGTCTGTGGCGCTGCGGGCGCCCACCACCTCGGCTGCTACCTCCAGGAAGTTCGGGTCGGTCACGGCCGGGACCAGGATGAACTCGTCGCACCCGGCCTGCTCCGCATCGTCCAGAATGGCGGCGAGTACCTCGGGACTCGACGCCCGTACCGTCCCGGCGACCAGCTCGGCCAACTCGGGTCCGAGGAAGCCGAGGTAGCGAGCAGTGAAAGAACGCAGCGCCTCGGAGGCATCGGTGACACCCAAGGCGGTGAAACAGCCGCTGACCTTGCGGGGAGTCGTGGTGCGACCGGCTTCGGCCCAGCACCGGTCGGCGAGCGCACCCGCCGCGGCGATCTCCTCGGCGTCGCCCGCGATGCTGAAACCGGAGATCCCGTCGGCCCACCGCGCCGCCCGGCGCATCGCCTTGGGCCCCATCGCACCGGCGAGAATGATCGGCCCGCCCGGCTGCACACATGCCGGCCCGACCGGATCCGCACCCTCGAACGGCGGCTCACCGCCGAGTAGCGACTTCAACTCGGCGACCTTGTCGTCGAGTTGTTGGTGCCGCCTGGTGAACTCGGCGCCCAGCGCGCGGTAGTCGTGCTCGCGTCCACCGACACCGACGGCTACCTCGAGGCGACCGTCGGAGAGCTGGTCCAGAGTGCCGATCTGCTGGGCGACCATCGCTGTCGGATGCTGCGGCAACACCCACAGGTTCGCCAGCACCTGCACCCGCTCGGTGACCGCGGCGCATGCGCCCAGGGTCGCCACCATTTCCGGATTCGAGAACGTCACCCGCTCACCCACGGAAACGCTCGAGAACGGGCCCGAGTCGATTCGCCGGGCCCAGTCGAGCGTCGTACCCGGTCCGTAGCCCGGAGCCATCTGCGGAAGTGCCACACCGATCTGCATAGAGCCACCCTCGCAGATGCGCCAGAGTCCCGGTCACCCGATCACCGGATCCGAGCGGTGATCATCGGCTCGTCAGCCCCGAGCCCCTTGTGCCGCCGTTCGTTTCGGATCCGGAAGCGCAGCCGGATGCCGGACCGGGATTCCCGGGCGGGACGTGGGGGTGGGATGGAGAAGTCCGGCCCGGCGGAGCGGCCGGTGCCGTATTGTTCCCGCTGCCAGATGCTTTCGTACTTCTCTCGATACCGCGGTCGCGGTGGAGCCTTCATGATGCTCGATGTTCACCACTTCAGTTATGGGTGGTCGACTCCTCTTCTTTCCTATGCCACGTCGTTCACCGGGTGCCTGCTGGGATTGCAGTGTGCGGCACGCGGACGACACAGCCGCACGCACCGCTGGTCGTGGCTGGGTGCGGCCGCGGTCGCCATCGGCGGCACCGGGGTGTGGGTGATGCATTTCGTTGCCATGCTCGGTTTCTCGATCCAGGGCACCTCGATCCGATACGACATCCCGCTCACCGTGGCGAGCGCGGTGGTCGCGATCGTGACGGTGGGAATCGGTCTGAGCCTGATGGCCCGCCCCGAGCCGTCGGTACCGGCGATGCTGGGCAGTGGGGCGATCACCGGCTTGGGCGTGGCCGGGATGCATTACCTCGGGATGGCGGCGATGAATTCCACCGCCGACATCGACTACGACACCGCCCTGGTCACCGCCTCGGTACTCATTGCCGTTGTCGCGGCCGCGGCCGCGTTGTGGTTCACCGTCCGTACCCGGGGCCGGCTCGCCACGCTCGGAGCGGCCGCGGTCATGGCCATCGCCGTCTCCGGCATGCACTACACGGGCATGGCAGCGATGCACGCACACGACAGCGGCACCCGTGGCACCCCGCACGGCGCCACCCCGGTGCTGCTGTTCGGACCCACGATCGCGATCATCGGCGTGGTCACCATGCTGCTACTGGCCGCTGTCGGCACCACGCCGCAGGCCGCGGCGGTAGCTGATCCCGGCAGGAGTGACGACGGAGCCGGAACCGAGCCCGACCGGGCCACGAGTTCCGCATCGTTGCCGCAGTAGCCGAATCCACCGCGGAGACGAATCCGTCCCTGTCGGCGCGCCCCCAAGGATTGCGTGTCGTGGTGACGGGTAGCCGGGAGAAATGGATACCGCTACCGATGTCGCCGTGGTGGGCGCCGGAATCGTCGGCCTGGCCACCGCCTACGCACTGCGCCGGGCCGGGATCTCGGTCACCGTGTACGAATCCGGGCAGCCGGGCGGTGGGCAGTCGGCCGGACAGTCGCGTATCTTCCGCCACGCCCACGACGATCCCCGACTGGTCGAGATGGCGGTCACCGCGCGCCGGATCTGGCGCGAATGGGAAGACGATTTCGGCATCGAGCTGATCTCGGACGACGGGGCGGTCGCCCTCGGCGCCGGTGTGCGGGACAAATTGGCGATCATGCAGCAGGTTCCCGGTATCGAGGCACGGTGGATCGACGCTCGGGAACTGGCGGGGCGACTGCCCCCGCTGGCCGGCTACGACGGTCCGGCCGTATTCGACCCGACGGGCGGTTCCATCCGCACTGTCGCCGCGATCGATGCCCTCACCGAGCACATGCGTGACGCGCTCGTGCACGACCACGTGCTCACCCTTCGCAACACCACCGCGGGAACCGTCGAACTACGTTCCGGCACCGGATGTTCCGAGTACGGTGCGGTCGTCGTCTGCGCGGGCCGAGGAACCGCTGCACTGGCCCGCACCGTCGGTCTCGCACTACCGGTCCAGCTGTCCGCCCATGTCCGAGTGACCTTCCGGCCGCGATCGGAGCCCCCCACCACCCTGGCCACGTTGCAGGACAGCAGCGGCGACTTCGGCGAAACCGGCATCTATGCGGCCGCCTTCCCCGGCAATACCCATTACGGTCTGGGCCTGAGTGATTCGGTGCCGAGCAACGACGGCGGTGCGGTAGATCCCACCGCCCTCACCGACCTGGCCGACCGCGCCGCCCGCTATGTCCGGCGCGCGCTGCCCGGGCTCGATCCCGCGCCGACCGGGTACGTGCACTGCTGGGTCACCCGGCTGCCGTGGAACGAGGACGGCGTGGCCGCCTGGCAGCACGGCGCCGCCACATTCCTCGCCGGACACAATCTGTTCAAGCAGGCCCCGGCTCTGGGCGCCACGCTCGCCGACAGCGTCACCACCGGGCAACCGGCGGCCACGGTGCATCCGTCGCGCCGGCTCGGGGACCCGTCGGCGAACCGCTAGCCCAGTGCGGCCAGCGCTGCCCGTAGCCGGGTCCCCGCCTCGGCGGCGATCGGTCGCAGATCCGCGTCCCCGGTCACTTCGACCATCACCTGCGGAGCCATCGCCTCCACGATGACTGCCGCCGCGTCGTCCGGGTCTCGCCGCACGATCACGTTGCAGGGCAACAGCAATCCGATCTGCCGGTCGACCTCGACCGCACGGTGTGCCAGCGGCGGGTTGCAGGCGCCGAGGATGCGATAGTCCTCCAGGTCCGCACCCAGTTTCGCCTGCAGCGTCGCCGCCATGTCGATCTCGGTCAGAATTCCGAATCCTTGCTCTGCCAATGCTTCCCGGGTCCGGTCGACAGCATCGTCGAACCGGTCGGTCCGCAGGGCAGTGGAGATGGCCAGAGTCATGGTCGCCTTCCTCTCGAATGGACGGATCAGCCGCGCGCTGTCGCGCAGCCGGCGGTCAGCGGCAGTCCCAGCCGCCGGAGCAGCAGCGTCGCCGGGCACCAGCCGGCGACGCCGTACAGGAGCAGGTTCGCGCCCACGAATCCGGTGAATACGAGCCACCAACTGGACCATGTCGCGGCCGCCACCACGCTGAGCAGCACCAGGGTGCCGGCCAGCAGTGGTACCACGCGGGCAATCGACCAGCCCTGATGTCTAGGCAGATTCGTCATGTTCATTCTCCGAATTCGATGTGGACGCGTCTGGTCAGGCCAGAGTGAGGAACAACTTCTCCAGCTCGGCCTCGTTCATCGGCTCCCCACCCTCGCCGGTGAGGCATTCGCGCAAGCCGGTCGCAACGATCTTGAATCCGGCGCGGTCCAGGGCTCGCGAGACCGCGGCGAGCTGAGTGACGACATCTTTGCAGTCACGCCCCTCTTCGATCATCGTGATCACGCCGCCCAACTGGCCCTGTGCCCGCCGCAACCGGTTGAGCACCAGCGCGATCGTCTCTTCGTTACCCACCATGGTCTTTTCCTCTCGTCACTACCAGCATACCCCTAGGGGTATCGATGCCGCTGTGGTCTCAATCATGGGCGAAGCTGACCTTCGGCAGTACCCGGCGCAGCCACTGCGGCGACCACCAGGCTCGATGACCCGCGAGCCGCAACAGCACCGGCAGCAGCACCAGCCGCACCACAGCCGCGTCGAGCAGCACCGCCACGCCGAGGATGATGCCCATTTCCTTGGGCGGCAGCGGATCGGCGAAGGCGAAGGTGAAGAACACCGCAACCATGACCGCCGCGGCGGCGAAGATCACGCGACCGGAGTGCGCGAGTCCCTCGACGAGGGCTCGGCTGGGATCGCCGGTCCGTTCGTAATGTTCTTTCGCGGTAGCCAGCAAAAATACGGTGTAATCCATCGCGATCGCGAAGATCATCGCGAAGAAGAACACCGGCCCCCAGCCGTCGAGGAATCCCTGCGGGGCGAAACCGAGCAGGCCGGCCCCGTGCCCGTCCTGGAAGATCAACTTCGCCACCCCGAAGGCTGCCGCGGTCGATAGCAGGCTGACCAACGCACCCAGGGCCGCAATCAACGGCGCCTGCAGCGCGATCAGCAGCAATGCGAAGCCGAGTACCAGAATGATTCCCACGATGATCGGGAAATAGTGGTCCAGCGTCTGCTGCAGATCCAGGTTCTCCGCGGGCGCGCCGCCCACCAGAGCACCATCCGGTAACCGGTCTCGCAGGTCGTCGAGCACGGCGCCCATCCGTTCATCGGACGGATCGACACTCGGCACCGCCTGCATCATGACCAGTCCGCTGCCGTCACCGGACGACTGCGCCGGGGTGACCATCTCGATGCCCTCCGTCCCGGACGCCGCTGTTGCGGTCGCCGCGGATTCGGCTTCCGGCGCGACGATCTGCAGCATTCCCGGCGCGCCTTCGCCCAGCTGCGCCTGCACCAGCTCGTAGCCCTGCCGCACGGGCGCGTCCTCCGGCACGACCTGGATCGACGGCATGGCGACCTTCAGCCCGGCCACCGGGGCGGCGAGGACGAGAAGTATCAGCACCGCGACGATCGCGAAGGGCCAGGGCCGATCGTGCAGCAGCCGCCCCCAGGACTCGAATCGCGGGGAACGGTGCTGTGGCCGGCCGATGCGGGGCAGCGAGCCGGCGTTGATCCGACCACCGAGGGCACCGAGCGCAGCGGGCAGCAGAGTCAGCGTCGCCACCAGCACGAATGCCACCGCGAACATGATCCCGACCGCCATCGTGCGTACGGCGGGCGCCGGCACGATCAGAACTGCCGACAAGCTGACCAGCACGGTGAGCCCGGACAGGACAACGGCCTTACCCGCGGTCCCCATGGTCTCGGCCACCGCGGCCCTGGCGTCCGAGCGGTTCGCGAGCGCGCCACGAAAACGCGCAACCATGAACAGGGCGTAGTCGATCCCGAGAGCCAGCGCGAACATCATCGCGAAGTTCATGGCCCACACCGAAATCGGCGTCAGCTGATTGAGCAGCACCAAGCCACCCGCGGAGGCGATCAGCCCGGCCAGCGTCAGCAACAGTGGCAGTCCGGCCGCGACCAGCGACCCGAATGCGAGGACCATGATCGCCAGGGTCACCGGCCAGGAGAACATCTCCGCTTGCATCATCGCGTCGTGGTTGGCCTTGTTGAAATCACTCCACAACGCCGACGCCCCGGTGGGATATACCTCGATCCCGTTGCCGGACAACGCGGTCAACGCGCCCTTGTGCGTGTCTACCGCTTTGACCATGTCGTCCGGCGAGGCGGCGGCACCGGCGATCAGGATCCCGGTGTGCCCGTCCGGACTGATCGACATCCCCGGTTGCGGCGCGATCACCTCACCGAAACGGGAGTCGCCCGCGAAGACGGCGGTGGCCTGCGAGAGCACCGTCTGGACCTGCGGACTGTCGATGGTTCGGTCGTCGGAGTGAACCACGACCTGCACCGCCGCGGAGGAATTACCGCCGAAATGCTGCTGGGCCAGCTCTCGGACCTGCACCGAGTCCGAACCGTCGGCCTGCCATCCCGCACCGGCGAGGGAACTGAACACACTGGGCGCCGCGGCACCGAGGGCGACCAGCACCACCAGCCACGCACCGAAAACATAGCGGGCCCGGCCGGCCATCACCGACCCCAACTTGCCCAGCGCTCCCCCGGGCGGCCGCGTCGCGACCTCCGGTGGCGCGATAACCCGAGAGTCGGTCATCATCACTCCGTTCTATACCCGTGGGGGTATATCGACATCACGACCAACATACCCCATGGGGTATATGAAATCGGGGTGGCGTTACCCACAGAGCAGACACGGAATCGCCGGGAGATGCGCCAAGATCGCTTGCGGCTCCCCCCGCACGCGTCAGATCGGTTTCAGACTGCCTACGCTCAACGACCCGTTCGCGGGGAGCTTGCCCTCGGCCGCGCGGACATAACCCGCCGGATCCTTGTCGACCGGCCGGACGCCGGCGTAATTGCGTGCCTCGAATGCGGCGAAGGCAACAGCCAGCTGGTGGCGGCGTTGCAGCCCGGCCAGGCGCCGGAAGTCGGTGAGCCCTTCACGTTCTTCCTCGGCCATGTGATCACCGTTCGCGGTATTGGCCGCCGCGACGGCCGCGAACCACTCGTCGGTGCCGACGGGATGACGCCCTACGTCGGCGACGGCATCACGGATGTCGTTGTGATCACCGATGGCATCGAGCGTCTCGTCCTCGGCACCGGCCGCACGATGAGCGGCGATACTCACCTGCAGCAGGGCGGGATAGAACAGTTCCTCCTCCGCCTGCGCATGCAGTTCCAGGAAGGCCGCGAGTCGGTCCCAGATCGCGGCGAGCACACCGGTATCGGCGCGATCGACCTGCTCCAGAATCGCGAACAGCCGACGCTGCTCGTGGTGGTCGTCGAGGATCAGCTGGGTGATGTCCACAATTCCTCCCTGACACGGATTTCAGGCAAGCACCGGACCCGAGCCACCGACCGCGGGTGGCCGTATGCCCATCGTGAGGCGACGATAACGCACAGCCGAGGCTGTGAACAGCAACGTTGCCACCGCCGAGCCGGGCACATCCCGGTCAGCGGTGATCCGGCGCATTCGTGACCGAGCGACCGTTATCGTCATGCGCCGGCATCGTGGCGGTCGGACCGAGCCTTCCCCTCCGATACACGCTCGGTCCGACCACTACCGGCATGCCACCAACCGGGGTGACACGGAGGCAAAACTCGGCCGTCCCCGGCTTCTGCCCACCCCCTGGCGAGTAGTACCACTGATCAGTGGTACTACTGGGACCGATGCGTACCTGCGCGTCGGCATCGGAGGGGCGACGAGTGAACGGCAACGGCGTGCGACTGCCCGATCTGGCCGCTTTCGTGCGCACCGCCCGAAAGCGGCCCACCGCAGCGGCCCCGACCGGTTCGACCAGGCAGCAGCTGGCTACGGCGGTGCATACCAGCATCGGCTATATCGCCAAGATCGAACAGGGCGAGGCCCTGCATCCCAGCCCCGCCGTGGTGGACGCGCTCGGCGCGGCGCTCGCACTCGACGACGACGAACTGAGCCACCTCTACCGGCTCGCCGGACACAGCGCGCCCGCGCGCGCCGACAATCCGAGATCCGAGTCGGTGCTGCGGCAGACCCTCGACGCGCTCGCACCTCATCCGGCGGCCGTAGTGAACGACCGATTCGACATTCTGTCGGCCAACGACGCGCTCGAGCCGGCATTTCCCGGCTTGCACAGGGCCGGGAACATGCTGCAGTGGTTGTTCCACGACCCGCACGCCCGGCTGGTTCTCGAACACTGGGAACACGAGGCGGCAGCAGCCGTGGCCGGGCTGCGGCACTACGCGGCCCGGCCACCCGATCCGCAGCGGCTACGATCGTTGATCGGGCACCTGGCCGAACACCCCGATTTTCACCGGCTGTGGACTTCCGGACGCATCGAGGTCGCGCGACCGGATCCCCTGGTGCGCCTTCGCAATCCCCGCACCGGCGCCGTGTACAGCGCACACCTGCAGCAGTTCCGCACGGTCGAAACCAACCGCGCTACCCGGGTTCTCGTCTGTCTACTGACCGATATCGCTGCGGCTCAGTAGATTTCGTCGAGAAACTGCCGCAGGATCGCATTCACCTCTGGTGCGTGGGTGATGTTGACCGCGTGCGTGGCACCGGCAACGTTGTGCAGGGTTGCCGTACCGCCCAGCGCCTCGGCCAGCGCGAGCATCTCCTCGTTGCTGAACGCTTGATCGCTCACTCCGCGGATCAGCGTCGCCGGGCAGGTGACGGCGCCGAGCATCTCGGTGATCGTTTCCCGGTTGATCAGGCAATCCGCAGCGAGACCGAGCCGGGTGCGGTCTCCGTTCACCCACTTGTCGATCCACGGCTGCTGGTCGTCGCGGGTGCCGCCGATCATCACCGAAGCCATCGTCTTGGCCAGCGGCGCCAGCGGTGTCGTCCCCATCCAGGTCTCCATGATCTCGCGATAGCCGACCTTCTGCTCGGTGGTGTAGGCCTGTGCCGAGGTGCCTACCAGGATGAGCCCGTCCACCCGCCGCGGCTGTAACAGGCCCATGCGCAGTGCTGTGAAACCACCCTGCGACATGCCGCCGACGACGGCACGGTCGACACCGAGCGCGTCGAGCACCGACCAGCCGTCGCGGGCCAGATCCCAATAGCTGAACGGTGTCCCGTCGTCCTCGGTCAGGCCGTGGCCTCGCGCGTCGACCGATACCACGCGGTAGTGCGGGGCGAGCGCGGCCGCTTGCGCCTCGAACATCTGCCGATCCAGGAAGAAGCCGTGCCCCAGCAGGACGACCGGTCCGGGGCCGCCGGTGTCGCTGTAGTGAACCTTCGCTCCGGCCGAGGTTGTGTACGGCACGACGAAACGCCTTCCTCTCGGGTGATCCCCTGCCCAACGTAGCAGTAACACGTTCTAATTCGATCGCCGCCATCGGGCCGCGCGCCCACTGTGGGTGCGGCGGTGGCACAGTCGTGCGCAGAGGCCCGAGTCAGGAGGAAACACACCATGAGCGGACGCACCCCCAGCCAGTGGGAGGAGATCACCGCCGCCGACCCTTCGCATTCGACGTGGTACGTGGAGCGGTTCCGGACCATGGCCGCCGAAGGGGCCGATATCGTCGGCGAGGCGCGGCTGGTCGACGCCATGCTGGGTCGCGGCAGCCGAGTGCTCGACGCCGGCTGCGGTCCGGGACGCGTGGGTGGCTATCTGCATCGCGCCGGGCACACGGTGGTCGGTGTGGACGTCGACCCGGTGTTGATCGCCGCGGCGGAGCAGGACCATCCCGGCCCGACCTGGCTGGTCGGCGACCTCGCGGAGCTGGATCTGCCGGGACGCGGGATCGCCGCCGAGTTCGACGCCATCGTCTGCGCCGGGAATGTGGTCACCTTCCTCGCCCCCTCCACCCGTACCGCGGTGCTGTCCGGATTCGCCCGGCATCTGGGCCCGGAGGGCCGCGCGGTCGTCGGGTTCGGTGCGGATCGCGGTTACGAATTCCCGCAGTTCCTGGCCGATGCCGAACAGGCAGGACTCAGGCTGGAGCTGCGCTTGTCGACGTGGGATCTGCGCCCGTTCACCGACGAGTCCGATTTCCTGGTCGCGATCTTCTCGCGCGCGAGTTGACGGATCAGCCGGGCAGGCACCGGTAGAGTCCGGTTCGGAGCGTTCCGGTTCGGCCCCTGCACGACGTCGATGCCATTGCCCGCGCTGAGGAGTTCATATGACCTACACCGTCGACTTCGACACCGTCTCGACCGAAGGTCTGCAATCGTCGCCGGTGGCGCCCGCGCTGGCGGGTCTGCGCGCCAACGAGGCGCGCTACTTCCGCAACAAGTACAACCACACCTTCACCGTGGAGGCCGCCGCGGACGCCGCGCCGACACTCGAGCGGGTCGGCCGGATCCTCGAGCGCGAACGGGACATCGTCATCTCGGCCCGTCCGCTCGAGGCAACGTCGTTCCAGGTGGACGGCCTCCGCTTCGACTACGTCTTCTACGAGGACGGCTTGGCGATCAACGTCATGTACTCGATCGAGGACGGCGGCAAACGAGCGGTCGGCTTCAAGCTGTCGGACGGGATGGAGATCCCGGACGAGCTGTCCGCATTCAAGTTCGCCCGGCAGAAGTCGAAGCTGGCGGGCACCATCCGCGGCTCCTACTTCGTCATCAAGAACCAGTACTGAGGCTCGCCCCCGGATTCTGCCGGCAGCGGAATCACTGGCCACGGTGTCGGTGTTGCTTCGTAGAGTGAGAGCACCGTATCGCCGAGCACAGACAGACGGGGACCGATGACCGACCAACTGACCATCATGGCCGTACACGCCCATCCCGACGACGAAGTCATCAGTACCGGAGGGGTTTTCGCACGGTACGCCGGGGAGGGCATCCGGACGGTCCTGGTGACCTGCACGGGCGGCGAGCAGGGCGACGCCCCCGGCGGCATCAAACCCGGGCAATCGGGGCATGATCCGAATGCGGTACGCGCGCAACGACTCTCCGAATTGCAGGAGTCGGCGGCGCTGCTGGGAATCGAGCACGTCGAGCTGCTCGGCTATCGCGATTCGGGGATGGACGGCTGGGACGGCAACAAGGACCCCGAGGCGTTCTGGAACATCCCCGTCGAACAGTCGGCCACCCGGCTCGCCGATCTGATGCGGCACTATCGCCCCCAGGTGGTCCTGACCTACGACGAGAACGGCAATTACGGGCATCCCGACCATATTCAGGCCAATCGCATCGCACTGGCGGCGACGGCGGCCACCGAGATACCGGACAAGCTGTACTACACCGCCATCCCCCGCGAGAGCTCACTCGAGATGTTCGAGGCCTTGAAGGCGAGAGGCCTGGTCGATTTCGAACCACCGGAGGACTTCGGTACCCCGGCCGACCGGATCACCGCGGTCGTCGATGTCGCGGCCTACACACAACGCAAGATCAAAGCACTGGCGGCCCACGGCAGCCAGGGCGACAGCGTGCCGTTTCTGCGGATGCCGGCGGATGTACAACAGATGATCTTCTCTACCGAAACCTTCGTCCGGCACTTCGACCGCACCGACGCACCCGCCCACGAGACCGACCTGTTCACCGGCCTCCGCTGACCAGCGGTGCCACCTGCACTGCTCACTCCCCGTTCTACGGGGCGGGCCTCACGAAGATCGCTTGCGTAGCACCCAGATCATCGCCACGACCGCGACCAAGACGAGGCCGAAGGCAGGGAGTGGCACCTGCTTGGCCACCTGAGTGGCCCGGTCGGCATTGTCCTGCGCCGCGTGCGTGCCGCGACGGAGCCGGTCGCGAGTGCGGGCGGGCACGTCGAGCTTGTGACTCAGCGCCTCGATGGTCCTGCCCAGCTCGGCGCGCGTGAGGTCACGGTCGTAGCGCAGCGCCTCGGGATCGGTGGGAATGTTCATCGTCGGCTCCTGTTCTTGATCACGGCCATGTCCTGGCGCAGGCTCGCCGCCGCCTGCTCCGGTATCGGCGGCGTCGCCCGGCGGATACTCATCCACCCCAGCAGCCCCACCAGCGCGGCAATCAGCACCAGCCCACCCACCACGACAAGGGCCGCCGCCCACACCGGCAGGACCTGCGCCAGCGCCGCGATCGCCGCCGCGACCAGCGCACCCGCCGCCAGCAGCGCCAGCACCGCGGCCACCGCTACCAGCCCGGCGCCCGCACCGAGGCGCTTGGCCTTGCCCTGTGCCTCCGCGGCCGCCAGTTTCGCTTCCTCCCGCACGAGCCGGCTCAACTGCTCGGCAGTGGTACCCACCAATTCGGCCACCGACGCGGTATCCGCCGACCGGCCGTCGATCGTGTGCGACATTCCGATCACCTCCTGTGAGCGCCGATCGTGTCGGCGGCCCGCGTACCTGCGCAGAACCGCCGAAAACCGGTCACCCTCGCAATACCCGCGATTGCCCCGCTGATACCTCCGTGGACGGCCGCTGCCACGGCCGATAAGCGTGGACTGTTGTCCAGACTTATGTCTACAATACGGCGAACGCTCCGATCGACACTCCGAGGCCGTGATGACATCATCGGATCCGAACGCCGGAATGCTCACCGAGCTCGGGTATTACACGTTGTCGCGCCACCCCGTCCGGCCGGCGGATCTCGTTGCCGAGGCGCGCGAGGCCGAACGGATCGGGCTGGGTGCCGCATTCGTCTCCGAACGGTTCAACGTCAAGGATGCGGCGGTGTTGTCGGGCGCTCTCGCCGCGGCCGCACCGCGGCTGGGCATCGCTACCGCGGCCACCAATCACCACACGCGTCATCCGTTGGTGACAGCCACCATGGGTGCGACCCTCGCCGAGCTCAGCGGGGGCCGGTTCACGCTCGGGCTGGGGCGCGGGATCACCGCGCAATGGCAGATACTCGGCCTGCCCACGGTGACCGGTGCGCACCTCACCGAATTCATCGATGTGCTGCGCCGGCTGTGGGGCGGGGAAACGATCATCGGGCACGACGGCGACATCGGGTCGTATCCGATCCTGCATCTCGGCGTGGAATTGACCTGTCCCCCACCGGTTCTGGTGGCGACGATGGGCGCTCGCACCCTCGAACTCGCCGGACGGCACTGCGATGCGGTGGTGCTGCACACCTTCCTCGGCGACGAGGCCACCGCAGCCGCTGTCGACACCGTGCGCACGGCAGCCGAACGGGCCGGGCGCGATCCGGCGGCCGTGCGGATCTGGTCGGTGCTGGCCACAGTCGATGAACGGCACTCCGAAGCAGAACAGTTGCGTCGCCTCTACGGGCGGCTGGCGACCTATTTGCAGGGCTATCCGGATGCGCTGCTGAACGCCAACGGCTGGCACCGCAAGGATCTGGACCGGGTGCGGGCCGGTACGGCGTTCACCTCGGCCCGCGGAGCCATCGACGCCACCGCCACGACCGCCGAACTGCGCGAGCTGTCCAGCCTGATTCCCGAGGCGTGGGTCCGCGATTGCGCCACCGGCTCCGCGGCGGACTGCGCCACTGCGGTGGCCCGGCAATTCACGCTCGGCGTCGACTCGGTCATCCTGCACGGCGCCACCCCGGCGGAACTCGCCCCCACCCTCGCCGCCTACCGGCGCATCCGCCCTCGACTCCCCGATCTGCCCGTCAACCCGGGAAGCGCTGCACCCCAATAGTTTTTACCTGCACCACCCCGGGCGGTCCGGTCTAGAAGATCGCGACCGGCGCAACCGGGGTACCCGTCGCACCCACGAACGGCTCCGGCATCGCCGACAGCAGGAATTCGGAGCGCCCCTCGGCAGCACACCGCGTCGACAACTCCTCGAGGTTCCAGTTCTGCCCTTGCAGCATGCCCATCTCGACCAGATGCAACGCGTGGACCACCAGCCACAGGTTCTCCACCTCGGGTGGGCAGATCTCGAACGGGAGCGTATCGGTCGCGACCGCGGCGACATCGCGAGCGTGGAACCATTCGGGGCAACGCATCGACAGTCCCGGCGAGGGCGCGCCGTATCCGTCCCGATCACCGGCCAGATACAGGCTCATCTGCCCGGTCCGCACGAGCACCACGTCCCCGGCTCGCACCCGCACCCCGGCCAGTTCCTCGGCGGCGTCGAGATCTTCCGGCGTGACGGCATGGTCACCGGCCAGCCGGGCCACCCCGTGCGCCCGCGCGACGTCGAGCAGCACGCCCCGCGAAACGATGTGGGGCACCGTCTCGATCCCGCTGAATTTCGCACCGCGATGTGCGGTGATCGATTCGGCGGGCCGGCCGTTGTAGATGTGCCCGCTGTGCGAGACGTGACCGAGCCCGTCCCAGTGCGTGCCCGCCTGCAGACCCATCGTCACCGAATCGTCGCTGGTCGCCGCGAATCCGGGACCGAACAGTTCCCAGTTCACCGCGACCATCGTGTGCAGTGGATTCACCCGGCCGGGTACCAGGCCGGTCTGCACCCCACGCTGCTGCAGCGGCAGCGCCAGTGCGACCCGCTGACCGGTGCGCACCGTCGCCACCGCCTCCCGCACCACCTCGTCGGTGATGAGGTTGAGCGTCCCGATCTCGTCCTCGGCGCCCCAGCGTCCCCAGTTGTTCACGCGCGCAGCGATGTCGCGGAAAGCTGTCAGATCAGGCATACCGGTGCAAGTTACCGATCCCGATGGTGCTTGCCAATCCCTGCTCCCACCGACCGGACTGCACAACACGTCCGGAGCACCGGCCGGTCCGCACCGCACTCAGGGCACTATCGCGGTGCGCGCGACCGGCTGCGCGGGAAGCTGCCGGGCGGACAGCCCGCGCCGCAATGCCCCCAGCAGCGCGTCACGTGTCTCCTCCGGGCCGATGAGCTCGTCGAAGCCCATCCGTTCCGCCCAGTCGTAGGAGGCCTGCAGTTCCAGCTCCCGCAGCGATTCGGCGACGTCGCGCCCGGCATGGGAGGCATCGCTCAGCGCCGCGGCGCTCATCGCCCCCATCGTCGCTCCCGGATAGGCGAAAGTCCCCGATTGACCGTCGAAGCTCAACAGCGACATCACCATCGACCCGAATCCGTAGGCCTTGCGCAGGGTCAGATGTAGTTTCACCGTCGTCGCCGTGGTCTGGGCGACGAACATGCGGGCCCCGCTGCGCAGCACCGCATCCCGCTCGGACGCACTGCCCGGAAGCATCCCCGGATTGTCTGCCAGGAACACGATCGGGAGGTGGAACGAATCGGCGACGGTGATGAAATGCGCTGCCTTGTCCGCGGCGTCGGCATCGATGGAGCCGGCCAGCACCTGCGGCTGATTGGCGACCACGGCCACCGGGTGTCCCCCGAGACGGGCCAGTGCGCAGATGATCGCCTGCCCGAACCCGGGCTGCACCTCGAACCAGTCGGGACTGTCGAAAACGACGTCCAGCACCGCACGCATATCGTAGGTACGCCGGTTGTCCCGGGACACGATCGCCGTCAACTCCGGGGTGCGCCGCGCATCGGCGGACGAATCCGTTTCCAGCGCAGCGGGATAGGACCACGCACTGGAGGGCAGATACGACAGGTAGCGCCGGATCTCGTCGAGGGCGGCTTCGTCGGTGTCGGCGAGATTGTGGATCAGCCCGCTGGGCAGCGCGACGTCCGGCCCGCCGAGGTCCTCCTTCGAAACATCCTCTCCGGTGGACGCTTTCACCACCGGGGGTCCGGCAGTGAAGATCGCGCCCCGGCGGCTCATGATCGCGAAGTCCGAGACCGGGGCGATCAGCGCACCGTGGCCGGCCGAGGGCCCCAGTACGGCGGTCACCATCGGCACCTTCCCCGAACACCGGGCCTGGGCCAGCAGGTCCGTGGGATTGCGGCCGGAATGCTTGCCGGACGGCCGGTAGCCTGCCCCCTCCAGCAGCATCACCAGCGGCACCCGGTTGCGCAGCGCTAGTTCGGCCAGGCGGTAGCGCTTGGAATTGCTGCCCGGCGCGATGCTGCCGGCCAGGGTGGTGAAGTCCTCGGCGCCCACCAGCACCGGTGCCCCGTCGATCGTTCCCGCCCCGGTGACGATGGCGTCGGCGGCGATCTCGCCACCGACCAGGGTGCCGAATTCCTGAAAAGACCCCGGATCGAGCAGGCGCGTGATTCGCTCGCGGGCATCGAGTCCGCCTGCGTCGCGGTGCGCCGCGACCCGCTGCGGGCCTCCCATCGCCCGCGCCCGCGCCCGCCGACGCTCGAGATCGCGCAGCGTGTCGTCCCAGGAGTCCGCATCGCCCATGGGTCCATCCTGCGCGGTAGGCCGGGCGGCGGCTCGCTCGGCTTCCACTGGTCGGCAAATACGCTGGTACCGCCCGGGACTCGGAGCGATCCACGGCTGCGACGCCCCTCACGACCGGCACGCCGGACGACAATGCGGGCCCGGTGTGCAAAGGTGATCGCATGAGTGAGGAACGGTTCGAAGTCCGGCGCCAGATCGCGGCTTCACCGGCAGATATTTTCGCAGTGCTGTGCTCGCCCGCCGGGCACGTCACCATCGACAGCTCGGGGATGCTGCAGTCCGCCGACGGCGAGTCGGTCGGCGCTGTCGGCGACCAGTTCGTGGTGCATATGGACCGCGAATCTCTCAACGACTTCCCGATGGGCAAATACGACGTCACGGTGATCATCACCGCATACGAGCCGAATACGCACATCGAATGGACGATCTCGGGCACCGTTCAGCCGCCGCTGGGCCACCACTACGGCTACCGTCTGGAACCCAGCGAGGTCGGCACTCTGGTGACGTCGTATTACGACTGGAGCCACATCGCGCCCGCATACCGCGAGGCGGGCATCTTCCCGATCATTCCGGAGTCGGGCCTGCGCGCCACCCTCGGCATCCTCGCCCGGACCACCGAGCACCGGTAGCGGAGGCGCGGGGCACGGGCCCTCGATTCGTCGTGAGGCTCCGAATCGCCTACCGTCGGAGGAAAGATTCCCGATCGACGTGGTGTGCGGAAGGAGTCCGACGGTGAGGACCAGGCGAGCGATGGTGATCGCGGCCGCCACGATGCCGGCAATGTTCGCGGTGCCGGCGATCGGTTCCGCGCAGCCACCGGTCTGTGCGGCCGAGATGTTGAATGCGACCACCCAGCAGGACGAAGCGCCCACACCCGACGGGCAGAACACGCTGCGCATCGTGCTCACCAATACGTCCCCGAGCAGCTGCCTGGTGCAGGGGTATCCGGGCGTCGACCTGGCGGGGCCGGACGATCCGACCTTCGGGCCCACCTATTCGCTGCCCCGTCAGGACGCGGGTTTCGCCCCCGTGGAGGTGGCTCCGGGCGCCGCGGTGAGCAGCGAACTCACCTACTTGGCGGACGGTCCGGACGGGTGGACACCGAGCACCATCGTGGTGACCCCGCCCGATACCACCACCCAGGTGCAGGTGCCCTGGCCGCAGGCCGGCAGCGTCGCGCGCCAGGACGGCGCCACCCACCCGGGTACCTATATCGGCCCTTTGCGACCCGCCTGATCCAGGTCGAAAGTACCTAACGACGACAGATTCCCCGGTACCCGCAACTCCATAACTTTGTGGTCATGAACTTCACGACCACAGACGGAACCACCCTCGCCTACGAGGACTACGGCACCGGCGAACCGATCGTCTTCGTCGCCGGCGCGATGCTGAACACGGAGATGTGGGAGTATCAGATCCCCTTCTTCACCGACCGCGGCTACCGCTGCATCGCGCTGGACCGCCGTGGCCACGGCCGCTCCGATCGTCCGGCCACCGGCTACGACATCGCCACCACCGCAGACGATCTCGGTGCCCTGCTCGACCACCTGGACCTGCGCGAGGCCACCCTGGTCGGGCATTCCACCGGCGGTGCGGAAATCGCGCACTGTCTCGCCCGCCACGGCGCCGGCCGCGTCGCCCGGGTGGCATTCGTCTCCGCGATCCTGCCGTTCATGAAGGCCACCGACGACAATCCGGGCGGCATCGCGGAGGCGATGCTCGACGCACTGCTCGACAGCGTGCGCACCGACCGCGGCCGCTGGATGGCCCGCCAGACCCAGGTGTACTTCAACAGCCACCTCAATCCCGGTGTCTCACCCGAACAGCTCGACGCCACCTACCGGCAGTGCATGTCGACCGCACCGTGGGCCACCCTGCGTATGCAGGAAGCGGTGTTCCACTGCGACAGCCGGGACGCGTTGCGCGCCCTCACTGTTCCGGCTCTGATCGTGCACGGCGCGATCGACTTCTCGGCTCCGGTCGAGGTCACCGGACGCCGCACCGCCGAACTCGTGCCGGGTGCGACGTATCGCGAATATCCGACCGGCGGCCATGGTCTCTACACCTCCCATGCGGCCGAACTGAACAACGATCTGCTCGAATTCATCAAGGGCTGAACGACTTTCGCTCCCCTACCCGATATCACCGCGAAGGGATCGTCATGTCGGCTCCCACTCTGTCCCCCACCCCGCACACCCGATCGTCTTCGGCACCCGAATGGGCCACCCTGCTCGTCCTGCTCGCCGGGACCTTCATGGTCACCCTCGACTTCTTCATCGTCAATGTCGCTGTGCCGGACACCCAGGCCGATCTGCACGCCGGTAGCGCGGCCATGCAATGGGTGGTCGCCGGATACAGTCTCGCCGTCGCGGCCGGCCTGATCACCGCCGGCCGGCTCGGCGATCTCTACGGCCGTCGCCGGCTCTACGGCATCGGGATGGCGGTGTTCACGCTCGCCTCGGTGATCTGCGCGGTGGCCGGCGGGCCGGGCGCTCTGATCGCCGCGCGGATCGCGCAAGGTGCCGGGATGGCGCTGCTGACACCGCAGGTCCTGGGCCTGATCAGCGTGGTGTTCAGCGGCGCCCGGCGCACCCGCGCCTTCGCCGCCTACGGCCTGACGATGGGTCTGGCCGCGGTCTTCGGTCAGTTGATCGGCGGGGTGCTGATCCAGGCCGACCTGTTCGGACTGGGCTGGCGCACCATCTTCTGGATCAATGTGCCGGTGGGTGTGCTGGTACTCGCCGTACTCACCCGGCTGGTGCCCGGCTCACGCGGTGTCGGCGGCACCCGCCTCGACCTGACCGGAGCAGGTCTGGTGTGCGCCGCGCTCACCACCGGGATTCTGCCGCTGATCCAGGGCCGTGAACAGGGCTGGCCACTGTGGACCTGGGTGTCACTCACGCTATCGGTAGTGCTGATCGCGGTCTTCGCCGGCTATCAGCGTCGGCTGGCGCACCGCGACGGTGCCCCACTGGTGAACCCGGCACTGTTCGGCGAGCGCTCCTTCGCGATCGGCACCGTGATCGCACTCGGCTATCAGATGACCATGGCGTCGTTCTTCCTGTTCCTCGCGCTGTACCTGCAACAGGGGCGACAGCTGTCGGCGCTCGGGTCGGGCCTGCTGTTCCTGGCACTCGGCGCACCGTATCTGCTCACCTCGCTGCTGTCGTCACGGCTGACGGCCCGGCTGGGACGCCAGGTCGTCGCGGTGGGTGCGGTACTGCAGGCCGCCGGATACCTACTGGTGGCGCTCATCGTGCACGAGCTGGACACCGCCGGCCCGGTACTCGCACTGGTCCCGGCGATGCTCGTCGTAGGCGCCGGAATGGGCCTGGCGCTGGTCCCGCTGCCGGGCATAGTGCTGGCCTCGGTGACACCCGAGCACGCCGCAGCGGCCGGTGGAGTACTCGCCACCGCGCAGCAGCTGGGCAGTGCGCTCGGAGTGGCGCTGGTGGGGTTGGTGTTCTATCAGCAGCTCGGTGCACACGCCGGATTCGCCGGCGCGTTCGCGGTCAGCTTGCTTGCGATGACACTGCTGTGCCTGCTCACCGCGGCGCTCGTACAACTGCTCCCCCGGCGCACCGGGCTCTGATCGTCGTACCCGGTGATTCCCGTCGGAGGTCAATCCAGTTGATCGGCAAGTGTTTTCAGTTCACCTCGGGAGGCCACCCCGAGCTTCGGATACGCCTTGTAGAGGTGATAACCGACGGTGCGATGACTGAGGAACAGCTGCGCCGCGATCTCCCGGTTGGACAACCCCCGCGCAGCCAGACGGGAGATCTGCAACTCCTGCGGGGTGAGCCCGGATACATTGCGGCGCTGCGATTGCGGCGTGGCGCCACCGTTCGGCGCCGCTCCGGTGGCGACGAGTTCACTGCGGGCGCGCTCGGCCCACGGCCGCATTCCGATCTCGGAGAACATCTCCAGCGCGTCGCCCAGCAGGGTGCGGGCCTCGCTCTTGCGGCGCGCCCGCCGCAGCCATTCCCCGTAGAGCTGCGCGGTACGGGCGTATTCCACCGGCCGGGCCTCCCGGTCGTGCAGCGCCAACGCCCGCACATAGAGTTTTTCGGCCTCGTCGTCGGCAGCCAGCAGCGCCCGGCAACGCAACACCAGTGCCTCGGCCCACGGCCGGCCCGTCCGCGCGGCCCACTCGTCGAGCCGGTCGACCTCCGCGACGCCCCGCTCAGCCGCGCCGACCCGCACCGCCGCCTCGACCAGATCCGGGATCGACCGCATCGCGCACAGATGATGGCGCAGCGGATCGCGGGTCAGGCGCTCCAGCCGGGCGAGCGCGGGCTCGGCGCGGCCGTGGCCGAGTTCCAGCACGCCGAGTGCCCAGTGCGCCCACGCGGCCCCCGGCGACACCGCCCCCGGCGTGCTGTCGGCCAGCCCGGCCTCGGCATGCCGGCGGCACTGCTCCTCGTCACCGTCGGCGGCGTAGATCCGTGCCAGCACGCTGTGCAACTGGCTCACCCACTGTTGCTGACCGAGATCGCGGGCCAAGCCGAGTGCTTCGGTCGCGGTGGTCCGCGCGTCGCGGAGGCGACCGGTGAACACCTCCCCCTCGGCGGCGAAGAACATGGCCGTCGGCAGCCGCCCGGCCGCGCCGCCGGTCCGGTAGTCGCGGATGAGACGGACCGCCAGTTCGTGTGCTGCGGCATCCTGCCCGCTGGTGGCGCCCACACCGCACAGCAGCAGCTTCACGCGATCGGGAATGCTGCCGAGCCGCTCGCTGCGTTCGACGGTATCGCCGAGATCCGGCGGCGGGCCCGCGCCGGCACCATCACTCAGAATCCGCGCGATGAAATCGACGATCGGGGCCATCGGCTCGGTCTCGGGCAGCGGTACCGCCCGCAGCTGCTCCAGCGTCCGCGCCAACTGGTCCGAGCCCAGGTACCAGCCGGTGTGCAGGGCCTGGACGAGCATCGCGGTCGCCAGCACGGGATCGGACTCGGCGATCGGTGCGGCGCCCGCGCGCAGCAACCGGTCGGCGTCCTGGAATCGGCCCTGCCAGAAGTGCGCGAGACCTTCCACATGGGCGAGGCGAGCGGCCACATCAGCGGCCGGGCCGGGACGCGCCGCGGCGCGTTGCGCCAGTGCCGCCGCGCGCTCCGTATCGCCGGCATCCAGCGCGGACTGGGCCGCCAGGGCTTCGCGGTGCGCGCGCCGCGCCGGATCGGCGGTCAGCTGTGCGGCACGCTCGTAGGCCGCGGCGGCGGCCTCGTGGCCGTGCCGTGCCAGCGCCCGCGACGCCGTGTCTTCCAGTGCGGCCGCGACACCGGCATCGGTGCCCGTGGTGGCGGCAGCGGCATGCCAGGCCTGCCGGTCGGCGTCGGCGGGGCCGTCGAGTACGGCGGCCAGGGCACGATGCACCGCCAACCGGCGGCCGCGCGCAGCGCCCTGGTAGATCGCGGCCCGGATCAGCGGATGGCGCAATGCGAGGGTGTCGCCGCGAACGAGCAGCCCGTCCGCTTCCGCCGGTGCCAGATCGTCGATTCCCGCGCCGAGTTCGGCTGCTGCGCGCAGCACTGTCGCCGGGTCGCCGGATTCTTCGGCGGCGACCACCAGCAGCAGGTCCCGGGTGGGTTCGGGCATGCGGCCGATCCGGCCGTGGAACGCCTGTTGCAGCCGGTGGGTCAGCGCCGGTGGCCCACCGGGCTCGTCGGCTCCCATATCGGCGAGCTCGAGCAGTGCCAGAGGGTTACCGCATGCCTGGTCGAGCAGCCGGCGGCGCATCGCCGCGGGCAGGTCGCGCCGGTCGGCGAGCGCCGCGGCAGCAGCCGGGTCCAGGCCGGCCAGACGGCATTCGGGCAGGTCGGCGGCCGGTGCGAAGCCTGCCCCGTCGCGGGCGGCGAGGATGATCGCGATGCCCTCGGCGTACAACCTGCGGGCGGCGAACAGAATCGCGTCCAACGAGGCACGGTCGAGCCATTGCGCATCGTCGATCAGGCACAGCAGCCCGTCGTCGCCGGCGTATTCGGTGAGCAGGGACAGCACTGCGAGGCCGACCATCATGACATCGTCGGCGGTGTCGTCGTCCCCCAGGCGTAGCGCCGATTCCAGGGCCGCACGCTGGCGCGATGCCAGCGCCGGCAGTGTGCCCAGCGCCGGGCGCAGCAGCATGTGCAGGCCGGCGAAGGGGAGCTCCGCCTCGACCTCGATTCCCGCCCCACGCAGCACCCGGAGATCGGGGGCAGTCAGTGCGGTGTGGTCGAGCAGCGCGGTCTTACCGATGCCCGGATCGCCGCGCAGCACCAGCCAGCCACTCTGTCCGGCGCGAGCCTGCTCCAGCACCGCCTCGATTACCGCGATTTCACCGGCGCGCCCGTACAACTCGTTCATGACGCCTCGCCGATCCCGCACATCGCACCGATCATCGCACACCGCCCCGCACCGCCGGGAGCGCTCGGACGGCAGCTCGCCCCGTCCAGCGCGCCTGCGGGCGCGGCGGTGAAAACAGCGCGACAATCGCCGGATGAGCGACTGGAATACCGCGATCATCGACGAGTTTCGCGCGAACGAAGGCCGTGTCGGTGGCAATTTCGAGGGTGCCCCCATGCTGTTGCTGCACCATCGGGGCCGCAAATCGGGACGGCAGCTGGTCACGCCCATGATGTACCTGCCCGACGAGGAGGACCCCGATACCGTCTACGTCTTCGCCTCGAAGGCCGGGGCGCCGACGCATCCGGACTGGTACTACAACCTGACCACGGCAGCCACCGCGGAGATCGAGCGCGGGACCGAACGGTATGCGGTGACAGCCGCCGAGGTCCACGGCGATCGGCGCGATCGGATCTACGCCGAGCAGGCCCGTCGCTATCCGGGCTTCGCCGACTACGCCCGCAAGACCGAGGGCATCCGCACGATCCCGGTGGTCTCGATCCGGCGCGCATGACGCTTCGGGCGGCCCCGGCGGGCGGGCATCAGTGGCTGCCTTCCCGCTGGGGCGCCGAGAGCCGGGAGCCCAGGGTCCGCAGCCCCGCCCGGATGCGCGCCTTCGCGGTGGGCAGGGGGATGCCCAGGTCGCGCGCGACCTCCGGATAGCTGCGCCCGCCGTAGAAGGCCAGCAGAATCGCCTCGCGCTGCCGCTCCCCCAGCCGGTGTACCTCACCCGCGACCGACAACTCGTCCAGGTGCTGAGTCACCTCGTCGAAGACCACGTCACGGTCACGCTGGTACTGGCCGCGGCCGAAGACGCGTTCCCGGTCCGCTTGGGACTGTTCGGACCGGACCCGGTCGACAGCGCGCCGATGGGCGAACATCAGCAGCCAGCCCATCGGGCTGGCGCGGTCGGCGTCGTAGTCACCCGCCGCTGTCCACGCCTGCAGATACACCTCCTGGCAGACCTCCTGTGCCAGGACCGGACTGCGCAGAATGGTGACCAACCGCGCCATCAGGCGGGTGTTGGTACTGCGGTAGAAGGCGGCGAAGGAATCGGCATTCCCTTCCGCAGACTCGTGCAGCAGAACAGCCAGCTCTGCCGCTGTGACAGTGGAACGTCTTTCGGGGGAACGCTGTTCGATCTCCATCGCACACCGTTTTTCGTCTCGCAGATCGTCGAGGATCGGCGGCTGTACCCGGCCTCGTCGCCGGACCGCCAGTGGAGTAACGCCGAGCGTCGATGCTCGTGTCCGCTAGCTTTATCCCTTCCGGGCGGAATCATCGCGCCCGGGGCCGTCTCGCGGCGACGGCATGGGGATCATCGGAAGCTTGTAACTCGATGTTAACCACGCAGGACGAAAAAAATCGAGAGACCAGGCAAACCCCCCAAACGGGAAGTGCGAACCGGATCAATGCGATCCGATTCGCACCCGTCGAGACCATGTCCGGTTCTCGCTCAGCTTCCGCTGTGACTGTGCTCACCGCCGGCCTGCTTGGCCGCGGTCGGCTGGGCCTGTGCTCCCTTACGCCCGGCGGCCTGCGGATCGGCAGCGTTGCTCTCGCCGAAGCTGCCGGTGCTGGCCTGACCACCCCGACGCGCCTGCTCCTCGGTGTCATTGCGATTACCGAACTGACCTGCATTGTTCGGGTCTGCCATGACGAACCTCCTTCGCAGTCGTAGCTCGTTCGTCGGTTGCGACCGGAAACCCGTCCGGCCACAACTGCGCACTACCCGAGGCGCCCGGAGCTATGCATCGAAATCACCGGCGAATCTCATGCCGCCGGATCGAGTACCACCTTCACCATGCCGTCGGCCTTGCGCTGGAAATCCCGATAGGCGCGCGGGGCCGAGGACAACGGAAGGCGGTGAGTGGCAAAGCTTTCCACGCCCAGCGGATCTCCGTCCGCGAGCAGCGGCAGGAGATCTCCGACCCAGCGCTTGACGTTGGCCTGGCCCATCCGCAGCTGGATCTGCTTGTCGAACAGGATGCGCATCGGCAGTGGATCCATCATGCCCCCGTATACGCCGGACAGCGATATCGTGCCACCCCGGCGCACGATATCGATCGCGCTGTCGAGGGCCGCGAGCCGGTCCACCGCGGCCGTGTCGAGCAGGCGCTCGGAGATCGAGTCGGGCAGATAGCCGGCCGCCCGCTGCGCGAACTCCGCCACCGGGGACCCGTGTGCTTCCATCCCTACGGCATCGACGACACTGTCGGGCCCGCGTCCGTCGGTCCGGTCACGAATCACGTCCCCGATCGTGGCGTCTCCGATCGCCGCCGAATCCACCGTCTCGATACCGCGCTCGGACACCCGGCGCAACCGCTCGGGCACCCGGTCCACGCCGATCACCCGATACCCGCGATGCGCGCCGATCCGGCAGGCCATGTCACCGATGGGCCCCAGCCCCAGCACCACCAGCGAACCTCCGTCGGGCACACCGGCGTACTCCACCGCCTGCCATGCCGTCGGCAGCACGTCCGACAGGTACAGGAAGCGGCTGTCGTCGGGACCCGCGGGGATCGAGATGTGGGTGAAGTCGGCGTGCGGAACTCGCAGATACTGCGCCTGCGCCCCCGGCACCTGGCCGTACAACTTCGAATAGCCGAACAAAGCGGCGCCGCTGCCGTATTCGCGGACCTGGGTCGTTTCGCACTGGGTCGGCAACCCCGACTCGCACATCACGCAGTGCCCGCACGCGATCTGGAAGGGCACCACCACCCGGTCCCCGACCGCCAGCGACCGAACCTCGGCGCCGACTTCCACCACCACCCCGATCGGTTCGTGCCCCAGGATGTCACCCGCACTCATATACGGCCCGAGCACCTCGTAGAGGTGCAGATCCGATCCGCACAGACCGGAGGAGCTCACCGCGATGATCGCATCGGTCGGCTCCTGGATCCGTGGGTCCGGCACCTCGTCCACCGAGACGTTCCGGCGGCCCTGCCAGGTCACTGCTTTCATCACTGCCACCTCGACTCTGCGTTGCTGCCGGATACGGCCATCGTCGAGCTACCCGCGCTCCGGTGGACCAAACGGCGGCCGGTGCCGCGCAAGTGTTTGCGACGAGTGTTCGGGGGCACGCGATCCACATGACTTCGAACGAATCCGACGAGGAGCTGCTCGACGCGACCGAGGGCCTCGATTCCGACGATGTCGGCAACTCCGACGGTGACGATGTCGTCGAACCGCCCGACGACTGGTCCGGCGCCGACAGTTACGGCATGACCGCGCGCGGGCAACGCAGCGAACGACCGCTGGCCCAGCGACTGGCCGAGGAGGAACCCGACACCGGCGCAGCGCCGACTGCGGAGCCGGGCCTTCCCGAGACCGGGCCGGCCGAGGGCGTGGATACGGTGCGCACCGATTCGCCCACCGGCGACAGCGACTCCGAAGCGGTCGAGGAGATCGTGCGCCGCGAATCCGACGACGACGATTCCTATTTTCCGCGTCCGGACTGATTCTTTCCCGTGCCCGGACCGGATCGGGATAAGGGGTATTGTCACGACTGTAACGCGTCCGCGACTGCCGGTCATGGTGGGAGATGAGATGGTGCGTACGACCTCGAAGGTGCTGCGAGCGGGGCGTATCGCTCCGTGCGCCCGCTCGCCGTTGATGCGCCGCGCCGACCGGTTCGAGCATGCGCTGCGCTTGGTGCTGCTACTACTGGCGGTGGCCGCGATCGCGGTGGCCGTGGTCGCGGGAATGCACCAGCAGCAGACCGACGCGGCGCGCATCCGGGCCGAGAACGCCGCCAAGACACCCGTCCCCGCGGTCATCGTCACCGATCCGGTGCGGACCCCCGCACCGACCGGGATGTACGCCGATCAGATGCAGGCCGAGGCGCAGTGGATCCGGGACGGGCAGCAGCACCGCGCGACGGTGGACGTCGTCGAGACCGCCGTACCGGGAGAGCAGGTCACCGTGTGGCTGGCGCCCGGCGGCACCGTCACCGGCCCACCGGTTGCCGACGATGCTGCCGTGGCCTCGGGGATCGCCACGGGGATCGCGGTACTGCTCGCCTGCTGGGGTCTGGCCTACGTACTGGCCCGGGCCACCGGCTACGGCCTGGACCGCCACCGCGCCACCGAATGGGGGCGCGAGTGGCGGCAGCTGGAACCGGGGGTCGGAATCTAGCCGGCCAGTTCGGCCTCGGCGCGCACCCGCACCGCCTTCTTGTCGATCTTGCCCAGACCCGTCAGCGGCAGTTCGTCGACGACGATCACATGCTTGGGTGCCTGCACCGAACCCTTGCGACGCTTGACCTCCTGCCCGATCTCGTCGATCACCGTCGCGACCGCATCGGGATCGTCCGCGGTCCCCGGCGTCAGCACGACCACCGCGGTGACGGCCTCGCCCCAGCGGGGATCCGCGACACCGACGACCGCCACCCCGGTCACCTTCGGATGTGCACCGACCACGTCCTCGACCTCACGCGGGAACACGTTGAAGCCGCCGGTCACGATCATGTCCTTGGTGCGTCCGACGATGTGCCAGAACCCGTCGGAGTCCTCACGCGCCAGATCACCGGTGTGCAACCAGCCGTCGTGGAAGGTCTCCGCGGTGACTTCCGGCAGATTCAGATATCCGCCCGCCAGCAGCGGTCCCGACACACAGACCTCACCGGCCTCGCCCCGCTCGACCCGCTGTCCGTCCGGTCCCAGCAGCGCGGTGCGCAGCGCGACCGACGGCCGGCCACAGGAGGTCAGGCGGGCCTCGTCGTGCTCGTGCTTGCCCAGATAACTGATCGCCATCGGCGCCTCGGACTGCCCGTAGTACTGGGCGAAGATCGGGCCGAAGCGGTCGATCGCCTGGGTGAGCCGGGCCGGATCGATCGACGAGGCACCGTAGTAGACGGTTTCCAGCGACGACAGGTCCCGCTTGTCGATATCGGGATGGTCGAGCAGCGCGTACAGCATGGACGGCACCAGCATCGTCGAGGTGATGCGATGTTCCTCGATGGCGCGCAGCACCTCGCCGGCGTCGAAGCGGGGCAGCACCACACACTGGCCGCCGAGCACGACCACCGGCAGGAAGAATGCCGCACCGGCATGCGAGAGCGGGGTGCAGATCAGGAAGCGAGGACGCTTGGGCCACTCCCATTCCGAGAGCTGGATCTGCGTCATCGTGGCCATGGTGGCGGCGGTTCCGATGACGCCCTTCGGCTTTCCGGTGGTGCCACCGGTGTAGCTGATGGAGATGACGTCGGTGGGCGCCAGATCGACCGCTTCGATCGGCTGCGGACTGAACTCGGCCGCCGCGGCGATCAGGTCGACGCCGACATCGGCCAGTTCCTCCGGCACCGGCCCCAGCACCAGGACGCGTTTCAGCTCGGGCACCCGGTCGACCAGGTCTCGCGCCCGCTGTACGAAGGCAGGCTGCGGATCGATCACCAGATTGGTGATCCCGGCGTCGGTGAGGACGTGCGCATGGTCGTCGAGGCCGCCCATCGGGTGCAGCGCGGTGCGCCGATGTCCCGCGATCTGGCCCGCGCCGAGGATGAACAGCACCTCGGGGCGATTGAGTGCCAGCAGGCCGCTCGGAGTGCCGGCCTCGACACCGTGCGCGGCGAAGGCGGATATGTAGCGGCTGACGTTGTCGAGCACATCGCCGCCGGTGAGCACCGTCTCTCCGAGTGTCATGACCGGTTCCCGCCGATGCCTGCGCAGACTTGCCAGCAGGGTGTGGCCGTTGTGCGTCGGCAACCGCAGCCGGGTTGCGGGATCCACTGTGGTTGTTGCTGTTTCGGCCATGATCTCCGATCCTCGTGAATCCGGTGTGCCCGTCCCGCGCCACCGGTTACCCATCCGGTGACGGTGGTCACGGCACGTCCTATCGATGCGACGCTACCACGCGAATTAGAACACGTTCCAGATATCGGACCGAATGAACCCGCACCGGCCGGACAGCTGTCGCCGCCGAGGTCTGGACAGTTGTTCGGACCTCGAGCAAGATGGGGGCGGTTACCGGGCAGACCACGAACACGAGGAGCGGATACACATGGAAGCCAGCGCGACAGACGGGGCCGGCGAGCACCCGGACCGCGAGGCCGACTCCACTCCCCCGTCCGATCGCCCGGCGCGACCGGTTCTGGTCACCGGCGCCTTCGGACTGGTCGGCTCGGCAGTCGTGCGCCGGCTCGCCGACGAGGGAATCCCGGTGGTGGCCACCGATCTCGACACTCCGGCGAATCGGCGCACCGGCGCCGGCCTGCCACGTGGTGTGCAGGTGCGGTGGGCCGATCTCACGATCTCCAGCGCGGTGCAGACCTTGCTGCAGTCCGTACGCCCCGTCGCGATCATCCATCTGGCCGCGGTCATTCCACCCGTCTGCTACCAGCATCGTGGTCTGGCCCGCGCGGTGAACGTCGGTGCCACAGCCACTCTGCTCGAGGTGGCCGCGGCGCTCGCGGAACCGCCGCGGTTCGTGCAGGCCTCCAGTATCGCGGTCTACGGCGCGCGCAACCCGCACCGCGGCGACGAACTCCTGACCGCCGAGACGCCCCGCGCACCATCCGACATCTACGGTGCACACAAGGTGGAGGCCGAGGACCTCGTCCGGAATTCCTCACTCGAGTGGGTGATCCTGCGCCTGGGCGGCGTACTGTCCGTGGAGCCGATGCCGAGCCCGAGTACCGATCTGCTCGCCTTCGAGGCCGCGATTCCGGCAGACGGGAAACTGCAGACCGTCGATGTGCGCGACGTCGCCGCCGCGATGGTTGCGGCAACCTCGACCCCGCACACCGGCGAAGTGTTCCTGATCGGCGGTGACGAGTCACATCGGCTGCGGCAGAGCGATATCGGGTCGTCGGTGGCGGCCGCATCCGGGATGCCCGGCGTGATTCCCGAGGGGCTGCCCGGCGATCCGGACCGCGACGACGCGTGGTTCGCGACCGATTGGATGGATACCGAGTACTCCCAGAAGATCCTGCAGTTCCAGCATCATTCCTTTCCCGGCATGCTGGACGAGATCCGGGCGCGCACCGCGACGATGCACCGCCTCGGTTTCCTCACGGGCCCACTGACTCCGGCGGCTCGCTGGTTCCTGCGCCGGCTCTCGCCGTATCGCGGCAGCGGACGCAGCTACGCGGATCCGTGGACCGTGATCACCGAACGCCTCGGCGATACCGCGCCCGACCGGCCCTGAACCACGCCTGCCCCGCCGCTCCGCGTCACCACCCATCGGTTCATGCGGCGGCGGTGCGGGCCGGCTCGCTGCGGTAGCGAGAGGCGGGCCCGTCGATGCCGAGCACCCGCCACACCAGCTCCGAACCTCGGTTCATCAGGCCGATATCGGTGGCCAGTGCGCGCACGTCGCCGAAGATGTTGCGTTTGACCGTGCGCGATTCCGGCCCGGACCAGTACGCTTCCCGCATCACCTCGTCGGGGATGTCGAACTTCTCGACGAATTCCTTCGGCGGGGTCATGATCATCCCGAGCATGACCCGCATCGTCAACGGGAAGGTCAGGGAGAGAAAGAGTTTCGGCAGCGGGTGCAGGACCGGCACCGCCCGCCGCAGGTATTCGTGAGCGAAGGAGATGTGGCGCGCCTCCTCGGCCACATGGATCTGCATCACGCGCTGCACCATCGGATGCATCTCGTCGCCCGCGCGCAGAATGGACTTCTGCATGTGGTCGATGGGCTCCTCACCACCGAGAACCATGGTGAAGAACGCGGCCGGAAAGTACTTGACCAGCGGCCAGATGACCATGGTGAGCTTGCGGTCGATCGACCCCATCCCGACGACGTCCTCGCCGATCCGGTTGATCATCTCCTGGAACATCATGGTGTGGTTGCACTCTTCGGCAGCCTCGTGCGCGATATACCGGAACTCGGGATCGCCGCCTGGAACCGAGACCGAATACTGCATGAGCCCGCGGATCAGCAACTGCTCGAAATCGAGTCCCACCTTGGCGATGCCGGCTTGGCGCCACATCCCCATGGCGATCTGCTTGTGCACCGGCTGCGCCTTGTACCGGGGATGACACCCCAGTGGATCCTCCGCCGGCATGATCCAGCGAGTGTCGGTCGGGTCGACCGCGAAGTCGGGAGAATCCCAGTCGATGTCGTCGTAGGGATCGAAATTCTTGCGCACCGACCCTTCGGAGAGCTCGTGCAGGATCTCGCGGTAGCGCGCGTCGGTCGAAGTGGCGGACAGCATCGGCGATGTCTCCTTCTGTGGTGATACCCACCGGCCACATTAGCGGTACTAGCGGTTACATTCAATCGTCCGCCCGCACCCACCGATGCTCGCCCGGCGCCACTCAGGGCAAGAATGCGTTCATCGCGCCTGTACGTCTTCGGGGGACCAGAAGGCGCGCATGCTGGTGATCCGTGCGTCGTCGTCGAAGGTCATGACGTCGATCGGCTCGACGGTGATCACCTGGTCACCCGTTTCGGTGACGACGCGGAACGCGAATGCGGCACTGTTCCCCGCCACCCGCACGGTGTACAGCTCGGTCGAGGTCTGTACGGAATCGAGTGCAGCATAAAATTTTTCGATTGCCGGTCGCCCCGACAACGGATCCGATCCCACCGGGTCCTCCAGGGTAGCGTGCTCGCTGAACAGCGCCGCGATCTCGGCCGAGGTTCCCGATCCGACGGTCTCTATATAACGCTGCACCGCAGCACGAATCTGTTCCGACGTTGCCATAGTTGCCTCTCCTGCTCTCGACGCGATCCCTGCACCCAATCACTTCACCGCAGGCCGGCCCGCGCGGCTTCCCACACAGCGGAACGCTGCACGTGGTCGCTGCGCACACCACGTGCACGACCCGCACACCGGTCACGACGGGTCCTGCTCACGCCTCGAAGGGCGCGCTCATCCGACCGCCGCCGGTTGCGATCCGAGGTGACGATCGAGGACCGGGCCGATATTCGCGAAGACCGCGGTGTTGGCCATCTGGGCGTGGGTGGCATCGACGCGATGTTCGATGAGCTCTCCGCTGACATAAGGTCGCCAGAGCTCCGCGCCGAGCGCCGCGGTCACGCCCCGGGTGGCCGAGAAGTACAGCAGGTCGCCGTCGTACTTCTCCGGGCGGTAGTTGTGCGACAGTGCGACACCGGCGATATAGCCACGGTGTAATCGTTCGAGCTGCTCGGCGGTCAATCCGGAGCCGAACGACGTTGCGGCGGCAGCCAACTCGGCGGCCGCCTCGGTTGCGGTGAGATCAGGCGCACTGTCGGCGTCCTCGGGCTCGTCACCGAGCAGATGGGTCACCAGATCACGCATGCGCGGCACCGGCGGCGTGGTGCCGGGTGGAATCACCACACTGTCCAGCATCGCCAGCATCGATACCGTCTTGCCGCGAGCCTGCAGCCGGACCGCCACGGCATGCGCGAGCTGCCCACCCAACGACCAGCCGAGCAGGTTGCAGGGCCCGTCCGGCTGCAGCGCGAGGATGGCGTCGACGTACCGATCGACGAGTGCCTCGACGGTCGCGGCGGCCGAATCGGTGGTCAGCTCGGTGGCCTGCAGCCCGTAGACCGGCCGATCGGTGAGGTAGCGCGCCAATCCTGCATAGCACCACGCGAGCGGAACCGCCGAGTGCACACAGAACAGGGGTGGCCGGGATCCGTGGCGTCGCAGCGTGAGAACGGTGCCGAGCGCATCATCGTCGCGGCGGCCGCCGTCGTAGGCCGATATCCGTTCGGCGAGGCCCGCGACCGTCGGTGTGCTGTACAGCCAGCGAACTGTCACCGGCACCCCGGTCGCGGCGGTGAGCTCGGCGGAAATATTCACCCCGAGTAGCGAATTGCCGCCGAGTTCGAAGAAATCGTCGTCGATCCCGACGCGTTCGGCGCCGACCGCGGCCGCGATGCGGTCGGCGATCAAGCGCTGCAGACCGGTCCGTGGCACTCGCAGCGGGCGCACTGACGCCACCGGAGCGGGCAGCGCCGACCGGTCGACCTTCCCGTTGCCGGCCAACGGCAGTTCGTCGAGGGTGATCAGGGTGGTGGGAACCAGCGCCGGTGGCAGGGTGAGCCGTAGTCGCCGCAGCGTCGCCGCGGTGTCGATCCGTGCGCCCGGCGCAGCGACCACATAGCCCAGCAGCCGGGTGCCCTGCCCGTTCGCGGCGCCGGTGTCCGACAGTGCCACCACGGCGTAGGCGATGTCGGGCTCGGCGAGAAGCGCGGCCTCGATCTCGGCCGGTTCGACGCGTCTACCGTGCAGTTCGAGCTGATTGTCGAGTCGGCCGCAGAACTCGAAGTCGCCATCGGGGCGTGCGGAGGCGAGATCGCCGGTGCGATAGAGACGGTCACCGTGACCGAAGGGGTTTGCGACGAAATGTGCGGCGGTGGTGGCCGGGGCGTGCAGATAACCGTCGGCGAGACACCGGCCGCCCACATACAGCTCGCCGCGGGCGCCGGTGGGGAGCTGCCGCAGCCGGCCGTCGAGTACTACCGCGAAAACTCCGGGCAGTGCGTGGCCGATGGTGACCGGGCCCTCGCCCTGCAGTGCCGCGGTTTCGGTCACCATCACCGTGGCCTCGGTCGGCCCGTAGCCGTTGAACACCGGCAGGTGCGGCGCCCACTGCTGCAGCAGGCGGACCGGGCAGGATTCTCCGCCGATCGCCACCATCCGCAGACCCGGCACCTGGTGCGGAGACAGTGTCGCCAGCACCGCCGGTGCAGTCTGAAAAATGGTGCAGCCGCTGTCGCGAATCAGCCGGGCCAGCTCCGCGCCCGCTGTGGCCGACAGTGGCGCGACCACCACCCGGGCGCCGGCCGCGAATCCGGCCAGCAACTCCAGCAGATGCGCATCGAAGATCGGTGCATGAGAGTGCAGCAGGACCGAATCCCGGGTGATTGCATACTGTTTCAGTAGATAGTCGGTCAGCTCCGCCAGACCACGATGGGTGACCATGACCCCTTTGGGGACTCCGGTGGTTCCCGAGGTGTGGATGACATACGCGGGGTGCTCGGGGCGCAGCGGCCGGTGGCGGTCGGCGTCACCGACCGCGGCGCTGCTGTACCGGTCCACCCTGGCGATCTCCGCCGGGTCGTCCAAGGCGATCCAGCAGATCGCGGCCGCATCCCGGTCCCCGTTGTGGAGAGGTTCCGCGGCCCCCGCATGCCCCGGAAGGCCGCCGCGCACCGAGACGACGGTGAGTCCGCAGCGGGCCCCGCAGGCGGCGGCGATGGAGGCGATGCGGTTCGAGGGTTCGTCGGGGTCCACCGGTACGAATCCCGCACCGGTTTTCGCGACCGTCCACAACCCGAGCACCGATTCGATCGACCGCGCAATCGCCACGACCACGAACTCGGTGGGCCCGGCTCCCCGAGCGATCAGGGCCCGTGCCCAGCGCGAGGATGCCTCGTCCAGCTGCCGATAGGTCAGGCTGCGATCACCGTCACGCAGCGCCACCGCATCCGGCGACATCCCCGCGCACAACAGCTCGGGCAACAACCGTTCCGGACCTGCCGGTACCGGCAGCCGCAGCGCCGGGGTCACGATATCCAGGTGTGCGACAGGGTATTCCGGGTCGGCCGCCAGGAAGTTCGCGAAGTAGTCGAGAAATGCGCGGTGCCGCTGCTCGACGGTGTCGCGGCGGTAGCGGGCCGGGTTCGCCTGGAAGTCGATACACACCGATTCCTCACCGGGGCCGATCTGGAAACCGTTGACGTGCAAGTCCGTCACCGGGCCCAGCGCGAGCAGACGGACAGTGCCCGTCACCGGGCCCAATCGCAGGGGTTCGGCGAATCCCAGGACGTTGACGACCGGGCCGAATCCGTCGCGCAGCGCCGGGTGGTCACGCCGGACCTGTTCGTGCCGGTGTCGTTGATGGCGTACGGCACCGATCACCGCCGAACGCACCTGTGCGATGACGGCGCCGATCGTGCTGCGGTCGAGATCGCGCAGCCGCAGCGGCACCACGTTGGACATCGATCCCGCCGACCGGCGCAGCACCGCCGTCGGACGCGCGGGGACCGGCATGGTCACGGTGAGGTCGGCGCGTCCGGTCATTCGCGCCAGGTAGCACGCGAACGACGCGATGACCAGTTCGGGAAAGGTGGCACCGTGACGCGCTTTGGCCGCGCGGAGCAGCTGCGCCGTCGGGGCACCCAGCGTCGCGCTCACGTGGTACGGCCTGGCCTCGGGAGCGGCGGCACGCTCGGCCAGGCTCGCAGGTCCGCCCACTCCGGCCAGTCGCGTGCACCAATAGTCTCGATCGGACTCGGCACGCGGCGACCGGTGGTAGGCACGATCGTCCTCCAGAATCCGGGCGATCGACAGCGGCGCCCGCACCGGGCCCGTCCCGGTACCCTCCTCGCCGTCCGCCGCGGCTGCGCCGAGCCCGGCGCGGTAGAGCTCACCGGTGCGGCGCAGCACCGCGGCCGCTCCGACACCATCGAGCACGATGTGATGACTGCGCAGATACAACAGGTGCCGCCGCGGTTCGACCGCACATACCCAGGCAACAGTCAGCCGGTCGGCGAGCGGATCCAGCGGTGCACTGCAGTCCCGCTCCATCCGGTCCACGGCCACGGCGACCGGGTCCGCTTCCGCGGTGAAATCGAAGGGTTCCAGGGGCAGATCCGCATCGGCGTCGACATACTGATGGGGGCTGTCTCCGACGAGCCGCAGGTGCAGCAGCGGTGACTCGAATTCGACGGCAGCCTGCCGGGTACACCGCGCCAACAAGTCGATATCGACGGGCCCGGACAGATCCAGATACATCGCGACCGTCACCGGCACCTCGGGCTGCAACTGCTGAGCAAGCCACCAGCTCCACTGGGCTGTGGACAACGGATACTCATCGGCAACGCCAGGCCGCACCGTCACAGTAGACACGCCTCCTCGGAGTCGGACCCGCCCGGTGAAGGGTATCCCGCAAACCTACGGCACAACCGGGCCCGCAGCGCCTATTTCGGCGGCAGGTTCGGTCCGGCCCCGACCGGCGGCGCCGTCCTCGGCAGCTCAGCGGTAGCGGGCGAGCCGGCGGGCGAGACAGCGGCTGTCGCGTCCCACCCCGTGCACGGTGCCCGACAGGATGGTTCGTTGATAGTCGAGCCCCAGGAAGGCCAGGCCCGGGTGGGTGGTCGACAGGCCGGAACGGTGCCGCGGATATCCGCTGTCGCCGACCGGACAGAGTTCTCGCAGATGCTCGAGCGCCGGGCGGTAGCCGGTCGCGAGTATCACGCTGTCCACCCGGTCGGCGTGGCTGTCGGTCCAGCGCAGCGTGGTCCCCGCCGAACTGTCGAACAAGGGGCGTACCTCGGGGTGGCCGCGGTCGATTGCCGCGCGGTACCCGCCGGTGTCGACGACGGGGATCGTGTCACTGTGGAAGAACCGCCCCGCGGGCAGGCGCGCAGCCCACGACAGTACCCGCCAGAAGCGGGAGTCGCCCGGGATCGGTTCCGTGGTTGCGTATCGCAGCGGTGTCCGGCAGGCCAGGATCACGTCGGCGACACCGGCCAGTTCGACGGCGATCTGGACCGCCGAGTTCCCCGACCCCACCACGACGACGCGCCGACCGGCGAACCGGTTCGGTGCACGGTAGTGCCCCGCGTGCAGCAGTTCCCCGGTGTAGCCCGCCAGCGCCGGGATCCGGGGCCGATAGGGGTTGGCGAACCCACCGGTCGCCGAGACCACCACGGGTGCGGTGAAATCCGCCCCGGCACGGGTGTGCACGCGGTAGCCGTCGCGGGCCCGGTCGACGAGGGTGACCTGCTGTCCGACATATACCTCGCCGACGATGTCCGCGGCACACTCTCGCAGGTAGTCGGCCATCTCGTCGCGTGTCGGATATCGGTCCTGCGCACCGGGGAACGGCCGTCCGGGCAAGGCGTCGAGCCCGGCCGGGGTGAACAGCCGCAGACTGTCGTAGTAATGCGGCCAGGAGCCGGCCGTGTCAATGCCGGATTCGAGCACCAGGGGCCGGAACCCTTCGTCCTGCAGCGCCAGCGCGGCGGCGATACCGGCCTGCCCTGCGCCGATCACGATCGCTGGGGTTCGCACGACAGTGATCGTGACATTTCGGGCAATGACAGCCAACCGGTTTTCCGGCTCTTCCCCTGAGAACGTCCCCGCTCACCACCGATTTCCGGCGTCGCGTGGCAGCCCATCCCCTCGGCGCCTGAGCCGACTCCGAAAAGTTCTCGTCCGTGCCCATCCCGGAGGCGGCACCCACGAATCCTCGACTACCTCGGACACCCTGAATCGCGAATAATACCTTCGCACAATAATTTTCACTGACGTACCATGCGCCAGAGTCTGACGCCGACGGACCGGCCGTTGGCCGAGTGCCGTGGCAGACGACTGTGGCGCGCGGCATTCGCGCAAACCAGGGGATATACAACGGGCGGCCAGGCCGTAGCACCCCGAGGGGCTATTGATGCGCTCAATTGCAGCCATCGGAAGTCCGTATTGGACGCTATAACACCAGGCCATACAGACTGATTGTCGAATCGGACGCCACCACGCGCTGATGCACTCGTCCTACCGATCGCACCGCCGGTTCCACCCTGACACGGCGCCGTCACACCGCAGTGCAAGGTGGCCGTTCGTCTCGATTTCTGGACCCGTTGCGCCGCAACTCACTCCAACAGGGGCGCAACGTACTCAATCAGAACGACACCCTCAACCACCCATCTCGAGACAGGTGACATCACATGAAAAAGTTGGCAGTCGCATTGACGGCTCTCGTGGCCGCCGGCGTCCTCGGCGCATGCGGTACCGGCGGCGACAGCGGAGGCACCACCTCCACGCCACCTGCAACGACCTCGCAGTCGTCCTCCCAGGGAACACCGTCCGCAAGCCTGTCCTCCACACCGTGGGAGACAACCTCGGCCCGGGACGCGTCGGGTGCCCCGGTTCCGCTCACCGATGCCGAGGTGAGCAACTACGTCGGATTCGCCTACTTCAAGCCGAACGGCACCTTTACGATGTACACGCTCGACGACGCGCCGAAGATGCACGGCGACTGGTCGGTCACACCGGACGGCACGACACGCACCATCGTCGCAAAAACCGACGACGGCGCCGAACAGTTCCGTCGCGACTCCGACATCGTGGCGCTGAACAGCAAAGAATTCACCTACCGCGTCTATCCGAACCAGGACGACGAGGCCGTATTCTTCGACATCGTCCACACACCGACCGATCATCAGGAGCCGGCAAACTGAACCGGTGCCGAGCGTCTTGCCGGCGCCACCGCTGGGCCGGCTGCCCCGTAACGAGTTGTCCGAGTAGTCACCGATCGTGTCCCGCTGGGCCCGAAAGGATTTCACACTCCGGCAGGACTCGTGATGATATCGCCGTAGGCCATGACGAAGTCCATTTCAGCACAAAGACGCTCACGCTATCCAGTCTCCCGCCCGGAGTCGCGGAGCCGTGGCAGCGCGCTCGGCAGCAGGGCACGGTGCAGTGGCTGCGTGCTACATCGGAAGGAACCGCCGAAGGACCGGGAGATGGAGAAATCCACGTACTCGACCTTGACGCCACGACTCGCGAGCTGGGAGCCGATCACAGAGAATTCCGGGTCGGTCACATAGGTGTCGGCACTGAGCGGGAGACCGTTGGTCGCGAGCCGACCGGCGTCTTCCAACGACACCTCGACTCGGTCCCACGTCCGGACCGTCTCCGGGATGCCATCGAGAAATGCTTCCGGGCAGACCACCATCAAGCCGTCGCGGACGAGTCCGAGTGCGCAGTCCAGGTGCAGAATACGCTCGTGCAGCCGCACGCTCTCTACGGTATATCCGTGCGGCTCGAGGTACTTGCGCAACCACTGATGCCCGAGACCGTTCGATGCCAGCCCGGACGAACCGACGAAGACGTGCCGGCCGAGGACGAGGACGTCGCCTCCTTCGAGGAAGGGGCCGGGACCGAGCGTCGGGTCGTCGGCGTCGGCCACTTCGGGTGCGGGGACCGCAACGTAGCGCGCCGGGGACGGGTAGACCTCCGCACGGAAGATGTCACGCATCGGCAAGACCTCGCCGCGCCGATGGCGGAAGCGCAGCGATCCCTCGATGATGTGGTCACCGACGCTGAAGAACGGGTCCCTCGCGAAGAAGTTCGAATACCCCCCGGTCACCGGCGGCTTCCTTCTCGGCGGCCGTCAGCAGCCGTGGCCGCAGGATCCGGACGCCGTGCCGGTCCAGCACCGCAGCCAAGGCGCGTCGCTCGGCCTCCCACGCCTGCTGCCGCGGCGGATCCGCGTCCCTCAGATCGCCGGTGAATCCCAGCCGAGTGGGCCGTTCCGGCAGGAAACTCATGTCGGGGTCCTCGAGCGCCGACCGCGGCACGCAGATCTCACTCTGCGCCAGGACCACCGTCTTCAGGGGCGCGTACTCGTTCTCGACCCAGATCTCACCCACGTGCCCGACCTCCTCGAGGCTGGTGGTCTCCCGCAGCGGTCGACGTCGTCATGGAGAACATCAGGGGCACAGCTGATGGGCGCTGTCATGTCCACCGGACGTCTGGCGGGTGACCGAATCAGATCAGACAGTTTCGACTCCGGACAAGCGCCGGCCGGTCACCTGATCCGCCGTGATGGCGATGTAGTTGTATTTCGCGCCCTTCTCCCACGGCTCGATTCCGAGCTCGTCGAGTATGGCCATTTCACCGAATGATTGAACGACTGTGGCCGTACCGTGCACGACGACGCTCCACGCTGCATTTTCGGACATCCCGTCGACTTCGAAGGCCACCTGCGGATTGACGGTCAATGCCGCGAGTTTGCTACCTTCCGCAGATTTGAAGTAGACCGTATGATCCTGAGCCCGATAATTCACAGGAATGATGTCGGGCCTGCCGTCGGCAGCTGTCGCCAACCGGCCGAGCCGGTGGTTCTCCAGCAATTCCCAGCAGGCAGTAGCGGACAATATCTCCTTACGCTGGGAACCTTCGAACCTGCCGGTCATCTCCACTCCCTTTGTCGACGATGCCCCCTGAACTGTGAGATTAGCAGCTCGATGCCCGACAATTGACCAGGAGAAAACCGGCGCATCAGTCAATGGCGTGGTGCGACTGCGCCGTCTGTTACCGGCGGCCGGAGTCGGGCATGCCGCACCATTGTGGTCAGAACTTGCCTCGAGTTTGCGGCATTGCCCGGCGTCGGATCGACTATCGCATCCGTGCAGTAGCAGTGCCATCGTCCGCGGTAAGCCGCCCTACCGCCGCCGTCCGCTCAGATAATCCGACACCACCGCCGCGCCCAGCCCGTCGAGATCCGGTGCGATCACCCGTCCCCCGCTGCGCCGCGCCATCAGATCCACGAACGCCGCCAGCCGCGGGTCCTCCCCGAGGATGAAAACGGAAACCGATGCCCCGAGTTTCGCCAGCGCGTCGACCTGCGCCATCGTCACCGCCAAGGTCCGCATATCCGGTGGCCAGTTGAAGTACGAGTGGCCGTCGGGTTCGAGGTGGGCGGTCGGTTCGCCGTCGGTAACCACCAGTACCACCGGGACGGCGTCGGGGTGGCGGCGCAGGTGCCGGGCGGCGAGCAGCAGGGCGTGGTGCAGGTTGGTGCCCTGTTCCCACACCGCTTCCAGGCCCGTCAGTTCCGCCACGTCGACGGTGGTGGCGTGGCGGCCGAAGGTGATGACTTCCAGTGCGTCGGAACGGAATCGGGTGCTGATCAGCTGATGCAGGGCCAGGGCGGTGCGTTTCATCGGGAGCCAGCGGCCGTCCTGGACCATCGACCACGAGGTGTCCACGCACAGGGCGACCGCGGCGCGGGAACGCGCGTCGGTTTCGGTGATCTCGACATCGGAGACGTCGAGCGATACCCGGCGGCTGCCGGTGGACGCGGAGCGTAATACCGCGTTGCGCACGGTTTTCGGCACGTCCCACGGTTCGGTGTCACCGAACCGCCACGGCCGGGTGGCACCGGTCGGCTCACCGGCCGCACCGGCGGTGGTCATTTCGCGCTGTCCGCGCTGGGCTCGCAGCCGCGCCACCACGTCGCGGAGGGCGACTTCGCCGAGTCGGCGTAATGCCTTGGGGGTCAAACGCAGTGAGCCGTCCGGGGCGCGCTCGAACAGCCCTTGGCGACGTAGTTCGCGTTCGAGTTCGGCGAGCCGGCCGGCGTCGACCGAGGCTTGCTCGCCGAGCTGCCGGCTCAAGGCGTCGAGATCGATGTCCTCGAGCCGGGCGCCGGGGTAGGACTGGCCGAGTTGTTCTGCCAGCGCGTCCAATTCGGCCAGATCCTGCATGGCCTGGGCGCCCTCCCCCATGCCGAGCGGGTCGTCGCCGCGGAAGCGTCCGCTCGATTCCCAATCCTGTCCGGGGCGCAACGCGCGCAGCTGCGCGTCGAGCGCCGAGATCTGCTGCGCCACTCGCGGATCACCGAAGGCTTGCCCCGCGAGTTCGTTCAATTCGGCCTGCTGCTCGGGGGTGAGCGAATTCATCATGCGCTGCGCGGCGGCGGCCCGGGCGGCGAGAGCGTCGATCAGTTCCTCTGTGTTGCGCGGATTTTCCGGGAAGAATTCGCCGTGCCGGTCCATGAACTCCGCGAAGCGCTGCGCGGTGTCCTCGCCGCGCGCATGGGCGGCGAGCAGATCGTTCAGGTCGGCCATCATTTGCCGAACGCGTTCGACATCGTCGGGTGTGGCGTTCTCGAGGGCCTGCTTCATGCCCTGGAACCGGGATTCGAGCAGGTCACGGCCCAGCAGGTCGCGGATGCGTTCGTAGTTCTCGCGGCCGGTCTCCGACCGCCACGGATATTCGGCGAGCTCCCCGACGGCGGCGGTGCTCGACGGGAGGGCATCCAGTTGTGCCTCGGCGAAGCGGGCGTCGTCGGACGGGTCGGGGAACAGTGCGGTGCGCTCGGCGTCGAGGGCCTGGTCGAGCAGTTCACGGACCTGCTGCAGGGTGCCGTCGAGGCGGTGGCGGCGGGTGAGCTCGGACCGGCGCTGCCACAGCCGCCGGGTCAGCTCGTCCAGGCCGGCGGTGAACCCGGTGCCGCGACGCAGCAACTCCTCGAGTGCGGAGCGCGGCGAGCTGCCCTCCATCACCTCGCGGCCGATCTGATCGAGGGCCTCACGCAGGTCCACCGGTGGTGCGAGCGGGTCGGGCCCGTCGTGATAAGGCCCGTACAGATAGCGATCGGGAGAGCTCACGATGTCACCGTTGTTCGATGTTCAGGAGCCATAGGTGGCGGTTCCGTCCTCGGAATCCTTGGCTATCTTCCGGTTCAAATACAGTGCCTCGAGAGCGAATTCGACGGCGGCGGCGATCCGTGCCGGTGCATCGGTGGATTCGACACCGAGCCGCTGCGCGACCTGCGCCAGCACGGGCAGTTCCGGCAACGCCGACAACACGTCCTGGCCACGCACCCGCTCACCGGTGGTCACCGGATGTCCGGCACTCACCGACTCGGCGAGCGGCGCCAGATCCACTCCGGCCAAGCGGCGGCGGGCGGTCTCGGCGAACGCGCGGCGCAGCAGATGGGTGAGGTGTTCGGTTTCGCGGCCCTCCTCCCCGGATTCGAATTCGACCTTGCCGCGCAGCACGGCCGGCACCGATTCCAGGTCGACCGGGCGCGCGACGGCCGGATGTTCCCCGGTGAGGGCGGCCCGGCGCAGTGCCGCGGCGGCGACGGTCTCGGCGGCGGCGACAGCGAAACGCGCCGACACACCCGAACGCTGGTCGACCGCGGTGGATTCGCGCAACTGCCGCACGAACCGGGCCAAGACCTCGAGCAGTGGATCTCCCACTTCGGCGACCAGATCGGCTTCCTGGCGCACGAGCGCGGTCTCGGCGTCCACTTCCAGGGGATAGTGGGTGCGGATCTCGGCGCCGAAGCGGTCCTTGAGCGGGGTGATGATGCGGCCGCGGTTGGTGTAGTCCTCCGGATTGGCGGTGGCGACCAGCAGCACATCGAGCGGGAGTCGCAGCGTGTAGCCGCGCACCTGGATGTCGCGTTCCTCCATCACGTTGAGCAACGCGACCTGGATACGTTCGGCAAGGTCGGGCAGTTCGTTGATCGCGACGATGCCGCGATGCGCGCGGGGCACCAGCCCGAAGTGGATGGTTTCCGGATCGCCCAGGCTGCGTCCCTCGGCCACCTTCACCGGGTCCACATCGCCGATCAGATCACCGACCGAGGTGTCGGGGGTGGCCAGCTTCTCGGCATACCGTTCGCTACGGTGCCGCCACGTGACCGGCAGGTCGTCACCCAGTTCGGCGGCGAGCCGTTTACCGGCCGGGCTGACCGGATCCAGCGGATGTTCGCCGAGTTCGGTGCCGTCGATGACCGGGGTCCACTCGTCGAGCAACCCGGCCAGGGTGCGCAGCAGCCGGGTCTTGCCCTGGCCGCGCTCACCGAGCAGCACCACGTCGTGGCCGGCCAGCAGCGCGCGTTCCAGCTGCGGGATCACGGTCCGTTCGAAGCCGACGATGCCGGGCCACGGATCGGTCCCGGATTTCAGGGCGGCGAGCAGATTTTCCCGGATCTCGGTCTTCACCCCGCGCGGATGATATCCGGCGGCGCGCAGTTCACCCGCGGTGGCGGGCAGGTTCTCGACGACACTCACTCCCGCGACGCTACGACGATCCGACCGGCCCGACAACGTTTTCGCGCCGCCGGATCCCGGGATACGCGACGAGCGAACAGCGCGGGCCGTGGTTGTCCGGGCTCGGCCGGGGTAGCCGGGGAACGTCCGGCCTTCACAGACGGGAGGAGTTGCGCCATGCAGATCGGTTACAAACTGGCGTCGGAGGCGTTCGGCCCGCGGGAGTTGATCCGGCAGGCGGTCCGCGCCGAAGAGGCCGGATTCGATTTCGTGGAGATGAGCGACCACTATCACCCGTGGCTCGACAATCAGGGGCATTCACCGTTCACCTGGACCGTCTTGGGCGCGATTGCCGAACGCACCGAACGGATCCGGCTGGTCACCGGTGTCACTTGTCCTACGCTGCGCTATCACCCGGCGATCGTCGCGCAGGCGGCCGCGACGCTGGCGCTGGTCTCCGGCGGCCGATTCCACTTCGGCGTCGGTGCCGGTGAGCGGCTCAACGAACATGTCGTCGGCCGCGAGTTTCCGCCGGCCGACATCAGGCACCGGATGCTGCGGGAAGCGCTGGAGATCGTGCGGTTGCTGTGGAGCGGCGGCTACCAGACCTATCGCGGCGAATATCTGTCGATCTCGGATGCGCGGATCTTCGATCTGCCCGAGCGGGCACCGGAAATCCTGGTCGCGGCCGGCGGTTCGAAGGCGGCGCGCCTCGCGGCCGACCTCGGGGACGGACTGTTCGCCACCGATCCCGACGGCCGGCTCCTGGAGCACTATCACGCGGCCGGTGGCAGCGGTGACGCCTACGCGGAGGTCGGCATGGCGTGGGCGCCCGATGAGCAGACCGCCGCCCAGGCAGCGCTCGACACCTCGCGGTGGGCGGTGACCGGCTGGAAGGTGATGAGCGAACTTCCGAATCCGGCGAACTTCGCGGCCGCGACCGGCACCGTCCGGATCGAGGACATTCTGCAGAGTTTCGCGTGCGGCCCCGATCCGGCCCGCTATCTCGAGGCGGCCCAGGCCTATGTCGATGCCGGGTTCGACCATCTGGTGATGCAGAACGCCGGCCCCGATCCGGACGGCTTCATCGATTTCTACCGGCGCGAACTCGACGCGCCGCTGCGCGCGGCCACGCCGGCACGCTGAGCAGTGGCGAGCCGGGCACGGCAGCACGAGGCGAGAAGGAGTGACCCGATGCGGCAGGTCGGCACGGTAGTGGAAGTGGTGTGCTGGTGGCTGCTCTGCATGCTGATCTGGCAGGCCACCCTCACCACTGCGGCGCGGGCGGAATGGATCGTCGCGGCGGTGCTCGCGGTGCCCTGTGCGGTCGCCGCGCACGCCGCGCGCCGGGCCGTGCGCGGTCGCTGGCGGCTGCCTGCCCGCACACCGATGTGGGCGTTGCTCACCGTGCCGGCCGTCGTGCGTGACAGCGCGGCCGCGCTCGCCGTGGCCGTCCGCCGACGACGGCCGGTGGGGCGGTTCACCGATGTCGATGCTCCGGCGACCGGGCCCGAATCCCGGCGAGCGGGGTGGGAGGCGGTCGCGACAGTACTGCTGTCGTCCACACCGGGCTCGCTCGTGGTCTCCACCGATCCGCAGGCCGGGGGATTGCGGCTGCACACCTTGCCGGTGGGCGACACCGGACTGCAGCGCGCCGTGCGGGATGCGGGGAGGCGGCGGTGATGTGGACCGTGGCCTCGGTGACCCTACTGGTGGGTGCGATGCCGCCGGGGATCTGGCTGGCCTCGCGGGGCCGGTCCGAACACCGCCTGGTCGGACTCCAGATGGTCACGGCGGTGACCGTACTCGTGCTGATCACCATGAGCCTGGCCGCGAACCGTCCCGACTACCTGATCGTGGCGACGGTGCTGGTGGTGCTGGCGTTCGCCGGAACATTGGTGTTCACGCGCCTGATCGGAGCAGGCGATGACTGATCCGGGCACGATCGTCGCCGCCGTCGCACTCGGTGTGGCTGTTGCGGTCGCGGTGGCCGCCTCGTGGGCGGCGCTGCGGCCCCGAGGGGTCTACGCGCGCTTGCACTATCCGGGCATGCTCGCCACGGTGACCGGTCCGCTGCTCACGCTTGCCGTACTGCTCGAATACGGTCCCGGCCTGACCACCGCGAGCGTCGCGCTGACCGTGATGCTGCTGTGGTTCACCGGCGCGGTGTCCGCCGCGGCGATCGCCAAGCTGAATGTCGTTGTCAGCGGGCCGCAACAACGTACCGGCGAACAGGAACAGTCATGAATGTGCTGCTCTGTCTCGCTCTGGTCCTGGTGGCGGTGTCGGCGACGATCGTGGTGTTCACCCGGAATCCGCAGCGGCAGGCTGTGAGTCTGGGGGTGTACGGTGCGCTGCTGGCGCCACTGTTCCTGCTGCTCGGCGCGCCCGATGTCGCACTGTCGCAGATCGCGGTCGGCACCGCGGTGGTGCCGCTGATGGTGCTGCTGACCGTCCGGTCGGTGCGCAGGCGGAGGCGCTCGTGAGTACCCGGGGCCGGCTGCTGGTCTTCGCCGCCGGAGCCGTCGTCATTCTGATCGCTCTCCTCGCCGCGCTGACCCGAATTCCGGGTTTCGGCAGCGACTTCCACCCCTACAGTGATGCCGCGATCGCGATCGCCACTCGTCAGCACACCGCCAATGCGGTGTCGTCGATCAACTTCGATCAGCGCGGCCTCGACACCGTCGGTGAGGAGGCCATCCTGGTGGCCGCGGTGGTGGGCGCCGCGACCCTGTTACGCCGGACCGGCAGCCCACGCCTGCGTCCGCCGCGCGCCGCGGTCACCGCGTCCACTCGTCCGCCGCTGCTCGCCGCCACCCGGCTCGCCGGATACGTGCTGCTTCCGGTGACGCTGCTCCTCGGCGTCGATGTGGTCGTGCACGGGCATCTGACGCCCGGCGGTGGTTTTCAGGGCGGCGTGGTGCTGGCGACCGGTCTGCATCTGCTCTACGTCGCCGGCGACTACCGCGCCCTGCGGCGGGTGCGTCCGCTGATCTGGTACGAGGCCGGTGAGGCGGTGGGCATGGCAGCGGTGCTCGCACTCGGTGTCACCGGGCTGGCGGCCGGCACCGGATTCCTGTCCAACTTTTTGCCGAAAGGTTCCAGCGGGCAGCTGTTCTCGGCCGGCACGGTCGCATTGTTCAGCTGCGCCGTCGGCATTGCGGTGGGCAGCGGCATCGTGGTGCTGCTGGCGCAGTTCCTCGACGAATATCTGGGTGCCGACGAGAGGGCGACATGAGCGTATTCCCTTATCTGGTCGCGGTGTGGATTCTGCTGGTCGGCCTCTTCGGTGTGGTCCGGAGCCGGCATCTGGTGCACACCGTGGTGTGCGTCTCGGTCACGCAGTCGAGCACCTATGTCCTGTTGCTGGCGATCGGATACCGGAAGGATGCGGGCGCCCCCATCTTCGGGTCGTCGAACCCGCCCGGTTCCCCGGCGGTCGACCCGGTGGTGCAGGCGATGGCCCTGACCGACATCGTGGTTTCGGCGACGGTCACCGCGCTGCTGCTCGCGCTGGTGATCCAGGTCGCCAAACGTCACGGCACCGTGGTTCCCGATGAACTGCACGCCCTGCGCGGCTGATGGGAGTGTCCTCGAGCGCGCTCCCCCCGCTGATCATCGTGGTGCCGATCGCCGGCGCCTGTGTCCTGCTGCTGCTCGGCCGCATCGTGGGCCGCCGCGTCATCGATGCGCTGGCACTGCTGACCGCGGCCGCCACCACGGCCCTCGCGGGGCAACTACTGGTCGAGACCGGGTCCGGGGCGGTGGTGACCTGGTCGGGTGGCTGGGATCCGGGCCCGCAGTTCACGGTCGGCATCGTGCTGGTCGCCGATCGACTGGGCGCGGCTCTGGTCCTGCTCATAGCGGTACTGGCCACCGCCGCACTGCTGTTCGGCTGGCACTACTTCGACACCTTGCGCGCGCACTATCCGGCACTGCTGTTGTTGTTCACCGCGGGAATGGCCGGTTTCGCCCTCACCGGCGACCTGTTCGACATGTTCGTCTTCTTCGAACTGATGAGTGTGGCCGCCTACGCACTCACCGGACGTGAGATCGAAGATCCCGAAACCGTGCAGGGCGGATTGAATTTCGCGGTCGTCAATTCCCTCGGCGCCTATCTGTGCCTGTTCGGGATCGGCCTGCTGTATGCGCGAACCGGGCAGCTGGGTCTGCCGCAGTTGAGCGTCGCGCTGTCGCGTAACGCACCGGATCCGGTGGTACCCATCGCGTTCGGCCTCATTGCGACCGGCTGGCTGGTCAAGGCCGCGGTGGTTCCGTTTCATTTCTGGCTGGCCGACGCGCATGCGGTGGCGCCGTCGCCGGTGTGCGTGCTGTTCTCGGGGGCGATGGCACCACTGGGTGTGTACGGGGTGGCGCGGGTCTACTGGACCGTGTTCGACACCGTGGTACCGGCGCCGGGGGTGCGCCGCACCCTGCTGGTCCTGGCGCTGATCACCGCGGTGCTCGGCACGGTCATGTGTGTGCTGCAGCGGCATGTGAAACGCCTGCTGGCCTATTCGACAATCGCGCACATCGGGCTGTTCCTGCTCGGAGTGGCGATGCTGTCCTCCGACGGGATAGCGGCCTCGGCCGTCTATCTCGCCGGACATGCTACGGTGAAGGGCGCCCTGTTCCTGCTCGCCGGAATTCTGCTGGCGCGGTACCGATCTCTCGACGAGGTGCACCTGCACGGGCGTGCCCGGCGGCACCGCACCGCCGGCGTCGCCTTTGTCCTGGCCGCCTTGATGCTCAGCGGGGTCCCCCTGTCGGGCACGGGTTTCGGCAAGTCTCTGTTGGAGGAGTCGGTCCACTCGGCGGCGCTGACGATCCTCGTGGTGGCAGTCTCGGCACTGACCGGCGCGGCCGTGCTGCGGGTGGGGTTACGAGTGTTCTTCGGACTCGGACGCACGCCACGTCCACCCGCCGGAGAGGACGAGACCACCGGCGCGCACGAGACCCCGGACGCCGACACCCCGCCGGGCCGTATTCCGGTGACCATGCTCGCGGCGGTGTTCACCTTGCTGGCTGTCGGGGTGCTGTGCGGCATTCCAGGGCGCTTCGGGTCCGAGATCGCCGCCGCCGCAGCCGAATTCTGCGATCATATCGGATACCGCGACCGCGCGCTGACCGGTGCGGCACCCGAGCTGTCGGACCTACCCGAGGTTGCCTGGACTCCGCACGGAGTAGCCCTCGGGGTGCTGTCGACCGTCGCGGCGATCACTGTCGCGTTGCTCGGGATCTATGCGCGAAATTTCCTGCCGCGGAACGTCGCGCAGCCCGCGATGCTCACCGGTGTGCGACGTGGTCTGCATCGGTTGCACAGTGGGCACCTCGGTGACTACGCCGCCTGGCTGACGCTCGGATGCGCCGCCGTGGTCGGATCGATGTGGCTGGGGTGAGCACTCCGACCGCGGCGCGGGCCACGCACGCTCCCTTGCCGGACCTCACATATTGCTGTCGTCGGCCGGAACCCGGTCGGGCAGCCCGGGCGCACCTGTGCCGTCCACCGACGGCGGGCAGACCCCGCCCAGCTGATAGGCCGCCATGGAGATCGAACCCGCGCAATGGCCGTCGACGATCGGCACCAGCGGTTCGGTTCCGGCCAGTCCCGCGATGTAGAGCAGGGGCAGGAAATGGTCGGGTGTCGGGACAGCGGCGGCGAAGTCGGGGTGCGCGTCCAGCGACGCCACCTGCGCCGGCGCGCGGGTCAGGACCTCGCGAGCCGCCTCGTCGAACCGCAACGCCCAGTCGTATCCGCTGTCGGGCCGCCCCGAGAAGTCCACTGCACGCAGGTTGTGCACGATATTTCCGCTGCCGACGACCAGCACACCGTCCGAGCGCAGCGCATCGAGCTTGCGGCCGAGTTCGAGGTGGTAGTCCAACGATTTGAACGCGTTCAGCGACAGCTGTACCACCGGAATCGAGGCATCGGGAAAGGCGTGCACCAACACCGACCAAGTGCCGTGGTCCAGCCCCCAGCTGTCGGTATCGCAGCCGACCCACTGCGGATGTGCCACATCGGCCACCTGTTCGGCCAGTTCGGGGAGCCCGGGCGCCGGATACTGCACGGCGAACAACTCGTCGGGGAACCCGTAGAAGTCGTGGATGGTGCGCGGATGCGGCATCGCCGTCACCGCGGTCGCGTTGGTGTACCAGTGTGCGGACACCACCAGGATCGCCCGCGGACGGGGCACCGAGCGGCCGAAGGCCGCCCAGGTCTCGGTGTACCTGTTGCGGTCGAGCGCGTTCATCGGGTTGCCGTGCCCGAGAAAGACGGCGGGCATCGGTTCGGCGGTGGTTTCCGGCGACATCTGCACTCCTGTCCATTCCACGCGGGATTCCGCCGACCGGATCTAGTCGGCGGGCAGTTCGATGCCTTCGGCGGCGGCCTTGTCTGCCACCTCCTCGGGGAAGATGTTGCGGAACAGGTACAGGTCCTGTCCCAGCCGCCAGCCCGGTGCCAGGGCCACCGCGTACCGTTCGAAATAGCCCAGTTGTTTGCCCATCAGCAGCAGCGGTTGTGGACCGGAGGCGCCGCGGCGCTTCCCGAACTCCACCAGCCGCGCCGCGACCTTCCCCATATCGAGTTTCGCCAGTTTGCCCGACAACACCGGGGCCAGCGCGGTCGCCAGCTGCCGGCCGATGGTCGCGTCGTCCTCGGCATCGCCGTCGACCAGTTCCAGTTCGCGCAATGCCCGGGCCACGGGGCGGAAGTCGCCGTCGACGGCGCTGGCGTGGAACAGTGCCCGTACGAAGGCCCGCCATTGCGGGGTCATCGTGCCGACGATGCCGAAGTCGAGCATCGCGGCGCGCCCGTCGTCGAGCAGCCAGAGGTTGCCGGCATGCACATCGCCGTGGAAGAGACCGTGCACCACCACGCTCTCCACCCATGCCTTGACCAGCCGGCGGATCAGCAGTTCCGGATCCGGATGCACCGTGCGGATGTCGTCGAAACGGTCCAGCGGCATGCCGCGCATCCGTTCCATGCACAGCACCCGCGGTCCGCAGTGATCCCAGTACACCTCGGGGACCACGACTCCGGAATTGTCCCCGAAGGCGGCCAGATTCTCGCGGACCTGCGCCTGATTGCGTGCCTCGTTACGAAAGTCCAGTTCGGCGACGGTGGTGTCGTACAGGTCCCGGACCACGCCTTCGGCATTGGCGACGCGCGCATTCTCCGACCGCTTGCTCAGTACCCCGGCCAGGCGATAGGCCGCACGCAGGTCGACGATCATGCGGCGGGCGATATCCGGTCGCTGCACCTTCACCACCGCCGGCCGCCCGTCGGTGAGGACGCAGGCGTGCACCTGGGCGACCGAGGCCGCCGACAACGGTTCGTCGTCGAATTCCAGGAACAGTTCGGTGATCGGGGCACCCAGGTCGGCCTCGATCACCGCGCGGGCATCGGCGGCCGGGAACGGCGGCACATCGTCGAGGCAGCGCAGACACGCATCGGCGAGCTCGTCCGGGAACGAGGCCGGTGAGGAGGCGATCAACTGCCCGAGCTTGACGAACATCGGGCCCAGTGTCTCGAATCCGTCGACGGTTCCCTCGGCCACTGCGCGACGGCGCCGCGCCGGGCGCAGTCCTTCCCGGAGCACTCGCCGCGACACCCGGCCACCGATGACCGTGCCGATAGCGGCAGTGCGGCGGAATTCCGCGAAGCCGAACTTCTCCAGTGCGGGCTGTTGCGCTGCCATCGGTTCCGTCCCGGATGCGATCTCGGTAGCTGCCGACGTCACCGTGAGCCCCCGCCGAGCACCAGTACACCTGCCCGAATCATACGTTGCGACCATCCCATCGTCGTATCCGTCGCCGCACAGTCTACGACGACCGTCCGGCCGGTCCGGAGCGGCGGACGGCCCCTGTGCGGACCACCGTCGCCCCGGACCGGCCGGTGCCTCGGAACCAGACTCAGAGCTTGCCGCCCCCGCCCACCAGCCACGGGTTGAAGCTGCAGGTCAGCTCCGGTGTCCGGGCCGGATCGAGCGTGTTGAGGATGATCGAGAGCACCCGCGGTGAGTACATCAGAGTGAGGTGATCCGACACATCCTGCTCGCAGCCGTCCTGCAGGGTGATGTTGCGGACCGTCGCTCCGGGCCCCGCGCGCAGGAAGGTGAGGTCGTACGGCGTGGTGACCTCGTCGTACCGGGTGCCGACCACGGTGTAGTCCACGCCGGGCATGGTGTCACCACCGGCGTTGAGTTCGTTGACGAAATTCGACCCGACGGTCTGTTGAATACCCGCATGTCCGACGAGGATCTCGACCGGGCCCAGCACGTCGATACCGAAGTTGTTGACGGCACGGCCCAGTGCGCCGATCCCGTCGAGCGTGGTGCCGTGATTGGTGGCACCGAAGGTCATCTCGTGATGGACCTTGTCGGCGCCACCCTCGAACTTCAGGTACCAGCGTGACATCGGGCCGCCCTGGGAGTGCGCGACGATGTTCACCTTGGGTGCGCCGGTCGCCGCCAGCACCCGGTCGACGAACTCCGACAGCTGCTTCGCCGAGTCCTGGATGTAGCCGGTGCCGTTGGTGCCCGGCAGCACCGATCCGAGCCCTCCGCCCTGCAGCAGGTTCGATCTGCCGTAGTTGAAGGTGAACACGCAGTAGCCCGCATCGTGAATGGGGCGGCTCACATAGGCGAAGTTGTCATAGGCGTTCTCCCAGGTGCCGTGCACCAGCACCACCGGCTCCGGATGTTCGGCACTCGGAGTGCAGTTCCAGTCGTTGGTCCCCGGCGGTGCTACGTCGGGATGCGCCAGCCCGTAGCCGAAGGCACCCACGAACGAGGTCTGTTCCGGACCGTAACCGACGGTATCGGTGGAGGTTCCGCCCGAGGATCCGGAACTGGAACCGGATCCGCCGTAACAGTCGCCGGACCCGTTACCCGATCCGGCGCCACTGCCGGACGTACACGCCGACCCCGAGGCAGCGCTGCCGGAGTCGGCGATCGGATGTGCGGCGGGGTCCTTCAGGCCGCTGTCGATGTACTCGACGAGCTGGCGCTGCACGTCCGGCACGGCCGCCGGGTCCGCTCCGGCGTCGATCCCGGTGAGTCCCAACGTCAGTAGCGACACACCGGCGACCACCGCGGCGCCACGTGTCCAGCGGCGCAGAGTCGGTCTCATCTGTGAACCCTTCCTTCGAAGAATCAGCAAGGTTTGTGGCGAAGTCCGACCGCGAGCCGCGACGCCGCACATGCATTCAGACGCTAAAGTCGCTTCCGGACCCCCGGAAGGTGAACAGCCGAGTTCTCCGGAATCTCACGACGGGCCCGACCGGGCGCAGTGACACCGCACAATGCGGTGCCACCGATCGAGAACGCACATTTCTTTGCCATGCGTCATAGCAAGCCTCGCAACCAATTACATCACCATCACGAACGCATTTCGGATGATCACAGAATGTTGTCCGTACCGGCCCGGTGCACGTAAGCACGTGGCACCGTCCCTACGTCGTCTGGAGTCCCGATGTCCGGCTTTCGTAGACCGTTCCGGCCCACCGGAATTCGCCTTCTCACCCTCGCCGCACTGGCTGCCGGCGCCCTGTTCGCAGGTCTCGCGCCCACTGCTGCGGCACCCGAGGCCCGCGCCGATCCGATCACCGACATCATCGGCTCCGTCGGACCGTTCGGCTCCGTCGATCCCTTCGGCTCCGTCGGGCCATCCGGTTCCGCCGTTCCGCTGTCGCTGCCGCACATACCGATTCCGCACGGCCCCGGCACCGCCATCGTGGTACTCGGGTACGGTCTGCTGCCCAACGGCACCATGCGGCCGGAACTGATCGCCCGGTTGCAGGCCGCGCAGGTTCAGGCGATGGTCTCCCCCGTCTCGCCGATCATCGTGACCGGAGGCAATCCGCAGGGCGGCACCACCGAGGCCGCGGCGATGGCCGGCTGGCTGATCGGGCACGGGATCGCACCCGGACGAGTGCATGTCGAGGGGCGTGCCGCCGATACCATCCAGAACGCCCGTAACTCAGCGGAATTGATGCGCGCCCTGGGGATCGTCGATGCGGTGGTGGTCACCTCGGCCAACCACATGCCACGTGCCGTGGCCACTTTCGTCCGCGCGGGCGTGCCGGTCGTCGGAACCCTCAGCCCGCAGGACCTGCCACAGCCGGTACTCGACGTCGTCGCCCCGGCGCGCTGAGCACGTTCAGCGTGGCCCCCAGCGCCGCGAAATCCCCAGCCCGGCCGCGAGCGCGTCCCATGCCGGCGCCAGCGCGGCCGCGAAGTCCGGCCACGAATGGGTGCCCATAGCCGCATATCGCACGGTCGCCGGGATGTGCAGTTCGGTCAGCCGGGCCGCGAAACGCTCGGTGCAGGTGCGCGCACCGGCCTCCAGCACCGCACCGCCCCCAGCGGAATCCAGTGCGGCCGCGACATTGCGGGCGGCGGCGATCGCGGCCAGATCGGGCGGACTCGGCAGGCCCGAGGCCGCCGACAGGTAGATCGAGGTACCCCGGAGCTTGTCGGCGGCCAGGTAGCTGTCGTGGGCGGCCCACTGCGGTGAGTCGGGCGGGCCCCACAGATTCGCCGGGTCGCCGCCTCGGGAGGCGACCGTGATCCGGGTCAGCGCCTGCCCGATGCCATCGGCGGTGGAGTAGCAGCCGCTGATGCCGGCGACGGCCCGGTAGAAGCCGGGATGACGCTGGGCGAGCATGATCGCCGCCTGCGCACCCATGGAGACACCGGCCACCGCGCGCCGGCCGTCGGAATTCAGATACCCCTCCACCACGGGCGGCAGTTCGTCGATGAGGAAGGTTTCCCAGCGGTTGAGACCCAGCTTGTCGTCGTAGTGCTTCCAGTCGGTGTACATACTTCCCATACCGCCGCCCGGCAGCACCACATCGACCGGTTTGCCGGCGAAGAATCGACCCGCGTCACCATGGGTGAGCCAGCCCGAGGTCTGCGCTCCCTCGACACCGTCGAGCAGATACAGCGTCGGGCGCGGGCCGGGGCCCGCGCCGCGCAGCACGTCGATCGGAATCACCCGCCGCATCGCGGCCGAGGCCACATACAGCCGGTCCCACGCCGATGTGCGATGTTCGACGCGCGTCAGTTCGGTCCGATCGACCGACGGATCGATCAGCGGTGGCGGATCGGGCGGATCGGCGAGCACCGGGACCGCTGTCATCGCCCCCGAGGCCACGGCGAGAACGGCGCCGAGGGCTACTCGTGGGATCAACACTGTTCCGCCGCTCCGTTCTCTCGGCCGGGGCCCGGATTTCCCGCCACGGACTCTGCCTCGATTCCGAGATCGTAGGCGAGCAGCGCCGAACTCGCGCGGGCAATCCCGTCCGGTGCGGTCGGCTCGAGACCGGTGAGCCGCTCGATTCGCCGCTTCCGCTGCGTCACCGTGGCAGTCCGGATACCGAGTCGGCGCGCTGCCACCGCGCTGTCGAAACCCGATTCCACACACGCCCTCAGGGTGTCCAGCAGCTCCGGATGCGATGCCAGGGGTGTCAGCATCGCGGCCAGATGCTCACGAGCAGGGCCGGGCCGGGTGAGCTGGTATTCGACCGCCAGATCGGCGATCCGGTACAACCCGGGCGGACGGTGCAGTGCGCGCACCAGGTCGAGCAACTCGTGGGCCTGTGCGGCCAGTTCCGGAATGCGGGCGGTCGAACCGGTGAGAACGGTCGCGGTCACCGGAACCGACGCTGCCGCCGACAGGACGTCGAGCGACTCCGCGGTCACTGCCGGAGTGTCGATTCGAGCCCCGGCATCGTCGCCGCCGGCCGGAACCAGGACGGTGCCGCCGTCGGCCGACAGCAGCGACAACGCCGTCGACCCCAGTACCGAAGCCAGGGCGCTCTGCAGCCGCCGCAGCTTCCGGCGCGCCACGGTTTCGCGGCTGCGCCGCGGATCGGCTTCGCCGGGATGGGCACCGATCGACAGCGCCACCACCTGATAGGCAGGGGCGACCGCGATACCGGTACGACGCGCCAGGGCGGTACCACCGTGTCCGCTGAGCAGGGCGGTCACCAGGGTCTGCGCCGCGGTCTGATGATGCCGTGCCGCCGCGCGGTGCTCGTCGAGATAGGCGGCAGACGTCGCGACCGTCACTGCTTCCAGCAACCGCAGTGCCTGGTCGGCGTCAGCGATCAACTCGTCGCCGGTGCCGCGATCTCCGGCGAGATCGGCGAACGCGCGCCGGACCGCGTCGTGGTACGCCCGCAGCACGGCATCGAGGTCGATTCCGGCACGGGCCCAGGCACCTGCCTGCCCGACCAGCTCCGCCAGCCGGGCCGCGTCGGCGGGTACCGGATCCGGATCGGCCACCAGATCCGCGGCGAGCGCGAGGCATTCCCGCACTCCGGAGCCGAATTCCGTGGCATCGTCGGTACGAGCTCGGCGGGTGTGCTGGTGTGCACGCCGGGTCAGCGCCGTCGCCAGGGTGGGTGCTGATGAGGTCATCGGGTCACTCCGGAATCTTTCCTGCTGCGCGGGAGCCCGCCGAATGCCGGGGTGCGGATGCATCCGGCGGGCGGATTCCACAGCCACACAGTGTTCGCGGCGAGGACCGGGTTGGTGGTCCTCGACCGCGAATCCGACTGTGCGCCGCGAGCGGACGGCTCGAGTACCGGCGCCGCTCACGGCCGGCCGGTCCGACGTCCGCGAGACCGGGCTCCTTTCTTCTTCACGGTGCGGCGACGCCGGGGCGGAACGCGGCACCGTCCGCGCAATTCCGGTGCCGCGTTCCTATCACGGTACGGCCACGAAAACGTTTCGAACGTCCGCGGCGGGCGACACGATGACAATTCATCAATTCGGCATATGGGCGATGGGGTTGCGACACAAAGGCAATTCAACATTCGTCGGGTGCGGACACACCACGCAGGCGTTGGTCGACCCAGTCCATCGCTCCCGGATATCCGGTTCCGGACGCGATGAAATGCTCGCCCGGCACGCTGCGATAGACAGCGACCGCACCCAGCGCACACTGATCGCGATAAAGCTCGCGCGCGCCGGCGGCCGGGATCCAGAATTCCTGTTCACCGTTGTAGATGTACAGCGGCACAGGGGATCTCATACCCTGCATCCGGGTTTCCCGGTAGATGTCGTCGGCGAGCCGACTGTGCAGCGGATCGGGCATATCGGCGGCGACATCGATCGGCAGCGACAGCACCCCCGGCACCGAGAAGACACCCGAACAGGCATCTTTGAACGGAGACAAGGCCACCCATCGGGCCAGGTTGTTCATCCTGGCCAGGATCTCGGGACGTTCGCGGCCGACGCCGAAGGTGGCGGCCATGAAGATCCCGGAGGCGAGGTTGGCGTTCATGCTCTGCGCCAGCAGCCGGTAGTCGACCGGCACCCCGCCGAGCGCCGCACCCGCGATCACCGGCGCCAACTCCGGTGCGTAGGAATCGATCAGCGCGACCGCTCCCCGGGTGGCGATCGCTCCACCGGAGTATCCGTGCATCCCGTAACGGCTCGCACCGAACTCGGCGGGCAGCGCTGCGCGGACCGCCCGGATCGCGTCCAGCACGGCATGTCCGGCGACATACGGTTCGGCATAGGCCATCCGCGGCCCCTCGTGGTCGGTGATCAATACCGCATATCCGCGCAGCAAGGCCAGTTGCGTGGTCGGCGGCACGAAGTCGGTGGTGCTGGTGTCGGGGTTGTATCCGTGCGAGAAGGTGTAGCCCGGCGTACAGGAGCGACCCAGTGCATCGATCGCCAGATTGTTGACCAGCACCGGCCGCGCCCCGCCGCCGGTCCATGCGGCCGCCGGAATCGCCAGTGTGGCAGTGGCATACGACGGCCCGCCAGATGCGTCGGTGGTGCGGAATTTCAGCTGCAGCGCGGTGCGCACGGGGACCATCAGCAGCGGCGCCGCGGTCGCGGTCACATCCCTGGTGGCGATCACCTCCCCGGGGTGATACCGGTCCAGGTCGGCCGGCCAGGTGTCGAGCAACGGGTCACCGACCGGCGACGGAGCGACCGCCTGTTGCAGCCGGGCCAGGTCGGGGTCTGCCGTACCGTGCCCGGATGCCGTGCGATCCGGCGGCGGAATCGACGGGGGCGGCACCAGCACGTCGATCCACTGTTGCAGTTGCGGCAGCCCGGGCGCAGGCAGCGACGGCAACGGTGGTGGCGGCGGTTGCGCCGCCGCTGTCGGTCCGACCACACCACAGGTCGACAGCAGCACCACCGCCAGAGCATGTCGAATGCGCATAACTCCCCCCACCGATCTCGGCCCACTCGGACGCACCCCCTGGCCGCGCGGACGCATCAACCCGAATTCCACGCTGAACCAGGTTCTTTCGAGGTTACCGGCGTACTCACCGCCGAACGGGCGACGTGTTCCGATCGTGCGCGGTGCGAGTCCGCATCGATATCGGCCCCCTGACCCGAACGCCCCCTGACACATCACAAAGCCGGCGCGCGCGGCACTGTGTTCGGAGCTCGAGTCCACACTGAAACCTGTTTTTGTTACCCGCCGGTACGTAGCTTCGAACCTGCACCGATGCAAAGGAGCGCGGACATGAACCTCCCCGACACAGTCACCGAAGCACCGACGCGGCGCATCACCGTCTACTTCGACGGCCCCGACCCCAACGGCGAACTGATACTCGAATACGCCGCGACGCGGGCCGAGGCGTGGGAGTTCGCGGCCGCGGCCGTCCACTCCGGCCTCGCCGTCACCGTGGACAGCAAGGTTCGCCCCGGACTGCGTCCGCTCCCCTGCCGGCGATTATGGTCGTGACAAGCTGGAAATCCGGGCGATCATTGTGAACGATCACAACAACCTGCCGGATCTCTTCGATCCCCGCACAAACCGTCACCGAATCCGCGTCGGGTAGCGGTCGGCCATTTACCGTTAATCGCCGAAACATTAATTTGGGCGCGGAAGGAGTCAGTGATGACCGTGGACAACTCGAGCCCCACCGGCCTGATGTGGTCGGGGCGGCCGATCTCCTCCCCGCTCAAAGACGTCTGGACGCTCTCCCGCCACATGGTCGGCCATTTCGTCGAAAATGTCGCACCCTGCGGGACCCTGCCCGGCGATGCCATCCACGGCGACATCACCACCATCACCCGCACCTGCCTCGAACTCGCCATCAGCCTGCTCGACGGCCGCGACATCCCGGAGAAGACCGAACGCCTCAAAGATGCGGCCGCCGGGTGGGCTCGGGAAGGCGTTCCCATCGACACCATTCACCACGCCATCCACGAAGGCTTCAAAATCGGCTTCGACCTCGTCATCACCAATACCAACAGCAACGCCCAACCCACCCACGCCGACTACGCCGATCTCATCAGCGGCGCCAAACTCCTCGTGGAGATACTCGACACGATGACCACCGCGGTGTCGAGCGCCTACGTCCGCGAACTGCGCACCGTCGTCTCCGAACACCACAACGCGGTGCACACCCTCACCAGCGCTCTCCTCGCCGGTCACCCCACCTCCACCATGGCCCGGGAATGCGGCATCGAGATCGCCGACAGCTATCACATCGTCGCTCTGCACATCCCGCCCCATCCGGATCAGGCGAATCCCCATCTCGACCCCACCATCGTCGCGCGCCGCAAACTCCGGCGCATCCAAGCCGCCCTGGCCACGCACACCCACAGCACCACCCTGCATCTGCTGTCCACCGACGGCGGCACCCTACTCATCCCCACCACCCGCACCACCACCGCCGATCTCGACGCCCTCACCACGCGACTCTCACACGCCGCACGCGTGCCCATCACCGCCACCACCACGACCGCCACCGCCCACACCATCCCGACCGCGACCGATCAGACCCATCAACTGCTCGATATGGTCACCCGCCTGCGCACCGCCCCCGGGCTCTACCGCTTCGACGACCTCGCCCTCGAATACCAGCTCACCCGCCCGGGGCCCGGACGCAACCATCTCGCCACGCTGCTGGACCCCCTCGATCACCACCCCGAGCTCCTGACCACCCTGCAGACCCACATCAGCAACAACCTCAACCGCCAGCGCACCGCCCGGCACCTGCATGTACACACCAACACCGTGGACTACCGCCTCAAACGCATCGCGCAACTCACCGGACTCGACCCCACCCACTCCACCGGCCTGTGGCAACTACGCAGCGCGCTCATCGCCCGCACCTATATCGCCTGAAAGAACACCTGAAAGAACACTTACGAAACCGGCACCCGAATACCTGAGATCGCTTGCCAGAACTGGTAATTGGGGGTAACTCTTCCAGAGTGACAGTTGATCGGGCGCAGACCTCGGCGCACCGGCGCAGCTGGGAACAACTACCGTCGGCGACCCGCGCGGCGGTCGAAGCGGTGACCGGTCCGGTCGTCCGTGCCGATTCCGTGATCGCCGGATTCAGCAGCCAACTCGCCACGGTGATCGAGACCGCCCACGGGCGGATCTTCATCAAGGGTGTGCGACAACGCGATCCGGAGGTGTGGACCCAGCACCGTGAAGCCGCGCTGGCCCGTCATGTCACGCCGGTGGGCCCGCGACTGCGCTGGCAGCTCGCGGCCGGCGGCTGGGATCTGCTCGGTTTCGAATTCATCGCAGGTCATTTCGCCGACTACCGGATCGATTCCGACCTGGCTGCCACCGCCGAGGCCATGACCGCGCTGGGCCGGCTGCACTGCCCGGCAGAGGTCGAACTCAAAGATGCCGAGGTTCGCTGGGGCGCCTATCTGGACGAGGACGCAGCCGTCGCGACCTTCGGCGGCACCGCCCTGCTGCACACCGATTGGAACTACAGCAACGTCCTCGTCGACGATGTCACCGGCACCGACGCCCGGTTGGTCGACTGGCCGTGGGCGACCAGAGGAGCCCCATGGATCGATCCCGGCTGCTGGATCGTCTGGCTGATCTTCGCCGGGCACGCCCCGGCCGTTGCCGAGCAGTGGGCGCAGCGGGTGCCGGCCTGGCATGCCGCCTCCGCGCGCGACCTACGTCTGTTCTCCGGTGCGCTGGCGGCCGAATGGACTGGCACCGCACATCGCCGGCCCAACATCTGGACGTGCGGACTACGCGATGCGGCGCGCCGATGGGCCGAGTACCGGGGCGCTGCGAGCTAGCTCCGGCCGGCGTCCGCCGCAGCGATCAGTCCGTCGAGGCGACTCGCGGGAATCTGCCGGGCAGCATTGGATACCGCGGTGATCATGGCGCTGCCGAAGGACCCGTGCCGGTCGAACAACGTGGCAGTGCCGGCCGCGATCCCGTCGTGACTCAGGTGGTTGTCGGCCTCCACGCCGATGCCGCCGCTCTCGGGCATCCGCACCAGTGCCAGGGTCAGGTCGGTATTGATGAAGCCGACCCCTCGGCTGGACCAGTTGGTCACCATACTGGTCTGCTCCGCGGCCAGCGCGGCGAGCACGAACGGCGACGGGCGCTCGCCGTTCACCACGTTCACCGGATGCTGCCAGCTGCGTTTGCGGCTGCCGTTCTCGTGTTCCGACGGCATCCGGGACCAGTCCGCCGAGCTGTCGCTGTGCCACAACGGCGCGTCCGGTCCGTCGATCACCGGCGCGATCTCGAGCGAGGGCGGCACCGGCTGCACGCCGCGAGTCCAGATATCGCCCGGAGGTTGCTCGGACGGCTGCAGCAGAACTGCCGAAGCGCGCGCTGCGGGTTCGCCGTCCTGCATCACGATCGCATCGGCCAGCCGGATACGCCTGCCGTTGCGCACGCGGGTGGTCGCGACGTTCAGCGGCCGCATCCGGGCCGGTTTGAACAGATCGACCGTCAGGCGTACGGGGACGAACCCGTCGGTGGCGTGCTCGGTGTCCAGCGCACGGGCCAGCAGACCGCACAGCGCCGGGCCGACCACCTGCTCGGCCGACCACTGGCTGGCAGCCATCCGGTTCGGCGTGAAGCCGGCACCGTCGGCCGCGAAATATCCGTGCGAGCTGTCCACTGTGCGCCTGTCTCCTCGGGTCGCGGACCGTGCCCGCAACCGATCCTGCTGGTCATGGGAGATATAGCACGGCTACGAGACCGTGTTCCACGTCGGGTCGCGCCGGATGGTGCACGGGTCGCCGCGCCGACTCCGGTTCCGGTGACGGACGGCGAGTCGCATATGCCCGGGTAGCGACCAGATTTTTTTCGTGTCCGAACCGCCCGTCCGGTCTACACGGGAACTGTGCAGCAAGTCACCGTCGGACGACCGGTACGGCGCCGCCTCCGATATCTGTGCCGCTATCGCGGGCGGGGCTCGCGCCCCCCTGGTGCGGCCCTGTCGGACACCGGCCGAGCCAGGGTCGACAGCAACCCGTCAGCACCCGAAATCCTTGCTCTGACCGGGCTTTCGATGTTGCAGATGTGCTTGCAAATGATCGCGACGCCGCCCTAGACTTCGAGCTGCAAGGCAAGGCAGGGGACTACCCGTGAGCCGCAGGATGAGCCGGAAGGCATTGCGCCGGAGGGGCATGTGCGGCCTGGCGTCAGGGGCGTTCGGATGAACCAGCGAAGCGGTCTCGACCGGCTCGGAGTTATGGACCGGAATCGGTCCGCACATCACATTTTCTCGCGGGAAACCGCGACGTGTTTCGTCATCGATGCGGTCGAGTCCACCGGCGCGGCCACACGAGACGATTTCGATATCGATCGCATCGTCACCACCGCGCATGCTCTGGTGAACGATTGGGATTTCGACACGATGCAGCCGGAGACCTTCTGGCGTATCGCCTCGAGTTGTATCAGGGAATAAAGTGACAACAGCAGTGGCCGCCGACCTATAGGTCGGCGGCCACTGCTGTTTCCGGGCTTTGCTACTGTCTTCCGCCCTGGGCACCTATCCGGCCTGCTGCGCCTCAGTCCACTTCGGGCAGGTCAGCCGCTGCCTTCTTCATCATCTCGCGCGAACGCTCCGGCGGTTCGGCCTGCACACTGAGCCGATCCATTACCTGCCGGTACAACTCCAGATCCTGCTGGCGGTCCAAATACAATGCGCTGGTGAGTTGTTCGAGATAGACGATATCGGGCAGTTCGGCCTCGGCGAAACGCAGCATGGTGAACGAGCTACCGGCCGCCGCATGACCGCCGGCCGCGTACGGCAGGACCTGGATGGTCACGTTCGGCCGGTTGGACACATCCACCAGATGGTCGAGCTGGGCGCGCAGCACCTGCTCGCCACCGACGGGCCGATGCAGGACGGCCTCGTCCACGACCGCCCACAGCGTCGGCGCACCGGGACGGTCGAGAATCTCCTGACGCTTCTTACGCAACTCGACGCGACGCGCGGCCTCTGCGTTCTCATGACCGAGCGCCACGACCGAACGGGTGTACTCCTCGGTCTGCAGCAGCCCCGGCACCAACTGTCCCTCGAAGGTACGGATGGATTTCGAGGCATGCTCCAGGCCCAGGTAGGTCTCGAACCATTGGGGCAGCAGGTCGTTGTAGCTGTGCCACCACCCCGGCTGGTTCGCCTTGCTCACCAGATCGAGGAAGATCTCGCGCTCTTCCTCGTCGTGCACGCCGTAGAGGGTCAGCAGATCGCGGATATCGCGCACCTTGAAACCGGTGCGCCCCAGCTCGAGTCGGCTGATCTTCGCGTGGGAACCACGAATGTGCTCACCAGCCTGCTCGCGGGTGATATTGGCCGCTTCCCGTAGTTTGCGAAGCTGGCCGCCCACCGCAATCCGAAGGGCCGTCGGACCGCGTTCAGCGACAAGCGAATCCACACGGCCGATCCTGACGGGCTCTGCCATCATGAGGTCTACTCCGATGCTCGACGATCACCGGCAGTGAGGGTACCAAGCATCGAGAGCAGCTGGCCGAACATCAGAAAACACTGCCCCTTCGCGCACCGACACCGCGCCGAGTGCCATGCTACCGCCGATCACGCCAGATCGTCGAACTCTCCGCTCTTCGCGCCGCGGAGAAAGGCGTCGATTTCCGGGCGGGTGTAGACCAGCACCCCACCTTCAGGGTCCCGCGAGTTGCGAACCGCGACCAGGCCATTGGACAAATCGGCCAATTCGACGCAGTTTCCGCTCGGATTACTGAACGTGCTCTTGCGCCACGGGGCATCGGAGAGATGGCCGGCAGTGGTGGCAATGGAATCGGTCATGGCTGTCTCCAGGTTTCGTGCTGGCCGAGCCGGGCAGCGTTGTCCGCACTCGGCGTTCCGGATGAGCGATCGGCGACACCGACGGCAACGCCTTAGCTCTTGCATATGTTCGAGCAAATGCACTTGCATTTGAAACCGCGATTTGAACGATAGCACGCCGACAGGCTCGGATCGAGTGCTCTGAAAAATTGGAAAAAACAAGGGCGACAAGGCGTTTTCCATTGACCTGTCATCTATTGCCGACCCCTCGAGCAGCAGATTCACAGAGTCCGACCAGTCGGTTTTCTACCTCGCTCCGCAGCGGCCGCAACATCGGCCACTCGCCAAGCCACACAACGATTCCCACCCCACGCGGCAGTCCATCCGACTGTGCAGATGTACTTGCATTTGTTTCTTGCAGCGCCGTAGACTCGGCCCACGCTTCCGCACTCACCCGCAACGGTCGAAGGCATCCCATGAACCAACTGCTTCAGCATTCCGGTACATGCGATCACGGCATTTCCCAGCATCGGCCGACCGGCGCCGATCCGGTCGGCGACTGCGCCACCGAACCTCGGGAACTGACTCACCCCCGCGCTCGCGCCATCCTGCACGCACACGATCGACACCTGGGTTGTCGGCAGTGGATCGCCGCGGCCGCCTATCTCTCCGCCGGCCTGGACGACGAGTAGCCGCACCGCAATCGCCGGCACGCGACCGTCAAGGCTGCTGAACGGCCCGCAACCGGTGCGGTGCGGATCGACCGGCCGAGCACGGGCGAAACTAGGGTAGGTCCGTGGCCGGCAGACGAACCGATACCCGAGACCGGATTCGTTCGGTGGCGATGGAACTCTTCTCCGCGCACGGTTACGAGCACACGTCGATCCGCGAGATCGCCGATCGACTCTCGATCACCAAAGCCGCGGTGTACTACCACTTCCGGTCCAAGGAAGACATCGTCGTCAGCCTGGCCGAAGATATGCGGCGTGGTGTCGACGAACTACTGGACTGGGCACAGCACCGCCCGCCGGGCAAGGACACCGGGCGCGAAATTCTGCGCCGCTACGGCGAGATACTGCATCACACCGGCCGGGAGATGACCCGGTTCATGTACGAGAACCAGCCCGCGTTCCGCCGGATGGGGGTCGGTTCCGCGTTGCGTTACCAGTTCCGGGCGGTCGCCGAGGCGATGACCGCGCCCGACCACGAGCCACTGGCGGTCTTCCATGCCCGCCAGGCCCTGCTGGCGATCTCCTGGAGTACCGCGATGATGGGCGATGTCGACCTGACCGATGCGCAGTGCCACCGGGCCGCGGTCGACATCGCCCTGGCGATCTACGACCGGACCTGAGGCGCACCGCGGCGCACGAGCCGGTTCACGATCGGATATCCGGCACACACCACGATGCCCCACGCCACACCGACGATCACCGCGGTGCGGCCGCTGTCGGTCCAGAACAACAACACCAGCACCAGGCCGAGGAAGGCCAGGGCCAGCACGGAGGTCACCGGAGCACCCGGCAGGCGGTAGTCGCTGGCCGGCAACTCGCCCCGACGGACGCGGGCGCGATAGAACATATGGCAGACCAGGATCATGCCCCAGACGAAGATGATGCCGACGGTGGACACCGAGGTGATGTAGGCGAATGCCTTGTCCGGCGAGATCACGTTGACGATCACGCCGATCACCATGACCGCCGCGGACAACACGATGCCGGGCAACGGCACCCGGCGAGTACTGAGCCCGCCCAACGCCGCAGGCGCCTCACCGCGCAGCGACAGGCTGCGGACCATCCGGCCGGTGGAATAGATGCCGGAGTTGCACGACGACAACGCCGCGGTCAGCAGCACGAAGTTGATGATGCCGGCCGCACCCGGAATACCGATCTGCTCGAACACCTCCACGAACGGGCTACGCCCGGAGTGGAACACCGTCCAGCTCGACACCGACATGATGACGATCAGTGCGCCGACATAGAACAGGCCGATGCGCAGCGGCAGCGAGTTGATCGCACGGCGCAGGGTCCGGCGCGGATCGCGCGCCTCACCTGCGGTCACACCCACCAGTTCCACGCCCACATAGGCGAACAGCACGATCTGCAAGGCCAAGAGCGCCTGGCCGAACCCGTTCGGGAAGACTCCGCCCTCGTCCCAGAGATTGGTCACCGTGGGATCGGGTGCATGCCCGAATCCGATGACGAGCACGCCGATTCCGATCACGATCATGGCGATGATCGCCGTCACCTTGATAATGGAGAACCAGAATTCTCCCTCACCGAACAGCTTCACCGAGATCAGGTTCGCCCCGAAGAGCACGCCGAGCACGACCAGCGCTGTCATCCATTCCGGCACCGCGAACCAGTACTTGACATATTTGCCGGCGACAGTGATCTCGGCCATGCAGGTCGCCACCCACACCGCCCAATACGTCCAGCTGGTGGCGAATCCGGCGAAGCGGCCGAGGAATTCGTTCGCGTACTCGCCGAAACTGCCGGACACCGGCCGGTAGGTGAGTAACTCCCCCAGCGCCCGCATGACTACGAAGATCACCAGACCGGCAACCAGATAACAGAGAATCAGCGCCGGGCCCGCCTGCTCGATGGCGCCACCCGCTCCGTAGAACAGGCCGGTACCGATCGCGCCGCCGATGGCGATCATCTGGATGGTGCGGGGATTGAGGCCGCGTTCGTAGCCTTCTTCACCCTCGGACACCAGCGCGGTAGCGCTCGGCGCCTCGGGTTTCCGGTCGGTCGTCATATCGGAGCACCGTACCGCGTGCGCTCGGTAGCGCGACCGGAGCGAGCTCCGGGTGAACTACCTCACAGCACTTGCGGGCTTTTACTTGTATGCACACAATCATTGTGTGCATACAAGCATCTCCGGGATGAGCCCGCGGCGCAAGACCATCGTGCTGGTGACCTGCTGTCTGAGCCTGTTCATCTCGTCGATGGATGCGACCATCGTCAATGTCGCGATTCCGTCCATCCGGACCGACCTGGGCGCTTCCCTGTCCCGATTGCAGTGGATCGTCGACATCTACACGCTCACCCTGGCCAGCCTGCTGATGCTGTCCGGTGCCACCGCCGACCGGTTCGGCCGCAAACGAATGTTCCGCATCGGGCTGACCGTGTTCGCGCTCGGCTCCCTACTGTGCAGCCTCGCACCCACCGTGGACCTGCTGATCGGGGCACGGTTCGTCCAGGCGGTCGGTGGATCGATGCTGAACCCGATTGCGATGTCGATCATCACCACGGTGTTCACCGGCCGGGTGGAACGAGCGCGGGCAGTCGGTATCTGGGGTGCTGTCGTCGGCATCTCCACCGCCCTGGGCCCGATGATCGGCGGCGGGCTCATCGACGTGCTCGGCTGGCAGTCGGTGTTCTGGATCAATCTGCCCATCTGCGTGGTCGCGCTGGCACTGACCACGATCTTCGTCCCCGAATCGAAGTCGCGCACCGCGCGCGGTATCGATCCGCTGGGCCAGGTGCTGGCCGTCGCGGTGATGTTCACGCTGGTCTTCGGGCTCATCGAACGCCGGCCGGAGATTCTCGCCGCGACCGTTGTCGCCCTCGTCGCATTCGTGTACGCCGAACGGCGGCACCGATCGCCGTTCATCGATCTGCGGTTCTTCCGCAGCGTGCCGTTCTCCGCCGCGACGCTGACCGCGGTGTGCGCATTCATCGGGCTCGGTGCATTCTTGTTCAGTGCCTCGATCTATCTCCAAGGGGTACGGCACTATTCAGCCGTGCACACCGGTCTGCTGTATTTGCCGATGGCGCTGGCCATGTTGATCTGCTCCCCGCTGTCGGGCCGGCTGGTGGGCCGCCACGGCACCCGGCCGTCACTGGTGGCCGCCGGCATTCTGATGACCGTCGCCGCGGGGCTGCTCACCACGTTGCGTCCGGATACGCCGGTCTGGCAGCTGGCGATCATGTTCGCGATCTTCGGCGCCGGTTTCGGAACGGTGAACGCGCCCATCACCACCGCGGCGGTCAGCGGGATGCCGCTCGATCGTGCCGGTGCCGCCTCGGCTGTCGCCTCCACCAGCCGCCAGATCGGCGTCAGCATCGGGGTGGCGCTGTGTGGTCTGCTCACGGGCGCCGGGCTGTGGTGGGTGATCGCCGGGTTCGCGGCGACCGTCGTGGTCCTGGGCGTACTGGCCAACACCGGATGGGCGCTGCGCTCCCGGGACAGCATCGCTCCTCTGCTCGAGGACAAGGTGTCGGCTCGTGTCCGGTGACGAACTCCCGCCCGGAGCTCCCGCTTCCCCCGACGAGGTGTGGCGGCTGCTGACCGGCGTGGTCACCGACTCGCGCGATGTCTGGAAACGCGCTGTCGTCGAACGAACGGGCATGCCTTTCAGCAGGATTCGCATCCTGCGCAGGCTGCTGCCCGAGCCGTTGCCGCTCAAGGCGCTGGCCCGGGCGGCCGCCATGGACGCACCGGCGACCACGGTCGTGGTGAACGATCTGGAAGCACGCGGCCTGGTCTCGCGCGAGATCGCCCCCGAGGATCGGCGCTGCAAACTGGTGACCATCACCACGGCCGGGCGCGAAGTGCTGGAGCTGGCGATGTCCACCCCGGATCCGCCGCCGCCCGGACTGGCCGACCTGCCACCGCACCAGTTGCGGACCCTGCGCGACCTGCTGCGCCTGCTCTAGGCTCAACCACGTGGCCGAAGAGACAACACCGGAGTGGGCGGACCGTCTGTCGTCGGGTTTCGAGCTCGGCACCGACGGCCCCCGCGTGATCATGGTCGGTATCGACGGGTCGGACGCCTCCTGGCGTGCGACCTCCTACGCCGCCGGTATGGCACGCCGCCAGAACGCGCTGCTGGCAATGATTTACGTGCAACCGTTGCTGACCATGGCGGGGGCCTACGGTGTCGATGTGCAGGGAACCACCGCGGAAGTCGCCGAGGATCTGGCACGCGAGGTGCGAGAGCACGCGGAAAAGGTCAAGGACGTATACCGCGCACGCTGGAAGTTCATCACGCGCCGGGGCGATCCGTACACCGTGCTCGCCGAGGCCGCCGACGAACTCAAGGCCGATGCGGTGGTGGTCGGTGCCTCGGAGAAGGCCGGGCATCGAATTGTCGGGTCCGTCGCGGTGCGCCTGGTGAAAGCCGGGCGCTGGCCGGTTACTGTCGTGCCCTGAGGCCCGTCGGTGTCCCTGGTGATTGGGACGCGGCATCGAGGGAACCCGCCGGAACGAAACCGTTGAGGAAAGGGTTGTCACATGTTGATTCGCCGCCTTGCCCGCCCGCTGCTGGCATCGGTTTTCGTCGTCGACGGCGTCGATACCCTGATGCATCCCGAAACCCGGACCCAGGCTGCCGGCGCTCTGGTGTCCACCGGCGAGCAGCGGCTGCCGGACTCGGTGTCGGCCAAGCTGCCCGCAGATCCCGCGAAGGTGATCAGGATCAACGCCGCGGTGCGGGTCGGTGCCGGGACACTGCTGGCACTGGGCCGGATGCCGCGGTTGTCGTCACTGGCACTGGCGGCGAGCGTCGTTCCGGCCGCGGTCACCGAGCAGGATTTCTGGAACGAATCCGATGCCCAGCAGCGAGCCGCGAAACGGACCGCGTTCCTGAAGGACGTGGGCCTGCTCGGCGGTCTGCTGATCGCCTCCGTCGATACCGAGGGCAAACCGTCGCTGCGCCGGCGCGGCCGCCGCGCCGCCAAGGAGGCCGCCGCCGCGCTGCCGTTCACGGTCACCGCCGCGGACAAGACCGCGGATTCGGTGCGCAACCGCATGCAACTGCAGGCGGTGCGGGGTCGCGAACTCGCCGCGACAGCCGCTGGTAGAGGGGCCGATCTGGCCACGGTGGCGCAGGCACGTGGCGGTGAGCTCGCCGAGACGGCCCGCGAGCACGGCGGAGAATGGGCCGAAACCGCACGTCGGCGGGGCAGCGAGCTGGCCGGGACCGCACTCGAGCATCGGGGCGAGTGGGCCGAGACGGCCAAGAAACGCAGCGCCGGACTGGCCGAAGCCGCGCGCGAACATGCCGGGGACTGGGCCGAAGTCGCCAAGCGCAGGGGTGCGGAGCTGGCCGGGGCCGCCGGCGACCATCGCGGAGACTGGGCCGATGTGGCCAGGCACCGCGGCGCCGAATTGGTGGGTGCGGCCCGCGAACACGGCGCCGAGCTGGCCGATGCCGCGCGTGAGCACGGGGGCGAGCTGGCCACCACCGCACGCAAGCGCGGTCCGGTGGTGGCTCGTCAGGCCCGTCAGCGCGCCGAGAAGGCAGCCGAGACCACCCGCGAACGGATCGAGAAGAGCCGTAACGGCAGGTGAGGCGCCCGGCGTCGCTCTCGTCGCGGCGACCGAGCGCGTGCTCATCCGCCGGTGAGGAAGTTGCCGAGTTCCTTCGCGACGACCGCCGGCTGGTCGAGCATCGACAGGACGTACGCGTCGTCGATCTCGACCAGTCGCGCATCGGGTAGTAGGTGCGCCAGCCGCCGACCGTGCTCGCGCGGCATCGTCCGGCCGGCGGACGACCACAACACCAGCGACCGGCCCGTGAAATTCCGGAGCTGCTCGGTATCCGCGACGAGCTGCCGCTTCGCCGGTAGCTTCCGGCCGTACTTGCGGGCGTCGCGGCCGATGGCCGGGTTGCGCAACGCCGGCTCGGTCCAGGAGTTCATCATGTCGTCGGGCACCGGAAAGCGGGCCATCCGGCCGTAGACGAACGGGGCCCGCCGCAGCGCCGGGATCCGCAACTGACGCAGCACGATCGGCAAGGCTCCCGGGACACGTAGCGCTACGACGGCCAATTTCCCCGGCAGACCGGGCGGGAAATTGTCGAAGGCCTCGCACGGGAACACGACGAGTTGCGCGACGCGCTCGTCGAGCCCGTAGGCGGTCAGGAACAACCCGCCGCCCCAGTCCGCGTGCACCAGAGTGACCTCACGCAGCTCCAGCGCGGCCAGGAAGTCCGCGATCACCACATTCATTCCGTGCATATCGAGTTCGGCATCGGGACGCATCGGCTCCGGATGCGAGCCCAGCGGGAGGATCGGGCGCAGGTACCGGAAACCGGCGGGCAGCAGCGGCAGGACTCGATCCCACACGGTGTTGTCCATCAGCAATCCGTGCAACAGGACCACCGGTGGCCCTTCCCCGTGCTCCGCGTAGTGAATCGGTCCGGCCGGGACCTCGACTACCGGCATGTCAGACCACCTCCGTTGGGCGCGACCGTCGTGGATAATTACCTGACCAGCTCTAGAACGATCACTCTAGAGCGCATGTTCTAGTATGGGAACATGTCCGAGACCGTGTCAACCCCGACCGCGGAACGCATCGTCACCGCGACCGCGGAACTCATGCGGCGCCAGGGATACGGCGCCACCGGCGTCAAACAGATCACTGCGGCTGCGCAGGCCCCGATCGGGTCGCTCTACCACCACTTTCCGCAGGGCAAGCAGCAGATCGCCGCCGCCGCACTGCGTACCAGCGGCGCCGCCTACATCCAGTTGCTGCCGCTGCTGATGGATCCGTACCCGGATTTGCACGAGGCGGTGGTCGGCGCATTCACCGCCGCGGCTCAGCAGATCGAGGAATCCGGGTGGATCAACATGTGCCCCGTGGGCACGGTGGCGGGCGAGATCGCCGACAGCGAGCCCGAGCTACGCGCCGTGACCGCCGAGGTGATCGACTCCTGGATCGAGCAGGGCAGCACCTACTTCCGGACCCGCGGACTCGCCCCCGCCGCGGCCCGCGCCTTCGTGATCGCGGTAGTGGGTGCTCTCGAGGGCGCGTTCATCCTCAGCCGCACACTGCGTTCGACCGAACCGCTGATCGATGCCGGGCACGCGATGGCCGCATACCTGGACACCCTCACCGGCACGAGACAGCCCTGAGATTCGGCACCGCCTTCGACAAGACCCGGCGACTCAGCCCACCGAGAATTCGGCCGAACCGGTGAACGCTGTGGTCGCGGCCCCGTCGCGCCGGTTGCCGGTGTAGCTGACCCGGTAGCGACCGCCGGCCGTGCCGTCCGGGACGGTCCAGTGCACGGCGATCACCGAGGCGGCGTCCTGGCCCGGCGGGCGCGACCAGTGCAGTTCCGTGCACCAGTCGTTGTCGTCGAACACCGTGCGCCACTGCGCGCCCGTGGCCTGCTGTACCTCGAAATATGTTCCACCGGTGTGCAGATCGTTGTTGGGATGGGCACCGCAGAATTCCACCGAAACGGTCTCCCCGGCACTGTAGTGCGGTTTCGGTGCGGTGAGCACGTCACCGAAGTTCCGTCCGGCCACCGGCAGATCGGCCGGCACCGGGGCGAGCAGGTTCGGCTGCAGTCCGGTGGTCCAGTCGAGCGGGGCGGGGCCGCGACCGAGATCGGTGCGCGTGGCCACGGCTCGCGCCAGCCGGTCGAATTCCTGCACGTAGGCAGGCAGCGTCCAGCGCCCGAACAGTGTTTCGCCGCCTTCGTACTGCTGGGAGGCGTACTCCTCGGGCGTGGTCACATAGCCGCTGTACCCGTTCGCGTAGCCCTGCAGCAGCACGTTCTCCAGTGGTACCGACAGCGCATGCGAGACGACCCGGCGAATACGCAGACCCGAGACCACCGTGTACTCGGCCGGCCCCGAGGCCAGGATCAGGTCACCGATTCGCAGGATCTGAATGGGGACCGTCTGTGGCACCCACGGCCGCGGCGGCAGGATGCCCAGCGGTGCCACGATGAGTTTCGGCGCCTGCGCATCTCGCATCCACTGCTCGATCGGGCCGTCGAGACCACCGAGCGCCGCGACCACCGGATTGGCATCACCCTCCTGCAGGAACGACAGCTGACTCTTCCAGTTGTCCTCCGAACTGGTCGCGGCCGCGGCACTGCCCATCATCGCCGGAGCGGTGCGCGCGGGCTTGCCGTCGGGGGTGTAGGCGCCGTCGATCGCGGTGTCGGCCAGGTTCAGATAGTGCAGAGCGGCGTCCACTCCCCCGCTGCGCATCGGCCGCGCCGCATCGAATGCTGCCCGGCCGGCTCGATATTGACGCTCGCCGACCAGTGCGCAGTTGGCCCGGTTGTCCTCGGTCGGGCCGGAAGGATGCCAGCGGGTCAGCCCCATATTGGGAGTCATATCGCCGGCGTTGGTCTGCGCGAAGGCCGCGACGAATCCTGCCCGGCCACTGCCTGCACGCACGCCCATCTCGTCGTGTTCCCAGCGGTAGCTCGCATAACCCTTGTTGTCGGCCGAGATGAGGGTGTTGGCGTCGGTGAGGGAGGTGCCGTGGGTGGCGAACCAGGTGATCGCGCCGATATCCGTGCCGCCCTGCCGCAGACGCAACACGGTGACCTGCGGATCGATCGCGTTCGGGAAATGCGCCTTGTCGTCGGGTGGGTTGAGGTCGAAGGCGGTGCGCGACCGGTTGGCCGAGGCGTCGTGCAGTTCACCGTGTCCGAGCGATATCGTTCCGGGCGCGAGATTCTCGTGTGCGGCCGCCAGGGCGGCGACGATCCCCTCGACCTCGGCATCGTGCGAATTGCTCTGAAATCCGTAGGCGGCCAGCGAATACGCGTACTCCCGTGCGGTGCCGCCGCAGGAATTGTGATTGTGGGTGGCGTTCACGTTGACGTTGCGTTCGGTGTACAGCGAGCCGAAACGCTGTGCCAATTGCTGCATCACCGCCAGATGCACCGATTGGAACAGGCAGGCGATATCGGCGCTGACGAAGGCCACACGATCACCGGTGAGCTGATCGACCACGATGTAGGCCCGGGCCCAGGTACGCATCAGTAGGCCGGTCGCCACCTGGTCGAGCTCGGAGTAACCCATCATGCCCTGCCCGGCGACGGCACCGGTGACATCGGCCATCCCCGCGCCGACCAGGTATCCCGCCGAGTTCCCGGTGCTGTGCACGGGCGCGGCCCCGACCGCGCCGACGCCGGTCGACGCCTGGGTCGCCACCGCGGCGGCCACGGTACCGGCCAGCATCGATCGCCGGGTAAAAGTCACTGCTCGCCCCTTCGGTTCCGGCCGCGCACCCTCCGGCCTTCTGGTCACATTGTGCAGACCGGACCCTACTGGTCAACCGTCCAGTAATCTAGACCCGATTCGGGGATCGCCCGGATATCACTCGATCGTCGCGGTCAGCGGCAGTGCGATCACCGAGGTGCCGACGTGCACGGTGAACGCGCCGGACTCGGTGGCCCAGCCGGAATCGGTCCAGTGCTGGAACGAACGCTGCGGCACCGTGATCCGGACCCGTTGCCGGGATCCTGCCGCGGCGGACACGGTCGCGAAGGCGGCCAGCCACCGCACCGGACGCTCCACCGCACTGCCTTCCCGGGACAGATAGACCTGGACCACCTGCTTGCCCGGTCGCTCACCGATATTGGCCACGGTGACCTCGATATCGTGCCCGTCCACCACGAGATCGCTCAGTTCCCAGACGGTATAGCCGAGCCCGTGCCCGAACGGGTAGGCCGGCTGCGTACCGGCCCGCAACCAGGCCCGGTACCCCAGGTGCACCCCTTCGGTGTAATCGAGCGTGCCGTCGACCGGAATCGTCTCGCGGACAGGGATGTCGGCGAGTTGCTTCGGCCAGGTGGTGGGCAGCCGCCCGCCGGGTTCGACCACACCGGTGAGCACATCGGCCAGGGCGGCGCCGAATTCCTGGCCCGGAAACCAGCTCAGCAGGACCGCGGCGACGTCCTCGCGCCACGGCATCTCCACGGGGGCTCCGGAATTCACCACCACCACGGTGCGCGGATTGGCGGCCGCCACCGCGGCGACGAGTTCGTCCTGGCGGCCCGGAAGTGCGAGTGTGGTTCGATCGCGTCCCTCGCTCTCCTGCTGCTCGGTGGTACCGACCACCACCACGGCCGCGGCGGTCTCCCGCGCGGCGGCCACCGCCGCGGCGAATTCCTCCTCGGGTGCCCGCTGCGGCCGCACGATGCCCAGACCGACCCCGAGGATCATCCCGAGTCCGGCGTCGGCGCCCGCGCCGACACGCACCCGCACCTCGACCTCCTGCCCGGCGGTCAGCTCGTAGTCGACCGAACGGTGCGGTGGATCCAGTAGTGCGGCCACCGGGTCGGTTCCCTCGAAGGCGATCTCGGTGTCGACCTGCGTCCTACCGTCGATATCCAGCTCGCAATGCCCCAGACCGGCGACCCCGATCCGCCACACCCCCGACACGTCGGCACGCAACCGGGCCCGCAGTTCGATCGCCGAGGCCTGCGCCGCATTCGGGTCGCCGAAGAGCACCAGTCGTCCGGAAGTGCGATGCTGGACGTCGAGAACCCGATCACCGTCCAGATAGCGCAGGCACAGGCCCGGGGTTCCGGTGACCGGATCGGTCACCAGTTCCAGCGGCACCGGAATCGGATCGTCACCGAGGCGTACTCCCGGGGTGTGGACCACCGGCAGCACCGCCGACAGTCCCTGCACCGGAGTGACGGTGTGATCGGGCAGCACGGTGGCGCTGCCACCGCCCATGTACCGTGGATCCGCGGCGGCAGCACCGAGTACCGCGATCGGTGTCTCCGCAGCCAAGGGCAGCACACCCTCGTTGTGCACCAGGACCATCGCCGCCGCGGCAGCGCGCCGGACCAGTTCACGCGCGCGCTCGTCGCTCACTTCCGGCACCGGCGGGGTGACCTCCCCCGGCTCCGGCGCGAGGCCACCCACCCGTTGCGCGAAACGCAGTATGCGCCGGACCTTGTCGTCGATCGCGGACTCCGGGACCGCACCGGAGGTGACGGCTTCCTCGAGGGCCGCACCCCACAGCGGCGCCGGTCCGGGCATCGCGAGATCCGTGCCCCGGGCCGCCCCCTCGGTGCTGCGTACCGCGGTCCAGTCCGACACCACCACGCCGTCGAAGCCCCAACTGCCCTTCAACGGTTCGTCCAGCAGCGGCGATTCGGTCATGGTGGTGCCGTCGACGCTGTTGTATGCGGCCATCACCATCCAGGCACCGGCCGCCACGGCACGTTCGAACGGATACAGATACACCTCGTGCAACGCCCGCTCGCCGACGCGGACATCGACGGTGAACCGATCGGTCTCGGAATCGTTGGCGACGTAATGTTTCGGGCAGGCGCCGATGCCGTATGCCTGCACTGCACGCACGTAGGCGACCGCGATCTCCGCGGTGAGCATCGGATCCTCGGAGAAGCATTCGAAATGCCTGCCGCCGAGTGGTGAGCGGTGCAGGTTCACGGTGGGGCCCAGCACCGCGTAGACGTTCTTGCGGCGCGCCTGTGCCGCGATCAGCTCTCCGATCTCGGTGAGCAGCTCGCGATCCCAGGTGGCGGCCAGTGCCGTACCCGAGGGCAGACTCACCGACGGGTCGCGCTCGTCCCAGTTCTCACCACGCACCCCCGAAGACCCGTCCGACAGTGGCATATCGGACAGTCCGATCGCGGGATCACCCGCCATGCGGAACATTCCGGCACCGGAGATGAGCCGTAATCCGGCCGGCAGATCCAGTCGCGTGATCAACTGCTCGGTCCGATCCTGCATCGGTGCCCCGTTTCCGTCTCGACTGCGCATCCGCCACGACGCTACGCCGACACCCCCTGCGCGGCCCCGTATTACCAGGTGCGCGCGTCGGCGGCGAGAACCGCCGTAGAACCGGCCGTGCAGGTGCACCCGGCCCGCTCCGCAGCGGCGATCGGATCATCCGCGCAGCCGCAACCGGACCATCGGCAGGGTGCCGACCGGCGCTCCGGTGGCGCGTTCGATCACCGCGCGCAGATTCTCCCACGCCTTGGGATGTTCCTGGATGTAATGGTCCAGTGCCGCAGCCGATTCCGTCTCGGACATGGCCGTGGCCCCGGCCGGCACGCCACGTCGCAGGCCGACCCAGATCCGCACTGCCGGTTCGGCTTCGATATTGCGATACCACTGCGCACGCGTGCCGAAGCCGGAGACGATGACGTATTCGTCCGCCGCCGGATGGTCGACGACCTCGAGGACCACGTAGCGTGCGGCGCCGCTGGTGCGGCCCCGATGCTGCATCATCAACAGCCGGCCGCCGAACAGGAAGCCCAGGCCGGCGCGGTAGATCAGGATGGGGGCGCGGACCAGCCCACGGGTGCGCAGTGCGCGGGCACCCAGACCGGTCACGGTGTCGGCGAAACTCATGATGTCTCCTTCTGTGAGGGTTCGGCTCCGCACAGCCGCTGCAGCGGGCTCGTCACATCCATCGCGCGCACCTGCGGGTCGATGAGCCGATGCAGCACCAGCCCGTCCAGCGCGGCGACGAGAACGACCGCGGTGGCCTCGGGATCGGTCACCACCGCATCGGTGCGCAGTCCGTCGATCAGAGTCGTGCGGAATTCGGTGAGCACGCGTTCCAGCCCGGCACGCAAGCGTTCGTGCCGGGTCGCGGCCAGCAGGATTTCGGCGAAGATCCGGGTATCGGCATCGGGCTGCGAATATTCACCCACTACCGACAGCAACGCCGTGATGCGGACTCCGCCCGGCCCGGCCGCACCGGGGATCCCGTCGGCGAGGGACCCCATCAATCGCAGCGCCGCATCGATGAGCAGATCGTCGACCGTCCGGAAGTGGTAATGCACCACACCGGGGCGCACCCCTGCCCGTTCCGCGACGAGCCGGGTGGTGACGGCGCTCCAGCCGCGTGCAGCGATCAGATCGGTCGCCGCGTCCATCAGGCGCATGCGGGTGTCTCGTCCCTGCTCAGCAGCGGTCGCCATCCGCATTCCCTTCGTCGGCGCGTGGTTCCGGCCCACCTGTTTGGGCATTCGCCTTGGTCGAATGACCAAACTCTACCCGCTGGGCTCGCGCTGAAACAAGAGGTCGCCAGGTTCACATCCGGTCCATGTGGTTTGGCTGTAGGACCGGCCCGTGTGATAGGGAATTGGCGTGTCATCCCCCTCTTCGTCTCGCCATAGCGTCGTGTCGTCATGCCCGGGGCGGTGACCGATACCGCCACCGACCAGAGCCGCCCGGTCACCTACCGCAAGGACCTGGACGGCCTGCGTGGCCTGGCCATCGCCCTGGTCGTGGTGTTCCATCTGTGGTGCGGCAGAGTGTCCGGCGGAGTCGACATCTTCCTGGTGCTCTCGGGCTACTTCTTCACCGGATCGCTGCTGCGGCGCGCGACCTCGGGTGGCCCGGTAGGTATCGGCACCACGCTGCGGCGCACCGCCCGGCGACTGCTCCCCGCACTCGTCACGGTGCTGGCCGCCGTCGTCGTCGGGACCGTGTTGCTGCGGCCGTATACCCAGTGGAGTGATCTGGCGGGCCAGACGCTCGCCTCACTGCTCTACTACCAGAACTGGCAGCTGGCGACGACCTGGTCGGACTATCTGGCGGCAGACCCGTCGGTGAGTCCGCTGCAACATCTGTGGTCGATGTCGGTGCAGGGCCAGTACTACGTGGCCGCGTTACTGGTGGTAGCCGCGACGGTCTGGATCTGCCGCCGCGCCGGACGCGACAGCGCGATCCGCCCGGCGCTGGCCACCGTGATCGGTGTCGGCATCGTGGCCTCGTTCCTGTACGCCACCCACGGCCTGGCGACCCATCAGGGGTGGAACTACTACGACAGTGCCGCGCGGGCGTGGGAGCTGCTCATCGGCGCCGCGCTGGCGCTGGCCGCGACGGCGCTGCGGGTGCCGCGGCCGGTCCGGGTCGTACTGGCCGCCGCGGGCCTGCTGGTGGTGTTCGTCGGCGGCTGGATCACCGACGGTGCGAGCCAGTTCCCCGGTCCTCCCGCCCTACTGCCGGTGGGTGCCGCCGTCGCGCTGATCGTCGCCGGTGCCGGAGTCTCCGCACAGGAGCAGCCCTGGCTGACCCGAGTCCTGGCCTCCGATCCACTCGTACGCCTCGGCGACATAGCCTATTCGCTGTACCTGTGGCATTGGCCGCTGCTGATCTTCCTACTGTCCGAACGCGGCGGTTCCCATGTGGGGCTGCGCGGTGGCCTGGCCGTTATCGCGGCCTCGATGGTGCTGGCCTATCTCACCCATCGCTACATCGAGGAACCACTGCGCCTGAGCCGGCCGCGACCGTCGGACACCGGACCGGCGTTCGGACCGCGTTATCGACGCACCGCCGGGGTCGCGTTGTCGCTGACCGCGGTGCTGGTCGCCGGCTCGGCCGTCGCCTGGAGCGCGGTGATGCACACCCACCCGCCGCGGGCGGTCGGCGCGCTCGATCCCACGCAGTATCCGGGTGCGGAGGCGCTCGCGTCCGGGGCTCCGGTCCCGCAGGCACGCATGCGTCCGACCGTCTACGAGGCCCCGGCGGAGCTGCCGCCTCCGACGGTCGACGGCTGCATCGCCGACTGGAACAACCGCGACGTGGTCACCTGCACCTACGGTGTGCCCGACGCCGAACGCACCCTCGCCGTGGTCGGCAATTCCCATGCCGAGCACTGGATGCCGGCCCTGCAACAGCTGGCCGAGCAGTACCGCTTCAAGATCCTCGTGCATTTGAAGATGGGTTGTCCGCTCACGTTGGACCCGAACGCCATGTACAAGGGCGAACCGAACGCCGACTGCCGCGACTGGACGCTCGGTGTGCTCGACGTGCTGGGCAAGGAACGCCCCGACTGGGTGTTCACCACCGCGACCCGGCCGATCGACGCCGGCGGCGACGAAACGCCACAGGACTACGTCGATGTCTGGAAGGCGCTGTCCGACGAGGGAATGCGCGTGGTCGCCGTCCGCGACACTCCGTGGCTGCGCCACCACGGCGTGCGGTACAAGGCGGCCGACTGCCTGGCCGAGCGCGGCAACCGGACCAGCTGCGGTATCCGGCGCAGCGATGCGCTGTCGCCGGTGAATCCGGCACTCGCACCGGCAGCGGCGTTCCCGAACATCTTCCCCATCGACCTGACCGACGCCGTATGCGAACCCGACATCTGCCCGGTCGAAGTGGGGAACATTCTCGTCTACCACGATGAGCACCACTTCACCGCGAGCTACTCCCGCTCGCTGGGCCCAGAGCTCGGCCGCCAACTCGGTCCCGTGCTCGAATGGTGGTGAGGATCGACGCGAACGGCGGGCGATCGGCCGACGAGACCGCGCTGGTCACCGCACCGGTCGTCACGGAGCGGGCGCCGACAGTACCCCTTGACCAGATGGAGCCGCCGGTCGCGCAGCAACGGCGCGACCAGTGCGGGGACGTAGCCCGGGTCCGGGTCCTGCAAATCGGAGTCGACGAAGACGACGATGTCGCCCCGCGTCACCGCCAGCGACCGCCACAGCACCTCCCCTTTTCCCCGCCGCACCGGTATCCCCGGAAGCGCCTGCTCCCTCGTGTACACCGCATCGGCACCGGCGGCGACGGCGCGGACGACGGTGTCGTCGGTCGAGCCGGAGTCCACCACGACGAGTTCGTCGACGAGTCCGCCGACCAGGCCCCGAATGGACGCGATCACCCCCGTGACGGTGGCGGATTCGTCTAGCGCCGGCAGCACCACGGAGATGGTTCGATCCCCTTTGCGGCGGATCAGTTCGGGCAGGTCGGGTGACATCGATACTCCTCAGATTCCCGGGTCCAGGACGTAGGTGGTCAGCTCAGGCCACAGCCGCGCCCAGGGCTCGCGGGGGCCGGCACACCGCCACACGGTCATGCGTGCGTCGATTCCCGGGAAACCGCGCGGATCGTCGAGCTGCACCAGGGCCCGGACGTCGGAAAACGAGTGCCGCAAGCGTGGTGCGGCCTCGGCGGTATCGACGCACAGCACCGTTTCGACGTCCTCGTCCGGTCGGCCGAACAGCGCGTAACCGCGGTCAGCGCTGTATACCAACGGCATTCTCGGGTCGCGGGCGTGGACCAGAATCGCTGCCTGCCAATATGTTCGAGTGATCACGGGGATGCGCTCCCTGCCCGCCGAGGCCGCGGCGCGAAGTACCCCGGAAACGAGATCGGCCCGGCCGGTGGTGCCCGAAACCCGCATGCGCACAGACATTTCGGCCCGGGTGGTCACCGGCTGAGCGGGCGCGCCGGACGGCAGCAACACCACCACCGCCGAGACGATCACGGCCGAGATCGCGGTCGCGACCACCGCCGCCGCCTTCCACCACCGCGCCGGTACGTTCTCGACCAGAACGCACGCTCCCGTGGCGAATACCGCGGGGAGCAGGCCGGCGAGGTAGTACGGTCTGCCGCCGACCGCGACCACGAACCCGGCGACGACCAGTGCGGCGACGGCGAGGAAACGGTAGGCGCGCAGCCGAGTACGCACGACACCGTATGCCGCGCAGGCTGTCAGCACGCATCCCAGCACGCCGGCGAGCACGGCCAGCTGCACCGGCAGGCCCGCGGCGCCTCCGGTCGCGGCCTGCTGTTCGTCGCGGATCACTGGTCCCATCGCCCATTGCGGCCAGTCGTGGCGCCACTGCCACAGCAGTGCCGGAACCGCTGCGAGCGTCACTACTCCCGCCGCGAGCCACAGGGTGGGCCGTCGCACGATATCGCGGGGGCCGCAGCAGGCGACGCCGACCGCCAGTGCGGCGATCACCATGGGGATCAGCAGCTTCACCTGCAGATCGATCACCACGACGACTCCGGCGACCAGTAGCAGCCGGTCCTGCCGCAGACGCACCCAGCGCACAAGTAGCCAGACCACGAGGGCCACCGCGGTGCTGTCGAGCGCGAAAGTCGACAGCGACGCGGTCTGGGTGATCAGCCAGGGACAGCTCGCGTACCCGATCCCGGCCAAAATCTGCGCGGCCCGCCCGCCCTCGAATTCCCGCGCCGTCAGGGCGGTCACGATGATCGCGGCGACGCCGGCCAGGATCGCCGGCAGCCGCAGCACGGTCAGGGAATCCGGGGCCACCATATCGGCGGCACGGGCCAGCAGCGGGATCAGCGGCCCCTGATCGACGTAGCCGATATCCGGATGGTGTCCGGCGGCGAGGAAATACAATTCGTCGCCGAACCAGTCGTAGCGGGCCGCGCGCGCTACCAATACTCCGCCGGCGACCAGCGCAAGCAATCCGACGACCCCGAGAGCGGGCGTTCGCTTCATCACAATGATGCGGGTTCCACCTGTTCCGCGCCCGCCACGGCCACCTCGTTCCTATCGTTCGCGGCGATATCACCGCAGAGTGCCGTCAGCGTCGACAGATACCGGTCGATGGCCTCGTGGGCGCGCGGAGTATCGGGAAAGACCATGCTCAGTGAGGTCATGTCCGGGAAGCGGTTGACCCACAGATAGACTTCGCTGGAGCTGGCGCGGTTACCGTAGAGTCCACCGTTGATCTTGTCGAACATCTCCGCGCCTTCCATCCGACGCACATCGACATAGGAGACCATCGGCGCGGCGAATCCGAGGCTGCTGCGGATGCGCGGATCCCCGTCCGCCAGTTCCAGTACCCGGTGCACGCCGACATCGGCCAGTTCCCGTCCCGAGTCGGCAGCGGCCTGGGCCCGCCAGGCCAGCGCGGTGAAGGTGTCGCCGGGCCGCACCGTCACCGCGACCGGCACCAGATTGGTGAACCAGCCGATCGCCCCCTGCTCCCCCACTTCGGTACGAGTGTTGACCGGGGTGAACACGAAATACTTTTCCCGGCCGGTCAATTCGTATTCGGTGAGTGCGATGGCGGCGAAGAGTCCGCCGAGGAATTTCGCGCCGGAACGTTCACAGACCGCGTCGAAGCGCAGCGCCGCGGCTTCGTCGAACAGCGGCACGGTGACCTGGGCACCGCGGGTGAATCCGCCGCCGGCGACCGCGCCCAGATCCATGGGGAATGACGGCACCGATCCGTCGTGCTCGACCAGCAGTTCCAGCCAGGCCCGGACCTGCGGCGAGTGCGTGGTGAGTGCGGTGTGATGGGCCAATTCCCGGTCGCAGTAGGACAGGTGGCCGTCCACCGGCTCGATGTCGACCCCGCCGCCGGACAGTTCGTTGCCGTAGAGCCGCAGCAGATCGACGCACGACAGCGCCTGCCCCACACCGTCGGTGTGCAGGTGATCGACGGCGGCGTAGACGGTGAATTCAGCGCCCCGGTCGATGACGCCGAAACCGAAGCAGTCCCAGTCGAACACTCCTCGTGCCTGTTGTTGCACATGGGCGCGTACCGACTCACCGCCTGCACAGTCACCGTAATCGTGGACCTCGAACTCGATATCGGCCGGATCGGCGACGTGCCGGACGATGCGGTCCTCACCTGCACAGGAGAACCAACTCCAGAAGGTATCGTGGCGCCGGGCGAACGCGGTGACGGTGCGGGTCATCGCCGCGCGGTCCAGCGGTGCGGGAACGTCGAACGCGATCATGCACAGCCGCGACGCGCGAGAACCGCTGTCGCGCTGCCGATAGGCCGCGCGCAGGTACTCGCGCTGCTGATACGACGGCCCGGTCGGATGTTCCGGTGCCGCCAGCACAGCGGCACGCGAGTCCGCGGTGGGCGCCCAGGAAATCAACCTGCCCGGACGTGGATGCCAATCGTCGAAGAAGCCGAAACCGACCATGGAAACCCTCGTTTCGTCCAGAAGTGAGCGACGATCCGCCGGCGCCGGCAGCACCGCCGGGTCGCGCGGCCGCGAGTCAACGGCACCCGGACCGATCCGCCAACCATTGCCGGTGAAGTCTGTGAACGTCCCCAACGGCGGCCGAGCTGTTTAGGCCGCTGGTCCCAACGGTTCGCCGAACATCTTGTGGCGCCGCTGGTTACGGGCCTAGTTTGACCGCAACCGGATCCGGACGGATCGAAAGAGGTTCGAATGCTTCTCCGCACATTGCGCGCCACGATCCCGAGTGCGTTGCTGACCATCGCCGCGAGCGTGCTCGTCGCGGTGAGCGCAGCACCCGCGGTCGCCGACGACAGCGCGATCGCCCCGGTGAGTATCGCCGACCTGACCGCGGCGGCGCATCCGGCCGCCGACGGCAGCCATCTGGTCGCCGACGGCAGCCATCTGGTCGCCGTCGACTCGGGTGCGGATTCGATGCTGGACCTGCGGGTACGCTCCGCCGCGATGGGCCGCGAGATCGTGGTGAAAGTACTTCGGGCACCCGATGGTTCGAAGCCCGCGCCGGTGCTGTATCTGCTCAACGGGGCGAGCGGCGGATCGGAATCCAGCAGCTGGCCCGCGCAAACCGATGTGGTGGATTTCTTCCGCGACAAGCAGGTCACCGTGGTGACGCCGATGGGCGGCAACGGCAGCTATTTCGCCGATTGGCGGGCTGACGACCCCGTTCTGGGGCGACAGAAGTGGGCGACCTTCCTCACCGCGGAACTGCCCACCGTGATCGATTCGGCGTTCCGTGGTTCCGGCGCCAATGCGATCGCCGGTATCTCGATGGCCGGCACCTCGGTATTCCAGTTGGCCTCGGCGGCTCCGGGACTGTATCGCGCGGTGGGCTCCTACAGCGGCTGCGCGCGCACCAGCGATCCGCTCGGGCAGGCGTTCGTCGACGGTGTGGTGCTGCGCTGGCACGGCGATCCCCGAAATCTGTGGGGACCGCCCGGCGATCCGCTGTGGGCGGCCAACGATCCGTATCTGCATGCGGGCCGGTTGCGTGGCCTGGCGATCTACGTATCCACCGGCAACGGTGTTCCGGGCGCACTGGACCGGCTCGACGGCCCCGGAATCCACGGCGACGCCCATAAACTCACCGAACAGCTGTTCTACGGCGGCATCCTCGAGGCGGCCACCCACAATTGTGCGGTCGCGCTACAGGATCGGCTGGTCCAACTCGGCATCCCGGCAACCTTCGATCTGCGGGCCAGGGGCACGCACTCGTGGGGTTACTGGCAGGAGGACCTGCACCGCTCCTGGCCGCTGCTGGCACAAGCATTGAATCGATGACCACGGTCCCGGCGCCCGGGCCGCGGCGGTGCGGCATCATGAGGAGATCGTTGGATCCGAACCATGATCTCAGGAGCGCCCGTGCGACGTACCGGATTTGCCGCAGTCGGCGCCACCGCAGCGGCGGTGGCGCTGTTCATCGGTGCCGCCACCGCGAACGCCTTCGGGCCGCTGCCGCCGGCGGACCCGTATCTGGGGCCGCCCGGCACGGCCACCATGCACGGTGACGCGGAGTCCTCGGACACCACCGGGCTTCCCGGAGTCGGTACGGGGCCGGTGGACGTCCGGTTCCAGGAACTCGCGGCCGCCTGCCCGACCATTCTGCAGGGCGGCGACGGTCTGCCACAGGCCCTGTGTACCAAGGTGATCGACCGCTCGCCGACGGTGTTCCTGCTCGACCCCGCCACCGGCGCACCACTGACTTCGCTGTCACTGCCCAAGGGTGGCCTGCTCGGCGGCGTCTACGCCTATCTGGACCACGCCGACCGACTGGTCATGGTCGACGGTCACAACAACCTGGTGCGGATCGCGCACGAGAGAGATAGTGCCGGCGCGAAACTCGCGATCGAGTCCAGTGTCCCGCTCGACGCGGCGGTCACCGGGCACTGCGGCGGTGGCGACTGCGACAGCGTGGCCTCGCTGATGCCCGATCGACAGGGCCGGATCTGGTTCGCGACCGCCAACGGCGCCGTCGGCATACTCGATCCGGATACCGGTGCGGCGCAGTCGATCACACTGGCGGGTGAACATATCGACAACAGCATCTCCACGGCACCGCAGGGCACCGCGGTGACCACCGATCACGCCACCTACCTGTTCACCGCCGACAGCTCGGGTGCACCGCATCAGGTGTGGCGCCGCGACTACGACCGCGGGCCGGCGCGTAAACCCGGGCAACTCAGCTGGGGTAGCGGCGCGAGCCCGACGTTTTTCGGCCCGCGTGACGGCACCGAATACCTGGCGATCACCGACAATGCCGTGCCCGAGGAGAATCTGCTGGTCTACGACACCAGCACCGGACGCACCATCTGCTCGGTACCCGCGCTCGACGGGACCGAGAACTCCCCCATCGGTTCGGGCTCCAGCGTCTTCGTGGCGAGCACCTACGGCTTTCCGTATCCGGCGCTGCCCGACAATGCCGGTCCGAGCGAGCCCGGTTCTGCGGACTTCCGCGGTGGAATGGTCCGTATCGATATCGACCCCGACGGGCAGGGCTGTACCCGGAAGTGGGCCGGCGAGGTGAAGTCGGCGGCGGTGCCCCGGCTGTCACTCGCCGACGGCATGATCTACACCATCGCCCGTGACGACCGGATCGCCGGAATCGACACCGGCAGCGCCGCATCGGTGCTGGGCGGCTATCGGCTGACCGTCATCGACGCTGCCACCGGTGCCGTCGCCTCACAGCAGCCGGTCGGCGCCACCGCCGTCCACAACACCTTGCAGATGGTGGGCACCATCGCACCGGGCCGGGTGCAGTACCAGGGAACAACCACCGGCCTGTTCCGGATCGCGCCTGCCGGCTGACACGACGGTGGGGCCGGTTCGTGCGAAACCGGCCCCACCGGGTCGACCGGATCTACCCACCGGCCGCGACTCATTCAGTTGTAGACGGCCCCGAACGACGGGACGGAAATGGTGCCCAGCTGGTACTGGAAGCCATCCGGGTGTTCATCGGAGACCGGCACCGGCCACCGGTGCCACAGCGTTCCGTACACCGCCGCGACGATCATGCCCGGACCGGGATCGAAGACGGCGGTGCGGATGGTGGTGTCGACCGGAATGTCCTGATGTTCGATGAGCGTCTGGGTACCGCTGCGCCCGTTGGACATGTTGTACCAGACGACCTGCAGGTTCGCGCCGGCCTGATTCGGCGCGATGGTGCCCGGTCCGCCGAAGAAACCGAACCGGAAGCCGTCGAAGTTCAGGGCGATGCCGGAACCGTAGACGCCCGGTCCCCCACCGCGCCCGATATCGGACTGGGCGGGGATCTGAAACGGCTGGGGCGGCAACGCCGCCTGCTGAACCGTCCGGCCCGAGGCCTGCAGCCGGTCGATCGCCTGTACGGCGGCGGGATCACCGGCCGCCGCCGAACGCAGGTGGGTCGTGGCCGCGGTCCAGTCCACGGCAGCCGGCTCCGCGGCCACCGGGCCCGCGAAAACCATCGCCGCCGCCGCAGCGGATGCCGACGCAGCCGTGAGACGACGGGTAACACTCAGTCGACGCATAACCAGTTCTCCTCGAGTTTCCGGTACAGCTCTGCTGAGACAGACTTCATCTCATTGTGGGCGGTGACCGGGTGCGCGCGAGGACGGCGCGCCGCACGAATCGCTCATTCATTCATCGCCGCGGCGAACACCTTCCACGACTTGTGCAAGTCCTCCTCCCAGTAACCCCACGAATGGGTGCCGGTGGGCCGGAATTCGAAAGTCGACGGCACACCCAGTTGCTGCAGCCGATCGTGCAATTGATGGGTGCAGACATTGGTGACCGCCTCGAGCGTGGCACCGAATACCAACTGATAGGCCAGTTGATCGAGCTTGCCGTCGGCGCCGGCGAAGG
>NZ_BDCA01000015.1 GCF_001613265.1 Nocardia vermiculata NBRC 100427
TTAGTTCCGGTTCGAGATCACATTTCACCCGCAAGGGGTGATTCCCGTCGGCAACGGAATTCCTACTCTCGACTTCATCGTCGTATGCGCGGCGAATAACGACCGAGAAATACGAGGTGAGTCATGTCGGTATGGCAGGTTCTGTGGCTGATCCTGGTGAGCTTCGCATTCATGGCCTACATACTCTTGCTGTTCTTCATCATCAGCGACCTGTTCCGGGACCGTCAGACATCCGGCTGGGTCAAGGCGGTGTGGGTCCTGTTTCTGTTCATTCTCCCGCTGATCACCGCGCTGGTGTACCTGCTGGTCCGCGGCGGTGGTATGAGCGAGCGCACCGCGACCGCCACCGAGCAGGCTCGCGCGGCCGAGAAGGAATACATTCGGACGACCGCCGGCACCAACCATGCCGCGCAGATCGCCGACGCCAAACAGCTGCTGGACAACGGAACGATTTCCGCGCAGGAGTTCGAGCGGCTGAAGGAGAAGGCGCTCGCGTGAGAGCACGCCCTCGACAGCACCCCGGGCAGTGGTCGCCACTTCGGCCAGGTCAGAAGGAAGTCCACTCATGACGACCAATCCGTACGAACAACGTCCGGTCCAGCAGGGTTTCGCCGCCGGAATCACCATGTTCGCCGCCGTCATGCTGTTGCTCGGCAGCATTGTGTTCATCCTGCAGGGAATTTCGGCGGTCGTCGGCGACGACGTGTTCGTCGCCGTCCCCGCCTACAGCTACCGGATGGATCTGACGACGTGGGGCTGGGTGCACATCGTGCTCGGCATCATCGGCGTCCTCGTCGCCTTCGGGCTGATGACCACGGCGACCTGGGCGCGGGTCTTCGCCCTCGCGGTTGCTGGGCTGTCGATCATCGCGAGTTTTCTCTCGCTGCCGTACGCGCCGTGGTGGTCGATCGTGACGATCGTCCTCGATCTCGTGGTGATCTGGGCGATCTCCACTTGGCGGCCGTACGCTCGCTGACTGCCGACCACAAATCGTTGCCCGCCGCGAATCCCATTCGCGGCGGGCAACGGTTGTCGGGTCCTTCGGGTAACGAGTCAGGGCGTCACGATGGCGAAGTCCGGGTCCGGATTGTCCAGGTATCCCATCAATTCACTCAACTTCGCCGCGTCGCCGTCCACGCCAATGGTTCCGTCACCGATCATCTGCTGAATATCCCTGCCTCCCAGCAAAGCTGTGTGGAGATCGGGACCGGTGAGCGTGAACACGGTCTCCGCGGAGGACGAGTCGGCATCGGTATCGAAATGTACGAGAACACCGTTGCGCAGTTGCATGCGGTGCACGAGATCCTGATCGGAAATGCGCCAGTCGATGGTGATATCCGCCGACCATGCCCGGGGGCCGTCGATCCGTAACGCCACCGCGTCGAACAATTGTTCCACGCTGAGCGCGGCGGCGATATCCGGTGATGCCGCCACCGTCGGTGTACCGACGGATCCGTTGCGCAATTCGTAGGCACCCATCAGGAAGAAGTTGCGCCACGTACCGTTCTCCGAGCCGTAGCCGAGTTGTTCCAGCGCGTCGGCTTGCAAGGAGCGGGCCGCCTTGTGATCGGGTTCGGCGAAGATCACATAATTCAATACCTGCGCCACCCAACGGAAGTCGCCGGCGGAATAGGAATCGTGCGCCTTCTTCACCACCTCGTCTACACCGCCCATGAATTCGATGTGGCGCAGCGCCGATTCGGTGGGCGGATGCTGCCACAGGGTGGCCGGATTACCGTCGAACCAGCCCATATAGCGCTGATAGATCGCCTTGACGTTGTGGCTGACCGAACCGTAGTACCCGTGGGTGTGCCATGCCTCGGCGAGCGCCGGCGGCAATTCGATGTTCTCCGCGATCTCGATCCCGGTGGCGCCCTTGTTCAAGGCCCGCAACGTCTGGTCGTGCAGATAGGCGTAGAGATCTCGCTGCAGGCCGAGGAACTCCGTCAGCCTCGCGGTACCCCAGGTGGGCCAGTGATGCGAGGCGAACACGACATCGGAACGCGCGGCGAAACGGTTGATCGACTCGGTCAGATACTTCGACCACACATGCGGGTCACGTACCAGCGCACCACGTAACGTCAGGAGATTGTGCAGCGTATGCGTCGCGTTCTCGGCCATACACAGCGCCCGCCGATCGGGAAAGTAGAAGTTCATTTCCGACGGTGCCTCGGTTCCGGGCGTGAGCTGGAATTCGATGTGCACCCCGTCGACAACCTCGGTCTGGCCGGAGTATCCGATATCGACGGTCGGTGTGATCAGCGTCGGCGTGCCGGTGGAGGTCGTCGGTCCGAGCCCGGCACCCACCGCGCCGTGCGCTCCGCGCGGAAGGGCCGCACCGTACATGTAGGCGGCACGCCGAGCCATCGCGGTTCCCGCGTATACGTTCTCTTCGACTGCGTGTTCGACGAAGCCCGACGGCGCCAGAATCGGGCACCGCCCAGATGTCACGTCCTCGGGGGTGGTCACGCCCTTGACACCGCCGAAATGGTCGATGTGCGAATGGGTGTAGATCACCCCGGTCACCGGCCGGTCACCGCGGTGAGCGCGATACAGCGCCAATCCGGCGGCGGCGGTCTCCGCTGAGATCAACGGATCGATGACCACGACACCGGTATCGCCCTCGACCAGTGTCATATTCGACAGGTCCAGCCCACGAATCTGATAGATCCCGTCTGTGACTTCGAACAGGCCCTGGATCGTGCACAGCTTTGATTGCCGCCACAGGCTCGGGTGGACGGTCGGCGGGCACTCCTGGTCCAGAAAGGAAAAGGAGTCGCTGTCCCAGACCACGTCCCCCGTGTCGTTCTTGACAACTCCCGGTTCCAGGGCCGCTATGAAACCCCGGCGGGCATCCTCGAAATCCTGCTCGTCGCCGAACGGAAAGGTCCGTTCCGCGTCTCGATTCTGTGCCGCGATTTTCGGCGAAACGTGACTGTCAACGGACATCGAACGCACCCCTGTCTCCATTGTGAGCTATCAACACACCGTCACCAGCGACGGTCGCACCGACGACGAGCGCGTACCTCACCCGCGTCGGGTGAAATGTCGGCTACCCGAGTGCACCGCGACCTCAGCGCAGCGGCACTTCCACGTCTCCGCCGCCCTCGTAGGTCAGCCGCGGGTGGATCTTCACCAGGGCAGGCGCGGGAACGAAGCCTCCGGCGAACAACGCCTCCCCCTGGCGGAACCACGGGGAACGGGCCAGCAGCGCCCGCGGCACGTACCCGAAATAGGTGCTCAACTCGGTGAGATCGGCCGGTGAGGTCATCTTCATCAGCGCGAGGTTGTCGCATTGGGAGATGATTCCCGGATGCACGCGCGAGGGGCGCTGCGTCGACAGCAGCAGCCACAGCCCGAATTTGCGGCCCTCGGCAGCGATCTGGATCAGCCGCTCCCGCACCGCAACCGCTACCGGTGAATCCAGCCGCGGGGAGGCGAGGTTGTGTGCCTCGTCGATGACGAGCAGCAGCGGTTTGCGTTCCTCACGCCGGTCCCAGAGCTCGTCGAGGAGTGCGAGAGCTACGACCAGGTGTTGCTCGGGGGTGGAGAAGCCTCCCAATGCCAGAACCGTCACATCCGGTCGCTCGGCCACGATCTCGGTGACGGCCGGATCACCACCGGCCCAGACCTCCCACCCGGACAACCGGAGGTTCTCCACCCGCATGGCCAGCCGCCGGGCAGCGGCACCGCCGGTGTCGCGCAGCCGCGCGAGGGCATCCTCGATTTCGTGGGCGTCGAGCGTCGGTCCGGCCTCGAGATAGGAACCCAGATGCAGCAGTTCGTTGAATTCCTCGCGATCGGCGATCGGATCGAGACGCAGGATGGCTGCCTTCGAGGCGAGAGGCATGCTCAGGAATCTGGCACGCAGTCTCGTCCCCGCACGGCCGTGAGCGCTCAACACCCGAATATTGCGGTCGCGCAATGCGTCTGCGGTCGTCCCGCCGGCCTCCGGGCTCATGTCACCCAGGCGCACGAAGTCGGAGTTGGGGTCGAAGATCACCATCGGCAACGCCGTATGCGCAATGAGCTGCTCCAGCACGACCCCGAGAGCGTAGGTCTTGCCCGATCCACTCTGCCCGCACCAGAACGTATGCCGGTTGAACCGGCCGGGCAGCACCCGCACCGGGCGGCCGGGTGCGCTGAGGTCGGTGCCGACGTCGAGAATCGCCCCGGTCCGATCGTGCAACAGCTGTACTGTCGCGGCGTCGGCAGGTTCCACGGCACCGAGGTCGAACGCATGGCTGGCCCGGGTGTCGATGCCGTCCGCGGCGAGATCACCGAGTAGACGGCCGCGTAGCCGGGCCGGTTCGCCGTCGGAACGTTCCTCCACCAGCGCCAGCTGCCGACTGCGCGCGCTGGTGATGACGACGAAGGTGCCCGGAATCAACCGGCTTCCGGTGGCGTCACCGATGACGAAGGACCGGCCGTCGTCCGAATGCGCCGACAGTTCGGTACCGTGGGCAGTCATCTTCCGAGTGTGCCACCATTCAGCAATTTTTCGGTTATCTTCGCCGGGTGTTCCACCTCAGCTCAGGTCGAGAACACCTCTGATGGTGAACAACGCCCCGAAGATGAACAGCACGCCCAACGTCAGATTCCGATTGTTTCGAATCATCCACGCCTGCACGGAATCCATCGCCTGCTTGGCACGCTCCCCCAACACCAGGTAGATGGCGATCGGGATCAAGAAATCCAGTGCAGCGGCTACCAACAGCAGTACGGCGGCCAGCAACGCAGCCCCCGGGCCTACATGGGAACTGGATATCACACTCATGCCCGACACCATGATGAAGAGATTCGGGTTGATGATCGCGAAGCCGAGACCGACGACGAAAGCCCTGCCGGGACCCGCGCTCTGTAGCGCGGTCAGCCATTTCGGCGTACTCGCCACCGGCCCCGTGGGATGCACCGCGATCCAGCTGCCCGCGGCCAGGAAGATCAAGCCCACCACGAGCCCGGCGCTGTGCGCGGTGTCCTGGGAGGTGGCACCAGGTTCGGATGCGCCACCCAGCAAGGCTGAGATCGCAATCAAGGTGTACACCAGCAGGAATGCGGACCCGAACGCAACGGGGTTACGTACCGGGCGGGAAGAATGCAACAGCAGCGTACATCCCGCGACCGCGCCCGGCGTGACGATCAAGCCCACCATTTCGGGCAGTAACTCCGCGAAAAGAGTACCCATCACGGCTCCTTCGGCCGAGGGTGGCGCTCGGTGGCGACACCGATGCCGGAAAGCTATCGGAGCCGGCAGCCAGGTTCGTCATTCGTTGGGGGTGAAATCGCGTTCCACGCGTACCAACGCTCGCCCGTAGGCGGTCAATGTCGATTCACCGACGACAGGTGTAGCGGGGAAGAACTCCAATCGCACGCCGTGCCCGGTGCGTAGGGTGGCCGTCCAGGATGCGTAGATATCGCGATCCACACCGCTGAGATACAAGCGCCCGCCCAGCTCGTCCAGTCGGCGGGCGTATTCGGCGACGACCGCGAAGAAGGTGGCGTTCAACGTGGTCCGACCGCGCAGGCGCAGGATTACCACCGCGTTCTCCCCGTGCGACGGATTCGGGAGGCGCATCTGCAACGTCCGCGCGCCAGCATAGAACAGACTGCCGTATACATCGAGGATCACAATCTCGCCCGCCGCCAGGTATCTGGGCACCGGAGCCTCCACCAGCTGCTCGTCCTGCACCCGCAATCGCACCACTTTCAAATCCAGCGCGTCGCGGTTGAGCTGCATCAGCAACGACAGCACCACCCCCACACCCAGTGCCGCGGTCACCGGGAGGGCCAACGTCGCAACGAAGGTCGCCACCAGCACGATTCGCGAGGTGGTTCCGCTACTCCAGATCGCGGTCACCCGAGCCGGCTCGAACGAACCGGCCGCCGCCACGATCAAGACCGCGGCCAGTGTGGGCATTGCGACCCGACCCACCAGTCCCGCGAAAGCTACCAGGATCACCAGCATCCAGACACCGGTCGACACCGAAGCCCACCGGGTGCGTGCCCCGGCAGTGCGATTGAGGGCGGTCTGGCCGACCGATCCACCGACCGGCATGCCACGGAAGAAGGCTGTCGCCATATTACCGATTCCCTGCGCGGTGAAGTCGCGGTCGGCATCCGAACGTGGCCCACCCGGGTTGGGAGCAGCATCGGCCACACCGGCCGCCTGCACCAGCACGATGAGCGCGACCGCGGCCGCGCCGGTGATCAACGAAGGTGACAGCAGCGACAGGTCCGGCCAGTGCGGAACCGGAAATCCGGTCGGTATCTCACCTACGTCGGATACCCGGGCGACCGAATCCCATCCGGCCACGATAACCAGCGCGGTCGGCACGATCAGCGCCCCGAGTGACGCCAGCAATCGCACTCGGGTCCGTGCGAACCCGGCCATGAGGGCGATGGCCAGAATCCCGGCCGCCAACGAGCGCAGGTCGATGTCGGCGGGATGGACAATCACCTGCCACGCTTTCTCGACCGGCGTTCCGCCGCCCGGATGCGCACCGACCAGATCCGCCAACTGGCCGAAGACGATGTTCGCGGCGATACCGAGCAGGAATCCGGTCATCACCGAATGGGAGACGAACCTGGTGTACCGGCCGAGCCGCGCCGCGCCCGCCCCGATCATCACCGCACCGGCGATCAGCGTCGGCAACGTCAGCGCAGCCGCGCGGTCGCGCGGTTCGACCGCGACCAGCGCCGAACCCGCCGCCAGTGCGGAGGCATTCGTCGTGGTGACGATCATGAGGGTGGTGCTGGTGGCGAGTCCGCTGAACAGCGGACCGGACATGCTCGCGTACAGTCCGTGGACCGGGCTCACCCCGGCCAGAACACCTGCGGCCATGCCGGAGGGCACGCTGCCGATTGCTCCTGGCAGGCCGGCGATGACATCGGAACGGGTGGGTCGCTCGCGCGGCAACGCCGCTCGCACTTTTCCCGCCACCCGCCGCAGCGCCGAGCCGCCGTCCCCACTGTCAGGACGGCGGCGGCACCACGGCATCGTCGAACGATCGGATCAGGAGTTCTCGGGACGCCAGGTCGCGACGGCCCAGATGACCACGATGCCGAGCGCGATGACGACAATCGACCATGCCGGGTAGTACGGCAGCCAGAGGAAGTTGGCGATGATCGACAGCGAGGCGATCGCGATCGCCACCACTCGGCCCCAGGTACTGCCGGTCCACAGGCCGATCGCGGACACCACCAGCAGGATGCCGAGCACGATGTGCACCCAGCCCCAGGCCGTCAGGTCGATCTCGTAGACGTACTGGGGTCCGGACACGAACAAATCGTCGGCCGCGACGGCCGAGATGCCCTGCAGGATCGATAGCACTCCGATCACTGCCAGCAACATCGCGGCACCGATCGACGTACCGGCGGCGACGCTGTCACGGACCGCATGGGACTGCGGCCGGGGCTGGTCCTGAGGTGCGGTTGTTGCCATCTCCGACTCCTTCCGAGCGGGGGTTCTGCGTCAACCTTGCTCGGGGCGAGAGGTGACCACATCACCCACTGCGGGTGAAGCAACACCCCCGCTCGGCGCGAATCATCCCGAACGGATGATGTGCGGGTTCCGGGCACGCACCACACTCACCGAGGGGGCCAGCACGGATGGACACCGACCGCAGAGAGGCAGATCTCCATGGCGAGGACGATGCGGTATCAGTTCGTCATCGAGGGCGAGCTGTCGGACCGGGCGTTGGCCGTGTTCTCCGACCTGACTCGCAGTGACGTATCCACCGCCGGCACCACCACCCTGTACGGGTCGATGGTGGACAGCACCGCAGTGCGCGGCGTGCTCGCCCGGGTGGACTCGCTCGGATTGACGCTGATCGAGATGTCGCGCCTGCCCGACTGACCAGTCACACACTCATTCCGTCCGGAATCGATTCGGTCAAATCGTCGGCCGATGCGCCCCGTTCACAGCTATCAGCTGGTATACGTACGGTAACTAGTAAACCAATCACCCAGTCGGATTACTACGCGCATTCCATCGATAGAACACAGTGTTCAGGACGGTGTGATGGCAACGAATCGTTTGGCGAACACAGCTCTGACCGGAAACCCACACGGTAGCCGTCGAATTGCCCAAACCACTGATCCGACGAACCTGGACAGCGCACCCGTCCTCGCCTTCACTCCGCTGCGCCTGAAAGAACCGCATCACCGACTCGACCGGGCCCGCGCGGCGGCCGACGGGCACACCGCACTCGTCTGCGCACCGGCCGGCAGCGGCAAGACCGTGCTGGTCGCCGACTGGCTCCGGCGGCGAAGACCCGCGCCCCTCATCGGCTGGGTGGACCTCGCCGACATCGCGACGAGTACCGAACAGCTCTGGCCCGCCGTGCGATCGGCACTGGGCTTGGCGCCGTCGGCACCACGCGACGAATTCACCGATCACACCGCCGCACCGGCCTCGATCGTCACCGCGCTCGCCGACCGGGGCGAACCCGCTGTCCTGGTTCTCGACGATGCCCACCGGATCAACGACCCGGTGCTGCTGGCCGGGCTGCAGTACCTGTTCGAACACGCACCGCCCGTACTCACCACCGTGGTCGTCGGCCGATACGACCCACCGCTGCGATGGCACCGGCTGCAGATGGCGGGGCGCTTGACGCGCATCGGTGCGCGCGAACTCGCGTTCGAGCCGACCGATGTCGCGGCCCTCCTCGCACAGCACAGCTACCCGGCGACCCCGGAAGACATCGCACGAATCCACGATATGACCTGCGGCTGGGCCGGTTTGGTCCGGATCGCGGCGATCCATCTGGAGGCGCACACCGACGACCGCGCCACCGCCCTCACCGCGCTCGAACGCGGTCCCCGGGCGGTCGCGGACTTCCTGGTCGGTGAACTACTCACCTCGCTGTCCACCGCCGAGCGCGAATTCCTGCTCGCGGTGTCGGTCCCCGCCGCGTTCTCCGTGGAGCTCGCCGAGGAGTTGGCCGGCACCTCGGCCAGGACCGTTCTGGACCTCCTGCTGCGCAAGAACTTCCCGATCGACGCCCGGGCAGGTGACGGCGCGCTCTGGTACAGCCTGCACCCGATGCTGCGGACCTATCTGCTCGCCGAGGCCGCCGATACCGATCACGACCGTATCGTCGCCGTGCACCGTACGTGCGCGGACTGGCACATCCGGACCGGCCGGCTCCCCACGGCTCTACACCATGTGCTCGCCACCGGCGATCGCGCATCCTTCGTCGCATTCGTCCGCGACCACGGCGCACGGATGGTCTTCGAAGGCTGCGGCGCGACGCTGTTCCGCGAATTCGACAGTTCTCGCGAATTCGCCGACGACGCGTTCGTGGTCTTGCTGCGGATCGCCGATTCGCTGGAGCGTTCCGATACCGCGCAGGTCGTCGCGCTGCGGGAAACACTGGGCGCACGAGAGGATCTGATCTCCATCTTCGCCTCCCCCGCACTGCTGCGCGGCCTGGCCGACACGGTCGGTGCCGAACGCTGCGAGCAACCGCCCGCGCATCTCACACCGACCGGCGATCCGGTGATCGATTGCTATATCACCGTGCAGGCGGGCAGCGTACGCGCCTTCGAGAGCTCGCACGGAGAGGGCCGGGAGTCGATGCTGCACCAGGCGCTGATGCTCGCACACAGCGCCGACGTCCCCTATCTGGCGCTGCAGGCACTGACCCGGCTCGCCGGGGCGGCCGGCGTTGCGGGCCGTCTCACTCCGATGGACGAACGCGCCCGCGCCGCGCTCGCGCTCGCCGAGCAACACGACCTGAGTGCCACGGCATCCGCAGTCCAAGCACAGACCATCGTCGCCCTGGTCGGCTATCTGCGGTGCGAACAGCCCGCGGGCGAGGTCCGGGTGGGGTCCTCACGGTCGGACCACGACGGTTCGTCGATTCCGGTGGCCGGCCGGCCCACCGCGATCCTTGCCCAGCTCTTCGGACTCGATACCGCACCCGATCGCCATCACGCCGCTCAGGAACTGCGCTCGGAGATGCTGCGCCTGCTCGAGGAGAATCCGGCACCGCTGCTCACCGCCGGATTGTGGACCCAGGTCACCTGGGCGATGCTGCGCATCCACTGGCTGGAATCAGCCCACAGCCTGCTACGCCGCGGAACGGCCGTGCTCGGCGTGACCGCCGAGACCACGCTGCTGGAGGCGGCCGTCGCCTATGCCGAACGCCGGGTCGGCGACGCCGCCGCCCAGCTCGGCCCGCTGCTCGATCGCGACCACGAGCTCGACCTGCTGGCACGGATCGAGGCCCGGCTGCTGCATGCCGTGGTCTGCCACCACCTGGAGCGGCCGCGTCCCGCGCACGACAGTCTGCAGCGGGCGCTGGCGCTGGCCGACGGAGAACGGATCATTCGTCCGTTCACCGATGTTCCCGGGGCCGTCGACCTGCTCGACAGATTCGTCGGCTGTTTCGGGCAGCTGGACCGGTTCGTCGACACGATCAGGGATTCGGCGCCCCCGCGTGCACATGCCGATGCCATCATGCTGACCAGCACCGAATTATCGGTGCTGCGCCACCTTCCGTCCGCCATGACGACCCAGTCCATCGCCGACGACCTGGGCGTATCGATCAATACCGTGAAGACCCATCTGCGCGGCATCTACCAGAAGCTCGGGGCCAGGTCCCGCGCCGACGCCATCATGTCCGCACGCACCGCCGGGCTGATCTGATCGCCCCGCTCGATCCTCACCCCGATCGGATGATGCACACCCCGCCCTCCGTGCCCACAATGCGGATATGGCGCAACAATACGGCGGTATCGGTGCCCAGGAGACGTTGACCACGATCCGGGAGCCGGGCCTGCCACCCCGTCAGATCGCCGCCACCGTCGTCGCATTCGCCTGGTCGGGGATTCTGCTGGCGGCCGGGCTCATCGCACTCCTGATCGGAATCGCCTCGTTCGCCGACAGTGACCTGCTGCTCAGCAGCAGCGATTACGTCTACCGGTTCGGCCACAACACCTGGGGCTGGGTGCACTGTGTCCTGGGTGCCGTGCTGATAGTCAGCGGCGTCGCGCTCATCACCGGCCGGACCTGGGCACGCGCCGCCGCCGCTTTCTTCGCGATGTGTGCCGTGGTCGCCAATTTCCTGTGGCTACCGCACCAACCGGGCTGGGCGGTGGTGGCCATCGCGATCAACACGGTCGCCATCTGGGCCGTGAGTACCTGGCGTCCCGACGACGTGTGAACGGTGGTGCCGGGGCGGGATGAAAGACAGCGCCCGGTGGGAGACCCGCGGGTCTCCCACCGGGCGCCTGCCTACTTCGCGTCGATGGCGTCGATGATGCGCGGACGCAGTTCGCGGGCCTGGATCACCGCGTCGACCGACCCCACCTCGACGGCGCGGTGGATGTTGTGCACGCGGTCGAATTCCGCGGCCACCTCACCCAGCTTTTCCGCACGAACCGAGGAACGGAGCTCGTCGAGTTCCGCGGACAGTTCCGCGCGCTCGGGACCGGCGGCATCGGCGACGCGGGCCTCCAGATCACGAACACGCTGATCGCGGGCGGTGCGAGTGTTCACATCGCCGGCGAACACCACGGCCGCGGCGGGGGCACCGCCGAGCACCGAGGCGAACGAGCCCTCGAGGGCGAGCACCGTCATATTCGGGTTCAGCGCCTTCGAGAACACCACGAACGCGCCGCCGTGGTACCGCGAGATCACGCAGAACACGATCGGACCACGGAAATTGACGATTGCGCGGCCGATTTCGGCACCGTACTCGAGCTGCAGTTTGCGCAGCGACTCCGGCGAACCGTCGAAGCCCGACAGGTTCGCCAGCACCACCAGCGGACGGTTGCCGCTGGCCGCGTTGATCGCCCGCGCAGCCTTCTTCGACGATTGCGGGAACAGCGTGCCCGCGGTGTAGGTATCGGGACCGTCGGTCACGGGGAATCCGCGTCGCGGCACACCGCGGGACTCGATGCCCAGCAGGCACACCGGGATTCCGCCCAGGTGCGCGTCCTGCACCACCGCGGTCTCCGCATCGGCCATCCCGGCCCACCGCTCCAGCACCGGGTGATCCTGATCCGACAGCGCCCGCATCACGGTGCGAATATCGAAGGGCTTCTTACGGTCCGGGTTGGCGGTCGAAGAGAAGATCTCACCGACCGTGGTGAAATCGCTCTCCGGCAGTGTGTGCGGGAAATCGCACACATCGCGGTCCACCGGGTCGGTGGTCGGCGCGCGGCGCGGGGCCTGCTCACCTGGCGCGATGTAGGTGTGGTCGTAGTGCGACATCAGCACATCGCGCGCGGAGTTCAGGTCCGGTGCCCAGTACTGGCCCTGACCGTTGGGACCCATCACCCGGTCGTAACCGCCGATACCGAAGTTGTCCTCGGCCGAGACGCCACCGGAGAAGTCGAGTGCTTGTTTACCGGTGAGCACCATGGCCGAATCCGGTGTCATCACCAGGATGCCCTTGGTGTGCATGAGCATCGTCGCCTCGGCATTCCAGTACGGCTGCGCGCCGACGTTGATGCCGGAGACCACGATATTGATCTCACCACCGTCCTGGGTGAATTCGACGATGCGCTTGAGCGCGGCCGCCACCCAGTCCATGTTCTCGGTGCCGGATTTCATGGAGATCCGCGCGCCGGAGGACAGCGCGTACCACTCCAGCGGCACCTGCAGCCGCTCGGCCAGATCCAGGGCGCCGATCACGCGCCGGCATTCCGGTTCCGACAGGGCGCCCAGCGATTTCGTCGGATCGCCGAGCAGCACCACCCGGGTCACGCCATCGGGATGGCGGTCGGTCACGGTGGTGACCACACCGGCGACCATGGCCGCGGTGTTGTTGCCCTTCGGGCGGTCGACCGGCACCAGGGTGCTCTCGGCCTCGGTGCCCAGGTCGTACTCGGTGAAATCGCCGAGCAGGCCGGTCAGTTCGTACGGGTAGACGGTGCCGCGGCTGCTCGCGCGCAGCACCTTCTGCCGGTACTCGTCCAGCGGCTCGACCGGATCGTCGGTGCGTTCACCGACGCTGACCTCGGTGCCGCCACCAGCGCCGTCGAACCGGATCCGCACCACGATCTTCTGCAGCTCACCGGATTTCGGATCGGGCTGGCGCGCGATGAGCAGGATCTCCTCGAGACCCGCACCCTCGGTCGCGGGCTCGACGCGGCCGACGATCGTATCCAGTTCCGCACGAGTCACATCCAGCGGCGGCCAGATGTAGAGCACGATGCGGTTGGTGCGGAAATTCTTGGCCGACCCGCGCCGCGACTGCGCCCGGCGGATGGAGTCGACACAGGTGGCGACGGTGCTTTCCGCGGTGGGCAGGGCTAGCAGGCGGCCGTCGTGATCGCGCAGTGCGGTCAGGTCACGGACCTGGGCGAAGGCAACCAGACGCTCGTCGGCCGGGTTCTCCTTGGCCACACCGCGGAACAGGTAGACCTCCTCGTCGGAGGACGGCAGCCGGGTGAGGTCGAACTTGCGCAACCGGCGCATCTGCATACGCTCGGCGATATAGGGATGCAGGCCACGGATGAGGCGTTCCTCTTCCAGGCCGGTGGCCGTCGGCCGGAAGGTGAAGTGGTGGTGCATGACTGCGCCACCGCTGCCCGCGACCGTGGTGGTGATGCGATGCACCTGATTCGGCAGCGAGCGGGCGCCCAGTACCTCCTGCAGCGCGGCAGCCGCGGCATCGAAGTCCTCGGGCTGACGCTCCCACGACAGGTAGATGTCGGCCTCGATGGAGGCGGCACCACCGGCCAGCTCACCCAGCCCGGCCAGCACCGTATCGAGAGCGTCGAAGTTCACCGCCGCCGATACCAGGCTCACACCGCGACGTTCGGCGACGACGAAGGTGCAGCCGCCGACCTCCTCGATGCGGACACTGGTCAGACCCTTGTTGCCGTAGTAGCGCCGGGTGAGTACCTCGAGCATCACCGCGTTGTCCGGCTTACCGCGGCCCAGACGCTGAGCGAGCAGGCGAACCAACGGCTCGGTGCTGCGCACCATCTCCGAGATCCGGTCCGCGCGATCGGCGGCCTGCGGCTGGGCGTCGAGGTGGCTCAGGTGTTTGCGGACATCGGTGTAGACGCGGGCCCGGTTGCGCCGCAGCAGCGGCTGACCGAACCAGGCGTACACCACGCCGCGGGTGAGATCGGCGATCACCGGGAACCGCACCTGGGTCGCGGCGACCAAGCGTTCGAGGGCCAGACCGACCGGCTCCTGCAACGCCCGGTCCGGCACCGGCTCGTTCAGCCATTCACGCAGCAGCGACGTGACGATCGTGACCGTGTCCTGCGGGCGCTGCTGAGCAAGGAAGACCCGGAACACCGCGGCCTCCAGTGCCGCACTGCGATCGAGTTCGGTGACACCGTAATGCCCGAGCGCCTTGGCCAGTTTGGTCTGGTAGGACTGCGGCAGCCCGGCGCGCTCGACGTCGAGACTCTGCAGGTAGGTGTGGAAGTACTCGCGGGCGCTGTGCACATGGCCCGGCCCGCCGTCTTCGCCCCAGAATCGGTTGTGACTCAGCTCCGCGAGGTCGGTGAACAAGTCCACCAGTTCGAGTTCCTCGGCGAGCGGGCGACGGTTGTCGGCGATGGCCGCACGGCGCGCGACCAGGTAGTCCGCGAGGATGCGGCCCTCGTCGTGCGGATCGACGTCGAAGCCGAGCAGTTGGCCGCGCAGCCCTTCCTGTCCCCGGGCGGTGCGCTCGTGGGCCAGTAGCTGTGCCGGCGCGTCGGGCAGGCCCAGCTCGACCGTTTCGGTGCCCTGCGCCTCGTCGGCGGTATCGGTGTCGTCGTCGGCGATCGGCTCCAGCCGCAGCAGCGGCGCACCGGCCTCCACCTGGCTGCCGACCGCGACCGCGCACTCCTTGAGGCGGGCCTTGAACGGTGCGCGCAGCACCGTTTCCATCTTCATGCTCTCCAGCACCAGGATCGGTGCGCCGGCCTCCACCTCGGCACCGACCTCGAGCGGCTTGGCGACCACCAGAGCCGGTGCGGGCGAGCGGACCACGCCGCCCTCGTCCCGGCTGACGCGGTGCGTCACACCGTCGACATCGACCACATGGGTGGGGCCGTGTGTACCGGTGACCAAGCGGTACCGGACACCGTTGACCACGATCTGGCCGGTGTGGCGGTCGAACCGTTCCAAGCTCACATCGGCGGTGTGGATGTCGGCGCCGGACTCGATCCCGATGCGGAACCGGTTGGCACCCACCCGCGCCACCCGCAGGCGGTAGCTCGCCCCCCGCAGTTTCAGGTCCAGCGGCCGGCCACTCTCGTGCTGCACCTGTGGACGGCCACCGGCGGCGGTGGACAGCAGGCGGTCGCGCTCGGCCCGCTCTTCCTCTTCGTAGGCGTCGATGGCGGCCGCGGCCAGGGCGATGCCGGTGTGCCGCTGGGTCATCAGCCGGCCCTCGCCACGCACCCGGTCGATCCAGCCGGTGTCGGCACTGGCGTCGATCACCTCGGGCTGGTCCAGCAGGTCCAGGACGAAGCTCTTGTTGGTGGCGCCGCCCTCGATGATCACGCGGGTCTCGCCCACCGCGCGGCGCAGCCGGGCCATGGCCTCGGACCGGTCGCGGCCGTAGGCGATGATCTTGGCGATCATGGAATCGAAGTCGGCAGGGATGGTGTCGCCCGCTCCGACGCCGGTGTCGACGCGGATGCCGGGACCGGCCGGCAGATCCAGCAGTGCGATACGGCCGGGCGCGGGCGCGAAGTCGCGATCGGGATCTTCGGCGTTGAGCCGGGCCTCGATGGCGTGGCCGCGCTCGGCAGGCGGTTCGCCCTCGAGCCGGCCACCCGAGGCGACGTGCAGCTGGGCACGCACCAGATCGACGCCGGTGGTCGACTCGGTGATCGGATGTTCCACCTGCAGGCGGGTGTTGACCTCGAGGAAGGCGAACAGCTGATCACCGGGGTGGTACAGGAATTCGACGGTCGCCGCGCCGCGGTAGTCGACCGCCACCGCCAGCCGCTCCGCCGACGCCTTCAGTTCGGCGGTCTGCTCGGCGCTCAGCACCGGCGACGCCGATTCTTCGATGATCTTCTGGTTGCGCCGCTGTACCGAGCAGTCGCGCACACCCAGTGCCCAGGCGGTGCCCTGACCGTCGGCGATCACCTGGACCTCGACGTGGCGGGCGCCGGTGACCAGGCGCTCGAGGAAGACGACGCCGCTACCGAAGGCGCGCGCGGCCTCCTGGCTGGTGCGCTCGTAGGCGTCGACGAGTTCGGCCTCGTTGGTGATCACGCGGATACCGCGTCCGCCACCACCGGCGGTGGCCTTCAGCATCAGCGGATAGCCGACCTGGGCGGCGGATTCGACCGCGGCCTCGAGGGATTCGACGGCGCCGCGGCTCCACGGCGCGACCGGTACTCCGACCTCTTCGGCGATCAGCTTGGCGCCGATCTTGTCGCCGAGTTTGCGCATGGCCTCGGGGCTGGGGCCGATGAAGGTGATGCCGATCTGCTCACAGAGTTCGGCGAAGGCCGGGTCCTCGGCGACGAAACCCCAGCCGACCCAGGCGGCCTGCGCCTTGGTCTCGCGCAGCGCCTGCTCGAGCGCCTTGAGGTCCAGGTACGGACGCGCGGACGCCGGCCCGAGGTCGTAGGCGATATCGGCCTCGCGCACGAACATGGCGTTGCGGTCGACGTCGGTGTAGAGAGCGACGGTTTCTATATGTTCCCCGGTCTCCGCAGCCAGATCCCGGACGGCGTGGATGAGCCGCATGGCTGCTTCACCCCGATTCACGATGGCAATGCGGCTGAACACGCGCGCCAACTCCCTTCCACTCCACCGCGCCGTCCCGAGCGGACGGCACTTTGCGACTGCCGGACCCACGAAGTGTGCACCCGTATTGCTTGTACGTACACACCGCGCTGGTGTTACCGGCACGTATAGCGAAAAAACACCGGAGAACGTCTCGAGGACCGGGAAAACACCCCCTAAGTTAGTTGGACGTCCTATAATCTTGCGTCCATGAACCTCGATCCGCGCACCCACACCATCGACGGCGTACTGCGTCGTTCGGCGGTGAAGGTCCCGCAGCACATCGCACTGACCTTCGACGGACGGGCGCGTACCTACCGCGAGCTCGACGACGCGGTCACCCGGGCCGCCCACCATCTCGCCGGGCTCGGCCTGGACCCCGGCGATCGGGTCGCCGCCTACGGTACGAACTCCGACGCCTACGTGATCGGGTTTCTGGCCTGCGCCCGCGCGGGGCTGGTGCACGTTCCGGTGAACTATGCCCTCACCGGCGACGAACTGACCTATCTCGTCGCACAATCCGGCGCGCGTGCGGTGCTGGTCGACCCGGCGCTCGCCACCACCCTCGACGCGGTGCGCCCGGATCTCGGCACGGTGGAACACGTGATACCGCTGCGCGACACCGAGGGGTCGCTGCTCGCGATCGCCGGCAGCGGCGAGGTCGCCGATTTCGCTCCCCGTGCGAGCGCGACCGATCTGGCCCAGCTGCTCTACACCTCGGGTACCACCTCGAAGCCCAAGGGCGCCATGATGACCCACGAGGCGCTGATCTTCGAATACGTCTCCGCGGTGATCGCGCTGGAGCTACGAGCCGAGGACAACCCACTCGTCGCGATGCCGCTGTATCACTCGGCGGGCATGCACGTGTTCATGCTGCCGTATCTGTCGGTCGGGGCGAGCGTGCAGCTGATGGCCACGCCGGACATCCCGGAGATCCTGCGCCGGGTGGAGGCCGACCGGATCGGTTCGCTGTTCCTGGCCCCGACGGTGTGGGTGCCGCTGTCGAATCATCCGGATCTGGAGCACCGCGATCTGTCCTCGTTGCGCAAGGCCCAGTACGGTGCCTCGATCATGCCGGTCACGGTGTTGAACCGGCTGCGGGAACGCTATCCGGACCTGGGGTTCTACAACTGCTTCGGACAGTCGGAGATCGGCCCCCTGGCCGCGGTGCTGCGGCCCGAGGAACACGCCGATCGGCCGTCGTCGTGCGGGCGGCCGGTGTACTTCGTCGAGGCGCGGGTGGTCGACGCCGACGGCAACGACGTGCCCGCCGGAGAATCCGGTGAGGTGCTCTACCGCTCACCGCAGCTGTGCCGTGGCTACTGGGACAACCCGGAGGCCACCGCCGACGCCTTCCGGGACGGCTGGTTCCACTCCGGTGATCTGGTCACCCGCGACGAGTCGGGGTTCATCACCGTGGTCGATCGGATCAAGGATGTGATCAATACCGGCGGCATCCTGGTGGCCTCCCGAGAGGTCGAGGACGCGATCTACACCCATCCGGCGGTCGCCGAAGTAGCGGTGATCGGTACTCCGGACGAGAAGTGGATCGAGGCGATCACCGCCGTCGTGGTCTTGCGCGAAGGTGCCGACGCCACGGCCGAAGCACTGATCGCCCATGTCAAGGGCATGATCGCCCCGTTCAAGGTGCCCAAGCGTGTCGTTTTCACCGACGAACTGCCGAGGAATCAGAGCGGAAAACTACTCAAGCGCGCACTGCGGTAGCCCGCCCCGGCCCCGGCCGATCAGATCCGTGGGCCGGGTTCTCGGCGGCGTCCTGACCGATGCCGGATGAGACCATCGAATGATGAGCATGCGGGAATTCCAGGAAGTTGCGACGATGCGGTTGCGCGAGTTCAGCTTCCGGACCACGGCCTATCTGCCCGAGATGCGGCGGGCGACCGTGGTCTGCTGCGTGGTCGAACACGAGGGGCAGCCCTGCGTCATCGTGATCAAGCGGGCCTACCGGGGACGCAATGCGGGCCAATGGGCGTTGCCGGGCGGCCGCCTCGAGGACGGGGAGACCGTGATCGAGGCGGGTCTGCGCGAATTGCACGAGGAGATCGGCATCCTCGCGAAACCCGAGGACGTGCTGGGCCGGCTCGATGATTTCCCGGCCTCCTCCGGCTTCGCCATCACGCCGATCGTCGTGGTGCCGAGCGAGCCTGTCACGGTCACCTCCAATCACGAAGTGCACGCGGTCCACCACGTTCCCCTCGACCGACTCGCCGCAGACGACGTGCCGCACTGGGCGTCGCAGCCGGACGGCACCCCGCTGTTGCAGATGAGACTCGGGGAGAAGATGACGATCCACGCCCCGACGGGCGCGATGCTGCTGCAATTCCGCGACGTGGTGCTGCTGGGGCGCGACACCCGGGTCGCGGACCTGCGACAACCCGACTGGACACAGCACTGAACCGGTTGCCCGGATCGGCCGCGGTCACCACGGTGCGTGGTTCGAGTCCGGCGCTGCTCATGCGGACAGCTGCGCCCGCCGGGCCAGAATGGATGCCACCCCGGCAGCGGCGGCCCGAGCCGAGGGTGCATGTTTGTCCGGCTGGAACCGGGTGGCCGGGCCGGTGATCGACAGAGCCGCCAGCGGCCGGTCGTCGGTGCCGAGAATCGGTGCCGCCACACAGACGACCCCGATGGCGGATTCCTCGTACTCGTAGGCCACACCCTGTTCGCGCACATTCTGCAGCTGGGTGTGCAGCAGTCCGGGAACCACCAGGGTGCGCGGCGTGCGGCGGATCAGCGGGCCGCTCAGAATGCGGTCGATGGTGCCACGATCGGAATAGGCCAGCAGTGCCTTGCCGATGCCGGTGCAGTACAGCGGCATTCGCCCACCCACACGGGAGGGTGCCGGTGCCTGCCGGTGCCCGCCGACCTTACCGACATACACCACCTCGTCGCCGTCGAGGACGGCGAGATGCACCGTCTCACCGGTGCGCGTGAACAGGTCCTGCATGAACGGCATCGCCAATTCGAGCAGGGTGCGCTCGGCGGCAGCGCGCATACCGAGTTCGAACAGACCACGGCCGAGCCGGTACCCCGCGGCCGAGGTGGTGAGCAAGCGCGCGGCAACCAGATCGCCGCAGATGCGGTGCACCGTCGCCTTCGGCAGCCCGGTGCGCCGGGTCAGTTCCGACAGGCCGACTGCCTGATCCTCGATACCGAAGGCATACAAGATGCGCAGCGCCCGGCCCAGCACCGACCGGTCGTCGAGCTCTGCGGTCATCACACTTCCTTCGGGCTACTGGTTCATTCAGTGGACCATTCTACTGGCCGTTTGCGGCGTCGCGCGGTGGACTGGCTATCACGGGGCATCGACACCCAGCTCACCACTACCGGAGGCAATCCATTGAGCGAGAACAGTATTCGCACCAAGGTTGCGATCATCGGGTCGGGCAACATCGGCACCGACCTGATGATCAAGGTCATGCGACATTCACAACACCTCGAAATGGCGGCCATGGTCGGCATCGATCCCGCCTCCGACGGCCTGGCCCGTGCCGCCGCGATGAACGTCCCCACCACCCACGAAGGGGTCGAGGGCCTGATCGCGCTGCCGAACTTCGACGAGATCGACATCGTCTTCGACGCCACCTCCGCCAAGGCGCACGAGGTCAATCATGCTCGGCTGACCCCGCTCGGTAAGCGGCTGATCGACCTCACCCCTGCCGCGATCGGGCCGTTCGTGGTCCCCGCGGTCAACTTCGACGATCATCTCGACGCACCCGATGTGAACATGGTGACCTGCGGTGGACAGGCGACGATCCCGATCGTGGCCGCGGTATCACGCGTCGCACCCGTCGCCTACGCCGAGATCGTGGCCTCGATCGCCTCGAAGTCCGCCGGTCCGGGCACCCGCGCCAATATCGACGAGTTCACCGAGACCACCTCGCACGCGATCGAGGTGGTGGGCGGCGCCGCGCGCGGTAAGGCCGTGATCATCCTCAACCCGGCCGAGCCGCCGCTGATCATGCGCGACACGGTCTTCTGCCTGGTAGCGGCGGACGATGCGGACACCCACGAGCAGATCCGCGCCTCGGTGGCCAAGATGGTCGGCGACGTGGCGGCCTACGTGCCCGGCTACCGGCTCAAGCAGGACGTGCAGATCGACCCGATTCCCGCCGACCAGCCGGTGCATACGCTGCTCGCCGACGGCACCGGGACCCGGCCGACCCATCGGGTCTCGGTCTTCCTCGAGGTGGAGGGTGCCGCCCACTACCTGCCCGCCTACGCGGGCAATCTCGACATCATGACCTCGGCCGGACTGCAGGTCGCCGAGCGTATCGCCGCGAATTCGGCTCAGAAGGAGAACCTCCGATGACCACCCTGTTCGTTCAAGACGTCACCCTGCGTGACGGTATGCACGCGGTCCGGCACCGGATCACCCCCGACAACGTCGGCCGCATCGTCGCCGCGCTCGACGCGGCCGGAGTCGACGCCATCGAGGTCGCCCACGGTGACGGGCTGGCCGGTGGGTCGGTGAACTACGGTCCCGGCTCGCACAGCGACTGGGCATGGATCGAGGCGGCGGCCGCCAACATCAGCCGCGCCCGGCTGACCACGCTGTTGCTTCCCGGTGTGGGCACGGCACACGACCTGCGTCGCGCCTACGATCTCGGCGTCCGTTCGGTCCGGGTTGCCACCCACTGCACCGAGGCCGACGTCTCCGCCCAGCACATCGAGACCGCCCGCGAGATCGGCATGGACGTCTCCGGCTTCCTCATGATGAGCCATATGGCGCCCGCCGCCGAGCTCGCCGCCCAGGCAAAACTGATGGAAAGCTATGGGGCGCACTGCGTCTACGTCACCGATTCCGGTGGTCGCCTCACCATGAACGGGGTCGGCGAACGCGTGCGGGCCTACCGCGACATCCTGGACGAGGGCACCGAGATCGGGATCCACGCCCACGAGAATCTGTCGCTGTCGGTAGCGAATTCGGTGACCGCGGTCGAACACGGCGCGCTGCGGGTGGACGCATCGCTCGCGGGACACGGTGCGGGAGCGGGTAATACGCCGATCGAAGCGTTCATCGCCGTCGCCGACCTGCTGGAGTGGAAACACGGCTGCGACGTGTTCGCCCTGCAGGATGCGGCCGACGACCTGGTGCGGCCGCTGCAGGACCGGCCGGTCCGGGTGGACCGGGAGACGCTGACACTCGGCTACGCCGGCGTGTATTCGAGCTTCCTGCGCCACGCCGAGGCCGCCAGCGAGAAGTACGGCATCGATGTCCGGACCCTGCTGATGGAGGCGGGACGCCGCCACCTGGTCGGCGGCCAGGAGGACATGATCGTCGACATCGCGCTGACCATGGTGGCCGAGGGCCGGGCCGTGCCCGCCGATGCGGCAGCGGTGGTCGGATCATGACCTCGGTGGAACAGACCGCACTCGTCGCCGCGGCCGATCGGCTCGCCGCAGCGGAAGCCACGAAAACGCCGTGCGCGCCCGTTCGCGATCTCATCGGCAGCGAAGACCTCGATGCCGCGTACCGCGTGCAGGAACGCAACATCGCCGCGCGGTTGGCCGCGGGGCGCACCGTCATCGGCCGTAAGGTCGGCTTGACCTCCCCCGCGGTGCAACGCCAGCTCGGCGTGAACCAGCCCGACTTCGGGGTGCTGCTGGACGATTTCGACTGTACCGACGATGCAGCGGTCGATTTCGGACGGCTCCTGCAGCCACGCATCGAGGCCGAGGTCGGGTTCGTCCTGTCCGCGGATATCGACGAGGCGATCACCGCGGAGCAGGCCCCCGCCTACGTCACACGAGTGTTCGCCGCATTCGAGATCGTCGACAGCCGGATCGCGAACTGGGACATCAGTTTCGCCGATACCGTGGCCGACAACGCCTCGTCGGGGCTGTTCGTGCTCGGCGACTCACTGCCGGTCAGCGAGGCGCCCGACCTGACCCGGGTCGTCATGTCGATGACGGTCGCCGGGGAGCAGGTGTCCTCGGGGCGCGGCTCGGATTGTCTGGGCAGCCCCTGGGAGGCGATGGCCTGGCTGGCGAATATGAGCCGCACCTACGGTTCGCCGCTGCGGGCCGGAGAAGTGATTCTGTCCGGTGCACTCGGGCCTGTCGTCACGGTGACCGCAGGGACCACCTACGACGCCGAGATCTCCGAAATCGGCAGGGTCACTGCCACTTTCACCGCATAGCCGACAACGACATCCGCCGCCCCCGATTTCGATACGGGGGCGGCGGATGTCGTAACGGGACGAAATCAGATCATCGCGCGTAGCGGCCCCGGGGGCACCTCTACCCCGAGCGAGGACATGGCCGCACCGTGATAGGTGGTGCTGGTGACATGGATGGCGTGATGCAGACCCGCATGGGCGTCGCGCCAGAACCGCTGCAACGGATAGTCCATCCGCAGCGCGTTACCACCCGCCCGGTCGAAGATCTCGTCCGCCGCGCGCACCGCACGCCACGCCGCCCGCGCCTGATCCCGGCGGACCTGCGCACGCGCCGCGAAATCGATCTCCTCGCCGCGATCCACCAGATCGAAGATCCGGTCCACATTGGCCAGCAACTGCTGGCGCGCCGCGTCGATCTCGGAGGCCGACTCCGCCAGCGCATGCAGCACGTACGGATCGTCCTTGATCAGATTTCCGGCCGCGCCGACCCGGTTGCGCTGGTAGTCGACCCCGGCCGCCAGCACACCCTCGCAGATGCCGATCGTCGCGGAGGTGATTCCCAGCGGGAACATCGTCGACCACGGCATCTTGTAGAGCGTCTCGGTGACCCCGTACTCCCGCGCCGCGGTCCCGTCCATCACCTTCGACGCGTCCATCACCCGATATGCCGGAACGAACGCATCCTTGACGACGATGTCCTTGCTGCCGGTCCCCCGCAGCCCGACCACATCCCAGGAGTCGGCAACGATCTCGTAATCCGCCCGCGGCAGGATCACGTGCAGACTCGTGGGCGGCATCACCCGCTTACCTTCGGCGTCACCGATCATGGCGCCCAAGAAGATCCAGTCGCAGTGGTCGGTACCGGAGGAGAACTGCCACCGGCCGTTGAGCACGTAGCCGCCGTCCTGCGGCACCGCGATCCCGGCCGGCATGTACGGCGAAGCCTGCCAGGTATCGCTGTCGGCGCCCAGGATTTCGTCCTGCACCTTCGGGTCGGCGAACGCCAACTGCCACGGATGCACACCCACGATGCCACCGACCCACCCGGCCGAACCGTAGATGCTCGCGGTCTTCATCACCGTCTCGGCGAATTCGCGCGGATGCGCCTCGAAACCGTTGTACTTCTTGCGCTGCAACAACCGGATCAGCCCGGCGCCCTTGAGCTGCGTGGCCATCCCGTCGGGCAGCCGGCCCAGCGTCTCCCCCTCCTCGGCGGCGGCGGCGATCTCGTCGGCGATCGCGACAATGTTGTCGAGCACTGTGTATGACATCTACGGAACTCCTGGTCCGAACTGGAAGGGATAAACTAGTCGGCCGATCGCCGCAGGAACGCCAGCACGACGTCCTCCCACGCCTGCTTCTGTTCGATCATCACCCAGTGGCCGCAATTGGGGAAGATATGGACCTCGCCGTTGCGCAGCATCCGCATCGGCAGCAGCGACATGTCGACCGGGCTCACGCGGTCGTCACGGCCCCAGGTGACCAGTGTGGGCACGCTGAGGTTGCCCAGCTTCGCCCAGCCCGGTACCGCATCCGAGGCTTGTTGCGCCGCCCGCATCCGCTCCAGCGCCTCACGCCCGTACATCAGGCGGGAATTCTCCAGCGTCTCCGGATCGGTGGCCTGCTCCCAGCGTTCGGCGATCAGTTCCTCGGTCACCAGTGCCGGGTTGTAGACCATCGAACGCAGCCACGCCACCAGCGCCTCACGACTGGGGTTGTCGACGAACTCGCCCAGCCGGATGATGCCCTCTCCGGGCTGCGGGCTGAACACGTTGGTGCCGATGCCACCGATGGTGACCATCCGCTCCACCCGTTCCGGGGCGGCGAGCGCGAAGTCGGTGGCGACGAATCCGCCCATCGAATTACCGATGATGCGTACCTTGTCCAGCCCGAGACCGTCCAGGAACGCGGTCACCGCGGCCCCTGCCGACATCATCGGATGGACGGCGCCGAAGCTGTCACTGACGCCGAAACCGGGGAGTTCCAGGATCAGGGTCCGGAAGTGCTCGGCGAAGGTGTCCAGGTTGCCGCGAAAATTCCGCCATCCGGTGACGCCCGGACCGGAACCGTGCAGCAGCAACAGCGGCGGGCCGTCCCCCTTCTCGCGGTAGCGCAGCACACCCTTCTCGGTCGGCAATTCACGAAGTTCGGGGATCGCAGTCGTGTCGGCAGCTGTACTCATCCTCCGAGCTTTTCATCCTCCGCGCCGACCGCGGACTTTTCTTCCCAGTGAGCGGCACGGCCGGACCGGTACGGACTCACCATCGGGACCCGGCCAGCGGCCACATCGGCGCGCAGCTCCTTCCAGAGCCCGATACACATCGCGACCAGGACCAGGACGAACGGACAGGCGACAATCATCGCTCCCCATTGCAGGCCGTCCAGCCCGCCGATCACCAGCAGCGCCAGCGCGACCACACCGACCAACAGTCCCCACCCGACGACCAGCCACTTCTTCGGATCTTCGGTGCCCTTCGAGGAGAAGGTGCCGAGGACGATCGCCCCGGCGTCGGCGCCGCTGACGAAGAACACACCGGCCAGGACGATGACCGCGATACTGGTCACGGTGGACAGCGGGAACGCGTTCAGGACTGCGAAGAACGCCGCCTGGTCGTCGCCCTTCGCAACGGCCACGACGTCGCTCTTCCCGCTGATCTGCAGATCCAAGGTGGCACCGCCGAGGATGGCGAACCATACGATCGTGGCGATACTCGGCGCGATCAGCACCCCGAAGACGTACTCACGGATCGTCCGCCCGCGAGATATCTTCGCGAGGAAGCTGCCGACGTAGGGCGCCCACGAGATCCCCCACGCCCAGAAGAAGATGGTCCAGTTCTGCATCCACTCGCCGTCGGCGAAGGCGCCGGTCTGGAACGACATCGGCAGGAAATTGAAGATATAGCCACCCAGCGCCTCCGACATCAGGTCCAGGATGAACCGCGCCGGCCCGAATACCAGCACGAACAGTCCGAGCGCAATGGCGAGCAGTGTGTTGAAGTCGGCAAGCCGCTTGATGCCTTTGTCCACGCCCGCAACCGCCGAGACGATGAACCCAGCGGTGAGCACGCCGACCACCACAGTCAGGACCAGCGTGGACTCGACGATGCCCGAGACGGATTCGAGGCCTGCGACGATCTGCAGCACACCGAGCCCCAGCGTGACCGCATTTCCGACCGTCGTGGTCACCACCACCCAGGTGTCGATGCTTCGCCCGACCGGGCCATCGGATCGTTTACCCAGCAGTGGCCGCAGGGTGGCGCTGACGAGCGAAGGCCGGCCCTTCCGGATGGTCGTATAGGCGAAGGCCAGCCCCGCGACACCGAAGAACGCCCACGGGTGCAGCGCCCAATGGAAGATCGCGTACTGCACGCCGACCACGGCAGCCTCGTCGGTGCGGGCGGCAGGTCCCCCGGGCGGCGGATCCGCCCACAACGCAACCGGCTCGTAGGCACCGTAGAAGATCAGGCCGATCCCGACACCGAGCGCGAACATCATGGCGATCCAGGAGAACGTCGAGTACGCCGGTTTCTCGTCCGGATCACCGAGTTTCACGCGACCGTATCTACTCAACGCCAGATACAGGATGAAGAAGACGAAACCGGCCGTCGCCAAGACGAAGACCCAGCCGAATTGTCTCGAAATGTCGGCGTACACGTCCTTGGCGATATCCTTCGTCTGTCCCGAGAACGACACGCCGACAACAAGAAAAGCGATCGTCAGGGTGGCCGCGACCACCGTGATCGGCATATCTATTCCGGCTCGCCAACTCGGCACCGGGGGTTTCCCGACTCCGACCGCCGGTTCCGATGGTTGTTGCTGCGAATTTTCCGGCCGCTTCGAACTCTCCGAATTCTCCGGTCTCCCAGACTGTTCCGACCCCCCTGACCTTTTCGAGCCTTCCGGCTCACGCGAATTCTCCGACGATTCCTCAGCTACAGTCACTGTCGCTACTCGTCTCCACCCGACATCGTTGACCCGCACCATGATCCGCTTCGGCCGCCGGGAACACTCCGATATTCACGCGATCACAACAAAGCCAGCACACAAATGCAACGGGCGCACTCCTTGCTCCGGCACCCGAATCGCACGCTTCCCGGACCACAGCACATCGACAGCATTCGATGCCCGATGCGAGCACAGGGATCGGGTTACCCGTTCCCCATCGGTCGTTGCGTTCACGATATTCGTGTCGACCCCACGGGCTGCTGGTGTCGATACCCGCGGGCTACGTGTCGATACCCCGCAGGCTGTCCGTGTCGATCCCGAGCGGGCGCCGCCGGTTCGGTCCAGGCGGCCCACGAAGGTGTCCGAGCACCGGCGCCCGCTACCACCGTGTGGGCTGCGAACCACCACGGCGACGCATTCGACCGCGGCCCGACCAGCAGCAACCTGTCCGGTACGGCGCGAACTCGGCCGGGCTTGCGGGATCGCGACGCCGAACACAGCGGATTCGGCACCCGCGCACCGATTTCGGATGCGTCGACCGGCCGTAACGGGGTATGCGGCCCACATGTACCTGTTGCGATTGCCCGGGGTCTACCGGCCGCAGGCCGATACGGAGTTGTTACTGCGCGCCGCCGCGGACCCTTCGATTCCGCGGGGCGGACGGGTTCTGGACATGTGCACCGGGACCGGTGCACTGGCGATACACGCCGCGTGCGGCGGTGCGGGAAGTGTTACGGCTGTCGACATCTCATGGCGGGCCCTGGTCTCTACCTGGCTGAATTGCCGGTTCCACGGGGTGCGGGTGGAGTTGCGGCACGAGGACTCGACGCGTCTGGAACACGACGGCGGTTACGATCTGATACTGGCCAATCCGCCCTATGTGCCCGGCCCGAACAGCGCGAGCGCGCGGGGGCGGGCCCGGGCGTGGGATGCGGGACCGCTGGGCAGGGATATTCTCGATCCGCTGTGCCGGATACTCCCCCGGCTGCTCAACCCGAATGCGACCGGTCTGATCGTGCACTCGGCCCTCTGCGATCCCGACCTCACGATCGGCCGGCTGCGCGCGGGCGGGCTCAAGGCAGCGGTGGTGGCACAGACATCGGTCGAGTTCGGCCCGGTGCTGCGGTCCCGGGCCGGCGCCCTCGAGACCGCCGGGCTGCTCGGCTCCGGTCAGCACCGGGAACAGCTGGTGGTGGTGCGCGCGGACCGACCCGACTCGATCGGCGAAACAGCTCCGGTGGCTCGCGGCGCGGACTGAGCGGGCTCGCAGCGCGCCGATGGGGGTGGCGATATCAGTCGTCGTCGGGGCGGCGGTGGCGCCGGTGCGAGGTGTCGCAGAGCGGATAGATACTCGAACGACGGCAGGTGCATACCGCGACCACGAAGCGGTCGCAGTGCACGGTGCGCCCGTCCTCGGTGACCAGGTCGACCGGGCCGTCGATCAGGGCGGGACCGTCGTTGGTGAGGGTGACCCGTGGTCGCTGTTCAGAAGTGAAAGACACGAGCGCGCTCCTCTTGTTCGTCGTTCACGGCACGGAGCGAACTGCGGCCGGCGGCCCAGCGGTCGAGCACGAAGCGGTCGAATCGGTCCTCCAGCAGTTCGGTTGCCTGCATACCGAACACCACCGCAGCGGCCAGTTCGGGTTCACGCCGCAGCAGGTCGCCGATGACGTCGCGGCGCATCACCTGCTCGTGGACCGCATCCGCCTCGACATGTTCGGCGTAGAACCGCACGCAGGCCGGGTGCGCGTCCAGTCGGTGCAGCGTGTCGACCATGCGGCGCGACCCCGGCGGTGAGGTGATCTCGACGGTGGCGAAATGTCCGACCAGTTCGCCCCGCAATCGCCGGTGCAGTCCGAACAGCGACATCATGTTGACCACGGCGAGCATCGGGGCGGGCACCGCCTCGAGATAATGCAGGTAGCCGCTGTCCAGCCCCGCACCGTCGAGGAGATCGGCGAACAGTCGGGCATGGATGTTCGCACCGCGCCCACCGCCGAATTCGTCGTAGGCGACGGCTACCAGCCCGGCCTTGGCGTCCCCGCGCAGCCGCGGAATCACCCATGCGTACGGGTCGGCCTCTTTCAGGTGGTAGATGGAACGGTGCGCGAAGTATTCGCACACCTGCCACCACTGCCCCTGTTCGTACAGGTGCCCACCGGTACCACCGGGGTGCGCGGGCTCGCGCACCAGCCGGTCGAGCGCCCGCCCCACATCCTCGCCGCCCGCGGTGTCACGCTGCATAGCTGTCAGGAACCGATCCTCCAGGCGCGCCCGCAATCGCAGTAGATCCGGATCCCACTCCAATGCGGGATCTACGGAATCATAACCGGCATAATGTAATTCGTAACACATATGCAGAGCCAGCTGCAGATCGTCGCCGTAGGGGTCGGCCGTGCCCACATCGAAAACCGCCGGCACACCGGCACCGAGCAGCAGCGCGCGCACCGCACCGGACAGTTCCCCGCGCGACCGCGGCAGCGGTGCATATCCACCTGCCTGCCCCGTCGCCCCCGAGTTCCGGACAGCCGGCTCTTCCGGACACGAAATATCCATATCCCGCGCATACCCGGCGCTTGTTCGATCAATCACCGCACCTGCCGATCCGGCGCGACCTGGTTCGGGCCGCGCCGGCCGGGTACGCGCGGAACAGATACCGCCATCATCGATTCTCGGCAGGAGCGAAACCATGAGCGAAACCACCGCCACCTCGGGAAACAACTCTCTCACCGCAGTGGCCGTCGTCTGCACGCTCAAGCCGTCGCCGGATCGGTCCAGCAGCGAGGTGATCGCAGAGCAGGTCCTTCGCGAGCTCTCCGGCCACGGCGTGCACGGGAAGACGGTTCGCGCGGTGGACTTCGATATCCGACCGGGCATCACCCGCGACGAAGGCGACGGCGATCAGTGGCCGCAGCTGCGTGACCGGATTTCCGCCGCCGATATCCTGCTCGTCGCCACCCCCACCTGGCTGGGGCATATGTCCTCGGTCGCGCAGCGTGTCCTGGAGCGGCTCGACGCCGAGTTCTCGGTCACCGACGACGCCGACCGGCCGGCCATGGTGAACAAGGTGGGGATCGCGGCCGTGGTGGGCAACGAGGACGGCGCCCACAAGATCGTCGCCGATCTGTTCCAATCGTTGAACGATATCGGGTTCACCGTTCCGGCTCAGGGGTGCACGTATTGGAACGGTGAGGCGATGAGCGGCGTCGACTACCTCGACAAGGACGAAACCCCGGAGGCGGTGGCCACCACTACCGCAACCCTGGCTCGCAATGCCGCACATCTGGCGCGAACCCTGCACGCGTACCAGTATCCGGCCTACTCCTGAACGAACGGGCCGGCACTCCCCGCCGCGGCAGCGTCACCGGCCGCGACTGCACGGCACGGACGAGGCGCCCTGCCGATGCGGACCGGTGGCGGGCGAAGGCGGTAGACCTCCGAGTTCGGTACGTCGATGGGCAGCACCGACGGCGGTGAGCTCAGCTGTCTGCCCGACCGTTACTGCCCGCCCGGGTGTCCGCTCCGGCATCTCCGCTCGGTATCCCGCCGGAGCGGGTGAACTCGACGGCCACGGGGTATCCACCCGCGCCGCGGTCGTAGGCACCGATTCCCATCGACGGCGCGTCGGTGACGGCACGGATCACCTGCCAACTGAACCCGCGAGTATCGATGATCTCTCTGGTCGAGGCGAAAGCGCTCATACACACGGCGATTCGGCTGTCGTCCACGGCCAGATCGCATTCCAGCGTGGAACCGTGCACGGCCGTGTCGGCCAGGTCGGCAGCGACCTCGTCGATGGCGATCTGGACGTCGGCAACCTCGTCCAAGGGAAAATCGGCGAACAGTAACGCGGTTTCGGTGAGTGCGCCGAGCAGGGTCAATTGCCGGTGTTCGGCGGGCACCCGGACTCGCACCGTTGTGGTCGCGCCGTAGTTCCCACTGTTCACAGCTCCCTCCACCTCGCGTCGATACGGGTACCGCCTGACGCCGGCACCTGCGAACCGCTGTCGACGCCTTCCACCCACCGCGTACCCCGGGCGATTGTGCCGAAACGCCGTGGCACGGGCCGGAACAGGCTTCGATCACCAGCCGTCGACGTGCAGCACCGCATCCATATCCGCCCGCGGGCCGGGCTTGAAATCGGTGCCCTTGGTGTAGGCGACCGGAAGTAGCACTCCCTGCCGCACCCGATCGGGAATTCCGAGGATTTCGGCGACCTCACGTTCGTACTGCAGGTGCAGTGTGGTCCACGCCGTACCGAGCCCGCGCGCACGCAGCGCCAGTGCGAGGTTCCACGCCGCCGGCAGCAGCGATCCCCACAACCCGGCCTGATTAGCGGGCAGTTCGGCGCCGCCGGTATCGATCGCTCCGATGACCAGCACCGGAACCTCGGCCATCACCTCGGCCAGATGGTCCGAGCTCGTGGCAACCCGCGCGGCTGCCGCATTCGCGGGCGCGCCTCCCGCTTCCCGGTAGGCACGGTAGGAACGGCGGTAGTACTCCGCGACTTGCGCCTTGAGTGCCGGATCGGTCAGCACGATCCAGTGCCACCGCTGCCGGTTACCTCCCGAGGGCGCCTGCAAGCCCACCTCGAGCGCTTCGCGCACGACCTCCAGCGGCACCGGCCGCGACAGGTCGAGCCGGCGTCGCACAGCACGGGTGGTGGTCAGCAACTCGTCCGGGCTCAACGACAGCAGTTCGGTCACAGTGGGTCTCCTCGTGGTCGGTGCATGGATGTCGGGCAGCACATGCGCGTGCGTGTCGAACCCTACGTGCGCATCCGGCACCGTTGCCACCGCGGCCGCAGCGCACCCAGCCATCGTCAGCGGCGACCACAGAAGCCAATAAGTGACTGACAATTCAGATATATAACTGGCGATTACTCCGATATATATATCCTCTAAAACGCGAACAGACACGTCGTTGTCTTGGTAAGTTAATGACTATTCCACGATTTGCAAACGTGCCGCCACGACGTACACCGTATCGACGACGTCCGTTCCGATCGAACGGCGATGTCGATCCGGTGGATTCGGGGGTTCGAGATGTCCAACCGTTCACGATGGAAGACCACGGCCGCCGCGGTAGCGAGCGCAGCGGCACTGGGCACCCTCCCACCGAACGCACCCGCGAGTGCCGCACCCGGCCCGTGCCCGCAGTTGTACGTGGTAGCGGTCCCGGGCACCTGGGAGACCTCCGAAGCCGAGCCTGCCGAGGGTCTGCTCGCGGCGAGCGCGGATGGCCTCCCCGGCGACGTCCGGGTCGACTACATCCCCTATGCCGCAACCGCATTCCCCTGGGAGACCGAGGTCTACGGGCGCAGCAAACACGAGGCCCTCACCAAGACGCGCACCGCGGTCGCCGCGATGGCACGAATGTGCGCGTCGACCGATATCGCACTGCTCGGATACAGCCAGGGCGCCGACGCCGCGGGCGATTTCGCCGCCGAAATCGGCACCGGGGCCGGCGTGGTGCCGCCGGAGCGGGTCGCACTCGTCGGCCTGATCTCCGATCCCCGGCGCGCGCCGGCCGACACTCTCATCGGCCCCGCGACCGTAGGTGCCGGAGCCGGCGGTCCACGCCCGGGCGGATTCGGCGGGATCGCCGACCGCACCTACACCTTCTGCGCCGTAGGCGATCTGTATTGCGCGATGCCACCCGGCGATTTCGCCGGACGCATCGCCGGCTTCCTCGCCGAGATCTCCAACCCCGACCCCGCGCGATTCGACGACTATGCCCGGCACGGCTCCGACCTGCTCGGCGCCGCCGTCGAGGCGGGTGGGCTCGGACTGCTCGCCGGTCAGTTCGCTCCGCCGGCACTGCAGCAACGGCGGACCCAGATAGAGCAGTTCCTCTCCTCGGGTGTGCACCAGAGCTATTCGACCTATGTCGTGGACTCCCGCGGTGCCACCGCTGTCTCGTGGTTGCGCGATGCCTTGACTCGCATCCTCACACGGTGACGCGAATACCGGTGCTGCGGCCGCGAGGCCGGCATGGCCGCAGCACCGGCTCTACTCCGGGAGCAGACCGGACTCCGGACTGCGGACATCCCGGCGCTCGACCCAGCGCAGCGCCTTGGCCGGGCACAGCTTGACCGCTTCGGCGGCAAGGGCGGGGTCGGGCGCTTCCTCGTGCAGGATCGGATATCCCCACTCATCGAGTTCGATTGTGCCGGTGAGGATATGGGCGCAGATGCCGTGTCCGGTGCAGGCGATCCGATCGATTGCCAGCACACTTCCCACCGACGGCCGCGCCGCACCGAGTAGCCGATTGATCATGGCCACGACCTGGTCTCCTCTTCGGTGAACGTGCGTAATGCGGAGCCGAGAAATCCGGCGATCCCATCCGGGAAACGGCAGGCACCGCGGCCGGCCAACTGCCCCAGCCGATGTGCGAGCCGGTCGAGCGCCTCACCCCGGTCCCCCGCGGCGACCGCGGCAACGTCGTCGCGCACCGCAGGGAGTCCGAACATGCAGGGGCCGCATTGACCGGCGGATTCGCCGGCCGCGTAAGTGACGGCCCGTAGTATCTCCTCCCACGGATCACACTGTGTGCCCAGCACCCGAATGGTCCCCGCTCCGGGCCGCAGCCCGTACGGCGCCAGCCCTGCCCGCGACCACGCCGCCCGCCGGGCGCTGGTGCCGCTCAGGAAGCCCCCGCCGAGGCCGCCGATCCACAGCGCTCGCATCGGCGACACCAGTCCACCTGCGCGGTACAGGATTTCGGTGACAGGTAGGCCTGCCTCGCCGGGATACACCCCGGGAGCGCCGACGCCGTCGACGACGGTGATCAGCCGTGGCCCGGGTTCGTCGGGAGTTCCGTAGGACCGGAACCAGCCGGGGCCGAATTCGATGATCTGCTGGATGCGCCATACGGTTTCGGCATTGAGCACCAGGGTGGGCGGCAGCCGCCGGCCCGTACGGGTACGGCTGCCGGCGACGATCGGTTCGAACCGCATGAGCGGTCGTGCCGCACCACCGTGGGCCAGCTGAGTCAGTGCCGACTCCTCCGACGAGACGTAGCGGCGGGGGACGGCCAGCGTGTCGACACCGGCCGCCTGCAACGTCGCGAGGGTCTCGGAATCGCGGTGCGCCGCCACCCTGATGCGCTGCCGGGTGAGGTGGCGGGCGCCTTCGAGTACCCGGGGAAGAAAGCGAGCGACCACCCAACCGTCCTTGCGTGCATCCAGTTCGCCGTCGCACGCGTTGACGATGAGTTCGGCATCGTGGCGCCGGGCCGCATCGATCTTCACGGCGGTGGGAAATTCCGCGCCACCACGTCCGGTCAGACCGGCGGCGGCCACCAGCTCGGACACCGTGGTCATACCCACTCCTGATCCCCGATATCGGCGCGCCGCCGGGCGTGCTCGTCCGAGGCGTGCAGGCGCCAGGCGGCGCCTGCCGCCATGGCGAGGCCACACCCGATGGTCACCCCGCGCAGGAGTGGTTCGGTGCTGCTCGCCATCATCAATCCGTGCGTGACCGCGATCGGCGCCATGGCATAGGTGAACCAGTGCACGCAGCGCCAGAGCCGGGTCGGCAGGCGGTGCCGCAGCAGCGATGTCACGATCACCGCGACGAACAGGTCGAGCGCGATCGTGCCCAGCGCCACGCAGGGCCGCTCGTATTCGGAGGTGAACGGCAACACCGCGGAGATCCAGCCGATCGGTACGTAGGTGTCGAGTATCGCGGTCATCGCATGGGTGAGCAGGAAAACCGTCATACCGAGCCCCAGGGTGCGATGCAGCCCCATGGCGAGGGTCGAGGCGGGCTCGTGCGGGCGCCGCCGGGCCGCGGTGAACAGGCCCGCCAGCACGACGACGGTCAGCAACAGCATCGAGGCCACACCGCAGGCCCGCGAGACGTACCACAGCCACGGACTGCTCATGGTGCCTACCGCTCCTGTGCACCAGAGGCTGCCGGCCAGCCCGGCGTCACGGTCACCCGGCCGCCGGCGTCCGCCAGTCGCGCGGGGACCCCGCGCACGGTCATCCAATACGGTGCCCGGTCGTCGAGAATGATCGCCGCGGTCGATGCCGCATTCGCCTGCACCGCATCGGGTCCCGCACAGCTGACCTGCGCCCACCGGGTGCGCGCGGGCCACCCGGTACGCGGGTCGATGATGTGGTGGTGACGGGTGCCGTGCCGGACCCAGGTGCGCAGCCGTGTCGACGAGGTGGCGAACGCCTGGCCGGTCGACCGGATCACCTGCACGACACTGTGATTCCAGTCCCGCACCCCGATCGACCAGCCACCGTCCGGTGGGGGGCCCGCGGTGGCGATATCACCGCCCAGATTCACCAGGAAGCCACCGGGAAACATCGCGTCCAACTCCTGTGCGATGGCATCGGCGGCCCACGCCTTGGCGGAAGCACCGAGATCGAGGGCGGCACCGGCGGGCAGGACCAGCTGCCAGTGCTGTTCGTCGAAATCGGCCGCCGGACACGGTCCCGGGCGGGGACGCGCCGAGATCGGTGACTGCGACTGCGCACGCTCTCGTACCACGTCCAGATCGTCGTCGTAACCGCATGCGGCCAGGGCCGTCCCCAAGGAGGCCGACACCAGGCCGTCGGTCAGCTGCTGTGCGCGTATCGCGGCCCGCAAGCAGTTGCCGAGGGTCCGGCTGACCGGAACCCGCAGCTGCGCATCCGGTTCCGTATTCGCCAGCGCCGCGCTCCGGGTATTGATCCGTACCAGTTCGGAATCGGCCCGAAACCGGGAGGCTGCGCGGTCGAGCTCGGCGAGCCGGGCCCGCACCACCGCCACGGCCGGTTCGGTCTCCCGGGCAGCGGTACACACGACTTCGACGGTGGTCCCGATCGCGGCGAACGTCGTCGATGTGGTGGCCGCCCGCTCGCCGATCATGATCCGGCCGTGCTGGAATCCGGATCGCGGTCCCCCTCCCGCAGCGGCGTCGTGCCGGCCCACTCGCGGCTCGCGGCCGACCGCACCTGCGGCACACCTGCCGAGACGGCGGGCGCCTCGACGCCGGAGAGCGCTTCGGCCGACGATGTCGCGGCCGCGTTCAATTCGACACTGATACCGCCTGCGAGCACCGCGGCGGCTGCCAGCGCACCCGCTGAGATACGTCGGATACGCTGCAGCTGGGGACTTTTCGGCATAATACTGCCCTCCTCACGGGCGCGATCGGAGCACGCGCCCGCCGGGTGAATCAACGGTTGGTCTGGGGAATTTCGATACTGATGGGCATGCGCAGCTCCGCCGTGTACCACAGCACGAATTGGCGCAGGAATTCGTCGAACATCCAGGCGGCGTCGGCCGACGGCGGAATGGCACCCATCACACCTTCCCGCACCGCGACGAACGGACCCCAGCTGAACTCCAGCAACGGCGACCAGACCGGTTCCCGGGGGATCTGGAGCCAGTCGGCGACCTTGTCCCCCAGAATGAATCGGGTGAAGGCCCCCAGAATCGGCTTGCTGAGCAGGGTCAGATCGAGGTTGAAGCCGAGATCGAGCAGTTTGTGTGCGAGGTCGACACCTTCTGCCGTCGGCGCGATCACCGGGTCGAGGACCTGCCTGGCCTGCGACTCGGCCTGATCCCAGGAGGCCGGGATGTACTCGTCGCGGATGCCCAGCAGATGTGCGGCCAACTGCCAGGTGTGCAGATAACCCTCGGATTCGACCGTGGGTATCGCAACGTTCCAGGTGTGGAACGTCCGCATGATGGTGGTGGCCAGGCTGTGCCAGGTCACCATCAGATCATCCTGGCTGATCGGGATGACCCCCTGCGGCCAGTGCGGGGACCGTGGCAGCAGATGCCGGACAGCGGCGTGGATGATTCTGGTTTTGACGCAGGTGACGGTCATTTCGCCACCCGGCGCGTAGGCGTTGACGGTTCCGATGTCGTAACCGAATTTCGCGGTTTTGGCGATGCGGTCCTTCATATGCGACCCGCCACGCGAGTAGTACACCGCCCGCGCCTCGTGCGGGATCACGGTCGACATCATGCCGCTGGCGAAGGCGTAGAGCACGCCGAGATAGGTGCCGCGCTTCTTGTTGAACTCGAAGCCGGCGGCCATCTTTCCCGGATCCGCCCAGGACGGGAGTTGCCGCGCGTACTCCATGAAGTCGCGCAGATTCTTCGGCAATCCCTCCGGGATCGGCTGATCGTTCTTGGTCCAGGTGCCGAGAAGGTGATTGACCCGGGGCACGTCCTCGTGGTCCATCACCGCGGCGATCACCGGATCGGCCTCCGGGTCCCACAACGTCAACGGGTCCGCGCCACCGCCACTGCCGACGACCGAACCGCTCGGTGACCACGTCCACGGTTCCGCCCGTGCGGTTCTGACTCCCAGGGCGAGTACGCCGGCAGCTCCCAGCACCCCGCCGCCTGCTCGCAATGCATCACGCCTGTTGAGGCCGAGTCCATCCATGTCAGGGTTCCTCTTCGTCGAGTCCCAGATACAGTGATACAGGTTCCGTATCTGCGTATCTTGATGAGAACACAACGTGTCCCGGATCACAAGAAGTTGGCAAGATTTCCGAACAAGTGCCGTACGAGAGGAAAAAGTGACACCCGAACCCTCGGCTCAGAAACAGGCAGACGCCCCCGATTCACTACTGCAGCGGGCCTATTCGGCCGCCGTCGACGGCGTCGGGGACGGCGACGACATCCGCTCCCGAGTGCTGGACGCGGCCTGCGAACAGTTCAGCCTGCTGGGCGTGCGCCGCTCCACCGTGGACGATGTCGCGCGACGGGCGAACGTTTCCCGCATCACGGTGTATCGACGCTTCGCCACGAAGGACGCATTGGTCGAACAGGTGATCCTGCGCGAGTACCGCCGCTACTTCGACCAGTTCCTGTCCGAGATCCGGCAGGCGCATACGGTCGCCGACCGTGTGGTGCTCGGGTTCGTCGGTTCGTTGCGCGCAATCCGCGACAATCCGATCATCGGCGGATTACTCGCCGGGGAGCCGGACATGCTCGTCAGTTCCATGATCAGCGATCAGGGGCGCACCGTGGCGATGGTGCGCGAGTTCGTCGCGGGACAATTGCTGCACGAACAGCGCGCTCGCAACATTTCGCCCGACGTCGACGTCGAGCTGGTGGCCGAGCTGATGGTTCGAGTCTCGGCCTCGTTCCTCGCCATTCCGAGCCGGCTGGTCGATCTGAACGACGAACACCAGCTCGCCGAGCTGGCCCGGCACTATCTCGTCCCGATGCTGGAGCCGCCCACGACCGCGTGAGCCGTGGGCGGGATACCGCAACGGGCGGTCAGCCGCCGAACGCGGCCGATCCCATATCCAGGCGGTAGAGAAGCTCCTGGATCACTACGTACGGATTCATCTGCACTCCCTGCGTTCACATCGCCCCTGTCGATCGGGGACGAGCCGAGTCCGCTATGCACTCACAGCGGGACACCAACCAGAATAGTCAATAACTTACACACTCGCTCACGGTCTTGTCCCGGTTATCCACACAAGAATGTATAGAAACTTAGTTCCCGGATTCAGCACGCCGGAGGGCACAACTCCCACTACCCCCGCGCGGCCGGCTACGGGGTGATGCCGTCGAACTGCAGCACCCAGTACGGCTGGTCCGTGGCGGTATTCCATTGCGAGACATACAGGGTCACATCCGTCGGGGACGCCGACCGCGGATGAATGTAGCCGCCGTACAGCTGCGGGAAGGCCGGATCCCGCAGCTGCCACCACGGGCGCGAGCCGTGAATCTGCGGTGTCGGGTCCGACCACACGCCGTCGATCGCGGCCGCGGTTCGGGTGGCGATGCAATACCCCTCGACATCGAAGTACGACATGACCCAGGTGCCGCCGATGTTCTTCACACTCAGTTCGCCGAGTGGGCCCGCACCGGCGAACAGTGGAGTGGGCCGCGCGTTCCCCCAGCGCCACACCGACCCGTCGTAACTCCAGAACTCGTATTCGGCACGATCGGCGATGCGCTGCCACGGCACCCGCATCAGGATCGGCCCACCACGGTTGTGCACGCGGCCCCATTCCTTCGACAGGATGTACAGGTAGCCGTCGTCGTTGTTGTTCCCGATTCCGGCGAACGACTGCATCATGTACGGACTCCAGCCGTCATCGCCTTCGCTGCCGTCGTTCGGCCACACCGCGGGCAGGTCGGTCCAGCTCGCACCGTCGTCGTCGGAGTACGCGAGCCCGCAGAACAGCGCGCCGTACCGATCGTCGGGCACCTCCCAGTCGCGAACGCTGGTGTAGGTCAGCCAGGTTCGGCCGCCGGGATCGACGAAGGCGTCGTTGGGTATCCGGCTCACCTCGTAGCCGTACCCGTTGTCGGCCTTGTGCGTGTACGCGAGCGCCTGCACGGCCTGTGCCCCGCCGGGCGTCGCGGTGAATGTCGTGGTGGCGTCCGGAAGATCACGGCTGAACAGCAGCACCGGTGAGCCGGTCCATATCCCCGAGCCCTGACTGTCGCCGGTGAAGGTGTCGCCGAATACGAACCCCGTGGCTCCCGGCTCGAAATGGCCACGATCATAAGGGATTCCGAGGTCCGTACCGCCGACACCGAACCGCTTCGCGGTACTTTCGGCGTATCCGGTGAGCGGTGTTCCCCAGTGCTTCGGCTGCGTCGACATCCCTTCCATCGTTACTGCAGTCGGCGCACTCGCGCAACGAACCCCCACCGGCCCAGCGGGCCCGGGGCACGTGGGCAGCTCAGGCGGTGCCCGCGTAGGCGGCGCGCAGCTCGGCCAGATCGAACTTGCCGTGGGTGGACAGCATCTTGTCCATGAACCGGGCCACCGCGGCGGGGTCCCCCTGCAGGTAGTCGGTCCAGTCGTCGGAGGTGACCTGCCAGGACAACCCGAACTTGTCCTTCAGCCAGCCGCAGGGCTGTTCGGATCCGCCGGCGACGAGTGCGTCCCACACCCGGTCGATATCGGCCTGATCCCGGCACCGGACCTCGAGCGAGATCGCTTCACTGAAGTGGAATACCGGCCCGCCGTTGATTCCGACGAACCGCTGGCCGCGCAGTTCGAACTCGACGGCCATGGTGGTGCCCTCCTTACCCGGCTGACCGGGACCGTTGGTCCAGCGATCGATGATCCGGCCGTCGCCGAGTGCCTCGATGTAGTACTGCGCGGCCTCCTCGGCATTGTCGTCGAACCACAGGTTGGTGACGATGGACTGCATGATCTCGCTCCTTCGCTCGGCTGTTTCAGGTAGTGACCGGAGCGGGCGCGAATTTTCATCGGTCGCTGTCACCGGCCCACCGCGCGAACGGCAGCGCCGAGCAGATATGCGAGAACCCGGGCCGGAGCCCGGGTTCTCGTGAAGCGGTGCGCTACTCAGCGCGTGACGATGGTCGCCGATCCGTGGCCGAACAGACCCTGGTTCACCGCGATTCCGGCGCGGGCATCGTCCACCTGGCGGCCGTCGGCCTGCCCGCGCAGCTGCCAGGTCAATTCGCAGATCTGCGCGATCGCCTGAGCGGGGATCGCCTCGCCGAAGGACGCCAGACCGCCACTGGGGTTCACCGGCACCCGGCCACCCAGTGCGGTTGCACCGCTGCGCAGCAGCTCCTCGGCACCACCGACCTCACACAGGCCGATGTCCTCGTACCAGTCCAGCTCCAGCGCGGTGGACAGGTCGTAGACCTCGGCCAGGGACAGGTCGGAGGGACCGATCCCGGCCTCCTCGTAGGCGGCGGCCGCGATCGCGGAGCGGAACGACCCAGAGGGCGCCTCGAAGGCCACCGCCGAGTCGGTCGCGAAATCCGGCAGGTCGAGAACCGTCTTCGGGAACGTCGGCGTCACCGTCGACAGCGCCCGGATCCGGACCGGATCGGCGATGCCGTGGCGGCGGGCGTAGTCCATCGAGGTCAGTACCAGCGCGGCACCGCCGTCGCTGGTCGCGCAGATGTCGAGCAGCCGCAGCGGATCGGACACGATCGCCGAGGCGGAGACCTCCTCCGCGGTGACCTCCTTGCGGTAGCGGGCATACGGGTTGTTCAACCCGTGCTTCGCGTTCTTCACCTTGACCGCGGCGAAATCGTCGAGGGTGGCACCGTGCAGCGCCATCCGGCGACGCGCGTAGAGCGCGAAGTAGATGGGGTTGGTGGCACCGAGCAGGTGGAAGCGCAGCCAGTCCGGATCGTCGTGGCGGTCGCCGCCGACCGGCTTGAAGAAGCCCTTCGGAGCGGCGTCGGCGCCGACGACCAGGGCCACATCGGTCAGCCCGGCCAGGATCTGGGCGCGGGCATTGGCGATGGCCTGGGCACCGGAGGCACAGGCGGCGTAACTGCTCGAGATCCGTGCACCCGACCAGCCCAGCGCCTGGGCGAAGGTCGCGCCGGACACGAATCCGGGATAGCCGTTGCGGATGGTGTCCGCGCCGGCGATATAGCCGACGTCGCGATGGTCCACACCGGCATCCGCGAGCGCCGCGCGCGCCGCGACCAGTCCGTATTCGACGAAATTGCGGCCCCACTTGCCCCACTGGTGCATACCCGCACCGAGGACGGCGATGTCGCGAGCATTCGTATCAGGCATCGACCGGCCTCCACATCCACACGGTGTGCTCCGCTTCCTCGTCCTCGTACAGCACGCCCTGGGTGAGCTCGACCGGCATGCCGACGGCCAGATCGTCCACGGTGAGACCGCGCACCACCTGTCCGAGGATCACCATCTGCTCGACCTCGAGTTCCACCGCCGCGACGATGTAGGGCTCGAAGGGATCGGGTGAGACGTACGGCGGGGGCGGCTTGTACCTGGCATCGGCGTACGACCAGATGTGGCCGCGCGTGGAGAACAGGTATTCGGCCAGCTCGGAGCCGTCCTTCTTGCTGGAGCACTGTGGATTGCGACAGGCCAGAGTGTTCCGCGGGAAGTACGGTGTGCTGCACACTTCGCAGCGGCTTCCCACGAGACGTACCGCGCCGTCGTCCGCAGTGAACCAATCTGCCACCGCGGGGCGTTGTTCTTTCTGCACAGTTCCGACCGTATAGGAACACGTTCTACTTTGGAACCGCAATCCGCTCCGGCGCCCCGCTGACCAGAGTACGGTGAGCCCGGATCGACGCGGGCGACCCCCTCGAAACGACCTGGAGTTCAGTACACGATGGACCGCAAAGCCATTGACCCACAATCGATCCGGAATGTCACGATGGTCGGCGACCCCGCCGAAACAGCACGGATCGGCCGCCGCCTGTGCGGCGGTGCCGGCGAGACCGGCACATTCCACTGGGTGAAACACGGGGTCGAATACGCGATCCATCTCACCGAACTGTCACCGGCGGCACCACCGACACAGCTGCAGCGAGTGATCCGGACGGCCGAGGGCGTCATCGCGATCATCGATGCCGGAGCCCGGCGCAATACCCGGCTCGACACGGTGCTGCGGATCGCCGACGATCATCAGGTCGCGCGGCTGTGCCTGATCACCGGCCTCGATCATCCGGCCGCCGACTTCGACCACTGCCTGCGCGCACTCGCCGGAATCCGCGGCGCAGTACCGGTGGCACTGCAGCTGCCCATCGGCGCCGGGCCGGAGTTCGCGGGCGTGATCGACCTGCTCGGAATGTGGGCGCTGGAGCCGATGGGCGTCGAGTTCTACGGCGACCACTGGGCCCTCGCCCAACGGTCCTATTCCGATCTGGTCGCCACGGTGCTGGAATCCGAGGCCGGTGACACCCGGTCCGGCAGCCCGGCCGCGGACCGGCGAGCATCCACCCGGCTACCCGCCCGCCTGCGCCGCCGTACCCACCTCGGCGATCTCGTCCCCGTGCTGTGCGACGGGTCGCTGTGGAGCGACGACATCACCGCACTACTGGACGCCGTGGTCGGATACCTCCCGTCTCCGCTCGAGGTCTGCCAACCCGAACACGTTCTAGACAATTGAGACCTATAGGAGAACCCGGCACCGACGGGAGTCCGAAACCGTCTCCGGACCCGGTGAAACCGCAAGCTACTCGACAGTAAACCGGCTGACCTGCAACAGCTTTGGCTAGGGTTCTCGGCGTGGCAAACCAACGAATGTCAGGTCAGCCCGCAATCGGTCACAGGGGGCATGACACCGTAACGCCGAGGGGAACGAGCCGGTGATCGAACGAGACATGGCACGCACCGCCGGATGCCCCGTTCCACACGGCTCCCCCGCCGTCGCGGCCGACCCACAGATACGTTTGGACTCCACCGGATTCGCCGCGAATCCGCACCACACCTACAGTTCGATGCGCGGACGAGGTCCCCTCGTCCCGATCGAACTCGGCCCCGGGGTGCCCGCCACGCTGGTGATCGGCTACCAGACCGCCGTCCAGATCCTCAACGACGAACATCATTTCCCGGCCGACCCACGCCGCTGGGAGAACAACGCCCCGCTCGATTCCCCGCTGGTGCCACTACTGGGCTACCGGAAGAACGCGCTGCGAACCGCCGGTACCGAACATGCCCGCTACCGGCGGGCGATCAGTCAGGCACTCGACTCGGTCGACCTGCATCGGGTGCACGTCGCCGCCGCCGAATCCGCGGAAAAACTGATCAACGCGTTCTGCGAAAGCGGCGCCGCCGACCTGAGAACCGACTACGCCTTCCCACTCAGCTTCCGGGTGCTGAGCAACCTGATGGGTTTCCCCGACGAGGCGGCCACCGCAGCCTATGAAGGAATGGCAGCCGCCCTCGACGGAGCCGGCACCGAAGAAGGGCACCAGCGATTCGTCCAGGCACTCGTCGGAGTCGTCGACCAGAAGCGGACCGACCCCGGTGACGATCTGATCTCCCGGCTCCTCGAACAGCCGGACGGCCTGGACCCGGTCGAAATGGTCAACCAGGCCGCACTGCTGTTCTCGGCCGGTACCGAACCCACCTGCAACCTGATACTCAACGCATTACTGCTGCTGATGACCGACGACGAGTACGGCGGTGACGTACTCAGTGGCGCCATGTCCACCCGAGACGCCATCGACGAGGTGTTGTTCATGGACCCACCGCTCGCCAACTACTGCCTGCGCTATCCGGTGCAGCCGCAACTCATCGGCGATGTATGGATCCCGGCCGACCAGCCGGTGGTGATCAGCCTGGCTGCCTGCAACAACGACCCCAAGGTCGTCGGCAACAGCGACCGCAAGGGCAACCGATCCCATCTCGCCTGGGCGCTGGGCCCCCACGCCTGCCCCGCTCAGCCCCACGCCCATACCATCGCCCAGCAGGGCATCGACCTACTACTCGACGCACTACCCGACATTCGCACGACAACCCCTGTGCAACAACTTGATTGGCGCACCGGACCATTCCACCGCGCGCTGACCACCCTCCCGGTGGAGTTCCCCGCCTGCGCACCGATGCATCTCACCTGAACTTGTTTCCACATGGCACGGCAAGCGCGCGCCGCAGCACGACCGTTGGCCGAGTGTGTCGCGACGTCCCGGAACCGGGCCGGCTTCGCCCCGCTGCAGCTCGCGCCGCGGCATCCCCCGTGGACAAGCCCGGTTCCGGAGGCCGCCCGACTACACCGGTGCGTCCTGGAAAGTATCATCGTGCCAGCGGGTGTACTCCTGCCAGCTGCCGACGTAATCACCGGAGAAGACTGGACCACCCAGCCCGCGGATTTCGAATGCGTCCAGGATCAGGGGCAAGTGGTCAAGCACCACTCGCCGGTACCGGCGTAGGTCCCCCGCGACGTCCGCAATCTTCCGTTCGGCGAGGAACCACGGAGCACGACATTTGATCCGATCCAGCGCATATGCCGCGGCAATACTCTCTATCAACTCGCTCGCCCGAGGGTCAGCGGCGTTTCGGCTCTCGATGATCAGTGCGGTCGCAGCGAGCCGTTCGCCGGTCGCGGTGGCCAGTTCGACCGCAGCCGATTCCGGGCCCAGCGCATCACTGGCAGGGTCGGAGACACCCGTCGCTACCTCGCGCGCTAGCCGCCGTTCCCGCTCGATTAGCATTCGGACATACCACGGCAAATCGGCTGGCGTGTCCGGTAATCGCAATGTGGTGACTGCCGTCGAACGACCTGCCGTCACCGCCATGATCCTGTTCTCCCCCTCGGCGGTGATGATTGCCTCGATGTTGTGGATCCAGTCGGTAAAATGATTGATCTTCAGCGCACCCTGTGCGGCGGCGCGGCGACGGCAGGTTGTCAATACTGCTGCGGCAGTGTCGGATAGCAGCGGTTTGGCCAGCATCGACCACAGCACCTGCGACGGATCGTCGGCCGATTCCGGCTTGGTTCGCATATCACGGATCATCCTGCCGAGCGCGCCGACCGCCACCGTGGCGGCCACACCGTCGACGAGGTCCTGTTGCACCGAATCTCGATCGATCATCACTGTCTGCGACGGCCGGCGTTGTCCGGCATAGTTGTGCAGTCCCACGAGCGCCGCACGCGCGCTGGCGATCGCGGCGTTGGCCAGATCCAGGCGGCCGTTGTCGAGCACACCGATAGCGCGGTGCCAGCGACGACGAACCGGAAGATCGCATTCGAAACGACCCTGAGCGTCCAGCCTTGCCCAATCACCCCCAAGGAGAGCATCCCGCGGAACCCAGGCGCGGCGAAAACGAATGGTAGCGTGGTCCATCGGCGCATCGGTATCCGGCAGTGCCGCCAGCTCCACACCTTCGGCGAGGCCGGTGGCGGTACGCAATCGAAGCAGGAACGGCAGCACCCCTTCGTCGGCGGCGCCGACGATGAGCCGGGCGGTGACCACCACCGTTTTCGGCATCCGCTCCGAGGCGACGTTCGGCATGAACTTCACAGCCGTGATGCGCGGGCTGGTAAGCCAGAAGCCATCCGTCTCCGGATCGTAGGTGGCAGTGGTCTGCTGGTTCGCGCCGTTGGTGCCGCCCAGTTCGGTCAGCATCAGCACCCCGAGTACAGAGGCGTCCTCGAGGTCGGACAGGCAGCGCTCCTGATACGGCGAACCGTTGCCGAGATGACGGATGGCTCCGAGGGCAAGATCGAAATGTCCGGTCAGGATGAGCAACAACTGTGGCGCGGCGATCTGAGACCAATCGCACAGCGCCCCACGCAGTTGAGTGTCGGCGGAGACCTCACTGGCACCGACACCGAGTCCCCGGATCGCTGCCCGCAGCAATCCCGGTGCGGTCTCGGCTTTTTCGAGAGCGGTCAGGCTACTGCCCGGCCGACCGGGCAGCCCGGTAATCAAATCACGTACCCGGCGGTGCAATGACAACTGGTCACCGAACACCACTTGCCGCAGTGCATCCCGCACTTCGACACCGCGATCGGCATCGCGTGGGAGCGGTTTGCAGACGGTTCTAGGGGGTACGTTGGAAGAGTTTTCCGTGATGGTCATGATGCACACTCACTCGCGTCAAAGCTGTGGCTGCGCAACACCGATCATGTCGAACTTATCTATCACACGGCTGCGCAGCCGGGAACAATAAGGCATGCAGGCCGTGGAATGCCTGGAGCGGTGCTAGGTCATAGGCCACCCCCTACATGACGGGCAGAGGCGGAGTCGGAGGGAAGGTGATCGGGAAGCTCGCCAGAGCCCGGTGGAAAGGACCCGGGCGCCACACCAACTCGTTGACGGGGACCGCCGGCCGGGCATCGGGAAGGGCATCGAGGAACTGATCGATGACATCCTGCGCGATCATCATCGACAGCGACTGGGCATGCACGGGACAAGAGTGTGGGCCCGTCCCCCACCCCAGATGTGAGGAGTTGAGCGTGTAGTCGCCGGTGGCGACAGCGGGGTCGCTACTGCAGGCTGCCATACTGATCATCACCGGCTGGTTCGCCGCCAGCCAGACACCGTCGACTTCCTTCGGCTGGGCAGGATAGGTGATCAGGTAATTGGCCAGCGGCGGATCCGTTGTCAGGCACTCCATCAGTGCCGTCTTCGTGGGCAGCGGCGAGCCGTTGTTCTTGCTCGCGACGAAGCGGGAGTCCGTCAACATCAGCACCAGTGTTCGCGCGATGAGGTCCTGCGGGAGCTCGTGACCTGCCGAGTACAGCGTTACCAGCTGGTGCACCATTTCCTGGTCGCTGAGCCCGGCCGGATGGTTGATCAACCGTGTCGCGATGTCGTCGCCGGGCTGAAGCCGTTTGAGTTGAGTCAACTCCAGCAGTGCGGAGTCCAGCATCTCGTTGACGGTGGCGGTGTCGACTCCCTCGAAAAGGGCCGCGCTGGCGGCGGCGACGCGCTCACCGATCTCGGGCGGGCAGCCGATGATGTCGTTGAGGATCGCGAACGCGACCGGCGCAATGTATTGCGATAGGAGGTCCGCGTGCCCGTTCTCACAGAACTCGTTGATCGCCGGGACCGCGATCTTCTCGACAACGTTGTGCAACGTCAGCTGATCGACGCCTCCCAGCGCATCGTTGGTGGCAGAGCGGTAACGCTGGTGGTCGACCGTACCGCCGTCACTACGCAAGGCATTCGGCCGCCACTCGACCATGGGCATGATCGGGATGCTGTTGTCGACGGTGCGTTGCCACACCCGCGGATCGGAGCGAAAGTGCTGGGGGTCGTTGCAGATCTGTACGGCGGTCCGGTACGAGATCACCAGCGTTGCGGGAACACCCGGCCAGATCTCCACCGGAACGAGCGAGCCGAATTGCTCCCGCATGACGCGGTAGTACCCATGGGGATCGGCGGCGAATTCGGGCGTGTAGATCGGGACCGGAACAGGAAGCTGTTCCACCCCCGCCGACAGCGAGGCGGCGGTATGGTCGGTCGCCCCCAGCAACGAATCCACCTGCTGATACTCCTTCACGAGTTGATAACTGATTCGTAATACGTTTCCGTGCAGCAAAATTCGATGCAGCGGTCTGATGGTACCCACCGCTACCGCTCTGCACATAACAAACTGACGGGTAGCCGACCGACCCCGTCGACTGCGGCGGCGCGAAACAACCTGCAGCTTGCACCGTGACGCGGGACGTGATAACCATCACGCTCCGATGGCGGTCCAGCCAGTTATCGCCGGACCGATTCCGGCCCCCATGTTCGACGACCGGCGCAAAGATCGCGTTGCACCCGATTCGCTCACCGCGCGAGATGCTCGAACCACGGCCGGTAGGTCACACGGCAGCAGCACTTTTCGCCGGTCTCGACCGAGCCAGTATCGGCGGTCCGGCAACCCGCGACTGGCAGTCCGGCGAACATCGGCGTTGCTCACTCGGGATGCCCCTGTGACACCCGTCCGTCGGCGTCCCCTGGCCGCCGGTGATCCGCGCGTACGCCACGCCGAGGACGCCTACGCAAGGGCTCTTCCCGGACTTCTCCCCGCGGGAGCGAATGGCTAACGGCTCCGGATTCGGCAACGATAGACTCCGGCAAGCGACAAAGGAGGAATGAATGGTGCGCACTGCTCGAACGCTGAGTGTCGGTGTGGCGCTGGCCGCGATGGCCGTGCTCGGGTCCGGAGCCGCGCAGGCCGCGACCGGCTCGCTCGGAATCAACGAGAACATGCAGGGCAACCCGCACGGGTGCTATGCGGTGGAGGGTGATCCGGCGGCGCCGAACACGATTGCCAACTACACCGACCGGGAGGCAGTCACCTTCAACAGCCCGGACTGCACGGGTGCCAGCGCCGGGACGATTCCCGCCGGCGCGATCGGCGTGGCTCCGGCCACGGGCAGCATCCTGATCGACTGAACGAGACCGGCCACCGGCGGAGCAGTCCTCGCGAATATGCGGATTGCCCGCCGGTGCCGGGCGTTCGATCCCGATCGACCTGCCCTACGGCAGTTTCGGTAGCCGGGACAGCAGCGCAGGCACCTTGGATGCCGCCATCAGTGCCCGGAACTGCCAGCTGTCGTCACGCGGCAGTACCCCGCCACGCTGGGTGGCGTCCAGGAAGTCGTAGAGGGTTTCCCCCTCTTCCATCAAGCCGTCGGCATTGAAGTGGTACCGGTCCACGGCCGGGCACTGGATGAAGCGGCCGTTGCCGTAGATCACCGGCGCCGACTCGTCGTACGGATACAACCGCAACGGACCCGTCCAATGGCCGCTACCGATATAGCGGATGACGGTGCGTACGTTGCCTTCCGGTGTCACATCCAGATACACCTGGTTCGGCAGCGGGTCGTAGCGCCAGTCCGGGATGGCGTCGAAGAAGGCGAAGTTGTACTTCACGAATTCATCGATCCCGACGATGGTGCGCCCGAAGGTCGTGACGTCGGTATAGCGGATATCCTGGGCATACAGCTCGTCGTTGACGCTCATATCCCGGACCAGGAAGCTCCACCAGTACTTCTTCGCCCACGTCATCACCCAGCCGAGATCCACACCGAGTGCGCCGTAGGCCTCCAGCTTGCGTTCGAACTCGCCGAACCACTCCAGGGTGGTCCGCTGCAGCTCCGCCTCCGGAATCGCCCGGATCGGCACCGCACGGTTGGCATTCAGGAACTCCGGCACCGGTTTCGACAGCCGCGGCTGCCGCAATGCGCGCTGAAATTGTTCCTCGTCGAACATCGGAAACCCTCCCGCCACTACACAGCCCGATCACCGAGCGATCCGCTGTTATATGAATCACACGATTCATGGTGCAGCGTTCGATGTCAATGGAGCAGCGGTGTAGCGGGGGCGGTACCGACGCCGGTGGCGGTCAGCGCAGTTTGATGCTGCCGCCGTCGACCATGAGGGTCTGGCCCGTCATGTAGGAGGCGTCGGCGCTGGCCAGGAAGACTGCGACCCGGCCGATGTCGGATTCCGGGTCGCCGAAGCGGTGCAAGGGATTTCGCGCCAGCAGCTTCTCCTCGACACCGGGATTGGCCGCGATGTACGCCTCCACGCCCTCGGTGAGCGCCAGCGGGGAGATGCAGTTGACATTGATGTCGTCGGCGGCCCACTCGTTGGCGGCGACCCGGCTCACGGCGCGGATCGCCTCCTTCGCGGCCGCGTAGGAGGCCTGGGTGACCTGGCCCTCGATACCGGCGCCGGAGGCGAAGTTGACGACCGTCCCGCGGGTGGTCTTCAGCTGCTCGTAGCACGCCTGCATGAGCCAGAACGTGGGGTAGAAACCGGTGCCGAAGGACAGGTCCAGCATCTGCTGAGTCGTCTCGAGCAGCGGCGCCTGCCGGGAGGCGTGCGCATTGTTCACCAGTACGCTCACCGAACCGAACTGCTCCACCGCGAAGTCCCGGATCCGGGCTGCGTTCTCGTGCTGGGAAATATCGGCCCCGAGGTAGCGGACCACATCACCGAGTTCGGCCTCCAGCGCCGCGCCCGCATCGTCGTTGATGTCCACCGCGACGACCTTCGCACCTTCCTTGACGAAGGCACGGACGATCCCGCGTCCGATGCCGCCGGCACCACCGGTGACGATCGCGACCTTGTCCTGCAGCCTCATCGAACCTCCTGACTGTTGTACTCTCCGACGAACCGTCGGCCGGTATTCAGCTGTGTGGAGGGTATGTTTCGACCGCCCGGCGCTGTCACTTCTTCCCGATGAACGGGCATCGGCTCGCCCCGGGCGTGCGCGGCCGGGCGGCCCCGTGTTATGCCGCAGGGGGAACGGAGGTATCGGCCGCACCGGTGGGTGCGACCTGCGGCGGCAGGGGTGCGGTGACTCCGACGATCGTCCCGATCGCCGCTCCGAGCGCCCCACCGAGAACGGCAGCCGGCCCCGCCACGACCGCGGCACCGACCGCCGCACCGGCCAGCGGACCGACGACCAGTCCGGTCGGCCAGAGCGGGAGGGTCGCGATCAATCCGATGCCGGCGCCGACCACCGCGGCCGGAATCGCCAATGGTGCCGATACAGCGGCACCGATGCCGGCACCGATGGCTGCACCGACCCCCGCATCGACGACGGTGGCAGCACACCGGTCGGGATCCGCGGGCACCTGCTCGCAGAAGGTTTCGACCGGATGCTGAATGCCCGCCGGTGCCGGCTCCGCGGCAGCCTGAACCGGTGCCGAGTCGACCACTTCGGCGGGCAGCGCATGCACGACCTCGGCAGGTAGCAGATTCGCCACCTGGGTCGGCAGCAGATCTGCCGCCTGAGCAGGCAGCAGATCGATGACCTCGGCCGGCAGTACGCCGGCTGGGGTATCTCGGACCTCGGCCGGGGCGCTGTCCAGGTCCGGCTGGGTCGCGGCCGCTGCGTCCAGCGCAGGCCCCATCGGCTCGGCCGATTGTTCCATCGGGTCGGCGGGCGCGACGGGTGCAGCCTCGGCCGGCGCGACAGCCGCCGGGGGCGTGGCCGAGCCGGGAAGCGAGACCTGTGGGACGGCAGGCATTTCGGCGGGCAGCGTGGGTAGCGGGAAGGGAACGAGCTGCTGCACATCGTGCGCCAACGACTGCCAATCCGGTATCGCCGACGGCATCGCCGCGGGCTGCACGATGCCGGGCGGGGACGGGGCGATGTCCGCGGGCGCTGCGGTGGCCACTCCGGTGCCGAGAATTACCGCAATCGGCAACATACCCGCAATCAGCATCGGGCGCGAAAAGCGCCGATGATCAGCCTCCGGCATTTCTTACCTCCTGGGCGTATATCCCTTGGTGATCCCCGACCTTCCAGCATGTTGTGCATAGCGTGCCGGAGGTAGTTTAAGCACCGGGTACAGCAATGCAGTGAAGAATTGGCAAATCTGTGATCGCGACCGGACTCAGCGGTGACATCCCCCTGGTCCTGCGCACCGGGGACCGAGGTGCGCCCGGCGACGAGCCCACGCCGTGCTCACCCGCGCAGCCCCGCAGCGATCTTCTCGGCGTTGGATCGCATCATGTCGAGATAGGTACCGGCCTCGGTGCCCTCTTCCCCCAGCGATTCGGTGTGCAGGGCAGTCACTTTCACCGTGAGCTTCGCCTCTTCGGCGAGTACGCGGGCCAGGCGGTCGGGTTGCGAGGAGTCGACGAAGATTGCCGGCACGCGGGCCTCGCGGATGGTGGCTGCCAGGCCGGCGAGGTCGGAGGCGCTCGGTGAGGCGAGTGTGGTCCCGCTGGGCACCACCGCGCCGATCACCGTGAAGCCGAAACGCTGCGCGAGATAACCGAAGACGTGATGGTTGGTGACCAGCTTCCTGGCTTCCGGAGCGATCGTCGCGAACTGCGCCTCCATAAAACTGGTGAGTCCGCGCACCTGCTGCTGATAGCGCACGGTGTTGGCGTGGACCACCGGGGCATTCACGGCCGCATGCTCGGTGATCGCCGCACCGATGAGGCCTGCGGCCTGCTCGATCCGATCGGGATCGGTCCAGAAGTGCGGATCGGGGCTGCCGGCCGTCCGGCCGCTGCCATAGCGAATCGGCTGTACCTGTTCGCCGACCTCCAGCAGCGGAACTCCGGCGGCATGCGCAGTGTCGGCCGTCTTCGATATCCCTTCCTCGAGCCCCAAACCGTTGGCCACGAAAAGGTCCGCGCGGCCGATCTCGGCGGCATCGGAGGCGGAGATCTCGAAGGAGTGCGGATCGGCATTGCGCGGCATCAGCACCTTGACCTCGGCCTCGGCACCGGCGATTTCGGCCACGACGTCACCGAGGATGTTGGTACTCACCACGATCAACGGCTTCCCGGAGTGGTGCCCGCCCTGCGACGAGCACCCGGCAACGGCTGCGAGAAGCAGGACGAGCGTCAGTAGTGTCCTGCTCACAGGCCGGCGACACCGAGTGACGAGACCGGCATGCCGACGTCGATGGTGCGCGCCACCCGCGCTCCGTCGGCGTAGTCGATCTCCTTGACCACGCCGGCGGCGGGATCGCTCACATAGGCGCGAGCACCGGCAACTGCGATCACGGGTGGGGTGGCTGCCGTGTCGCTCCAGTTGTAGGGCCGTGCCAGCACCGGGGCTGCGGCGGTCTCGGCGCCGGTCGTGGTGTCGTAGACATGGAAGGTGCCGTCGGCGAGGATCGCGAAGGCCGAGCGGCCGTCACCGGAGAGGTGGACGTTGAGGGCGCGAGCCGGGGTCTCGAGCCGGCGCCACTGCTTGGTCGCCGAATCGAAGAGGAGCACACCGTCGTTGGTGGCGGCAGGCCCGGCCGTCGCGGCCAGGACGCTCACATTTTCCTGCTCCCGGAAGGTGGTGGGCCGAGTATCGGTGCCGATGCCCTGCGGGTAGGCGATCTTCTCCGAGTCCCAGGCGCCGTCGTGGACGGTGACCAGGAAGACGCCGTCGTCGCACGCGGCAACGAAGCGGTCGTCGAACACCGCCTCACCATGCATGCGCGGGCACGCGGTGTCGAAGTCCTGCACCTTCTTTCCTTCGCTGTCGCGCAGCTCGAAGCTGCCGGGCCGAGTGTCACCCGGGGTCTCGACCGAGTGCGAAGTGAGGTAGTGGCCGGCGATCGGCGCCACCACACCGTGGTGCGGTGCGTCGGCTTCGATGGTGGCCGACGGTTGCGTATCGCCGTTGCCGAGTGATTCCTGATCGAGGACCCGAGCTTCGCCGTCCCCGTCGAAGAATGCGGCGACCTTGCCGTCACCGGGCACGATGTGCGCGGGCTTCGTGCCGTCGAGAGTGCCGATCTTTTTCGGATCGGCGACATAGGAATGGGTGTGATCGCCGTGGTCGACGGTCCAGGAGCCGGCATCGAGGATCGTGACGTGTCCGCCCGGGCCGTCGACGGCGAAGGCGTAACGGTTGTCGACCATGGTGACCTTGGCCGGATTGTCGACGGTGACGCTGTCGATCGACCGAGCCGAGGCGAGGTCGAGGACGTCGATCCGGCCGGTCTTCGCATCCGTCGCAATCAGCCGAGGCTCGGCCGAGGCAGCCTCGGTCGCCCCCGCCGGGGCACGCATATCGCTTCCGGCGCGGGCGGTTCCGTCCCCTTCGGCGGCTTCGGACCCCTGATCACTTCCGCAGGCGGTGACGGTCAACGCACAGGACGCGACCACCGCGCCCACCCATAAACGGTGATTGCTTCGCACAACCCCTCCATTTCGGTAATGAAAACCATTTTCATTTATCGTCGGTCACCATAACCGAACCCGGCCGGTGATGCACATCGGGAACATCGTCGGCAACCCCGACGAAACGGACACGGACGGCCGTCACGGCTTTACGAACGAGCAACAGCGCGAAGAACTGCAGCACCGCCGAACCCGCAATGGTCGCCCCCGCGGCGGTGTCCGCATGCCAGGAGACCAACAGACCGACAACCGTGGCCGACCAGCCGAATCCGGTGGCGAGGACGATCGTCGCCGGGATCGAGCGCCGCAACAGCAGTGCAGTCGCCGACGGCGCGATCAGCAGGCCGAAAACCAGCAGTGTGCCGACAATCCGGAACGAGGCGACCACGGCGAGCACCACCAGCCCGAGCAGCACCACGTGCGCGATCCGCGGCCACAACCCCATGGTGTGGGCGATACGCCGATCGAGGATCAGACCGACGAACGGCCGGTAGGCGATCACCGACACAACCAGGGTCAGCACCGCCGCGCCCGCCAGCCACCACAGATCGCTCCAGGTCGCCGACAGCACGTCTCCGAACAGAAACGAGGTCAGATCGACCGCGAAAGACCGTGCCCGCGAGACGATGACGACACCGAGAGCCAGCATCCCGACGAACAGCAACCCGATACTGGAATCCTCGGCCAGCGAGGAACTTCGGGAAACCCAGGCCACCCCGAGCACCATCAGCCCCGCACTGAGGGCCGCCCCGAGGAAGAGATTCACGCCGGTCGAATAGGCGATGGCAACGCCGGGCAGCATTCCGTGCGATACGGCCTCGCTCATGAAGGCCATGCCCCGCAAGACGACCCAGGTGCCCACCATCGCGCACAGCACCGACACGATCAGGCCGGCAACGAGTGCCCGGCGAACGAACAGGACGGTGAACGGGTCGAGCAGGAAATCCATCCTGCTACCCTAATTGAACATGATTACCATGTTCGATGTGCGGGTGCGTTACGGAGCGGTGCATGCCTTGCGCGACATCAACCTCGAGCTGGCACCGGGTACCGTCACCGCACTCGTCGGACACAACGGGTCGGGGAAATCGACCCTGCTGCACGTGCTGGCCGGCCTGACCGCGTGCACCGCCGGGAAAGTATCCGGAGTGCCGCCCACGGTCGCGTTCGTCCCGCAGCAGACCGCCGTGGACCCACTCGTCCCGCTCGACGTCCGGACCACCGTCGAGATGGGACTGTGGCCCGCGCTGGGACTGTGGCGCCGGCCCGCTGCCGCCGAAAGGGCCCGCTGCCGCGACGCTCTGAACCAATTGGGTATCGCCGAGCTGGCGCATCGCCGCCTCGGTGACCTGTCCGGTGGGCAGCGACAGCGCGCCCTGCTGGCGCAGGCGCTGATCCAGCGAGCCGACCTGGTACTGCTCGACGAACCCGCCACCGGCTTGGACACCACCGCACGCGAGATCATCGCCGGCGCGGTCCGCGCCGAGGCCCGCCGCGGGGCCATCGTCGTCCTGGCCACCCACGATCGCGAGCAGGCCGCGGACGCGGACGCGGTGCGGGAACTGCGCGCCGGACAGCTGAGCGTGGGCGCGTGAACCAGCGCGGAACTATTTGCCGCTGAAGACCGGGAACTTGCGCGAGTCGCCGTAATCCTCGAATTGAGCCATGTTCCGCAGCACGTCCATATCGTCGTCGGCGATCTCGAAGTCGACCTGGGCATTGCTGCGCATATGGTCCGGGTTCGCCGTCTTCGGCAGCGGCTGGGTACCGAGTTGCAGGGTGTAGCGGATGCAGAGCTGCGGCACGGTGACGCCGTACTTGTCCGCCATCGCCGCGACGTTCTCGTTGTTCAGGATCTTCCCGTGGGCGATCGGAGAGTATGCCTGCACGAGGATGCTCTGGGATTCGCAGTAGGCGATGAGCTCGGCCGGGGTCTTACCCACATGCACCAGCAACTGATTCACCTGCGGTGCCACCGTGCAGGTCGACAGCAGGTTCTCCACATCGCGCCGTTCGAAGTTGGACACCCCGATGGAGCGCAGCTTGCCGGCCTCGTACGCCTCCTCGAGGGCTCGCCAGGCCGCGCGGTTGCCCTCGGCGTAGTCGCCACCCCGGAAGTCCTCCCACGGCTGCGGGCTGTGGATCAGCATGAGGTCGATGTGGTCCAGGCCCATCTTCCGGAGCGAACCGTCGATGGCCGCGACAGCGTCGTCGTAGTTCTTGATCTCGGCCGCCAACTTGCTCGAGACGAACAGGTCGTCGCGGTCGATACCGCTGGTGCGAACCCCTTCCCCGACGCCTCGTTCGTTCCCGTAAGCCTGCGCAGTGTCGATGTTGCGATACCCGATATCGACCGCGTCGGTGACCGCTCGGGCGGCCTTGTCGTCGTCGATGAACCAGGTACCCAGGCCCAGCCTGGGGATGCGCACGCCCGTGGACAGGGTGTAGGTCTCGTTGAGGATCATGGGTTTTCCCTACTCCTTCTTCGGCGTTTCACCGTCGGCTACCCGGTTACCACGCGACCACACCCCACCTCGTCGTGGTAACTGTGCCACCGCCGCGCACTCGCGCATCATCTGCTCGTAGGTGAGTACGTCGGACCGCCGATACCACACACCGCGTATGGTCCCGCACCTTCGACATCGATTACATGCCGGGCACTTCCACAATCGGCGCCGGGTAGGCCGCCCGGTCGACTCCTTCACGCCACGGCCGGTGAACCGCCGCCCCTGGCACCTCCGCGAGTTCGGGCAGCCAGCGACGCACGTATGTCCCGTCGGCATCGAAGCGTTGTGCCTGCCGTAAGGGATTGAGCTTCCGATTGGGCCGGGTGTCGGTGCCCGTGCCCGCGACCCATTGCCAGTTCATCTGGTTGTTCGCCACATCGCCGTCGACCAACCAGTACCGGAAGTGGCCCGCACCGAGACGCCAATCCAACCGCAACGTTTTGACCAGGAAGGATGCGGTGATCAGCCGCGCCCGCCCGGGCATCCACCCTTCCTCGCGCAACTGACGCATCGGTGCGTCGACGATCGGGAAACCGGTATGTCCACGAGTCCACGCGTCGAAGGCTTGCGCGTCTTCGCGAACCACGACCGGGCCGGGGCGGTAATCGGTCCACGCCGCGTCGGGGCGAGCCGCCAGGACTTGATGATGAAAGTCGCGCCATGCCAGCTGCCGCGCGAAGCTGTACTCCCCCGGATCCGACAAGTCCAGACGCGACACCACCTCGGCGGCGGATACACATCCGAAATGCAGATACGGCGACAGGTGCGACGTGGCATCTGCGGCGAGTTCGTCGTTTGCTTCCGCATATCTGCCCACTCCCTCGGACAACCACCGTCGCAACAGCTTTCGCCCAGTAACCTCCCCTCCTACCTGTACGTGCGGCGAGGCCGGCGCCGCACGAAGATCGTCGAGACCCGGCTGCGCTTCGTCCAGTCGGGGAACGGTGAGGTGTCGGGGCGGCCGCAGCGGCTGCCGATGCCGAGCTGTTTCCCAGCGCCGGAAGTAGGGGCTGAACACTGCGAAATGATCACGCCCGGTACTCGGCCGGATCGCTTCCAAGTCCACGCTGGTCACCGTGGCGGCGTGGATGTGCACGCGACAGCGGTGTGCTGCCAGTCTGTCGCGCAGGGCCGTTGCACGACGCTTGCCGTAGTGGCCGGCTTCTGCCGCGATATGCACCGACTCCGCGCCCAGGGTCTCGACGATCTGTTCGACCTCGTCGACGACATCGCCGCGGCGCAGGATCAATCGTGCACCGCACGCACGCAATTGCTCGTCGAGTTCGTTCAGTGCGGCAGCGAGGAAATGCAGCCTGTTGGGGGCGGCACCTGCCCCGGTGATCAACCACTCGTCGAGGACGAACAGCGGCACGACGGCGTCGCCACGCTGTGCCGCCGTGAGCACCGGATTGTCGTGCACACGCAGATCACGGGTGAACAACGCCACCGAGACACCCATTACTGCTCACTTCCTCACGCCGATCGGACTGCTGATGGCTGCACGACAACTGCCGTTTCACACGCGGCACAACGGGACGATGTCGCTGCGGCCACCGGTGGCCGGCGTGGTCAGATACAGACACGGCTGCTCCCCTGCGGCCTCGATGGACGCAACGATCCGATTCCACTGGCTCGCCTCGAGTTCGGGAGTGCGGGAGAGGACGAATCCCGAGGTGCGGTCCGGGTCGGTGACCAGCGCCCACGAGTAGTCCTGCCCCAGTGCGGTCACGATGTAGTTGGGTGGACCGTCCAGACTCTCCTGGGTCGGTATCCCGGGGAAGGCCACGCGCAGTTGCGCATTGGTCTCACGATCGCGCACCCGCGCCGCGCCCTCGATCCGATTGTCCGTCCCGGCCCAGGTGGTGCACGAATTGACCACCGACACATCGCCGTTCGGTAGCGCACCGTACTCGGCGCGAGTATCGCGGGCGCAGACGAGATTGAAATACTGCGGCACCGCCGCGAGCTGATACCAGGTCCCCAGATACCTACTCGGATCCAACCGGTGCACCGGCGCGGGAGAGGCCGCGGCTCCCGGACTCGCCCCGGCCGGAACGAGCACACCGAGCAGTATCGCCGCGACCGGCACGGCGAGGCCGATCAGCCGCGCAGCATGCCGCAGAACTGCCGCAACGCCCCCGGCCGGGCCACCGCCCCGGTTCAGCACCGGATTCGCCGTTCCGTAGCGGGCGCTCCCACTGCTTCCATCTGCGATCGACACTCGAGCATCACGACTCCTCTGTCCGATGGGCGGAGATCCGATACCGGCCAACCCTACCAGCAATCGATGCACATTCGATGCACATCTTTCGCAGCCGCACGCACGGCCCGGCCCACACGACACCGCCGCATCGTGACGGTGGGGCAGCCGAAGCCGTGGCAGGCACAATGATCGTCATGTCCGCCGATTCACCGCCCGACAACGACGCGACCGGATACCTGGTCCGCACGGTCGCGGAGCGCATCGGCATCCCTACCGCGACACTGCGCAGCTGGAATCAGCGCTACGGAATCGGCCCCTCGCAGCATCGCCGCGGGCGGCACCGCCTCTACACCGAGGCCGATATCGCTCGGCTCGAGCAGATGGTCCTGCTCGTGCGCGCCGGATCGAGCCCTGCACGAGCAGCGGAGACGGTGCGCGGACCACAACCGGTCGAAGGCGACCACACCGCGGTGCTCGACGCGGCTTTCGGCGCCGATACCGCCACCCTGCAGGCCTTGCTGCCGGCTCATCTGCGCACCTTCGGCGTCATAGACACGTGGGAACGTCTCTGCCGGCCGGTATTCGCCGAGATCGTGCGACGACAGCAGACCGGCGACGGGTGCATCGACGTCGAGCATCTGCTGTCCTGGTGCATCACGGCCGCACTACACCGCGCGGTCCCGCCCCCGACCGGAATATCCCCTGTCCCGGTGCTACTCGCGTGCACGAGCGGCGAAGCGCACTCGCTGCCCCTCGAGGTCCTGCGAGCCGCCTTGGCCGAGTGCGCGATTCCCGCCACCATGCTCGGCCCGGACGTGCCCACCCCGGCGCTCGGCGATGCCCTGGGACGCAGCGTGGACGCCATCGGCGGCACCGCATCCCGCCCGGCAGTGGTGCTGTGGTCGCAACAGAAAGCCACTGCACTCCTTGCTGCCGTGGACATGTGCACCGACCGCGGGGCACGAGTGCTGCTGGCCGGACCAGGGTGGCAGCACGTGCCGGTACCCGATTCCGCCGAGTTCGTCGGCGACCTCCGGTCCGCGTTGTCGAGGCTGCAGACCTCGATCACTCACGAGGGGTAGCTCACCACCGGGCTCCCTCGGTGTAGCCCGTGGTGAACGGTGGATTCAGCGGTAGAGCCCGTGCAGTGCCCGACAGGCCGCCTCGATGATCTCCTCCGCGGTCGCCTCGATAGCGCCGTCGAGCCAGGCGGTGACGAGTTCGGCCATACCACCGATGAACAGCAGACCGGATGTTTCGTCGGCGCCGCGGCTGCGGCCCGAGTCGCCGAGCCAGGTGCGGACCTCGACGGCCGATTCGTGCGCCAGGTGACGCAGCAATTCGGTACGGCGACGGCGTAATTCGGGAATGGCCACCGATTCCACGATCGCTACCCGGCCCTTGCGCGGATCCTCGACCAGCAGTCGCACGAACGCGCCGATCGATGCCCGCATGCGCGCTTCCGGATCGTCTCCGGCTTCGGCGGCGGCGTGACGGCTGTTCTCTTCGATCTCGACCGCGATCCCGTTCAGGACGGCCGCGAGCAAGGCGTCCAGCCCGGGGAAGCTCTCGTAGAAATAGCGTTCACTGAGCCCGGCCTGGACACACACGGCGGTCATCGTCGTCCGGACCGCCGGATCCGCCCACACTGTGAGCCCCGCTTCGAGCAGGCGGGATCGGCGTTCGGCGACCCGTTCGGCGGCGGTGGCCCCGCGGTAGAGCCCAGATTGCACGGCCATGGGCCCAGCATGCCACAGCGGCAACCGAACCCAAGGTTGACAGAGCATCCTTCCTGAATCACTCTGGACGTGAGCGCCATCACAGAGACGAGGTATGCGATGACTGCCGACGCCCTGGACGCCAGGCCGATCCCGACCCAACTGCGCGAAGACCGCGGTCTGCCGGTGGTCGGGCAACTGCTGCAATACGCCAAGGATCCACTGGCCCTGTTCCAGCGCGAATGGGATCACTACGGCCCGGTCGCCCCCATGAACTCGCTCGGCCGGAAGGCGGCACTGCTGCTCGGGCCGGACGCATGCGGTGCGGCACTACTGAACAAGGACGGCGCCCTGGCCAACGAGCCGGCCTGGTCACAACTGGTCGGCCCGTTCTTCCACGGCGGGCTCATGCTCATCGACTTCGACGAGCACAAGCGGCATCGGCGGATCCTGCAGCAGGCGTTCACTCGCCCACTGCTGCAGTCCTACACCGAGCGGTTGCATCCGGCGATCGAGCACAGGGTGGCGCAGTGGGGCGAGAACGAATCCTTCCCCGCCTATTGGAAACTCAAGCAACTCACCCTCGATATCGCCGCCGACCTGTTCATGGGCGGAGCCGCGGATACCGGCCCGGCCGAGATGGACCGGGTCAACAAGGCATTCATCGCCTGCGTGCAGGCCGCGGCGGGCATTGTGCGCGGTAACGTGCCGGGCACCCGCTGGGGCAGGGCCTATCGCGGCCGCCGGGTGCTCGAGGATTTCCTGCGTCACTATCTCCCCGCCAAACGCGCCGAGCCCACCGGCGACATCTTCTCGGTGCTGTGCCATATCGAGGACGAGGACGGCGCCCGGTTCAGCGACGACGACGTGGTCAACCACATGATCTTCCTGATGATGGCCGCCCACGACACCTCCACCAGCACCACCTCCACGATCCTGCAGTACCTCGGCCAGCATCCGCAGTGGCAGCAGCGTTGCCGCACCGAGTCACTCGCGCTCGGGCCGGCACCGTCGATGGCCGAACTCGAGGGACTGGAATCCATCGACCTGGTGATGCGGGAGGCGTTGCGGCTGCGCGCTCCGGTGCCGGTCCTGGTCCGCTACGCGGTGAAAGACACGGTGATCCAGGGTGTTCGGATTCCGGCCGGCACGGACGTGGTCGTCGGAGTCCAGTTCACCCACCTGATGCCCGAGTACTGGACCGATCCGCACACCTTCGACCCGGATCGCTTCGGCCCCGAACGTCGCGAGGACAAATCGCATCGCTTCGCCTGGGAGCCGTTCGGCGGGGGCGCGCACAAATGTCTCGGGATGCATTTCGCCGGGCTGGAGGTGAAGTCGATCATGCATCGGCTGCTCCGCGACTACCACTGGCGAGTGGACCCCGCCTATGTCCCACCGCTGGACTACCACTCGCTGCCGTTCCCCAAGGACGGCCTGCCGATCGCCTTCGTCCGCAACTGACCTTCGCCGCACCGCCCTCTCGCGCCGCCGAAGCGTGGCCCGGCGGCGCGAGAGGCCGAGACTACTTGCGCGGCAGGCCCATGACCAGGGTCGCGATGGTGTTGAGCTGGATCTCCAGTGTCCCGCCGCCGATCACCCAGCTCGGGATGTCCAGTTCGTGGTGGACGACCTCGCAGTCCTTTTCGCTCAACGCGGCGGCCGGTCCGATGAGCTCGAGGGCGGCCGCCGCGGCGTCGGTGTGCAACATCGAGGCCGCCGCCTTGGAAATACTGGTGGCGGGGCCGATGGCGTGCCCGTCGAGGCGGCGGATCGTTTCCCGCAGGTTCATCGCCGAGATGGCGGCACCGCGAGCACTGATCCGCCCCAGCACGCGCAGGGCGTTCTCACGGCTGCCCGCGTATTCGCCCCGTTCGATGATGCCGACGATCCGGGAATTGTGCCCCGGATCGCGTACGCCACCGATGAACAACCGTTCCTGGGCAAGGGTTTCCAGTGTCAGCGCCCACCCCTGGCCGACTTCGCCCAGGACCATGTCGTCGGAGACGAAGGCGTCGTCGAAGAAGACCTCGTTGAATTCTGCATTACCGCTGGACTGGGTGATCGGGCGGACCGTCACCCCCGGGCCGTGCATATCGACCAGGAACATGGTCAGGCCACGATGGCGTTCGGCGTCGGAATCGGTGCGGGCCAGCAGCAGTCCCCAGTCGGACCGGTGTGCCAGCGTGGTCCAGATCTTCTGGCCGTTGAGCCGCCAGCCGTCGCCGTCACGGGTCGCGTGCAGGCTCAGCGACGCCACGTCCGAGCCCGCTTCGGGTTCGCTCATCAGCTGACACCAGATCTCCTCACCGCGCAATGCGGGAGCCGCGACCCGGGCCAGCTGTTCCGGAGTACCGCGCGCCAGCACGATCGGCACCACCCACTGGCCGATTCCCATGGAGGGCTGAGCCATTCCGTGCTTGTCGTATTCGTCCTGCAGGATCAGCTGTTCCAGCGGACCGGCCTCGATGCCCCACGGCTTCGGCATGGGCGGGGACACCAGTCCCGAGTCGGCGAGCAGGGTGCGCCGCGGCCCGGTATTGGTGGCGTCGTGGTCCCCGATCTTGCCGGGATGTGGATTGTCCAGTGCGGCGGCACGATCCAGAATCTCCGAAACCCAGGTGCGGAAAGAAGTATCGGTTTCCGGCAGTGGCACCGCAAAACTGCGAGGGCCGCCCAGCGCGACCTCACCGAGCCGGCGTTCCCAGCTCTCGGCACCACCTCCGAGACCGGCCAGGGATATGGCGCGTCGCCAGTACAGGTGCAGATCGTGCTCCCAGGTGAAGCCGATCGCACCGTGCAGGCATACCGATTCCACGGCAGCGTGAACGGCATGGCCGAGCGTGGTGATCGCGGCGCCGGCCACGGCGTGGGTGCGCTGGGCGGGATCGTCGGTCAGCCCGCGTACCGCGTCCCAAGCCGCCGACGTGGCCAGCTCACTGGTGATCAGCAGCTGTGCACTACGGTGCTGCACCGCCTGGAAGGCCCCGATGGGGCGACCGAATTGCCTGCGGGCCTTCACATAGTCGGTTGCGGCATCCGAGCACCAGCGGATCACTCCGGCGGCTTCTGCTGCCATCAAGGCGGTGGCGACCGCCTCGGCGTACCCGGCGTCGATCCCGGCGAGTTCCACACCGGCGGCCGCACGCATCCGGACGACGGCGAGATCACGTCCCAGATCGGATCCGGCACATGCCTGGACCTCGATCCCGGGCGCGGCGCGCTCCACCAGGAACCAGCGGGTCCGGTCCTCGTCGCTCGCTGCCACCAGGAACACGTCGGCCGCGGCGGCACCCGGGACCGGGCCGCTCGCACCGTCGAGTCCGGCCGCCGAGACACCGATGCCGTGTTCCGTGCCCACCGTCGCACCGGTCGTCCCGGCGGCGAAGCGTCGCAACGCATCCCGGGCCGGTTCCTCGGATCCCGACGAGGCGACGATCGTACTGGTGATCACCGACGGCAGGAGCGGACCGGGCAGCAGGGCTCGTCCGGCTTCGGCGAGCACCACCGCGATCTCGTCGAGGGTGCCGCCCTGTCCACCCACCGATTCCGGCAGGTGCACACCCGTCAGTCCCAGGGCGACCAACTCCGTCCAGAAGGTGGGCAGTTCACCGGCGGCGAGCCGATCGGAGTGTTTACGGGTGTATTCGCGACTGTTGTGACGGTCGGCGAATCCGCTGACGGCCTCCGCCAGCGCCGTCTGATCCGCGGTCAGGGCAAGGGGCACGATCTCTCACTCCGCTCGGGTTCGCTGCGTTCCCGGTTCGACCCGGGTACCCCGATTAGAACAGGTTCCATGAGCCCGTGCGGGGCTATCGGCTCAGCCCAGCCGGATCGGCGGCGCGGGCGGGAATTCGACCGGTAGCGAGTCCACCGCCCGGTTGTATCCGCCGACCCGCCACGACAGGGCTTCCACCGACTGCGTGAGCTGGATTTCCGGGAGCAGATCCAGCAGCTGCTCCAACGCGAAGGCGGCGATCACGAAGGACGGATCCTGTGCCGGGCAGGCATGCGGACCGATGCTCTCACTGTGTAGAACAACTCCTCGTGCACGAAGGTGGGGTTTTTAGCGGACCCGTAGCAATCCCGTCAACATGCCGCCGCAGATTTGGCAATTATCCGCCAGCGACGGTTCCGGAACAGGTGACCACACGAAACATCAAGTGCTCGAATGCCTTTGACATTCCCCTGAGTTCCGACTTGGTTCCGTTGAAAAGTACACCACGTCCTATGATCGACCACGACCGATCGGAATCCGGCTTCGAGAGCACCGGACGCAGGCGTGGTCCCGCGGTCGCAACAGACATATGAACGACGGATGTGCTTCGGAGGCTTGGAATGTCCCTTTCTCGCGCGGTGGTACTCGGGGCCAGTGTGGCCGGACTACTGTCGGCCGCTGCTCTGAGCAGGACCTTCGAACGGGTCGCACTCGTCGAGCGGGATCACCTCGTCGACGCGCCGGAGCCCAGACGCGGTGTACCGCAGGGTGATCAGGTTCACCAGCTGATGCCCGCCGGTCTGGAGCGGATCGACGCGCTGCTGCCGGGCTTCGGTGACGACCTGATCGCCGCAGGATGCGAACGGTACGAGGTCGACCGCGACGTGGCGGTCTGGTATCCGATGGGATGGGCCGCCCGGGTCGCCGGCGGGATGGACGTCATCGGCTTTCTCCGGCCGACGTTCGAATGGGTGCTGCGGCGCCGGGTCCTGGCACTGCCCAATGTCGAATTGGTGACCGGTAACGCCACCGGACTGGTGGCCGACGCCGACCGCACCACGATCATCGGCGCAACGGTCGCCGGAGTCGACGGCGGACAACTCGATGCCGGCCTCGTGGTCGACGCCACCGGCCGCGGATCGAAAGCACCCCAGTGGTTGAGCGCACTGGGCTACGCGGCGCCGGAGGAGCAGCACGTGCGGCCGTTCCTCGGCTACACCACGATGGTGGTGCGCCTGCACGAGGACGCGCTGCCGGCCGGACTCCGCGGGATCGCCTCGACCCCGAATCCCGTGCAGCTCAAGGGTGGAGCCATTCTGCCCTGCGGCAACGGGCATCATGTCGTGGCCGCCATGGGATTGTCGAAGAACTACCCGTCCGCGGACCATGCCGAAGTACTGGACTTCCTCGACGAGGCGCCGAGCCCGATCGTCGGGCGCGCCGCACGCTCTGCGGAGTTGATCACCCCGCCCGCCACATACCGCATGCCGGGCAACCAGCGCCGGCTCTGGGAGCAACTCGACCGGAGCCCGGAGGGATTCGTCGCCATCGGTGACGCGGTCGCGGCGTTCAATCCCATTTACGGCCAGGGCATGACCATCGCCGCCGTCGGCGCCGCCCTGCTCGGGCAGATCGTCGCGTCGGCGGATGGCACCACCACGGGGGTTGCGGAGAAGTTCGCCGCAGAACTGGCGCCCTGGACCGAATACGCCTTCAGCATGGCCGCCGGAACGGATTCGGCCTTCCCGGGCGCCGAACTGGTGAACTTCACCGCACCGGCCCCGGAATCGGCCGCCGCGGAAGCGATCGCGGTAGCGGCCTCCACTACCGATATCGGTGTCGCCCAGGCGATGCGCCGTGCCGCCTACTACATGGACCCGACCGGAATGCAGTCCCCGGACGTGCAACAGACCATCGGTGAATGGATGAGCACCGGACGTACCCCGGATCCGGCGCTGACCGACCCGAACCAGCCACCCGAGACGGCGCGGGCCGAATAGTCGACCCGAACCGAACCGGCCCCATCCGGAGCACGCCGGCATTCCCGGATGGGGCCGGTTCGCAGGGCTCGCACCGGCAGCCGCCCGCGATGCTCCCCGAGCCGGCCGGGCATCCGAAACGAGTACTACTGTCGGCCGACTCGACGATCCGGCACCGGCAGCGCAGGCCGATCCGGACCGTCCGCGGGATCGGACGGTGACGCCGCTGCCTCGAGGACCAGCCGAATATGCACAGTGAGCACATCGGCGCCCAGCACTCGGACGTTGATGGCATTGAGTGCGCGGAGCGGATGCCACGCGATGATTCGCCGCTGCCTGGCCAGTGGGTCGTCGTCGGGCAATAGCGTGGCCACACCGGATACCCAGCGATAGCGAATGCCCCTGCGCAGCTTCACTCTTACCCGCGGATCATGCTGAATATTGCGGACGTATCCCGCGCGCATGCCGTGTTCGGCGATAATCCAGAACGCATCGCCTTGCCGGCCGTTGCCCACCGGCACCCGGCGAGTTCTTCCGGTCACGTGTCCGGTCGTCTCCAGGATGGCCAGACCGAGCGGATTTATCCCGATGGCGAGCAACAGGCGCATCAGCGGGTTGATGGTGTAGCGCTGCACGGTTCGCACGACAAGCACTTTCGCCCGTCGACTGCATACCGTGAGCAGCACCAGACCGAGGTAGACACCGGTTTGCACGAGTGCCGAAAGGCGACTGCCGCCAGGTCCGACCAGGTACACGCCCCATACCAGCGCAGTGGCGGCGGCTGCACCGCCGAGCAGCCCACGCGGCAACCGGAAATCCGGTGTTGCGATCCATCCCATGCCGAGTCCTCGTTCGTGACGATTTTTTTCAGCATAGCCGTATTAGCATCGCCATACTAGTACCGCGATGTTATTTTATCGGGCATGCCGAAGACCGTGGACCACGAAACCCGTCAGCGTGAACTTGCGGACGCAGCCTGCGCGGCAATAGCCCGGCACGGACTGGCGGGCACGACTCTGGCCGAGATCGCCGCCGAATCCGGATGGTCGATCGGCTCCATCCGGCACTACTTCCCCAACAAGGACGAGCTGATCACCGCTGCGCTCTGGCGCGTAGGTGAGCGGGTGGACCAGCGCATCCGGCACCGCACCGGCGACGGAATGACGCTCGCGGACCTGCGAACCACCGCCCTCGAGCTACTCCCCCTCGACGACGAACGTCGTGCGGAGGCACTCGTGCACCTCGCCTTCACAGCCCAAGCCGCGGTGGTTCCCGCCCTGGCGATGTCGGCCGAGCACGCGGTCCAACGGCTCCACGCGCCACTGGCAGCCCGAATCGCGCACGCCATCGAGACAGGCGAGCTACCACCGCATCTGAATGCGGATAAAGAGGCCACCAGACTCCGACTCCTCTTCGACGGCCTGGCAGTTCAACTCGTGACGACGCCCCGCACAGATTCCGATACCTGGGTCGTCGAACTCCTGGACGACCACCTGAGAGCCCTCGTCGAATCGGCACCGCCACGATCACACCGGTGAGCCCCCGCATTTCCATTCACCGCCCGGCGGGAATTTCCGCCCTGAATCGTGCGCTGATCTTGTCATGGGTAAACGCTATGCGCTCGGCTCGTCCGAGCTTTCCGTGTCCCCGCTCTGCCTGGGAGGCAATGTCTTCGGCTGGACAGCCGACAAGGCACAGTCGTTCGCTGTGCTCGACGACTACTTCGCCGCCGGTGGCAACTTCGTCGACACCGCCGACTCGTACATGCAGCATTTTCCGGGCAACGAGCCCGGCCAGTCCGAGGCCATCATCGGCGACTGGATGGCCGCTCGCGGGAACCGTGACGACGTGGTCGTCGCCACCAAGGTCGGCGATCACCCGCAGTACCTGGGACTCGACCCCGCCAATATCACCGCCGCCGCCGAGCAATCCCTGCGGCGGCTGCGCACCGACCACATCGACCTCTACTACACCCACTTCGATCGGGACGAGTCCATCCCCGTCGGCGACATCATCACCGCGCTCGACGACCTCGTGCGGGCCGGGAAGGTACGCGCGATCGCGGCCTCCAACATCAGCCCCGAACGGCTCACCGCCTCGCTGGCCTTCTCCGACCGGGAGGGAACGGCCCGTTACGTCGCATTGCAGCCGCAGTACAACCTGGTCTCGCGCGATACCTACGAGGGCGCACGGCGCGAGATCGTGCAGCGTGAAGGACTCGCATGCGTTCCCTACTTCGCACTCGCCTCCGGGTTCCTCACCGGCAAGTACCGCCCTGGACAGAGGGTGGACAGCGTCCGTGACATGCAGGGACTCGCCGGTGGTTATGCCGACACCGAACGAGGTGTGCGCGTGCTCGACGCGCTGGAACAGGTGGCGACGGGGCGCGGGGTGGCGATGGCGACGGTGGCACTGGCCTGGCTCGCACAGCAACCGACAGTGGTCTCCCCGATCGCCTCTGCCCGAGCCGTCGAACAACTCCCGGCGCTGCTGGCGATGCAGGACCTCGAGCTGTCGGACGAGGAGTTGCGTATCCTGGACAAGGCGTCGTCCTGACCATCGAATTCATCCACGGGTAAGGAAGGCCACCATGAAGATCCGGTTCGGTGTGGGGACGGGCTTGTCCGCCGACGCGAAAGAGCTGCCCGCACTGGTGGATCGGCTGGAGGCCGCGGGGGTCGACTCGCTGTGGTTCTCCGAGCTCGTCTTCTCCCCCGCCGTCGACCCGGTCGTGGGGATGGCATTCGCGCTGTCGCGGACCACCGGTCTGAAGGTCGGTACCTCGGTGGCGATCCTTCCCGGTCGGCATCCGGTGCTCGTCGCCAAGCAGTTGGCGTCGCTGGCCGCGCTGGCTCCCAAACGGGTGCTACCGGTATTCGGGCTGCGCCCGGCGGGACCGCGAGAATCAGAGCTGTTTCCGGTCGCCGGCCCGCGCGGAGCCGTATTCGACGAGTCACTGCAACTGCTGCGTGCCGTCCTTCGTGCCGACGCGGTCGACTTCGACGGCGACTATTTCTCCGTGCGCGGCGCAAGCCTCGGCAACAGACCCGACCGACCGCTCGACATCTGGTTGGGCGGCCGCGCGCCCGGCGCCTTCCGGCGCATCGGCCGATACGGAGACGGCTGGCTGGGCAGTTTCGTCACTCCCACCGAGGCGGCAGCCGCGGTCACCGCCATCAATGCGGAGGCGTCGGCCGCCGACCGTGCCCTCGAGGCCGACCATTTCGGCCTCACCCTCCTGCTCGCGGAGAACGGCGTACCGACCGAATTGGCAACCAGAATCCGGCGACAGCATCCCGCCGCGGAGCCGGCCGACCTGGTCGCGGGCAGTTGGCCTGACCTGCACCGCCTCATCGACGGCTATCTCGAGGCCGGCCTCAGCAAGTTCGTCGTCGTGCCGGCCGACGGCGCAGCGGACGCGAGATTCGTCGAAAGATTCGTCGCCGAACTCCATCCCCGACAGAACTGATCGTCGAGGAATAGGCCACCGTCCAGAACTGCCGTGCGCAGCGACCACGGCAGCTTCTCACCGCTAGGCGCTGTAGCCGTCGGTACCCGCGCGGGACATGACGATATTGCCGACGACAGCGTTCGCGGACAGGCGCAGCAGCGAATCCACCACTTCCACGATGTCGTTCACCCCGAGCATGTCCTCGGGCGGGATCCGGTCGTGGATCCAGGCGCTCATATCGGTGTCGACATAGGCGGGGGCGAGGGTGGTGGCGGTGACACCGTTACCGGATTCTTCGGCATTCAGCGTCGCGACCAGCGAGATGAGGGCTGCTTTTGCCGCGCCGTACACCGACAGGCCGGCCTCGGCATAGACGCCGGTGATCGACGACAAGGCGATCACCTTCGCACCGCGCGCCGGCTCGGCGGCCGCGGCGGCCCGCAGCAGCGGCAACGCACCTTGGATGAGTTGCAGCGGCGCCCGTAGATTCACGGCGATGGTCTTGTCGAACCGGCGCATCGCGGTGTCCGCGATCGGTTCGGCATATCCGACACCGGCGTTGAGCACCAGCGCTGACATCGCACCGAACCGCTGCGCATGCTGGTCGATGATTCCGGCGACCGCCTCGGCATCGGACATATCGGCCGCGACCGCGGCGACATCCGCCGCGCCGGCGGCACGCAGTTCGGTGGCGACCGTGTCCAGCCGAGCGCTGTCGCGTGCGGTGATGGTCAACGAATAGCCCTGCTGTGCCAGGCGTTCGGCAATACCCTGCCCGATTCCCCGGGAGGCCCCGGTGATCAGTGCGGTCCTCGGTGTTCCGGTCAACTCCGGTCTCCTTTCAGTGCGCGCAACCCGGCCGCCATGAATTCCGGGGTCACCTCGGCGGCCCGTTCGGCGGCCGAGCCGGCATCGGATCCGTGCCGGGCGCGATGGGTGATGCCCTCGGCGATCACCCCGAGTTTGAAATTGGCCAGGGCGAGGTAGAAACCCCAGTTGTCCAGTGCCCGACCGGATGCGGTCGCGTAAGCTTCGGCCAGCTCGTCCGCGCCGGGCAGCCGGTCACTCGTCCACGCCGCCGGCGCACCCAGCACCTGATCGAACACCGCGGATCGGTACACACACATCAGCGCGACATCGGTCAGAGGCTCACCGAGGGTGGACAACTCCCAGTCCACCACCGCCCGAACCGAGGCCGGGTTCGCCGGGTCCACGATGGTGTTGTCGACCCGGAAGTCGCCGTGCACGATCGCGCCCGGCTGTTCGGGCGGCACCGCTTCGACCAGCGCGGCCCCGAGCGTGGCGACATCGGGCAGCTCACGAGTCTGCACCCGCTCCCACTGCGAGGCCCACAGTTTCACCTGCCGGGCAACGAAGCCGCCGGGTCGCCCGAACCCGCTGAGCCCCACCTCATCCGGGTCGACAGCGTGCAGATCCGCCAGCACCCGCACCAACGCACCCGCGCAGGCTGCCACTTGTTCGTCGCTGAACGCCGCGAGATCGTCGCTGGTCCGAATCACCACACCGTCGACGAATTCGACGACCGTCGCGGGGGCACCCAGCGCCTGCCCCTCGGCGTCGAAGGCGACAGTCTTCGCGACCGGCACCGCGGAGCCCTGCAGGGCCCGGGTGACGGTGTACTCACGCGCCATATCGTGCGCCGACGGCGTCAGCCCGGCGACCGGGGGACGGCGAACCACCCATCGCGATACCTCGTCGGACGCCGAGAAGGTCAAGTTGGAGCGGCCGCCGCTGATCAGCTCGACCCGCAACTCGCCCTGCACCGCGACACCCTGTTCGATCAGAAACTGCCGCAGCGCGGCGACATCCATACCGGGGAGGTTCACTGCTGCTCCCGCTTCGCCCGGCGCGCGGCACCGACCGCGCGTTTGGCGATCGCCCACCGATGCACCTCCGAAGGCCCGTCGTAGATCCGGAACGGGCGAACCTCACGTGACAACCGCGCCAGCGGCAGATCTCCCGATACCCCCAGCCCGCCACACATCTGCACGCTCCGGTCGACGATCCGGAAGATCGCCTCGGCAGCAAAGGTTTTCGCTATCGAGGTGGCGTTGGAGGCGTGCTCGCCCTGATCGAGTTCCCAGCACGCCCGAGTCAGCAGTGCTCGCGTGGCCGCGATATCGATCTCGTTGTCGGCGATCATTTTCTGGATCATGCCGAGATCGCCCAGCCGCGAACCGAACCCCTCACGCTCGGCCACATGAGCCACCGCCACATCGTGCCCCCGACGGGCGGCACCGAGCCAGCGCATCACATGCGTCATCCGCGCCGGCCCCAACCGGACCTGCGCGTATCCGAAACCGCGGTCGACCGCACCGAGCACCGCCGAATCCGGAACCAGCACATCGTCGAAGAACACCTCACAGTGACCGCCGATCATCGACCGGTCCAGGGTTTCGATGTGGCGTTCGACCCGAATCCCGGGAGTGTCGTCGGGCGCGAGGAACATCGTCGCGCCGCCACGCTGACCGGGCTCCCCCGAGGTGCGGGCCATGATGATGAAGAATCCCGCACCGTCGGCGCCGGTGATGAACCACTTGTGCCCGGAGATCCGCCAGCCGCCCTCGGCCCGCACCGCGCGGGTGGCCAGCGCCGACGGATCCGAGCCGGCCCCCGGCGCCGGCTCGGTCATCGCGAATGCCGAACGCACCTCCCCGCGCGCCAACGGCTCCAGAAACCGCTGCTTCTGCTCCGGATCCGCGATATGGGCGAGCATATGCACATTGCCCTCGTCGGGCGCGGCGATATTCAACGCGGTCGGGCCGAACAACGAGTACCCGGCCTCTTCGAACACCGGCGCCCGGTCCGACATGTTCAGGCCGTGGCCGCCGTATTCCACCGGCGCATGCGGGGCGAACACGCCCGCCTGCCGTGCCGCGCGCTGCCACTCACCGCGCGCCTGGTCACCACCGGCGGCCGCGATATCGCCACCGTGCGCATCTTCGACCGGCAATACGGACGTCCGCACGAACTCGCGGGTCCGTTCCGCCAGCTCCCGGACCTCGGCCGAATAGGACAGCTCGATCGTCACACGCACTCCTCACCACAGCAGCCGAACGCTCGTTCGCCTATCGTCTGCCGACGATCCTGTCATGTCGCTTTTTCCCTTGTCAACGCACCAGTATCGTCGTGGCCAGTGTTCAGTTATGCTGAGCACCATGACGGTTGTCGCGTTCGGTAACGCAGATATCGGTGCCCGGCTCCGGTCGGCCAGAACCGCGGCCGGGCTCTCACTGCGCGGCACCGCACGCCGCATCGGGGTCAGCCCCGCCACACTCAGCGCCATCGAGAACGGCAAAACCGGCGCATCGGTACCGCGACTGCGGACCCTTGCCGCCGAATTCGGAGTCACGGTCGGATGGCTCGCCGGCGATGAGCCGGGGCCGCACCCCCAATCCCCGCCGCGCTCACGCCGTTCCGGCGACGAGATCAGGGCCGACGAGGCGCGGCAGCACTGTCACTGGCGTGAATTTCCGCCCCTGTCACTCGACCCCGTCCTCGCCGCGGCCATCGCCTCGTTCGTCGAAACCGGGTATCACGGCGCCACGATGCGCTCGATCGCCGAACGCGCCCGGATCAGCGTGCCGGGCGTGTACCACCACTATCGGGACAAGCAGGAGCTGCTGGTTCGGGCACTCGACCTGACCATGGACGAACTGCACCTCCGGGTGGGTGCCGCCTACGCCGACGGTACGACCGCGCTCGGCCGGTTGGTACACACCGTGGAAGCACTGGCACTGTTCCACACCCACCGCCGGCAGCTGGCCTTCATCGGAGCCAGCGAAATGCGCAGCCTGACAACTGCGAACCGGCAGCGAATCGCGGACTCGCGCAATCGACTTCAGCACCTGCTCGACGACGCTATCGCCGCCGCGCTGGATGAGGCGCGGCGACCGCACGACGACGCACGCGTCGCTGGACGAGCGATCGCCACCATGTGTACCGCGCTGCCCCAATGGTTCCGGCTCGACGGACCCACCTCACCGGAGCAGATCGCGACCCGGTACGCCTGCTTCGCCCTGGGCCTGCTCGGGCTGCCGGTGACGGGAGCGCAGACTGTTCAGGATCGCGAGCAGGACACCCAGGCCCACCAGGATCAGTCCGCGCGCCCAGATCGCGGCCTCGATCCGGGTGAACAGGAACAGACACGAGGCGAGGGCGAGCCAGACGAGGAGGGTCGGGGCGCGGAAATGTTCGGTCTCGACCGGGTGCCGGCGCTCGAGCAGTACCGAACAATTCACCGCCGCGAAGACGACGAGTAGCAGCAGTACCAAGGTTTCGGCCAGCACGCGCCATGCCGAAGGCGAGCCGGGATGCCATGACGCCGGTCAGTAGCGCCCCATTGGCCACCGCGACCAGCGCGATCACACTGAACAATCGTTCCGGCACGCCACCGGCCCGGCGCACCACCTCGAGCAGCGGCCCACTCGATTCGGCCAGTCGCCGGTCGGTACCGCGGCACTGGTCACCACGCCTACCAGCACGTACACCAGCCCGGCCGTGAGCAACGCACCGAACAACGCGGCCGGGTACGAACGCCGCGGATCGCGCACCTCCTCCGCCAGGTTCGCCGAGGTCTCGAATCCGACGAAGGAGTAGAAGGCCGGTACCGCGCCGGCCGCCACCGCCGCAACGGGACCGTGCTCCGCGGTTCCGATATCGGTGAGCCGGCCCGGATCGGCGTCGCCACGCAGCAGCAGCCAGGCGCCGAGCCCGATGACCAGCACCAGCCCGCCGAGCTCGACCACACTCGCCGCGACGTTCGCCCGCAACGATTCCTTGATTCCGCTGCCCGGGCCAGCGCCCCTACCGACACCACACCCGCGGCCAGCATGCAGAAGCCGACCAGCGAACCGGCCGCCGGTCCCAGCGCGCGAGTCGCGTAGTGCGCGGACCCACCCGCTCGTGGATATTTCGTCGTCAATTCCGCATACGACGCGGCAGTGAGCGTCGCCGAACCCGGCGCCACCGCCAACGGTAACCACACCGCACCGCCGGACGCCTCGGCCACGGAGCCGATCAGCACGTACACGCCTGCTCCGAGCACGTCACCGAGGATGAAGAAGTACAGCAGCGGCGTGCTCGCGGCGCGCTTCAGGGAACGAGGCAGAGCGGCCAGGTACCCGACGCTCGCAGGTCGAACCCGGATACACAGCCGATTACCCCGATCTCCGACCGGAGGTCCGGTCTCACTCAGCCGGGAGGCGCGGCACGCTCACCGGTAGCGGATGTCCGGCCGTCCTGCGCGGCGCGGCATTCCAATTCGACCCAGCGGCAAATGATTTCGACGACATACTCCCGCTCCCGATCGGTCAGCTCATTCCCCTTGGCGATACCGTGCGTCCGTTGCAGACAACTGCGGCAACAGGTGCCGGTGGCATGCTGAGCCCGAAAAACCGGGTGCCCACCCCAGGGCGTCTGCTTGCCGTCTCGGGCAGGGTGAGCCGGCGCGAGCCGCGTGCCGATGAGATCGGCGGCATGTCGGCGCACGACCTCCATACCGCGCAGCGCGACGAACTCCACCTCGGGCGCACGCAGGTGGAACTTCGCCCGGAACGGGTGCCGGGCGATCTCGCCGAGGCGAGCGTCGAGAGTTGCGCGGTCGGGCGGCATGAGTCCAGCGTAGGCGCACAGCCCGACGGGCAGATCTGTGCGGAACAAGGCTTCGTCCCGTCGGTTGCCACAGCGGTGCCGATACGCACGTTCGGGTCGCCACAGGTTCAGGCGAACAGTGCCGTGAACCGCCAGTCCAGTACTCGCACCGGCGGCCCCGCCCGGCGGTGGGCGAAGACGATCGAGCGGAGGTCGAGGGCTCCGGCACCGGGCAGGGCAGTCGCATCTTCGACGTACAGGTCGCTGGTCAAGGTATCTCCTTCGGAAACCGCGGCCGTGTGATCGCACGACCGCCAGCCGAGCACCGTGACCAGATTCGGCAGCGCACGTGTCGCTTGGGCGAGCGCGATGCCGATCGTATGGCCCCCGTAGACCAGGCGGCCATCGGGGCCGAACCTTTCGTCATGGTGGGTGGCGGCGAGATTGAGTGTGAGCCGGGCCAGTTCCGGGGCACTGCTGACCAGATCACCACTCGAGGTGAACCGAATCCCGACCAGCGCAGCGTCGAAGTGGGTGCCGGGGACCTCGGAACGGTAGACGCCGAGGTCGATTCCATCCGGGACGGCCCACTTCGGTTCGTTCCGTTCGCCGATCGTGGAGAGATCGTCGGCCCGTACCACCTGGGCAGGATTCACGGCGGGATCGATCGGCAACATCGCGCACCGATGGAAGTCGAGGACGGTGCGCCCGTGTTGGTCCACAGTACTGATCCGCAGTGCGGCCAATCCCGTTGCCGGACGTCCCGCTCTGATCGAGTTGGTTTTCAAGCCGACGACCTCGGTCGTGGTCCACAGGGTGTCGCCGATCAGCGGAAGGCGATGCAATCGCAGTCCGCGATAGAACAGGTTGGCCCGCACATGATGGGTGACCGACGTCGATTGACCGATCGCGACGTCGGTGACCAATCCCGGGTGTGCGAGTGGGCCACCCGCGACCGCAGCCGACAACCGCGCATCCAATGGCAGCCGTAACCGATCACCGAGAATCGCCTGGTGTGCGGCAGCCAGACCGTCGGTCAGCGTGACGGCCGGGGCGGTGTCGAAGATCTGGCCGACCGTCAGCTGGTCGAAGTACGGGCCTCCCACATCGACGGAGCGAGTGTGGCGCGGTGTCGTCATCGGGCTCCGATCCTGGCCACGATGCGCCGAGCCGCAACGGCGACAGCTTCATCGAGCATCCGGCCGTCGAGCTGAACAGCTCCCGCGCCGCGTTCCTCCGCCGCTTCGAGGGCGGCCAGTACCCGGCGGGCGAAATCCGCGTCCTCGCCACTCGGGGTGAATATCTCGAGCGCGGGGTCGATATGCACCGGATGGACAACCCACTTGCCGTCGAATCCGAGATCGGCGGCCCACTGCGCCGCACGACGGAATGCTCCCATATCGACGAGATCTAGAAACGGACCGTCGATCGCCTGTACGCCGGCCTCCCGTGCCGCATGCAATACCCGGTCCTGGACGTAGAGCCACTGTTCCGGCCGGGTTACCTGGGAGCGGCCGAGGGCGGCACCGAGGTCGGCGTAGCCGATGACCATCGCCTCGAGTCGCGGGCCCGCGGCGATCGCGTCGACATTGCGAACACCGCAAGGGGTTTCCACCAGCGCCTGCACGCGTACCGCACTGTCACCTCCGCGGTGCAGGATCCGGTCGATCTCCTCGAGCTCCGCAGCGTTTTCGACCTTCGGGATCACCAGAGAGGCCAGGAAGTCCGCCGCTCGACCGAGCACGGACAGATCGGGGCCGAACCACGGGGTGTTCGGCCCGTTGATCCGGACGGAGACCGCCCGTCGAGCTCCGTACTCACGGGCCAGCTCGACTACCAGTCGGCGCGCTTCGTCTTTCCGGGCGGCGGTGACGGCGTCCTCGAGGTCCAGAACGACCTCGTCGGCATGTGAGCCGAGCGCTTTTCGCGCAGTGCGTTCGTCGGAGCCGGGCGCGACCAGTGTTGTTCGTCGGCGGGTAGCGATCACATCAGGTCCTTCTCTGTCGTATCGCGGGGGCGTTCGAGGCACCGGCGAGGAAGCGGAGGCACAGTCGCGGTTCACCTCGGTGCAGGGAAGGGCTGATTGATCGTGGTGAAGTACTGGAGCCCCGCCATGATCGCGGCCGGTGCGGTGACCAGCAGCTGGCCGGCCAGCGTACCCAGCGCACCGACTGCGACGATGCCGCCCAGGCAGCCCACCACAGCTGCCGGCACGAATGCCCCGAACAGGCCGACGATCGCTGCCGCCGCAACGGTCGCACCGGCGATGCCGCCGAGAAGGCATCCCACCGCACCACCGGTCAGGCCCCCGACCAGGCTACCGACGGTGGCACCTGTGGTGATCGTCGTGACCATCCGGTTCCAGGCGGCCTGCTCGCGGTCGTATGGGGTCTTGAACGGCGCTTGGTCCTCGAACGGCAACGCGACGGGTCGATACTGTGCGTGCGCCGCATCGAAACGCGGTGTCAACGTGGCGGTGCGCCCGTTGATCTCGGCCGCGATCGGAAAAACGAAATCGTCGACTCTGAAGGACAATTCGGTCCCGGCCAGCACCGTGCCGTCCGCCGCCTTGATCCTGAAGACGCCGCGGTCGGTATCCATTGTGCCCGCATCGGTGGTGATGATGGTGGACGTCCGGTTCGCGGTCGCGGTGTAGTTCACGCCGCGACTCTGATCCGGCGCTGCGTCGGCGACGCCGGCGGCCGCGCTCCATATCGCGACCACGAGGGTGGAGATGGCAAGGCTCTTCATAGTTGTTCCTCTACTTGTTCTGTTCGCCGGTGCACCGGTCACGATCACCGCGCGTGTGGCGCGGGTGCCGCGATGGTCCGTACTTCGATCCGGGAGGCGCGTAGCCGCAGACATTCGGCGCTGTCCAGGGACGGAGAGGCGCACAGATAAAGCTGATTGCCGTGTTCTCCACCTGCTGCACAGGCGAGGACGAGCTGATCGAACCGCAGGCGCTCGATCTCACTGCCCTCCGCATCGAAACGCACAGCTGCACAGCCGAATACATCGGAGACCCAGACGCTCCCCCAACGATCCATCCCGATGCCGTCGGGAGCGAAATCGAATGGCAGTTCCTTGCGCCCGGAAAGATCTCCCCCCGCACCGAGGTCGAAGCGACTGAGCCGGGCACCGAACGACTCCGCGACGAACAGATATTTTCTCGTTTCGTCGACGACGATTCCGTTGCTGAACGCGAGTCCGGAAGCCACCTCTCGGTACTCACCATCGGGTTCGATCGAAAAGATCCGACTGGTAGCCGGCGGAACAATTTCTGCGCGGCAGACCTTTTCGATATCTTCCGCGGTGGTGAAGAATATGTGTGGATCGAATCCGGTTTCGCCGACATAGCACCGCCCGGTCGAGTCCACCGCCAGATCGTTGAGCGTCGTGGCGACCACATCGGAAAGGTCGGCATGCACAACGAATTCGTTCCCTTCGAGCCGGACGATCTTCCGCTCCTGCATCAGAACCACCAGCAGCCGCCCATCGGGCAGCCACCCGATTCCGCCCGGAGAGCTCGCCACCTCGAGGGTGCGACGGTCCGAACCGTCGGCGCGAACCGATACGACTCGATTGAGGTGCATGTCGACAAACCAGAGGCGTCCGTCGCGATAGCGCGGGCATTCGGTGAACGAAAACCCTTCGGCAACATATCCCGCGGGCGAATGTGCAGTCATCGAACTTACTCCCTTTCCCTGGATCAGGCTTCGGACGCAGCGCTGATCGCATTGACATCGGTGACACTCGGCGATTGCCGCTGCCGGGGAATCAGAGCGGCGAGTATCGCGCCGAGAATTCCGAACCCCGCGAGAACATAGAAACTTGTCTCGACGCTGCTGCCGGCGGCGACGAGAAACCCGATCAACGTCGGCCCGACCAGAGCGCCCACTCTCCCGGCACACGAAATCCACGACAGAGCAGCGACTCTGGAAGTGATCGGATAGTCGGTCGCCACGAACCCGGACATGAGTAGTTGAGCACCGAGCGTGCCGGCACCGGCGACGAATACCAGGAGGTAGACCAGCAGCAGCGGAAGGACGATACTCAGCGCGAGAATACTCGCCGCGGCGGCAAGAAACACGGCAATGATCACCACACGAGGACCGGACACGTCGGCACGTTTGGCGAGCAGCGGCGGGATCGTCGCGGCCCCCAGATTCAGGGCCATCAAGAAGGTGAGGGCCGAACCGAGCTCGTAGCCATTGGCACGCATCAACTGCGGGAGCCAGGTATTCAGGCCGTAGGTCAGCACGAGACCGCTGGCACTCAGCAGCCCGAAGACGACGGTCCGTATCCATACTCCGTCGACGAACAGTGCTTTCGGGCCACGCGCGACGCCATGGGAGCCGTGTGGTACTTCCTGCGACGAGACGGCATCACTCGCGCGGCGCGACGGTGTGGAGGATTCGGGCAGAGCGAAGTACATCAGCGGCACCAGGGTGATCAATGGCAGTGCACCGACCGCAAAGAGGAATCGCCATCCCAGCGGCTCGAGTGCCAGCACGCCGACAAGTGCCGCGACCACACCACCGACGGGGTATCCCGCCCAGGCGATGGCACTGTATCGGTTGCCCTTTCCATCCGGCGCGAATTCCACCGCGAGCGCCGCCACGAGCGGGACGAACGCACCGATACCAAGCCCTGCCATCAACCTGGCGCCACCGAGCAGCTGAACATTCGGGGCCGCAGCGCACACTGCCATCCATCCCGAGAACCAGGCACACGAGGCGATGGTCAGCGTGCGCCTGCCGGTGAAATCGGCCAGCGCGCCGGAGATGATCGAGCCGATCAGCATGCCCACAACCGTGAGCGTGCTGATCAGGCCCGCGGTCGCGGCGCCCAGGTGCCATCCATCGGAAGAGATCAGTTGCGGCAGCACCGTCCCGTACGAGACGAGGTCGTACCCTTCGAAGGCCAGGCCGGCAAAACACATTGCCAGAACGGGGATTCGCGCTCTGGCGACGACTCTGGTCACTGTAACTCCCTCGCGGTTGATGAGGATTGCGTAGTCCGCGGTGAACGGAGCTCGGGCCGCAGGATCGAGACGGTCGAGAACCGGGGCCGGCGCGGACGCCTCGGAGACTTCGGACCGCGCGTCGAACCGCGCGCTCCGGCATTCATTCGGCGACGTCCGCTCGCGGAGATTGTTCGTCTTTCCCGGGAACCGGCGCAGGGATCGAGAGGCAGGACGTCTGCAAATGAGACTAGATACGACAGTGCGATGAGTCAAGCATCACAGTGTCGATCCAATGTGCTCTCCGTCTATCAAAGCCGCTCACCACCCCTGCCATGACGGCACTGCGCGGCCGCCGGCGGCAACTCCCAGGACTACGCTGACGGGATGGACAACACCGCATCGACTGAGTCGACGGAATTGCTGCCGGTACGCGAGCAGCAGCGATTGCTCACTCGTCAGCGCATCGTGGACGCCGCACGCACGGTCTTCGAGGACCGCGGCTACGGCGAAGCGTCCATGGGCGACATCACCAAGGTCGCGAAGATCAACCGCTCCACCATCTACCTCCACTTCGCCAACAAGGCGGAAGTCTTCAACGAGGTGTACGAGGCAGTCCGCAAACAACAAAGCACGCGCTACTGGTCCCTGCTGAACTCCGCACTCGAGGAGGGCACCGAATCCTCGGTCCGACACTGGCTCGACAATGCGCTGACCTGGTGGGAGGACCACGCCAGGTTGCTGCCGGCCATCCACGAGGCCATGGCGAGCGACCTCGAGGTCGCCGCGCGATGGAAGGCGCAGATCGACCAACTGGCAGGCGAACTGGACGGATACCTACATACGGTCCCCCGGACCCAACGTGCGGAACGGCAACTGCGAATCGAACTACTCATGATCCAACTCGATCAGTTGTGCTTCCGATGCATCGTGCAGAAGGTTTTCACCCTGGAGCGCGACGCACTGCTCGACGTGGTGACCGGTCTATGGGCAGACGCTCTGAACTTGAAGAAGGACCTGTGACCGATAAGTAGCAACCCCACCCCTGTCCGACAACGCCGAGCCGTCCACATCCGGCTCCGGCGTTGTCCTTTTTTTCGAGCCCCACCGGCGACCCGGCGGTCTTCACGTCCAACTTCACGCAACACACTGTTGCTTGACTCACCAGAGTGTTGCGCGTAACGTCGGTGTCAGATGGTGATCCCGGCGACAGCAAAGTCGCTCGGGGCCAGGTCATTCGATATCCGGAATGCGTGCGCCCACTCTGGTGCGGCGCGGCCGAGCCGAAGGCATTCCGTCCCCTGACCGGTGCGATGCCCACCGATGCGCACGAAGCAATAGGACAGGACCAATCAATGAACGAGATCCGAATAGGTGCGGGCGAAACCTTTCCGGCGGCGTTGGCCGAACTGGCCGATACATTCCCCGACACCGAGGCCGTGGTAGCGCCGGAAGGACGTGTGACGTTTGCCGAATTCCACTCCCGTTGTGCGGAATTCGCGGGCATGCTGGCCCGAGCCGGGCTGCGGCCCGGACAGCGGGTCGGAGTGCTGCTGCCCAATGGCTTGCGCTGGCTGGTAGCGATGCTGGGCGCCCAGCGCGCGGGACTGACCGTTGTCCCGATCAACACGTGGTACCGCTCCAACGAACTGGCACATCTGATCGCGACCGCGCAGCTGCGGCTGATCGTCACCGATGGCGTCGTTTTCGGCAAAGACATCCCCGCGGAGCTCGCGGCCGCAGGCCGGCCCGGAATGTACACCTCCGACACCGACGGCGGGGGCGAGGGATATCTGGGCGCTCTGCTGTGGCCGGCGGACGAGCAGTTGCCGACGTCCGCGCAGCGCGGCCCGTGCCCGCCGCCGACCTGCGCGTCTTCCGATCCGGCGATGATCCTCTACACCAGCGGCAGCACCGCCCTTCCCAAACCGGTCCCGCTCGAACACGGCAAACTGCTGCGTAACGGCCGCGCCATGGGCGACTGTATGCATGTGGTGCCCGGCGATCGACTGTGGTTCGCGATGCCGTTGTTCTTCGGCTACGGCGCGTGCAATGCGCTGCCGGTCGCGCTGGCCCACGGTCTCACTCTCTGCGTTCAGGAGAAGGTCGACGGCGACGCGGCGTTGGCGTTCATCGAGGCCGAGCGCTGCACCGTCTTCTATGGCCTCGCCACCGCCGTGCGCGCCCTGCTGGCCGCGCCCAGTTTCGGACGGCGTGACATCTCGTCACTGCGGACGGGACCGGTGGGATTCAACGCGGAAGACAAACGGCTGGCCATCGAGGGTCTCGATATCGCCGAAGCGTGCAGCGCGTACGGAATGACCGAGTCCTACGGCTTCGTCACCATGACCGATGCACACGACGACCTGGCGGCCAAACTCGGAACACAGGGGAAATGCCTTCCCACCCAGGCGATCCGGATAACCGATTCGACCGGTAGGCCGTGTCCGCCCGGCTCGGTAGGTGAGATCGAGATCCGCGGCTGTGTCATCCCCGGCTACCTGGGCGGCGCGGAGATCAACGCGGGCACCCGGACCGCGGACGACTGGTTCCGGACCGGCGATCTCGGGGTGATCGACGACGAGGGCCGGCTGGCGTTCGGCGGTCGGTGGAAAGAGATGCTCAAGATCAAAGGGATCAACGTAGCTCCGCTCGAGGTCGAGGAGATCGTTTCCGGCCACGCCTCGGTCGACCAGGCCTACGTGCTGGGGATCGAGACCGCCGACGGCGATCAGGAGATGGCGTGTGTCGTCGTGCCGGCTGTCGCAATCGGCGACGCGGAAGCCCTCAGCCGTACCCTCACCGAGTACATCCGCGCTCGTGCCGCCAGCTACAAGGTGCCGGCCCGATTCGTCGTCATGGAAGCGACGGCAGTGCCACAGACCGCCACCGGCAAGGTAAGCAAGCTGAAGTTGCGTGAGCTGCTCAGCGAGGGCGTGCGATGAGCACCTCCGCCCGTATCCGGCGCACTCCGCGTTTCACCGACCTGCCGACACTGCCTGATCGCGACGAACACCACGGCTGGGATGTGTGGGGCCATGACGACGAGCTCGGTACGCTCAACCTGATCGGCCCCGAGCAGCGCATCTGTGCGGCCCGCACCATCCGAACCGGCGCGATGATTTCGCTGAATCTCCCACTGAACGAACCGGATCCGGGGTTGTTCGACGACCGCGAGCCCTATCAGCACATCGTCGAGGACACCGCCGCCGGGCACGACGACCGGCTCGACCACTTCTATCTGCAGGGCTCCTCCCAATGGGATGGTCTGCGCCATATCCGCGCCGGACGGCACGGCTACTGGGGCGGGCGCCAGGAACCCGATCTGGCCGGCACCGACATCCTCGGGGTCGATCGGTGGGCGGCACACGGCTTCGGCGGCCGTGGAGTTCTGCTCGACATCGCCAACTACTTGTCCGACAGGGGATCGCCGCTGTCTGCGGACGAACCGGTGGTGATTACCGCTGCCCTGCTCGACGAGGTCGCCGCCGCGCAGGACACCACCTTCGAGTCGGGCGACATCCTGGTGGTTCGCACCGGCTGGACGGAGTGGTACCGGACGCGTCCACTCGAGGACCGGGCCCGTATGCGCGGAACGATCGGCGCCGGATTCGCCTGCCCGGGACTGGACTCGTCGAAGGAGATGGCGGGCTATCTGTGGGACAACGAGTTCGCTGCCGTCGCTGTCGACAACGTCGGCGCCGAAGTCTTCCCGGTCGATCGCGAGAAGGGATTCCTGCATCGCCGCCTGATTGCACTACAAGGCATGCCGTTGGGCGAATTGTGGTGTCTCGCAGAGCTTGCCGAGGCGTGCGCCGACCGTGGCGCCTACGAATTCCTGCTGGTGTCGGGAGTTTTGCCACTGCCGGGCGGAGTCGGAACGCCCGCGAACGCCCACGCCATCCTCTGATCCATCACCGATGAAAGGAACCGCTGTGCCGCTGGGCCCGCTCCGTCAGGTTGCCGTAGTCGGGATCGGGATGACCGAAGTCTCCCGACGCTCGCCACGCACCGCCCTGGATTTCGCCGCCGAAGCGCTGCGCCTCGCACTCGACGATGCCGGTCTGCGCCCGGGCGACATCGACGGCCTGTTCACCAATGTCGGCTATCCGCTGGCTGTCGACTACGACCGGATGGCCGAAGCGTTCGGGCTCCGGATCCGCGCCGCGCTGCAGACCTGGACCCACGGACGGTTCGTCGGACCGGCCCTACAGGCGGCGGTGCAATCGGTCGCACTGGGCATGTCCGATATTGCGGCATGCGTTGCGGGAGTGTCATTTTCCGGGCTCGGCACGGTCGGTGGTGCGGAGGATATCGAAGGGATGCGTCAGGGCGGTGGCTCGCACGGCGAACTACCGCATTACGGCATGACCGCGCCCGGCGCCGGCGCGGCGATGGCCTTCCGACGGTATTGCGCCCGTTACGGCTACGACCCCGAGCTGATCGCCGCGGTGCCCACCGCGTTTCGCACGCGCAATCGAATCCGAACGCACAGGTGACCACTCCCCTGAGCGCCGAGGACTACCGGCGACAGCCCTACATCGTCGAACCGTTGCGTCGCCCCGATTTCGCGTTGCTCAGCGACGGCGGTGGCTGCCTGCTCGTCACGACCGTCGAACGCGCCCGCGACCTGCGCCGCCCTGCCGTCGTGGTGGCCCGGATGCAGGGCCTGCACACCGGTCGCGACGAATTCATCTTCGCCCCACCGGGCCTCGGAGTCTTCTCCCAGAACGACACCAGGCGAATCGAGCACAATCCGGTCTACGCGATGGCCGGACTGACCGGGGCCGACGATGTCGATTCACTGCAACTGTACGACGCGTTCTCACCCAACCTGGTGTTCGTCCTCGAGCGCTTCGGCTTCACCGCCGAAGGCGAAGCGCTCGACTGGCTCCAGAACGGTCGGATCGGGCTCGGTGGCGAACTACCGACCAACACCGCCGGTGGACTGTTGTCGGAAGCACATATCTGCGGCTGGGGCCACATGATCGAGGCCACTCGCCAGCTCCGCGGGCAGGCCGGTGACCGCCAAGTCGACGGCTGCGAAATCGTTCAGTGGGCGACACCCTTCGGCGATTCGCTCATCTTCACGAAGGATCGGTGACAGGCAGTGACGAACGAACGCCCCCTTCCCGTCAGGTATCCGGAGGACGTCGAACATCTCGACGGCGCGGTGAACGCCCTGCTGCGCGTACCCTGCTGCCGCACCTGCGATCAACGGTTCTGGCCGCCCGCGCCCGTATGCCCCGCCGACTTCGGCACCGACATCGGCTGGGATACCGATCCGGGTACCGGCCGGGTCAACAGCTGGGTTCGCTTCCACAAGCAGTACTTCACCGCAGATCGGGTCCCCTACGTCGTCGTTCAGGTCCGTCTCGACAGTGGACCCAACCTCACGACCACCTGGACGGGCGCAGCGGATCCGGTCATCGGCGAGCTCGTCGCAGTGTCGTTCCGCACTGTCGGCGACGACACCGTACTGCCGGAATTCGGACCGGTGCCCACCCATGACTGATACGCCGATCGAACGCCTCGGACATAGCAATATTCGGAGGAACCACACCATGACCGATTCCGGCCGTCACACTCTCGACGACCGCTATACCGTCGCCGACGGCGTCGTCCACCTCACCGGTGTGCAGGCGCTGGCGCGGCTGCCGATCGACGTGCGTCGGGCAGATCGGCGAGCAAGCCGTGCCACCGCGGCGTTCATCTCCGGATACGAAGGGTCGCCGCTCGGCGGCTACGACCTCGAGCTGGGCCGACAGGGCCCGCTGCTCGACGAGCACGACATCCTCTTCCGGCCCGGCGTCAATGAGGAACTCGCGGCGACCGCGGTGCAGGGCGCGCAACTGGCCGCGATCTCGTCCGACAAACGCGTCGACGGCGTCACCGGCTACTGGTACGGCAAGTCACCCGGCCTCGATCGTGCCTCGGACGCCTTGCGGCACAACAATCTCATGGGCACCCACCGGCTGGGCGGATCGCTGGCACTCGTGGGAGACGATCCGGCGGCGAAATCGTCGACCGTGCCGGGCAGTTCGGAGATGCTACTGGCCGATCTCGGGATGCCCACCCTGTATCCCGCCGATCCTCAGGAAGTTCTCGACCTCGGGCTCCATGCTGTCGCACTGTCGCGAGCATGCGGGCTGTGGGTGGGTTTCAAGATCGCCACCAACGTCGCCGACGGCACCGCGACCGCGCGCGTCCACCCGGACCGGATCAGGCCGATCGATCCCGACTTCCGCATCGATGGGCGGTCGTTTGCCCACGAGATGACCGCGCGCATGCTGCAACCCGACCTGGGCCGGCTCGAACGCAGCCGCGACGGCGCGCGCCTGGAACTGGCCCGCCGGTACGCGGCGGTCAACAGCCTGAACACGATCGTCACCGAGAGCGGCGCCGATCGGATCGGAATCGTTGCCGCCGGAAAGACATTTCACGATCTGCGGCAAGCGCTGCGCACCTTGGGTCTCGACGAGGCGGAACTGGCCCGCCGCGGGGTGCGGCTGTTGCACCTGGCGATGATCCACCCGCTCGAACCCGAGATCATCGGCCGATTCGCGCGCGGCCTGCGGGAGATCATCGTGGTCGAGGAGAAGCGTTCGTTTCTCGAAAGCGCCCTCAAGGACCTGCTCTACGGCCGCTCGGACGCACCGGCGATCAGCGGCAAGCGCACTCCGGACGGCACCGCGCTCGTTCCGGCCGACGGAGAACTCGACCCCGACCTCATCGCTACCGCGCTGGCGTCGCGACTACGCGCGCACGGCGATTTCCCCAGCGTCGATGCGTGGTCACCGCAGCACCACAGCACGCGACCGCGCACATTGCTGCCGCTGGCGACGCGCACGCCGTACTTCTGCTCGGGCTGCCCGCACAACACGTCCACCAAAACCCCCGAAGGATCGCTGGTAGGGGCCGGAATCGGCTGCCACAGTCTGGTTTTGATGATGGAACCGGAGCAGACGGGGCAGATCACCGGCCTCACCCAGATGGGCGGCGAAGGGGCGCAGTGGGTCGGTATGGCCCCGTTCCTCACCCGCGATCATCTGCTGCAAAACCTCGGCGACGGCACGTTCCACCACTCCGGTAGCCTCGCCGTGCGAGCCGCCGTAGCCGGCGGTGTCGACATCACCTACAAGCTGCTCTACAACTCCGCGGTCGCGATGACCGGCGGGCAGCAACCGGCCGGTGTGCTGAGCATCGCACAGATTGTCACAGCGATGCGTGCCGAAGGCGTCCGCCGCATCATCGTCACCACCGACGAGCCTCGCCGCCTGCGCAAGTTGCGTCGTCTCGCCGGCGTGCAGGTCTGGCACCGCGACCGGGTCGAAGAGGCGCAAACCGAATTGTCGGGCACCGCGGGGGTGACGATGCTGATCCACGATCAGGAATGCGCCACCGAGCTTCGCCGTAAACGCAAACGCGGTCTCGCGCCCGACCCCATCGAACGGATCATGATCAACGAGCGGGTGTGTGAGGGCTGTGGCGACTGTGGTGTGAAGTCGAACTGCCTGTCGGTCCAGCCCGTGGCGACCGAGTTCGGGCGCAAGACGCTGATCGATCAATCGTCGTGCAACAAGGACTACTCCTGCCTGGCCGGCGACTGCCCGTCGTTCCTGACAGTCGTCCCCGGCAAGGCCGGCGCGGATAAAATGCTTGCCGAGTCCATCGGCGCCGATCTGCCGCAGCCCTCGGCACGGACCTCCGCCACAGCGTTCACCGTCCGAGTGACCGGGGTCGGCGGATCCGGGGTCGTCACCCTGTCCCAGATACTCGGTCGCGCGGCCACGATTGCAGGGCTGAGCGCGTGTTCCCTGGATCAGACCGGACTCGCGCAGAAGGGCGGCGCGGTCATCTCCGACATCAAACTCGGCGAAGCCGAGGCCAACAAGGCCGCCGCGGGCGAATGCGATCTGTATCTGGGCGCCGACATCCTCGTCGCCGCCGACCCCCGGCACCTGACTGTCGCCGCCCCGGGCCGTACCGTCGCGGTCATCTCGACGTCGCAGGTACCGACGGGTGCTATGGTTACCGATCCGACGGTCGCGTTCCCCGCCGAGGACACGTTGCTCGAACGCATCGCGGAAGCCACCGATCCGACAGCATTGACGGCCCTGGACGCCCGGGCCGTCTCGCAAACCCTGTTCGGCGAGGACCAGTACGCGAACCTCGTACTCACTGGTGTCGCTTATCAACTGGGCGCCATGCCCATTCCCGCCGACGCGATCGAACAGGCGATCACGCTGAACGCGACGAAGGTGAACAACAATATTCAGGCCTTCCGGCGCGGCCGCCAGTTCGTCGCGGACCGGCACGGCTTCGATGCCACCGTCGCCGCCCTGAGCCGGCAGCCACATGTACCTGCGCGGATCTCGGACAGTGCTGCGGCACTGATCGAATCCGTCGCCACGCCGGCTGGTTCCGAGCTCGATCGGCTGCTGCGCATCCGGGTGCCCGATCTCATCGCCTACCAGAACGAGGCGTATGCCGACCGGTACGTCCGATACGTCCGGTGGGTTCACCGTGCCGAGGCTGCGGCCGTGCCCGGGCAGAGCGCGCTGACCGAAGCGGTCGCCCGATATCTCTACAAACTCATGGCCTACAAGGACGAGTACGAAGTCGCGCGGCTGAGTCTGGATCCCGATCAGGAACGTGCGGTGCGAGCGCGATTCGGCGCGGACGCCACCATCTCCTACCGCTTGCACCCGCCGGTGCTGCGCGCTATGGGTATGAGCCGCAAACTCGAACTCGGGCCCTGGTTCCGGCCGGTATTCCGCACTTTGGTCGCCGGCCGACGCCTGCGTGGAACTCGCCTGGATCCTTTCGGATACGCGGCACTGCGACGGCTCGAGCGTGAACTGATCGACGAGTACCTGGCTACCATCACCGAAGCCGTCGGCACGCTGCGGCCCGAAACCCATGCGCTGAGCGTCGAAATCGCGGAGTTGCCGGACCTGATCCGCGGCTACGAAGAGGTCAAGCTCCGCACCGTGGACGACTATCGGATCCGGCGCACCGATCTGCTGGAGAAACTGCGACGGGCCGGGACGGCGCTCACGAGCGAGGTGGGTGTGCGATGAGTGACCCTGTGATCGCGGAGCTGCGCCGTGTACTGCCTTCCGAGCGGACCCTCGAAGACCCCGACATTCTCGACAGTTACTCGCACGACGAGGCCGAGTGGGCCCCGCACAGCCGCCCGCTGGCGGTCGTGCGGCCGGGTAACGCTCAGGAGATTCAGCAGATCGTCCGCGCGTGCCTGACTCATCGCACACCGATCGTGCCGCGCGGTGCGGGGACCGGGCTGTCCGGCGGCGCCAATGCCGTCGAGGGCGCCGTCGTCCTGTCGACCGAACGCATGACGGCGATCAAGGAGATCGATAACACCGAACAACTCGCCGTGGTCGAGCCCGGTGTGGTCAACGACCACCTCAGAAGCGCATGTGCCGAGCACGGCCTGTGGTACCCGCCGGATCCGGCGAGCGCCCCGTGGTCCACGATCGGCGGGAACGTCGCGACCAACGCCGGCGGACTGTGCTGCGTGAAGTACGGCGTCACCCGCGATTACGTGCTCGGTATGCAGGTTGTCACCGGCACCGGCGAACTGGTGCGGCTGGGCCGGCGCACCGCCAAGGGGGTTGCGGGGTACGACCTGGCCGGCCTCATGGTCGGTTCCGAGGGAACGCTCGGCATCATCACCGAAGTCACGGTGCGGCTACGCCCGACGCGTCCGCCGGAGCGCACGATCGCCGGCTACTTCGACTCGCTCGCCGATGCCGGACATGCGGTCGCGGCGATCGGGGCGGCGGGCCTCATTCCGTCGGCGCTGGAGCTCATCGACCGTCACACCCTGCTCGCAGTGGACGCATGGAAGAAGATGGGGCTGTCCGACGACGCGAATGTGGTCCTGCTGGCCCGCACCGACGTGCCGGGCGCGGAAGGCGAGCAGGAAGCCGCGACGATTTCGGCCTGTTTCACCGAATCGGGCGCGAGCTGGGCGGCGATCTCTTCCGATTCCCAGGAGGCCGAGGCACTGTTCGCTGCCCGCCGGCTCGCGTACCCGGCGCTCGAACGGCTCGGCCCGGTCCTCACCGAAGACGTGTGTGTCCCCCGCGCGTGCGTCCCCGAGATGCTGACCCGGATCGAGCGCATCGGGCAGCAGCACGACATCACCATCGCCAATGTCGCCCACGCCGGTGACGGAAATCTGCATCCGCTGTTGATCGTCCCCGCAGACGACGCTCCGGCACGTCGACGTGCCCAGCGTGCCTTCGAGGAAATCCTCGATGCGGCAATGGATCTGGGCGGCACGGTCACCGGAGAACACGGGGTGGGCTTGCTGAAACGTCACGGCCTGACACGCGAATTGACCGAGCCGGTCCTGGCCATGCACGCCGCGGTGAAAAACGCCCTCGACCCGCACGGCATCCTCAATCCCGGAAAGGTGATCGCACCGTGCGCGCCGTAGTGCCGGCCAGCACGGACCGGTCGACCGAACGAACCATCCACCAGCCCCACCACCCCAGGAGACAACCGTGACCTCCACAGACAACATCGATCTCGACCGCACTCGCTTCTACATCGATGGACGATGGGTGGCACCACATCGCGCCGACACTCATCTGGCGTTGGAAGCTGCCACCGGAACACCGTTGGGCACAGCAGCTCTGGGCTCCGAAGCAGATATCGACACCGCCGTCCGCGCTGCCCACCGCGCCTTGCACGGCCCGTGGGGCAGCACCACGGCCGCCGAACGGGCAGCCGTCATGCGCCGGTTCGCCGAGGCGCTCGCGGCCCGCGCGGAGCACACCTCGACTCTGGTCAGCCGGGAAAACGGCATGCCGATCGCACTGTCCAACATCTTCAACGGCGCGGCGCCCGCGGGCCTGCTGCGGATGTATGCTGACACCATCGAGACCATGGCCCTGGAGCAGGCCCGCCCCAGCCAAGCCGGATCGACGATCGTGCGCCGGGAACCCGTCGGTGTCGTCGGCGCGATCACTCCGTGGAACTATCCGCAGGTCCTCGCGATGATGAAAATCGCGCCCGCCCTCGCCGCGGGCTGCACCGTCGTGCTGAAGCCCGCCCCCGAAACCGCTTTGGACGGTTACGTGCTCGGCGAAGCTGCTGCCGAAGCGGGCCTCCCACCCGGTGTGTTGAACATCGTGGTCGCGGGACGGGAAGCCGGCTCGGCGCTGGTATCACATCCGCTGGTCGACAAGATCGCATTCACCGGATCCACCGCGGCGGGACGAATCATCGGCGCCGAATGCGGACGGCTGATCCGGCGCTGCACGCTGGAACTCGGCGGAAAGTCCGCGGCCATCGTGCTCGACGATGCCGACCTGACCACCTTCGTCGCCGGACTGGGCGATGCGTCGTTCCAGAACAACGGACAGACCTGCACCGCGCAGACGCGAGTGCTGGCACCGCGGTCGCGCTACAACGAGGTCGTCGACGCCGTGGCCCAGTACGCACGCGAAATGGTTGTGGGCAACCCGCTCGACCCGACGGTCACCTGTGGGCCGATGGCCAGCGAAGCCCAGTTGGACCGGGTGCTCGGCTACATCGACCTGGGGAAGAAGACGAACGCGCGGCTGGTAACCGGCGGCGTCCGCCCGAGCGCACTGCCCGCGGGCTGGTTCGTGGAGCCGACCGTCTTCGCCGATGTCGACAACTCCGAACGCATCGCCCAGGAAGAGATCTTCGGGCCTGTCATCACCGTCACCCCTTACGACGATGACGACGATGCCGTCCGCTTGGCCGACGACAGCGAATACGGCCTCGGCGGATCGGTCTGGACCACCGACGAGCAGCGCGGCATCGCCGTAGCCCGCAGGATCCGCACCGGGACGATCGGCGTGAACTACTACCTGCAGGATCTCGGCGCTCCCTTCGGCGGCATGAAGAGCAGCGGCCTCGGACGCGAACTCGGACCGGAAGCCTTGGACAGCTACCTCGAATACAAGTCCATCTATGCGAGCGCCGCACAGATCGGATAGCCCGACGACACCGCAACAAGGAGGAAATTGTGCTTGCACAGACCGCGGGCCTGTCCGAGGTTCAGATCGACATCCTGTCCACCGTACGGGCATTCGTGAGCAAGGAGATCATTCCGCACGCGCAGGAACTCGAACGGGCCGACCGCTACCCGAGCGAGATCGTCGAGTCCATGAAGCAGATGGGCCTGTTCGGGTTGACCATTCCCGAGGAATACGGTGGCCTCGGTGAATCACTATTGACCTATGCGCTGGTCGTCGAGGAGATCGCCCGGGGCTGGATGAGCGTATCGGGGGTGATCAATACGCATTTCATCGTCGCGCACATGATCGCCCGGCACGGCACTCCCGAACAGAAGAACAGCTACCTGCCCCGGATGGCAACCGGCGAGATCCGGGGTTCGTTCTCGATGTCGGAACCCGACCTCGGCTCCGACGTCGCGGCGGTCAAGACCCGTGCGCGCCGCGACGGGGACGAGTACGTGATCGACGGAGCCAAGATGTGGCTCACCAACGGTGCCTCGTCGAATCTCATCGCTCTGCTCGCGCGTACCGGCGACGACCCGAAGCCGAGCCGGCGGCTGACCACCTTCCTCGTGGAGAAGCCCGAAGGTTTCGGCGAGGTCGCCCCCGGTCTCACCATCCCCGGCAAGATCGAGAAAATGGGTTACAAAGGGGTCGATACCACCGAAGCGGTATTCGACGGCTTCCGTATCCCCGCGACTCAGGTCCTCGGCGAGGCGCCGGATCAGGGATTCGGGTTCATGATGGATGGCGTCGAGGTCGGTCGCGTCAACGTCGCGGCGCGGGCGTGCGGGATCACGATCCGCGCCTTCGAGCTCGCGATCGACTACGCGCAGCAGCGCAAGTCCTTCGGCAAGCCGATCGCCGAACACCAGGCTATCGCATTCAAACTCGCCGATATGGCTGCCAAAATAGAAGCCGCGCACCTCATGATGGTCAACGCAGCGCGTCTGAAAGGGACCGGTGAACGTAACGATATCACCGCGGGAATGGCCAAACTGGTTGCCAGCGAATACTGCGTCGATGTCACTCAGGAATCGTTCAGAATCCATGGCGGCTACGGGTATTCGAAGGAGTACGAAATCGAACGACTGATGCGTGAAGCCCCGTTCCTGCTGATCGGTGAGGGCACCAGCGAAATTCAGAAAACCATCATCAGTCGTGGCCTGCTGCGCGCGTACCGATCGCGCGCCTGACCCGCACAGGACGGAAATACATGTCCACCGATAACCTTCCGCTGTCGGGACTTCGTGTCGTGGAAGTCTCCAGTTTCGTCGCCGCGCCGTTGTGCGGGCTCTCGCTGGCACAGCTGGGCGCCGAGGTGATTCGCATCGATCCGCCGGGTGGCGCGGCCGACCACACCCGGTTGCCGACCACCGGCGACGGCACCAGTATCTACTGGACCGGCCTCAATCGAGGTAAGCAGTCGGTGATCTGCGACGTGCGCAGTACCGAAGGTCAGCAACTGATTCAGCGACTGATCACCGCGCGGGGCGACGGCGGCGGCATCCTCGTGACCAACGCCGGGGGACGCGATTGGCTCAACCACCAAACCCTCGAGCGGATGCGGCACGATGTCATCACCCTCGAGATCCTCGGGCGGCGCGACGGCACCCCCGGAGTCGACTACACCGTGAACGCCGCCACCGGGTTCCCCTACGTCACCGGCCCGCCGAACCACGGCGATCCGGTCAATCACGCGCTGCCGGCGTGGGATATCGCATGTGGCTTCTACGCGGCGTTCGCACTCACCGCGGCGATACTTCGCCGTGCCGGAACCGGACGAGGCATGCACATCACGCTGCCGCTCGACAATGTCGCGCTCTCGATCGCGGGAACTCTCGGATACCTCACCGAAGTTCAGGTCAACGGATCCGAAAGGCCGCGCACAGGCAACCACGTGTACGGCACGTACGGAACCGATTTCGTCGCCGCCGACGGTGCCCGCTTCATGATCGTGGCGCTCACCCCGAGACACTTCCGCGGCCTGGTCTCGGCCACCGGCACCGCCACCGCGATCGCGGCTCTCGAGTCCGCGCTGGGCGCGGACTTCACACGCGACGCCGACAGGTACCGGCACCGCGATCTTCTCACTGCGCTGTTCGCCGACTGGTTCTCGAGACATACCGCCGAGGAGATCACGTCGACGTTGAGCACATGTGCAGTCCTGCACGAACGCTACCGCACATTCGCCGAAACCTTTGTCTCACCAGATGTTCAGGACAATCCGTTGTTCACCGAACTCGAGCAACCGGGTATCGGCACCTACCTGGCGGCGGGAACAGCCGCCCTGTTCGACGGTCGGCACCTACACTGTGGCGCCGCGCCCACGCTCGGGCAACACACCGACGACATCATCGTCGAACCACCGGAGCGCACACACAGCGAAGCTGAACTCCGGCGATAGAACCCGTCGAATCATCCTCGACGTTTCCGCCGGAGCACAGGTCAGTCGATGACCGCCTCGGAGAACACCGGAGGATTGCCCAGCATCGGCCGATGCGAGGGCGGCTGCTGTCCTTTGGTATCCACCACGCCGAGTTCCTGGGCGATCTCGGCGCCGACGAGTACCCGGCCGGTACGGGTCATCAACTCCGGGTCGCGTGCGAGGGCGGCGATGATGCGGCCGGTGAATTCCGGCGACTCGGCGGTCGCCGCGAGGCCGTCGTAGGCGCCCGGATCGGCGGCGAATCCGGCGAGTGTGCGTTCGGTGGCGAGTAGCCCCATCCAGATCGATACGACCGCCACGTTCCAGGGCCGGAAATCGACTGCCATATCGTGCGCCATCTTGTCCACCGCCGCCTTGCCGGCCCCGTAGGCCGGTCCGTGCATGTAGCAGGTGCCGCCGAACGACGACGTGTTCACGACCAGTCCGCCACCGCCTGCGACCAGCAGCGGCGCGGCGAAGTAGCTGGTGACGTATGTCGAACGCATGCCGACATCGAGCAGGTCGAGCAGCGACAGCGGCTTTTCCCAGAACGGCCCCTTCTCGGTCAGGCCGTCGGGCACCGTGAGCGCGTTGTTGACCAGGATGTCGAGGCGGCCGTGCTCGTCGCGAAGGCGTTCGAAGAAGGCCTCGACCTGTGCGTCGTCTCGATGGTCGAGCACGACGGGCACGCCGCGGCCGCCGCGGCGACCGATCTCCTCAGCGGTCGCGAACACGGTGCCCGGCAGCGGCGCATCCCCTTCGTTCCGCGTCCGCCCGGTGACGTAGACCGTCGCCCCGGTCTCCCCCAGGGCCAGCGCGATTCCCTTCCCCGCACCACGACTGGCGCCGGTCACCACCACGACTCGTTCCGAACCCACCATCGACTCCCTCCACTGCCCGACAATTCACACCGAATCGTGCGACCCGTGCCACCACCGAACCGGATGGGCCGTCAGCAGCACAGCCGCCTTCCCGGTGGCCGGAAAGGCGGTAGTGCCGCGCCCAGGATCAGTGCCGTGCACGGCTGTCGGCACGGGCCGCGAATTCCGTTGCGGCACTGTCGACCGGTTCGGGTCTCACCTGCTGTGGGTCGAGCACGCAGTGCGTGCGGCCATAGACGGTGAACATGCAGCGGTTGTTGTGATTGCAACGGCCGTTGGTGGTCGGCTCCGCCTGCATCTTGTGCACCAGGTCGGGTTCACGCAGCAGCGCGCGGCCCATGGCCACGAAGTCGAAGCCCTCGGCCAGGCCTCGCTGCGCGTGCTGGGCGTTGTTGATTCCGCCGAGCAGGATCAGCCTCGTATGTTTCACCGCGGGCACGAACTGGCGCGCGGATTCGAGCATGTACAGGTCCTCGTAGGGATACTCGCCGAGCACCTTGCGCCCGAAGAGTTTCACACCCGTCTTGAACGGCTCCTTCTGGACGGAGGCGAAGCCGTCGATCGGCACGTCACCGCGGAACAGGTACATCTGGTGGTAGACCGAGGATCCCTGGGTCAGTTCGATGGCGTCGAGGTTGCGGTCGCGATCGAGCAGCTGGACCGTGCGAATCGACTCGTCGAGCCAGATGCTGCCGCGGATACCGTCGTCCATGCTCAGTTTCGCGGTGACCGCGGCACGGTCGCCGACGACTTCACGCACCCGCTGCGCGATCTGGCGGACGAATCTGGATCGGTTCTCGATGCTGCCGCCGTATTCGTCCTTGCGCCGGTTGATCTTCCGGCTGAGAAAGGAACTCGGCAGGTACAGGTGACCGAAGTGCAGTTCCACCGCGTCGAAGCCCGCCTCGACCGCCACCTCTGCCGCTCGGGCGAACTGGTCGATCACGATCTCGATCTCGTGCCGCCGGATCGGGCGGCAGTACTCGAAGGACGAAGGATTGACGAACTTACTCGGCGACAGCGCAGTGATGCCGGTGATCTTCTTCGACGCCACCACTCCCGCATGTCCGAGCTGCGCGGAGATCGCTCCACCTGCCGCGTGGACAGCGTCGGTCAGCTTCTTCAGTCCCGGAAGTGCCGCGTTGCTCATCACGATCTGCCCCGGAGCGCTGGCTCCTTCCGGGGCGACACAGCAATACGCCACGGTTGTCATCCCGACCCCGCCGCGGACGAAGGCCAGGTGGAAGTCGATCAGATCGTCGGTGACCAGGCCGTCGGGCGAACGCCCCTCCGACGTGGCCGCCTTGATGAACCGATTCCGTAGTCGCACGGGGCCGAGGGTGGCCGGTGCGAAAGGGTCGGAGGCGTGATCGGTGGTTGCTTGCTCAGAGGGCATGATGTGGGCCTTCCCGGTGTGCTCCGTCGGCATGATCCGAGTTCACGAAATGGCGTTCGCCCGGGGCTGTGCGGGCTGCGATCGGTGAGAGAACGATCGCGATAGTTCGTTACGCCGCGTGATGTTAGACACAGACGTCGAGCCGGGTGACCGGCCGTCCCGCTGAGGGGGACGACTCAGCGAACGGCCGTGGTGTTGTCACCGTCCTGAGCGTCGGAGCCTACGAGCTCGGGTGCCGGTGGCTCTTCGAGCACCGCAGCAATCGCCTGCAGGTGCCGGCGCATGCGGTATTGGGCCAAGGCGGCATCGCCGCTGGTGATCGCCGCGACGATTGCCTCGTGCGCCTGGTGCGAGGCGGCTGCCCCTTCTGCCCAGTCCGGGTGGGACTCTCGACTGTCCCACCCCTGCTGCACCATCTCTTCGTCGAGTTGGGCAAGGACTTCGACGAAGAGCGTGATGGCGGGATTGCCGGTGAGTTCAGCGATCTCGCTGTGCAGATTCCGCAAGTGACCGGTAGTCACGCCGTGCGTCACCAGCTCCTGCTCGGTATGCAGCGCATCGTTCAGGCGGGCGATCCCGGCTTCGGTCAACCGTTCCGTTGCCGTGACCACCCCGGCGAGTTCGAGCGCCATGCGGGCCTGGAACAACTGTTCTCGCGTCACCTCGGCGTGGCGCAGATATACCCGGGCCGCGTGACGAACGACCCCGGGATCCGGTTCGGTCACCACCAGTCCACCGCCCGGACCGCGTCGCATGGCGGCCATCTGATGATGTTCGACGAGCCGGACCGCTTCCCGGAAGACCGCGCGGCTGACACCGTATCGCTCGATGAGCTCGGATTCGGAACCGAGGATGGTCCCGGTGCGCCAACCGTTGGCGATGATATCTGCCTCGATCCGCTCGGCGACCGTCTCGGCCAGCCGCCGCCCACCGCGACCTGCGCTCACCACGTCGTCCTTCTGTCCACCGACCATGGACTGATACTACCTACCGCACCTTCTTTTAAGTGCACCTAATAGCCCTTCCGGAGCAACACATAGCCACACAGTATGAGTGTCCTCTATAGGGTCACCAATGCGTATGACATCCATTCAGAGAGTGACGCAGGTCTCGACACTTAATAAAGAGTGCACTATACTACCGTGAGCCCCGGTTGCTTCGGATATCTCTAGCCGGGATGCGCCGCGTCGCACGGCTACGCGATGTCGAGGACAGTGAACTCTATTAGTGCGAAGAGCTCCCCTCGAGCGACCCGAGCCGTGCTCGATCCCGCAAGGAAAAGGAGCCAGCAATGAACGCACCAACCGGATCGGTTCGTGGCGATGCACTCATCCGCGCACTGAGCCGGCCTCGGTCCGGGACGATCTACGACCTGTCTACGGGGTGGTGGCGGCATATGCCGAACTTCGAGGGTTACCCCCGTTTCGAGGTCGTCACCTACAACTCCCCCGGCGGACAACGGGTCGACCAGCGCTTCCCGTTCGACGACCCGGAAGCGAATGCCGTCGAGTTCGGATACGTTTCCGAGCTGATCTCCGGAAGCCTGCACACCGGCACCCACATCGACGCCTTGTGCCATGTGACCAAGGGGCCGAACGACGAATGGCACGGCGGAGTCGCCGCCTCGGACGCAGTGGGAGACTACGGCGCCCGCCGTGGCGACGCGGCCGCACTCGAGCCGATCGTGTGCCGTGGAGTGCTGCTGGACATCCCGGGACTACTCGGACTGGACGCATTGCCACCGGGATTCGCGGTCGATGCCGAACACCTCGCCGGCGCCGCACAGCGCGCAGATGTGGAGATCGAGGCCGGCGACGCGGTCCTGGTCCGCACCGGTCAGATGCGTTTCTGGCCCGATGCCGAGCGGATCCGGCAGGAAAGCGGCGGCAGCGGCGTCGATCTGAGCGGAGCCCGCTGGCTGGCCGAGCGCGGTGTCCGCTATGTGGGTGCCGACACCCAGTCGTTCGAGGTGCGCCCCTCCTCGGTCCCGGGCAACCCGCTGCCCGTACACCTGTTCCTGTTGCAGGAACAGGGAATTCACATCATGGAGTGGGTCGACTGCGAGGAGCCGGCTGCCGCGGGGGTGACCAGTTTCCTGTTCGTCGCGCTGCCGTTGTCGATTCGCGGTGGCACCGGTTCGCCGATCCGCCCGATTGCCATCGTCTGATCATGCGCGACGAACACGGCGACGGCGAGCCGGCCGTTCTGCGCTCCCGGAAGGGCGCGGTACTGCTGCTGACCCTGAACCGTCCCGGCAGACGTAATGCGCTCGACGACCACGCGCGCCGAGAACTGGCCGGACAGCTCGAGGCCGCCCACACCGACCACGGCATTCGCGCGATCGTGCTCGCCGGCTCCGGCGGATTCTTCTGTGCCGGTGCGGATATCGGTGCCATGTCGCAGGAGCCCGGTGCCGCGCACGCTCGAATGACGTTGCTCACCCGGCTGGCACGGGCGATCGTGCACGGTCCGAAGCCGGTGATCGCCGCGGTGGAGGGCGGGGCATCCGGATTGGGACTCTCACTGGCGGCGGCGTGTGATCACGTCGTCGCTGCGGAGAACGCCCGCTTCACCGCATCGTTCGGACTCCTCGGCCTGGTAGGCGATACCGGACTGTTCTGGAGCCTCACCGGACGCCTCGGCCCCGCACGGGCGCGGCGGTTCCTGCTCTTCACGGAGAGTGTCGCGGCACCCGAAGCCGCCCGCATCGGAATAGCCGACGAGCTGGCTGCCCCGGGCGAGACGCAGCGTGTCGCGCTCGACCGGGCGGCGCAGCTGGCCCGGGCGTCCGCGCCGGCGCTGGCGGCCACCAAACGCATCCTGGCGAATCCGCTGCAGGACTTCGACTCCCTGCTGGCCGCCGAAGCCGACGCCCAGATCGGGCTGCTGACCTCGAGCGACTTCGACGAGGGCCGCCGCGCCTTCTTCGAACGACGTAGTCCTGTGTTCACCGATCACCCACCATCCTGAGGAACCGAACGTGCTGCCACCGAACTCATTCGAAGGGCGGGTCGCTGTCGTCACCGGCGGCGGATCCGGTATCGGCGAGTCCATTGCTCGCGAACTCGCGCGGCTGGGAGCCGATGTGGCGGTGCTCGGGCGTCGCCGCGAACAGTTGGAGGAAGTCGCCGCCGATATCCGCTCCCGCGGCGGATCTGCCGCGGCCTACAGCGCCGATGTGCGCGACCGCGACCGGGTGCAGGAGGTCGTCGACGCGGTGATCGGCCGCTTCGGTCGGATCGACCACCTGGTCAACTGCGCGGCGGGAAACTTCCGCGTCGCTCCCGAGAACATGTCGCTCAACGCCTGGCAGGCCGTGATCGGGATCGTGCTCAACGGCAGCTGGAACTGTACCCAGGTCGTGGGCCGGGAGCTGATCGAGCGGGGCGGCGGTTCCATCCTCAGTATCGGGACGACCATGGCCGAGCACGGCAGCGCCACGACCGTGCACTCGGCCAGTGCCAAAGCCGGTGTCCGCAGTATGACCAAATCGCTGGCCTCGGCATGGGGTCGATACGGAGTCCGGGTCAACCTGGTCACCCCGGGCCTGACCGACGACACCTCGGGTGCGTCGGTGCTGCATTCGACGCCCGAGGCACGCGCCGAGGCACTTGCGACCATCCCGGCCGGACGACTGGCGTTCCGCGAAGAGGTAGCGCAGGCCGCCACCTATCTGCTCAGTGACTTCGCCGGTTATGTGACCGGAGCCGAGCTGGTGATCGACGGCGGGCGCAGCCTCGGCAAGTTCTGATTCGACCTCGAGTTCTGTTTCGACCCAGGAGAAGGAAGACGTTCATGGAGCCGACGGACACGGTGTTGCCGGCCGAGATGATGGCGAACGACGTACCACTGAGCCCACTGAGCTTTCTGCACCGTACGGCGGAGATCAAAGGCGATGACCTCGCCTTGATAACCGATGCCGGGGAACAGATCTCGTGGTCGGGTCTGCTCGACCGCGCGCAGCGGCTGGCAGCGAACCTGCGTGCGCTGGGCCTGGGCCCCGGGGATCGGGTCGCGATTCTCGCGCCCAACGATGCTCCGCTGCTGGAGGCCCACTACGGCGTGCCGGGTGCGGGCTGCGAGCTGGTCGCGCTCAACACCCGGCTCTCACCGCCCGAGTACGAGGATCTGTTGCGCAGGTCGGGAGCCAAGGTGGTCATCGCGGACTCCTCGCTGGTCGAACGGGTCGAACAGGTGGCGAGTCGGCTGCCGCAGATCCGGGTGATCGTGACGATCACCGATTCCGACGACCGGGACGGCTACGAGCACTGGCTGCGCTCCGTGCGTGGCGTCTCGCTCCGCCTGCCGCAGGACGAGCGCGCGCCGCTGGCGATCAACTTCACCTCCGGAACCACCGCGGGACCGAAAGGCGCCGTCTACACCCACCGCGGCTGCTACCTCAATGCCTTGAGCCAGGTGGTGGCCACCGGGCTGCGCGCCGATTCTCGGTATCTGTGGACGCTGCCGATGTTTCATTGCAACGGTTGGTGTTTCACTTGGGCGGTGACCGCCGTGGGGGCTCAGCACATCACGCTGCGCAAGGTCGATTCGGCCCGGGTGCTGGACCTGATCGCGGACCACGGCGTGACACACCTGTGCGGCGCACCGGTGGTGCTGGGTGGACTGGTCGAGGAGAGCCGCACTCGGCACCGCCAATTCGACCAGGATGTGCTCTTCGCGGTGGGCGGTGCACCGCCGTCCCCAGCTGCGATCGAGGCGATGTCCGGCATGGGCGTGCAGATCCTGCACCTGTACGGCGCGACCGAGACCTACGGCCCCTCGCTGGTGTGCGAGCCGCGACCGTCGTGGTCGTCGTTGAACGCACACGACCTCTCGCGCAAACTCTCCCGGCAGGGAGTACGCACCCTGAGTGTGGAATCGGTCCGAGTGCTCGACGAGCGCGGCGACGATGTTCCCGCCGACGGCGGCACCCTCGGCGAGATCGTGGTCCGGTCCAACACCGTCATGTCCCATTACCTCGACAACCCCGCCGCCACTCGGGCGGCGTTCGAGGGTGGCCGGCTCCATACCGGCGACCTCGCGGTGCGCCATCCCGACGGCTACATCGAGATTCACGACCGGATGAAGGACATCATCATCAGCGGAGGCGAGAACATCTCCTCGATCGAGGTCGAGAACTCGCTGCTCGAGCATCCCGCCGTCTTGGAAGCGGCAGTGGTGGCCCGCAGCCACCCGCGCTGGGGCGAAGTTCCGCTGGCATTCGTCGCCCTGCGCGAGGATCACCTGCTCACCGAGAGCGAACTGATCAGCTGGCTACGGGCGCGTATCGCCCATTTCAAGGTGCCCGCGTCGGTGGTTTTCGGCGAGCTGCCGAAGACGGCGACGGGCAAGATCAGGAAGGCCGAGTTGCGCGATGCCCACTGACCAAGGCCACCGCTTCGGGGTGGACCGCGCCGCATTGCTGCTCGACGCGTTCGAGGGCTCCGATCGTCTCACCCTCGAACAGCTGGTGAACAGAACCGGTCTGCCGCGTTCCTCGGCGCATCGGATGCTGCAGCGACTCGTGCAACTGCGGTGGGTGCACCGCGAGGGCGGCTACTACGAACTGGGAACGCGCTTACTCGAATTGGGTTCCCTGGCCCAGTATCAGAGCCGACTGCACCGAGCGGCGCTGCCCTTCCTGCACGAGCTGCACCGGGTGACGGGACGCGTTGTGCATCTGGCTGTGCTGGACAACGCCGATGTCGTCTACCTCGAGAAGCTCGGCCGGGGGCCCGCCGCCCGGATCCCCGCGCGGATCGGCCGGCGGCAGCCGGCCCTGCACACGAGTGTGGGCAAGGCCATACTCGCCCACCTGCCGCCGGACGAGCTGCACCGCATCCTCGCGGTCGAGCACCACGGCCGCGGGCTGGCGCCTCCTGCCGATGTACAGCGACTGCACGCCGAACTGGCCCGGGTCCGCGACCGTGGGATCGCCGTCGAGCACGGGCAGACGGCCCACGGGGTCGGGTGCATCGGAACACCTGTCGGGCCGCCGGATGCCGTGATCGCGGCTGTCTCCGTGTGCGGGGCGATCGCCGATATCCGAGCCGGTCATCTGCTCGCTGCTCCCCTTCGGCGTGCCGCGCAAGGTATCTGGCGTAGTTACCGGGATCGGGGGCCGGGTGTCACGCCCGGCCCCCGATCACTTCGATCCGTTACGCCGTGACCTCTGCGCCCGGTTTCGCCGACGCGCCGAGGCTGCCGGAATCGTTCAGTGCCAGTGGGCGAATCGTCCGGGGCAACGTGGCAGCCGCGATGGCCCCGATCGCCGCCACCGTCGCGGACAGCACGAACACGAGGGTGATACCGAGGTCGCTGTAGAACGTCTGCTCGCCGGCGACCACTGCGATCCGCGAGTTGAGGATCGCGAAAGCGATGATCGGCACGATCGCCGAGACGAGGCTTTGCGCCACCGCGACAATGCTCGCGGCACTGGCCTGCAGCTTCGGCACGACGGCCGCGATCACCAGATTCGGAATGGATGCGTAGATGAGCCCCTGACCGAAACCGAACACACCGATGAACACGATGAGCAGCACCTTGTGGTCGTGCACTCCGGCCGCCAGCGCTGCCGCGAGGACCTCGATCAGCAGACCGGCCGCCATGAGGCTGCGCAAGGGCACCCGTCGAGCACAGAGACCGACCACGATCCCGCCCACCAACGTCGCCGCCCCGAACGGCGCCTGAAAAATCGAGAAGCCTTGTGCGGTCACGCCGAATCCGTAGCCGAGCCCGAGGGTCGACGGTGTCATGCACATCAGCGGTAGCACCAGTGAGAAGACGACGCCGGCACCGTAGCAGGCTCCGGCCCCGATCGTGGTGAGCGCAACGGGTCGGCTACACAGGACGGGGAGATCGATGAGCGGCTCACGCACCCTTCGCGCGGAGACGAGCCAGAACCCCAGCAGCACAGCACCACCGATGAGAGTTCCGAGTGTCGAGGGTGCCGTCCATCCCCACTGCGGACCGAAACTGATTGCCACCAGAACGCCCGCCAGACCGCCGCTGAGCAACAGGGCCCCGATGGGATCGAGCCGCCCGTCGGTGCGAATCGAGGTCTCGGCGGTGGTGAATGCGATCAGGACGGCGAGCACGGCCAACCCGATCATGGTGAACCAGAAGATGCTGCGGAACCCGAAGGTGTCGATCAGCCATCCGGCGAGGAACGGGGCGAGGACCGTGATAGCTCCCATCCCGCTCGTGGCGATGCTGACCGCCATCGGCACGGTGCGCTTCGGATACACATCGCGAATCAAGCTGTAGCTCAAGAACAGACACGGCGTCAGCAGACCGGTCAGTGCGCGGCCCGCGATGAGCACCGGATACGTCGGGGCCAGAGCCGACAGCAGCGACCCGAGCGCGGCCGACACGGCGCAGCCCAGCAGTATTGCGCGCTTGCCGTGCCGGTCGGCGAGCCGGCCGACCAGTGGGCAGGAGATGGCGCCGACGAGCAGGAAAGCCGTGAGCAACCACGCGCCCTGGGTGGTCTCGTAGTGAACGAGAATGTCGGGCAACGCGATCGAGATCATCATGTAGCTGACCGCGAGCATTTCCAGGAGCAGCACAATCGAGACCAGCGAGCACACCAGACGTGGGGACCAGCCCCGGTCCTCGTCGGTGCTATCGCATGGGGGTGGGGATGCGTCAATACTCATGAGTGGGTGTCCGATCCGAGAAAGAATGCCGCCGGTACGGCGGTTCACAGAGTCGGCGATATTTCCGGCGATGAACGCCTGTGACCGATATCACGACCGACCAGTTCAGGCTAATTTCGCAGGCGGTGCGGCAACAGCTTCTTTCCACCGAGCGGAAACAATGAAACTACTCGTAGTAGCGACCGACGTTCTCTGCCACGCACACCGGTTTGACCGACCCGAGTCGTTCATAGGTACGGGCGGTGACCACGTCGGCGCCACCATCGACGTCGACAACCGCGGTCACCATCGCACGCATGCGAATCGACGAGCCCACCGGGATGGGTGCGGGAAACCGCACCCGGTTGTATCCGTAATTGAGACTCCGTGAGAATCCGCGGAATTCGAGGAGCGAGGCCATAAAATCTGGAGCGAGCGCCAGAACGTACAGACCATGAGCGAGCGTCGAGCCGTGCAGGCTGCGGGATGCTCGTTCTTCGTCGACGTGAATCCACTGATGATCGCCTGTCAGATCGGCGAACGCCTGAATATGTTCCTGGGTGATCACGCGCCAGTCGGTGGGTCCGATATCGACACCTACGAGCGCTCGACATTCGTCGATGTTGTTCACTGTCAGGGGTAGCTGTCGAAACACCATGAGGTTTCTCTATTCGTCGACCGAACCAACAGCCTCGAGCGCCACGGCGCGCACCGCTCTGCGGTCGGGCTTGTTGTTCGGAGTCAGGGGGATGGAGTCGAGCAGCCGCATCGTCTTCGGAATTTTGAAGCCGGCGAGACTGTCTCGGCAATACTCCCGGAGTTCGTCGACGACGACGGTGGTACCCGGGGCCGCGACGATGCCCACTTCGACTCGTTCACCCCAGTATTCGTCCGGCATTCCGTACACGATGGCGTCGGCCACTCCGGGATGGTTCAACACGACCTCTTCGACTTCGCGAGGAAAGACGTTCTCGCCGCCACTGATGATCATTTCCTTTTTCCGCCCAGCGATGGACAGCCAGCCGTCCTCGGCCCGGGAGGCGAGGTCGCCGATATGCACGCCGTCGGGCCGGAAGGTCTCGGCCGTTTCCCCCGGCAGGCCGAAGTAGCCCTGGGTCTGCCACGGGCAGGACACGACGAGCTCGCCGACCTCGCCTGCCGCCATCTCGCGGCCGTCGTCTCCCACGATCCGGACGACGACCCCGGGTAGCGGACGCCCCACCCCGGCATACCGCCCGGCCTCCAGGTCTTCATGGTCGAATCCGATCACGGACCCGAATTCGGTTGCGCCGAAGCCGGCCCGGATCCGGGCGTTGGGAAACTCGCGGACCAGGTCGCGAACGAAGTCGCCGGTGGACGGTGCCGAGCCGTAGCGAATCGCGGTCACTGTTTCGCGATGGGTCGCGGCGAAGGATTCGTGCTCCCGCAGGGCGGTGAACATCGTCGGCGCCCCCATGAGCCGGCTGGCTCCGTCGTCGATCGCGGCGAGGGCGGCGCCGGCGTCGAAGCGGCGCTGTATCCACACCTCGCCGCCGGCGAGCAGGGGTGTCAGCACACTGGTGCCGAGGGTGATGTGGAAGAAGGGCGAGAAGCACAGTTCGATGTCGGAAGGCGTGCGCGGATTGCCGTGGGCGCAGGTGTTCAGCCACAACCACATACTGCGGTGGGTATGCACCGCCCCCTTGGGAGCTCCGGTGGTGCCTCCGGTCGGGAAGATGATCGCCGGGGCGGTTTCCGGCACCTCGGGAACCTCGACACGCTCCCGAGCGGGCGCATACAGCGGTGCCAACCGCTGTATGCCCGGCACCCTCGTGGCCGCCGACGGCAATTCGATCACGCGGTAACCGGTTCGACGGACGGGATCGGCATAGGTCGGATCGGCGACGACGAGACTCGGTTCGAGTGTCGCGAGATAGGTCCGCATCTCCGCGGCGGTCAGCCGAGTGTTGAGCGGCGCGGCCACCATGCCCGCGGCCATCGTCCCCAGGATCGCCATGACGTGCGCAATGGAGGGCTCCATGGCGGTCACCACCCGGTCACCGGGTCGTATTCCCGCATCCCGTAGTCCCGCGCCGACACCGTTCATGATCGCGACGAGTTCGGCGTAGGAGATCTCGCCGAATTCGTCGCGCATCGCACGGCGGTGCACGCCATGGGGTTGCGTCCCGATCGTTGCCAGCCATGACGGCAACGTCAGTGCTGCACACATGCGCTCTCTCCCTTCCGTGCCCGCATCGCACGGGCACCGTGTGCGGCATCGTTCCTGCCGAATGAGTCACACCGGCATTGAGTGTACTCATAAATCTTGCCAAACTTCGGCCATTGAGTACACTCTTATGGAGGACAGGCGCGATTTCGCCTGCATATAGCTGCAAATCGGACTTATTCCGTATCCTCGACTGTGGGTTTCACTCCGCAGCGTCGAACCGTTGTCATCACGTTAGGAGCAACTCAGTGGATTGCACCCCCAGCCTCCCGGCAAGTGGGCCGGCCGGACCGACCCGAACCGATGGGGGTCGTTGATGGAATTCGCGTGGAGCAAGGAGGACGCGGCCTTCCGCACCGAGCTCGTCGACTATCTCGACGCCGAACTGACCGGCGACTGGTCGCGGTCGGACGGCACCGGCCTCGGCAGCGCGGTGTACACCGAGTTCTCGAAGTCGTTCGTACGGAAACTCGCCACCAAAGGCTGGCTGACCCCGCACTGGCCGCAGGAGTACGGCGGCAGCGGCCAGAGCGCCTGGCAGCACTTCGTGCTCGGCGAGGAGATGTGGAAGCGCGGCGAGCCGCGTGGGCCGCAATACATGAACGTCAACTGGGTGGGCCCGGCGATCATCAAATACGGCACCGAGGAGCAGAAGCAGAGTCTGTTGCCGCCCATCGCACGCGGTGAGGTCTTCTGGTGCCAAGGATTCTCCGAGCCGGAAGCCGGAACCGACCTGGCGTCGTTGAAGACTCGCGCGGTGCGCGACGGCGACGAGTACGTGCTCAACGGTCAGAAGATCTGGACCTCCTACGCGAACGCCGCCGACTACTGCTTCCTGTTGGCGCGCACCGGCCCGCCCGGGTCCCGCGGCGACGGCATCTCCGTATTCCTGTTGCCGATGGACACTCCCGGCGTCGAGGTACGCCGCATCGACTGCCTGGTGGGCGAGCACTCCTTCAACGAGGTGTTCCTCACCGACGTGCGTCTCCCACACAGCGCCTTGCTGGGCGAAGAGAACAACGGGTGGAACATCGTGCGCCGCACGCTCGCCTACGAGCGGGTCGGCGCACCACGGTATGCCCGCGCCGCACTGGTGCTCGACGGCCTCGCCGAATGGGCCGGCAGCCGTGGACTGCTGGACGATCCCGGGGTGCAGGAACAGTTCGGCGAGGCGCGCACGCTGTGCGAAGCCGCGCGGGTGCTCGTGTACCGCGTGATCGACGAGCGCGCCAAACAGAAGGAGCCCTCACCGCTGGCCTATCAGGCCCGCGCGGCGATGGTGCAGGCCGAGCGTGCCGTGGGTGATCTGGCGTTGGACGTCATGGGCAGCGAGGCTCTGGTGGAAGGCTCCCTCGGCGATGCACAGTTCCGCAACTCCCTCGGCGCCGGTATCGCGGCCGGCAGCTACGAGGTGCAACTCAACCTGATATCGCGGCTCATCCTGGGAATGCCGAAGGACTAGACATGGATTTCGAACTCTCCGAAACACAGCGACCGGTGCTGGACGCGCTCGACACACTTCTCGTTCGGCACGCCGGCGTGCAGCGGTGCCGCGCTCTGGCCGCGGTCGAAGGGTACGACCACGCCCTCGAACGAGAGCTACGGGTCGGCGGGTTCTTCGACTCGTTCACCGAGGAGAGCGTCGGCCCGCTCGGGGCCACTCTCGCCGTGGAGCGAATCGGCGCCCATCTCGGCACGATCGCGGCCACCGCGCACCTGCTGGTGCTGCCCGCACTGGGTGTCGACTCGGTCGAGGGCGCGGTGGCGCTGGTGCTCGGCGGTGAGAACCGGCCCGTGCGGTTCGGGGCCGAAGCATCCGCGGTGCTGGCCGCAGGTAAGGACCGATGCAGGCTGGCGCACTCGTCGCCGACGGCCGAGGCTGCCCTGCCGTCGGCCTACGGATACTCGCTGGGCCGGGTCGCCTCCGATGCCGGCGAAGACCTGGCCCCGGGAACGGCCGCGACCATGATCAATTGGTGGCGGGTCGGCATGTCCGCGGAGGCGATCGGGATGATGGACAAAGCCCTCGACATCGCCGTCCGGTACGCGGAGGACCGCCGCACCTTCGGGCGCGCGGTCGGATCCTTCCAAGCGCTGCAACACCGCGCGGCGGAACTGACCGTCCTGGTCGAGGGGGCGCGCTGGCTCACCTACGAGGCGGCCTTCCACGGCGCGCCCGAACAGGCGTCGGCCACCGCCGCGGCACACACGATGGCTGCCCTGCAGAAGGTGACGCGCGAGACCCACCAGTTCCTGGGAGCCATCGGACTCACCCGGGAGCACGATCTGCACCTCTACACGCTTCGGCTGCAGGCATTGCGGACCGAACTCGGCGGGCTGCGCCGGCATCGGCGAGCGCTGGTCGCCGCACGATGGGGCGGGGACGTGTCGTGAACCGCCCGGCCGCGTTCACCCGAGACGAGCAGGCACTCGCCGAGGCGGTGCGCGGGTACTGCCATGCCAAGTGCACCGACGATATCCAACGCGCACCCGGTCCCCCCTTTCCGGAGCAGTTCTGGACCGGCCTGGCCGAGCTCGGAGTCTTCGCCATGGCGGTGCCGTCGGAAGAGGGCGGTTCCGGTGAGATCCTCGCTACGGCAATCGAACTCGGGCATTCGGTGGCGCCGGGTCCGGTGCCGGCCACCTTCTTCGCCGCGCACGCCCTACCCGCGGATCGCATCGGCGGGCTCGTAGCGGGAACCGAGCTGGTGTCGGTCGGCACTGCGCCGCTGATGCCCTGGGCGGAGATCGCCGATATCCACATCGAGTGGACCGGTGCCGGGGCCTGGGTGGTGCGGCGGGTCGGAGCCGCCGAACCGGTGGAGACGCTGGGCAACGAGCCGTGGGCCCGGATCTCGGTCGAGCGGGAGCATCCCCTCGAGCGCGTCGCGGCCGCCGGCGACCTGTTCCATCTGGCGCTGGCCGGATATGCGGTGGGTGCCGGGCGGCGGGTCCTCGACACCGCTGTCGACCATGCCCGCACCCGCGAACAGTTCGGCCGGACCCTCGGATCCTTCCAGGCCGTCGCGCACCCACTGGTCGACGCGAGCCTGGAGCTCGAAGCCGCGGAGAAGCTGTCCATTCTCGCGGCCCGAGCCACCGACGAACCGCATACCGACAACAGAGGGCTGCCCGCGGCAGCACGACTGTCGGCGTCGCGGGCCGCCATGAACGCCGCGTTCGCTGCGCATCAGGCGCTCGGCGCGATCGGCTACTCGGTCGAGGGACCGATCGGCCATATAACACAACGTATCCGGCAGCTCACGCTGCCGACCGGCATGGACACCGAGCTCGAACAGCAAGTCCTGTCCGGTTTTTCCGCAGAGAGGGTAGAGCAATGACGCAGCACGACGAGCAAGCACAGCACACCGAACCGGAGGTGCTGTTCGACAAGCGTGACCACATCGCCTACATCACCCTCAACCGCCCGCACAAGGGCAATTCGCTGACCGGGACGATGATGCCGGTGATGAAGGAAGTCTGGGGCGAGGTCCGCGACGATCCGTGGATCCGGGCGGCCATCGTCACCGGAGCCGGCGACCGGCACTTCTGCACCGGCGCCGATGTGAACGTGGTCGCTTCCCGCGGCGGTATGAGTACCGGAACCGGTCCGCTCACCGACGAGGTCTACTGGTCGCCGCGGCAGAACCGGGTATGGAAACCGGTCATCTGTGCGGCCAACGGGCTGGTCGCCGGTGCGGGCCTGCACTTCGTCGTCGACGCCGACATCGTCGTCTCGGCCGACACCGCCGCCTTCATGGACACCCATGTCAATGTCGGGCTCGTCGGTGCGATGGAGAACATCGGCTTGGCCAAACGCTTGCCGCTGGGCACCGCACTCCGGATGACGTTGATGGGCAAGGACTATCGACTGCCCGCCGAGCGCGCCTATCAGCTGGGCCTGGTCGACGAACTGGTCGCACCGGACAAGGTGATGGAGACGGCGCAGGACATCGCGCGCAGCATCGTGAAGAACTCGCCGGCCGCGGTATCGCTGTCCCAGCAGGCGGTCTGGAATTCGCTCGAGATGGGATACACCCAGGCCTGCGAGTACGGCTGGGCGCTGCTGCGGCTGCATTGGGCGCACCCGGACTCCAAGGAAGGACCCCGCGCCTTCAGCGAACGCCGCGAACCTCACTGGACGACCACTCCGCGGCCGGAGGCCTGACGTGGACTTCGGATTCTCGCCGCAGGAAGAGGAGTTCCGGCGCGAGGTACTGCACCTGCTCGACCGGTTCCAGGGGACCAACGGGTACTTCCACCGCACCCCGGACGCCTGGAAAACGGTCAAGGAGCTCTACCGAGAGCTGGGCGCACGCGGCTGGCTGTCGCTGTCGTGGCCGACGGAATTCGGCGGCGCGGGGCTGCCGCCGACCTACGAGTTCATCCTGTGGGACGAAATGGCGTATGCGCGGGTCGCGCGGCCGCCGATGGGTCCGGGCCTGGTCGCCAAGGCGCTGATGTCACACGGTTCCGCCGAACAGCAGCAACGCTATCTGCCCGCGTTGCGCGCGGGCACGATGAACTTCTGCCTCGGCTACTCCGAACCGGAAGCGGGCTCCGACCTGGCTTCGGTGCGCACCCGAGCCGCCCGGCACGGCGAGGTGTACCGCATCGACGGGGCGAAATGCTGGACCTCCAACGCGCACTGGGCCGACAACATCTGGTTGCTCGCGCGCACCGGTGAACCCGGCAGCCGCTCCCGCGGGCTCAGCGTGTTCATCGTGCCGCTGACGTCGCCGGGCGTGCAGGTCTCCCCGATTCCGACGCTCGAGGGCGGGCGGCTCAACGAGGTCCGATTCGACGGTGTCGAGGTGCCCGTCGAGAATCGGGTGGGCGCGGAAAATCAGGGCTGGCAGGTCGTCGGCTCGGCGCTCGCGGTGGAGCGGCACGTGCAGTTCCCACCCAAGCGGGTCAGACGCGACCTAGAGGACCTCGTCGACTGGGTGACCACGACCGGTCTCGACACCCAACCGATGGTGCGGCAACGTCTTTCGGCCCTTGCGGTGAAAGTGCGGGAGGTGGAGGCGTTGTCGCTGGCGCTGCTCGGTGAGATCACCAGCGGGGAACCGTCCGCGGTCGCTGCCGCATACCACAAGCTCGCCGGCACCGTGCTGTGCCAGGAGATCGCCCGCGCGGGCCTGGAATTCGGCTCCCCGGAAGCGCTGGTTCGCGGTACCGATGTCGAATTCATGTGGCGGCAGGCGATTCTGGAAACGATCGGCGGCGGCACGTCCGAGGTCATGCGGACTCTGATCGCGAAGCAGGCCCTCGGCTTGGACAGCAAACGCTGAGCCCCATCGGAACCCGTCGCCGGCCGGCACGGATGTCATTTCTACAGTAAGGAGTCCGATATGACCGCCGTTCCCAACATGCGTGAGCTCGGCCGGAAGGTGCGAAACTGGGGTCGCTGGGGCGCCGACGACGAGCGCGGAACCACCAACCTGATCACGCCGGAACGCGTCGCGGCCGCCGCCGGTCTGGTGCGCACCGGCGAGGTCTTCGACCTGGGTATCCCACTCGACAGTGACGGTCCGCAGCCGGGCGGTTTCCGGAACAACCCGATCCGGCTGATGGCGGAGAACGGCCAGGAACAGGTGTTTCCCGGCGGATTCAAATACGCCGACGACTACATCTTCATGCCGCTGCAGGCCGGTTCACAGTACGACTCGCTCGCCCACGTGTACTACGACGAGCAGCTTTACAACGGTCACCCCAGCTCCGGGGTGACGGTCAAGGGCGCCGACAAGTGCGGAATCCACACCCAGGCCAAAGGTATCGCCGGACGCGGGGTCCTACTCGATGTCGCGAAGTACCGCGGAGTGGACTGGCTCGAAGCGGGCACCGTGATCGGCCCGGAAGAACTGGACGCCGTCGCGGCCGCCCAGAACGTCCAGGTCGGGGCCGGCGACATCGTGCTGATCCGAACCGGTTGGCGGGCCAAGTTTGTCGCCGAAGGGGACGCAGCCGGATTCATGGCGGGCGAACCGGGTCTGGGGCTCGGATGCGCCACCTGGCTGCGGGAGCACGACGTCGCGGTCGTGGGCTCGGACAACTGGGGTGTAGAGGTGGCGCCCGGTGAGAACCCCGACGCCCTGATGGAACTGCACATGGTGCTGATCCGGGACATGGGTATGACACTCGCCGAGATGCTCGACCTCGAAGAGCTGTCCGCCGCCTGCGCCGCCGACGGAACCTACGAGTTCTTCTACACCGGTGCACCGCTGAAGTTCACCCGAGGCGTGGGCTCCCCGATCAATCCTCTCGCCATTCGGTGAGTTTCGACCGAGTTCCGCTGCGCCGCAGCGACCGGGCTGTCGAACCGGGCATGGTCGAATGAGCTGCCGGTGGTGAAGGTGGACCCGTCGAATCGTGCCGGACCGGTGAAGTCGGCGGCGCCGAAATCGGCATCACCACGGAACTGCGCACTGTCGAAATACGCTCCGCGTTGAAATGCGGTGCGATAGAAGCGGGCCTCGCGGGTGAAGACCGCGAGCGGGAATTGTGCGCAGTCCCGGAAGGTGGTTTCGTCGAAACGGCCGCTGCCGAACCGGGTTCCGAAGAATCGGGCGGAATCGGTGAACACCGCCTCCCGGAACCAGGCAGTATCGAAGACAGCGGACTGAAAGTGGGTCTGCCCGAGAAACGTCGCACCGTCGAAACGTGTCACCCCGGCCAGGGTGGCGGATTCGAACAGCGCCGGCCCACGGAATACCGCCTCGGTGAAATCGACATTCTCGAGGTAGGCGTTCCGCAGATCGATCGCCACGCCCGACCAGTTGCCGCGAATACGGCGGCGGCGCATACGGTCGGCGAGAACCGCGACGATCGTGTCACGTACGGTCCGCTCGTCCCCCATATCCCGCCCAGTCGGCCACGGTTCCCGCAGATAGCCGCAGAGCACGTCGACGCATTGCTGGCGCCGGGTGAACGGCGAACCGTCGGCGACATCGGCCAGTGCGTGCACCGCCGAAACCTGCGCCGCCGGCTCACCGACATACAGATCCGCCGCTGCCGAATCGAACGCGTCGACCGGATTCAGCGGCCGCCGAAACCGCCTGCGCCGACCTGAATCCGTGGAATTCGCCGCATCCGCGACCAGCGCATTCGCCGCCGACGGCGGTGATCGATGTTGTACGAGCGCTACCATTCGAACCTCCTAAACGCCGTGCAACGCCCAGAAAAGCCCTATTTGCTGTAACGACGGTATAACCGGTCGGACGTTTCCATAACAATCGTCATCGAAAAGTAATCGAGCGGATACGGCGTGGCGGTCGTACAGTCCTCGGGGTATGCGCCGAGGAGCAACGGAGTAAACGCATGTGCCGACTTCACGCAAGATCCCATCACGTGCAGGTCAACAGTGGTCCGGCCGTCCATGACGCCCACGCGCCGCTCGGCCTGTCAGCTGATGCGCCAGACGGCCTCACGCGTCCGAAGCATGCCGTGTCCAACGGTGTTCGATGGACTTCACCAGGGCGGTCAGGGTCGCGTTCACCGGCGCCTCGAGACCGATCCGCTCCGCCTGTCGCGGCACGGCACCGTTGATCACGTCGATTTCGCTGGCCCGACGCTCTTCGTGGTCGAGCAACGCCGAAGGTTTGGCGGCGGGCATCCGGGCGCCGAATGCGCGCACGTGTTCGACCGGATCCGCAACGGTTATCGCGATGCCGGCCGCACGGGCGATCGTCCACGCCTCGGTGGCGGCCGCGCGACTGACTCGCCCCATCTGCTCATCGTCCATGACCTCGCCGACGGTCATCCCGGTCAGCGCGCACGGCGCGCTGTAGGCGACGTTGCAGATCAACTTCTCCCACTGCATCGCGGCGATATCGGACACGGCAGCCGCATCGAAGCCCGCGGCACGCCAGACGTCCGCGATCGTGTCGACGAGCGAGTGGTCGAGGGTGGAATAGGCCCCGAATCGCATCGCGCTCATGGCATTGTGGTGTACGTGGGCCGGCCCGCGACGCGAGGCGCCGAACCCGCTCGCGATGCCGACGGCGACGCGGTGCCCACCGACGATCTCGGCCACCGCGTCCGCCGATCCGAGACCGTTCTGAATCGTCAGCACCGGAGTCGACTCGCCGAGCAGCGGCAGTGCCGCGCGCGCCCCAGCGGCCACGTCGGAGGCCTTGACGGCGAGCACGACGAGTTCCATCCGCTCCGCGGGAGCGGTATCGGCGGCACGCAGAGCGACCACCACATCGGACTCGGGCCCGGTGATCCGCAACCCGTCCCGGGAGATCCGGTCGGCGGTCTCGGGCCGCCGGGTCACCGCCAGGACGTCGTTGCCGGCGGCGGCGAGCTTGCCGGCGTAGATCGACCCCATTGCGCCACAACCGACTATCGCGATCTTCATACGTATTCCCTTGTCCCGGTTCGTGTCTTTATTCCAGCAACTCGGTGATCAGCTCGGCCAGGCCGGTCTTCTGTTCCAGCCCGAAGCCGGGGGCATCGGTCGGCGTGATCCGCCCATCGGCGAGGACGCACTGCTCGCTGTAGCCTCCGAAGGGCTGGAATACGCCGGGGTAGGATTCACAACCGCCGAGCCCCAGACCGACCACGATATGCAGGTTGAGCAGATGACCGCCGTGCGGGAACGCGAACCCGCGGTCGAAACCATGGGACTCGAGAACGCCGAGCATGCGGGCGTACTCGGTCAGCCCGTAACTGAGTCCGGCATCCATCTGGAAGATGTCGCGCTGCCGGCGCATACCGCCGAACCGCACCAGGTTCGTCACGTCCTGTACCGAGAACAGATTTTCGCCGGTGGCGACCGGCCCCGCGTAACTGTCGGTCAGGCGCTGGTTGAGGTCGAAGTCCAGCGGATCGCCGGCCTCCTCGTACCAGCGCAGTTTGTAGGGACTCAGCGCCTGAGCCCAGTCGGTGGCGGCGGCCAGATCGAACCGGCCGTTCGCGTCGACCGCGACCCGATCCGCCGCACCGACGATCTCGACGACGGCCTCGATCCGTGCGAGATCGTCGGCCAACGGGGCGCCGCCGATCTTCATTTTGTATGCGTCGTAACCTATGTCGCGGTATCCGCGCATCTCCTCACGCAGTTGCGGGATCCCCCGATCCGGATAGTAGTAACCACCCGCGGCGTACACCGGCACTCCGCCGGTGATCGGCTCCCGCCCGAAGTGACGCGCGATGCTCGCATAGGCGGGCTCGTCGTCGAGTTTGGCGTCCAGATCCCAGCAGGCGAGCTCGAGGGCACCCGCCGCCGCTGCGCGGTCCCCGTGGCCGCCGGGCTTCTCGTCCCGCATCGCACACCGCAGTACCTTCGCCGGATCGATCCGTCCCTGTTCGCCGAGTAGCGAATCCGGTGGTGCCGCCAGCACCCGTGGAATCATTCGGTCGTGCAGAATGCCGCTCTGCGCGAAGCGGCCGATCGAGTTGAAAGCCACCCCCACCACGGGTTTGCCGTCGCGAATCACGTCCGAGACCACAGCGACCAGCGAGATCGTATGGCTGGAAAAGTTCACCAGTGCGTTGGCGACGTCGCCGTGTAATCGGACCGGTGTCTCCATAATCGCGGTGATGCGCACGGCATCGCTCCTTGTCCATGTGTATTGCGGCAGGGTGATCCGCCCGCGGGCGGGTCCAGCGCGGGTTATGACTTCGTCTCGGTCAGCCCGTCGGGCCGGTATTTGCGCAGATCTGCACTGGCCGCGGAGTCCAGATACTCGTCGATGCGGGTGATCCGGCCGCCCGCGACGGTGACGAAGAAGCAGGCCCGCACGGTGATTTCCTCGCCGCCCGGGCAGCGCCCGCGCAGAACATGACGTTGTACGTAGCCGTCTCGGGCAGGCATCCGGGAGACCTGCTCGTAGCGCATGTCCTTCAGCGTCGCCGAAAGCCAGGCCAGAGACGCGAGGTTCTGCGCGACAGTCATTTCCAGGCCGTCGCTGTTGTGCCAGATGATCGCGTCCGGGGCATAGATGCGCCCGGCGATCTCGTCGATATCGCCTCGCTCGACCGCGGCGATGAAATCCCCGGCCAACTGTTCCAGCGCCGGATCGAGCCCATCGGCGGTGCAGGGTGCCGATGCCTCGCTCATGCGAACCTCTTCTCGATCCACGCGGTGGTCAGATCGGCGAGTTCGGTACGGGCACCGGCAGGTTCGAGAAAATAGTGGTCCGCGTGGATGTCGTGGCGCTGTTTGTCCGTACTCGCCAGCGCCTCGTACATGGCGTCGGCGTCACTGGGGTAGACCCCGGTGTCGGCGTCGGCGTTGACCACCAGCGACGGCACCCCGATTCGCGCCAGATGTGGTTGCGCGCGGGTCTGGGAATCATCGAGACTCCACAGGCTCAGCCAGGTGCGCAGTGTGGACGCCGCGGCGATGCCGTAGACCGAGCGGTTGGCGCGCTCGGGCTTACCGGCATAGCAACTGTTCGGGCGGCGGCGGGTCGGCTCGAGTGTCGGGTCGACCATTCGGGGGTCGGCCCACGTGCGGAATACGCTGAACGGCCGGTCGTGGTATCCGCCCTCCGTCAATCGTGCCAGCTCGGCCTTGACCCAGGCGGTGATCCGCCGGTTGCGTGCGGCCTGGGCGGCCCGATAGCGGGCCACGAAGTCCGCATCGTAGGGCGGTCCGTTCCGCGGATCGAACAGGTCCAGGGACGCATCGGTTTTCAGTGGATCGTTCTCATCGACGACCGCGCCGTCCATCCAGGCGGTCAGCACGTCGGGCCGGCCGAGATGCGCGGCGACGGAGATGTAGGCGTCGCCCGCGGGCAGTTCGTCGGCGCCGGAGGCCAGGCGCATGCCCGGCAGTGGTGTCACATTCGGCTCGGTCGCCTGCGATTGGTAGGCCGCCATCAGCGATCCGCCGCCGGAATTGCCCAGTAGCACAACGATCTCCGCGCCGGCAACCTCACGTAGCCAGCGGACGCCGACGCCGATGTCGACCAGTGCGTGATCGAGCAGGAAGTGGTTCTCGTCGCCACGGAAACGGGTGTTCCATCCGAGGAATCCGATCCCGCGCTCGGCGAGGTATTCGGCGAGATAGTGCTCGGAGAAATCGATCTGGTAGTGGGTGGCGATCACCGCCACCCTGGGGGATTTACCGGCCGGGGTGTGATAGATGCCCTGACACGGGTGCCCGCCCGCGCCGGCCCGCCCGACGACCGGAGAGGGAAGTCCGACGAATGTCCGTTCGATAGTCAATGTTCGCTCCTGCGGTGATGAGGAAAAGTATTCTGCGGGTGATCTATCCGACCCGGCGGCCGTCGGTGGGCCAGTAGCGGTCGCGGAGCACCCGTTTGAGGATCTTGCCGCTCGGGTTGCGCGGCAGGTCGTCCACGACGTCGACCGTGGTCGGGCATTTGTAGTGGGCCAGGTTCCGGCGGCAGTAGTCGATCACCTCGCGGGCCTGCAGCTCGACACCCGCGCGCGCCACGACCACCGCCTTGACCGTCTCACCCCATTTCTCGTGCGGCACACCGACTACCGCGGCGTCCGCGACATCCGGATGTTCCATCAGGGTGTTCTCGACCTCGGCGGGATAGATGTTCTCGGCACCGGACACGATCATGTCCTTGACCCGGTCGGTGATGTAGAGATAGCCGTCCTCGTCGAAGTAGCCGGCATCGCCGGTGCGCAACCAGCCGTCCGCGGTGACGGCCGCCGCCTGCTCGGCGGGCCTGTTGCGGTAACCGGTCATCAGCAGGTCACTGCGGGTCCACACCTCGCCGACCTGTCCGGGCCGCAGCCGCTCGCCCGCGACCGGGTCGAAGACGGCGACCTCGACACCATCGACCGGCCGCCCGGCGGAGGTCAGCCGATGCGCCGGAGCGTCCGGCGCGTGGTCGGCCGGCCACAGGAAGGTGATAGGGCCGTTGCTCTCGGTCATGCCGTAGGACTGGGTCAGCTCGCAGCCGAACATTTCGCGGGCCTCCCCGAGCACGGTGGTCGAAATCGGCGAGCCGCCGTAGATGATCATTTTCAATGCCGAGTAGTCGACTTCCGGGGCCACCGGGTCGCGCGCCAACATCTGCAATACCGCCGGCACCACCAGTGCGTGTGTGACGCAATATCTTTCGAATAGGCGTAGCACCTCGGCAGGCACTATCTCGTTCACATACAGTGCATGCGCACCACGCGCGAGACACAGGAACAGCCATCCGCTGCCCGACAGATGGAACGTCGGGGCGGGCACGAACACCACATCGTCGGGGCCGATCGACCACGGCGCGGTCTTGGCCAGATTGGCGCTCACACTGCGGTTAGCCAGCTGGACGCCCTTCGGTCGTCCCGTGGTACCGGAGGTGTAGAAGAGGAACGCAATGTCCTCCGGTTCCGGTTCACCGCCGGGGTCCTGGGCGCTCTGTTGGTCGAGCCACGCCCGCAACGGTGTGGCCACCCCGTCGACGACGAGGCAGTCGCCGTTCCCCGGCTCCTCGGCAGGCAAGCCGAGCAGCGGGAGCAGGTGCGGTTCGCACACGATGACCGCGGGGTCGGCATCGGCGAGAATCTCCGCCATCTCCGGCCGGGCCAGACGCCAATTCAGCGGAACCCCCGCCGCTCGTACCTTCGAGGCGCCCACCAGCGTGGTCGCCCAGGTACGGGTGTCACGCCCGAGAAAGGCGACTCGCTGCCCCGCTCCGACGCCGAGGGCGCGCAGTCCGTTGGCGCATCGCGAGGTCAGCTCGTCGAGCTCGCGATAACTCAGCGATCCTTGACCGCCGACCGTAATCGCGGTCGCCTCCGGGCGGACCCGCGACCAGTGCCGCACCATATGTGCCAGTGACGCATCGACCTTCATCGGACTCCTGACGCCGGGCCGGAGGTCAGCTCCCTCGACTGCGCTGCCCATCCGCCCAAAAATATAAATCTGATCTCACAATCATGTCTCAGGGATGCGGCGCTGACAAGACCCCAGGGGCCGATCCGTCACATCGCGTCGGTGCCGGGCTTCCAATAGATCGCACGGAACCAGATGTCGGCGAGCGCGGCGACCGCCTCGTCGTCGTCGATATCGGGCGCGCCACCGGCGAGGTGCTCGTAACAGAACTGATTGAGCATCGCCACGATCGCCGAGGCGGTCACTCGCGGCACCAGCCCCGGACAGTAACCCTCGTCTTGCGCATGCACGATCGATTCCGCGATGCCCGCCACCGCGTCATCACAGAGTTCGCGCCAATACCGGGCGAACTCGTCGTTGACCATCGCCAATTGACTGACACCGACCATCTCGGCGAGCCGCTCCCGGTAGGTATCCCAATGGGCCCGGGCGGACTGCGTAACGCGCTCCCGATGCGACAGGCCGGAGCGGTCGGCGGGTCGCGCACGGCGGCTCGCCTCGACCTTGAACTCCTCGGCCCAATGCGCCAGCAGAGCCTCCTTGGAGTCGAAATAGTTGTAGAACGACGCCGGTGAGCGCCCCGCCTCCTTGGCGATGTCCGGGATCGTCATCTTGAGAAACCCCTTGTCGGCGATCACCTTCCGCGCCGCGGACTCGATCGCGGCCAAGGTCTCCCGGCCGCGAATAGTTGGACGCGCACGCTCAGCCATACCGAACTCCTCACCTCGTCGGTCACGACCCTAACTGCCGGAGCAGCGTGGTTCAGCCAGGCTCTGGCCGATTTATGAACCTGATGTTAACCTCAGATTCATAAGTCACGGCGATCAGGAGGATGGCGATGACGCGAGAGAATCCAGAATTCCAGCTCGGCGGCTTCAATCACGTCGCACTCGTGTGTTCCGATATGGCGCGCACGGTCGAGTTCTACACGCAGGTCCTGGGAATGCCGTTGATCAAGACAGTGAACCTTCCCGACGGGCAGGGCCAGCACTTCTTCTTCGATGCCGGCGGCGGGAACTCGCTGGCTTTCTTCTGGTTCCCCGACGCACCCGAGGGGGTGCCCGGCATCTCGGCTCCGGTGGCCGTACCCGGATTCGGCGAATGGTCCAGCGCCATCGGCTCGCTCAATCACGTCGCCTTCGACGTCCCCGCCGACAAGTTCGAGGAATACCGCGCCAAACTCAAGGCCAAGGGCGTCAAGGTCGCCCCCATCGTCAATCATGACGAGAGCCCGACTCAGGTGGCGACCACCATGCACCCCGGCGTCTATGTTCGCTCATTCTACTTCCAGGACCCGGACGGGATTCTGCTCGAATTCGCCTGCTGGATGCGCGAATTCACCGATGCAGACGTTCAGCACGCACCGGTGAGCCGGGCCGGGCGGACCCTCTCGACAGTCACGGACGCCTGACACCGGCGGATCGCCGTCCGGAGGGATATCTCATGCAGAGCTGGATACACGTGCTGGAGTGGCGGGCCATCGGGCGGCGAGACCAGCCCGCGCTGCGCGACGCCGACAACGCCTACACCTACGGCGAACTGCTCGCCGAAGTCGAACGGCGGGCCGGCGGCTGGGCGACACTGGGCATCGGCCCGGGCGATGTGGTCGCGGTCATCGCCCGCAACAGTGCGGCCTACCTCATCCAAGCCTTGGCACTGATGCGTGCCGGTGCGATCCCCGCATTGATCAACTGGCGGCTGACCGCACACGAATTGGCACCGCTGCTCGACCTGATCGATCCGGTGGCAGTCCTGGCAGGCCCGGACCTGGTTTCCACCCTCGATTCGGTACAACCACCCCGCGACCTCAGGGCCAAGGTCGTACTCGGCGGCCAGGGAGACGACGGGTGGCAACCGGAGGCCGTCGCGCCGGCCCCACCCCGCCCCGTCGAGCGGCTCACCTCCGATTCGGTGTTCGCGCTGATGCACACCAGCGGAACCACCGGTCGCCCCAAGCTGATCCCACTCGACCACGGCTCACTCATCCGGTCGCTGTCGGGCTTCGCGCTCGATATCGGTGACCAGGTCGCCGGGGCCCAGCACCTGCAGATCATGCCGTTGTTTCATCTGGCCGGCTTCGCCCAGGCGATGCAGGCCATCCTCACCGCGGGCACGCTGACCGTGCACGAAACCTTCCGCGCGGCGGATGTGGTGGACGCGTTCGAGACCGAGCGCATCGAATTCTTCACTGCCGGACCCACGCTGATCGACATGCTGGTCACCGAGATCCGGTCCCGGGCCCGCCCGCCGGATCTGTCCGCACTCGTGGAGATCCAGTACGGCTCCGCACCGATCACGCCGACCCTGCTCCGCGCGGCCGTGGAAACCCTCGGCTGCCGCTTCCGGCAGATCTACGGCGGCACCGAATGCCAGTCGTTCGTCACCCAGCTGAGCCCCGACGACCACACTCCTGACAGCCCGTATCTGACCAGCGCCGGGCAGCTCACCATCGGCTGGGAGGCACGGGTGGTGGCACCGGATGGCAGCGACGTGCCGACCGGCGAACCGGGCGAACTGATCATCCGAGGTGAAAGCCTGTTTGCCGGATATTGGGGCGATCAGGACGCCACCGATGCCGCGTTCACCGACAGCTGGTACCACACCGGCGATATCGCTCGCCTCACCGAGGACCGGTACCTGTTCATCGTCGACCGCGCCAAGGACATGGTGATCAGCGGCGGCGAGAACATCTATCCCGCCGAGGTCGAATTCGCGCTGGCCGAACACCCCGCCGTCGCCGAGGTCGCGGTCATAGGGATCCCGGACGAAAAATGGGGACAGCGCGTGCACGCCGTGGTGGTGTCGAACGGCGAGGAGCCGGTGACCGAGGCGAAAGTCATCGAGTGGTGCCGCGGGCGGCTGGCGCACTTCAAGTGCCCGCGTTCGGTGGAATTCGCCGACGATCTGCCCCGCGGCGCCACAGGGAAGGTACTCAAGGCCGAGTTGCGCGCCGGCCACCGATAAAGTTCATGCCTATGGCCAGGACCGCGCGCGGCCGCGCAACTCGGGAAGCGTTCCGGGAGGGCGCTCGCCGGGTCTTCACCCGGGACGGATATCTCAACGCGCGCTTGAGCGACATTGCCGCCGAAGCGGGCCGGTCCCCCGCGCTGCTCTACCAGCACTACGACGGTAAGGAAGCGTTGCTGGCCGAGCTCGCCGAAGACTTCAGCGAGCAACTGCAAGCCAAGATCGCCGAACCCTACCGCAGCGGCCTCACCCCGATCGCCGCATTGCGGGAGGCGATCCGGTTGTTCTGGCTGCACTACCGCGAACACCTGGCCGAGGTGATCGGAATATCCCAGGCGGCGATGATCGATCCCGCATTCGCCGCGCGGTGGCGCGAGATCCACCGCAGCGCAACCGAACTCATCGCGAGCGGCATACGCGCGGCGCAGGCCGCCGGGTACTGCCCCGGTCTGCACCCCGACATCGCCGCCTCGGCACTGGCCGCCATGATCGAACAGTTCTGCCTCACCTGGCAGTACCAGAACGACAACCCGGAATTCGAACTCACCGACGAGACCGCAGTCGAAACCCTGTGGCAACTCTGGGGACATGCGGTGTACTGGATAGACCCGCTTCCGGCGACCGCTGATGCCGAGCCCCACAGCGCACCTCCACCGACTGGATAGCTCGAGGTATCGTCGGTGCCCTGCACCGCGTCGGAGCTGCCCGCGGGGTCTTCATCACCACCAGCGCCTTCACATCGGGTGCCCCCGAGTACGCGCAGAGCATCAGCACCCGCATCATCCTCATCGATGGTAGGCGCCTCGCAGAGCTCATGATCCGCTACGGCGTCGCCGTCCGGACACGACAACCTTCACCATCGTTGAGGTCGACGAGGACTACTTCGAATGACCCGCCCGAAGGTGCTCTGGCAGCCACGGTGAATGCGTCGAAGTGTCTGCAGGCAATTGGGCGAGCGCGATCGTGGCGTCGAGTAGTTCGTGTGCTCGGGCCCAGGGGCCGAACCCCGAAGCCAGGTTGAGATGGCCGACGTCGCCGAGTGAGATGAGATGGCTTCCCCAAGTCTGGGCCAGCTCCGCTGTCCATGACGGCGAAGCCAGCGGATCAGTGGTGCTGGCGGCCACGGTGGGATCAGCAGTGAATCGCATTGTGCTGGTGTCCTTGTGCGCGTTGTGCGTCGGTGGCGGCCATTGCGTGTAGTCGGGTCAGGACTAGGTCGTGGTCGATTTCGATGTCGGTGCGTGCGGGCCATTGGGATTCCAGGTGGCGGCAGTAACTTTCGAATGCCAGCCGCCGTTGCACGACAGCAACGGTCAACCCTGGATCACGCGCCGGCCACCAACACCCGATCCCGATGAAAACACAGCAGACAATCACCATCAGGACAGTCACGATCGCGACCACTCCTCAAGCCCTCTCGTTCCGCACATGCTGGATCACCAACGCAGCCGAAGGCCGGAAAGCCCCGGCCGGTACTTGCTTCCAGCTCCGGTAGCTGTCGCCCGGATCGCCCGGAACCGGCAATGCGACACTGGCCCCCATCGGTGCGAGGGTTACCGAGCGGCAATACATTTCGGCGTAGAGCTCGTAGTCATCGAACGCGATGTCGGGCTCCAGCAGGAACGTCCACCGCCGACTACGGGTATGCACGATGACCGGCCCCGGTTCGACACCGACGGCACGGAGGGAAGACGACACCCGTTGACCGAGCGCCTCCGGCGTTGTAATCGCCGCTATCGCACCGGCTCTCACAACCAGGCGGCCCGAACAGGGATCGATCGAGACGGGCAGGCCACAGCGGTCTCGGTAGTAGCCGAAGACAGTGTTCACAGCGCTATCAACCGGATGGGACATCGAAACCTCGATTCTGGTGGAAGAGATCGGCAACTTGTCGAGTGACGTTGCGCGGCAGCCGTACTCGGAGTTCAGGGGCGGGTTTCGCTCGCCCATCGAGCGAAAGACAATCGCGGCCGGACGGTCTCGACATCGGCAACACACATCACCGCCTGCAGAGTGACCGGACCGAGGTGATCGGTCGACGGAACGATCACAACATCGGCCCCGGTGGCGCGAACCTGGTCGACCAGCGGTATCCGGCTCGTCTGCGGCGGCCACACCAGCGTGTACCCGAGGTGCCGCGCCAGTCGGCGCAGCTGAGCGAGATCCCACTCCGACACGTCCGAATCCGGATGGGTAAACCCCAGCGCGATCGAACGACCGCCCCTCACGACCGGTCCTTGCGACGCTCGCGGTTCAGCGGCAGCCGGAACAGCGCCAACGTGAGCCCGAGCAGGTTGCAGATCAGAAGCAGCAGGCACCAATCGCAACTGGTCATAAACGTCCCCTCTGATTGTGTCCCACTCGGCAGTCGGGATTGCAGTGCCGAGTTGCCGAAGTACGAACTGGACTATGCCACTTTATCCAAGTGGACTAGGCCACTTTGCAAAAGCTGGTGAAAATTTCAGTCAGGCACTCCGGCCGGCGCTAAATATTCACCGGATACTCTTGGCGGACAGCCCAACGTTCCGGTGGATACACCGCCTCGTCGAACTGGATCGGAGAGTCGGCGGAGTCGTAGGCCACGAGCCAGTAGGCCAGCACAGGCGAGCAGGCCGACAAACCGAGTACGGCGTTCTCATCGTCCGTGGCGGCTCGTGCGCACGCCTGGTCGTGTACATAGGCCGCTCGTTTGCCCGCAGCCTTGGCGAGATACCCCAGGGTCCCGCCGCCTACCCGTTCCGTGAGGAGTAATCGCGGTGCTATCTCAGCGAAGTATCCCGGGAACCACGACGTCGATAGTTCGACCACGCCGGTGTCGTTGCTGATGATCCGTTGCCGACGGACAACTCGATCACCGGCGGGCAGGTTGAGTGATTCCGTGACGTGAGCGGGTCCGATAGCGAAGCCGACAGCCGGGAACTCGACACTTTCGGAATCGGAGTACATAGTTCCTAATGTCGAAGCTCGCTCGAGGCGTTCCCGGGCCCGCGGCGCGGCGTGGGGCGCCCGAACATAGGTGCCCGACCCTTGCCTGGATTCGACCAGCCCTTGCTGTCGCAGCACCTGCAGAGCTTTGCTCGCAGTGGGACGTGCGACGTTCCAGGCAACGGCGAGCTCGCGCTCGGACTGCACCTCGGCTCCCGGAGGTAGATCACCGCGCACGATCTGGTCTCGAAGATGACCGGCAATCTGCAGATACTTCGGCAGCACCTCTTGGATCTGGGGCACCTGTCCACCTCCGGTCAACTACCGTATGCCACTAGCCACTATACGAGTCCTGAGAATGAAGGGTTCATTCAGCGATGCCAGCGATCGCAATTGCAGCCGGCGGTGGAGGCGATGCCATCGCGGCCGCCATGCTGGCCTCGGCGATGCCGGAGCTGGGAATCCGGGCAATCATGAGCTACTCCTGGGATCGCTTCATGATCGACCCCGTGCCTGGGCCCCGCACAGCGACGGACTTCCAGGGCTTGATCGACCGTGGAGGCGTCATGGAAATTCCGGCTGGCGCCGCACTTCATAAAGGGCAGTCGACGTTGCCCCGCTTGGCCGGCTGTATCGACAAGCCTGTGCTCTTACTGGACGCGGCATCTGGCGCAGCCGGAATGGCGGACCTGATCAACAGTGCAGCAGAGGTTTTCGCCGCAGCCGAGGTAGTGGTTGTTGATGTCGGCGGCGATATCCTCGCCGAGGGGCACGAAGATTCTCTACGGACGCCGCTGGCCGATTCCCTCGCTCTCGCGGCGGCGGCACGGTCAGCTCTGCCTGTCCGCGTGATCGTCGCCGGAACAGGGCTCGACGGGGAGTTGACAAACCGCGAACTCCGCAGCCGCTTGCACCAACTCGAAGCTCGCCGGACAGGTGCTTTGACGTCACGAGACGCCGCACCCTTCACCGACGTGTGGTCCTGGCATCCCTCCGAGGCCAACGGCCTTCTCGCCGCCGCCGCGAGTGGATGGCGAGGCAGAGTCGAAACCCAGCGAGCCGCAGTCATCGAACTCACCGACGCAGCACCTCACATATTCGAGGTCGACGCCCGCCGGCTGGTCGACACATCCTTGGCCGCGCCGCTCGTATCAACGTCCGAATTGAGGGAAGCGGAGGCGATACTGCGTAACCGTCGCGGTGGTCGCAGTGAGCTCGATATTGAGCGGCGGCGCGCAGTGGTCGGGTATGCGGAGGTGGTGGTTCCGAACCGGGAGACCCTGGGCGTCATCGACGAGTACGTTCGCGGGGCGCGAGGTCGCGTCGACGCATTGACCATCCGACGAGTCGCCGAACTGGTTCGCGCAATTGATCCGCCTACCACGGACGCGTTGCGTACATTGCTTACCCATTCCCGCGGCCTCAACTTCCGGCCGCCGCTGTACAGATGCCGGTAATCCGGTTTCGGCACCTTCGAATCGGCCATGCAACGACAAAGGCTTCGAGACCGAAGCTGACCGTACTGGATTCCGACTTGGCGCGGGATATTGATCGGATCGCGGAGGCCGCGGGCGCCATCCCGGCTGATGAGCCGGTATGACAGCGAACGTAGGGGCCGAAATCATTCCCCTGTCGGTGCCGCGCATCGGCGAAGTCATGGACCTCATGGGCACCGGCGCCCCGTACATCACTCCGCGCACCAGCTCGGACTACTGGCTGTACGCCACCTTGTTTTCGAGTGGCTGCCCGCTCGCCGTCGTCGAGGACCGGATCGTGGACGCGGTGACCGCCTTCCGGGGCCAGGACGACCCCGACTCGAATCCCCCGGCCTCAGTCGCTCGTGTCGCGCGCTCGGGATCGCCTGTCGGGGGCCTTTGCGGGCGTGAGAAGGTGTTCCGGTCTCGCTCAGTGGTAATCGGTCTCGAAAGCCGGGCGTTCGGCAGTGAAAGCTGTGACAAGCATCGCAGCGCAACCGGAGGCTCTCATGACCGCCAGCACCGATCCGCAGCCGTCACTCGAACAGGCACTCGCACGCCTGACCGGGCCCGGCGGGCCGTTCGAACAGGTCGAGCAGGACGTACTGGGCATCCGGATGCAGGTCATGAAGAATCGCCGACGGGCGGTCGCCGAACTGTTCACGGACTCCCTGGCGTGGGGTGATCGCGACTATCTGGTCACCGCCGACCGACGCATCTCCTTCGCCGGACACGGCGAATCCGTCACCGCGTTGGCGCGGGCACTGCACGACAAGTACGGCGTCGGCGCAGGCGACCGAGTTGCCGTGCTCGCGGCCAATACCCCGGAATGGGTGATGACCTTCTGGGCCACACAACTTCTCGGCGCCATCACCGTGGGCCTCAACGGCTGGTGGGCACCCCAGGAGGTCAGCTACGGCGTGCGGCACAGCCGTCCGACCGTGCTCGTGGTCGACGCGAAACGTGCTGCCGCACTTCCCGAACTGCCGGACACCGTCACCGTGCTGACCATGGAAGCCGACCTCCCCGCCCTGATCGCCGAATTCGCCGGCGCCGACGCGCCGCGCACGGAAATCGGCGAGGACGATCCGTCGGTCATCCTCTATACCAGCGGAACCACCGGTCGACCCAAGGGGGTCCTGCATTCGCAACGCAACCTGCTCGCGGTCGTGGACTACATCCGCTACGGCGACGCCCTCGGCGCCGAAATGCGCGGCCAAACCTACGACCCCACCGCGCCGAGCCCGACCCGCACGCTTCTGACCTCACCGCTGTTCCATATCGCCAGCCTGCACAATCTGGTGGTTCCGCGCCTGCTCACCGGCGGGACGGTGATCATGCCGCAGGGCGCGTTCGACCCTGACACCATCCTCGGCCTGATCGAACGCGAACGAATCACGAACTGGGGCGCGGTGCCGACGATGGTGAGCCGCATCCTCGAGCACGGCGGGCTCGACAAATACGACCTGTCCTCGATGCAGAACCTCGCCATGTCGGCGGCGCCATCGTCGGAAGCATTCAAGGACAAGGTGCGCGAGACGCTGCCGTTCGCTCGCACCGCTCTGGTCGACAGCTATGGCCTCACCGAATGCAGTACGGCCATCACCGTGGCGACCGCCGCCGATCTTGCGGCGAACCCCGGAACCCTGGGTCGGCCGATCATCACCGTGGAGATGGAAATCCGCGACGCCCTCGGCGAACGGGTGCCCGACGGCACCGAGGGCGAGGTCTGCGCACGCAGCCCGTTCGTCATGCTCGGCTACTGGGAGGACGAGGCGGCCACCGCGGCCGCGATCACCCCCGACCGTTGGTTGCGCACCGGTGACTACGGGATCGTCGAAGACGGCAAGCTGCGATTGTCCGGTCGCCGTTCGGATCTCATTCTGCGGGGCGGCGAGAACGTCTACCCCGTCGAGATCGAACAATGTCTCGACGAGCATCCCGACGTGGCCGAATGCGTGGTGTTGGGGATCGACCACGCCGACCTCGGTCAGGAAGTCGCCGCCCTGGTGGTGTTGCAACCTGGCGCGAACACCACCCAGGAACAACTCCGCGACTTCGCGTCGCGGCGACTGTCTTATTTCAAGGTCCCGACCCGGTGGAGGCTGACCCGGCAACCGTTGCCGCGCAACGCCACCGGCAAGGTGATGCGGCACCGGGTCGACTTCTGAACCGGTGGTCGCGGATCTGGCAGTCCCTATCGTCCCAGCGGAACCTGCCGCCATTGGTCGAGAATCTGATTGATGGTGTGCCCCTTCCAGGTCATCACCGCCACATAGCGCGAATACGGCGCCTCGGGGAAGAACGTCCACACCGGAGGATGTGTGACATCGCGACCGTAGTCGGTCCCGGCACAGGTGACGACCAGCGGAGGCTGCGGCTGCCTGTCGTGCTCTATGCGTTGCGGGCGGGTGTCACATCCGCTGAACAGGCGCGAAACCAGTTCGTCGAGACCGAGATCCGCGTGCGCGGAACCGGCACGGTCCATGATGTCGACCATCAGCGGAGTCTCACCCGAGTCCCCCATCGGAACGGTGCACGAGATGCGGGCGTAGTCGTGATCGGCGGGATTCTCCACCGACCCCGGATCGTTCTGCGCGCAGGTCGCTCCACGCCATCCCGTATTGGCGTTCATTCCACCGATGAGTCCGGGGAAGGCGACCGAGGCGGGCGCGTGCCGATCGTCCCAGCCCGATGCGGCGCCCGGCACGGTGTGCGCGGACCCATCCGTCTCGTCCGACCTGCCGAACAAATCGGTCCCCAATGCCAGCCCTGCGCCCACCACCAGGATGACCACCACGACACCTGCCGCCAGCAGCACATTGCGCGACAACCGGATTCCGCCCGAATCACCCGCTGTCTCCGAGCTGTCCGGATGCGCGTCCTCCCGGGGCGTAGTTTCCGGAGTCACACCTTCGGGGTCCGCGTTTTCGGGAGTCGTGTCTTCAACAGTCCCGTCCCCCGGCCTCACGTTGTCCACCGGCATCGACACGGCCGTGATATCGCTGATCACCCCGGCAACACCGATCTCCAGCTCGGCGCGCCGCACCTCGGCAAGGAATTCGCGGCAGCTCGGGAAACGATCGTCCGGCTCCTTGGCCAGAGCCCTCGCGAAGGCGGGATCGAGTACCGCCAGCTCCGGCATCAACTGGCCCGGCAACTGCGGCGGCCGATAGACGTGCGCGTACGCCAGGGCGAGCGGATCGGTCACCGAAAACGGCGACTGCCCGGTCAGCAGCACGAACAGGCTGCACGCGAGGGAGTACTGGTCGGACCGGTGATCCACGACACCACCGGAAACCTGCTCCGGCGAGATATACGCGGCGGTCCCGGTTACCGAACCGGTTCGGGTCAGGCCGGTGGTCGCATCACGCAGACGAGCGATACCGAAATCGGTGAGCAGCACGCGTTCCGGACGTCCGGGCTCGGGCGCGGCGATCAGAAAGTTCGACGGCTTCACATCCCGATGCAGCACCCCGACCCGATGCGCGTAATCGAGGGCGTCCGCAATCTGCTCCCCGATCCGGAAAGCCCGTTCGGGTTCGACGCTGCGGAGTGCGCCGGCATCGGTGCCGTGCACGAATTGCATCGCAATCCAGTGGATCTCCCCGGTAACCCCGCGATCGAAGATGGTCACGATATTCGGATGATCCAGCCGGGCAGTGAAATTGCCCTCATGCTCGAACCGCTGCTGGGCTTCCGGGTCGGCCCTGGTCGGATCGAGCAGCTTCAGCGCGACCGGCCTGGGCAGCCGCGGGTCCTGCGCCAGATAAACGATTCCCCAGCCACCGGCACCCAGTTTACGGTCGATGATGTACCCGGCGAACGACTCACCAGCCTCGAGCTCGATCATCGCTACTGTCACCCCTCCCGGTACGCCGTCGGTCACCGACCATACCGCAGGCAAACCGGCACTGCGGACCCGTTGAACGTCCCGGCAATCGCCGAACTCCATTGACAGCACGGATGTTTCACACTCGACGTGGTGGCCTGTTGTCGCCCGTGCCGACGCCTGGGAGGTTTTGGTGATGATCGCCCATGGGCGGGTGGTCGGTTTCCGTCGAAACCGTGCAACAGTCGGTTCAGCATGTCGATCAACTCGGTGATCGCGACCGCCTGACCCCGACAGGGCTTCAGCGGGGAATGGACCACGTTCAACGACGGGTCCACCCCAGGCCTCGGCGAGGTCCTCACCGTCAGCAGCTCCACCGCACGGACACATGATCGGCCCGACGGTTACCGCGTCAGGCCGCACCGCAAGCGAAACCATCGGTCGGCATGGAGCCGGTGACGAGGTATTCGCCGATGACGTCGTCGGCGCAGGGGTTCTTCCCGAGCACGTACGCGCCGTGTCCGCTGTTGTCGACGGTCAGTAGCCGGGAGCGGTCGCCGAACTCTTCGTGCACCAATTCGGCATTACGCAACGGCGTCACGGGATCACGCTGGTTCTGTGTGATCAGAACGTTCGTCGGACCACCGTCGTCGATTGCGACGGGAGCTTCCGATGGCCCGGAGCGCCAGAACGCGCACGGCATGATGTTCGCGGCCGCCGCCCCGAAGAGTGGATGAACCTTGCTGTCTGCGGCGATGGCTTTCTTGTACGTGGCGGGATCTTCCGGCCACTCCACGTCGTTGCACGTCACTGCAAGGAACACCGACCATGTGTTGTCCAGTTCCGGCGTCACATGCGGAAGCTGCACCTGCCCCGAGGGCGCCCCTTCTCGTGCGGACTTCCATGCCTTCGCGGTCGCCTCGTACATGCGCGGATTATACAGTGCCACAAAGGTACTCAAGCGAAAGAGTCGCCCGTCGAGTCCGTCGACGACGTCGTGGTCGAGCTTGTCGGCCAGCTCGAAATATGTGTCGCGCACCTCTGCCGGAGTGTTGCCGAGTCCGAATCGATCACTCCGGTCCGCCGCCCATTTCGCGAAGTCAGGAAAAGCATCTTCCATTCCGAGTGCGTAGTTTCGGATTCCTTCGTAGTCGAGGTGGGTATCTCCGATGTTGCTGTCGATAACGATCCGATCAGCGGTGTCCGGATACATCGACGCGTATGCCGCGCCGAGCGCAGATCCGTAGGAATAGCCGAGGAAGCTTGCCTTCTCCTCCCCGAGCGACTGGCGGACCCGGTTCATGTCGCGCGACATGTTCGCCGTCGAAACATATGGCACGAGAGGGTCCTCAGCGCATCGGCGAGCGACTTCTTCCGACAGTGCGGCCTGTTCGTCGAATGCCGCATCGTCGTATGCGTAGGGTGGAACCGCACCGAGGTAACCGAGGTCGTCGGTGAATCCACAGCTGATGCGAGTCGAGTGCCCGACACCTCGGGTGTCGATGCCGATGAGGTCATAAGTATCCAGCACCTCCTGCGAAATACCCTGCTTCGCAAGGAATTCAGGCTGATCGAGGCCGGTTCCGCCTGGCCCGCCCGGATTCAGCATCAATATCCCGCGACGCTTGTCGAGGTTTTTCGAGGCCAGTTTCGAGATCGCGAGATCGATCTTCACGCCCTCGGGGTCGTTGTAGTCGCGCGGCACCTGAATTTTGGCGCACTGCAACTGCCGCGGACCGCCCTTCGAGGCTTCGGCGCCGTCCGGGCAGGCCGTCCACTGCACATCCGTCGAAACCCGTCGCACGACATCGGGGTGCTCGGGGGTCGTCGAACACCCGGCGACGAGGATTCCCGTCAGGGTGGCCACCGTGGTCGTCAAGCAGAGGAGTCGGGGCTTCACGCGTCTGTTCCTTTCCCAACCGGGACTAGCACGCTGTATTATTTCGTTCAACGGGGCGACAGTAGCACAGCGTGCTAGCACGTCGTATTGGAAAGGGTGCAATGACCGAGGAGAAGAAGCTCGACTCGCGCGCGAAGGTCATCATCGCGGCCTGCAAGATGATCGGCGAGGACCCAGCTTCCACGCTGAGTGTGCGTGCGGTAGCCGCCCGCGCGGGAGTGAGCATGGGGTCACTCCGACATCATTTCCCCACCCAGCGGGCACTACGTGACGCCGTCCTCGCAACGATTTACGACGTCGTGGGATCAGGCGAACATCTCATCTCCGATGAGTCGGTCCCACCGCGCGATCGACTGGTCGGATGCTTGAGACAGACTCTCGCGCCGCAACTCGGCGACGAGATTCGCCGCGCGTGGACCAAAGTGTTCGAGGCGTTCATCGCCCCCGAACACACGGATTCGCTACGTGCGTCCTATCTGCCGATGGCCAACGAAGGGCAGAGTCGCGTCGAACACTGGTTGTCCGTTCTCGCGAAGGAAGGCGTCGTCGCCGACGGAAACATCACCAACCACGCACGGTTCCTCAATACCGTTCTCAACGGCCTGTCGATCGAACGAGCGTTGCCTTCCGAAACATCGATTCTCGAGAATGAGAACGTCACGCTGTATTTTGCGGTCGACGCGGTGCTGAAGTCCAGATGACGCATATGAACGCGTTCCTCATGGGACCAGCTCGAGTCGACACGCCCGACCACCAATCCAATTCCCGCCAGTAGCGAATAGTCAGCAATCGCTATCGATCGAAAGATGCTCGCCGGCCTCGGCTACCCCGACCACCGGCTGCTGTCGGCGTTCCTCGAGAATTGGAAGAGCGCTGACAGCCGCAAACCACTTCCGCGCAGGATCCGCCGTCGGCTGCGCACCGCGCTCTTCCGTGAAACGCGGTAACTAGGGTTCGGGTCGGGAACTGTCGCGAGTCCAGATTCGAAGCGCCCGTCCAGCGTCACCGATTGGACACCGACATTCATCGACCGCGGAGTCTCAGTCCCCGGCCGCGTGTTCGATACAGCTCGTCGAATCGTTCGAGCGCGAATGCCATTATTCCTCTGACGGGGTGCTCACGTCCGGTCGATCGGCGGAGGTTCGACGAACAGCGTCCAACTCCGCCTCCAGTTCGGCGATGCGAGCCTCGAGATGCTTGCGGGTGGGTCTCTTGTCAGGCAGGCACGACGCGACCGCGGTACTGTCGTCCGGACGCGGGGCTCGGAGTCCGATGGGTTCGTACGCAACGATGTGGCCGGTCCCCGATGGTGCGACCACCCGGTCTTTGAGTCCGGGGTCGATCCGTTCTCAGTTGATGTCGCAGACCACGGGGTGATTGGTGTGGCTGCAGGTCGCAGCGTACTCGACCGGTGTCCGGTAGTTCAGTGCCGAGTGGCGGTGCCGGTGGTTGTGATCGGTTTTGAAATCGCCGATCACGACGCGGGCTTCGAGCAGGCTGGTCCAGTGGTTGCGATTGAGGCATTCATGCCGCAGCCGCCGGTTGAACGACTCGATGTAGCCGTTGTTCCACGGTGTTCCGGGTGGGATATAGGAGATCCCGACGCGATCACCACAGAACTGTTGCAGCGCAACAGAAATCATCTCTGGACCGTTATCCATGCGTAGCACCTTCGGTGGGCCGCCGGTAGCGGTGAACACCCGCTCCAGCTCGGCGACCAAGCGTTCGGCGGTGATGGAACGTTCCGTCAGATGCAACAGCGATTCACGGGTGTGTTCGTCGACCATCGACGCGATCTTCACCGCCCGCCCGTCAACGGTTGAATCGAACTGGAAGTCCAACGCCCACACCACCTTCGGTGCGTCAGCACCGATGATCGGGACCGAGGACTGACCAGCACGCTTGCGGGGGGAGTGCGTGCGAACTTGCAGGCCCTCTTCACGTCAGAGTCGGTGGACACGCTTCTTGTTCACTCGGTGGCCCTCGTCGAACCGCAATGCCGCCCAGGCCCGCCGGAAACCGTGGCACGGGTTCTTGGTGGCATACGAACGCAGCCACTCGCGCGCGCCGACGTCAGGATCGTGCGGGGTCTGCGAGGCCGGCAGTCGCCGATATGTAGACCTGTGGAGCCCAACAACCTTGCAGGCGAACCGTTCCGACATGCCCATGACCTGTTGGAGCATGTGCGCGGCGCGCCGCTTGGCCGCTGGGCTCAAAATTTTCCCCGCGAAATCTCACGCAACGCGTCTTTCTCCAGCTCCGCATCCGCGAGCAGCCGCTTGAGCCGGTTGTTCTGTTCGCGCAGCTCTTTGAGCTCCTTCGCCGCGTCGGTGTCCATGCCGCCGTACTGGCGGCGCCAGTTGTAGAGCGTCGCAGCCGATACTCCCAAGTCGGCGGCGATCTGCTCGCCCGTCTGTCCTGCCGCGGCGAGCTCGTCGGCACGGCGCAGCTTCCGCACGATGTCCTCCGCGGAATGCCGTTTCCGTCCTGCCATGTCCTTCAGTGTCCCTTCCAGCCCCAACCAGGGCCAACAAGGACTCTAAAACCAGGCGGAGTCATCCACCGGGGACAGGCCAGATGCACGCGGGATCCTTTCCGCATTCCGGACACCGCATCGATGACGCACCATGCTGCGTCGGATCCTCGATTGTGCAATGCCGGCTCGTAGTCACGACGTGGCCGCAATACAGCCGGACGCGCCATCGCATGATCTCGCAATCGTGGGTTGTGGTACTAGCCAGCATCTTCCAGGCATTCAGAACAGATGTCGTTCGGCGTTCCCGAAGTTCAGGATCCGCAGCTTCTTCTGCCCTGAACTCCTTCATCTGTTCGCGGAGATAGTCGCGGGAAGCTTCAGCCGATCTCTGGTAGCGATGGTCAGTTCGGGTCAGCTCGTATGCCTCGAGCGGGACGCCACGACGGTGATACGAAGCCAGCGGACTCAGCTGCCCAGCAGGCGGTGCAGACTGGCTCGACTCGACGAGAGGGCCCACGTATTCGTAGGCCTGAATGCGTCGGGCGTAACTGCACGGCCAACAATCCAGTTCTGGTACGGGGCGCGGCCATCTCAGCGCCAGCATTCGACGGCGATGGCCGCGATGGTCCTCGGAATCATGCTTGGACGGTGGTTGCGTGGCGTAGCACTCCTCCCACTCCGAGGTCAGCCGCGCGGCCCGCTCAGCCGACACCGTCTCTGGCGGGTCACCGGGCTGCCACTCGAGGCTCGGGGCGGACGTTTCCGCGAAATGGCCGCACGCCAGCTCGACCTCCCACATCGCCCGCGTCACCGGCTTGTCGTTCCGAATCTTCGCCCACAAATCGACGGCGTCGTCGACGTCGGCCAAATAGTCGGGGGGATCTATGGGGTCGGCGGGCAAGGTTTGTTCTCGACGCCGGCCCCAGTCGACAATCTCCTGGAAATGACACGGGCAGTCGTCGTCGCTGCGATCCGAACAACAGGCCATCTGTCCGTGCGGCAACCGGTGACGGCTGTTCGGGTCGTAGAACGGACCTAAGGGCAGCTCATGGTCGGCATGGATGAGAACCTCGTGGATGCAGCTGCAATCCAGCTGGATCCGCCAGCGCCGCAACTCTTCTGGAGGAGGAACCAAGAGCCGCCACAAAGCCTCCGGACAATGGTCTGGTCGCTGAGCTCGGCGCGCCCGGTACTCCTGCAATACTCGCGCAACCGGCCGCGGCTTGCCGGGTAGATGTCGCTGGATCGCCATGGCCAGGATTCGTTGCGCCACCTCTCGAGGAGGTTAAGGGCAGTTAACCGGGCAACCGAATACTGCCGCCTCCTGCTTGTTCGCGATCGCGGTACCCACCGCAGGTGTCCCCGCTGCCGCCCGCACGATACCGCCAAGAGCGCATTACTTTGCTGTACTGATGTCGGTCGGCTTTGGATGGTTCAGCGTCCGAACGCCTGGTGTCGCTGATACAACGAGCGGTCCGGCTGCCAGCGGCCAGCACCGTTTCATCCGCAGCTCCGGACCGATCCAGCGAAGTCCCGGACGACGAGAAGCCAGGCCGCGCACCATAGTCAGATGACGCGGCGAAGCGATCAACTCAATGACCGGCAAGGCGATCTCCTGGAACGGATTGCAGACGGCGAGGACCTGAACAGCCCGGAGAGTGCACCCTTGCGAGTCTCGGCTCACGCACTACAGTCGCGCGGCCTGGTCACGATCTCGAAACGCAAGGGGTTCTTCGCGGCCGGCATCACCGACGTCGGCAGATACTACCTCAGGCATGGCTACCATCCCGAGAACGATCGACCATCAGGCTGGTACTCCCACGGCGATTCGGAGAACGCGGAGGAGCTGATAAGTCGGCTGGGCAAGACACCAAACGGGACCGTGCGGGTTGTGGAACCGGACGAGAAGACACGAGCCGCCTATCGTGGTGCCGTAGACGCTGCTCGGCGAAGAGGACTCGTCCCGGAAGGTCAGGTGATCCGATACACCGGTCGAGCAGAGGGGGACATCGTGGTGCGCCTGCTGGATACCGACGAGGACACCGACACCGACTGGTACCGGATACGACAGCAGGCTCGAAAGTCGAAGGCCGAGAACAAGAAGATCCCGCCGCAGGATCTGCGAAAACTGCTGATCGACAATCCAGCAGCCCTGCAAGTCAGCAACGGACAGCGGGAGCGGGCGATGCAGTTCCTGATCGATCTCAATATCGCAGCAGCGAAGCACGATCAAGAAGTTCGGCTGACTCGTCGCGGTGAGCACGCAAAGCTGGGCTACCGCATCGGCACCGAAAGATGGGAGCTGACACTCGCCGAGGAGCATCTCAACTCCTACGGCCGCCCTGCCGACTACTGGGAGATCACTTCCACGTACACCAAGACGACCCCCACAGGACGGCTCCGACTGAAGATCGCTGCGCACCAAGGGTCGACGAATACCCACACGTGGCAGGATCAGAAGCGGTCACCACTCGAACGACGAATCCGGTCGATCATCACCGAAATCAAGGCCAGCCACGAGGAAGCGGCACGCACGGCAGAGGACAACTACCGGAAACATCAAGCACATATGGCTGAGGCGAATCGCAGACGAATGGAGGAGCGTCGACAATGGGAACAAATCACGGCTGCCGCGAGGCCGCAGGCACAAGCAATGCTGCAGCGCAGAACCATGGTCGCGGCGCTGGACGCATGGCGCAATGCCCAGGACCTGCGTGAAATCTGCACCATCCTCGACGACAGCGCCGCTGCTGCGGAGCACGCGAACGACCCGCAGGCGGCGACGAACCTGCGCAACTGGTGCACCGTCGGCCGAGAGCTGGCCAACCGACTCGACCCCACAACGGGGCCAGCGTCTCTGGCCAACATAGCGTTCGACATCGAGCCCAGCGTCGACGACTTGCGACCGTTTCTCGAAGGGTGGAGCCCAGACGGCCCGCACCAGGACTACCAGCGAAAGCCGGTTGAGCAGCTGACATTGAGCAAGCCGTGGCCCCCGGACTGGGAGTTCGGAACGCTTCCGTAGATCATCAGGCACGTCACGAGCGGTGCGCTGCCCACATCGGCCTTCACCCTCCGACCCGCGCGCGATCACGGGGCTGGCGCTTGGAGCTGGAGCGACTTGTACTGAGAACAGTTCGTGTGCGCTGGAACGCAGGAAAACGAGCACTACTTCTCCGACGGTGTCCGTGCCCGCCACACGAACCTCCGCCCCCACCCCATTTCGGCACCAACGCCCTCGACCGGCAACGATGACCTCGCGATGCCACGCTGCCGAGGACACAGCGTCCGTGAGGTGCTCGGCGGATCGGAATCTGTCGACGCTCTCGCGGAAGCCGCATGCAACGCGTCGCCCCAACCGCGATTCATGGAGCCGCACCCAGCGATCGCAATCCCAATCGTCCCGTGGCGTCCGCTGAATATCTGCTGGTAGCAGCGCATTTCACAACCCTAGGCGCTGATCGGCAGTGGTGATTCGCGGATGATGCCAAATCCGTTGCCAAGAACCTCGACAAAGACTGAGGTCGGTCTGAAACCTACTGGTCAGGACCGCCCTTGCTGTTAGCGGAGACGGGATTTGAACCTGCGACCTCTGGGTTATGAGCCCAGCGAAGACCAGGCCCGGCGACACTTACGTGCCACCCCCTCCAGCCCGGGTCAGACCCACTTGTCCGCTCTGCCTGGCCGCGCCCGAACGCGAAGCATCCGACGTGACACCTCACACCACTCTTGTCCTAGCAGCCCCAACAGTCACAGGACCCAGCTGGGTTCGAACCGGGAAAATTACGACATTTCCGCAGATCAGACGGCTACACGAGCCGAAAGCCAACCCCGGAGAAACGAAAGGCCAGAACCCAGAAAAGACCCTGACCAGGGAATACAAGAATTGTGGTCCCAGCTGGTTTCGAACCAGCGACCTCTCGCGTGTGAGGCGAGCGCTCTCCCACTGAGCTATGGGACCGTGGGGATATTCGGGGCGGCTGGCGTGCCGTTCCGAACGAGACGAAACTTTAACACGCCCCACCCGTACCACACCAAATCGGGGCTGGACCTGGGAATCCACAGGGGCCGAGCATCGGAGGCGATGTACAACTACCGCCGGCACTCAGCGGTGAAATCTCAGTGACTACTTCCCCGTCAGGGCGTCGATTCCGAACGGGAACCCGCGCTGCCAGGCCGTTCCGACTCCCAGGAAATGACAGCGCCCGAGTGATTCGCCCCTAACTCCAGGAGCGCCCCGCACACCCCTCCCGGGAATCACACCGTCGTTATTCACTTTTACCCCCATCTACCAGCCGATTTGTTGCTTGCGCAGGTAGTGGGCTAATGTTTCTTCTCGCAGCCGGAAGGGGCCGAAGCGCCCCGGAAGTGCAGCGTGCGGATGTAGCGCAGCTGGTAGCGCATCACCTTGCCAAGGTGAGGGTCGCGGGTTCGAATCCCGTCATCCGCTCGAAGGCCAACCCGGCCTTGGTTGGCGGTGTGGCCGAGTGGTGAGGCAACGGCCTGCAAAGCCGTGCACACGGGTTCGATTCCCGTCGCCGCCTCTAAGTTAGAGGTACCCACGCGCGATTAGCTCAGCGGGAGAGCGCTTCCCTGACACGGAAGAGGTCACTGGTTCAATCCCAGTATCGCGCACCAAATCAGCCCCCGGTTTTCACCGGGGGCTGATTTCATTTCTGGACCTTCAAGCGCGTTCGACACCCCACACCCCCGCAAAGCGTATTCACGCTGGTGAACCGACACCCAACATCATCGCAACTCGTCCTCTGCTTCGATCCGCTGCCGAATCGCCTCCACACTCCGATCCTTCGGAACCCGCTCCGGCCAGAAGATGACGGCAACCAGCACGCCGAACGGTAGACCGAGCACAACCACCCAACCGAGAACGATCCAGATGTCGCTCAATGCTCCTGGCCCCCTTGCCACCCCTCATCCTGCCCAGCCGGAGGTGGTGCATCCCCGACGAAGGACGTGCCCGGCGTACCCATTTCGGTCGGCAAGTCCTCATCGGCGCAGCCGACTTCCGCCGCCCACGCATCGATCGCCTCCGGCCATCCGTCCGGTCCGACGACGAACCACGTCCCCTCACCGTCTTGCAGATACCGTCCCGAAGAACCTCGTTGTTCCGCCACCACTCCCCTTCCGCCGTCCCCTGCTGATTCGCACCCACGGCCGAGGCGATCGCACTCGACGGCGGGGCTTGTAGTGGAGCTTTGCAAGCGATGCGCGGAACTCTGTTCCCTGCCGGAACACATGGAACAATGCACGTAAGGCGTTGAACTCGAGGGGAAAGCGCAGGTACTCACCATGACCGACGAAACAGACACCTATATCGGTCAACGGGTACGCCAGATACGAGCTCGGCGCGGCATCACACAACAGGTCCTGGCCGACCGCGCGGGCCTGAACCGTTCAGTGCTGGCCAAGTACGAAACCGGCCTCCGACCGGTGGATTCGCGCCGCACCATGCTGGCCCTGGCCCAGGCGCTCGGTTGCACGCTCGGGGATCTGACAGGGCACGAGCAAGACAAGTTCGATCCATCCACCGCTGGATTTCATTCGGCTGTACCGGAACTCGAAACCGTGTTGTGGGCCAAAGGCAACGTCACCGATACGCGACCGCCGATGCCGCTGGACGAGCTGGCGAACCTCAACCGAAAAGCAACGAAGCTCCGTCATGACTGCGACTACGCGACACTGGGGCCGATACTCGCACCGATGCTTACCGACGCCTACCGGCATGTGCGGGACGCCGATACCGAGCAGGCATGGGACGCCCTCGCAACGGTCTCCTACGGTATTGCTTCGGCGCTGCGAGCCCGCGGCTACCACGCGCTCGCATGGAATGCCGCGCAGGAAGCCGAAGGTGCGGCGAGCCACGTCGGGACGACCGCGCCCATCGCTGCCGCAGCCTTCATCCAAGGTCAGATCCTGCTGTCTCGCCCTGGCGCCCTACCTGCGGCATTGGCGAACACTGTCGGCACCGCTGAGAAGATCGCATCCGAAGTGCGTACGCTCGGCGAGGTCGAGACATTCGGGATGCTGCATCTGCAGGGTTCGATCGTGGCAGCCACGCTCGGCGGCGATCCCGAACCGCATCTGATCGAGGCAGCCGAACAAGCAGACCGGCTTCCCGAAACGAAACCGAACACGTCGATGGCGCGCAACGAATCGTTCGGCCCGGCGAATGTTCAGCTCTGGCGCATGTCGGCCGCGGTCGAGCGGCGCGAGCCCGGCCAGGTTCTCGCCCTCGCACCGACGGTGTCGCCGAGTGCTCTGCCGAACGAAGGACGCCGCGCTCAATACTTCGTGGAGATCGGCAAGGCTCACGCCATGCAGAAGAACTACCGAGAATCGCTCTACGCGCTGCTCCGCGCGGAACACGCTGCGCCACAGCATGTCAGGACCATGCCGCCGGTACGAGAACTGGTCGGGCACATGATGCGCACGGCGCGCCGTGACTTGACCGCCGGCGATCTGGGCAAACTAGCACAGCGTGTCGGCGTCGTACCCGGCTGACGTTCTCGAAGCAGGATTCCACGCAGCCATACCGGCTGGCCCGCGGGATCCGAGCTGTTTCATGCATATCGAACGGAGATCAGATGGACGACGTCCCGCCAGGGCGAGGGGGACGAAACACAGCAACAGGAAGACAGTCGGAACCGGCGGCAGAGCCTGTTCGCAGCGCACCCTTCTCATGGCCGCTGATCGTGCTCTTCCTGCTCGCCGTCCTCCTCGCGTCCGGACTGTTCCTCTGGCTGCAAGCAGTGTTCGGGACCGCGCTGGGAGCCGGGGACGGCGATTCTGCCCAGTGGGTTCAGTTCGGGCCCGCGCTCGCGATTGCCGCGGTGGTTGTGTACCGGCGGTGCACGGGTCTCGAGTCGGCGGATCTTCGTAGCGGTGTGCGTACCGGGCGTGCGACGTGGCAGCAGGCTGCATTGGGGGTGGGGTGTGGCGCCGCCGGCATGCTCGTGTGGTTGGTCCTGATGCGGGTGTTCGGCCTCACCGATTCCCTGTTCACTCCGATCGCTGAGGGGTGGGTGCTGCCGACCGTGTTGGTTTGGACGGTGCTGGGGTCTTTCGGGGAAGAGCTCGGGTGGCGTGGGTTTCTGCAGCCGCAACTGCAGGGCAGGCTCGGGTTCTGGGCCGGCACTGTTGCCACCGGGTTACTGTGGGGCGCTTGGCATATTCAAGTGTTCGGGGAGGGGGCGATCTATGCGATCGGCTTTCTCGCCAACACGGTCGCGCTCTCCTTCCTGATGGCCTTTCTGATCGGCCGTGGCACCGTCGGGGCGGTGTGGATCGCGGGGTCGGTGCATGCGGCTGTCGATCTGGCCGGGTACCTGCACGGCCCTGGAAGCGGGGACGGTGCGGGTCAGGTGTGGTTGCAGGCGATCGTCTTCAGCGGGGTCGCCGCGGTGGCCGGACTGCTCACCTATCGGTTCGGAGGACCAGAGCGGCGAGGATGATGTCCTGCGCCGCACGGACCGTGGGCGCGTAGGCGGAGGGATCGCGGCCGATGCGTTCGGCTCCGGCCCGCATCGCGCCGGACAACAGTTCCACCGTGAGCCCGATGTCACCGGTGTCGCGGAATTCACCGCGTTCGATGCCGGCGCGGACAACGTTCTCCACCTCGGCCACGATCGCGTGGAACGGGTTGTGTGGGCCCTTCGGTAACTCGTCGACCAGCGGGCCCGATCCGGGTCTGAACATCGGTTGCATGGCCTGATCGGTGGATGCCTGCAGGACCGCCTCGACGATCTCCTGGAGCCGTTGGGCAGCGGGGTCGCCGGCGCGGGCGGCGATGGTCGTGACACGGTCGAGCGCGGGCCGGCTCGCTCGCTCGGTGAGTGCCAGCACCAGTGCGGTTTTGTCGCGGGCGTAGTTGTACAGGGTGTTGCGCGCGAGTCCGGCGCGGGCGGCGATGTGCCCCATGGTGATCGAGTCGTAGGAGCGTTCGAGCAGCAGCTGCCGCATCGCCTCGGCGAGCGCGGCCCACACCATCTCGTGATGCTCTTCGATGGTGGCTGCCTTGATCCGCGGCATCGGGCCCCCTACCCGGCAGCCAGGGCGGCGCTCGACAGGTGCGGGTTCTCCTGATGCGCCGAGGTGAGTTTCACCCGGGTCAGGCGCCAGCCTTCCGGCGTGCGGACCGCGTCGTTGTCGTAGAAGCCGACGACCAGCCACCGGTTGGGTCCTTCGGTGTAGCCGTCCGGGAGCCAGTGCTCGGCGCGGACGTGCGCGTGGATCGTCGCGGTGTCACCGTCGATATCGATGACATGGCCGGTGATGGCGTGATGAGTCGCGGTGTACGGCGCGAACGAGGCACGCAGGATTTCGACGTAATCGGCCAGCGGTGAGCTCGTCGGCGGAATATCCGCCACCGAGGAGAAGTCGAGCGTGAGCGGGTCGGTGAAGACCTTGCCGGGCAGTTCGGTGAACTCCTTCAGATCGGCGATATCGGCATAGTGGCTCATCAATTCGATGAGTTCCGCGCGGTCGCTGAGCGTATTCATCTCACTCTCCATTCGGTCCGGGCCATGTGGTGGTCGAGAATCTATGCGACAACCTGTCGTAAAGGTTACGACAGGTTGTCGCTAAACTCAATGATGCCGGTGGGAGGCCCGGAACACGGGGCGTCCGCTAGGCGATCCGCACCCCGAGGACTCGTTCGAGCGTGCGGGCTCCCCCGTTCGTCACGCGCAGGGTCCGCCGGCCTCCCGGCCGTTCCACCCATCCGGCGGATTCCATGCGGGTCAGCACCGCTGCACCGAGGGCCCCGCTGAGGTGATGGCGTTGTTCGCTCCAGTCGACACAGAAGCGCAGCAACGGACGCCGCCCGCCACGGGCTACATCGAGGTCGACGCCCAGTTCGCCGAACAGAGCCTCGGCATTCGGGCCCAGCCGATACGGATGCTCCCGCAGTGGTGCGGAGAGCGGATCCCCCTGCGCGCGTTCGGTTCCCGCGATGCCATCGGTGCGGGACAGAGCCTGGTGATCCAGCAGCGCCTCGGTGACCGCGACGCCCAGTTGCCCGGCGAGATGGTCGTAGCAGCTGCGAGCCCGGCGTAATGCCGCGGCGCGGGTCGATTCCCGGAGCGAACGGACCGGGCGGCTCGGGGCCAGGACGGCCAGGGCCTCGATCGCCGCGCCGACCTCCGGTCCGGCGATGCGGTAGTAGCGGTGCCGACCGGACCGCTCCACGGTGAGCAGACCGCCCTCGACCAGGCGGGCGAGATGGGCGCTGGCGGTGGAGGCCACGACGCCGGATTCCGCGGCCAGGACCGAGGCCGGGAGTGCCCGGCCATCGGCCAGGCCGATCATCATGCGCGCCCGAGTCGCGTCCGCCAGCAGAGCGCCGACGGACGCGATGTCGGAATAGCCGTAGAGGGGCCGGCGATCGGTCATGACACCAGTCTGCCGCCCGGACACTTCGGTACTCACCGAATCGTGGATGCACCGGCGGGTGAGCTGCGCAGCGGCGACAGTTCGGTCCAGGGCGAAGGGTTTCGCTCCCACACTGGCGATATGCCCTCGATACCACCGAGCCGAAACCGATCCGCAATCCTCACGGTCATGTGCGCCGGAATGTTCCTGGTGTTGCTGGATGTGACCATCGTGAATGTCGCGTTGCCGGCGATCGGGCGGGACCTGGATGCGCCGGTCGCTGCGCTGCAGTGGGTGGTGGACGGATATGTGGTCGTCATCGCCGGGTTGCTGCTGGCAGCCGGAACGGTCGGCGACCGGATCGGGCACCGCCGGATGCTGCTCGCCGGGTTCGCAGTGTTCGGGGCGGCTTCACTGGCCTGTGCGATGGCACCAACGGTGGGAGTGCTCATCGCCGCACGGGTCGTTCAAGGGGTCGGTGCGGCCCTGCTGCTGCCGAGCACCATGGCGGTGATCGTGGACGTCTTTCCACAACGGCGTGAGCAGGCCAAGGCGCTGGGCACGTGGGCGGCGGTGTCGTCGCTGGCGCTGCCGGCCGGTCCGCTGCTGGGCGGTGTTCTGGTCGAGCATTTCGGATGGCGCCCGGTGTTCTGGATCGCGGCGCCGTTGACCGTCGCGGCCGTTATCGCCGCGCGCATCGCGGTCCCGGCATCCGCACCGTCGATGGCCGATCGAGTCGATGTGCCGGGGCTACTCGGATTCGTGGTCGGGCTCGGTGCCGCGGTGTTCGCAATCACCTCCGCTGGCCACCACGCGGATAGCCGGACGGTCACGGTCGCCGTGGTGGTCGCGATCTGCGCACTGGCGACCGCTGTCGCCGCGGCACGGCGGAGCGATCATCCGTTCCTGCCGCTGGATCTGTTGCAGCGCAGGCAATTCCTCGCACCCAACGTCGTAGCGGCGACGATGAATCTGATCCTCAACGGGGTGCTGTTCGTCGGCATGCTGTATCTGCAGGACATCGCGGGTCAGTCCCCTGCCACCGCTGGGGTCACGGTCCTGCCGATTGCGGTGCCGCTGGTGGTTCTGGCTCCCGTCTCCGCCCGCTTGACCGCCCGCTACGGTCCCCGCTCAGCAATCGCTATCGGCTGCGTTCTCGCGGCGTGCGGCTCACTCGCACTGCTCACGGTGGGCGGCTCGGGAATCGTGGGACTACTGGTAGCTTTCGCCGCCCTCGGGTGCGGCGCGGGCCTGGTCACCACCGCGGTCGTCGCCGCCACGGTACGGGCCACACCAGCCGAGCGGTCCGGGCTCGCCACCGGAGTATCCAACACCGCGCGTCAGGTCGGGACCGCCTGTGGTGTAGCGGTATTCGGTGCCGTGGCCGGAGCCCCGTCGAGCCCGGATTTCCTCGACGGCATCCACATGCTCGCAGCGGGGTCGGCGATCGCTTGGACGGGAGCACTGCTGCTCACCGTCCTCGCGATGGATTCCGAATCCGGCGCCGCCGACGCGAGCGGCCATCGCGAGACACCACGCCCGGCTCGACGGTAATCGGTGACGAACGCTAGGTCGCCCCCTCTCCGCGTTCTGCCGCGGACAGTAGGGTGGCCGCCGCGGCGCGCGCCTGCTGCGCCGCGCGTGGGCCGTCGTCGTGCACGGCGGCCGTGGCCATGGCGCCGTTGGCGAGAATCATGAGCTGGTCGGCCAGCTCCGCCGGGAACGAACATTCGGCGACGAGTTCGGCGAGGTAGTCACGCATCGCGAGTTTGTGGCGGCGGGCGATGCGGGCGACATCGTCGGAGGTGCCGCCCAGTTCTCCGACGGTGTTGATGAACAGGCATCCCCGGAAGCCGGGCTCGGTGAACCACTCGAGCAAGTAACCGAACACTGCCAGGATTCGCTCGCGCGGTGAATCGGCGTGCGCATCCACATATTCGGTGATCGCCGCGCGCACATCGCGGTCGCGCCGCTCCAGTACCGCACACACCAGAACGGACTTCGACGGAAAAAGGCGGTAGAGCCGTTTCAGCGGCACGTTCGCGGCGTCGCGAATGCTGTCCATACCGACCGCCTGCACGCCCCGATCGTTGAACAGGCGATCGGCCGCGGCGAGCACCTTCGCCGCTTCGGCATCCGCCGCCACAGCAACCTCCTTGCATTGAGAACCACCGTTCTCCCAGCGTACTCGACCCAGCTGACCTGGACGGAAAGTACCGGCAACCAGCAGTACATCACCGCCGACACCCCGACCGGGTCGCAATCATCGCGGTGGACTATCCGAACCGCAAGCTCGAGGTACTCGGTCACGCGCGGTTCGACCCGCACCGGCACTGGAACAGCTCGCGCAACACGCCCCCAACCGGTCGTCCTCCGGCGTCCTGACCGGACACCTGAGGGCAGTGCACGGCCGCGCCTGGTCGTCGGAAAACGCACGAGGGCCTACGCTTTCGAAAGAACGTGCGAGACGAGAGGCGTGGCTGTGACGACCAACCGGATCGAGGACATACAGGCCGGGATGCTCGACGACCTGGGCAACGGTCTCGGATTCGCCTCCGAGCAGATGGCCGACACACTTGCGCGGATGGTCGCCGAACAGGCCGAGGACCGGCCGCGGGACGGAGAGCTGCTGACTCGGCGACTGGGTCTGGACGGGGTGCGGCCGGAAACCCTGACACTGCTGGGCGCCCGGTTCGAACTGTCCCGGGACCGGATACGGCAGCTCTATACGCGCGCGGCCGGGCAGTTGGTGCGGCGGGTGCAGGCCACCGGATTTCCGGATCCCGCCGTATTCGCCGAGCACTATCCGGTGGACGGGGGCGATCGGCACCTGGTCCGCACCCTGCTGCAGGAAACCTATGCGGGTGACGAGGACATCGCCGCGCAGGACCTCGCCTATCTGAAACTCCGGTTGGCCGGGCACGGGCTGATCGCCGCGAAGCGGGTGGCGGGCTTCGTTTTTCAACGGATCGCCGGCTGGCAACAGCGTGGACGCTGGCATCTGGACGGAGCGAAGGCCATCGAATCCGATGCCGGACAGTTGCTTCCGCTGTTGCGGCGGGTCGAATGGCCCGGCGGTACCGCGACGCCCCTGCCCGAACTTCCGATCACGACCGTCGACGCGGACGACGATGCCCGCGGGCACATGTTCGCCGAAAAGCTCGACCGGGAAGTGACATTCGACACCGCTCTACAGGCGCGGCTGCTGCGGTTACTCGACGAGGCCGAGCAGGTCGCCACCTACGTGGAACGACCCATCGGCGTCGACTACGAAGTGGACGGCGTGGCCGACTCCTACTGCCCCACCGCCGCCGTCCGCCTCACCGACGGGCGGACCCTGCTGATCGATGTGGTCGCCCTCGGGCGAGTAGCTCTGCACGTCAACCGCATCCGGCTGCAGGCCGCACGGGCGCAGGCCCATGCCCAGGGCTGGGGCTGGCTGGTATTCACCGGCAGCCGACTCGGAGAACCGGACCTGTTGCAGCACAAGGTCACCATGCGTTCGGAGAACATCCTGCGCAACCGGCTCGCGAGCGGGCCGATCGAATGGGGTGAGTTCCGCAGCCTCGTCGACGAGACCGGAATCACCCCCCTCGACCTGAGCTCGCTGGTGCTGCTCCACCACTGGCGTTGGGACCGCGCACCCTTCCGGCTCCGCACCGAGTGACACCGGCCGGGTACGGGACGGAGCGCCCGGAAGCGTGGGCCCTCCCAGCGCAGGACGAGCCCGGCTCGGCTAGTGCAGCATGAAGCCCGCGATGATGAAGGTGACGATCACCAGCATCGCGAAACACGTCATCAACTGCCAGTGCATCACCGCTTCGCGCTGGCGGGCCAGCCGCACCCGCAGCCCCGCCTCGAACCGGTCGCGATCAGCCAGTTTACGTTTTGCCGCGTCCAGATCCGAGACCACCAGTTCGGCCCGCTCCAGCCGATGATTGAGCTTGTAGATATGCCTGGCCTTGTCCCGGTTGGATCGCCGTGCCACCGCCAGTTCGATCCGCTGATCGCGCAGTTCCTGACGCTGCTCGGAGATCATCATCGCCTGGGCGTGGGTGTGGGCCTCCCAATCGCGCACTGTCGCCCACCCTCTCGTATTCTCGTTCAAATATCCACAAGCCAGGTCCCCAGCGACCCAGCCATCAATGAAATCCCGGATTTCCCAGGGTGTTTGCCGGACCGCGAGCAGGCCGTCGGAATCGATGGCCAGGCCGCCGGTCAGAGCACGATATTCGCAGCCGGCCGCGGCGAAATCATCGACCCCCAACGCCGGGATCCGGCCGACCCAGTACCCACCCGGACACAACCACAGCACCTCGCTGACCCCGACCGCCTTCAACCGTGCGGTGCGCTGCACCGCGGCCTCCAGGGTGATCGGCGCGCTGCGCACCTCGATCGCACACAACCGCCCGTCGCGGCGCCAGAGCAGACTCGGGGTCTGCGCGCCCAGCGCCTGATCCACCTCGGCGTCCTCGGCGCCCGCCGCCAGCAGTCGGCCACGCAACCAGTATTTGAACCGCTGCACATCCCAGTGACAATCACCGCACCCGGGCTTGCGGCACCGCTCACCCGCCTGATGCCCGCGCGGATTCGGTTCCACCGCGGGCAGTTTCACCTCTTCGAGGGGAGGCAGCACAGCTGTATGGCTCCTCGTCCCGGTCCGTTCCGTAGTGCTCACGCGACCACTCCCCTACCCGTACACCTGCGGCCCGGTGCGGCCCGCTACAACCAGAGTGCCGCACGTAGCAGGGGCCTTAACGTACCCGTGACCGGATTCGTTACCCAACCGGGAGCCGGACGTGATCATGGACTCCGATGAGCTGCGAAATCGGCATGAGCGGACACCGGCGTGATCGGGACGTAGCAGAAGAATTCCCCGCCCTCCGTGGTCACGCTCCGCTACCGCCTCCGGCCGCGACCCGTTAGGCAGTGTCCGATCCAGCCCAACGCGTCACGCCCTCCATGGTCACGCTCCGCTACCGCCTCCGGCCGCAACGCGTTAGGCTGCGCGGAATGTTCGACCGCGGATACACTTCTGTATCGGCCCCGCTCCGGGCCGCTCGCACCGCCAACTCGGTGGCCTTCGCGCTGCAGGGGTTCTTTCTCGCGGTCATCCTCACCGAACTGCCGCAGCAGCGGGACCGGCTCGGGCTCACCGACACCGTCATCCTGCTCGCGGTCGTACTGATCTCGGGGCTGGCGGCGGGAGGCAGCCTGCTGGCCGAGCGGGTCGCGGTGCGCTGGTCCAGCCGGGTGGCGCTGCGGGCAGGGCTGGCGCTGATCGCGGTGTCGGGGCTCGGTGTCGCGGCGGCACCGAATATCGCGATCGATCTGGTGGCGCTGGGCTGCTACGGGGTGGCGGTCGGGATGGTCGACGCCGGAACGAATATGCAAGCGGTCTTCATCCAGCACGGATACGGCCGCTTCGTCCTGTCGTCGTTCTACGCGGCGTGGAGTGCCGGATCGATCGCCGGAGCGCTGTTCGTCGCCGGGAGCGAGAAAGCCGGGATCACGCTGCCGTACGCGGTCACAATCGCGGCGGTGGTGGTCGCCCTGGCCGGCGCGGTGGCCGGACGGCGTCTGCTGGGCACCGAGGCGGCCGAGCGCGGTGCGGACGACAGCAGCGGTGACACGAGCGCCGCACCGGTGAATTCCGTTGCGGTGGTGGCCTTGCGCGCCTATCTCGCGCTGGGCGTGGCGATGGCCCTGGTGTTCGCGATCGACTTGGCGGTGGGCAACTGGTCGGCGCTGTACCTCACCGATGAGTTGTTGTCCTCGTCGGCGACCGCGGCGCTGGCATTGGCCGCGTATCAGGGCGCCTCGCTGCTCACCCGGCTCACCGGCGACTGGTGGGTACGCCGCTTCGGTGCGCGTGCGGTGGTGCGGATAGCGGCCGCCGTCGGTTTGCTGGGGCTGGTTCTGGTGGTCGCGGCGCCCGGCCCGCCGATCGCGCTCGCGGGCTTCTTGGTGGCCGGGCTCGGCCTGCCGGTGATCGCACCACTGTGCTTCAGCGAGGCCGGGCGGCTGACCGGCGGGCGCGGGCTGGACGCGGTAATCGCGCGGCTCAACCTGTTCAACTACGCAGGCACCCTGATCGGTGGTGGTGTGGTCGGTGCTGTCGCCGATGTGTGGAGCCTGCGGATCGGATTCGTCGTACCGCTGCTGTTCGCTGCCGCCCTGGTGGCGATGAGCCGGTACTTCCGTCCACGCGCCGGCAAACCCGCGGCGACCGTACCCGGACATGTTGTACTTGATCCATGAGTGAGCACGAAGTCGTCGTCGACCGTGCCGGATTGTGGGATGCGGAGGCGCTCAGCGATGTCGCGGCGGCCACCTTCCCCTTGGCCTGCCCACCCGAGCTCACCGACGAGAGTATCGACGCGTTCATCGCCGAGGTGCTGTCGGGAGAACGATTCGGCGACTACCTGAACGATCCGCAGCGCATCGTCCTCAAAGCCGCGATGGGCGGGGATATCGTCGGTTACACGATGCTGATCACCGGTGAGCCGGCCGATCCCGCGGTAGCCGCGATGATCGACGGTCGCCCGGCGATCGAGATCAGCAAAATGTATGTGTTACCCGGCCATCACGGGGTCGGCGTGTCCGCGGCCCTGATGGACGCCGCGGTCGACTACGGCCGCCGCGGCGGGTATCGCACGGTGTGGCTGGCGGTCAACCAGCTCAACGAACGTGCGCAGCGCTTCTACGACAAGCACGGGTTCCGGCAAGTGGGTGCCAAAACCATGACCGTCGGCAACCAGCTGTGCCACGACTACGTGATGCAGCGAGACATATGACGGCGCACCGCCCACCGGAATCACCCGGTGGGCGGTGAAATGCCTATCAGGACAGCAGTTTCGCCTTCAGGACGGCGATATCGTCGTCGGTGAGCTTCAATCCGTCGTGGACGTAGTTGTCGAAGCTGCCGTAGCTCTGATCCACCTGCGCGAAGGAGGCGTCCAGCGCCGGCTGGACGACACCGTTGATCGTGTCACCGGGGGCGGCGTTGCGGTAGTAGTTCGAGAGCATGTAGTCGTAGTTCACGGTCTCGCGATCCACACCGAGGAGGGTCAGCAGCACCGCCGCGGTCCACCCGGTGCGGTCCTTACCGGCGGAGCAGTGGAACAGCACCGAACCGTCGGAATCGATGATGTCGCGCAGCACACCGGCGAAGGCCTCGTTCGCGCCGGGTGCGGTGATGAACGCACTGTTCAGATCGCTGCCCGCGCTCAGTGTCGTGGCCAGGATCTGCGGCGGCGCATGGCCGATCGCGTCGTGGATGCGCAGGGTCGCACCGGCCGGTACCCGGTCCTGGGCGATCATCCGTTCGTAGTCGGTGCGCAGATCCGCGACGACACGCAGGTTGCGGGCGGTGAGCGCCGCGGAATCCTCGTTCAAGAGTTTGCTCAGATCGCCGCTGCGGAACACCACGCCCGTCTTGACCGTGCGGCCGTCGGTCGTGGTGTATCCGCCGAGGTCGCGGGCATTCTGCACACTGGCCAGGCCCAGCGAACGGTCCTGGGTGTTCACCGATACCGCGGGCGGGGCGGCCGGCGGATCGGCGGCGGTCGCGATCCCCAGTGCGGGTCCGGCTGCGATGAGCGCGGCAGCGGCGGTGGAAGCGGCGACACGTAGGGAACGACGGGCCATGTCAGCTCCGATCACACAGATCTGGACGATTGTCCATGGTTGATTTCCGTCCCGACAGTACGCCGTACGAATACCGCTCAGCCCGCGGGTACCTCGAATCGCGACAGGGCCAGCAGCCGGGAGATGGCACGCAGATACTTCTTGCGGTACCCGCCACCGAGCATCTCCTCGGAGAAGATCTTGTCCAGCGCAGCGCCCGACACCGTCACCGGTGTGCCGGCGTCGTAGAGCCGGTCGGCCAGTACCACCATGCGCAGCGCCACCGCCTGATCGGTGATGGTGTGCACCGAGGAGATGTACACCGCGGAGACGCCGGAGATCAGCGAACCGTACTTGGACGGATGCAGGGTGCTCAGATGCTTCAGCAGCTCGTCGAAGTCGTCCAGGGTCGATTCCGGGGTGTCCGCGGCCTTCTCCGCGAGGGCCGCGGGATCGGTCGGCTCCGGGGCGGGCGGTAGGTCACGGTGGCGATAGTCGGGACCGTCGACACGCACCGACTCGAACAGCGAACCCAGCTTGCGGATCTCACGCAGGAAATCCTGCGCGGCGAAGCGGCCCTCACCCAGCTGGTCGGGCAGCGTGTTCGACGTCGCCGCCACCGAGACGCCGCGCGCGGTCAACTCGGTGAGCAACCGCGAGACCAGCATGGTGTCGCCCGGATCGTCGAGTTCGAATTCGTCGATGCACAGCACGCTGTTGCCGCCCAGCCGCTCCACCGCATTCGTGAAGCCCAGTGCACCGACCAGGTTGGTCAGCTCACCGAAGGTGCCGAACGACTTGGGCCCCGGCGAGGCGTGGAAGATCGATGCCAGCAGGTGGGTCTTGCCCACACCGAAACCACCGTCGAGATACAGTCCCGCACCGTCGATCTGCTTCTTCTTGCCGAACAGCGACTTCTTACCGGCGGCGGCGTGAATCTTGCGGACCCGGGCGGCGAAATCCTCGGCCGCGCGCACCGCCGCGGCCTGGCTCGGCTCGTTGGGATCGGGAATGTAGGAGGCGAAGCTCACCTCGTCGAAGGTGGGCGGCGGCACCATCTGAGCGATGAGCTGATCGGCCGGAACCTCCGGATGACGATCGACGAGGCGTTGTTGCACGCTTGTAGCGTACTGACGTGGTGAGATCGGACCTTATGCAGCGTGTCCCCGATGCGATCCACTTCACAGCGCTCTCGGCCGCCGGCGCCGGCGAGATCACCGACCTGGTCCAGCTCTACACCTATCCGGCGGCACTCGATGCGCCGTGGATCCGGGTCAACTTCATCGCCAGCCTGGACGGCGCAGTCAGCGTCGACGGCCGCTCCGGCGCGCTCGGACGGCCCTCCGACGCCACCGTCTACTCGATTCTGCGTGATCTGGCGGACGTGGTGGTGGTCGGTGCCGGAACCGCGCGAGCCGAGAACTACGGCGGCGCCCGCACCGACTCCCGCCGCCGGATGCGGTTACACCATCACGGGCTGGGCGGCTCACGTGACGGTGCACCGCCGCCGATCGCGGTCGTCACCGCGAGCGCCGCACTCGATCCGCAATGCCGGCTGTTCACCGACACCACCCGCCCGCCGCTGATCCTGACCACCGCAGCCGCCGACGGCGACCGCAAGCGCATCCTCGCCGACACCGGGGCCGAGGTGGTCGAGGCCGGTGAAAGCACCGTCACCGCGGCCGACCTGCGCCGCGTCCTCGCTGAACGCGGTCTGCTGCGGGTGCTGTGCGAGGGCGGTCCCGCGCTGTTCGGGGAGCTGATCGGCGCGAATGCCGTCGACGAGCTCTGCCTGACCGTGTCGCCGCTGCTGGTCGGTGGGACGGCGGGCCGAATCGCGGTGTCGCCCAACGCGTTGCCGACCCCGATGTGCCTGCGACATGCCCTGCTCGACGACGACGGCACGGTACTGACCCGGTGGGAACGCGGCCGCACCCAGAGCTGAAGCAACGCGCCGAACCTGGCAGGCTGTCAGCATGCGTTGGACTCGCGCCGCCCTGCTGGCATCGTCACTGACGGTTCTGCTGACCACGGCCTGTGGTGCCGGACCGTCGCACCGGCCGGATGTGGCGCTGGACCATCCGCACAGCGGATCGGGTCCGGCGGCCGAAACCAGCGCCGCGCCCCCGCCGCCACCGCAGGCGCAGGTACCGAAAACCGATCTGCCCTGGCGCGATTGCGCCGCGCCCACATTCAACCTGCTCGGCACGCCCCCGCCCGCCGGCATCACGTTCGAATGCGCCGAATTCAGCACACCGATCGACACCGGCGGTGCGGTGCTGGGCACCTTCCGCGCCGCCGCGGTGCGGGCGCGGACGGCGAAAACACCGGCCGATGCGGCACCGCTGGTCGTGACCTCCGGCGGTGACCGCTCCACCACCGCCACCCTCGCCGGGCTGGCCGCCGGTCCGGAACGGGCGCTGCTGGACTCGCGGCCGATCGTCGGAGTGGATCGACGCGGGATCGGCAGTTCACAGCCGATCGACTGCCTGCCCGACGATCTGCGCCGAGGGCTCGCCGACAACGCGCAATTCACCCCCGGTTCCGAGGACCGGGTGCGGGCGCTGGCCACGATGAGCCAGGACGCCACCATCGCCTGCCAGGACTTCCTGCAGCCGTACCAGGCCACCTTCGACGCACCGCACGCCGCCGACGACATCGAACAACTGCGCAAACAATGGCAGGTGGAGCACATCGACCTGCTCGGCACCGGCAACGGCGCCCAGGTGGCGATGAGCTATGCCGCCAAATACGGTCCCCATCTCGCGCGGCTGGTGCTCGACTCCCCCGAAGCCAGCGGCGCCGACGCGGCGACACGGACCGAACAGCAGGTCAAGGGCGCCGAGGCCGCGCTGACCGGATTCGCCCGGCGGTGCGCCGATCTCGGCTGCTCACTCGGCCCGGATCCGCGTGCGGCCGTCGACGATCTGATGAGCCGGGCCGATTCCGGGCAGCTGGGTCCGGTATCCGCCGCAACCCTCGCCACCACGATCACAGCATTCCTCGGTGATCCCGGCGCCCTGCCGCCGGAGCGGATCACCGAACTCGCCGATGCGTTGTCGGCGGCCCGCACCGGAGACACCGGCCCGATACAGGCGCTGGCGACCCGAGCCGGGGCGGCGGTCGGATCCGACGGACAGTTCGTCTCACGCTGCAGTGACGATCAGCGGCCGGCGACCCCCGAGCGCGCCACCCAACTGGTCGGGGAATGGGGCACGAAGTATCCGGCGTTCGGCCGCAGCGCGGCGACGGGGCTGATGGCCTGTGCGGCGTGGCCCGCGGCCCAGGCGCCGAGCCTGCCGGAGAAGATCACGGTGCCAGTGCTGGTCCTGGGCACCGACGCCGACCCGGTAGTCGGCGGCGACGGACGGCCCTCGGTCACCGGTGCGCTCGGCGCGGCCGGTGCGCGTGCCTCCACGGTGCAGTGGCAGGGCTGGGGACATCCGGTGTTCACCCACTCCGGTTGCGCGCAGCAGAACATCGTCGCCTACCTGAAGGATGCGACGCTGCCCGACGACGGGACTGCCTGCCCGGCTTGACACGTCGCCACGGAAACCGGCTCGACGGCGGGTCCGCGCGACTACTCCACAGGTTTGCGGTGTACCGTGCCCCAGTGTTCCTTCGACAGCTCGAGCCGCGCACCGCTCGCACCACCGCCGAAGTGTTCAACTTCGCCCTGTGGCCTTTCGCGATCCTCACCGTGCTGCATCAAGTCTTCGTCAAAGGGACGAACTTCTCCATCACCGACGACTTCGCGCCGGTGTACAAGGCCTCCCTGGCATTCCTCAACGGGCATGCGATCTACGGTGAGAACTTCGACTTGGTCGATCCGCACTACCTGTATCCGCCCAGCGGCACCCTGCTGATCGCACCGCTGGCGCTGATCGATCCGCAGAAGTCGAGCTGGTGTTTCATCCTGCTCAACGGGGTCGCCATCATCGGCGCCTGGTACCTGCTGCTGCGGCTGTTCAAGTACTCGATCAAGTCGGTGGCCGCCCCACTGTCACTGTTGCTGATCTTCGCCTCCGAGACCGTGATCAACACGCTCGGATTCGGCAATGTCAACGGCTGCCTGCTGTTCGCCGAGGTGCTGTTCATCCATCTGCTGCTGCAACGACGGGATCTACTGGCCGGGGTCGTGATGGGGCTGACGATTGCGGTGAAACCGACGTTGGCGCCGTTGTTGCTGGTTCCATTGATGCGCAAGCAGTGGCAGGTGTTCGTCACCGCGCTCGGTGTGCCGGCGGCGCTCATGGCGATCGCGTGGCCGCTGATCAAGGATCCGATGGATTTCGTCCGTCGCACCGTTCCGTACCTGCTCGAGACACGCAACTACTTCAACAGCGCCATCGCCGGCAATGCCGAGTACTACGGTCTGCCACCGTGGCTGACCTGGGGCATGCGCATCATGCTCGGTGTGCTGGTGCTGATCTCGCTGTGGCTGCTGTATCGGTACTGCCGCGACGACGAGGTGTTCTTCATCTGCACCTCCTCCGGTGTCATCCTGACTGCGTCCTGGTTGCTGGCCGGACTGGGGCAGCAGTACTACTCGATGATGCTGTTCCCGTTCCTGATGACGGTGGTGCTGCGCAATTCGGTGCTGCGCAACTGGCCGGCTTGGGTGGCCATCTTCGGTTTCATGACCTACGACAAGTGGCTGCTCGACAATTGGCAGAGCCTGGGACGATCGCTCGAGTACCTGCGCATCACCTTCGGCTGGGCGCTGCTGCTGATCGTGGTGTTCTGTGTGCTGGGTGATCGCTATCTGACGGCCCGCCGCGAAGGGCGCCTCGATTCGGGTATCGAACCCGCATTCCTGCTACCGAAGCCGACCACCGGATCGGCGGCGGGCACGGCGGGATCGGCCGGTGCCGCCGCGTCGCCCCCGACCGCGGACGGTGACCGTGCGCCGGTGAGCGATGCGCCGGACCCCCAGGCACCGGCAGAAGCACTGCGCTGAGCCACTGCCCCCACGTCACCCGGTCCCGCCCGGACAGCATTGCGGCGGCCGGGCACGGTCCCGGGAGCGTGACAGTGATCGAGCACCGCATCGTCGCGGTGTCATCGGCGTGGCGCTACTAGACTCACATCATGAGTTCCGACGCCGAAACACCTGTGACCTCATCGCTGCCCGCACCCAAGATCGAGCTGACGCCGCAGCAATGGCGAGCGCGGTTGAATCCGCAGGAGTACGCGGTGCTGCGCGATGCCGGCACCGAACGCGCGTTCACCGGTGAATACACCGATACCGAGACGACCGGCGTCTACTGCTGCCGGGCATGCGGTTCGGAGCTGTTTCGCAGCACCGAGAAATTCCACTCGCACTGCGGGTGGCCGTCGTTCTTCGATCCGGCCGACTCCGATGCGGTGATCCTGCGAGCCGACGACACCCTGGGTATGCGGCGCATCGAGGTGCTGTGCGCCAACTGCCACAGCCACCTCGGACATGTCTTCGAAGGTGAGGGGTACCCCACGCCGACCGACAAGCGATACTGCATCAACTCGATCGCGCTGCGTCTGCACCCCTCGGACGACGCGGCGGGCTGAACGCGGCGGATCGTGCGGGTCCGCCGCCGATCGCGCGCCGAGCAGGCGCGCGATCGAGCCGACGTCCGGACCCTACGGGCTCGCTCCGCCCCGGACATGCCCCCGATTCCGGGGGCTTGCCGGGACCTGCGAGGCAGCGCCCCGTCTCAGGGCAGAGCGTTGCCTCAGGGCAGAGCGTTGACGAGCTGTTCGACATCCACGCGGGGGCCGCTGAAGAACGGCACCTCCTCGCGCACATGGTTACGGGCGTCGGTGGCACGCAACTCGCGCATCAGGTCGACGATGCGGTGCATTTCCGGCGCCTCGAAGGCCAGAATCCACTCGTAGTCGCCGAGGGCGAACGCCGGCACCGTGTTGGCACGCACGTCCGGGTAGCCGCGGGCCTGGCGGCCGTGGTCGGCCAACATACGGCGGCGCTCCTCGTCCGGCAGCAGGTACCACTCGTACGAGCGGACGAACGGGTAGACGCAGATGTAGTTACCCGGATCTTCGCCGGCGAGGAAGGCCGGGATATGGCTCTTGTTGAACTCCGCCGGACGGTGCACCGCGGCATTGCTCCACACCGGGGTGCTCGCGCGGCCCAGATCGGTGGTGCGGCGAAATTCGGCGTACGCGGCCTGCAGATCTTCGATCCGCTCGGCGTGCCACCAGATCATGAAATCGGCGTCCGCGCGCAGACCGGCCACGTCGTAGATCCCGCGAACGACGATGCCGCGCTCGCCGAGCGAGTCGAAGAACTCGCGCGCCTGTTTGACCACCGTGTCGCGCTGGTCGCCCAGTACTCCGGGTTTCACCTGGAATACCGAGAACATCAGGTACCGGACGGTGGAGTTGAGAGCTTCGTAATCGAGTCGCGCCATGACTCCATCGTGCCACTCGGCGCGCGGCCGTAACACAGCCGCACCCCGTCTGCGACGTCCGGTCCAGCGGTGGTCCGCAGCGGCTGGGCGCGGCGCGCGCCCCGCGGGCCGGGCACTCAGCAGTGCCAGGGACGGCTGCCCGACGCCCCCGAGCCATGGCCCGTCACGGTCCTCACGACACGACCGGGCAGCGCCGCGACGCGTCACTCTTGCGCCGACGCCCCGACGGAAGGGTTCAGCGCGCCAGAATACGTTGTGCGGCAGCGGTTCCCGATGCAGCGCAGGCCGGCACTCCGACGCCGTGCAGATAGGCGCCCGCGATCGCGAGACCAGGCAGGTCGGCCAGCGCCGCCTCCAGATCGGCGATGCGGGTGGTGTGACCGGGCGCGTACTGCGGAAGCCCACCCTGCCAGCGCTGCACGAGCGCGACGTCCGGGCTGATCGCGACTCCCGTCACGGTTGTCAGATCCTCCACCGCGGCGGTCACCAGCTGCTCGTCGGTCCACGACAACGGAGTATCGTCACCGAACCGGCCGAAGGACGCGCGCACCAGCAGATGTTCCCGCTCGGCCAGATGCGGCCATTTGCGGCTGGAGAGGGTGAAAGCTTTGGCCCGCAGTGGTTCTCCGGACGCGACGAGAATTCCCGAGTTGTCCGGCAATGTGGTGTCGGCCGGCAGGCCCAGCGCCACCACCGCCGACGAGGACAACTCGACACCGGCCGCCAGTCCCGCCGCCACCGGTGCCGCGCTGCGCAGCAGTTCGGCGGTCACCGGGGCCGGGGTCGCCAGCACCACCGCATCGAATTCACCGGCCGGATCGAGCTGCCAGCCCGTCGCCGTACGGGTCAGGCTCGTCACCGTCGTATCGACGTCGACCTTCGGTGCGGCCGCCGCACGCAGGCCGTCCAGCAGGACCTGGTAGCCGTCACGCAACGCCCCGAACACCGGACCCGTCGACGGCGGGGGCAGTGCGTCGGAGACCGCGCGGGTGAGACTGGAGGCGCCGGCGTCCAATGCGGCGGCCAGGGTCGGCAGGGCGGCCCGCACACCGATCGATTCCGCGCGTCCGGCGTAGACGCCGCCGAGCAGCGGGTCGACACTGCGCTGCACGACCTGGGCGCCGAACCGCCCGGCGACCAACTCGGCGACCGAGACGTCCGCACCGGGCTGCCACCGCAGCGGCCGCTGTGGTTCCGCGGCGAGCTGCGCCACGGTCTGCTCGTCGACGAGACCCACGACGGATTCCGGCCCGGCGGGAATACCCATCAGGGTCCGCTCCGGAAGCGGGTGCGCACGGCGCTCGGACCAGATCAGCGGTCGCCGGCCCGCCGGATGCACCAGCTGATCCGACAGGCCCAGCTCGGCCAGTAGCTCCGGAATCTCGGGCCGGCGGCCGACGAATGCCTCGGCACCGAGATCCACCGGCTCCCCGGCGATCTCACCGGTGCGCAGCGTGCCGCCGAGCCGGCCGCGCCGATCCAGCAGCACCAGTTCGAGTTCGGCACCCAGCGCCGCCCGCAGACGATATGCCGCGACGAGTCCGCTGATCCCGCCGCCGACGACCGCGACCCGCATCGCTCACTCCCCGCCGAGCGGAACGGGCAGGCTGTGAATGAATTCCACGGCGGCGGTGATCGCCTCGGGATCGGTGTCGGGCAGTACACCGTGTCCGAGGTTGAAGATATGACCGGTGGCGCCGAGCGTGATCGCCTCGTCGGCCTCGCGGGCGATACGGCGCAGTTCGCGTTCGACCACCTCGCGCCCGGCGAACAAGACCGCCGGATCGAGATTGCCCTGCAACACCTTTCCCGGCCCGACCCGGCGGGCGGCCTCGTGCAGCGGGACCCGCCAGTCGACGCCGACGACCTCGGGACCCGCCTCGCCCATCGCACCCAGCAACTCACCGGTGCCGACACCGAAGTGAATGCGCGGCACCCCGGCTTCGGCGATCTCGGCGAACACCCGCTGCGAATGCGGCAGCACGAATTCGCGGTACTGCGCGGCCGACAACGCACCGGCCCAGGAGTCGAACAGTTGCACCGCGTCGACCCCGGCGGCGAGTTGCGCGCGCAGGAACTCCACGGCGATATCGGTGAGCACCCCGAGCAGCTCGTGCCAGATCTGCGGTTCCCCGAGCATCATCGCCTTGGTGCGCTCGTGGTTGCGGCTCGGGCCGCCCTCCACCAGGTAGGAAGCGAGAGTGAAAGGCGCACCCGCGAATCCGATCAGTGGAGTGTCGCCGAGCTCGTCGAGCAACAGGCGCACACCGTCGGTGACGGCGCCGACCTCCTCGCGCCGCAGCCGGGGCAGGGCACGCACATCCTCGGCCGAGCGCACCGGATTCGCGATCACCGGCCCGACCCCGGGCACGATGTCGAGATCGATTCCGGCCGCCTTCAGCGGAACGACGATGTCGGAGAAAAGGATTGCGGCATCCACACCGTGGCGGCGCACCGGCTGCGCGGTGATCTCACACACCAGCTCCGGGTCGAAGCACGACTCCAGCATGCCGATACCGGCACGCAGCTCGCGATACTCGGGCAGCGAACGCCCGGCCTGCCGCATGAACCAGACGGGACGCCGAGCCGTGCTCGCGCCGGTCGCGGCGGCGAGGAAGGTCGCATCGGGCAAACGACGACGGGTTGGTGTGCTCACCCCCGACATCGTAGGCCGCCGCGGCGGAGCCCTCCCCGCCACGGTGTACACGCCCCCGTCGAGCCGTTGTAGCGGCGCGCCTCCGCCTGCCCGACGATATTCCGGTCTACCGTGCACAGTCGTGACACCGCTCGACTTCCGCGACGGCGCCGCACCGACCCCGGGCCCTGACAGCGAACCCGCCGAGTTTCGCGCCGCGGTCGAGGCGATGGGCACCGCATCAGTTCATCCCCGGATCGAGCTTGCACCGATCCGGCCCCCGCAACGCCTGGCGCCGTATTCGTATGCCGTCGGTGCCGAGGTCACCCACCTCGACACCACCACGGTCCCGGTCGACTCGGACGACGACGCATTCGGCCGGCTGATCCTGCTGCACGATCCCAACGGGCACGAGGCCTGGCACGGGGTGTTCCGGCTGGTCGCCTACATCCAGGCCGATATCGACGCCGCCCTCGCAGGCGATCCGCTGCTCCCCGAGGTGGCCTGGAGCTGGTTGGTCGATGCGCTGGAGTCCCGGGGCGAGGAGTTCACCGCACTGGGTGGAACCGTCACCTCGACCAGTTCGGTGCGGTACGGCGATATCGCGGGCCCACCCCGCGCCCATCAGCTGGAGCTGCGTGCCTCGTGGACGGTCCCGTCTTCCCAGCTCGCACCGCATGTGGAGGCGTTCTGCGAGGTGCTGGCCTACGCCGCGGGACTGCCGCCGGCGGGCATCACCCATTTGCGTCCGCATCCGCAGAACGCCGACGACCACTTCTGAGGGCCACGTAGAGTCCAGGTCTATGCCCGAAGCCGACCAGCCCGACACCGCCCCGGCGACGCCCCCGGCACAGCCCGGCACCGACAATCCGGTTCCCTTGCTGGCGCCGGCCGACGGCATCCCACCCGTCCTCGACGACGCGCGTGAGATTGCGGCCGCCGCCCGGAGCCTGGCCGCCGGAACCGGGCCGCTGGCGGTGGACGCCGAGCGGGCGTCCGGGTTCCGCTATTCGAACCGGGCCTACCTGATCCAGTTGCGCCGCCGCGGTAGCGGCAGCTTCCTGATCGACCCCATCCCGGACCCGGGCGCACTCGACGCGCTCGCCGCGGTGATCAACGAGCTGGAGTGGGTACTGCATTCCGCCGACCAGGATCTGCCGTGCCTCGCCGAGCTGGGACTGCGGCCCGCCCAGCTGTTCGACACCGAACTCGGGGGGCGCCTGGCCGGATTCGAACGTGTCGGGCTGGCCGCGATGGTGGCCCGGCTGCTGGGCCGTGAGCTGCGCAAGGGCCACGGTGCCGCGGACTGGTCCACCCGCCCGCTGCCGCAGGACTGGCTCAACTATGCGGCACTGGATGTGGAATTGCTGGTCGAACTGCGCGACGAAGTTGCGGCGGCGCTCACCGAGCAAGGCAAACAGGATTGGGCGGCACAGGAATTCGACCATGTGCGCACCGCCGATCCGGCGCCGTCGAAACCGGACCGCTGGCGGCGCACCTCCGGCATCCACACGCTGCGCCGCACCCGCCAGCTGGCGATCGTGCGGGAATTGTGGTCGACGCGCGACGATATCGCACGGCACCGCGATGTGGCCCCGGCACGAATCCTGCCCGATTCGGCCATCGTCGCCGCGGCACAGGCCGATCCGAAATCGGTGGGACAGCTGCGGGCGCTGCCGGTCTTCGGTGGGCCCCGCCAGCGCCGGTATTCACGCGAATGGCTCGGCGCGGTGGAACGTGCCCGGGCACTACCGGATTCCGACTTGCCGCCGATGTCGCAGCCGTTCGACGGACCGCCTCCGGTGAACCGGTGGGAGCGCCGGGATCCGGCCGCCGCCGCCCGTCTGACCGCCGCCCGCGCGGTGATGAGCGGTCTGTCGGAGCGATACGCGGTGCCGGTGGAGAATCTGCTCACCCCGGACCTGCTGCGCAGGTTGTGCTGGGACGGCCTCCCCGAGTTCCGGACCGGCACCACACCGGCGGATCCGGCAGCGGAGATCGGGAAATACCTCGAATCCGGTGGTGCTCGTACCTGGCAGCGCGAACTCGCGGTTCCGGAACTGACCGCAGCGCTGTTTCCGGACACTTCCGACGCTGCGGCGGGGACCGCCTGACGCCGGGGATGCCGGGACACACGGAAGGCTGCTTCCGCGCCCGCCGGGTCAGGCGGCGCTACCGCCGAGCCACCGTGCGACTCGCTCCGCGATCTGTTCCGGGGTCAGACCCAGTTCCTGATGGACCTGAGCCCGTGAGCTGTGCTCCAGGAACTGTTGCGGAACACCGATTTCACGGGTGGGCACGTCCAGCCCGGATTCGCGCAGGCGTGCCGACACTGTGCAACCGATTCCACCGTGCAGCCCACCGTCCTCGACGGTGACCACCATCCGGTAGTTCTCGGCCATCTTGACGAGTGTGTCGGAGACCGGCAGTACCCAGCGCGGGTCCACCACGGTCACCGAAACCCCTTGCGCAGTCAGGAGATCCGCTGCCTCGACCACGGCCGATGCGAGCGCGCCGACCGCGACCAGCAGCACATCACCGCGCACCGCCTGACCGGAGGAGCCCTCGGGCATGCGCAGCACGTCGACACCGTCGAAGCGTTCGGACGCCGCGACCTCCTCGACCACCGCGCCCTTGGCGAAACGCAATGCGGTCGGACCGTCGGCGACGGCCAGTGCCTCGGCCAGTTCCTCCCGCAGCGTCACCGCGTCGCGCGGGGCGGCGACCCGGATACCGGGAACGATGCCGAGGATCGACAGATCCCACATACCGTTGTGGCTGGCGCCATCGTCGCCGGTGATACCGGCCCGGTCCAGGACCAGCGTGACGGGAAGTTTCAGCAGGGCGACATCCATCAGCAGCTGATCGAAGGCGCGGTTGAGGAAGGTCGAGTAGATGGCGACCACCGGGTGCAGGCCACCCAGCGCCAGACCGGCCGCCGAGGTCATCGCGTGCTGCTCGGCGATACCCACGTCGAACAGGCGGTCGGGGAATCGTTCACCGAAGGGGGCCAGCCCGGTGGGTCCGGCCATCGCGGCGGTGATCGCGACGATATCCGCGCGCTGCTCCCCGTGCCGGATCAGTTCCTCGGAGAACACCGACGTCCAGCCGACCGATTTGCTGCCGGTCGGCTTGCCCGTCTCCGGATCGATGGCACCGATGGAATGCATCTGATCGGCGACATGATCGACCGCGGGCTGGTACCCGCGCCCCTTCAACGTCACCACGTGCACCACGACCGGGCCACCGAAATCTTTCGCGCGGCGCAGTGCCGCCTCCAGCGCCTCCGGATCGTGTCCGTCCACCGGGCCCAGATACTTGAGCCCGATATCGCTGAACAGTTCCTGCGGCGCCACCGCATCCTTGATCCCGGCTTTCACCGCATGCAGCATCGAATACGCCGACGCACCGACCCGCGGAATGCCCTGGACGAAACGCTTGGTGGCGTCGAGCGCCTGCTCGTAGCCCGGCTGCATCCGCAGCGTGTTGAGCCGGTCGGCCAGCCCGCCGATGGTCGGCGAATACGACCGGCCGTTGTCGTTGACCACGATGATCAGCGACCGATCCTGGCCCGCGGCGATATTGTTCAACGCCTCCCAGCACATCCCCCCGGTCAGCGCGCCGTCACCGACCACCGCGACGACGTGGCGGTCCTGCCCGGTGAGGGCGAACGCCTTGGCCAGACCGTCGGCATAGGAAAGCGACGCGGAGGCGTGCGAGGACTCCACCCAGTCGTGCTCGCTTTCGGCACGACTCGGATATCCCGACAGTCCGCCCTGTTTGCGCAGCCGATCGAACCCGTCCTTGCGGCCGGTGAGAATCTTGTGCACATAGGACTGGTGCCCGGTATCGAAGACGATCGGATCGGCCGGGGAATCGAAGATCCGGTGCAGGGCGATGGTCAATTCCACCACCCCCAGATTCGGACCCAGATGGCCGCCGGTGACCGCTACTTTGCGGACCAGGAACTCCCGAATCTCCTCGGCCAGCTCGCGCAGCTGCGGTGCCGTCAGCCGGCGCAGGTCCTCGGGTGTGTCGACCCGGGAAAGAACTCCCACCGTTCTCGCTCCCTCTCCGATGGCTCATCTGTCTCGGAACAGTCTACGGAGCCGAATCGGGGCGCGACGACGGGAACGACCCGGAAGATCCGGGATTCGGACATCGGTGTGAGGATCGACATAGCCGCTCCGCATTACAGTGGATGCCTGCCCGTCCCCGCCCAGGAAGGACGATATGACCGCCGAGCAGCAGCGATCCGAGGACGCCACACCCCGGCACCCCGGCACCGTCACTACCTTCGGGCACGGTGCCGCGAGCGCCGCACCCGACCGGATGCAGGTCTCCATTTCCATCGAAACTCGTGCCGGGGCCGTCGCACTCGCCTACCACCGGGCAGGCGAACGAACCTCCGCGGTCACCGATGCGCTGCGCCGCGACGGTGTGACCGCGAGCGATATCGCCACGACCGGGTTGTCGGTCCGCACCGAGACGGCGTGGTCGGAGCAGGAAGGGGCCCGCATCACCGGGTATGTGGCGACCACCGCACTCACGGTGTCACTGCGGATTCCCTCGGCATCGGCATCCGATGCCCCGGATCCGGCCGCGATTATCGCCCGCGCGGTCGAGGCCGGTGGTGACGACGTCCGGCTGGGCGGGCTGAACCTCACCGTCGCCGACCGCGCCGACCTGCTGATCCGGGCCCGGGAAGCGGCCTGGGACGATGCGCTCGACCGGGCCCGGCGCTATGCCGCGCGCGCCGACCGCCGGCTGGGAGCAGTCCTCGAGATCACCGAGAACACTGCTGCCGCACCGGAACCCCGGGGTGAGATACGTCTCGTCGCGGCCCGCTCCGCGCCGGGATCACCCGTCCCCGTCGAATACGGCGAGCACGAGGTCGGCGCGGACCTGCGGGCCACCTGGCAATTGGACTGAGTACCGCCGCTCGCTCGAGGCCGCCCTATGTTCGTGCGGTGCGGACCGGTGATCGTGCGGCGGCCGTGTCGGTTGTCGGCCGCGAGACGTGGTGCCGCCTCCTCGACGGGGTGGCGGGCGTTACGTCCGTTCCAGCAGTGCCAGGCACTCCACATGGTGGGTGGCGGGAAAGGCGTCGAAGGCCCGTAACCGGGTGACCCGGTAGCCCGCCGCATGATAGAGACCGATATCTCGCGCGAAAGCCGCAGGGTCGCAACCGATATGGATGATCCGATCCGGATTCGCCGCGGTGAGGGGGCCGACGACCTGCTTGCCCGCTCCCGCACGCGGTGGGTCCAGCACGATCACACTCGGTGACTGCTCACGCCCGGCGATCCAGCGTTCGACCCGTTCGGCGTGCAGATCGACCCCGGGCAGGTCGCGTAGCGCCGCGGTGCCGTCGGCGACCGCGGATCGCGCGGATTCCACACCGAGCACCGCGCCGCGCGGTCCGGCCTGTTCGGCCAGCCGGGCCGCAAACACCCCGGCACCGCAGTACAGATCCCAGGCGCTCGCGCCCGCGTCCAGATCCGCCCATTCGGCGACCACATCCGAATAGCATTGCGCCGCATCGCGATGAGGCTGCCAGAAGCCGGTGGCCGACACCTCCCAGCGCCGTTCGGCGACATACTGCACGGCCCGTCCACTGCCGGACACCAACCGCTCGGCGCGACGAGTGTGGGCGGCCGCGCGGCGCGCGGTGGTGGCGCGGCGGCTGCGTCCACGGGGCGCTGCCCCGGCGGTCGGCGGAGCCAGCTCGACGATATGTTGCAGCCCTTCGGAGTCGACGGCGACCACCAGGTCCGCGCCCGGAGTCCAGGTTCGCTCGGCGATACCGTCGAGTGCGCCCGGAACCGGTTGCGGGCAACGCAGATCGGTGATCACCTCGCTGCCCCGATAGCGGTGGACCCCGGCGCGTCCTTCCCCGTCGACTGCCAGCCGCAACCGGGTCCGCCAGCCGATATCGGGTGTGCCGAGCGCCTCGACGCCATCCGCATTGCCATCGGGCGCTGTCACCTCAACTGCGCGCGGCCGGCCCGTGCGGATCGGTTCCACCACGACGTCGGTCTCCCAGTGCGCGAGACGCTGCAGTTGCTCACGCACCACCGCCGCCTTGAGATCACGTTGCGCCTGCGGTGTCGCGAAGGCGAAGTCACAGCAGCCCGCTCCCCCGGGGCCCGATACCGGGCAGGTCGATTCCACCCGATCCGGTGACGGCTCCAGGATCTCGACCGCCTCGGCCCGACAGAACGAGCCACCACGGTCCTCGGTGACCCGGGCGAGCACCAGTTCATCGGGTAGGCCGTGCCGGACGAACAGCACCCGGCCCTCGTGGCGGGCAATACAGAAACCGCCGTGCCCGGGCGGGCCCAGCCGCACCCGGAAGTTTTCCCCGGACCAGTCGAGCCCCGCGCTCACAGGCGGTCCTCGAAGCCGCGACGGACCGAACCGGGCGCGTTGACCTTCTCCGGCCGATGCGCCCGAGCAGAGGAGCTGAGCTGCCAGGGCACGCTGGTCACCATCACGCCCGGTTCGAACAGCAACCGCCCCTTGAGCCGCAGCGCGCTCTGGTTGTGCAGCACCTGTTCCCACCAGTGCCCGACCACGTATTCCGGAATGAAGACGGTCACCACATCGCGCGGGGCGTCCTTGCGTACCCGCTTGACGTAGTCGACCACCGGCTTGGTGATCTCGCGATAGGGCGATTCGATCACCTTCAGCGGCACCGGGATGTCACTGTCGGCCCACTCCCGGACCAGCGCACGAGTATCGGGCTCGTCGACGTTGACGGTGACCGCTTCCAGGGTGTCGGGCCGGGTGGCGCGCGCATAGGCGACGGCGCGCCGAGTCGGCAGATGCAGTTTCGACACCAGCACGATCGAATGTGTGCGGCTGGGCAGGATCTGGGTGTAGTCCTGCTCCTCGAGTTCCCGCCCGACCGTGTCGTAGTGGCGGCGGATCAACCGCATGATGACGAAGATCGCGGCCATGGTGACGATGGCGATCCAGGCACCGGCCAGGAACTTCGTGATCAGCACGATGATCAGTACCGCGCCGGTCATGGTGAGGCCGATGGCATTGATCACCCGCGAGCGCAGCATCCGCCGCCGCACCGCCGGATCGGTCTCGGTGCGCAGCAATCTGGTCCAGTGCCGCAGCATGCCGGTCTGGCTCAGCACGAACGAAACGAACACGCCGACGATGTAGAGCTGGATCAGGCGGGTCACCTCGGCCCCGAACAGGACGACGAATGCGATCGCCGCACCCGACAGGAACAGGATGCCGTTGCTGAACGCCAGCCGGTCACCGCGGGTGTGCAGCTGCCGGGGCAGAAACCTGTCCTGTGCCAGGATCGAACCGAGCACCGGGAACCCGTTGAACGCGGTGTTGGCGGCAAGAATCAGGATCAGGGCGGTGACGATCGCGATGAAGAAGAAGCCGGCCGGGAAACCGTGGAAGATCGTGTGGGCCAGCTGGGCGATCAGCGTCTTCTGCTCGTAGTCGGCCGGGGCGCCGACCAGATCCGCCACATCGGCGGCATAGACAACGCCCAGTTTGCGAGCCATGAGCAGAATGCCCACCAGCATGACGATGGCGATCGCGCCGAGCATCAGCAGCGTGGTCGCGGCATTGCGGGACTTCGGCTTACGGAACGCCGGGACGCCGTTGCTGATCGCCTCCACACCGGTCAACGCCGCACATCCGGAGGAGAACGCCCGGGCGATCAGGAAGGCGAAGGCGATGCCCTGCAGGTGGGATTCGTCACCGTTCAAACTGAATCCGGACGATTCGGCCTGCAAGTCATCCCCGAGCACGAACAACCGCACCGCTCCCCACGCCAGCATCAGCATGACTCCGGCCATGAAGGCGTAGGTGGGAATCGAGAAGGTGGCGCCGGACTCGCGGATACCGCGCAGGTTGATCGCCGTGAGCAGGACGATCGCCGCGACCGCGAACAACACCTTGTGGGTGGCGACGAACGGCACCGCGGACCCGATGTTGGACGCCGCCGACGAGATCGACACCGCGACGGTCAGCACGTAATCGACGAGCAGGGCGCTGCCCACCGTGAGCCCCGCCATAGGACCGATGTTCACCGTCGCGATCTCGTAATCACCGCCGCCGGACGGGTAGGCGTGCACGTTCTGGCGGTAGCTGGCCACCACGACCGCCATCACCGCCGCGACAGCGAGGCCCACCCATGGCGCGTAGACGTAGGCGGACAGGCCGGCCGTCGACAGCACGAGGAAGATCTCCTCGGGCGCGTAGGCCACCGACGACAATGCGTCGGAGGCGAAGACTGGCAGTGCGATCCGCTTGGGCAGCAGGGTATGTCCCAGCGAATCGCTACGAAATGGCCGGCCGACCACCATACGTTTGACGGCCGTCGTCAACTTGGACACTCGGCACAGCATAAGGCCACCCCCGGGTGTGACATAGCGGGCGGTTCACTCGCGTTTCGACCACTTCGGGCGGGGGAACGTGCTTCGTGGGAATCCGCTGCAGGTACGGTTCCCACGAATGGCACCAGACCGCACACCACGGTTTCTGCGAATTGGGGTTGACACGGTGTACGTAGTGATCATGGGGTGCGGCCGCGTCGGCTCGGCGCTCGCCCGTGCCCTGGTCCGGACCGGCCACGAGGTTGCCGTGATCGACCGGGATCCCGGCGCGTTTCTGCGCCTGGGCAAGGACTTTCCCGGCGAGCGAGTGACGGGGGTCGGATTCGACCGCGACGTCCTTGCCCGGGCCGGAGTGGAACGGGCCGGCGCCTTCGCCGCGGTATCCAACGGTGACAACTCCAATATCATCGCGGCGCGAGTGGCGCGCGAGACGTTCGGCGTGGAACGGGTCGTCGCGCGGATCTACGACGCCAAGCGCGCGGCCGTCTACGAACGCCTCGGCATCCCGACCATTGCCACCGTGCCGTGGACCACCGACCGGTTCCTGCGCGCCATCACCGGTGACGAAACCACCGCCACCTGGCGCGATCCCACCGGAACCGCCACCGTGACCGAACTGGTGCCGCACGAGGACTGGTACGGACGCACCGTCCGGGAACTGGAGGAAGCCGTCCCGGTGCGCGTCGCTTTCCTGGTCCGCTTCGGGCAGGCACTACTGCCCACCAGCAAAACGGTGTTGCAAGCGGACGACACGGTCTACATCGCTGCCGCTTCCGATCGGCTCGGCGAGGCCCTCGCCGCAGCCACCACCGCTCCACCGAGTGAGGACAAGTCGTGAACGTAGCCATCGCCGGTGCCGGTGCCGTCGGGCGCTCCATCGCGCAGGAACTGCTGCGCGGCGGACACCGCGTCACGCTGCTGGAACGGCGCCTCGATCACATCGACGAGACCGTCGCGGCCGGAGCCACCTGGCTGCACGGCGACGCCTGCGAACTCGCACTGCTCGAGGAGGCGGTACTGCAGGACTACGAGACGGTGATCGCCGCCACCGGGGACGACAAGGCCAATCTGGTGTTCAGCCTGTTGGCGAAGACCGAATTCGGGGTGCGGCGGGTGGTGGCGCGGGTCAACGATCCGCGCAACGAATGGCTGTTCGACGAGTCCTGGGGTGTGGACGTCGCGGTCTCGACACCCCGGCTGCTGGCCTCACTGGCCGAGGAGGCGGTATCGGTCGGCGATCTAGTCCGATTGATGACATTGCGTCAGGGCCAGGCCAACCTGGTGGAGATCACACTGCCCACCGACACCTCGCTGGCCGGACGGCCGGTGCGGTCGCTGGCGCTGCCACGTGATGTTGCGCTGGTGACGATCCTGCGAGGCGGCCGGGTAATCGTGCCGCAGCCCGACGATCCCCTCGAGGGCGAGGACGAATTGCTGTTCGTCTCCTCGGTCGAAGCCGAGGACGAATTGCGCCGGACCCTGACCGCCGAACCGACCGGTGCCGGGTCGTCCGGCGCGGAACCCCCCACGTCGATCTGAGGTCGTTCAGGCGGCTTCGGTCAACCGGGCGCGCAGCTTGTTCAACGCGCGATGCTGCATGACACGGACCACTCCGGGACTGGTACCGATCGCCTCGGCGGTCTGGGCGGCGGTCCATCCGAGCACGATGCGCATCACCAGTACCTCACGGTGCGCGGGAGCGAGGATCGTCATGAGCTCGCGGGTCGCCTCACGGCGCTCCAAGACCAGCGCCAGTTCCTCCGGGCCGGGCGCGCAGGACGCGGCATCGGGGAATTCGGCGACCGGATACGACGGGTGCTGGTGCGCACGACGGAAGGCGTCGGCAACCTTGTTGGCGGAGATGCCGTAGACGAAGGCCAGAAACGATTTGCCCTGATCGCGGTACCGCGGAATCGCGGTGACGGTCGCAATGCAGATCTCCTGCGCGATGTCGTCGGCGCTGACGTGCGGGTTGCTTCCCGCCCCGACCCGTGCCGCGCAATAGCGCCGCACCAACGGGTGCACGATCTTGATGATGTCGGAGACCGCGCGTTGATCGCCCGCGGCGGCCGGGCCGATCAACCGGTCGAGTTCGGCGGCGGCACGACGGCTGTCCGATCCCGCGGGCGCCGAGCGTGGCGAGCGCATACCGGTGCCCTTCGCCGCACTGTTCGTCACTACCGCGGTGTCCTCGGTAATCACTGTGGATCCTCTCGCCGATCGCTGCTGACAGTACGATCGTGCGCCGGATCCGGCCCGCGCAATAGATACCCCAGGGGTGGGTTTGTCCCCACCCCCACAAACAGTGCCCCTGAGATCAGGGGCAGTTCGTACCTCGAGTCGGTTCAGTCGGACGACGACGAGACCGGCATATGACCCGCGCGGCGCACCGCCCACACGGTCACCAGCAGGGCGACCGCGGTGAGCGGCCACCCCATCGCAATCCGCGCGGCCGCGAGCCACCCGGTGCTGTCGGTGTCGTAGAAGTGGTTCTGGACCAGGTAGCGCGCCCCGAAGACGACCACCCACACCACCGTCGCCAGGTCGTAGAGCCGCATCGCGCGCCGGTCGGAACGCCAGCCGTGGCCGTGCCCGTTCAGCACGCCCCAGATCACACCCGCCAACGGCCAGCGCACCACCAGCGAGGCCAGGAACACTCCGGCGTAGGCCAGGCTGGCCCAGATGCCGAACAGGAAATACCCCTTGGCGGCACCGGTGCGATGCGCGATGAAGGCGCACACCGCGACTCCGACGAAACCGGAGATCGCCGGCTGAATCGGCGAACGGCGCAGCAGGCGCCACGCCAGCACGCCGACCGCGGTGGCCAGCGCCGCCCAGATCGCCGCGGTCAAGCCCCACAGCGTATTCGCCGGAACGAAGACCACCACCGGGAGCGTGGAGTAGATCAGCCCGCTGATACCGCCGAGCTGTTCGAGCAGTGTCTGCTGGATCTCCTCCTCGCGCTCCTCGGCCGGGTAGGAGTCGTCGGTCGCGAGATCACTACCTGTCGCGGCACGCTCGTCGGGCAGATCCTCGGATTCGCGGAGACGATGACGGCCGTGCCCCTCGACCGGGTCCGCCGGAAAGCCGGTCGCGGCGACCGGATCGGCGCCCTCGTCGTGGTGGGGTGTCGGCATTCGTCAGGAATTCTCGCGAAGTTCGTAGTTGGGGTTGTAGATCACTTTGGCGCCATCGCGCTCTCCGATGCGGCCACGGACCAGGATACGGCGTCCGGGATCGATACCGGGGATCCGGCGACGACCTATCCACACCAGCGTCACCGCATCGGTGCCGTCGAAGAATTCGGCTTGCACGGTGGCGCCGGCCGACTTGGAACACGCCTCGACGCTGCGCAACCGCCCCAGCATGGTGACCTCTTCACCGCGACGGCACTCGGCCGCCCTGCACGCTCCCGACGCTTCGGAAGTCTCGGCCAGCTCTTCGGCATCGAGCACATCGAGATCGGCCGTCAGACGACGTCCCAAACGCCTGAAATAACCGCTGTCGGGACCGGCCTTGCCCGCAGCACCCGAGCCTGGCCTGTTCCCGCCTGTGAAAGGCATCTTGCAACACTTCCTGCACTACAGACGGCGTGGGTCACACGTCGTCGGATTCCCACACGACCGGCTGGTCAGCCGTACACCGCCACTGTAGATGTACCCCGGCACAGCTGCTACGCCAAGCCTACGATCGTGACGGTGCCAACCGCACCACAGGCTGGATTCCCAGTCGCGCACCACTCGAACCCTCCGATCCGAGTGGCCGGCACCACGCCCGGCCGGCGAACCGACGCGGCGACCGCCTCGAACCCCGGTCTGCAGACCACCCGGAAGCCGGAGGCCACGCAGCACCGACGGGCGCGCCGCGTAGGCTCCGGGCCGTGTCACAGCTGTCCCGTTCCGGACCGTTCCGCGGCAGCGGAGAGCGGCCCGCCGTCGTCGTCGCCCTGCCGGGGACCGGGTCCGATGCCGATTTCGCCCGCCGCGCCTTCGAACCGGCCTGCGTCGCCGCAGATCTGCGGCTGATTGCGGTCGAGCCGGACCCGCGGGCAGTGGTCGCCGGCTGTCGCCGGGCGCTCGACGAGGCGAGTCGTTCCGGACCGGTCCTGGTGGCCGGAATCTCACTGGGTGCCGCGATCGCCGTGGAATGGGCTGCCGAACAACCGGATTCGGTGTACGGCGTGGTGGCCGCGCTCCCCGCGTGGACCGGCGCCGACACGACCGAGTGCCCGGCCACGCTGAGCGCCGCGGTGACCGCGGCACAGCTACGCGCCGACGGCCTCGAAGCGGTGATCGAGCGAATGACCGCAGGGAGCCCCGCGTGGCTGGCGCGAGCCCTGGCGCAGTCCTGGCGCACCCATTGGCCCGAGCTGCCCACGGCGTTGGAGGAAGCCGCCACCTACAGCTGGCCGGTACCGGAACTTCTTGCCACACTGCCGGTTCCGGTCTCGATCGTGGCGGCAGTCGACGATCCGGTGCATCCGGTCGCGGTCGCGCAACGGTGGCACGACCTGATCCCGGACGCACGGCTGCATCGCATCACACTCGACGAACTGGGCGCTGATCCGGGCACACTCGGCGCCCACGGCTTCCCCGATCTGATCTCCCCGGCCCTGCCACCCTCCCCGGCGCTACCACGCGACTGACAGCGCTGCCGTTCGGCCGGCGGTGCTCGCCCCGGGTAGCGGTACCCGCCCCGGTGCCGACACTGCTGGGCGGGTGCGGCCGACCCCGTCGGGCAGCCCACGATGGCGGGCTGCCCGATGAAGTGACCTAGTTGCGTCCGAGTTGTTGCATGGCCGAACCGCCCGCGCGTCGCCGCTCGGTCTGTTGCTCCCCGGTGACCACCGGGAACGATCCGGTCGCTGCGGCCTCGGCCGCCGCCGCCTGCGCGGCCTGTGCCTGCTGCTGAGCCTCGGCCTGCTGCTGATGTGCCGCGATGAGCTGTTCGGCCAGTTCCTGTGGCAACACCACCGGCAACGGTTCTCGCACCGGCATCGGCTCCTCACCACGGCGAACCACGGTATCGGCCAGGATCGCCCGCGCGGCCGCCACCAGTTCGGTCCCCTCGTCCGCCGCACCCGACGGCCCGGCCGCGACCAATCGCACCATCCAGCGATAACCGTCCACACCGATGAAACGCAGATCGGCTCCCTCGGTCACGGCATGCAGCTCGCGCCCCCACGGCCCGGTCTGCACCGAGACCGTGGCGTCGTCACTGCGCAGCGATTCCGCCAGGTCGGCGGCGACCGTACGCCACTGACCGGGTGATTTCGGCGCAGCATAGGCGGCCACGGTGAGGCGGCCGTGCGGTGTGGCCAGGTGGACGGCCTGTGGAGTGCCGTCCGGGGTCATCTCGACCTGCAACTGTCCACCGTCGGGAACGGGGAGCAGAATCGACCCCAGGTCCAGGCGCTGCTCGGAGACCTCGTCGAGAATGTCGGCGACGTCGTCGTAGTCGAACGGTCCGGTGTGCGGTTCGAAGTCCTCGGCGTCTTCTTCGTCGTCGTAGTCACCGTCTTCGTACTCGTCGTACTCCTCGCCGACCCCGTCGTAGTCGCCGGGTGCGTAATCGTCGGCGTACCCGTCGTCTTCGGGCGCTTCGGATATGTAGTCGGTGCCACTGTGCTCGCTGTCGTCGTAGCCCGCGCCGTAGGAACGGGACTCGGAGTAGTCCTGTTCCGTGTAGTCCTGTTCCGTGGCGGCGTACGCGTGCACCGGCTGCTCGGCACGCTCCGGTTCCCGCGCATAGGCGGGTACCGCGGCAGGCACCGGCGCGGCGGACCGCCTGCCGGGCGACTCCCGAAGGACCTCGGCGGCAGCGAAACCTCCCGTGCCGGGCGCAGACTCGCCGGGCACGACCCCCGAGTCCGCATATCCTCCCGCAGGCGCGTAGTCCTGTGCACGTCCGACGCCGGGCTCGGCGAAGGAGTCGCTGCCCGGGTCCCCCTCCCGATGTCGCGGTCGAGGTCCGGCGGCACGCCCGACCGGGTCCGGTACGCGTTCGGCACCCGGACGGGAACCTCCCGGCGGCAGTTGCTGTCCCGCCACCGCGGCGGCCGAGCGAGGTTCACCCGCTCCCAGCGGGCTCTGCCCCGTCGCCGGCGGATACTGCCCGGTCGCGGCCGGGTACTGCCCCGTGTGGTGTCCCC
>NZ_BDCA01000016.1 GCF_001613265.1 Nocardia vermiculata NBRC 100427
CATGGCCCTCAACGACTTCAACGAAGATCCTTCGCCACACACCAAAGCCATCGTGCTAGACCTTGTGGCGCTCTCCGTCATCGCGGCGACTGTGGTCGCGTTGGTTGTCGCCGGCGCAGCGAATGCCGCTGTGCTGATTGCCGCAGGCGGGCTGATCACCACCTGCTTCCGAGTCTGGCGTGCCGGCCATAAATAGAGCAGCCACTCTGAGCGCCCTGGCCCCGACAACAGCTCGTGCGCAGTGGGACGCGAGGACCGTAGCGCAGTATCCGGGGGCTGATCGAGTTGGCCCCCTCACTCCCAGCGGCCCTCCGTACATGTAGCACTTTTGTATCCGGGACTCGGGACGTCCGCGGCCTGTACTAGTACACAGCGTGGTGATTATGTTGTGCGGGAGCGTCTTTGGACCGCCCGTTTCTACGGTGTTCTCATGAGGTATCTGGAAGGTCATTTCGCGCCGGTAGAGGCAGAGGTCACGGCCTACGATCTGCCGGTGACCGGGCATATCCCGGCTGAACTCGGTGGCCGGTACGTGCGTAACGGTCCCAACCCGGTGAGCGTGGAGGATGCGAGCGCTCATGTGTGGGGAGTGGGACAGGGGATGGTGCACGGGGTGCGGCTACGCGATGGGCGGGCGGAGTGGTACCGCAATCGTTTCGTGCGTGTCCCGGGATTCGCGCCCATGGTGCATGTGATCGAGCATGGGGGCCGGACATTCGCCATGGCGGAGGGCGGAGTTCCGCCGGTGCTACTGGACGACGAGCTGAATACCGTCGGATTCTGCGAGTTGGGCGCTACGGCGGAGGGTTTCACCGCGGGGGCGCACTCCAAGCACGACCCGCGGGCCGGTGAGTTGCATTCCCTGTCTTATATGCCCGGCCGTGAAGTCGTGCAGTACATCGTGACCGATACCGCGGGGGAGGTGGTTCGCGCAGTACCGATCGCGATGCCGCGCAGCCCGTTTCTGCACGACTTCGCGCTCACCGCTGACCATGTGGTGCTCTGGGATACTCCGCTGGGCTTCGACGGATTCGACTGCCGATGGCTGCCGGAACACCCCACCCGTGTGGGCGTGATGCCGCGGACGGGTGGTGAGGTGCGCTGGCACGATATCGACCCCGTGCATGTCAGTCATACGCTCAACGCCTACGACGACGGCGATTCGGTTGTCGTGGACCTGATCACCGCCCAAGGGCCGTTCGATCCCGCCGACCCGGGCGCGATCCGTCCGGTGCTGGATCGTTGGACGATCACCACCGACACGGTCGGGCAGCAACGCATCGACGACCGGCCGCAGGACTTTCCCCGGATCAACGACGCCTACGCCGCGCACCCCCACCGCTACGGCTACTCCGCGGCGACGGCTCTGTACGGGATACCGTTCGTCCCCGAGGGCGCGGCCCCGGACGGGGCCTTCACCAACGCGCTGGTCAAACACGATTTTGTGCGGGGTACCGCGGAGGTGCACGCGTTCGGGGCGGAGGAAACCGGGGGAGAGGCAGTGTTCGCGGCGACCGGGCCGGGCGAAGACGAGGGATATCTGCTCAGCTATGTCCACGATCCGAACCGCAACGCTGCCGATCTGGTCGTGCTGGCCGCTCAGGACTTCACCGGTGAACCCGTCGCGCGCATCCACCTGCCCGCCCGTGTGCCACTGGGCCTGCACGGCAACTGGCTGCCCGACCACTGACTCGTGCCAGCATGATGGGGTGACCGATCCCCGACCGCCCTACCTCCGAATCGTCGCCGAGATCGAGCGGCGCATCGCCGTGGGAGAGCTGCGGCCGGGAGACCCGGTTCCTACCACCAGGGCGATCGCGCGCGAATGGCGCGTCGCGATCGCCACCGCCACCAAGGCCCTGACCGCGCTCAAGCACTCGGGCGCCATCGAATCCACCTCCCGCGTAGGCGCTGTCGTCGCTACGCGCCGGTTGCCCGCGCGCACGGCCGTGGGGCTCGAACGCGAGCAGATCGTGCAGGCAGCGATGCAGATCGCCGACAGTCGCGGCTTGGCGGCACTGTCGCTGCGGGCAGTGGCAGCCGACCTCGGCGTCGCGACGATGACCGTGCGCGGCCACCTCGACGGCGACGCCGAACTCACCCAACTACTCGCCGATGCCGCGTTCGCCGAGATCGACTATCCCGAGCCGGCACCGGGGTGGCGCTCACATCTGCGCGTGGCCGCACAACTGCAATGGGATGTCTACCAGCGCCATCCCTGGGTGCCGCCGCTGGTGTCCATCACCCGCCCAGCCACCCTGCCGGCGATGATCGCCTACGGACTGTGGACGCTGCGCGCCTTCGACGGCCTGGACCTCGACTCCTCCACCCGGCTCCATGCCTACGTCACCCTGGTCAACTATGTGCGCGGCACAGCGATGAACATCGAAAGCGAAGCCCGCGCCGAACTGGACACCGGAATGACGAGCAAACAATGGGGCGCTGCCCGGCTCGCCGTCGATCGACCGCTGATCACCCAGATCACCGAACCGAACGCGGAAGTGAATCTGGAGTCGTTGTTCGCGTTCGGACTGGAACGGCTGCTCGACGGTCTGACCATGGTGATGACACCGCCGAAGACGCGAGGACCGCGATCACACCTCGGTCCACAGCACTGATCAACAGGCCGTGTGTCCGGCGGGGATCAGGTCGGTGTGACGATCGCGAAGTCCGGGTCACCCGGGTCCAGGACCGCGGCAAGTCGTGTCAGGACCGACGCGTCCCCGCTCACCTCGATCCCGGTGTCCGCCAACTTCTCCGCGGAGAGCCCGCCCAGCGCCAGGGCGGGCAGGGTCCGTGTGGTTGCGGTCAGCGTCGCGTCGGCGTCGCCCTGCTGGGGGCGGCCACTGTAAGTGAGCACGCCATTGGCAAGCCGCAGCCGGAACCGCTCGCCGGTGTCGCTGAGTACGACGTCGATGGTCAGGTTCTCGTCCCACGCCGAGGGGCCGTCGACCTGGATGGCGATGGCGTCGAACAGCATCTGCGGGGTGAGTGCGGACACGACATCGGCCGAGGCCGACACCGTGGGGGTGCCGAAACGTCCCTCACGGAGCTCGGTGGTGCCGGAGAGAAAGATGTTGCGCCACACGCCGTTCTCCGCGCCGTATCCGAGTTGCTCGAAGGTGTCGGCGAGCAATGCGCGGGCGGGCTCGTGATCAGGTTCGGCGAATACGACGTGGCTGAGTATTTCCGCCGCCCACCGGTAGTCGCCCGCCTCGTAGGATTCGCGGGCCTTGGCGACTACCGCGTCGGCGCCCCCGCCGAGTTCGACGTAACGCTTACCCTGCTCCTTGGGTGGGTGCTGCCACAGGTGGGCGGGATTGCCGTCGTACCAGCCCATATAACGCTGGTAGATCGCCTTGATGTTGTGGCTGGCCGACCCGTAGTACCCGCGCGCGTGCCAGGCGTTCTCCAAAACGGGCGGGAGCGGGAGTTCTTCGGCGATCTCGATCCCGGTCCAGCCCTTGTTGATCAGACGCAGCGTCTGGTCGTGCAGGTAGGCATAGAGGTCGCGCTGGGCGGACAGGAACTGAACGACCCGTTCGTTGCCCCACATCGGCCAGTGGTGCGAGGCGAATACGACCTCGGTGTCGGCGCCGAACAGGTCGATGGTTTCGGTGAGATAGTTCGACCAGGCATGCGGGTCCCGCACGAGCGCGCCGCGCAGCGTGAGCAGGTTGTGCATCGTGTGGGTCGCGTCCTCGGCCGAGCACAACGCCTTGTGCTGCGGGAAATATACGAGGAACTCGGCCGGCGCCTCGGTCTCCGGGGCCATCTGGAAGACCATGCGGACCCCGTCGACGGTCTCCTCCTGACCTGTTTCGGTGATGTCCACTGTCGGCGCGATGAGAGTGATGTTGCCGGTCGCCACCGTTTGTGCCAACCCCGTCCCCAACGCGCCGTGCACGCCACGTGCGAGCGCGGCGCCGAACATGTAAGCCGAGCGCCGCGCCATCGCCGTACCCGCGTACACGTTTTCCGACGCGGCGTGCTCGGTGAATCCCTCGGGCGCGATGATCGGAACCCGGCCCGCGTCGACCTCCTCCTGCGTGGTGACACCGCGGACGCCACCGAAGTGATCGACATGCGGGTGGGTGTACAGGACACCGGTAACCGGGCGGTCACCGCGATGCTTGCGGTACAACTCCAGAGCCGCCGCAGCGGTCTCCTCGGTGACCAGCGGGTCCAGCACCAGCACACCCGTGTCGCCCTCGATGAACGACACGTTCGACAAGTCGAAGCCGCGAACCTGATAGATCCCGGGCACCACCTCGAACAATCCCTGGATGGCGTTGAGCTTGGACTGCCGCCACAAGCTCGGATTGACCGTGTCGGGCGCATCCCCGTCGAGGAATGCATACGTGTCGTTGTCCCACACAACCCGGCCGTCCGCGTCGCGGATCGCGTTCGGAACACGACGGCCCACCAGACCGCGAGTGGCATCGTCGAAGTCCTGATTGTCGGAAAATGGCAGTGTGTCCAGCAGCGCCTTCTGCTGGCGGACCACGGTCTCGGATGCCGACTTCGATGTGGTGTCCATGCCGCGAGTATCGAGCACCGCGACGGCCGTTACCTCACCTGTACAGGGTGAACTCGGCGGGCTTTGGCCACTCACTGCCGCGCGGGAGCGTGCACGATTCGCGTCCATCCCCGCGCGGTCGTGAACACCGACCAAAGTCGATGCCGACAGAGACTTTGGCTGGCGCACCCCTAGCCATCGGCCCGACGCTCCGGCGTCCAGTGAGCCACAACACTGGCCGTCGTCGCGTCGTAAGTCGTGCCCTCGATTGCACCGGGGGTGGAAAGGTTGGGAAAAATGGTCCGAAACACTCTTGTCAAGGTGAGTCGTGTGCTGGCAGTCAGTGCTCTTCCCCTCACTGCGACAGTCATTTTCGCCGGATCGTCCGCCGCTGACGCCGGCCCGGCCGCCGCTGCGCAGGCCGCGCCTGTGGCCGGCATTCCGCTGGAATCCGAGGACATCACTACCAACCCTGGTTCCCAGTATCCCGACCCCGTGCTGAACGGCGCGGCTGCGGGTGCGGCTATCGGGTCGGCGGTGGGGTTCTGGACAGGGTCAGGCGGGCCCATCCTCGGGGGCCTGGTCGGTGCTCTGGTCGGCCATTTCAACCCCGACGCAGTCCCTCAGGTTCTTCCCTGACGTTGCCGACCGGCTTCTTCATCGCCCCGGGGGCGGTGGCTCTCGCCTTCCCCGGGCCGATCTCCCGGCATCGACTGTGCCCACAGATCAGAAAGACGAACTGGCATGTCACCATCCTCCGCGCATGGCACATCTGCGATTGCTTCGCCACGGCTGGCCCACCTCGCACTACCGGTCATCTGCCTGGCCCAGCTCATGCTCCTGCTGGATGTAGCGATCGTGAATGTCGCCCTGCCGCCGATCCAGCACGACCTCGGATTCAGGGGCTCGACCCTGGCATGGGTCATCGACGCCTACACCCTGACCTACGGTGGACTACTGCTCATCGGCGGACGGTCTGCCGACTTGTTCGGGCGGCGACGCATGTTCATTGTCGGCGTTGCGGTATTCACGCTGGCGTCGCTGATGTGCGGGCTGGCCACGGCGCCCGGCACGCTGCTCGGTGCGCGGCTGGTGCAGGGCATCGGCGCGGCGATGGCGTCACCGGCGGCGCTCTCGCTGATCACCACGATGGTCCCGGCGGGACCGGCCCGCAACAAGGCCATGGTCCTCTACGGTGCCATGGGGGGACTCGGCGCGGTGCTGGGTCAGGTGCTCGGCGGGGTATTCACCGGTGCCTTTACCTGGCGATTGATCTTCCTGGTCAACGTGCCCGTCGGAATACTGCTACTCGCTCTGGCACCGATCGCACTTGCCGAAACCGACCGTGTTCGACGCGTACTCGACCTACCTGGCGCACTCGCCGGCACCCTGGCACTGATGAGCCTGGTTTACGGCACCATCCACGCCGGCACCGACGGATGGGGCGATCCGATCACGGTGGGCGCCTTCGCCACCGCGGCCGTGCTGTCGGTGGTATTTCTCTGGGTCGAGGCCACCGGTACGCAGCCCATGCTGCCGTTGTCGCTGCTCGCTCATCGCGTGCGGGGCGCGGCGTGCCTGAGTGCCATGCTGCTGTTCGCCTGCATGTACCCGATCTTGTTCTTCCTGACCAAGTTTATGCAGGACGTTCTCGGCTTCGGCCCGATGAAAGCCGGATTCGCTTTTGTTCCTTCCGGTTTGGCGATGCTGGCGTTCGCGGTGACGGCCCGTCGCCTCATCGCCACAACCGGCCCCCGGCCCCTGGTTGCCCTCGGCGCGGTCATGTGTGGTGGCAGCGCGCTGCTGCTCACCGGAATGCAACCCGACGGGCACTACGGCACGGCGGTCGTGATTGCGTTGATTCTGCTCGGTGGTGGTGTGGCCATGGCGATGGTCGCCAATACGCCGCTCGCGGTCATCGACGTCGACGCCGAACATGCCGGTGTCGCCTCTGCCATGCTGGGTACCGCGCAACAGGTCGGCGCAACCCTCGGCGTCGCCGCTCTGGCCACAATCGCCGCTCAGACTACGAACGGTGAAATCGAAGGTGGGGCAGTACATGTGGATGCGTTGACCAACGGGCTGACCACCGGGTGGGCCGTCGTCGTCGCTCTCGCGGCTGTCGCGCTGGTGGTGACGATCGCCGGCGGGCGAAAGCCCCGGGATCTGCGTGATCAATACACGAGTCGCGGCCGGTACTATGCCGTCCCCGCATCTCGCAGCGTTCGAGACCGGGGTGTTGCCGACCCGGTGACAACAGCCGAAACCCGCCCGGCGGAAGAGGAATTCTGATGTCGACAACGAATTATGAGGCTGCACAGCGGATTCCGGACGGGTCCATGCTCGATCGAATGATCGGTGACGCCATGGGAATCCCGAATGTGCAGTGGACGGCGACTCGACCCCAGGGTCGCCGGAATCTCAGCGTCGCGCTTGTGTTGTGCATAGCCGCAGCGGGTTTGGCCGCCGCACTGCGTGGCAGCGCAGCGCGGCGGCAGGAGCGGAAGACTACCGGGTCAGGGTGGCGAGCCATGCGGCGATCTTCGGGAAAGCGGAGATCGCGGTGCCGTTGTGGTCGAGTGGGCCGACGTTGATCAGTTCGGCGTGCGCGCCGCCCGCGGCCAGTTCTTGTCGGCAGCGTTCGGAATTGGCGAAGGCGACGTCCTTGTCTTCGGTGCCGTGGAAGAGTTCGACCGCGCCCCGCGGTGTCCAGCCGCTGCACAGATCGTCGTTGGCGGCCATTTCTTCGGCGAGATGTCTGTTGGGCTGCAACAGTTTCTGGATGAATTCCGGCCGCAGGAGCTGCTGCGGCGAGTCGGGCAGCGCCGGGATTATTTCGTCGAAGGAATGCGATCCGTCGAACAGTGCGTCCATGGTCCGGTCGTAGGGTGCGTTGAACGCTTCGCCCGGGGAGTCGTAGAGGTGGTACGTACGGTTCCAGGAGGTGGTGAAGTAGGCGAGATACAGGGTGGCTTCGTGTGGGTCGAGGCGGCCGTCGAGGGCGGCTTCGAGTTCCGTGCCGAACAGGTCGTGTGGTCCGGCGACGGCAGCGATCGCGCCGAGCGACGATCCGGGCTCGGTGCCGTTCTGAAGTGCGCGGGCGACCGGCATGGTTGCGTGCCCGCCTTGCGAGAATCCTGTGACGTTGACGGCCTTGCCGAGCCGACGGTTCTGCTGGCGCGCCAGGGTGCGGGTGGCGGTAAGACCGTCGAGAGTCGTATTCACGGTGGGCTCGGCGAGCAGGTAAGCGGGGTAGCCGTCGCTGAGGCCGAGTCCTTGATAATCCGGCGCGGTAGTTGCTTGCCCGGAGCCGGCGAGCAGGTAGACAGCGGCACGGTCCGGGGAGTCGGTAACCGACGCCGCGGCGGCGCGCACCGGGTTTGTGCCGTGCAGGTAGGTGGTGACCGGTAAGTCCGCGTGCTGTGATGTCTGTGGGATAGCCACGATGCCACTGACGACGGTCGGCGCTGTGCGGTCGTCGATGCTGCGATATCGGATGCGGTAGGCGTCGACACCGAAGTGGACGGCGGCGGGGTCGAAACCCTGTTGCCGAACGTAGTCGCTGACGTGGGCGGCGTCCAAAGACGCCAAGGGCTCAGCCGAAACGAGCCGACCCCGATCGTTTTTCGGACTGTCGCCGGTAGCGTCGGGTTCTTTGCCGCAGGAGGTGAGCGCCAGCGGCAGTGCGGCCGCGGCGCAGGCGAGTGCCACGATGGTACGGAATGGACTGCGGTCGGGCCGCCGTTCGATGTTCATGGCAGCCAGCGTCGCGAGCCGGGAACCGACAGGCGTCGGGCGAACGGCTAGCGGTGCGGAGCTATGGTCGTAATCGCCATCGACTTTGGTCTATGGCCGTCACGTACGAGGGCGCCCTAGGCTGCAACGCGTGCTGCGCCCCGATCCGACGACCGATGACCGCTCGCGTCGTTCATCCCGTCTGCCCGCCGTGGTGATGGTCCTCGGCGCAGTGCTGTCGGCGTCCACCATGGTCGGCCGGATCGAAGCGGGTATCAGCGGATATGAACTGTCGATTGGCGTCATGGCCGGTGTCCTGGGGTTCGCGCTGCTGGTCGGCGTCGGCCGGTGGCCGCTGTGGTGTGGGCTGGCTCTGGGTGCGCTGGCCACGGTGGCCGGAACCGTGACGACGCCCGCGACCATGGCCATGGTGGTGGTTGCCCGCTGGGAGCGCCCGGCGATCGTCGGCTGGGTCGCGGCGGCCGGCGCTGCCGGGCATGCGGTGTACGGCCTGTGGCGGCCGCTGCCGGGGCTGTCCTACGGCTGGTGGCTGGTGCTGGATATATTGGTGTATGCCGCGCTGGTCGGGTGGGGTCTGCTGATCAAGGCTCGGCAGGAACTGATCGCCTCGCTGCAGGATCGGGCCCGGCGGGCCGAAGCGGAGCAGGGGCGCCGGGTGGCGGAGGCCCGCGCCGCCGAGCGCACCGCCCTGGCGCGGGAGATGCATGATGTTCTCGCGCACCGGCTTTCGCTGGTAGCCACCTATGCGGGTGCGCTGGAGTACCGGGAGGACGCGAAGCCGGCACAGGTCGCGAAGGCCGCCGGGGTGATCCGCGAGGGCGTGCATCAGGCGCTCGGGGAACTCCGTGATGTGATCAACGTCCTGCGCGACGATGAGACGGCCGACCGGCCGCAGCCCGGCCTCGCCGAGGTGGCGGCGCTGGTCGCGGAATCGCGGTCGGCGGGCGTCGCGGTCGATGTCGACGACGAGGTAGCGGACAAGGCGTCCCTGCCCGCGGCGGTGGGCCGAACCGGCTACCGGATCGTCCAAGAAGGTTTGACCAACGCGCGAAAGCATGCGGCCGGACTGCCGGTATTCGTCGGCATCGGCGGCGCCCCGGGCGCGGGGTTGCAGATCGAGATCCGCAATCCGACCGGCCACGCTCCTGCGGAGGCTCCCGGGACCGGCACCGGGTTGGTTGGGCTGACCGAGCGGGTACGGCTCACCGGCGGCCGCCTCGACCACGAATTCACGGCAGCGGGCGAATTTCGTGTGCATGCCTGGCTACCCTGGCCGACGTGAGCAAAGAGGTCCGGGTCCTCATAGCCGACGACGACGCGCTCGTTCGGACGGGATTGACGATCATGCTGGATGGCGCGGGCGATATCGCCGTTGTCGGCGAGGCCGCCGACGGCGATGCTGCGCTGGAAGCGGTTGCGGCACATGCGCCCGACGTGGTGCTGATGGATATCCAGATGCCGAAGATGGACGGTGTCACCGCCACCGGAAGGCTGCGCGCACGCAGCGCGGCGCCGCCCGCGGTCATCGTGCTGACCACGTTCGACACCGACGAGAACATCCTGCGGGCGTTGCACGCCGGCGCGGACGGCTTCCTGCTCAAGGACACCCCGCCCGCGGAGATCGTGGCGGCCATCCAGCGGGTGGCCAGCGGGGATCCGATTTTGTCCCCGCAGGTCACCCGCAAACTGATGAACAAAGTGACCGCCGATGCCGGCAGCTATGAGCGAGCCCGGACCGCGTTCGCGAAGCTCAGCGAACGTGAACTGGAGGTGGCGCTGGCCATCGCTTCCGGCAAGCCCAACGCCGAGATCGCCACCGAGCTCTATATGAGCGTGCCCACCGTCAAAGCGCACGTCTCACACATCCTGACCAAACTCGCGCTGGACAACCGCACCCAGATCGCCCTCGCCGCACACGACGCCGGACTGGCCTGACGAGAAGTCCGGACCGCGCACATCCGTCGGTAGGGCCGTGCTGAACCAAAGTCGGGGCCTGGGTCGACCTTGTGCGGAAGCGAACGGGCGGCATGAGTTTCCACGATGTATGCATGACGGAATCATTGCCCGCGAAGGCCTATCTGCTCGCATACCGGACCGATCGCCGAAGGGTCCGCGATCGCCACCTTCTCGGATACCTCGTCCGCGCTGCCGCATTGGCGGACCTGCTGCTGCGTGGTCACATCGTCGATGTGGGCGGCGCCGCTCGCGTAACCGGAGCCGGTGGCGCCACCGGTGATCCCGTGCTCGACGACACGCTGACCATGATTCGCGCCAGCCGGCCACGCCAATGGCGGCACTGGATCCGCAAAGGCCACCTCGAGGCGTTGCGGCTGGTGCAGGCTCAGCTGGTCGACGCGGGTGTGCTCGTACCCGAGCCCGGACGAGCGATGGGTGTGTTGCCGGTTCATCGCACGGTAGTCCGGAACCGGACGCACCGGCTGAGCTTGTGTTCGGCGGTCGACGGCGCTCTGCGCGTGCCGGGTGACACCGCCGCGATCGCGCCCGCGGATGCGGTCCTCACCGCGCTGATTGCGGCGGCCAAGCTTCACCACGTGGTGTCTCGCGAGGCCCGGCACCACCACCGGTCGCGCCTCGACACGCTGGCATCGAGTGCGCTACCGGTCGTGCGAGCACTGCAGGTGACAGTGCGCAGACAGCGCACGGCGCGTGTCGTCGCCATTGCCGGGCCACACCAATGACGAAGTACCACCGCGGCATTCGCCTCCGGGATGTGGTACCCGGCCGATGCGGCCCGGCGTCGAACGATAGGAACTCGGCCGTGAGCCGCGGCGTGAGCAGGGATGGTCTGACATGAAAACGAAACTATGGCGCACGCTTTCGGCGCTGCTGGTCTCGACGACAGTGCTTGCCGTAACTGCTTGTGGCGCAGACGCCTCGCCCGGAGACGCCACGGGCGATGGTGGTAGCCGACCAGCCCCGGGCCGGGGCGGTAGCGCGGTGGTGCGGACCGAGGGCGGCCTCGTGCGCGGGTCCGTCACCGATATCGCGCGTGTATTCCGGGGGATCCCCTACGCGGCACCGCCGGTCGGCCCCCTGCGTTGGCAGGACCCGAAGCCCGCCGCGGCATGGAACGGCGAGCGCGACGCGACGAAGCCGCCGCCCGCATGCGCGCAGAATCCGGGCGCGGTGCCCGGGGGCAGTACCGCCGAGGACTGCCTCTACCTGAATGTGACCGTGCCGTCCGGGAAAACCACCGGCCCGAAACCCGTCGTCGTGTGGATACACGGTGGCGCCTTCGTCAACGGCACAGGTAGCAGTCTCGACCCGGCACGGATCGCACAGCGCGGCGACGTCGTCGTGGTGACAATCAACTACCGGCTCGGCATGCTGGGCTACTACGGGTTGCCCGGGCTGCCCGGCTCCGGCACATTCGGGCTGAGTGACCAGCAGGCCGCGCTGTCGTGGGTGCAGCGCAATATCGGTGCCTTCCAGGGGGATCCGGGCAATGTGACGCTTGCGGGGGAGTCCTCCGGTGCGATGAGCAGCTGCGCCCAGCTCACCTCGCCCGGCGCAGCCGGGCTGTTCCAGAAGGCGGTGCTGCAGAGCGGAGCCTGCAATGTCAGCTGGCTCGACAACTTCGACGAGCGGCACAAGAAGGCCGGCGCGGTCTTCCGGCCGCGCAGCGAGATCGAGGAGCGGGGGAGGAAGACCGCGACCGAGCTCGGCTGCGGCGGTCGCGACCCGGCAGCGGTCATCGACTGCATGCGCGGGCTTCCGGTAGACAAGCTGATGCCCGTGCTCGGCGGCTTCGTCAACCCCGCCTTCGACACGCCGGTCCTTCCGGTCGACCCGATCGACGCGTTGGATAAAGGGCAGTTCATGCGGGTCCCGATCATTTCCGGGAACACCCGCAACGAGGCCACCCTCAACGCGGTCTACTACGACTACCCGGAACCGGTGACGGACCGGACCTACGACGAGGTCCTCACCGAGACCTTCGGCCCCGACCGCGCGAAGGTCGACGCCGAATATCCGCGCTCGGCATACGGTTCGGCGGCAGAGGCGTTCGCCGCGGTCATCACCGACCGCAAATGGGCCTGCACCCAGTACGATTCATCGCGCAAGCTGGCCCGGTACACTCCGGTGCACCAGTTCGAATTCGCCGACCCGAAGCCGCCGTCGCTGCTCCCGGAACCGACGAAGATGCCGATGGGCGCCTACCACTCGTCGGATGTGTTGTCGCTGTTCGATATCGCCGGCCTTTCAGTGCATTTCACTCCCGAGCAGCAGCAACTGTCCGATCGGATCATCGATTATTGGACGAGTTTCGCCAGAACCGGTGATCCGAACGGTCCTGGGCGGCCGGACTGGCCGACGTTCCGGGCCGACGTGAACCCGCCCTACACCCAGGCCCTCGCCCCCGGTGCGAGCGGTGTGGCGCGAGTCGATCTCGCCGCCGAACATCACTGCGGTTTCTGGGCCGGCATGAGCCGCGGGGGCTGATGACGATGCTGGAAAGTCAGCTGTACGCGGCGGTCTATCTGTGCGCGTGGACGGTTCTGGCGTGCGTACCGGCCCGGCGTCCACGGTGGCGGGTCCCCGTGTGGGGTGCGGCGTTGTTCACCGTCGTCAGCGCCGGGTGGGTCGCCCAACTCCTCGAGCCCGGATTACTGACACGGGCCGAGCGCAGCGCCATGCTCATCCGGCAGGGCGAGGTGTGGCGGCTGGCCACATCGGTGGTGGTGCAATACGGCGGCTGGTGGGGGGCGGGTTTCAACTTGGCAACCCTGGCCGGCAGCGTCGTCTTCACGGCGCGAGTACTCGAATGGCGCTGGGGCATAGTGTTGTTCGTCGTGGGCGGGATTGCCTGCAACTGTGTCCTCGTCGGTGTGGGCGGGCCGGACGACGCGGGGAGCTCCCTGGCGACAATGACCCTGGCAGTGGCCGGGGCAACGGCAACCCGGGCGGCACCACGGGCCGTGTCGCTGCCCCTCCGTATCGGATTCGCCGTGATCGCGGTGACCCTGTTGATCATCGGCGATCAGCACGCAATCGCGGTGACGCTCGGCCTGGGAGTCGGACTCGCTCTGCGCTCAACACAGATTGCGGAATTCCGGGGCACGATTACCAGCTGTGGGTCATGACCAGTGTTCCGCGCCTGAAATACATTGCAGATATCGGGCGAGGGAGTCGAGGATCTCCTCGGCGGTCTTGCGCCAGACGAACGGGCGCGGGGTGGTGTTCCATTGGGTCGATCCAGGTGCGGAGGTCTTTCTCCAGTGCCGCAACGCTTTTGTGGACACTGCAGCGCAGGAGTTGCTGGGTGAGGAGCCCGAACCAGCGTTAGACCTTCCGGACCGTCACTGATCGACAGGTCGACATCTGTTTCTGCCAGCCGGATACCGGTCACCAGCTCTTTGGCTCCGTCGAAGGATGCTGGGGTGCGAGCGCCTGTAGGTGCAGCGCGCCCAAGCGCCGCGCCGAGCCGGCTTTGCGGGCGCCGCCGATCAGAGTGGCAGCGGTGCTACCGCCCGCCATGCCTTTCTGGCACGTGAACGGGCTCGCGGAGCGGCATATCCGATGCGCCGGCGTGCCTCGGAGGCGCTGATTCGCAGTAGATCACTCAACAGCTCCGCGGTGTCGCGGTAGCCGGTGTCGACGGCGAGGCCACGACGCTCGGCCTCCGCGACGGCCCCGGCCATGGCTGCACCCAGCTGGTGTCGGCGGCGTTCGGTTTCGACGAGGGTGCGTAGCAAGTCGACATCGGCCAGTTCCGACCAGCTTCGTGCCGGAGCATTCGGTGCCAGTGCAGTCGAATGTGTGTTCACACGAGCCACTCTATCCCATTGTCGAACGTTTGTTCGATAGATCTGGATGTGTCGCTACCCCCGGCTGCCGCGCTGCAGGTCAGTCCCCGGAATCAGGACGCCTCGGGCGCTGCGGATTGTTCCGGTGCGGCTGCGGTATTCCAGACGACCTCCGGTGAACCGGTCAGCGGAGCGGTGTCGAAGCAGCGCACCTCGTAGGTGCGTTCGGCGAACTTCCGCCCGTCCGCGGTACGCCGGTAGCGGCCGTGGAAAAGCGCGTAGGTGAATACCGACCGGCCGTCGTTCAACCGTCCGAGCTCGCAGATGTAGGCCCGGCCGGTCGCGGTGTCACCATCCAGCTCGACCGACCCCGCATGTGTGGTCCGGACGAAGTACTCCCACTATTGCGGCGCGTCAGTCCGGTAACCAGTGCAGCTCATGTGCCAGGGCTTTGGCGATGGTGCGGACACGGCGATGCAGCGGTGACTGCACGTGCGGGAGGACCAGATGGATGGTCAAGGTGGGTGCGCCCCGCAGCGGTCGCCACGTGAGACCGGCCGGTTGTGTCGTCACCGCGACTTCACCGGCCGGAGCAAGGGTGAGTCCGTCGCGTAGATCGCGCTGAGATATATCGAAAGATACTGCGGGCGTGTGGAACCGGGGTTTCGGCTGGGTGTCACGGAACAGTTCGGACAGCTGGTCGTGGATCACGGGGGTGGCTGTACGGTCGGGGAGTCGCAGCGGATACGAGGCCGCATCGGCGATCTCGATCTCGGGGTGTTCGGCCAGTGGATGGTGCTGTGCCAGTTGGACCCCGATGCGCTCGCGCCGCAGCAGGAACCGGCGCACGCCACGACCCGGCTGTTCACCGCGGGTGATTCCCGCATCGATGCGGCCGTCGGCGACCGCGGGGGAGATCTCCGGTGTCGCCATCGGGACCGCGCCGACCTCGAGTCCAGGGCTGCTGCAAATGAGCCTGTCCACCAGGGCCGGTGCCGTCTCGGCCCCTGTGCTGAGGCTGTATCCGATGCGCAGCGTGCCCAGTTCACCGGCCCCTGCATTCCGTGCGGTGTCCCATGCGCGGTCCACCGACCGAGGTTCCGGCCATCACACTCACCCACATCCCTGATCTGGACGGAGGTCGTCATGCATAAGACGGTGGTCCTGTATCCCAAGCCTGCCGACCCTGACCACTTCCGTGACTACTACGTGAACAACCACCTTCCGCTGGTCAGGAAATGGCCCGGCGTGCTTGCGTGGCGCTACAGCTTCGACGTCGCGGCGACGAACGGGGAGGCGCCGTACTTCGCCATCTTCGAAGCCGACTTCGCTGACGCCGCCGCCCTGGCTGCGGCGCGGTCGTCGCCGCAAGGCCGGCGGCTGGCCGCCGACGTCGTCAACTACGCCACCGGCGGTGTGGTCGTCATCGACTATCCGGTGCAGGACGGCCCCGGGTGAGGGTGTAGCCCCTGACATCCGCACATATGTGTCAGATCGTCCCGGATGAGATCGCGGCCAGGATCAGTGCTGCTGCGCTGTGCGGGGAAGTGGTGCTCGTATCGATCCGAAGGTCTGCGTCATCCCAGACTTCGTATTCGCGAGTCTGGATCGCTCGCCAGTCGGGAAGCTTCAACCCTGCGACATCCACGACTCGATTCTCTGCCCGGTCGCGGTGAGTCTTTGGATCGCTGCAGTACAGCTCGGCTTCGAGTAAGGCCGCCCCATGCGCTTCGGCCAGAGGAGGACGAGCGTCGGACGGGGCATCACGTCAGGATAGTGAGGTTGTCGCGGTCATAGGCCCAGCAGATGCCGAGGGGCCGAGCCTCGCAGAGAAGACCGTGCCGCTCTGCCGGCCTCGGGAGGGCCGGGGTCAGGCCACGCCGTGCATGCCGTGTTCCAGCAAGGCGAAGATCGCATCCAGGGCGGCGCGGGGATCGGGCTCGCCGCCGGCGAATTGAGGAATCTCGAGGACGTAGCGCGCGACGGCACGGGCGGTGATGTCCTCGGGGGGCCTGCCCAATTCGGCGGCGATCGCAGCAGCCAAGGGGGCCTCGCACCGGATCCACAGTCGGCGCGAGTATTCGCGCAATGCGGGGGTGTTCATGATCAGCTCGGTGCGCCGGCGGATCTCCGGGCTCGGATCGGTGAGGAACAGCCCCCGCCCCAGCAGGAACTCGCGCAGCGCTGTCATCAGTGACTGTTCGGCCGGGCGCTGGGTGACCGCGGTCAGCAGGCTTTCGAGACGTTCGGCACCGTCGTCGAACATCATGGCTTCTTTGCCGTCGGGAACGTGGCGAAACATCGTCGGCACCGAGATGTCGACCGCGTCGGCGATTTCTTTCACGCTGACCTGGTCGTAGCCCTTCTCCAGAAACAGCTGCTCGGCGGCGTCCGCGAGGGCGCGGCGGGTCTGGGAGTTCTTCCGGGCGCGGCGTCCGAGTGGTTCAGCAGGCATGGACCCAGGCTAGCAGAGAGCGAAAGTGAGTTAAATACGTAAGTCACTTGTGTTTGTTAGTCAGTTGTGCTTTCCTGGAATGGAGATACCAGCGAGACCTCGGAAGGGATGATCGAAATGAGCGTCAACGAACTCGAACAGACACCGGTCCTCATCGTCGGCGGAAGCCTCGTCGGACTGTCCGCGGCGGTTTTCCTGTCCTGGCAGGGCGTGCCCGTCGTGGTGGTCGACAAGCACTACGGCAGCTCGCCGCACCCCCGGGCGATCGGTTTCACCACCCGCACCATCGAGCACTTCCGTCAGACCGGCGTCGAGGTGCCCGCCTCACTGCAAGGCATGAAACCGCCGCGGCGCGCCCGGGTGGAGAGCCTCAGCGGCACCTGGTTGGAGGAATATCCCTGGAGCCCCGGTGGCAAGGGCTCCTACGGCGCCGACCAGTCGCCGGTCCACGCGATCGCGATCACCCAGGACAAACTCGAACCGCTGCTGCGTGAGCGAGCCCGCGAGTGTGGTGCCGACTTGCGTCTGGGCACCGAACTGCTGCACCTGGCTCAGGACGACGACGGAGTCACCGCGACGTTGCGCAGCCGTGACGACGGCCACGAGTACGCATTGCGTGCCGGCTATGTGGTGGCCGCCGACGGTGCGGACAGCCCGGTGCGCACCGAGCTGGGGATCGAGCGTCACGGCGTCGGCCCACTGTCGGTGCAGCGCAGCATCTTGTTCCGTGCCCCGCTCGAGGAGTACCTGCAGCACGGCGTGGTCCAGTTCGAGATCGAGCAGCCGGACTTCACGGCGTTCTTGACCACCTACTCCGATGGTCGGTGGGTGCTGATGCTCCCCGATGACGTCGAACTCACCCCCGCCGAGCAGATCGAAACAGTGCAGCGCGCGATCGGCCGTACCGATATCCCCATCGAACTTGTCACCACCGGGCGGTGGAAGCTGGCCGGTCTGATCGCCGACCGCTTCTCACAGGGACGAATCTTCCTCGCCGGTGACGCAGCGCACCAACTGCCGCCCAACCGCGGCGGGTACGGCGCCAACACCGGTATCCACGATGTGCACAACCTGGCCTGGAAACTGGCCGCGGTGCTCTCGGGCGAGTCGGACCCGCGGCTGCTGGACACCTACGACGCCGAGCGCCGCCCGACCGCAGACCTGCGTCACGATCAACTGTTCGCTCGCGCCGACTACAAGGCCTTCTTGACAGTCGATACCCCGGATACCCCGGTGCTCGACGATTCGGCCATCGAGTTGGGGCAGCTGTACCGCTCGGCTGCGGTGCTGGGTGCGGACGCGTCCTTGCCGCCCGCGCAACTCCCCGAGCAGTGGGCCGGTCAGCCCGGTACCCGCGCCCCGCACCAGTGGGTGCGTATCGGCGACGACAAGCGCTCCACGCTCGATCTGATCGAACGCGACTGGGTCCTGCTCTCAGCCGATGAGCGTTGGGCCGCAGCAGCCGCCCACGCGAGCGCGCAGCTGGGCATCGGAGTCGATTTCCAGCAGGCCGGGACCGACGTCGAGTTCGACGACCAGGAGGCGTTCGAGCACGCCTACGGCATCGAGTCCACCGGGGCCACACTGATCCGGCCCGACGGCTACATCGCCTGGCGGACCCGCGTCGCCCCGGATGATCCCGCCCAGGAACTGACCCAGGTCCTGGGTTCCCTCACCGCGGCCGCCCGCGCCGACTCCACCGAGAATTGAGGTGATCGCTATGAATGCCACACTGCTACAGCGAATTCAGCTTCGGCACCAAACTGTCCACCGGGGCGGCCACCTGTCACATACGTTGCGACGAGATGTTGCCACCATCGACGACGAGTTCGGTGGCGGTGATGTAGCTGGCTTCGTTGGACAGCAGGAAGCGCACTGCCTGAGCCACTTCCTCGGGTCGGCCCAGGCGCTCGAGCAGGATGCGGCGTTCGAGTGCACCTTCGGGCAGGGCGTCGACGGTCGGCTGCAGCATGGGAGTGAGGATCATTCCCGGCGAGACGCAGTTGATGCGAATACCGCTCGGCCCGAGCCGGTCTGCGAGGGAGCGGACCATCGACAGCATGCCGCCCTTCGCCGCCGTGTAGACCGGATTGATGGCATTGCCCAGGGTGGCGTTGATCGACGCGATGCCGACGATCGCTGAACCCTGGTTCTCCTCGAAATCCGGAAGTAGTTCCTTCACCAGGAGGATCAGCGGCCGCAAATGTGTGTTGATCCCGCGGTCCCACACCTCGACGGTCACGCCGTCGAGATTCCCGGAGTCGACGATGCCCGCGGCGTGGACAAGTCCGCCGATGCTCGGGAGTGCCGTACGGGTGGTGCGCAGTGCGGCGGCGTAACGGTTCGGATCGCTCAGGTCGACACCGACCCCGACAGCCTCGATCCCGAACTCGTCGGCGATCAGGGCTGCTTCGGACACCGCCTTGGCTTCGTTGATGTCCCAGAGCGCGACCGGTCGTCCGACCTGCGCCAGGGCGCGGCCCGAGGCCAACCCGATACCGGACGCACCGCCGGTGACGATGACGCCCGTCGTCAGTGCGGCGGGAGTGTTCCCGGATTCATTGGCAGTCATCAGTGTCCTACCTTTCCGGCGGGGCCCACGGGTCCATGTACTTCACCATTGTCTCCTTCTGCCTGGTTGTTCGGTGATCAACGAGCCTGTTCGGGCAGCTGACCGGCGAGAATGGTGTCGACCACCTCGTCACCTAGTTCCTGCCGCAGCCGCTTCTGCACGACCCGGCCTGCCTGAAAGTCTCTGTCATGGTGTCGAAGCTAAGTGCCCCGCGACGCGAACCGAATCCGTCCTACCGATCAATGGGATTTCGGTTCCTGTGCCGGATCAGATATCTGCCTCGGCACGAGTGTCGTTGATGAAGATGCGGTCCAATTGCATATCGATCAGTGCGACAGCGCGCTCTGTGGACAGCTGCTCGAGCAGAACCCGAGTCTGCAGACCTTCCGTGCCGGCCAAGAGGAACATCGCTTCATCGGTCGGGTCGGCTTCGTTTCGGACCTGACCGAGCCTCTGCCCTTCAGTGATCAGCTCGGCGACCAGGTCGGCCAGTGCGGGCGGCGCATCCCGGGCCACCGAGGTGAGGGTGGGCTCGGTGAGAAAGCGGATGAAATACGCCGCGTACACGATGTGGCGGTTACGGCGTTCCTCATCGAGCGGCAGCATTTCATGGAGGACACCCCGGACGACCGCGCGCATGCCGGGGGACTCACCGAGGGCCGCCATGCGTTGTTTGGCTTGCTGTTCGGCCTCGTTGTTGAGGATTTCCAACGCGCCGAGCAGCAGCTGATCGCGAGTGCCGAAGTAGTACTGCAGAAGTCGTGCCGAGACTCCGGCCTCCGCGGCGACCAGGCGCAGCGTGACCTGCTCCAGCCCACCGCGTCCGGCCAGCCGCCACACCGCTTCCGCGATCTGGTGGCGGCGCAAATCGTGGTCGACCTGCCGAGGCATGAGCCCTCTCCTTTCGCCAGGTCAGTTTATGGTGCGATCGTATCAACAACCTGTTATGGTTCGATCGAACCATAACGGCGAAGTGCTCCCCGGGAGCGATGGGAGAAGGCAGCAGTGCGTCACACAATCACCCTGGTCCTGGGAATGATCCTGCTGGTGCTCGGCGTGCAGAGTGCCATCCGGCTGCTCGCCGACCACCAGAACGGTGGCTTGCTCGGCGGGCTCCCGGGCGGGTTTCCGGTCCTGCTGACCTGCTACGTCGTCATGGGAGCCGCAGGCGCGGCCCTGGCCGGGTGGGGCAGTCGCGGCGCCAAACGAACCGAGCGCGGTAAGTGAGCCGCCGTCGAGCCCTGGCCGCCTACATACTTGTTGCGCTACTCGGGCTGATCGCGTGTACATCGCCGGTCGATGACCCGAGTGACGCCGTCGTCGCCACCGAGTCCGGGAAGGTCCGCGGTACCGGTGGTGATCGTGTGCACCAGTTCCGGGGGATCCCCTACGCGGCCGCGCCGATCGGCGAGAAACGTTGGGCTGCACCGCAACCTGCAACCGACTGGACCGGTGTGCGCGATGCGACGAACTCCGGGCCGGCTTGCATGCAACCGGAAGCGCCCGATATGCCATCCGGGGTGCCGCAGAGCGAGGACTGTTTGACCCTCGACGTGACCGTTCCCGCGGGACCCGGTAAGAATCGTCCGGTCCTGGTGTGGCTTCCGGGTGGTGGCTTCATCACCGGCGCGGGCTCGATCTACGATCCGACACGTCTGGCGCAGTCCGGCGACGTCGTGGTGGTCACCGTCAACTATCGGCTGGGTGTGTACGGCTTCTTCAGCCACCCAGCACTTGGCGACAGCAACTTCGGGCTCCAAGATCAAGTGGCGGCGCTGCGCTGGGTTCGAGCCAATATCGCCCACTTCGGCGGGGATCCGAATCTGGTAACCCTGGCTGGAGCCTCGGCCGGTGCGATGAGCGCCTGCACCCTCATGACAGCGCCGGAAGCTCGAAACCTCTCCACCGCGCGATCATTCAGAGCGGTTCATGCCGAACCAACCATCCGGCCGGGGCTCTCGGGGAAGGTATCGGCGCAATCGCGACCTGGCAGCCGCTCACCACCATCCAGGGCGCCGGCCAGGCTTTGGCCGAGCAGTTGTCCTGCACCGACATCGCGTGCCTGCGTGCGTTACCCGCCGAGACGCTGCTTCCCTACACCGCCATGTTTCCGCTTGTCGCGTACGGAACGCCGCTCGTCCCAGTAGAACCCAGCAGTGCTTTCGCCGCCCGGCAGCAATCCGACATCGCACTGCTGCAAGGCAATACGCTCGACGAACACGCCGAGTTCACGGTGGCGGCCTTCCCTGAACCGATCACCGCCGACCGGTACTCGGCCATTCTGAGAACCGCGTTCGGCGACGCGGCCGATCTCGTCGAACAGCGGTACCCCGTAAACGCGTTCACCTCGCCGACCGCCGCGGCAAGCCGGGTGTTCAGCGACCGCGATTGGATCTGCGGTTCCTGGAGATCCGGCCGTGACCACGCCGAACGGGCCCCCACCTACGCCTACACCTTCACCGACCCCACCGCCCCGACCCCGGGCGGAAACCCGGTGCCCGCACTCCTGCAACCTGCGACCGTCCACGGATCAGAGACGTACTTCCTGTTCGACTTCCCCGACGGCCCCGCACTCACCACCGCTCAGGGCTCCCTGGCCGAACAACTCGTCGGCTACTGGACCCGATTCATCCGAACCGGCAACCCGAACGGCGACTCCGCGCCGACCTGGCCCCGACTCGACGCTTCAGATCTCGCCCTGTCGCTCGAGCCCGACGCAATCGAACCCTTCAACATGCGGACCACACACCACTGCGACCTCTGGGATAGGTAGGCCGCTGTCGCGCGGCACTCGAAAGCCGCTGTGCTCGCCTGGAACTCAGCCGGCCCGGCGCGCGACGATCGCGAAGTTCAACGGTATGCGTGGCAGGTCTGCGGGCAATGTCCAGCCACGCGGTTCGGGAACCAACGCCGGGAACGCCGGCCAATCCATGTAGGGAAGCTCGTGAACCGCCTCGATGCGCAGGCCTGCTTCCAGGAGCGCGGTGAGGACTTCACCGAGATCGTGGCGCCACTCGTAGTTCGTTGTCTGGCGAATCGCCACGTCGGTGTTCTCGGTGTACGTACCGTCGTCGTCATAGGTGCGGGTACCGCCACCGGAGAGGTAGTCATCGCTGATGGTCCACGGCTCGAACTCCATCGCCCCCAGTATCGGATGGTCGTCTCGGATCATGAAGACGCCACCGGGTGTGAGTAGATCGTGAATGGACTGCGCCCACCCCGACAATTCCGGCAGCCATACGATGGTCCCCGCGCTGGTGACAATAGTGTCGAACTGCTCGTCGATCAGGGAGGATGCGACCCGGGCATCGCCCTGCACCCAGGTGACTGCCTGACCGTCTCGTTCGGCGATCCGTTGGGCGTGGCGCAGCGAATTCGGCGACAGATCCAATCCGGTGACCCGGACGGCGCCGAGTCGTGCCCATGACACGGTGTCGGTCCCGATGTGGCACTGCAGATGCAGCAGTGATCGACCGCTGACCCCCGAGGACGGCAGGTGTGGTTGCAGGACCGACAGATCGTTTCGGACCACCGACGAGATCAGTGACCGGTCCGCCAGGAAGCCCTCCACGTCATACATCTGTGACCGGGCATGGATGTCTGCGCGTTCGTCCCAGTTCTCCTGGTTACGGGCCAGTGCATCACCGTGATTCATCGAGCCGCCTTTCGTCCGCTCGGTGACTGCCGCCAATGCTGCATATAGCAAGGAGACCACTTGTGTGACCGCTCGGCATCACAATTTCGGTCCTTCTGGATATCGACGCGTAGCGGTTCGTCAGGGGTTTCCAGGGGCGAGATGGCGGCTGAATCCGTCGAGCATGGCGGTGAGGCCGAGGTCGAAATGGTCGGTGCCGGCGGTAGCGTCCGCTGCTGCCGCGAGTGGGGTGTGGTCGGGGGAGTCGGGTGCCGGTTTACGGCTGCGTCCGGTCACCACAGTCGCCCAGCCCATCACATGTCCGATCGTGTACTCGCGTAAGCAGCGGGTGAGCTGCAGGGCGACCGCCGGGGTGAATCCGGCCTCGCACAGCCGGTCGAGCATTCGGTCGCCGATCTCGATTGCTGCAGGCGCGCGGACCGGGCGGCTCGCGAACACCGGCACGGCGTGCGGGTGGCGCTGCAGGGTGACGCGCAGCCGGTCGGCATAGTCGCGCATCAGCTCCCGCCAATCGGCCTGCCAGGCAAGGTTGTCGAGGTCCATCTCGGCCGACAGCCGGACCGCGACCGCGTCGAAGAGGCCCTGCTGATCGGTGACATGCCGGTAGGCGGCCATCGGATCGGCACCGAGCGCGGCAGCAAGCTTGCGCATGGAGAATCCGTCGAGGCCGGTCTCATCGATCACCGACAGAGCTACTGCCGCAATGTAATCGCGGTTCAAGGCGGTTCTTACCGTGCGCTTCGGTGCCTTGTCCGCGCTCACGAGGTCAACTCCGCGAGCGTCTCCAGCAGCTGCTCTGCGAATTCACCGGGGTCGGTCTGAAAAGCGGTGTGCCCGCCAGGGAATTCGACGCATGTGGTGCCGAGCCGCGTAGCCAGCGTTTCAGCAGCGACGAAATACGGGCGGCCGGAGCTGTCGCGGCCGACGGCTGGCCGCCACCGCACCGGAGTCGTTCGTAGTGCGGTGAGGTCGGGCTGGTAGTCGAAACAGAAGCTGGGCAGTTCCCGCCGCAGCAGCAGATCGGTATTGCCGAGTATGCGCGTCATCGGCGACGGCGACCGCCCGGTGATCCGGTGCACGGTCCGCGCGACTGCCAGCGCCGCGGTGCTACCTCCTGCGAGTACCGCCTGCCCTGCCTGCGACCGCAGCGGCGCGGGCAGGTGCGGCGCGGTCATCACCCCGAATGCGGCGAACGCCCGCATCGGGCTTTTGTTCACAGCCAGCTGATGGATGCGCTCAATCTCCTGCCGCGCAGGACTATCGGCCGGCAACAACTGCACCAGCGGTGGTTCGTGCACGATCGCGGCCAGCACTCGCTCACTGTGCCGCGCGATCATCTCCAGGGCGATGATCGCCGCGCCACTGTTGCCGAACACCAACGCCCGGTCGATGCCGTAGGCATCAAGGATCGCCACGACATCGGCAGCCTGTGTGGCGACATCGATAGCGGTATCCGGTTCGGTGAATGCGCTGCGGGAATTGCCGCGCCGGTCGAATGTGATCACTCGGTAGCGGTCGGCCAGCAACCCGACCACCTGCTCGTACATCGCCACGTCACCGCCGCCCCCGGACACCAGCACCAACGCTGGGCCCGACCCGGTCGCCTCCGTGTACAACCGGACGCCGGTCGACTCGACCATCCGCACCGTTCGCTCTTCCGGCACCGGCACCTCCATCGCATCGTCTACAACGTAGATGAAGTCTACAACGTAGATTCGGCCGGCGCTCTGGAGTGAACGGGCTTCCATTTCGTGCACGACAATAAATAGTGGCATGCGCATGTAGTAATGGTATCGATGGTGGACTCACTGGTCGTCAACCGACCGCACACGCTAGCGCCTGGTGGATGAGCTGATCCGCTGCGGCGCAGCATGTTCGGGGCCGGCGCTCCCGTCGCCCTCGAGCTGGACGGATCTGCGCCGGCCCCGTACCCGCGAACTCAGACGGTCGTGACCGGTGCCGCATCGTTCACGATCAGGCGCCGCCGCAGACTCGGCAGCATCAGCGTCGGATGATTGACACCCCACGCGGTGGCCTTGCAGATCAGCTCCTTCCTGCGCGCTCCCTTGCGGCCGACGTCGACCTTCGCGGTCGGCTGATCCTCCTTCGTCACGTCCTGCACGATGGCATCGTGGCGGCCGAGGCTGATGCATTGGCTGTTGTAGCCGATCGGGGCGTCGGGAACCTCGCGTCCGGTCAGCCGGGCGGCGATGACATCACCGCCCAGCCAGGCCATCGGGGTCGCGGTGGCGCAGCCCATGCGCAGCGTCTTGCCACCCACGCCGGCGACGTGCGCGGCATCGCCGACGGCATACACGTCCGGGTGCGAGACCGAGCGCTGCGTGGCATCGACGACGATGCGCCCGGCATCGGAGACGGTGAGCGTGCTCGCCGCCGCGATCGGGTGCACCGCGAAACCTGCCGTCCAGACAGTCGTCGACGCCGGAATCGCTGTTCCCGAGCGGGTGGTGACCCCGGCCTCGGTGACCTGGGTGACGTCGGCGCCCTCGTGCACGGTGATGCCGAAACGCTCGAAAGCCCGGTGCAGGTGGGCCTGCGCCTTCTCGTCGAGCCAGTCGCCGACACCGCCGCGCGCCACGATGGCGACCTGCACATCCGGATGCGCCTCGGCGATCTCGGTCGCCGCTTCGATGCCGGTGAGTCCGCCGCCCACGATCAGCACGGTCTCACCCGCTGTCATCTCGTTCAGGCGCGCCCGCAACCGCAGCGCGGCCTGCTTGCTCGCCACATTGTGTGCGTGCTCGGTGACGCCGGGCACGCCGAAATCGGCGATGGTGCTGCCCAGCGCGTAGACCAGGGTGTCGTAGGCCAGCGTCTCGGTGCCGGTCTCGTCCCGCAGTTCGACGGTCTTGCGATCCGCGTCGACCGAATCGACCCATGCGATCCGCACCCGAACACCGGTGCCCGCGAAGATCTTCCGCAGCGGACGGACCGGCAGGTCCTGACCGGCGGCGAGCTGGTGCATGCGGATCCGTTCGACGAAATCGGGATCGGAATTGACCAGCGCGATCTCGATGTCGTCACGGTGCAGTCGCTTGGCCAGCCGGCCCGCGGTGACGGCTCCGGCATACCCGGCTCCGAGGACGACGATGCGATGTTTCATGGTGTGCTCCTGTCTCGGTGGGTTCGATACCTGAACCGGACAGGGCTGCGAATACTGACAGTCGTCGACTGTGACGTGCATCACCAAGGCTTGGGTAGTGGTGCTCCCGGTGCGACAGAGGCCCACTGACGGTTGGCGTAGGCCAGCTTGTCGGGATTGGCCTGACCGTGGATTGCGGCGATGCCGTCGGCCGTCGCCTGCAACACCACCATGCCGACCAGCCGATCCTCCGACACCAGCACCAGCGCGGGCATGCCGTTGGCAATGGTCGCGAACATGTCCGGCGTGCCCCCGAGCTTGTCCCACGAACTGTTCGAGGGCTTGATCGCCAGCCGCAGGAACCGCGCGACGCGTTCCGCACCGACAAGCGGCCGGTTCAGCGTCGTGATGAATGCGCCGCCGTCACCGATGATGGCCGCATCGTCGGTCAGCAGCGATACCAGAGTCTCGGTCTGCCCACTGACCGCTGCGGCCAGGAATTCCGCCACGATCCGCCGAGCAGCATCCTCGTCCACCTCGATACCCGCCCGTTCCCGCGCGAGATGCTGCTTGGCGCGACGGTAAACCTGCTGGCAGTTGGCCTCGGTGAGGTCGAGCAGATCGGCGATATCGCGATGCGAGTAGCCGAACGCCTCACGCAGCACGTACACCACACGCTCCTTACCGGTGAGCCGTTCCATCAGCGTGAGCATCGCGAACGACACCGACTCCCGCTGCTCCACGGTCTCGGCCGGCCCCAGCATCGACCCACCCGCCAGCACCGGCTCCGGCAGCCACTGCCCCACATAGGTCTCCCGCCGGGCGCGAGCCGAGGTCAGCTGGTTGAGGCACAGATTGGTGAGCACCTTCGTCAGCCACGCTTCCGGCGTCTCCACATACCCACGATCGGCGGCCTGCCAGCGCAGATACGTCTCCTGCACCGCATCCTCGGCATCACTGGCCGAACCCAGCAGCCGGTAGGCGATCGCCTCCAGCCGGGCCCTCGAGTCTTCGAACGGCTCGGCCTCCCGCGTGAGCAACATGCCGTTATCGTCGGCCATCCATGACGGGTGTGTCCATAGTCGGCCCGACGGCGCACGCGGATCTGCCGGAGCTCCCGGGGCGATGCTCGTGGTGGTCAGTCGGAGGCAGCTGCCTCACGTGCATCGAATTGCTGTCGCGCCGAGGTGATCTCATCGGCGTTGCGGGTAGCCCATTCGCCCAACGTGTGCGTGATCCGACCGAGATCGATGCCCATATCGGTGAGGGAATATTCGACCCGGGGTGGGATGGTGGGGTAGACCACGCGGCGCACCAGGCCGTGACGTTCGAGGTCGCGCAGCGTGCGAGTGAGCATCTTCTGGGTGATGCCGTCCAGACGCCGCCGCAGATCGTTGAACCGAACCGGGCCCTCGCTTTCCCGCAGCGTGCCCAGTACCAGAATGACCCATTTGTCGGCGAGTACGGCGAGGGTGTCGCGGGCCGGGCAGCGCGTGAGGTAGCTCTCCACCAGGCTCGGCGAACCACTCGTGACCTGCGGAGTATCCATGAGGTGCCTCGGTATCACGAAAGTGCCTACTGTTGTAGCGATACTAACCGGGCCGAAGATCGTCGCCATGAAAGCGATCAGTCAACGAGTGCTCGGCGGTCCGGAAGTACTGGAGATCGTCGAAGTCGACACACCACAGCCGGGGCCGGGGGAGGTGCTGATGCGCGTCGCCGCCACCTCGGTGAATGCCGCAGATTGGAAGTTACGCGCGGGTGTGGTGGATCGGCTAGGCCCACCTCCGTTCACGTTGGGGCTCGATGTGTCGGGAACTGTTGCGGCCGTCGGCCAGGGAACCACGGACTTCCGGCCCGGAGACGAGGTGTTCGGCATGGTGCGCAGCCGTTCCGGCGCCTATGCCGAATACGTTGTGGTGCCGGCCGATTCCTTGGCTGTGAAACCTGCATTCCTCGACCACGTGCATGCGGCGGCGCTCCCGACCGCGGGGCTGACGGCCTGGCAAGCGTTGCGCGAGCTGCAACCCGGGCAGCGGGTGCTCGTGCATGCGGCGGCCGGCGGCGTCGGACACTTGGCGGTGCAGATCGCCAAAGCCCGCGGAGCGTTCGTGATCGGTACCGCCCGCAGCGCCAACCACGATTTTCTTCGCGAACTCGGCGCCGACGAGGTGATCGACTACACGACGACCGACTTCACCACGGCAGCAATCGAAATCGACGTCGTCCTGGACCTGGTGGGCGGCGAATACGGCCCTCGCTCTCTGACAATTCTGCGGCCCGACGGCCGGCTCATCGATACCCAACGCGACGACCCATTGGACGACCCGCGTTTCTACCGGCACTTCGTCGCAGCCTCCGGAAGCGATCTGGCCGAGTTCACCGACCTCGTCGCACACGGAAAGCTACGCGCCGAGGTAGCGCAGGTCATGCCACTGGCAGATGCCGCCAGGGCGCACCAACTCAGCGAATCCGGTCGAGTCCGCGGCAAGCTCGTGCTCACCCCGTGAGGTGCGACGCCTCGCCCGGCTCGTCGTTCTCGCGTACAAGGTCTGTCGTGGCCGTCACGGCTGAGGAACTCACAGACCACCGAAAACCAGCCCGCCGGTCGATAATCGAGAGGTGAGTGACATCAGCACACCGGAGGTAGCCTCGCGGGGCCGTTATCGCAGCGCCTGTGCCGAGATCTGGCCGCTGATAGCGCTTGCGGCAGCGATTTTCGGAGTGCTGATGGTGTGCTCGCATCGATACGGCTTCCATCGCGACGAGTTCTACATCCGGGAATCCGGGCGCCATCTGGCATGGGGATATCCGGATCACCCGCCGCTGAGTCCACTACTGGCGCGGATCGCCGACGAGATCGCACCGGATTCCCTGGTAGCACTGCGTATTCCGGCGATGTTGGCGGCTGCCGTCACGATCCTGTTGGTCGGTCTCATCGCCCGCGAATTCGGCGGTGACCGGCGCGCACAATTGCTCGCCTCGGCAATCGCGGGAAGCTCCATCCTGGTCCTGGCCTCCGGCCATATCCTGTCCACCGCGACACTCGATGTCGCGTTCGCCACCGCACTGGTGTTCCTCGTCGCCCGCCTGATGCGAACCGGTGATCAGCGGCTATGGGCGGTCGCCGGGATCGTGCTCGGTCTCGGCCTGCTCAACCGGGTGTTCCTCGCCGTCTACGCCGCGATGATGCTCGCCGCGCTCATCTCCACCGGCCCGCGAGAAGTGCTGCGCGGCAAATGGTTGCCGATCGGGGTGGTGCTGGCCGTGGTGATCGCGGCACCGACGATCGTCTGGCAGGCCCGCAACGGGTGGCCGCAGTGGCAGATGGCAACCGAGATCAGTGCCGACAACAGCCGATGGGAACTGCTGGCCTTCCAGCTCGTCATCATCGGCCCGCTACTGCTGCCGGTGTGGCTGGCGGGCCTGTGGTGGCTGCTGAAACGCGATGTGCGCTGCTTCGGTGTCGCTTTTCTCGCCCTCCTGGGACTACTGCTGATCACCAGCGGTCAGCAGCATTATCTGGTCGCCGCCTACCCGCCGGTGCTGGCTGCGGCCGGTATCGCCGCCTCACAATGGCTCGCCGGCAGCGCCCGTAGGTTCCGGGCGATCGCGTTGTCCACGGTGCTCGCCGTTTCCGCCGCGATCGCAGCGGTGTTCGCACTGCCGGTCCTGCCGGTATCGATGCTCGCCAACACCCCCGTGGTCGACGTGAACGGGGAGCTCGGTGAACAGATCGGCTGGCCGGAGATGGGGCGCACGGTCGCCGAGATCGTCGATCGACTACCAGCTACCGAAACCGTTGTGGTGGCCGACAATTACGGCCAGGCCGGGGCGATAGCGCAGTTCGGCCCCGACTTCTCCACCCGGACCATGCCCTTCCCGCCCGTCTACAGCGGCCATCAGGCCTACGCCTGGTGGGGCCCGCCTCCCGAGCGGTACACGACCGCTGTCGTCATGGGGACCGACGCACCCTCGAGGGTGCCGGCCTGGGCCGAACAAGCCTGCGGCCGGCTCACCGAGGTCACTGCCGTGCACAACGACCACGGAATCGACAACCAGGAGAACGGCACCCGAGTATTCCTCTGCCAGAACCTGACAGCCTCGTGGACGGACCTGTGGCCGACGATTCGCCGCATCGGCCCCGCCGATCTCCCGGAATCCTGACACCGGCACCGAAATCAGCGAGCGAAGGCACCTTGCGGCGACCGAACTCGCACATTCTGCGGGGGCTAGGGCATGGATCGAAAGTGCTGGTCTTCGGCGAGTCGCTACCTAAAATGGCGTGCGATCTTCGCGCAGTCGTGGTGGGATCAACCGTCGTGAATGATTTCGCCCCCGACGAAGCCGAATTGCAGGACAGGATGGAACGGAACCTGGCGGAACACGCCTGTCATCTGCACCGGAGTATGTCTGGCGCGACCGTCACAGAGGCTGGTGACCTCCTGGTCGCGGACAGCGGCCTGGACGACGACACATTCAACATCGTTGCCGCGGCCCGCTTCACCGCCACCGACGTCACTGCCCGCATTACCGAGACCGCGGAGTTGCTTGCCGGTACCGGCCGTCCTTTCTCCTGGTGGGTGGGGCCCGCCTCGACACCGGCGGACCTCTCCGACCGCCTGACAGCGGCCGGTCTGCCGGTATCCGAACACGAGACGGCGATGTGGGCCGAACTGGACGACACCCCGTCACCTTCCGTCACCCCGGGACTGGACATCCGGATCGTGACCACACCCGAACAGCTCGCCCACTACGCCACAGTCCTCGCCGCGAACTGGAACCCGCCCTCCGAAACCGTCCGACGCTTCTTCACCCAGGCCGCTTCGCAAGCACTGGCGGCGACCTGCCCGGCCCGGTACCTGGTGGGCTACGTGGAGGACCGCCCCGTCTGCTCCGCAGAAGTGTTCCACCACGCCGGAGTCGCCGGCATCTACAACATCTCCACCCTCACCGACCACCGCCGGCGCGGCTATGGCGGCGCCATCACGCTCGCGGCCCTGCGCACGGCCCGCGAGCGAGACCACCGCATCGCGGTCCTCCAGGCGTCGGCCGACGGCGAGCCCGTCTACCGCCGCCTGGGCTTCCGCGCCTGCGGCCAGTTCGCCGAACATGCCGTCAACCCCTGAACCGCCAAGCCTCCGGGCTGCCCGTCCACCATCCTTGAACGGACCGCCACAACCACTCGTTGACGGCCGCTAAAAGAATGTCCGCGACATCGCACGGCCGTCAAACCCTTTTCGTGTCTGCTACTCCTTCAGCAGAAATGGATCAGGGCAGTACCTGTGGAACCACATCCGGGTTCGCAACGCCAACCAATGCGCCGATCAGCCCACCGAGAATCGGGCCCCCGGAACCGGTGGCGGACCCCACGGCCGAGCCGATCCCCGCACCGAGTGCCGCACCATTGAGGACCGGATCCGAGTATTGGGCATCAGGATTGGTCGCAACATCTTCCGGCTGCAGCGGAATCCCCTGCGAAACAGGAGCCACCTGCGCCGCAGGGCCAGCGGCCGCGGACGCCCCGCCTGCGAACACAGCCGCAGCAGTCAGCGGCAATGCGGCGACAACGAGAGTTTTGACGAGGGAATTGCGAAGCATTACATACCTTCCGGTTTACCCGACCCAGAGCTCAGAACATTACCGCCGAATTCCGGATACCCCATTCATGGGAATGCGAAGCTGAGACGATGCTCGATATTGCCCGCGCCCAGGCTTGCGACATCGATCGGATCATCGAACTTCGTCACAACGTCGAAGAGTGGCTCGCGAGCCGCCAGATCGTGCAGTGGACACCACGCGAGATCCCCGACTCTGTGTTTTGTGACCAGGTCGCGGCCGGCGAATACTACGTCGCTCGCCTCGAAGGATTGCCCGGAATTGTGGGCGCATGCCGGTTGCTCTGGGCTGATCGTGCACTGTGGCAGGACGAGGCTTTCGCTGGGTACGTTCATGGGCTGGTTGTTGATCGAGCGCACGCGGGCACAGGGATCGGCGGTGCACTACTCGACTGGGCGGGTCGTACTGCCCGCGCAGCGGGTGCCGATCGGTTGAGGTTGGATTGCGTCGATACCAACACCGCATTGTGTGCGTACTACCGTGCTGCCGGATTCATTCAGGTTGGCCATCGCAGCATTGGCGCCTCTCGTGGCGTTGCGCTATTTCAGCGGACACTCACCGAGCCACTGATCTGCGATCGGTAAGGAGAGAGACGCCAGGGAGTAGCTCTCGCTGAACCTGCGGTCCGTCAATCGAGAGCCGACCTGTTCCGCTGCAACGCAGTACTTTCGAACGCGCGGTCTTACTTCGCCGGCCTGCTTGGGACGGTGAGGCAGAAAGGGTGCCCCGACGGGTCGATCAGAACCCGCCAACGGTCGGGTGCCGATTGGAATTCGGCTTTGCTTGCGCCGCAGTCGATTGCCGCTCTCTCGGCTATGTCGAGATCGTCGACGAAGAGATCGAGATGCATTTGCTTGGGGATCTGGTCGCCGGGGGTGTGTGGTTCGCCACGAGTTCGATCGTCAACATCACACCACCGCCCCGGAGAACGACCAGCTCGTCGGATTCGTACTGAACTTCGAATTCCAGCAACGCTCGATAGAACTGTCCGAGGTGGTGCGGGTCCCGGCTGTCGAGAGAAATAGCACCGAATCTGGCTATCGCGGTCATGACGCCCCCGTACTCGTGGCCCCAATGGTACGCCGGGGCAGGTCCCACGTGGCCGGCTCTCGACTTCGAACAGTCGCACGTGCGATACTAGCGAAAGATTCGAAAGTCACTTTCGGAAGTTTCGAATAGTGTGGAGGTGAAGATGGCAACTGTGGTCGAAGAGCGGACTTTCGTGCCTGAACAGGAGCATGAGCAGGAGCTTTCGTCGCTGCTGGACTTCATGGCCAGGCACGTGACAGGACAGGAACGTCCGCTGCGATACGCGCTGGTCGGAGCCAGTGAAGCCGACCGGATCGAGTTGCCGCGCGAGGTACATGAGGCGTTGGTGCAAGTGGTGGCGGCGATGCAGGCGGGTAAGGCGGTGACGGTGGCGCCGCGCAGTATGACGCTGACTTCGCAGCAGGCTGCCGACCTGCTCGGCGTGAGCCGCCCGACAGTCATCAAGTTGATCGAACGGGGTGAATTGTCCGCCGAGCGGGTCGGTTCTCGCCATCGACTGAAGCTGGACGATGTCTTGTCCTATCAGGAGGCGCGCAAGATCCGCCAGTACGACGCCATCGCGGCGACCTCGGTCGATATCGACCCCGAAGAAGACCCGGCGGTGGTACGGGATCGGCTGAAGCGTGCGCGTCGCGAGATTGCGGCACGGCGGCGGCCGCGAACCTGAAACATTCAGCCACCGTGTTCGCAGCCGTCCTCGATACCTGTGTCCTCTACCCGAGTGTGCAACGCGACTTCCTGCTGTCGCTGGCGGGGGCGATCGTCACCGACAACGTGAAGGACTTCCCGACCGGTAAGGTTCCTGACCACATCCAGATCATCAGGCCCGCAGTATTTTCGGCGAACACCGTTTGCACTTCTCCGGAAGGTGCCTTGCGCGCGCTGCAGCAGATGAGCAAGCGTCGACGGAACCCACCACAGAGTGTGGACGATCTGCTGGAGATTCTCGAAAATCGTTATGGCATGGTGGAAACCGTCGACCTAATTGTCGCTGTGCGGTGATCGATGGCGGCGGTGACGTGATGTCCACGGTGAACCTGTTCGAGATGCCGCTGTTCTGCCAGTACGGCGTGGGCCTTATCGGCGGTCCGGGTTTCGGGGCCTGGCGCGAGCTCGCCGGGCACATCATGACGACCGACTGGATGCTCGCGGGCGAATACGAAGGGTTCCCGCTGATGTACCACTGGCGGGTGCTGCCGGACTCGACGCCGCTACCGGACGAGTTGGCGAATATCGATCGTGCCGTTGCCTATTGGGACGGTCGACCGCAGGTGCGGAACCGCATCGAAGCGCTCCGGGACTCTTCGGCGAGCATCGCGTTGTTCCTGGAGTACATCCCGCAGAACCTGCACGAGTGGTTGACCGCTCAGCTCGAGGTGGGCGGCGAGACAGCCGATCGGGCCTGCGTGATGGTGGACCAAGAGCTGGAGATCGGTACCGCGTTCATGAACAGCAGCGGGCTGCTGCATCTCGACGCGCACTTCGGGAACATTCTGACCGACGGTCGGCGCCTCTACTTCGGTGATTACGGCCTTGCGTTGTCCTCCGGGTTCGACCTTTCGTCCGAGGAGTCCGCGTTCTTCGACCGGAACCAGAGCTACGACCGCGGCTACACTGCCACCTACTTCGTGAATTGGCTGATCACCGCACTGTATGGGCTCCGAGGTGAGGAGCGTGCCGCGATGGTTCGCGCCATCACCGAGGGGGAATCTCCGGTGGACATTCCGACGGAAGCCGCCGCGGTCCTTGCCAGGCACGCAACGGTCGCCGCGGTGATGTCCGCATTCATGCAGGCGTTCCAGCAGAAGAGCCGGAACACGCCTTATCCGGACCAGGAGATTCGCCGCTTGCTGAATGGTCGGGCCGTTCCAAGCGTCAGGTGAGCCACGAGTTCTCGAACCCCGAGGAAGGAAGGTGCACCACCGCACGCCTCACTATCCAGTTCTTCGTGACCACCAGCGCCCCACGAGTAGGTAGATTGGCTGTGTGATCGAGCCGCCACGTCGGGCAGCGGCCGCGTCGAACTGGTTCGACCGAGGTGGGCGGGCTTACGCGCGGTTCCGTCCCGAGTATCCCCCGCACCTGTCGACGTTTCTGGCTTCATCGGCGCCGACCACCGACCTGGCCGTCGACGTCGGCTGTGGCAACGGCCAACTCACCACCCAGCTCGCTCCCCATTTCGGCACCACGCTCGGCATCGACCCCAGCGCCGACCAGATCGCGAACACCCAGCACCACGAACGAGTCCGCTACCTGCAGGCCCCTGCAGAGAACCTCCCGGTCCCGGACCACAGTGCGTCGCTGATCACCGCCGCCCAGGCCGCGCACTGGTTCGACCGGCCGGCCTTCTACTCCGAGGTCCGTAGAATCGCGGTCCCCGGAGCCGTGATCGCCCTGATCAGCTACGGCGTGATGCGCCCGGAACCCCTTCTGGCACAACGCTTCGACCACTTCTATCACACCGAGATCGGACCGTACTGGCCGCCGGAACGCGCTCTCGTCGACACCGGATACGCCGAGATCGACTTCCCCTTCGAGGAATTCCCGGCACCACCCATGCAAATCGAGAAGACCTGGACGCTGAACGAGATGCTGGGCTATGTCTCGACCTGGTCGGCAGTCCGCCGCGCCGAACAAGCCGGCGACACCGCGGCCCTGCACGCCTTCGCCACCGATATGACCGAACTGTGGGGCGACCCCACATCACTCCGTCAGGTCAGCTGGCCTGTCGTCATGCGGCTGGGAACCGTGTAACACCACTGCCTTTCACCGCCCGGCGGCAAGTTGTCCCCGGTGACGTGCCACCCACGCGTGCGCGGCGCGAACCATATCCACCGTTCCGGTGTTACGTAGCGCGACCATGGCCGCGTCACCTTCCGCTGCGCCGGATTCGATCCCACGCCGGCAGCGCTCCTGCCACCACAGGATCGTGTCGACGACCGCGTCGCGATCGTCGATACCGTAGGCGTCGCACAGCGATTGCAGCCGGTCTGCCGATGCCCGGACCTCGGCGTCAGGCCCGAGATTCAGGTACTGCCAGCACATGTGCGCGACAGGTGCTACGAGATCCCAGTCGATGAAGGCAATCGGACGGTCCGGAACAGCAGCTGAGTACACGGTGTTCTTCGGCGACAGATCGTTGTGGCAGACCACCTCCTGGTCGCCGGCCAACGGTGTTCCCGCAGTGAGGTCGTGAAACTGGCGCACCAAGCGCGCGAGCAGCGTGAGGCCCTCCAGAGAATGCCCCGGGTGTCCGTGGCTGTCCGCAGGTGTGCACCCGCCGAGGTAGGAGAGCACTTCGCGCCCCTGCCCGTCGATGCCGAGAAACCGCGGTGCGCCCGTCCAGCCCTGTTGTTCGAAGATCACCAGCAGGTGGTGGACAAAATCGTCACGCGGGCCGGGTAGTCGCCGGACGGTCTCACCGACCCGGACAACCTGGTTGATAGATCCTCCGCGCAACGGAATCTCGCTCATGACTCCATGCAGAATAGCCAAAACCTGTCGGTGCCTGCTGGGATACTTCTGGAATGGGGTATGAGGTTGTCCGGGGGACCGGTCGCAGAGGCAAGATCGGTGGGACGTCGGTGCGCGGATACACCCGGTTCCGTGATCGACCCGCGCCCCGGCCACGGAACCGGTCCATGTATTTCCACGGCCACCGCAGCGGATCAGCCGATCCGATCCTGTGGGTCGCCGGACTGGTCGTCGGCGGTGTGGTGGTGGTGTTGGTCGTGCTTGCTGTTACCCATCTCCATCCCTCACCTCGTCCGGACAGCGACACCGCACCGGCGGTCTATGCGCCCACTGCGCCCGCAGCGCCACCGCAGCAGATCCAGCCGACTCAAGCCGCGCCACTGCCGTGCTACCCGTTCCAAGCCGCCTGCTGAGCGCTCTCATCGAGCCGGGTACGCCGAGATCGACTTTCCGACGAATACCGGGCGCCACCACCGGTCATGAAACAGCGGGGCGGCCTGCTCCAGGACATGACGGAAGATCGTGTTGAATGTCTTCACCACGCTCACGCTCGCCGGGGCCGCCTTCGCGGCTTCCTGCGCGATCGAAGTGCCCTTACCGTGGGGCAGTCCGTTGCGTTGCGGAGCAAACCTTGTCGGAGCACAACAGTGGCCTGAGTACGTCGAAGGACCAGCTGCCCAAACTCGTGAGCGTGGTCGTGGTGGCGTCGCGGGGTTGCTCGGGCACGAAGTCGTCGCGCAGCCCGGTCGACATCCCCATAACGGCCTCGACCTGCCGTTCACTCATGCCCGCGGCAGTGAGAACGGCACGCATGTCGTCGTCGCTGATCCGCCGAGCGCGGGCCTGATGCCCGGTGACCTCGGTGACGATGGCCAGGGCGTCGTCCCAGCTGAGGTCTTCGGGTCCGTGCACGGCCTGCACGTGCCGACCCGACCAGTCCGGTCGCAGCAGCCATGTCGTTGCGACCTGGGCGATATCGGCCGGCGCCACCCACGGCATCGGCTGATCGGTGGGCAGCACGATCGGTACCTCCCCGGCATGCAGCTGATCGATCTGCAGCAGCAGGTTGGAGAAGAAGAATCCGCACCGCAGGTGCAACACCGATGCGCCGGAGTCCTCGAGTAGTTGTTCGACCCGGGCAAGTCCGTCGATATCCCCGGCGCCGTAACGGAGTTCGGCTCCGACGCTGCTCTGCAGCACAACTCGACCGACGGCGGACCTGGCCACCGCGGTGGCGATCGAGGCACCGAATCGCTCGTAGTCGGCGATCGGGTCGTCGGAAATCACCGAGGGGATCGTCACGAACAGCGCGTCGACCCCGTGCAGCGACTCTTCGACGGCGGGCTGGTCGGCCAAGTCGACTATCCGGAGGTCGACGCGATCGCGCAGCGCGGGGTCGATGCTCTCGGGTCGATGAGCCAGCACCCGCGGCCTGACGCCGGCACGGATCAAGTTGTGAACGACGTGGCGGCCGACGTTGCCCGATGGTGCGGTGGTGGCGAGTTTCATAACTCCACGCTATCGACAGTTGTGGCCGCTTCACGGCCACAACTCGAGCGATCATGAAGTCATGGAGTCCGATGTCGCCGCGCGTACCCTCCGGCTGTTGATCCTGCTGCAGAGCAGGCCCGAATGGCCGGCGACCGAGCTCGCAGCACGCCTGCAAGTTCCGGCCCGCACGTTGCGCAGGGATCTGCAGCGGCTCACCTCGCTCGGCTACGAGGTGGTGAGCGTCCGTGGGCCCGGCGGGCACTACCGGCTGGCGGCCGGAAAGCGGCTGCCGCCCATGGTTTTCGACGAGGACGAGGTAGTCGCCTTGGTCGCCGGGCTTCGGATGGCCGAAAGTGGCCCCACCGCCGAGGCCGCCGCACGCGCCCTGGTCAAGCTGCGTCGCGTCCTGCCACCCCGCCTCGCGACCCTCGCCGCCGATGTGGCCGGCGCCAGCGAAACCCTGATCCTCGACGACACCGACTCGAGTGATGACGTCCTCGCACCATTGACTGCGGCCGCCGCCGCGGACCTCCGCACCCACTTCTCCTACCTCGACCGCAACGGGATCGGTTCACGGCGGTGCGTGGACTCCGTCCGTTGCCTGTTTTCCCGCGGGCAGTGGTATCTGCTCGCCTACGACCAGGACCGCGACGACTGGCGAGTCTTCCGCGTCGACAGGATCCGTGATGTCGTCGGCGACCGGCCCACCCAGCGGCGGGGTCCTCCTGCCGAAGACCTCGCAGCCTGGATGCGCAGCGACTTCGGAAGACTGCCCTCGTGATAATGAATCACGTTCCGGCGCACAGGCGTTCGATGGCGTCGGCTGCCGCCTCGACCCCGCCGTTGCGCCGAACCTCGTCCTGCAGTGCGCGGGCCCGATCCGCATGCCCCAGTGCGACCTCGACCGCCGCGCGCAGGCTCGCGCCGTCCAACGGTTCGGCCGGCTGCACTCCCGCGCCGATGTCCACGAGCGTCGCCGCGTTGAGGAACTGGTCGACCGCCTGCGGTAATACGACGGTCGGTACCCCGAACCACAGCGACTCCGCCGCACTGCCCATCCCGGCATGTGTCACGAAAACCGATGTGTGCGCCAAGACATCCAGCTGCGGTTGGGTGCGCGCCGCGGTGACGCCGGCGGGGAGCGGGCCGAGCGCGGCCGGGTCGACCTTTCCGGTAGTGAGTACCACTCGATAGTCACTCGCCAGCGCCTCGATGCACAGCCGATACAGATCGAGCCGGTCGGTGTAGGCGGTCCCCAGTGACAGGTACACCAGCGGCCGGTCGTCACCGGGCTCGGGCACCCAGCCCATGGTGCGGTTCGGATCGATGCACGGGCCCGCGAAGACATACCGGTCGGACACTCGATCGGCGTTCGGCTGCAACGCTTTCGGGATGAGTACCACGCACCGATCGGGCTTGCCCAGGAATTCGTCGGCGTCGATGTCCATGTCGTTGTCGGCCAACCAGGAGCGCAGCGTGGCGTAATAATGCTGTCCGCTCGGTGAGGCCTTCAACTGCGCCCGATGCTCCGCCATCTCCTCCTCGATACCCTCCCACGCGACATACGCGGTGGAGAGCTGAACTGCGGGCACACCCCACCGGTGCGCAGCGACCCGGCCCGCCAGCCCGCCGATGTCGAAGAGCACCGCATCCGGCTCGGCGATGCGCTCCAGCATCGGCCCCAGCACCGTCATCGCGTCGTCGAGAAACACCTGCATAGCCGCGCCGGTGTCCTCGGGCCAATGCTCGTCCGCATCCGGCATGATCGACTCGTGGGTGACGACCTCGGCGCCGGTCGCGGCCACCAGTTCGGCAAGCCGATCCCCGACGACATAGCTGACGCGATGCCCGCGCGAGACCAGCTCGGAGATCACGGCGAGACCGGGGTAGACGTGGCTGGGTGCGGTGACACCTGCCATGACGAAATGCATACAGACTGCTCCTTCGAAACGATTGAGCCTCGGGGCAGTATCCGACAGCCCCGCTGCTGGTGTCGATCGATTTTCCGTCGTCGCACGGTGGGGGATATCCCGGTCCGAAATTCAGGGTGATGCCGGATGTGTCCGGCCGGCGCCGAAACTAGCGTTCAGTCGTGACTTCGACTGTCTCACTGCGTCTCGCCGTCGCCCTCGGTGCTGTCGCGCTGCTCGCGGGCGGGGTGACCGCGTGTGCCGAGCCGGCCGATCTCTCCTCCGGAGAGCAGTTGCGCCGCGATGTCGAGGCGATCCATGCCCTCGGTGTCAGCGGTGTGCAAGCCCGCATGATCGGACCCGACGGCCGGCCGACGGTCGCTACCAGCGGTACCGCCGACGTGAACACCGGCAGCCCCGTCGCACCCGACGGCTACTTCCGTATGGCCAGTACATCGAAGACATTTGTCGCGACGGTGATCCTCCAACTGGCAGCAGAGGCCGCGGTGTCCCTGGACGACACGGTCGAGCACTGGCTGCCGGGAGTGGTGCAGGGGAACGGCAACGACGGCAACCGGATCACGATCCGGCACCTGCTTCAGCACACCAGCGGAATCCACGACGACCTGCCCGGGTACACCACGCCGGACGAGTACTACCAGCAGCGCTACGACGTCCACAGCCCCACGGAATTGGTGGCCCGCGCGATGGCCCAGGCACCGGGCTTCGCCCCGGGGGAGGGCTGGGAGTATTCCAACACCGGCTACGTCCTGCTCGACATGATCATCGAGCAGGCCACCGGTCGCCCGGCTCACCAGGAGATCGAAGACCGCATCGTGGTGCCCCTCCACCTCGACCGGACGCGCTGGATGGGCACCTCGCCCGCCCTGCCCACACCACACGCGCGGGCTTACCAATACTTCGGCCCCGATTCCGAAGTGGATGTGACCGACCAGATACCGGTGGACCCGAATCTTTCGTGGGTCACGACCACCCAGGACGAGAACGACTTCTTCCGCGCCTTGCTCGAGGGCCGCCTGCTCCCACCGCAGCAACTGGCCGTGATGAAGCAGACCGTCCCCGTGAGCGAAGAGGTCCAACAGATGTGGCCCGGCGGCCGTTACGGCCTCGGCCTGGTTCAACGACCTCTCGGCTGCGGAGGAAGCTACTGGAGTCACGAGGGTGGGGACGGCGGCTACATCACCCTCAACGGCGTCACCGACGACGGCCGGCGAAGCGTCGTCGTTGCCATGTCCGAGGCACTCGGTGACACCCCGGAGCACGTCCTCGACCAGGAGAACGCAGCCAGTGCTCTGATCGACCACGCACTGTGCGGCGGAGCCCACCGAAACCGCTGATCGTCTCGGCGCGCTCAGCGCCTCGTCTCGTACCTGGCCATGATCACGCCGTCGGGGAATGTCCGCGTCTCCACGAGGTTCAGATTCACCCAGTTGTCCAGCGTGGTGAAGAACGATGTCCCCGCGCCGACCATGACCGGATGGGTGACGATCTGGTACTCGTCGACCAGACCGGCGCGCACCGCCGCACCGGCGAGGGTGGCGCCCGCGATGCCCATCGGCCCGCCGTCCTCCGCCCGGAGCCGGGTGATCTCCGCGACCGCGTCGCCGGTGACGAGACGGGAATTCCAGTCGACCTTGTCGAGCGTCGAGGAGAACACCACCTTCGGGGTGTCCCGCCAGTTCCGTGCGAACTCGACCTCGCCCGGGGTGGCGCCGGGCTGCTCATCGCCTGTCGGCCAGTAGGAACTCATCGTTTCCCACAGCTTCCGGCCGTACAGCATCAACTCGAGCCCCCGGTCCTGTTCGAGCCACCACTGGAACAGTTCATCGCTCGGTTCGCTCCAGCCGATGTCGTCGCCGGGCGCGGCGATATAACCGTCCAGGGTCAGATTCATGCCGTAGGTCAGTTTCCGCATGCCGTCAGCCTTCCGTGAGTCGGTCTCGGGGATACAGACCGACGGGCCACGAGAAATTCATCGGTGCGCGAGGTCGTCGACGGTGGTGTCGGCGCGGGTATCGCCCTGCGCGCCCCGCATCGAGTATCAACGACCCCGAGGATGTGCGTTCCATAGCGCGGCTACCGGGATCGCCCGAAACTTCGGCCCGAACGGCAACGTCTCGGTGCCGGTGTACAGCACATACCCGGCGATCAGGTCTTCGCCGAGCCGTTCGGCCAGGTGCCGTAGACCACGGAAGTCGTCGCCTTTCACCGTGGTTGCGGCTTTGACCTCGATGGCGATCACCTCTCCCCGGTTGTTCTCGATGATGATGTCCACTTCGACGTTGTTTCGCGTGCGATAGTGGAAAATCCGCGCATCCTGCCTCTGGGCAGGCCGAGCGCGCTGCCCGAGCAACGCTTGGTGTACGGCTGAATGCGCGTGCCGGGGAAGGATTCGCCCAATTGGTGAGGAGGAGAATGCCGAGGTCATTACCAAAATATTGCACGGTGCGTGCGTGTTCTGCCGCTGAGCGTGTGCGTGTTCTGCCGCTGAATCTGTGGACTCGTCCGGGGGTCGAGTAAGACAGTTCGATAGACGTTCGGCGCACGAAGCACACCATGACGAGTTTGCAGACGCTTGGTGGTTAGTAACTGATAACTTTCCGTCATGGTTGCGAGGATGAGTGGCGCCGCGCGGCGTGCCCAAGTGCTGGATATCGCGGCGCGGGAGTTCGCGGCGCACGGGTTGCACGGGGCTTCGACCGAGGCGATCGCGCGTGAAGCGGGGATCACGCAGGCGTATGTGTTTCGGATGTTCGGGACGAAGAAGGCGCTGTTTCTGGAGTTGGTGCGTGGAGCATTCGAGCGGCTCAGTGATGCGATGCGTGAGGCGGGGGAAGGGAAGTCCGGTCTGGAGGCGCTGTCGGGGATGGGCGCCCAGTACTTCGATCTGCTCGGTGACCGGACCGGATTGCTGTTGCAGCTCCAGGGTTTCGCCGCGTGCGGGGATCCGGAAGTCAGGGATGCGGTGCGGGCGTGCTTCGCTCGGTTGTGGGACACCGCTCAGGACGGGACCGGGGTGGAACCGCTGACGGTGAAGGCATTCCTCGCATTCGGGATGCTGCTGAACGCGGGTGCCGCGATGGATGTCGAGCAGGTGGACGCGGCATGGGCCGATGGTGTACGCACTCGGATTCACTCCGGACTGTTCGCGCACATCACCGCGGAAACGAACGGCTGACCGGCCGTTTCGTCCCATCGTGCCGTTGAGCCGGTCAGTTGTCGGCGCGGAGGATGCGGCTCGCACGTAGGGCGTGCGGATTTTGCTGCTGGAATTCTGCCGGTCCGTCCAGGTAATGGTCGATCAGTTGCGCGGCCGAGTAGTCGTCGATCACCCTCAGTCCGAGGGTGCGAAGCTGCGCGGATATGTCGGTGGGGGTGAAATAGCTGAACCAGGGCTCGCCGGCCGCGGCAACGCGCGCTTCACGCTCCTGTAGCTGTAGCCGGTCCTCGTCGGTGTCCGCCGGTTGTAGATAGTCGAAGATGACCTCGCTCGGCTGGGCCTGATCGGCGATGTAGTGCAACGTCTTTCGCGCAGCATCCGGAGTCAGGTAGAACACGACTCCGAGCCATACGAACACCGCGGGTTCGGAACGGCTGAGTCCGGCGGATTCCAGTTGTGTTGCCAGTACGTCGGTTTCGAAATCAACGGGAACAAACGTCAGTGATCGCGGGGCTTCGATTCCGGCCTCGGCGAGGCGATTGCGTTTCCACGCCTGGGTGGCAGGATGATCCACTTCGAAGACCCGCAGCTCCGGGTGTGGATTGCGGAAGGCGAAGGTATCCAACCCTGCCCCCAGGATTACGACCTGCCGTACGCCTGAGGCTGCTATCCGGTCTTCGGCGAATCGCGCGCGAGCGGCGAAGAACAACCGGCGCGGCCGATACGTGGTGCCACTACCCGGTCGATCCTCGGTCGGCTCGGTGCCGCCGGCCAGTTCCTCGGCGGTGACACCGATCAGCGATGAGACCACCGGGTCGGTGAGGATGCGCGGTTGGTCGGCGATCTGGTGATACGCGCGGGCATAGGCCGTCGCCAGCGCCGTCCGACTCGGTCCGCCGCGATCCATGCCCTGTTCCTCGTTCGCCATGCCCGCGAGCCTACAGGTTAGTTGTTAGTAACCAGTAACTAGTGGCTCACGCTTCGGCGCCACCGGTCGGTAATGGGTAGTGTCGACGCGCGAGGTTCGCGCAAGTAGGTGCCTGGAGGTTGATGAATATGACTGTGCACAGCTGTGTTCAGAATGTCTTCCTCCGGCCTGTTGCAAGGTAAATGCAGGGCCGGGTCACCTTCGAATGACAAGGACCCGAACGTGTCTCGTATTCTCGCCAATGATCCCACCTGTCTGATCACCGACCGTCTCGCGCTGCGCTCCTGGACCAGGGCGGAAGCCGCAGCTGTGCTCGATGATCACCGGCAGTCCGACTGGGCGGAGGATTTTCCCTCCGAGAACGACAAGGTGATTCCCGCGCTGTTCGCCGACCATCCCGCTTGGCTGGGGGTCTATGGGCAGCGGTTGATCATGGAACGCGCCACCGGGCTGGTGGTCGGCAGCATCGGGCTGTTCTGGCCGCCCGAGGACGGGCAGGTCGAAATCGGTTACGGCGTGGTGACTTCGCGAAGGGGGTTGGGGTATGCGGCGGAAGCGACGCGAGCCCTGACCGAATTCGCCTTGGCTGCACCGGAAGTACGCGCCGTACTCGCCAATGTGGAGTTGGCGAATACCGCCTCGGTGCGGGTGTTGGAGAAGGCCGGATTCGACAAGGTGAGGGAGGAGCGCGGCGCCGAGGGTGAGCGTCTGGCTTGCTATCGCTTTGCGCCCGGCCTGCTGTAGTTGATGACGATGCCGGTCCCTACCAGTGCGGGGCCGGCATCGTCCACCATGTGATGCCCCTTCGGGCCTGTCACCGCGGGATTCGCGTCAATTTATGTTGACATTACTCGATGTGTCAACGTAAATTGACATCGAAGGGGTGGCGCGGAGAGGAGAAGGGTTCGTGCGGCGACGAGGTGTCAACTACGACGTCGGTATCGAGTTCGGGCAGCGCTACCATTCACGCCCGGTGTTCGACCCGGAGGTGACGCGGCGAGAACTGGCAATCATCGGAAAAGATCTGCACTGCAACGCGGTCCGGATCACAGGGACGGATCCGGACCGGTTGTCGGTGGCGGCCGAGCAGGCACTCGATCTCGGGCTGGAGGTCTGGCTGTCGCCCCAGCTGCACGACAGATCTCCCCGGGAGACACTGGACTACATCCTGCGGTGCGCCGAGGTTGCCGAGCGTGCCCGGCAGCGCCGCTCCGCGGTGGTATTCGTGCTGGGGTGTGAGCTGACGTTGTTCATGAAAGGCATTCTGGACAACCACAACTCGATCGAGCGGTTCAGCAGGCCGACCAGATTGTTGGCCACCGTGCTGAAGCTGAAGGTGCTCGGGTCACACAACAATCGATTGAACGCGTTCCTGGCCGAGGCTGCCACTGCGGTCCGTAAGGTTTTCGACGGGCCGATCAGCTATGCGTCGCTGCCGATCGAGGCCGTCGACTGGACCCTGTTCGACATCATCGGCGTCGACCACTACCGCGCGAAGCGAAACCGCACCACCTACGGCCGATCACTGCAGAACCTGTTCGACCACGGCAAACCGGTCGTAGTCACCGAGGTCGGTGTGTGCGCGTACCAGGGCGCCGAAGATAAGGGGCCGCGCGGATTCATGATCGCGGACTTCGCCGTGGACCCACCCCGGTTGAACGGCGACTACGTCCGCGACGAGGCGATGCAGGCCAGGGAGCTGACCGAGATGCTCGGTGAACTCGAGACAGCGGGCGTCGACGGCGCCTTCGTATTCACCTTCGTCACGCCCGCACTTCCACACCGCAAACAATCACGAATGGACCTCGACCTGGCCGGCTACGGCCTGGTGAAAAGCTACGACGACCACAACGGTGAGACCTGTCCCGATCTGCCGTGGCAACCGAAACAGTCTTTCCATGCGGTAGCCGACTACTACGCCCGGAGCGCGCGGTAGTGAGTCCGATGTCGACGGCAGCATGCGCCGGCCGACTCGCGACAAGGCATGACGTGCGGTCGCATGGGGTGACGGGGGAGCGGCCCTGCTGATGCAGTGGCACTCTCCGGCACTATCAGCTGTCGGCATCCGGTGGTGCGGCAGGTAGCTGCACGGTCACCCGGAGTCCGCCGGACGGGCGGGGAGTGAGGGTGAGGGTTCCGTCGTGGGCTGCGGTGATGCTTGCGACGATGGCCAGGCCCAGCCCGGCGCCCGCGTGGTCGGCGTGCACGCGTTCGGTGCCGCGGCGAAATGGCTCGGCGAGCGTGGCGACGGCCTGTGGTGCGAGTTCCTCGCCGGTGTTCTCGACAGTGAGTACCACTGTGCCGGGGTGCGCGCTGGTCGTGACCCATACGGTGCCGTGACCGGGCAGGTTGTGCACGATCGCGTTGTGGATGAGGTTGGTGGCCAACTGCAGCAGGAGGGCGGGCGACCCGGTGGTCGGGGCGATGTCGCCGGCGGTTTCGATGGCGATACCGCGTTTTTCCGCGAGCGGGAGAAGTGTTTCGGCGGCTTCTTCGGCCATGAGGGACAGGTCGACCGGTGCTCGGGGGAAGAGTCGCTGTTCGGCGCGACTCAGCAGGAGTAGTGCCTCGGTGAGGTCGATCGCTCGGGTGTTGACGGTGCGAAGCCGTTCGACGAGTTCACCGGCGCGGTGGTCGGGATCGTTGTGCGCGACCTCTAGGAGTGCCTGGGTGATCGCCAGCGGGGTGCGCAGCTCGTGGGAGGCGTTGGCCGCGAACCGCCGCTGTTCGGCCACATGTGCTTCCAGCTGGGCGAGCATCGTGTCGAAACTGTCGGCGAGTTCACGGAACTCGTCGCTGCGCCCCGGCAGTCGGATTCGCTGGGAAAGCGACCCGTTCGCGGCGGTCCGGGTGGCCTCGGTGATTCGAGTCAGCGGAGCGAGCATGCGGCCCGCGAGAATCCACCCGCCGACCAGGCCGAACACCAACAGGAACCCGAGCACCAGGATTGCCGCCGGGACGAAGACGGCGGAGCCGAAACTGTGCGGGTCGAAGACGCGCCGGAAGTCGGACAGGCCGGGAACGAAGAGAACATTCGACCGTCCTCGCAGGAGGAACACCCACACGGCGCCCAGCAGCAGGACACCCGCGAGCATGAGGAACCCGACGTAGCTGAGGGTCAGTTTGAGGCGAACACTCACACCCGGCGCCCTGTCCACGGCCGTTGCCCTCAGGTTCCGGTGTCGATGCGGTAGCCGACACCGGACACAGTGGCGATGAGCCACGGCTCGCCGAGCCGTTTACGCAGCGCCGAGACGGTGATGCGCACGGCGTTGGTGAACGGGTCGGCGTTCTCGTCCCACGCACGCTCCAACAGCTCTTCGGCGCTGATGACACCACCTTCGGCAGCGACGAGCACTTCGAGTACGGCGAACTGTTTGCGGGTGAGCGCCACATAACGACCGTCGCGGTAGACCTCGCGGCGGAACGGATCCACCCGCAGGCCGGCGATCTCGCGCACCGGGGGCCGGTTGTGGACTCGCCTGCGGTCGAGTGCGCGGAGCCTGAGCGCGAGTTCACGGAGTGCGAACGGCTTGGTGAGATAGTCGTCGGCGCCGATCTCGAAGCCGGAAGCCTTGTCATCGAGCCGGTCGGCCGCGGTGAGCATCAGGATCGGCATACCGCTACCGGATGCGACGATGCGCTGGGCGATCTCGTCGCCCGAGGGGCCGGGGATGTCGCGGTCGAGGACCGCGATGTCGTAGGCGTTGATGCTCAGCAACTCCAGGGCCGTGTCACCGTCGCCGGCGATATCGGCCGCGATCGCTTCCAGGCGCAGCCCATCGCGAATGGCTTCTGCCAGGTAGGGCTCGTCCTCGACGACCAGCACACGCATGCTCTCGATGGTACGAGGCACCACATTTCGTCAGCGTATCGAAAATCGGATACAGGCCGGCAACACCGTGGCGCCTTGACTGGCCCTATGAGTCGAAGAACCGGATTAGCAACAGTGCCTCGCAGGCTGGCCGCGACCGGTCTGCTCGTCGCCACTACCGCGGTCACGCTGGTATATCAGTCGGCGCCGTCGTCGGTGCGCCTGGTCGGTGATGTGCTGCGCGGCGGCCGGGCGGCCCTGCACGAGGGTGAGCTCCCGAGCGGCGTCACAGTGTTCTCGAACGAGTACCCCGGCGTAGCCAACCTGGCACCCGATCTGATCGGGGCCCTGCGCGCCGCGGCGGCCGATGCGGGTGCCGAGGGCATCGAGTTCCGCGTCAACAGTGGCTGGCGCAGTCGGGAGTATCAGAATCGACTGCTTCGCGCGGCGGTCGCCAAGCACGGCTCGACGCAGGCAGCCGCCCGATTCGTCGCGACCGCTGACACGTCCGCGCACGTGACCGGTAATGCGGTCGACCTCGGTTCCGATGCCGCGGCGTGGCTGTCCGCACACGGCGCCGCATACGGACTGTGCCAGATCTATCGCAACGAGCCTTGGCACTACGAACTGCGCCCCGAGGCGATCGAGCGTGGTTGTCCTGCCATGTATCCCGACCCGGCACACGACCCCAGGATGTGGCAGTGACGACGACGGCGGCGGAGACCATCCAGACCATCCCCATCGAAAGAATCGAGCCGGTTCGGTATCCGCGATGGAACCCATTCACCCGCATCGCGTTCCGGTTCTGTTTCCTGTATTTCGGCTTGTTCTGTGCACTGACTCCGCCGATCGTGTTCGACCTGACCGGCCCGATCGGCCGCCGACTGGGCCACGACGTCCAGTTCTGGCACATCCGGAAACTGCAGCCCGTGCTGAACTGGGTGGGCCGGGAGGTCTTCGGTACCGAGGTACAGCTGTATCCGACCGGAGTCGGCGACCAGGCGATCTTCTGGGTGCTGCTGTTCTGCATCTTGGTCGTGGCGGTGGCCGGGACCGCAGTGTGGTCGGTACTGGACCGGCGCCGTACGCACTATCGCACCCTGGCGGGCTGGTATCTCGTCGCCATCCGGATACTGCTGGCCGGCCAGCTGTTGAGTTTCGGCTTCGTGAAAGCGATTCCGACGCAGATGCCCGAGCCATCGCTGACCACGCTGCTCACCCGGTACGGCGATCTCACTCCGATGGCCGTGCTGTGGTCGCAGGTAGGGGTGTCCAGGCCGTACGAAATATTGCTCGGCGCAGCGGAAATCACCGCGGCGATCCTGCTGCTGATACCGCGTACCGCCCTCCTCGGCGCGATGCTGGCGCTGATCGACACCTTGCAGGTCGTCGTCCTGAACATGACCTTCGATGTGCCGGAGAAGATCTCGTCCACGCATCTGCTGTTCATGTCGATGCTGTTGTTGGCGCCCGAGACACAGCGGCTGCTGAGAATGCTGCTGTTCGACCGCACCACCGCGCCGTCCACCGCGCCGTATCCTTTCCGCACCACAGCATCTCGCCGGATCGCCGCGCTGCTGCAGGTCGCGCTCGCCGTCTGGATGACGGTGGCACTCGTGCACAGCGGTTGGCACGCCTGGCGTTCCGGCGGGCCCGACCGGCCCAAGCCGCCGCTGTACGGCATCTGGTCGGTGTCGCAATACCTCCGCGACGGACTACCGGTGCCACCGCTGGCCACAGACGAAACTCGCTGGAAAACAGTAGTGTTCGACTACCCGCGGACCCTCACCTATCAGCGGATGGACGGGACCCTGGCGAGCGCTCCCGTCGATGTGGACACCACGTCTCATCGGATCCGGCTGCTCGAGGGCGCGCCGCGGTCCCGGCCGATGGCGCCATCCGATCACACCCGGAACCCTTCGGGTTCACTCGTCTTCCAGCAACCCGCACCGGACGAAGCCGTACTCACCGGAGAGCTGGACGGCCACCAGGTCACGCTCACGCTCGACCGGATCGACCCGGACAGCTTCCCGCAACGAAGTGCCGGGTTCCGCTGGGTGCAGAACCGTCCGAACTTCTGACCGGGCCCGCACCTGCGCGTGCAGCGTTCGGTGATCCATAGGTGTCGGTGGACGGCCGGTTCCTGGCGAGCGGGACGTTCCCCATTACGCGAGTGTTCGCAGAATAGCCTGACATCGAAACGCTGTGACGACTTCCGGTGACCGTGAGTTACCGTACCTGAGCGCAAGGATGGACCCATGGAATATGCAGGAAAATCAGTGCTGATCACCGGTGCTGCTTCGGGAATCGGATACGCCACGGCGGAATTGTTCGCCCGGGCAGGTGCCGATATCGTCGCCGCTGATATCAATGAAGACGCACTGCTGACGGCTACGCGCACGTTGGGATCCGAAGCGCGGGGGCAAGTCTTCGGCGTGCCGTGCGATACCGCGGACCCGGATTCCTGCGCGCAGCTCGTCGCACGCGCGGTGGATCATCTCGGCAAGCTGGATATCGTCTGCAATATCGCCGGTGTCCTCGGCAACGGGGCCACCGAGGATCTCCCCGATCAGACGTGGCAGAAAGTACTGGCAGTAAACCTCGACGGCCCGTTCTACATCAGCAAACGCGTGATCCCCCACCTTCTCGAAACCCGGGGCAGCATCGTGAATGTGGCCTCCGCGGCCGGCCTGGTCGGGGTCCCTTACGGCGCTGCCTACAGCGCGTCCAAAGCAGGTGTCATCGGCTTGACCAAGGCCCTCGCGGCCGAGTACGCGCGCCGTGGTGTCCGCGTGAACGCGGTATGTCCCGGGCATGTCCTGACCCCGATGACGGCCGGAGGAGGCGGGTTCGGCCCCGACGTCGATACCGACCTGCTCGGCCGCCTCTCCCCGCTGACAGGTAAGGGCTCCGAACCAGGGGAGATCGCGGCGGCGATCGCCTTCCTGTCCGCCGACACTGCCCGCAATACGACAGGGGCAGTTCTGACCATCGACGGTGGTCAGACGGCAATCTGAGCCCTTTCACGTGCCTGACCACCCAGAGCTGGTGTTCAATCGCCGGGTGACCGTGCCGCGTAGACGATTACCCGTTCCGGTGAGATGGCCGGCAGCAGCCTTGGCGGCATCCCCCACGGCATCGTCGAGTCGTCCGAAAACCCGAGCCAGTCCCGCGAACACAGCCCGAACCTACTGTCGGGCCGGTAGCGGAGCAGACCGAAGCATCGTGTTCCTATCATCCTGCGAGGACCGACTGGATCGGACGGTCTATGTCGAGTCGATGCCCACTGGATTCATTGTCGAGTGGCTCCATTTTCCGGTCTTCTCAAATTTGGGGACAGCTCACTCGGTGGGATGTGTATAGGCAGCTGTGCGTCGCAGAGGGAACCGGTAGCCGACGAGGAGGCCCCGGGTATCGCGGGGCCTCCTCGAGGTTCTTGTTCTCCGGTTCAGATCGCCGGATCCAGCGAATTGCCGGGCGCAATGGTCCCGCAGCTGGTCGGTGCGGGTGCCCCGGCGAAGCGGTCGTTGATCCAGAGCAGTGCCTCGGGCAGCCAGGCGATCGTCGACGGGACATGGCTGAGCATGTCGTACTGGCGGTACAGGATCGACGGGTTTCCGGTGGCACAGTACTGGCGGGCCAGGGTGCGCACGTCGCCTGCGACCATGACGCCGTCACCGGGGCCGGCGACCGGGTTGCTGTTGTTGGTGCCTTCCAGTGCGCCGTTCGCGCCCTGGCCGATGAACATCGGGGTGGTCGGGGTCGGTGCCAGGCCCATGTCCACCTTGCGGACTGCTTCGACGAACGGCGGCACGCTGTTCGGGTCGGCATATTCGGGTTTGACCATCTGTGCCCAGGTCAGGCCCGGATACTGGAACAGCACATTGGCGATGGACGCGTACTGCATCTTGTTCGCGATCTCGGCGCCGAGCGGGCTCAGGTAGGGGGAGAAGTCGATGTCGTAGGAGCGGCCGATACCGATCACCGCCATGGCTGCGACACCTGCCCAGCCGACACTGCCGTCGATGTAGCGCAGGTTGCGGGCCGGGTTGACCAGCACGCCGCCCTCGGCCGCACCGACCAGCTGCCGGTCGACCTCGGGGGCGTAGGCGGGTGCCAGGGCGGCGGCCCAGTTGGTGGCGATCGCACCGCCGGAATAGCCCATCAGGGCGATGCGCGTCTGTTCGTCGAGCCCGACCGCGGCGGAATGTGTTGCGGCACGGATGGAATCGAGAGTGTTCATCCCGTACTCCGGACCCGCGGCGAAATCGGCGGACTGACCTTCGGTGTCGGCGATGATGATCGTGTAGCCCTGAGCGAGCAGCGGTGCTACCAGCTGGCCTTCGACATTGTTGACCGCGCCACCGAAGGACACGTCACCGGCCACCGACCGCGAGGGGCTGTCCTCCGGATTGAGCGAATCGTAAAACGATTGGTACGCGACGGCTTTCGTCGGATCGACGCCGGTCGGTGGCAGCAGCACCGAGGTGATGTTGATCGCCGGCCGCTGCTGCGCGTCGGTGGTGCGGTATTGCAGTTGCACCGCCGTGATCGGCAATGGGATGCCGGCCATGTGGTACGGCAGGGTGCGGGTCTGTAGGACGGTGCCGGGGGCGATCGACGACAGCGGTGCCGAACCCGCATATTCGTAGAACGGATCCGATGCGGCCTGTGCGCTCGGCGCGAGCCCGGTTGTCGACCCCAACAGCAGCGACACCGCCGCAGCGGCGGTCGCGATCTGCAGGACGATTCGCCCTCGTTTCACGTGAGTCCCCTTCTACCCAAACCGGACACTAATCTCCGGTTACTGGCTAGTAGTGTGAACGCAATCACCCTGTCACGTCAACATGGCAGAGATCAAGGGCGTGTCGATGCGCCGGGCTCAGCGCAGGTGTCGCGGATTCGCGATGCGTAGGCGGGCGAGCACCGCGGTGGACATCGCCTGCCGCACTGCGGTATCGGTGTATTCGAGCGCACCGGTACGTAACCGCTCGGCCAGGTCTGCCTCCGACTCGCAGCCCAGTGCCCCCAGCAGCGAGCGCACCTCGTCGGTGGCGGCGGAACCGGCAGCCGTCTCCCGCCCGGCGATGCCCAGCAGATTCGCGCACACCCGCAACAGGTAACGCGCGCGTGCCTGTTCGGGACCCAATGCCGGACCGATATCGGTGGCAAGGGTTTCGGAAACGAGGGTGAGGATTTCGGTCGGGTCCGGACGGTCGTGCACGGTCGGCGTGGGCGATGGGGACGAGGAACCGGTACCCGACTCGTCCAGCAGGTCGAGCACGGCCAGTAGATCGTATTCCGATTCGCAGACCCGGCGGCCGATGGCGGCGAGTTCGAGGGAACGCTCTTCACCGCTGAGGTACCGATTCGCCTGAAAACGGCTCAGTACCAGCCACTTCAATGTCCCGAACGCCTCCCACCAGTGCAGCTCGGCCGCGCTCGGCCGGTAGCCGGTGGCACGTTCGTAGCCGTCGAGTAGTTGCTCGCGATCGCCCAGCCCGCCCACCGGCGCCGAAGCGCCGAAACGCCAGGCCCGCACACACAGCCAGCCCAGGTCTTCGATCGGATTACCGAGATGCGCGAGTTCCCAGTCGAGCACCGCCCGCATACCGTCCGGAGCGATGAGGAAATTACCGAGCCGGAAGTCACCGTGCACCAAGGCCGTCGGATGGGTTGTCGGTGGGTTCTCGCGCAGCCGGCGCAATCCGGCTTCGACGGCCGGGCGCGGGTCACGGAGGTCGCGATAGATCTGTTCGATGGTGTCCAGCGGGTCGTGGTCGTCGAGATCGCGCAGGGTATCGAGTGGAGTGCGGTGGATCAGTCCGGCGACATAACCGAGTTGCTCGGCCAACTGCGGACGCACCGCCTCGAATGCCGAATCCCGCTGCAACTTACGCGGAATCGATTCACCGTCCACCAGTTCCATCAGCAGATACGGCGCATCGATTCCGGGTGCGGTGGCACCGTCGGCGAGGACAGCGGGCACCGGGACCCCGGATGCACCCGCGGCTCGCAGACAGGCCGCTTCGGCGTGCATCCGGGCCGCATCGCCGTGTCCGGGCGGATCGCGGCGCAGCACGGCGCGGACGGCGGATCCATTGCGCGCCTCGACCGCGTAGACCTGCCGGCTGGCACCACCGGTGAACTGCCGCAACCTGATATCGGTGATCGCGGTGCCGAAGATATCGTTCAGCAGTGAGCGCACCCCGTCGGCGAGCGTAACTCCGTCGGCTGCTGCCGAATCCGGTGTTACAGCCACGGCGCCGCCTCGGGGGAGCGGAGCAACCGGCGTGCGGTCGGCATGCGGTGCACCTCGTCCGGCTGGTGGACCGACATCAGCGGTTGTCTCCCTCGTTCGATGGCCGCAGACGACCGCCCGCGGCGAGCAGGTTGCTGGCGGCAGGCTTGCCGACGAGCCGCGACACCAGCCGTGCGGCGTCGAGCGTTCGGTCGATATCGATGCCGGTGTCGATGCCACCGTCGGAGAACATGTAGACCAGTTCCTCGGTCGCGATATTGCCGCTCGCACCGGGGGCGAACGGGCAGCCGCCGAGACCGCCTGCCGCGGAATCGAAGCGGCGAACACCGTGTTCGTAGGCGGTCCAGGCGTTGGCGAGACCTTGGCCGCGGGTGTTGTGCAGATGAATGCCGAGTTCTGTGGCGGGCGCCACCGCCCGCACCCGGTCGATCACTTCCGCGGTCCGCATCGGTGACGCGGTGCCGACGGTATCGGCGATGGCCAGCGAATCCGCACCGGACGCCATCGCCTGCGCCGCGATCTCGGCCACCCGTTGCGGCGGGGTGCGACCGTCGAACGGGCAGTCGAAGGCGATCGCGATGATCACCTCCAGCGTGCCACCGGCGGCATGCACCTGCTCGGCGATGGGGGCGATGAGCGCGACCGAGGCGGCGCTGTCACGGCCCACATTCGCGATGCTGTGCCCGTCGGAGGCCGAGACGACATATTCCAGGCGGCGCACGCCGGCGCGCAATGCCCGGCCGACCCCGCCGCGGCCGGCCACCAGTGCGGAGAATTCGACACCCGGCCATCGGTCGAGTTGTGCGGCAACGGCTTCGGCATCGGCCAGCGCCGGGACGGCGCGGGGGGACACGAACGAGGTGACCTCGATTCGGCCGACTCCCGTCGCGACCAGTGCGTCGATGAATTCGAGTTTCGCCTCGGTCGGGATCGGGTCCTCGATCTGCAGACCGTCGCGCGGGCCGACCTCGCGAATCTCGACCGCGCTCATGCGATGGTCCCTGCGTCGCGCAGGCCGGCCAGCCGGTCCGAGTCGTAACCGAGCAGGTCACCGAGGACCTCGTCGGTGTGGGCGCCCGGCCTGCTTGCCCCGCCCCAGCGCACACCGCCGGCGGTGTCGCTCAGCCGGGGCACTACGCCAACACCCTTGACCGGGATCGGATCCGCCGGATGCTCGCCCGCGGCGGGCGCGACGTGGTCGACGAAGATGCCGCGCGCGTTGAACTGCGGATCCTCCATCACTTCCGCGACGGTGTTCACCGGCCCGGCGACCACACCGTGCTCGTTGAGTAGTCCGATCAGATCGGTGGCGGTGAACTGCTGCGCCCACGCCGCGATCATCTCGTCGAGTTCGTCCTGCCGTTCACCACGGGCCACATGGGTGGCGTAGCGCGGATCGTCGGCGAGTTCGGGACTGTCCATGGCCGTCATGAGCCGCCGGAACACCGTGTCCTGATTGGCGGCGATGATCACCCACAGCCCGTCCTTGGCCAGGTAGAGGTTCGACGGCGCGATGCGGTCCAGGCGGGTGCCCGAGGGCTGCCGCACATGTCCGGTCTTGTGATAGTCGGGGATCGTGGATTCCTGCACCGCGAGCGAGGCTTCGGTGAGCGCCGCATCCACGATCTGACCGCGTCCGGTGCGTTCGCGGACCAGCAGCGCGGCGAGGACCCCCTGGAAGGCGAACAGACCGGCCAGGCTGTCGCCGAGGGACAGGGCCATACGCGGCGGTGCCTGCCCGGGAAAGCCGTTCAGATGCCGCAGGCCGCTGATGCCCTCGGCGACCGAAGCGTATCCGGCGCGCGAGGCGTACGGGCCGGTCTGCCCGTAGCCGGAGACGCGGGCCAGCACCAGGCCCGGATTGTGTTGGGTGAGAACGTCGTAGCCGAGCCCCCAGCGTTCCAAGGTGCCGGGACGGAAGCTCTCCACCACCACATCGGCGGTGCGTACCAGGTCGAGGAATACCGCCCGCCCCTCGGGGACACGTAGATCGAGGCTCACACATCGTTTGTTGCGGGCGTGCACGGTCCAGAAATACTGCTGACCGCCCGACGCCTGTCCCCATTCCCGCAGCGGATCGGGGCGGTCCGGTGCCTCGATCTTGACCACGTCGGCGCCCATATCGCCGAGCAGCCGGCCGCAGTACGGTCCGGCGATCAGGGTGCCGAGCTCCAGGACGCGGTACCCGTCCAGCGCCCCGGCGGGCGTCTCCGCTGCGCTGTCGTCGCTGTGCGCTGCTGTCTCGTTGTCGTTCGCCATCGCCTCGCTCCTCCACCTCGACGCCGCGCGCTCGCCCACTGCATTCCGCGCGGTCGCATCCGTACTCATATTGTCTGCTTCGGGTCAGGTGTCGTCCGGATCGAGGCCGAGCGCGCTGACCGACATCTGGTCGAGAGTGTTCAGCAGGGCGTTTTCGTCGGCATCCTCACCCTGGATCAGCCACAGGTACAGCGTGTGCTCGACCATCGCGGACATGGCCCGCGCGGCCAGCTCCGGATCCAGGGTGGCGCGGACCAGCCCCTCGCGCTGCCAGCGCGCGATCGACCGAGAGGTGCGTTCGATGAGTATGCGCCGATGCTCGTGCCGCAACTGCCGGAAGTTCTCGTTGAAGGTGGCGACCTGTTCGACGATCGCCATCATTCGCGCATTGCGCCGGTAGGCCGCGTAATAGGACCGGTTGGCCGCGATCAGCCGGGCAGTGGGTGACGATCCCGTGGGAGTGGGCTCCCGGCGGTGCATATCCTCGAACAGCCGGGTGCTCAGTTCGCCGAATACGTGTTCCTTGGATTCGAAATAGCGGTAGAAGGTGCCGTAGGAGACCTTGGCTTCCTCGCTGATCTGTTCCACCCGGGCGTCCGGGAATCCGACGGTCTCGAACACCTGCCGGGCCGCATCCAGCAATGCATCTCGGGTGCGGCGGCCGCGCGGTGTGAGTGCGTCGACCGGAGCGGGTGCGCTATTGACAGACGACTTCGGCACGGCTCAGACTATTCCCGAACATGACATGACTGTCAAGTCAAGTTCACTGGTATAACCCCAGCTCACGGCACTGGTGTGGTCCGTCGCGGCGGGCGAATCGGCACCACGGCGGAAGGACGGCAATGGGCACCGCAAATCCGAAGTACGAACTACGTGGCATCAACCATCTCGCTCTGGTGTGTTCCGATATGCGCCGGACGATCGAGTTCTATTCCGGCACCCTCGGTATGCCGTTGGTCAAAACCATCGAATTGCCGCGCGACCTCGGCCAGCATTTCTTCTTCGACTGCGGCGGCGGTAACACCATCGCCTTCTTCTGGCTCGCCGACGCGCCCGATGCCACACCCGGTCTGGCCGCACCGAAGGGACTTCCGGACGAAGGGGAGTTGCTCAGCGGCGTGGGCTCGATGAATCACGTGGCCTTCTCGGTACCGCCGGAGTTGTTCGACGACTATTACGAACGCGTCCGGGCCGACGGAATCAAGGTCAGCGGAATTCTCAATCACGACGACAGTCGGCCGGGAGTATCGCGGGACGTGCATCCCGGAACCTTCGTGCGGTCGTTCTACTTCCAGGACCCCGACGGCATCCTGCTCGAATTCGCCTGCTGGACCCGGACCTTCACCGATGCCGACGTATCCCACCAGCCGAAGACCGCCGCCGATCGCCACGCCGCCGCCGAACTGTGAGCCGCGCCCGAATCGTCACACCTACCGCCCGATCCGAGAGGATGCCGCATGCCCCGTCTCCGTCAAGTTCCGCGCGCCGAAGTCACCGACGAGCGGATCCTGTTCTTCTACGACCGACTGTTCGGACCCGACAAGGATCCAGCGGTCGAACCCGGCACCATCCATGCCACACCGGGCGACTGGTGGACGGTCTTCGCGCAGTCACCCGAAGTGTTCCGGCACGCGGTCCGGGGCTTCGGGGTCTATCGCAATTCGCGCCTCGATCCACTGCTGCGCGAATTGGGCCAGTGCCGAGCGGGTTACGCGCGCGGCAGTCAATTCGTCTTCTCGCAGCACTGTAAGCAGATGCGCTCGCTGGGCGCGTCCGAAGAGAAGATCGCAGCCATTCCGTCCTGGCAGCTCGCTGACTGTTTCTCGGACCTGGAGCGCGCCCTGCTCGCCTACACCGACTGCCTGGTCCACGACGGCGGCCGGGTACCCGATGCGGTGTTCGCGGTATTGCGCGAGCATCTCAGCGATCCGGAGATCCTGGAATTCACCTACATCACCGCGCTCTACGACATGCACGCCACCATGAGTCGCGCGCTGCGCCTGGAATTCGACGACCGGCCCGAACCGGTCGAGGAGGTGCGCATCCCGGAAGGGGGGGAGGTCGCGGATCTGTCCGCCGACCTGTCGGGCGAGTAGCACCGGGTTCGCCCCGGTAATCCGGCCGAACGGAAGAGGCCGCCGCGTCCGTGAGGACGCGGCGGCCTGCTGTTCGGTACGGCTTCCGGACTATGCGGAGCTGTCCGAGGTGCCCGCGGCCGAATCGACCGTCTGCAGTGCGGCCAGCGCGTCGATGCGCTCCACCGCCTCCGCGACGATGCGGTCGAGCAGTTCGGCAACGGTGGGCAGATCGTCGATGATGCCCGCCACCTGCCCGGAGGCGAGCACACCCGCGTGGGTATTACCCTCCACCAGACCGGCTTTCAGCAGCATCGGGGTGTTCGCGGCCATGATCACCTGCGACCAGGTGAGGTCCTTCTGCTTGCGCATGCCGATGCCGTCTTTGATCATGGTCGACCACTTCATCCCGGTCATACCCTTGAACTTGACGGCGTTGGACACCGCGGCTACCAGACCCCGGTAGCTGCCCGAATGTTCGAGCTTGTCGACCAGTTCGGTGTTGAGCACCCGGTGCGGCATACCGTCGACCTTGCGGGAGACCACGGTGTCCTGCAGGCCCCGCGAAAGGTACTGCTGCTTCACCGAATCCGGCACGCTGGAGTCCTGGGTGAGCAGGAATCGGGTACCCATCGCGACACCGGCCGCACCGTAGGACAGCGCGGCGGCCAGGCCGCGGCCGTCGAAGAATCCACCACCGGCGACCACGGGAATATCGACTGCGTCGAGCACCGAGGGCAGCAGCAGAGTGGTCGCGACCGCGCCGGTATGCCCACCGCCCTCGCCGCCCTGCACGATCACCGCGTCGGCGCCCCACGAGGCAACCTTGACCGCGTGCTTGGCCGCGCCGATGGACGGCACGACCACCACGCCGTTGTCCTTGAGCCGGGAGATGAGCTCCTTCTTGGGCGCCAGTGCGAACGACGCCACCTTCACGCCCTCCCGGATCATCAACTCGATCCGGTCCGGAGCGTCCGACCCGTCGGCGCGGATGTTCACGCCGAAGGGCTTGTCGGTCTTGGCTTTCGTCTTCGCGACGGCGACCTCGAGCTCCTCGAGCGTCATCGTGGCCGACGCCAGAATGCCCAGGCCACCCGCGTTGGCGGTCGCCGCGACGAGACCGGGGCCGGCAACCCAGCCCATCCCGGTCTGCACGATCGGATGCTCGATGCCGACCAGTTCGGTCAGCGGAGTCCGCAGGCGCGTGGTCACGAGGCCACTTCCTTTTCCCGGACACCCTTCGGGTCCAGCACGGTGCGGATGATCCGCAGCTCTTCCTCGGTGGGAGTGCGGGACACCTCGGCGCTGTCGAGACCGGCGATCTCGAACGAGGTGTTCTCCGCGACCTGGTCGGCGCTCACGCCGGGGTGCAGCGACAGGGCCCGCATGGTGTGGTCGGGGCCGCCGAAGTCGAAGACACCCAGATTGCTGACCACCCGGTGCAGGTGGTGGAACCGGTACGCCGGATTGTCCGGGTCGATCTTGTCGTAGCCGAGTCCGCAGACGATATCGACCTTGTCGCAGAACACCCGCTTGCTGTGCTTGGGCACGAAATAGCTGGTCGGGTGGTTGATCGTGTTACCCGGCGCACCGCGCACACCGAACATCTGCCGGGTCGGCTGCTGCAGCGGGCCGAACGCGGAGAGGTTCTGATTGCCGTAGCGGTCGAGCTGGTTGGCGCCCATCACCACGTGGCGACGGCCGGAGGCCACCACGTCGAACACCTTGGTGAACGGGATCCAGCCCTCGGTGGGAGCCTTGGCGCCCAGGGCCGGGGTGTCGGCGAACAGCAGTGCCTCACCGTCGGACAGCAGCAGATCCGGTTCGAAGGTCAACCGCGCCAGCCGCGCCCCGATGGTGGGCGTGGGAGACATCGGGCTGGCCATGATTTCGCCGGCGCCACGGAAGATTTCGGCGCATGCGACCGCGCAGACCTCCGCGCGGGTAGCAGTGGTGGTGTCGCTCACAGCCCCTCCTGGGTTAGTCATTTCGCCTGCTCCGCGGCGAATTCGGCGACCGCGGACTGATATTCGGCCTCGGACACGTCCAGGTAGCGCGCCTTGAATGCGGCCCACGTCTCGGGATCCTTGGCGGCCTCGACGTAGTGACGCTGGAACTTCTCGTCGCGGCCCTGGCTGCCCGACAGCGTGAAGTGCGAGCCACCGGGGGACTCCACCACACCGTCGACCATCATGCGGTTCAGGATGATCGACTGCTGCGGAACGGCTTTCACCAGCTCCTCGGTCTCGACCAGCCGGTCCACCGAGACGTAGCGGCGTTCGGCGGCCAGGCAGTACAGGTCGTCGAAGTACGGGTCGACGCCGGTGTAGCCGGCGTTGCCGTGTTTGTCGCCGATATCGAGATGGACGAAGGCGGCATCGAGGTTCAGGGCCGGCATCGCGATCAGCGTCTCGGTACGGCCCTGCGCGTCCGGGTACGGGGAGGCCACGGTCTGCAGCTCACCGTCCCAGAACCCGAGCACGTCCGAACCCAGACCCGCGCGGGTGGGCTGGAACGGCAGTCGCGCCGCGGCCGCCTGCAGGCCGGTTTTGACCATGCCCTCGTCCATTTCGCGGGACACCAGCTCGGCGCCGGTGCGCGCCTTGGCGAACCACGGGTCGTAGAACGGCGCCGAGTCCAGCGAGACGAATCCGTAGTAGGCCTTGCGTACCTTGCCCGCGGAGCACAGCAAGCCCAGGTCGGGGCCGCCGTAGGTGACGACGGTGAGGTCGGTGACGTCCGAGCGCAACAGCGCCCGCACGAACGCCATCGGCTTACGTCGCGAGCCCCACCCGCCGAGGCCGATGGTCATCCCGCTGCGCAGCTGGGAGACCGCGTCCTCCAGCGACATTCGCTTGTCGCGCATGCCTATTTTCCTCCTTTTTTGGCCGCGAGGTCCGCGTCGAACCGGTCGCGGATCTCGTCGGCGACACCGGCGAGGTTGAGTTCGAAGGTAAAGCCCTGCTCGAAACGGTAGCTGCGGTGCACATCCTGCACATCGATGCCGTTGAGCGCGCGCTTGGCCGCCCGGATGACCCGGCCGTCCTTCTCCGCGATGTTCGCGGCGACTTCCAGTGCGGCAGCGTCCAGTTCCGCGCGCGGCACCACCTTGTGCACCGATCCGAAGTGGTGCAGCTGCTGGGCGGTGACGGTGGACGCGGTGTAGAACAGCGTGCGCATCATGTGCTGTGGCACCAGCCGCGCCAGGTGGGTGGCCGCGCCGAGCGCGCCGCGTTCCACCTCCGGCAGGCCGAAGGTGGCGTCGTCGGAGGCCACGATCACATCGGCATTGCCGACCAGGCCGATGCCGCCGCCGAGGCAGAAGCCGTTCACTGCGGCGATCACCGGCACCTGGCATTCGTAGACCGCGCCGAAGGCGTCGTAGCAGCCGTGATTGGCGTCGATCAGGGTCTGGTGGCCCGGATTGCGCTGGATCTCCTTGATGTCGACCCCGGCATTGAAGCCGCGGCCCTCGGCGCGCAGCACGACGACCTTGGTCTCCGGATTGCGCCCGGCCTCGCGGATCGCATCGGCCACGCCGAACCAGCCCGCGGTGGGCAGCGCGTTGACCGGCGGATAGTCGATCGTGACGACCTCGATACCCGAGGTCTCGGTGTGACGGTTGATCCCCATCGCATGTCCATTCGTTGGCAAAGCAAGCAAGTGCTTGGTAGGTTATCACGGTGGCAATCGAAGTGGACCTGACCGGATCGGTAGTACTCGTCACCGGCGGAGTCCGGGGAGTCGGCGCCGGCATCAGCCGGAGCTACCTGGACGCCGGCGCGACCGTGGTGGTGTGTGCCCGCCGTCCCGGCGAGGCGCCGATCGAGAGTTCCGGACGCACCGCGGAATTCCTGCCGTGCGATGTGCGCGACGCCGACGCGGTGAACGGCCTGGTCGAGGAGGTCGTGCGACGTCACGGCCGGCTCGACCACGTGGTCAACAACGCCGGAGGTGCGCCGTTCGCGCCCACCGCGACCGCATCGGCCAATTTCAATTCCAAGATCGTGCAGCTGAACCTGCTCGCTCCGCTGGTGGTCTCCCAGGCCGCCAACGCCGTGATGCAGCAGCAGGACGAGGGCGGATCGATCGTGATGATCTCCAGCGTCAGTGGGCACCGGCCCTCGCCCGGCACCGCGGCCTACGGCGCCGCCAAGGCCGGAGTGGACAGCCTGGTGTCGTCGCTGGCGGTGGAGTGGGCGCCGAAGGTGCGGACCAACTCGATCATCGTAGGCATGGTGGGCACCGAATCCAGCCATCTGCACTACGGCGACGACGAGGGCATCGCCGCGGTCGAGGCGACGGTGCCGATGCGGCGACTGGCGACACCCGAGGACATCGGCCGGGTCGCGGTATTCCTGTCCTCGCCGCTGGCGGGGTATGTCAACGGCGGCTCCCTGATCGTGCACGGCGGCGGCGAGCGGCCCGCCTTCCTGGACGCGGCGACCGCCAACGCCTGACCTCGCAGAGCACTGCGGCACTGCCAATCATTGCAGCACTACGGAAATGAGAGCATCAGCTATGACCGACAATTCCGATCGGATCTGCGCCGGGCGCACCGTCATCGTCACCGGCGCGGGCCGTGGCCTGGGCCGTGCACATGCCCTGGCCTTCGCCGCGGCCGGAGCCAATGTGGTGGTCAACGATCTGGGTGCCGAGCTCGACGGCGCGCCCAGCCCTGATTCCCCCGCCGCGCAGGTGGTCCAGGAGATCGAGGCGGCCGGCGGCCGGGCCGTGGTGAACGGTGACGACATCGCCGACTGGGCCGGCGCGCAGCGGCTGATCTCGCAGGCCGTGGAGACCTTCGGTGGACTGGACGTGCTGGTCAACAATGCCGGCATCGTGCGGGACCGCATGCTGGTCAACCTGGCCGAGGACGAATGGGATGCGGTGATCCGCGTGCACCTCAAGGGTCACTTCGCCACCATGCGTCACGCCGCGGCGTACTGGCGCGCGGAGTCCAAGGCCGGGCGTACGCGCGAAGCCCGCATCATCAACACCAGCTCCGGTGCCGGCCTGCAGGGCAGCGTCGGACAGGGCAACTACGGTGCCGCCAAGGCCGGTATCGCCTCCCTGACCATCACCGCCGCAGCCGAATTCGGCCGCTACGGAGTGACTGTCAATGCGATCGCACCCTCGGCGCGGACCCGGATGACCGAAACCGTGTTCGCCGACATGATGGCCCGCCCGGACGACGGTTTCGACGCGATGGCACCGGAGAACGTCTCCCCGCTGTTGGTCTGGCTGGGCAGCCCCGATTCCGCCGATGTGACCGGACGGATGTTCGAGGTCGAGGGCGGCAAAGTGGCACTGGCCGACGGCTGGCGGCACGGCAACCCCAAGGACCGCGGAGCCCGCTGGCAGCCATCCGAATTGGGGCCGGTGGTGCGCGAGTTGATCGAGAAGGCGGAGGATCCGGAACCGGTCTACGGCGCCTGATCGTCATCGGATAACGATACGCAGGCCGATCGCCACCTGCCGCAACCTTCCCGCGGCGGCGATCCGCCTGCGTCACGGCGACGAATACCGTTGTGTGAGTGTCGATAACCAGTCGCTTCCGGGTCCGTGCGGGCCCATCCCTGCCGGGGTGTAGAAACGCCGTGGATATGCCGCCGCGCGCAACAAGTGGCATGGCTCACATGATCTCGCTGCGCGAGCAAACAGTCGGCAGCTAAGATGGGCGGCATTCGTTCATTCCCGGAGGGTGGTAGCGACCGGGTAGAAATCTGCGCTGAGTAGTTGAGGGAAGGCAAGCGCATGACCATGGGTCGCATAGCGCGCGTCGTCGCGGTGGCCGGAATCATCGGAAGTTGTGGGGTACTAGGGCCGCTGGTCGCGCAAGCGCAGCCGCCCGGACCAGCGGTTCCGCCGCCGGGGGCGCCCGCGGCGTCCGGCTCCGGCGTCGCTCCGCAGCAGGGGTCGTCCGGTTCCGAAGACGAGAACCCGGCCACTCGTGCCGAACGCGAGGACTCGGGGCAGCCGCTCGCGGTGCCCGGCGAAGGGGCTGTGTCTCCTGCCGACCCCGCCGACCCAGGTGCGACTTCGCCTGCCGACCCCGGCGCGATCGCACAGCAGCCGGGAGTCACAGGTTCGTCCGGGCCGGTGCCCGACGACGACGGCCAGTACGACGGCACCCTCACCATTCCCGGCCGTGACAGTGTCGCGGCACCGGAGCCGGCGGCGCCGGCCGAGGTTGCGGCACCGGCTGCCGCGCCCGCCGCACCTGTCGCGGGTCCGTTCGAGGGGCTGCTCAGCATTCTCGGCACCGGATCGGCGGCAGCCGGCTCGGCCGCCGCGGGGTCGGCGGCTTCCGGATCCGCGCTGACCGGCTCGACACTCGGTGGCACCGGTTCGGCGGCCACCGGAACAGGTTCGGCGGCAACAGGTTCGGCACTCGCCGGTACCGGATCCGCGCTTGCCGGGACCGGCTCGGCGCTGGCCGGTACCGGTTCGGCCGCGGGCGCGGGCCTGGGTTCCGCTCTGGCAGGGCTCGGCGTGACCGGTTCTGCCGCAACGGGTTCGGCGCTCTCCGGGCTGACCGGTACGGGCTCTGCTGCTACCGGTTCCGCGTTGGCCGGGCTGACCGGAACTGGCTCCGCCGCAACCGGTTCCGCGATGGCCACGCTGCTGGGTACCGGCTCGGCGCTCACTGGTTCGGCTGCTGCGGGCTCGGCCGCCGCCATGTCGCCGCTGCTGCTTCTCCTGCTGCTGCAACCGATTCCGGCCCCGCCGGTGCCCGCCGCACCGCCGCTCGCCATACCACCGGCCCCACCGGCGCCGGGCGTTCCGGCGGTACCCGGCGCTCCGGTGATGGCCGCCGCGCCGCCCGCCCCCGCCGCGGTTCCCCCGGCTCCGGCGGCACCGCCCGCCCCGGCCGCTCCGGCACCTGCCGTGCAGGCCCAGCCGGACCCCGAGATTCGGCCCACAGCGGCCGCCGGCGGTCTGCCCGAGGCCAAGACGCTCGCAGTGGTCGGTGGCGTCGTCGCCATGGCATTGGCCGCGGCGGGTTCGGGAGCCGTGAGCTTCCAGAGCGCTTCCGCGGCACAGGCCCGGGTCGACGCGGCTCGTGCGGAATTCTTCGGACCGAGGGCATGAGGGGGCGTGAGATGACCGAGAACCGGACTGCTCAGGCGGGGCGTTCCTATCGCCGGGTGGCGGCGGCGGTCGACGCGGTCTGCGCCGTGGCCGCCGATTTCGATGCCACCACCCTCGACGAGGTGGTCCTCGCGATCGCGGCCGAACGCGGCCGGATGATCGAGATCGCCGATGCCGAACTCGGCCCGGGTGTCTGCGGTCAGCGCCGCAGCTATCCCGACAAGGATGTGATCGTGCTGGCCGCCGCGCTGCCCAGCCGTGACCACACCCTCGCCCACGAACTGGGCCACGTGGTCTTCGACCATCCCGGCGAACCCGCAGCCGAGGTGACCCTCGAGGCCAGCGACGACCTGATCGCGTACATGCTGTCGCAGCGCGCCCATCAGCAGATCGTCGACGACGGCTCGGACGACCGCTACGAGTGGGAGGCGGAGACCTTCGCAAGCATGCTGATGACCCGCCTCCGCGTATTCAACAACCGAGGCGCCGGAGTCTCGGTCCTCCGCTTCGACGAGGCCCTCGGATGAGACGGAGGACCGGAGGCGGCAGCGTGCGTCACCACGGAGGGGCTTCGTCTCATCCGGCATGGGCTGAGCTGAGACGGAGGACCGGAGGCGGCAGCGTGCGTCACCACGGTGGCGGAAGTTCGAGTAACCATGGAGAGGGTGTGCTGTGACGTTCTGGTTGACGGCTCTGCTGGTGTGGATGGCCGCCGGCGCGCGTATCGGCCGGGTCATGGTGAAACCCGCGACCACCGCCCGGGTGGCGATCGTGGTGGCTGTCGCGGCGGTGGCCGCCGCGGCCACACTCGGTATTCCGGAGGTGGGGGTGGCGGTGGATCATCTGCTGCCGCAGGGGATCCGCGGTCAAGCGCTGGCCGACCGGCTGGTGGTGGGCACCTGGCTGTTGTTCACGGTGTCGACCTCCGTGGTGGCGGCTGCCGCCTGGCCGGTGGTGTCGCGTCGTAATCTGCGTCAGATCGCCTGGCTGGTCTACGGTTTCGGTGCGCTCGTCATAGCCGCGGCCATCGCATGGTCGATCCTGTTCGGCTGGGTGATGGTGCTGGTGGGGTGTGTCTTCATCGCGGTGACCGGCCTGCGAAATCTGGACTGGACATCGCTGGGGCGCGGTATCGCGCTCTACACCGCGGGCACGATCATCGCGGGAGTACTTGCCGCACTGTCGGTTCAGCGCCTCGCGGTGGGGGAGAACCCACCGCCACCCGGGAGCGGAGGATGGTTCTGGCCGGTCTGGCAGGTGGCCGGCCTGCTGATCGCGGTCGGCGCGGTGTGGATCGTGATCGAGCTGTGGCTGCGTGCGCGGTTGCTGCTGCGTCAGACGCGGGCGCTGCATCGCACCATGATCAAGCGGTTCCCCGAAGTGGTGGCGCACGAGCAGCGGGTGTCGGCGACTCAGCTCAAGGCTTCCGATCAGGTTGCGCAGATCATGGACGCGCTGTACCTGCAGACCGGTGGCGGGATGGAGCTGGCGGCGGCCGGAGATCCGGCGACGTCGGTCACCGAGCGAGCGGACAAGGTGGCGCGGTGGGCACGAAATCCACTGGGCGACGACATCGTCGACGCGCGCTGGATCGCGCCTCCGGAAGGCTCGAGTACCCGTGGCTGGGTGCAGTCGATCGCACGTGCCTTCGAACACACCGCCGCCGATCGGAAATCGGCGGCGGCACAGACTGATTGAGTACCACGACGCGGCGGGCGGCAGCGATGCGGGCGGTCGATCGAATCTGGTACTGCACTAGCTCTTCTCACACGGCAACACAGTGCGGTTGATAAGTACCGCACTGTGTTGCCGTGTGGAACGCGCTTATTCCGTGCCGTCCGGAGGAACCTCGGGCAGACCTTCACTCGCCCGGAGCTTTTCGGCCATCGAGGTCAGCAGGTTCTGCGACTCCTCGGAGAGGTCGAAGGCCCGGCTGGACAGTCGGCGTAGGCCGTAGCCCTGCAACTGTGCCAGCAGCTCCAGATCATGGTCGATCTTGGCGGCGTAGATATCGTTGAAGAAGTAGTCCGGTTTGACCTTGAAGAACTTTGCCAGTGCGGCAACCGTCTCATCCGAGGGGTTCGTCCGCTGACCCGACCGCAACTGTGACAGATACGGTTTCGAGATCGGATGCCCGGAGGCGGTGAGCGCAGCCGCCACCTCGGCATTGGTATGCGGCTTACGCCCCGGGGGATGCACGGTTTCGAACAGCTTGTTCAGCCGCGCCGCGAAATCAGCCATTGTGAGCCGCCCAATTCCCTTCGCTGTACTAACAGTCGTTATCTCGGATACGTATCATTGATATTAGCGGCTGAGTAACTGAAAACCTACGCCTGTTTCCGGATTTCCTTGAAGCTTCCAGGTGTCCGTTCTGGGATGTACTGGGCGTCGGGGCGTTTGCGGGGCGCGGCAGCGTGACTTGTCCAGGGGTTGTACGCCCCGGTTCTGGCCCGTCGGGCGATTCCTGCCCGACGGGCCGGTGTTAACCAGAAGTTAGCTGATGTCTCATCCTTTTGTCTGTATCGAATTTTGTGTGGCATACGACACGTCTCGAGACTCTCAGGATGAACGTTCAACTTGCGAGCCGGCCCGGGTGAAAATTACAGCCGCTCGATGATCGTTCCGGTCGCCAGTGCGCCACCGGCGCACATGAGTACCATCGCGGTCGACTTGTCGGAGCGCTCCAGCTCGTGCAGAGCGGTCGTGATCAGGCGCGAACCCGTGCTGCCGACGGGGTGGCCGATCGCGATCGCGCCACCGTTGACGTTGACCCGGTCCATATCGGGCTTGTGGACCGAGGCCCAGGACAGCGGCACCGAGGCGAACGCCTCGTTGATCTCGAAGATGTCGATGTCGGACATGCTCATTCCCGACTTCTCCAGCAGTCGCGTCGTGGCCTGTACCGGTCCGTCCAGGTGGAACTCCGGCTCGGCTCCGACCAGGCACTGGGTGACGATCCGGGCGCGCGGCTTCAAATCGGCACGGGCGGCGGCCTGTTCGTCCATCAGCAGGACCGCGGCGGCGCCGTCGGAGATCTGCGAGGAGGTGCCGGCGGTGTGAATTCCGCCCTCTAGTACCGGCTTCAGCTTCGCGAGGCTCTCCCGGGTGGTCTCGCGCAGCCCCTGATCGCGACTGACGTCGAGCTTCTCGCCGGTCGGGTTGCCTTCCTTGTCGACCTGAGGGGCGCCGGTGATGGTGAGTACCTCGCGGTCGAAGCGGCCCTCGGCCCACGCCTGCGCGGCCCGCTGCTGCGAGCGGACGCCGAACTCCTCGATGCCGTCGCGGGTGATGCCGCGGCGCTTGGCGATCCGCTCGGCGGCCTCGAACTGGTTGGGCATATCGATATCCCAGCTCGCGGGGCGGCGCGGGCCGGCGTTCTCGCCCACATTGGCGCCCAGCGGGACATGGCTCATGGACTCGACACCGCAGGCGATGCCGATGTCGATCGCACCCTGGGCGATCTGCCCGGCGATCAGGTGGTTGGCCTGCTGCGCCGAACCGCACTGGCAGTCGACGGTGGTGGCGCCGACCTGCCACGGCAGTCCGGCATGCAGCCATGCGGTGCGGGTGACGTTGTTGCTCTGCTCGCCGACCTGCATGACGCAGCCGCCGATAACCTGCTCGACCAGGGCCGGGTCGAGCTTCGCGCGCTCCAGCAGGCCGCGCTGGGCGGCACCGAGGATTTCCGCGGCGTGCAGGCCGGCCAGCCAGCCGTTGCGCTTGCCGAGCGGGGTGCGCGCGGCCTCGACGATGACGGGGGTCCCCATAACTTCAACCTTTCGAACAGAACTGCACGGAAATTGGAACAAGTTCTGTGAATGTACTGAGGGCGGACGATGGCTTCTTTACTACTGATACCACCTATGTTGCAATGAAGGTAGAACGTGTTTCAGTTAGTCGAAGGAGACAACTGGTGGTTGACACCCGAGAAGCTCCGAACCTCCCCGAGGGGTTCGACGCGACAGATCCCGAGATGTGGGCCCGTGGGGTCCCGGTCGAGGAGCTCGCGGAACTTCGGCGCGCCGCGCCGATCTGGTGGAACCCGCAGTCTCCTGACGTCGGTGGCTTCCATGACGAGGGTTTCTGGGTCGTGAGCAAGCATGCGGACGTCAAGGAGGTCTCGCGGCGCGATGATTTCTCGACCTTCGAGAACACCGCGATTCCACGATTCAACGACGATATCCCGCGCGAGGCCATCGAGCTGCAGCGGCACATCCTGATCAACAAGGATGCGCCCGAGCACACCAAGCTGCGCAAACTGATCTCCAAGGGCTTCACGCCGCGGGCGATCAACAGCCTGCGGGCGGAGTTGTCCGCGCGCGCGAAATCGATCGTGGACGGGGCTGCCGAGGCCGGTGCGGGTGACTTCGTCACCCAGATCGCCTGCGAGCTGCCCCTGCAGGCGATCGCCGAGCTGATCGGCGTGCCGCAGGAAGACCGGATGAAGGTCTTCCAGTGGTCCAACGAGATGACCGGCTACGACGATCCCGACAGCGACGCCGACCCGGCGATGTCGTCGATGGAAATCCTCGGCTACGCCTGGCAGATGGCCGAGGCGCGCAAGGCGGAGCCGGCCGACGACATCGTGACCACGCTGGTCAATGCCGATATCGACGGCGAGGCGCTGACCTCGGAGGAGTTCGGCTTCTTCGTGATCCTGCTGGCCGTGGCCGGCAACGAGACCACGCGTAATGCCATCACCCACGGTATGGCCGCGTTCCTCGACAATCCCGATCAGTGGGAGCTCTACAAGCGTGAGCGCCCGGCGACCGCGGCCGACGAGATCATCCGGTGGGCCACCCCGGTCAGCTCGTTCCAGCGCACCGCACTCGCCGACACCGAACTGGCCGGCACGCAGATCAAGAAGGGCGAGCGGGTGCTGCTGATGTACCGCTCGGCCAACTTCGACGAGGAGGTGTTCGAGAATCCGCTCACCTTCGACATCACCCGCGATCCGAATCCGCATCTGTCCTTCGGTGGCACCGGTGCGCACTTCTGCATCGGCGCCAACCTGGCCCGGCTCGAGATCGACCTGATCTTCAACGCCATCGCCGATCACCTTCCCGATATCACCAAGCTGGGCGATCCTCAGCGGTTGACCTCGGGCTGGCTCAACGGCATCAAGGAGTTCCAGGTCGACTACAAGACCAAGGGCTGACCCCCTCCGAATACGCCGAGTACGCCGAAAGGGGCGGGCACCAGTTGGTGCCCGCCCCTTTCGGCGTTTCGGGCCGGCCCGGTGTGGACCGGGCGCCCGAGGAGATGCCTGCTACTCCTTGCGCATGGTTCCCATCGCGCGGTCGGTTTCCCAGTAGGCGCGCAGTGCGGCGATCTTGCCGTTCTCGTCCACCCGGTAGGTGAATACACCCTCGGCGTCGACGATGTGCCCGCCCATCCGAGTGCGGATCAGGCCTGTGTACGCGACCTCGTTTCCGCAGGCGAACGAGTCGCCGAAGACGAATTCGATGGAATCGGTCGGGGCGATCGCCTTGTCCCAGAACGCGCCGATGGCCTCGTGGCCACGGTGCCCGACACCCTCGGGGTCGAAACCCGAGGGGCCGATCGGATCCTCGACGATCCCGTCGGTGGCGAACAGCGCCAGCCACGCGTCCTTGTCCCGGGCACGCACCGCGGACTGCGATGCCTGCCCGGCGACGCGCGCCGGATGTTCGGTGGTTGTTGCGGTCATATCCGACTCCCGGCGGTATCGGTGAGTTTGCTGATGGAATTGCAAATGAACTTTCCGCGGCCAATGTCGGCATTGTCGGAACATGCGGAAATGGCCGCGGAAATACGGTTCATCGCGGTTCGGAACCCACAACCCACATGGAGAAGTACTGTGAACCGCCACCATAGGCGTGCCCGAATGCCTTTCGAGCGTCCTCGACCTGGTAGTCACCGGCCCGCTGCATCACCTGCTTGGCCGCCTCGGCGAAGCGGATCATGCCGGAGGCGCCGATCGGGTTGGAGCTCAGCACGCCGCCCGACGGGTTGACCGGCAGCTTTCCGCCGATCTCGGTCTCCCGCGCGTCGGTCAGCTTCCAGCCTTCACCTTCGCGGGCGAAGCCCAGATTCTCCAGCCACATCGGTTCGAACCAGGAGAACGGCACGTAGATCTCGGCCGCATCGATCTCCTCGAGGGGATCGGTGATTCCGGCCTCCTTCCACAGTGCTGCCGCCGCGTCCCGTCCCGCTTGCGGGTTGACCTGATTGCGGCCGGAGTAGGCCAGCGGCTCGGTTCGCATGGCGGTGGCGTGGACCCAAGCGACCTTCTTGCCGGACGCCTCGACCTGTTTCGCGGCGTCTTCGTCACCGAGGACGATGGCACACGCGCCGTCGGAGGACGGGCAGGTCTCGTCGAAACGGATCGGATCCCACAGCATTTGGGAGGCCAGCACCGACTCCATCGTGATGTCCGGCTGGTGCAGGTGTGCGAACGGGTTCTTGGCACCGTTGCGGCGATCCTTGACCGCAACCATCGCGCCGATGTGCAGCGGGGCGTTGGACTTGCGGATGTAGGAACGCACGTGTGGTGCGAAGTAGCCACCTGCGCCCGCGCCGACCGGTGCGGTGAACGGCACCGGAGTCGACAGCGCCCACATGGCATTGGACTCGGACTGCTTCTCCCAGCAGATGGCCAGCACCCGCCGGTAGAGCCCGGACTGCACGTGGCTGGTGGCGACGATCCCCGTGGAGCCACCGACCGAACCGGCGGTATGCACCCGCAGCAGCGGTTTTCCGGTGGCGCCCAGGGCATCTGCCATGAAAAGTTCGGGCATCATCGAGCCCTCGAACAGGTCCGGCGCCTTGCCGATGACGACCGCGTCGATGTCGTCCATCGTCAGACCGGAGTCTTCGAGTGCCCGGTCGATCGCCTCACGGCACATACCGGCCATCGACACGTCGGTACGTTTCGTCACATGATGGGTTTGCCCCGTGCCGAGAACTGCCGCTTGTGTACTCATCCTCGTCCTTCCAGAGACTTGCGGGGCACCCGCACCCGGTCGGCCCGACGAACGGGCTGCGCATTGTCGTTCATCGGCCCTCCAGGACTGCCACCAGGTTCTGCTGCAACGCCGGACCACTGGCAGCGTGCGCGAGGGCCCGATTGGCGGTGCCGTTCATGATTTCGTCGGCTGCGAAGCCGATGCGTTCCAGGCCGGCGGCGAACATCGGATTGCCCGCCAGTGCGCCCCCCGAAGAGTTGATGCGGGTGGACTCACCGAGGCCGATGGCCTGCTTCAGGATCAGTTGTTCGTGACTGTAGGTCGCATGCAACTCGGCCAGATCGATTCCGCTGACATCGCCGCGGGTCGCATCCTTGGCTGCGGCCGCGGTCGAGGCGGAGATGGTCAGATCGCGAGCACCGAACATCGGCGAATCGATGCGATGCGCGATGCCGGTCAACCAAGCGGGCCGATCGCACAGCTCGCGAGCCTTGTCGCCGCGGGCGAGCACGATCGCCGCCGCACCGTCGGTGATCGGCGCGATGTCGTGTTCACGCAGCGGATCCGCCACGTACGGCGCGTTCAGGCGCTGCTCGATCTCGGCCTCGTCGGCGGCCGACACAGCGGCCATATCGCGCTCGGTCCAATTGCCGGAGTCGATACCCGCGCGGGCCTGCAAGCCGGCGATCGACACCGAATCCGGCCACAGCGGTGCGACCAGGTAGGGATCGGTCTGCAGCGTCAGCACCTGACGCAGCGTGCCGGCCGAGGGCTTGCCGAAGCCGTAGACGAGGGCGGTATCCACCTGTCCGGTACGGAGTTTCACGTACGCCTCGTACAGCGCCCAGGCGGCGTCCATCTCCACATGCGATTCGTTGATCGGCGGCACTGCGCCGATCGAGTCGATCGCGGAGATGAAGGAGAAGGACCGTCCGGCAAGGTAATCCGAGGAACCGGAGCACCAGAACCCGATATCGGACACGCCGATGCCGAGCTTGTCGTACAGCTTCTGGAAACACGGCACCAGCATCTCGACGCCGTTGGTGGTGGACCAGGATTCGCGGACATGCGGCGCGTGGGCGAAGCCCACCACGGCGATATCTGTTGTGTTGTCGCTCAAGGTGATTCAGCTCCTAGAGGTGGTGCCGGTAGCTGTCGTAGTCCGCATCCGGCTCGCCGTTGGGTTCGAAATGGTCCACGTTCTCCAACGTGTATCCCCATTCCTCCTGCGGCTTCCACACGGCCTTGACCCGCATGCCCATGCGTACGTCAGCGGGATCGCAACCCAGCAACCGGTGCAGCACCGGGATGTCGGCGCCGTCGATCAGAACATAGGCCGCCACGAACGGAGGCTTGATCTTCTGGCCCGCGAACGGCACGTTCACGATGCAGAAGGTGGTGACGGTGCCGTCGTTGCCCAGGTCGACCATCTCTTCGGTGGGCCGGCCGTCGATCGGGTCGGCAGCACGCGCCGGGAAGTACACCTTACTGTCGGCATCGGCTCGGCCACCGACCAGCCGGCCCTCGGCGAGTGCCTTCAGATACAGCGTCTCGGCGGGGGAGGCCGTGTGCTTGTACTCCAGGTCGATCGGCGTCACGATTCCGGTGACCGGCTCGCCCGCAGCGGATTTCGCTGGGGCAGCGGAGGTCTCACCCGGTTCCACGCAGGCGATGTCGTGGATGTCGCCGGTGCGTTCGGCGGCCCAGCGCACCCGCACCCGCATCCCGGTGTGTACCTCGTCGGACGAGGCCACGTCGAGTGCGTGCAGCAGTGCGGTATCGGCACCGTCGAATTTGACCAGGGCCCAGGCGAAAGGCCGATCGAAGGGCTGGCCGGGCAGTGGGTCGGCCACCCAGCTCCAGCTCTGCACCGTGCCGACATCGGAGACGTCGACGAACTCGGTGAGCGGTTTCGCGGTCACCGGATCGAACTCGGCCGGAGGCACGATCACCCGGCCGTCGCTGCCGCGAACGCCGACGAGCCGGCCCTCACGCAGTCCGGTCAGGAACCGGCCGATGGTCGGCCCGACCGAGCGGGTGTAGTCGAACTTGATTCGTAGTTCGGCGCTGAGTACCTCGGGCGTAGGTTCGGTTTCCGGACCGCTGCCTTTCGCGATTGCGCCGGTCATGGTGTTCCCATTGGTCACGATATCGAGTAGAACAGGTTCTTATTCTGGTGGCAAGAGTTACTCGGGAGTCTCGCCGTGGAGCGGCGGAAGGAGTCGATGATGCGGTTCGGATTGCAGCTCGGATATTGGGGCGCGGGACCGCCCGCCAATGCCGACGAGTTGGTGGTCGCGGCTGAGGAGGCCGGATTCGACGCGGTCTTCGCCGCGGAGTCCTGGGGGTCGGATGCGTTCACCCCGCTGGCGTGGTGGGGTTCGTCCACCCGGCAGGTGCGGCTGGGGACCTCGGTGGTGCAACTGTCCGCCCGCACGCCCACCGCGACCGCGATGGCGGCGCTGACCATGGACCATCTCAGCGGCGGCCGCCACATTCTCGGCCTCGGGGTGTCGGGTCCTCAGGTGGTGGAGGGCTGGTACGGCCAGCCGTTCGCCAAGCCGTTGCAGCGCACCCGCGAGTACGTCGGGATCATCCGCCAGGTGCTGGCTCGACAAGGGCCGGTCGTCAACGACGGTCCGCACTATCCGCTGCCCTACGGTGGGCCGGGCGCGACCGGCCTGGGGAAGCCACTCAAGCCGATAACTCATCCGCTCCGTGCTGATCTGCCGATCTGGCTGGGCGCCGAGGGGCCCAAGAACGTGGCGCTCACCGCGGAGATCGCCGACGGCTGGCTCGCGATCTACTACACCCCGCGACTGGCCGGAATGTACGACGAGTGGCTCGAGGAGGGCTTCTCCCGCCCGGGTGCCCGGCGTTCGCGGGAGGACTTCGAGATCGCGGCGAGCTGTCAGGTGATCATCACCGACGATCCCCGTGCCGAGATCGACCGGATCAAGCCGGTGATGGCGCTCTACATCGGCGGCATGGGCGCCGAGGAGCTGAACTTCCACGCGCAGGTCTACCGGCGGATGGGCTACGGCGCCGAGGTCGACGAGATCACCCGGCTGTTCCGCTCGGGCCGTAAGGACGAGGCTGCCGCGGTGATCCCCGATCAGTTGATTCTGGATACCGCGATCATCGGCGACGAGGATCATGTGCGCTCCCAGCTGAAGGTGTGGGAGGCGGCCGGTGTCGGGATGCTGTTGGTCACCGTGCGCGATCCGGCGCAACTGCATCGACTGGCGGCGCTCACCCAGCCGTAGAACTCGTTGCAGATTCGGTGCCGGCGCGACCGCTCCGGGACGATTGCCGTCCGCCGCGGGCGGGCTCGCAGTGTGGACACGGTGCGAGTTCGCCGGATCGGTGGAGACAGCCGAGCCCACTTGCCTCGCGCAGGTGGGCTCGGCATTCGCGCACCGTACGCGCGCCCGCTCGCGCGGGCGTCGCTTCGCCCGGAATTTGTTAACCCCGTAAATCAACTCTTGTCAGGCGCGAGAACACGTTCTATTTTGGTTCTGTGAGCTACAACATAGCGGACCTTGTCGAACACACTATCGACCTCGTGCCGGACCGTGTCGCGCTGGCCGACGACGTCCGCTCGGTAACCTTTGCCGAGCTGGAGGATCGGGCCAACCGTTTGGCGCACTACCTGCAAGAACAGGGTGTGCAACCGGGTGACAAGGTCGGCATCTACTCACGCAACACGATCGAAGCCGTCGAGGCCATGGTCGCCGTCTTCAAGGCGCGCGCCGTGATGATCAACGTGAACTTCCGGTACGTCGAGAACGAGTTGCAATACATTTTCGACAACTCCGATATGGTCGCGCTGATCCACGAGCGCCGCTACAGCGACAAGGTGGCGGCCGTGCGCCCCACCTCGCCGCAGTTGAAGACCGTGATCGTGGTGAACGACGGCACCGAGAACGACGTGCCCTTGGCCGCGGATTCGGTGGAATACGAAGCAGCACTGGCAGCTTCGTCCGGCGAGCGTGACTTCGGTGAGCGTTCGAACGACGACATCTTCATGATCTACACCGGCGGCACCACCGGTATGCCCAAGGGCGTGATGTGGCGCCACGAGGACTGGTGGCGGGTGCTGGGCGGCGGCATCAACTTCATCACCGGTGAGGCCATCGAGGACGAATGGAAGCAGGCCAAGGACGGCTCCGGTAATCCGCAGATGGTGCGGTACCCGATTCCGCCGATGATCCACGGCGGCGCGCAGTCGGCCACCTTCCACGGCCTGTTCGACGGCGGCAAGACCATCATGCTGCCGGAATTCGACGCCCACGGCGTGTGGCAGGCGATCGACCGCCACGCCGTGAACCTCATCTTCATCACCGGTGACGCGATGGCCCGGCCGATGCTGGACGCGCTCGGCGAGGGTAATCCGGAAACCGGTGAGCCGTACCAGCATTCGGTGCTGTGGGCGATGGCCAGCAGTGCGGCGCTCTTCTCGCCCGCGCTCAAGGACGGTTTCATCGAGCACCTGCCGAATACGGTCATCACCGACTCCATCGGATCCTCGGAAACCGGTTTCGGTGGGCTGTCGATGGCCACCAAGGGCGCCACCCACACGGGCGGCCCGCGGGTGAAGATCGATGCCTCCACCGCCGTACTCGACGACGACGGCAACCCGATCGAACCAGGGTCGGACAAGGTCGGCCTGCTGGCTCGCAAGGGGCATATCCCGGTCGGCTACTACAACGACCCGGTGAAGACCGCCGCGACCTTCAAGGAGTTCAACGGGGTGCGTTACTCGATTCCGGGCGATTACGCGCGGGTCGAGAAGGACGGCACCGTCACCATGCTCGGCCGCGGTTCGGTCAGCATCAACAGCGGTGGCGAGAAGATCTACCCCGAGGAGGTCGAGGGTGCACTGAAGTGCCATCCCGAGATCTTCGACGCGCTGGTCATCGGCATTCCGGACGAGCGCTGGGGGCAGCGCGTGGCGGCGGTGGTGCAATGCCGCGCCGGCGAGCGGCCCACCCTCGAGGAGTTGCGCCCGGTACTCAGCAAGGAGATCTCGTCCTACAAGCTGCCCCGCAGCCTGTGGTTCGTCGACGAGATCAAGCGGTCACCCGCCGGTAAGCCCGATTACCGCTGGGCCAACGATCACGCGCAGTCGCGTCCGGCCGACGAGGATTCGCAGGTCGCCGCGAAGCAGTAGCCCTCACGCGCCGCGCTGTCGCCGTGCCGGAGTTCGCGTCCGGCACGGCGACAGGTGTGTGGGGCCGATCCCCGCGCGTGCCCGCACGGGGCGGGCAGCATCGGAATGTTTAGCGGTCGAATCGATGTATCTGCAGGTAGTGACCCTGCCCCTCGGTCCTTGAGCTGTTTTCTGTCGGTGGCTTGTGTCACAGTTGCTCCCATGACCGAGAAAGGTTCCGCCGGCACCGTCGAGGATGTGTTGCCGCAGTTCGAGGGCTATCGGCGGGAGTTGTGCGCCTACGCCTACCGCATGCTGGGTTCCTCCTTCGAGGCAGAGGATGCGGTGCAGGAGGCCTTCACCCGCGCCTGGAAGGCCTACGACTCGTTCGAGGGCCGGTCCAGTCTGCGTTCGTGGCTGTACAAGATCACCACCAACGTCTGCCTGGACATGCTCGACGGCCCGCAGCGCCGTGCCCGGCCGATGGACCTGAACGGGCCGAGTAGTCCGAACGGTCCGCTCCCGCCGCCGCAGCCGGACTATGTGTGGATCGAGCCGATCCCCAATGCGCTGGCCTTCGGTGCGGATCCCGCCGACCACGCCGCCACCAAGGATTCGCTGCGGCTGGCCTTCGTCGCCGCGGTCCAGCACCTGCCTGCCACACAACGCGCGATCCTGATCATGCGCGAGGTGCTCCGGTTCTCCGCCAACGAGACCGCCGCGCTGCTGACGATGTCACCGGCCTCGGTGAACAGTGCGCTGCAGCGGGCTCGCGCCACGCTGGCCAAGGTGCAGTCGACGGCATCGGACGGTTACGACGAATCCGATGTGAATCAGCGCGAACTCGTCGACGGTTTCGTTCAGGCCTTCGAGGCCTACGATATGGACGCGCTCACCTCCTTGCTGAAAAAGGATGTGGCGCTGTCCATGCCGCCACTCGAGCTGTGGGTCTCCGGGCCGGACCATGTTGCGGAGTTCATGCTCTCGCCCGGGCCGTCGGCCTGCCGGGGCTCTCGCATGGTGCCGCTCGAGGGCGCCAACGGGTTACCGGCCTTCGGGCAGTACAAGCCCACCGAGGAGCCGGGAGTGTTCACTCCCTGGTCGATCACGGTGCTGGAACTGGACGGTGCCGCGATCAGCGGGCTGAACTTCTTCCTCGACACCGAGCGGCTGTTCCCGCTGTTCGGCCTGCCGATGGAACTGCGCGAGCCGGCCGAGTAGCCCGGCCGAGCGCGGGCCAGTGGTCCAGGGGCGCAGGCTATTCGACGGCCTTGGCGGCCAGCCACAAGGCGCCGACGACTCCTGCTGCGACCGCCACGCCGAGATGGCCGGGCGTTCGGGCGTAATCGAAGACCGAACCGGCGGCGATGACCGCCGCGACGACAATCAGTAGACGCTTCATCGGTCGCACCCCCGAGTCGCTCCGAAGCTCCACGATACGGCATCGGTATTCGCTTGCGCTACAGCAGGATTCGAGCGAACGAGCGGCTACCCGCCCGTGGCAGCCACCGGAGGGCGAGTCCGTGCGCCGCTCACGATCAGTTGCCGATCGTGTGGCAGGCCTCGATGAGTGCGCGTAACTCCGCCCGGGGTGGATCGGGACGGACCGCCAGATAGCTCGGCATGACCAGCTCCGGGGCCCGCAGCGGTCGCCACACGACTCCGGGGAACGCCAACCCGGCGGCCTGAGCGGCGTAATAGACCGTCCAGCTGGGTGCGCCGAACCCGATGGCAGCCAGGGTGTCCTGCTCGGTGGTGAATTCCGGCCCGAACCGGGGTTCGAAACCGGCTTGCCGGCATGCGGCGGTAACCAGATCGTGCAGCGCCGGATTGCGGGCGCGCGTGACGAGGCGCAGCGGCAGTTCGGCCAGCCGCGCCAGCTCTATCTCGCGCAGGACAGCGAGATCGTGGCGTGCGGGTATCCCCGCCACCAGACGGTCGGACCACAGTGGCAGGAGTTCGAGGTCGGAGTTCTCCGGAAATCCGCGCAGCACGGCGGCATCGAGGTCACCCGAGCGCACCTGCTCGAGCCGCTCGGCGGTGCTCGCGTTCACCAGCTCGATGTGTGCGTCGGGGGCTCGCCGCTCGAATTCGGCCAGCATCATCTCCAGCCTGGTGCCGAGTCCTGTGCTGGTACCGAGGCGAACAGTGCCGGTGCGTTCGGTGCGCAGCTCGTCGATCGCATCCCGTGCCGCGGTGACGGCCGTGAGTATCCGTTCGGCGTGCTGCAGAAACCGTTGTCCGGCCGCCGTGAGTCGTACGGTGCGCGTGGTGCGGTCGAACAGGGCGACCCCGAGTTCTCGTTCCAGCCGGGTGATCTGCTGGCTCACCGCCGATTGCACGATGTGCAGGCGCTGGGCCGCCCGACCGAAGTGTAATTCCTCGGCTACGGCCCGGAAGTACTGCAACTGCCGAAGCTCCACGGCCGCAGATTAATCAGTATTCGTGAAAAGTGCCAGCTCGGTTCGCTTCTTTTTCGCCGCCGCGATTCGCGATTTCCTTGGTCACACGCCGGAGAACGAGGGAGTGATCACCATGCCGTATCTGACCGTCGGTGACCGAACGCAGCTCTACTACGAGGACCAGGGCGCGGGTCTGCCGTTGCTGTTCGTGCACGGCTGGGGGACCAGCGGTCGGGTGTGGGGAACGCAGCAGGCCGAGCTGACCGGCGAGTTCCGGGTGGTCACCGTGGACTGGCGCGGGTGCGGGCGTTCGGACCGGCCCGCCGCCGGCAATACCGTCGCCGGCGTCGTCGACGATCTGGTGACGCTCATCGGCGAGCTGGGGCTGCACCGCCCGGTCGTGATCGGTTCCTCGGTGGGGGCGACCTTCGCCACCGAACTCGCGCTGGCACATCCGGACCTGCTCGGCGGCGTGGTGGCCGTCGACGGTCCGGCGTACTGGCCGGGTCGCGGGATGCCGTTGCGGCGGATCATTTCCCGGATGCGTTACCAGCGGCCGGCCTTCGTCACCGAATGGGTGTCGAACTGGTTCGCTCCCGGTGCTTCGCCCGTACTCGCCGACTGGACGGTCCGGCAGATTCTCGACTCGGGCGTCTACATCGACGAGCACTTCCACGCCTTCGCCGCCTACGATCCACGGCCGCAACTGCCACTGCTGCGGACGCCGATCCACTATCTGCACGGCGAACTGGACGCCGAAATACCGCTGGAGGTACCGCGCACCTGTGCCGCCCGCACCCCCGGAGCCGGAGTCACGGTGATCGCGGGCGCGGGGCATATGCCGCAGCAGGAGCGCCCGGCGGAGTTCACTGCCGCGCTGCGATCGGCGCTCGCGGGCTTCCCCGTCGGCGCCGCCGCCTGAACCGACTCGAACTATCCGGTCGTGCGTAGCCGCTGCACTGCCGCCGACATCCTCCGGAAGGACAGCAGATGCCTCTCGCTCTCGCACGACTCGACGGTGGCGAAGCCCGCGTCGCCTACGACCTGACCGGCACCGGCCCGGCGGTGGTCCTGGTGCACGGGACGGGTGCCGACCGGGGCCAGTGGGCCGGTCTCACCCATGCGATCTCGGATCGCTACACCGTGCTGGCGCCGGACTATTCGGGCTCCGGCGACACCGTCGACCACGGCGGGCCGCTCACCGTGGCCGACCTCGCCGCCGAGATCCGGGCGGCCGCCGACGATGCCGGCCTCGACCGCTTTCATCTCGTCGGGCACTCGCTGGGAGCGGTGGTCGCCGCACATCTGGCGGCGGTCGTGCCCGAGCGAGTCCGCTCGTTGTTCCTGCACGCGGGCTGGGTGCGCACCGATGCCCGTATGGACGCCGAGTTCCGGTACTGGATCGAACTGCTGGACTCCGACGCCGCCCATGGCACCGACCTGTTCGCGAGAAATCTGCCGCTGATGGCCTTCGGGCCGCGCTACTGGGAACGGGCCACCGCGGCCGAGAACGAGATGCTGGTGAAACAGCTGAGCACCGCGATCGCACCCGGAACGGCCCGGCAGACCGAAGTGGATCGAGGGGTGGACCTGACCGATCTGCTCGCCCGGATCACCGCACCGACGCTGATCCTGGGCAGCGCCCACGACCGGATTGTTCCGGCAGCGCAGCAGCGCGACCTCCTCGCCGCGATCGCCGATGCCCGCTACGCCGAGATCGACGCCGGACACGGCGCGCCGGGCGAGGATCCGGACGGATTCCACGCCAAGATCAGCGCCTTCCTGGCGGCGCACACCGAGTGACCCGGCCTCAGCTCGCGCCCGGGTAGTTCATCCAGAAGGCCTCCCAGTGGTGGCCGTCCGGGTCGACGAAGGCGCGGCTGAACATCCCGACCGCTTCCTCCTGCGCCTGCTTGTCCGCGCTCACCTCCTCGGTGGCACCGGCCGCCGTCGCGGCCGCCAACAGGGATTCGACCTCTGCCGCGCTGCCCAGCGACAGGGCGTAGATCGATCCGGTGGCCGCGCGGGTGTCGGCGACGGGGCGGCTGGTGAAGGTCTCGAAGAAGGGGCGGGCCAGCAGCATCAGGCAGATATTGTCGTCGACGACCACACAACCGGCGTTCTCGTCGGTGAAGTCCGGATTCACCTTCCAGCCCAGTGCCTCGTAGAAGGAGATGGAGCGGGCCAGATTCTCGACGGGAAGATTGATGAAGATCATTTTGCCGGCCATGTCGGTGTCCTCTCGCTGTGCGATGTCGGTTGCGAATACCGACGCCACGAGGTGCCCGAATTCATCGGAGGAATTTGAAACCTGCTCTGAACTGCTGTTATGTGATGGTGCTCCGGAAAATCGGTCGCGGGCAGAGTCCGTTCATCGCTACCGTCCCTGCATGCCGCTACAGCGTGAATCAACAGCTCGGGTCGGCTCCGACCAGTGGGCCGACCGGCCCGCCGGAGCCGGCGCGGTGAATCGGTCCCGGGACACCGGGGGTGAATTGCGGGCGCCGGTCCGTGGCACATCCGCCGGAGCGGTTGTGCGGGTGATGGTCGTGAGTGCGGACGTGAACCGGCGGCTCGGATGAACGGTGCCGTCTATCTGATCACCGGCATTCAGGCCGCCGGAAAATCGACGGTCGCGCAGGCGCTGGCCGAACGGCTGCCTCGCGCGGCGCATATTCGCGGCGACGTCTTCCGTCGGTTCGTAGTGAGCGGGCGGGCCGAGATGTCCGGAAGCCCCACTCCGGAGGCACTGCGGCAGTTGCGGTTACGGCACCGGTTGGCCGCTGCGGCGGCCGACGAATACGCCGCCGCCGGGTTCAGCGCCGTTGTCCAGGATGTGGTGCTGGGGGATCTGCTGCCGTGGATGATCGAGCAGATCCGCACCGATCCGCTGTATGTGGTCGTGTTGGCGCCACAGCCGGCGGCGGTCGCCGAGCGCGAACGGGGGCGCGAGAAGAAGGCGTACGGGGCTTTCACCGTGGCAGAGCTCGACACGGCACTGCGCTCGGACACTCCGCGTATCGGGTTATGGCTCGACACAACGGCTCTCACCGTCGACCGAACAGTCGATCGCATTCTGGCTCAGGCCGCACCGGTGGACCGCAGCGTAGTGCGCGCGACGACCTGAGATACCCGTCCGGGCCGGGCCGGTGGAGCGGCGACCCGGCCCGGACGGGAGCCTGCGCTAGTGGGCCTCGGCCAGGAGGGTGCCCAGGGCGCGCAGGTGGTCGGTGGCACCGCCGAGTGCGAACTCGTTGTGCTTGGCGGCGGTGAAGTAGCACTGCACGATGTGGTCGCGGTCGATACCGACACCGCCGTGCACGTGCACCGTGGTGTGTGCGATGCGGTGACCGGCCTCGGCCGCCCAGAACTTGGCGGTGTGGATCTCGGCGTCGGCCGGTAGTCCCTCAGTGATCCGCCAGGCCGCCTGGGTGACGGCCAGCCGCAATCCCTGCAGGTCGATGTAGCCGTCCGCCAGCCGCTGCGCGACCGCCTGGAAGCTACCGATCTTGCGGTTGAACTGTTCGCGCTCGCGACCGTATTCGGCGACGATTTCGATCGCCCGCTCCAGGGTGCCGAGCTGCTGGGCGGCCAGGCCGAGCCGGCCCTGCGCCAGCAGCCAGTTCAGGATCTGTGCACCGTCGTCGACGGTGCCGACCAGTTCGGCAGGCGCGGATTCGAATTCGAGCTGCGCCTCCGGACTGCGGTCCACCACGTGTTGCGGTATCAGCTCGGCTTCGGCGGGATCCACCAGGAACACTGCGGGCTTCCCGGACACGGTGGCGGGCACCAGGATTCGATACGCCTGCGCGGCGAACGGCACGATGGTCTTCGCGCCGGTCAGCTTCCAGCCGCCGTCGTCGGTGGCGGTGGTGGTGGGGCGCGACGGCTCCCAGTTGCGTTCCTCGGTGAGCGCGGCGGTCAGGATCGTCTCGCCCGCACCGGCCTTCGCGGCCAGCTCCCGCTGCGCCTCGTTGCCCCAGCGCGCCAGTGCCCCGGCGCCGACGACGACCGACCACAGATAGGGGACGGCGGCCACGGCTTTGCCGAGTTCACGCAGAATCGACGTCTGCTCCAATGCGCCGAGTCCGTTACCGCCCACGGACTCCGGCAGGGTCGCGGCCAGCACTCCGGTCTCGGCCAGCGAACGCCACAGCTGTTCGTCGAAGCGGACCTCGGCCCGGTCGAGTTCGCGCAACCGGTCGGCGGTGACCAGCTTGCCGCAGACCTCGCCGGTGAGCCGCGCGAGGTCCTGCTGCCCTTCGGTAAGTGTGAAATCCATCGGTGATCCTAGTTTTTCGGCTGAGAGCTCAGCGGGCGGCGGCGGGCTGTTTGAGGGCGGTCATCGCGATGATGTCGCGCTGCACCTCGTTGGTGCCGCCGCCGAAGGTGAGGATCAGGCAGGAGCGATGCATGCGCTCGAGCCGTCCGCGCAACTGCGCACCGGGGGAGCCCTGCCGCAGGTAGGCCTGCGGTCCGAGGATCTCCATCAGCAGCCGGTAGGCCTCGGTGGCGAGTTCGGTACCCAGCACCTTGCAGGTCGAGGCGTCCCAGGGGCGGGGTGCGGCATCTCCACCGGCGTCGGCGCCGGAGGCGATCTCCCAGTTCAGCAGCTTCAGGAACTCGACCTTGGCATGGACCCGGGCCAGATTCAGCCGCACCCATTCGTTGTCGATCACGCGTGCGCCGCCGGCCTCGGTGGTCTCGCGCGCCCATGCGGTGGTCTGCGCGACCGCGAGTGCCAGCGGTGCCGCCGAGGTCAGCGCCACCCGCTCGTGATTGAGCTGGTTGGTCACCAGCGGCCAGCCGCCGTTCTCCGGTCCGACCATCGCCGAATTCGGTACCCGCACATCCTGGTAATAGGTTGCGCTGGTGTCGGGCCCGGCCATGGTGTGTACCGGGGTCCAGGAGAATCCTTCGGCGGTGGTGGGCACGATGAACATGCTGATGCCCTTGTGCTTCTTGGCATCCGGGTCCGTGCGCGCCGCCAGCCAGACGTAGTCGGCGTAGGGGATCAGGCTGGTCCACATCTTCTGGCCGTTGATCACCCAGTCGTCGCCGTCGCGGACCGCGGTGGTGCGCAGTGAGGCGAGGTCGGTGCCGGCGCCGGGCTCGGAGTAGCCGATGGAGAAGTGCAGCTCACCCGCGGCGATCTTGGGCAGGAAGAACTTCTTCTGTTCCTCGCTGCCGTAGTGCATGATCGTCGGCGCCACCGAGTTGATGGTCAGGAACGGCACCGGGGCACCTGCCACGGCCGCCTCGTCGGTGAAGATCAGCTGATCCATCGTGGAGCGGTCCTGACCGCCGTACTCCTTGGGCCAGCCCAGGGCGAGCCAGCCGTCGCGGCCCATGTCCTGGACCACCTCGCGGTAGACGTTGCCCTCGCCGTACTCACCGGTCTGCGACGAGAGTGCCTCGCGGCGTTCCGGGGTGATCAGCTTGGCGAAATATTCGCGGAGCTCGGCGCGCAGCTGCTCCTGTTGCTCGGTATAAGCAATCCGCATGGCGGTTACCTCGTACTCGGGATTGTGGTGGCCGATGGAGACGACCGATGTAGCGGCAACGCCCAGATGGCGGTCCTGCCTCGGTCTCGATCATTGCACAACTACTGAAACATGTTCCAGTATGGAGGCCGAATCCGTCCGCTGCAGCCCCAGCGGGCCGTCCGGGCTTGTAGGCTCGGCTGTACCTATGGTGAAGGAGTTGTCAATGAAGGTCATCGTAGATTTCGACCAGTGTGAAGCGAACGGAATCTGTGTCGGAATCGCCCCCGACATCTTCGAACTCGACGACGAGGACAACCTGCACGTTGCCGCCGCCGACGTGCCCGAAGACCGGCTCGCCGACGTGGAGACCGCCGTCGCGCAGTGCCCGAAGGCGGCCTTGCGGCTGCAGTGAGATGAATGCTTGCCGATAACTGGAACACGTTCTAGAGTCGCGGCGTGAGTGAATCGTCGAATCAGCCCGGCACCGATCTGTCCGGCAAGGTAGCAATCGTAACCGGAGCCGGAGCGGGTCTGGGCCGGGCCGAAGCGCTGGCCCTGGCCGGTGCCGGCGCTTCGGTCGTGGTCAACGACCTGACCGAGAACGACGCGGTGGCGGCCACCCTGGCCGATATCCGGGCACTGGGCGCCAAGGTCGAGTTCGTGGCCGGAAGTATTGCCGAGCGGTCCACCGCCGATGCGTTGATCGCCAAGGCGGACGAATCCTTCGGCAATGTAGACATTGTGGTGAACAATGCGGGAATCACCCGCGACCGCATGCTTTTCAATCTCTCCGACGAAGATTGGGATGCAGTACTCGCGGTCCACCTGCGTGGTCACTTTCTGTTGTCGCGTAACGCGGCCGCGTATTGGCGGTCGAAATCAAAGGAATCTGGTGCTCCAATTTATGGGCGCCTGATCAACACATCGTCCGAAGCGGGTTTGCTGGGGCCGGAAGGGCAAGCGAATTACGCGGCCGCGAAAGCCGGCATCACCGCTCTGACACTGTCTGCTTCGCGCGCTTTGTCGCGCTACGGTGTGCGCGCCAACGCCATCTGCCCGCGCGGTCGCACGGCGATGACCGAGGCCGTGTTCTCCGAGGCACCCGAGGGGGAAGTGGACCCGCTGTCGCCCGATCACGTCGCCCGGCTGGTCGCCTACCTGGCCTCACCAGGCGCGGACGCGGTGAACGGTCAGGTCTTCGTCGTCTACGGCCCGATGGTCGCGTTGATGGCCGCGCCGGAGGTCGAGCAGCGCTTCGACGCCGCGGGTGCGGAGTGGAGTGCGGATGCACTCGCCGACACACTGGGCACCTACTTCGCCGAGCGGCCCGCGGGGCGTACGTTTTCGGCAAGTTCGCTGCACGATCTCGGCTGATTCCCCGAGAGTCGGTCGCTCGATCAGCTCCGGTTGATCGGGCGGCCCGGGCTTGGTAGACATGGGGGTCGCGGTTGTGCGGTGGCTCACAACAGTGCCATGTACACCGTATGAACGTGTTCTAGCTCTGGAAATAGGTTCTGGGCAAAAACAGCAGTTCAAAAATGCCAAATTGTCTTCCAATCAGTGGTGAACATGTTCTAATCTTCGGAGCGGAACAGTTGTAGAGGCTCGCTTGCGCGACGTTGCGCCGGGTCGGCTAGGAGGAATCGCGGAATGAACGAGGTTCTTGCCGTGCCGTTGCGTGCGGTCGGCGGGTTCTTCGAACTCGTGGCCGCTGTGGCGCGGGCCTTGATACGTCCGCCATTTCAGCGACGGGAATTCGTCGACCAGTCGTGGTTCGTCGCCCGGGTATCGATCATCCCGACCCTCTTGGTCGCGATCCCGTTCACGGTTCTGGTTGTCTTCACCTTGAATATCCTGCTGCGCGAAATCGGCGCGGCGGATCTCTCGGGTGCGGGCGCTGCATTCGGTGCGGTAACCCAGGTCGGGCCGATCGTCACCGTGCTGATCGTGGCAGGCGCCGGCGCCACCGCCATCTGCGCGGATCTGGGGGCACGCACCATCCGGGAAGAAATCGACGCCATGAAGGTGCTCGGTATCGATCCCATTCACCGCCTGGTGGTGCCCCGAGTTCTCGCCTCGATGTTCGTCGCGGCGCTGCTCAACGGCCTGGTGTGCACGATCGGCATCGTCGGCGGTTTCCTTTTCTCGGTCCTGCTGCAGGGCGTGAACCCCGGCGCCTTCGTTAACGGGATCACCCTGCTCACCCATACTCCCGAGCTGGTGCTCTCCGAGGTCAAGGCGGCGCTGTTCGGCTTGATCGCCGGTCTGATGGCCTGCTACCTCGGCCTCAACGTCCGAGGTGGTCCCAAGAGTGTGGGTGACGCGGTCAACCAGACGGTGGTGTTCTCCTTCATGGCCCTGTTCGTGGTGAACGTCGTCGCTACCGCGGTCGGTCTCAAGTTCGCGGTGCGGTGATCGGATGTCGTTCGTAATTCAGTCCCGGTTCCCGCGCACAGTGCGCCGAGTACGCCGCCTCTCGAGTTCGATGGACGGTCTCGGTCATCAGGCCCAGTTCTACGCGAACTCGCTCGGGTCGGTGCCCAAGGCCTTCTACCACTACCGCACCGAGACCATCCGGTTGATCGCCGAGATCAGCATGGGTAGCGGTGCCCTGGCCGTCATCGGCGGCACCGTCGTCATCGTCGGCTTCCTGACCCTGTTCACCGGCGGCACCATCGCCGTCCAGGGCTACAGTTCGCTGGGCGATATCGGCGTCGAGGCGCTGACCGGCTTCTTCGTCGCATTCCTGAATGTGCGTATCGCGGCGCCGGTGATCTCCGGAATCGGCCTCGCGGCCACCATCGGCGCCGGTGCGACCGCGCAGCTGGGTGCCATGCGCGTGGCCGAAGAGATCGACGCGCTGGAATCCATGGCGATCCGGCCGATGCCGTTCCTGGTCGGCACCCGAGTGCTGGCCGGCATGATCGCGATCGTCCCGCTGTACGCGCTCGCGGTGATCGCCTCGTTCATCTCCAGCCGGTTCGCGACCGTCGTGATCTACGGACAGTCGGCGGGCGTCTACGACCACTACTTCTCGACCTTCCTGATTCCCAGCGACATCCTGTGGTCGTTCCTGCAAGCGATCCTGATGGCCTTGGCCGTCATGATGATTCACACCTACTACGGCTACAACGCCAGCGGCGGGCCGGTCGGTGTGGGAATCGCCGTCGGTAGCGCGGTGCGGGCCTCGCTCGTTGCGGTGGTCTTGGTGACTCTGCTCATGTCGTTGGCGATCTACGGCACCTCCGGCAATTTCCATCTCTCCGGGTAGGCGGTATGGCGGCAAATAAGCTCGTTGAAAAGGAAAGCGGCGGCAGCTTTTTCGGTGCCGGATGGGGCGTGAAGCTCTCCGGTCTCGCGATGGTGCTGATCCTGGTTGCCGTCGTCGCCGTCGCCTTGACGATGTTCGTCGGGGGATTCACCCCGAGCAAGAAGGTGTACGTCGATTCGCAGCGTGCGGGTCTGGTGATGGACAAGGACGCGAAGGTCCGGATCCGCGGCGCCGAAATCGGCCGGGTCTCCGACATCACCTACTCCGGTGACATGGCTCATCTGACCCTCGAGATCAACCCCGACGATCTGAAGATGGTGCCGGACAACGCCACCGTCGATATTCGGTCGACCACGGTGTTCGGTGCCAAGTACGTCAACTTCATCGAACCCGAGAATCCTTCCGGCAATCACCTTGCCGCCGGCTCCACCATTACCGCGAAGTCGGTGACCGTCGAATTCAATACGGTCTTCCAGCATCTGACCGATGTGCTCGCGAAGGTTGCGCCGGAGAAACTCAACGCGACATTGACCGCGCTGGGCACCGCCCTCGAGGGGCGCGGTGACAAACTCGGTCAGCTGATGGTGGATTCCGACCAGTACCTGCGCGACATCAACCCGAGCCTGCCGGATCTGCAGCGCGATCTGCAGACTTCGGTCGGCGTCACGAACCTGTACGCGGATACCGTCCCGGATCTGCTGCGCACCACCGATAACGCCACCACGACCAGTAAGACCATCGTCGACGAGCAGAAGAACTTCGACTCCATGCTGGTCAATCTGATCGGGCTGGCCGATACCACCGGCCCGATTCTGAAAGAAAACGAGCAGCCACTGGCGACGGCCCTGGATCTGCTCCGGCCCACCACGGAACTGCTGAACCAATACCGGTCCGGACTCAACTGTGTCGTCGAGGGCGTCGGTCAGAACGTCGGCCTCATGGACGCGATCTTCGGCGGCGGGCCCGGCGGGTCGGTGTTGCTCAACGCCGGCTTCATGCCGGGCGGCGAGCCCTACCACTACCCGGAGGACCTGCCCAAGGTGAACGCGACCGGCGGACCGCATTGTGAGGGAATCTTGGACCGAGAGCCGGGAAGCCATTCCAACTATCTGGTCACCGACACCTCGGAGGGCCACGTGTGGACGCCTGAGCTGAATCACCACATCAACGGTGACCGGGTGTTCCAGATCATGTTCGCCGGACTGCCGGGGGTGCCCAACCCATGAGGATCAAGTTCCACGCCACGACCGTGAAACTCGGCATTTTCACGCTCGTCATGGTGGTCATCCTGGCCTTCCTCGTCGTGATCTTCAGCCAGATGCGCTTTTCCCGGGAAACCGGATACCACGCCGTATTCACCAGTTCGTCGGGCATGCTGCCGGGCTCGAAGGTACGTATCGCCGGTGTTCCGGTCGGCTCGGTGGGCCGGGTGTACGTCGGCAAGGATCATCTCGCGCACGTGGACTTCGACGTCGACAGCGATCATCGGATCTACACCAGCAGCCGGGCCGCGGTTCGCTATGAGAATCTCACCGGCGATCGCTATCTGGAATTGATGGACGGGCCGGGAACGGCCGAGCCGTTGCGCAAGGGCGCGACCATCGGCACGGACAAGACTCAGCCGGCGTTGGATCTGGATATGTTGCTCGGCGGTTTCAAGCCGCTGCTGCGCGGTCTGGACCCGGCGCAGATCAACGATCTGACCGGTGCGCTGATCCAGGTCTTCCAAGGCCAGGGCGGCACGTTGGTGTCGCTGCTCAACAGTGGTGGTTCGTTCACCAAGACCATTGCCGAACGGGACGAACTGATCGGCAGTGTGATCGAGAATCTGAAGACCGTGCTCGCCACGATCGACGATCACAACAAGGAATTCGACACCACGCTGACCGAATTGCAGCGGCTGATCAGCGGCCTGGCCGAGGACAAGGACCCGATCGGTGCCGCACTGCCGAGGCTGGCCGGTGCGACCGGCGATCTGACCGGCCTGCTGAAACAGGCCCGGCCGGATCTGAAGCAGACCTTCGGTCAGTTGGGCACGGTGGCGCAGAACCTCGACGAGCACTCCAGCGACGTCGAGTGGATCATTCAGCAGTTGCCCAGCACGTACCGCAAGCTCGTCCGTATCGGTTCCTACGGCTCGTTCCTGAACATGTACGTCTGCGGCGTGACCATGCTGACAGATGGACCGAACGGCCAGCCGCAGGAAGTTCACCTGTCGGGCAACCAGTCGACAGGAAGGTGTTCCGACAGTGAAGGGTGAACGTTCCCCGCTGATTTCGGCCGGCATCGTCGGCGTCGTGCTGGCGGTCGCGATCGCAGTGTCCGCACTGCAGTTCGACCGATTGCCGTTCATCCGCAGCGGTGCCGAATTCTCGGCCTTCTTCGCCGACGCCGGTGGCCTGCTTCCTGGCGACCATGTCGAGGTGGCCGGTGTGCGCAGTGGTGATGTCGAGGACGTCAGTCTCGACGGAACCAAGGTCAAGGTCCGTTTCAGTCTCGACGAATCGATCGTGCTCGGGAAGAAGACGACCGTCGCGATCAAGACGAATACGGTGCTCGGCCGCAAATCGCTGCTGGTCGAGCCGAAGGGACCTGGTGCGCTCCGCTCCGATCAGCCGATTCCCCTGGAGCGCACCACATCTCCGTACTCGCTCAACGACGCCCTGGGCGATCTGACGACCACGGTGTCGGATCTGGACCTGAACCAGGTCAACAAGACCCTCGACACCTTGTCGGACACCTTCGCCGATACACCGGCGCCGTTGCGTTCGGCGCTGGACGGCATCACCAATCTGTCGCGCAGCCTGAACAAGCGCGATCAGGCGCTGACCGATCTGCTCTCGCACGCGCAGAATGTGACGAAGGTGCTGGCCGATCGGGCCGACCAGATCAACAAGTTGCTGCTCGACGGCAATGATCTACTCGGCGAGCTCGACAACCGGCGCCAGGCCCTGAGTCAGTTGATCGTGTACGTGAACCAGCTGGCCATCCAGCTCACCGGATTTGTCAACGACAACGAAGCACAGTTGAAACCCGCGCTGGACAAGGTGAATTCGGTGCTGCAGATGCTGCAGCGCAACAAGGACAACCTGGGTAAGGCGCTGGACGCCCTCGGGCCGTACGCCGCGGCGCTCGGCGAGCAGGTCGGCAGTGGCCCGTACTTCCAGGCCTATCTGTCGAATGTGGAAAGTATTCCGATCCGCGCGCTGGTCGACTCGATGGTCTGGCCGGAGCGGTTGCCGAAGGATCTGTACGACGCATTCGGTCACCCCATCACCACCAATCCTGCCGAGACGGTCCCTGGCGATGTGACCAATCCCGGCACTGGGGAGCAGCCGCGATGAACGCAGTAAGCAAAATTGCCAAGGTGCCGCGCTGGGCTCGGATCGTGGCCGCGGTCGTGGTGGTAGCCCTCGCGGGCTGGCTGCTCTACGGGGTGGTCTCCGATATCGGCAAGAAGCACATCACCGCACACTTTCCGTCGACTACCGGGCTATACGCCGGCGACGACGTGCGGGTGCTCGGCGTGAAGGTCGGCCGGATCGACTCCATCGAACCGGGCCGTGATCAAGTGAAGGTCGAGATGACCGTCGACCGCGGCATCGATATCCCGGCGGATGCGAAGGCGGTGACGGTATCGCCGTCGCTGGTCTCGGCGCGGTTCGTGCAGTTGGCTCCCGCCTATAACGGTGGTCCGAAGATGGAGAACAACGGCGAGATTCCGATCGAGCACACCGCCGTGCCGGTGGAATGGGACGACATCAAGGCCGAGCTGACCAAGCTGTCGAAGGCACTGGGCCCGGTCGGCGAGGACAAGCAGGGCTCCTTCGGTCGCGTGATCGATACCGCCGCGAAGAACCTCGGCGACGGAAATGCCCAGGCATTCCGCGACACGCTCCGCGAACTCTCACACACGCTCAACACACTCTCCGACGGGCGGACCGATCTGTTCGGAACGATCCGCAACCTGCAGCAGTTCGTCGACGTCCTGTCCAAGAGCAACGAACAGATCGTGCAGTTCGGAGGGCGGCTGGCCTCGGTGTCCTCGGTGCTGTCGGACACGTCCGCGGATCTCGGCGCCGGTCTCGACAACCTCGATTCCGCGGTGGCCGATGTCAAGCGGTTCCTCGACGAGCGGGGTGGCGCGCTGACCGAAAGTGTCCAGCGGCTCACCGACGTGACCCAGCTGCTGGCCGACAAACGCCCGGAGATCGAGCGCGTGATGCATGCCGGCCCCACCGGTCTGGTGAACTTCTATCAGATCTACAAGCCTGCACAGGGGTCGCTCGCGGGCGCAGTGACCGGTACGAACTTTGCGAACCCGACCGCATTCCTGTGCGGCTCGGTCGAGGCGATCCAGGCCGACGACTCCGACAAGTCGGCGGCGCTGTGCAGGCAATACCTGACGCCGGTGCTCAACTCGCTGATGATGAACTACCCACCGTTGCTGGCGAATCCGGCATCCAATCAGACGGTGTTCCCGCAGCAGCTCACGTTCAGTACACCCGACCTGGCGGACCGGGTCGATACCGCGCCGAGCAGCGTGCCCAACGGTATTGCCGGACTTGCTGTTCCAGGAGGGCGCTGATGCGTAACCGTCGAAAGCGGATAGCGGCCATCGCGATCGGTGTGGCCGTACTGATGGGCGCGACCGGATGTGAATGGGACGGACTGAATTCCATTCCGATGCCGGGTGCCGGCACTGGTGAGGGCTCCTGGAAGGTCACCATTCAGATGCCGAATGTGACCACCCTGACCCGTAATTCACCGGTGAAGGTCGCCGACGTCACGGTCGGGACGGTGTCCGATATCAAGCTCGAGGACTGGCATGCCCTGGTGACCGTGAGCCTGGAAAAGGGTGTGCAGTTGCCCGCCAACGCGGTCGCGCGGATCGGCCAGACCAGCCTGCTGGGCAGCAACCATGTCGAACTCGCGCCCCCCGACAAGATCGCTCCGGAGGGACGACTGAAGGCCGGGGACGTGATCCCGCTCGATCGGGCCGGAGTGTTCCCCACGACCGAGCAGACGTTGTCCTCGCTGTCGGTGGTGCTCAACGGCGGCGGGATCTCGCAGCTGGAGACGATCACCCACGAGTTGAACGCGACGTTCAACGGACGTGAGGACGCGATTCGTGATCTGCTGCCGCAGTTGAATCAGCTGACCACGACCTTGGATCAGCAGACCGGTGACATCATCTCGGCGATGGAGGGGCTCGACCGCTTCGGTGGACAGCTCGCCCAGCAGAAGGACCGGCTCACCAATGCGATCACGCAGATCCATCCGGCGGTGACGGTGCTGGCCGACAAGCGGGAGAACATCACCAAAACGATTACCGCTCTCGGTGATCTGAGTGGTGTCGTGCAGCAGCTGGTCGCCGACAGTGGTGAGAACCTGAAGGCGAACCTGGCCAATCTCTGGCCGACGCTGGAGTCGCTGGCCAGCACCGGTGACCGGCTGGCCAATTCACTGCAGTTGCTGCTGACCTTCCCGTTCCCGATCCACGGCATCAACAAGGCGATCAAGGGTGACTACATGAACATTTTCGTCACCTACGATTTGACCGGCGCCCGGCTCGATTCCGGGTTCCTCACCGGTACCCCGCTGGGTGGCAAGTTCGGCGGTGTACAAGCGAAGTACGGTGTCGAGGCCGCACTGGGCACCCCAGCCGGCACGGCTGGGCAGAAGGGTGACCCGGTCCAGGGACCGATGCAGCCACCTCCGCCGGCGCCCGAGCAGGCGCCCGCGCCCAGTGTGCCGGGTCTGCCGCCGATCCCCGGCCTGCCGGCCATACCCGGTCTGACGGTTCCCGGTGCGCCACAAGGAGGGCCGGCACGATGAAGCTCAGTAAGTTCGTTCGCGGCCAGCTGATCACCTTCTCGATCCTGACCATTATCGGCCTGGTCGTCATGTCGGCCAGCTATCTGCACCTTCCCGCGATGGTCGGGATCGGGCGCTACAAGGTCACCGTGGAACTCGCGGCGACCGGTGGGCTGTACCAGACGGCGAATGTCGCCTATCGCGGAACGAATATCGGCAAGGTCGACAATGTGCAACTCACCGAGAACGGGGTGAGTGCGCATCTGTCGATCAACAGCAAGTACAAGGTTCCGTCCGATGTCGACGCGTATGTGAAGAGCGTGTCGGCGATCGGTGAGCAGTACGTCGATCTGGTCCCGGTGGATGACCCACAAGGTGGGAGTCTGCACGACGGATCCGTGATTCCGGTGCAGCGCACCAAACTTCCGCAGGATGTCGGGGAGATGCTCGACCAGGCCGATCGCTTGTTGTCCTCGGTCGCCGATACCCAGCTGCGGCAGGTGATCGACGACGCGTTCGTTGCCTTCAACGGCGCCGGCCCGGATCTGCAGCGCCTCATCGATTCCGCCTCACTGCTGGTCCAGGAGGCCAAGGCGAACACCGGCGAGACCAAGGATCTGCTCGCGAAGCTCGGACCGCTGCTCGATACCCAGAACCGGTCCGCCGACGATATCCGGGCCTGGACGCAGAATCTGGCCACGGTCACCGACCAGCTGCGGGAGCACGATCCCTCGTTGCGACAGCTGATCGAACGGACCCCGTCGGCGGCGCAGAAGATCAGCTCCACGTTCCAGGATCTGCAGCCCACCCTGCCGATCCTGCTGTCGAACCTGATCTCGGTCGGCCAGGTCGGAGTGACCTACCACGCCGGTCTGGAACAGATCCTGGTCGTGTTCCCGCCGATGATCGCGGCGCTGCTGACCGCGGCCAAGAGCGGCCCGGCCAAGTACGGTGCCAAGGCGGACTTCATGCTCGGCCTGAACGATCCGCCCGGATGTACCACCGGCTTCCTGCCGCCGGATCAGCGCCGGTCGGCTGCGGATTTCAGCGTCCCGGACACTCCGGAGCTGTACTGCAAGATTTCGCAGGATTCGGCGACCGCGGTACGAGGTATTCGCAACTTCCCGTGTGCCGATGTGCCGGGCAAGCGTGCTCCGTCGCCGGCCCTGTGTCATGATCCGCAGGGCTATGTGCCGGAGGGCAACAATCCTCCGTTCGGTCCGCCGCAGCCGGTGGCACCGTCCGGCGAGCCTGCGGCAACCCCGCCGGCGGACACCCACCCGGCGTCCTTCAGCAACAGGCAGTACGACCCGAAAACCGCAACCTTCACCGGGCCGGACGGTCGCACCTACCGACAGGGCAACGTCGGTCCCGACGGATCGGGCACGGTACCGTCGAGCTGGCAGACGATGCTCGAGGAGCAGCAACGATGAGCGAATCCAAAGATATCGAGGGCCGAACTCGACGTCGCGCGGTACGCACGGCGGGGCCGGTCAAGGGTGGAAACGCGCCCGAGGTGCAGAGTGTGGCGGTGACCTCCGGCACCGGTGGTAGTGCCGCCGGTACGACGGCGGATACCGACAGCACGGTAAAGCTGGGCACCGCTTCGGCTACCACCGGGAAAACGGGTAGCGCGGACGCCGACAGCACCGCGAAGCTGAGCACCGCCGGCACCGCTGAGTCGGGCGCCGTGGCCGCGTCCGATCCCACGGTGAAGGTGGCTACCGCTGCGGACGAGGACGCGACGGTGAAGCTCGCGTCCTCCGCGGCGGACGGCAGTGACACCGATGCCGGGGACCCAGCGGACCCCGAGGACCCCGCCGCGGATGCTGCACAGCAGTCCCGACGGCTGGGCAAGCTGGGGTGGGCCGCCGCGGTCGTCGCCGTGATCTCGTTGGTCGGCCTGCTCGGTGCGGGCGGGTTCTACTTCTATCACGATCATCAGGCGAACACGCTGGCCGAACGCCGCGCGGACTACGTCCAGACCGCGAAACAGGCCGTGCTGAACCTCAGCAATATCAAGGGTGACAGCGCGCAGCAGGACATCGACCGCGTGCTCGCCGTCGCCTCCGGGCCGCTCCAACAGGAGTACTCCCAGCGCAAGGATGCCTACGCCAAGGTCATCGAGCAGGCGAAGGTGCAGGCCAGCGGTGAGATCATCGAGGCCGCGCTGGAGAGTTCCGACGACCACACCGCGCGCGTGCTGGTCGCCGCCAAGCAGACCCTGACCAACGCCGGGTCACCGGAACCGCAACAGCGGTACTACCGCTTCCGCGTCACCGTGACCCGCGACAATGGGCACACCACTGCCTCACAGGTGGAGTTCGTGGCATGAGAAATAAACTGCGCCCCATTCTGATCGTCTCGGCCGCGGTGCTGTTCGTGGCGGCACTCGCCGTCGGCGGCTTCACCGGCTTCACCTACTGGTCCGATCAGCAGACCGAGAATGCTCGGACCGACTCCGTCGACGCCGCGCGGCGCACGGTTCAGGCCATGTTCAGCTACGACTATCACACCGTCGACAAAGAGCTGCCGAAGTCCGCGGACAACCTCACCCCCGAGTTCCGCAAGGACTACCTCAAGCTCGTCAACGAGGTGATCGCCAAGGGAGCCAAGGAGAAGGAGCTCACGGTCAAGGCGAACACCCAGGCGAGCGGTGTGGTGACGGTGGACCGATCGCACGCCGTGGTGCTGGTGTACCTGAACCAGATCACCACCGGTAAGGACTCGCCGCAGGGCGCGGTCACCCCGAGCCGGGTGCGGGTGAGCATGGATAAGCAGGACGGCCGCTGGCTGGCCTCGGAGGTCACGCCGATCTAGCCGACGGGCCCCGAGTATCCGACACCGCCTTAAGCGAAGTTCGCCCTCCTCGTTAAGCGCGCGCGCATACCGTCGGTGACACAGCGATTCCGAGGCGGGATCGGTGGTCGATTCCGATACGGTCGCGACGAACATCCCGCTGGTGAACGCGCCTGCGCCGCGCGGCCGGTATGCCGTGCGGTGCACCGGGCGGGTGCGGCGGAATCCGGGGTGTGCGGTAGCGGCGACCGCTCGGCCCCGGCGGAGGCCAGGACCGAGATTCGGTGATGCGGGCGCCACGGAAGCGGATGCGGGCGGTCGGTTCGAAGGGTGCACCCGCCTCGGATCGCTGTGCGGTCGAAGGTCTCTGCTCGCTGTGCGGTCGAAGGTCTCTGCTTGCTGTGCGATCAGGCTGCGTCAGCGATCCTTCTCGTCCGTGTTGTCCGGCAGGAGTGCGCTGCCCGCCACCCGGTCCTGGGCCAGCGAATCGAGGAATGCGCGCGCCCACCGGTCCACATCGTGGGCGAGGACCTGCCGTCGCAGCGACCGCATCCGCCGGCGTTTGGCCTCGGGATCGTCTTCGATCGCGGACATGATCGCATTCTCGACGCTGTCCAGATCATGCGGATTACACAGATAGGCCTGCCGCAACTCGGCTGCGGCGCCGGTGAATTCACTCAGTACCAGGGCGCCGTTGACACCGCTGCGCGCGGCCACGTACTCCTTGGCCACCAGGTTCATTCCGTCCCGCAGCGGCGTCACCAGCATGACGTCGGCGGCGACGAAGAAGGCGACCAGTTCCTCACGCGGAATGGGCCGGTGCAGGTAGTGGACGAAGGGGTAACCGACGCGGGAGAATTCGCCGTTGATGCGGCCCACCTGGCGCTCTATATCGCCGCGCATCTGGATATAGCTCTCGACCCGTTCGCGGCTCGGCGTCGCCAGCTGCACCATGACGGTCTCGGAGGGATCCAGGCGCCCGTCGTGCAGGAGTTCCTGCAGGGCGGCCAGGCGTATGTCGATGCCCTTGGTGTAGTCGAGGCGGTCCACGCCCAGCAGGATGTGCTTGGGATTGCCGAGTTCCGAACGGATCTGGGCGGCCCGCTCGCGCACCGAACGCCGGCGCGACAGTTCGTCCAGACCGGCCGAGGCGATGGAAATCGGGAAGGCACCGACCCGCACGGTGCGGAAACCTACCTGCACCACACCGAGTTTGGATCGCACGCCGACTGTGCCCCGCGAAGTCGGCTGTCCGGCAAGACGTCTGGCCAGGAACAGGAAGTTCTGCGCACCGCCGGGCAGATGGAATCCGATCAGGTCGGCGCCCAGTAGACCCTCCACGATCTCGGTGCGCCACGGCAGCTGCATGAACAGCTCCACCGGTGGGAACGGGATGTGCAGGAAGAAACCGATCGTCAGATCCGGTCGCAGCATCCGCAGCATCTTGGGGACCAGTTGCAGCTGATAGTCCTGTACCCACACCGTCGCGCCCTCGGCCGCCACCTTCGCGGTGTACTCGGCGAAGCGCCGGTTCACCTCGACGTAGGCCGACCACCAGTCACGGTGGTACTCCGGCCGCACGATCACGTCGTGATACAGCGGCCAGAGGGTGCCGTTGGAGAAGCCCTCGTAGTAGTCGGCGACCTCGGCGGCGGACAGTGGAACCGGATACAGCTCCAGTCCGTCCTCGATGATCGGATCGACGTCCACATCGGGCACCCCGGCCCAACCGACCCAGGCGCCATTGTTACTGCGCAGCACGGGTTCGAGCGCCGTGACGAGACCACCGGGGCTTCGCTTCCAGCGCTTGGTTCCGTCCGGGAGATGCTCGAGGTCCACCGGCAGCCGATTGGCGACCACCACGAATCCCGACCCGGCGCTCCCGGGCGGATCCTTCGGCGCGGATCCGGGTTCCGGCTGAGCGTCTGATGATCGATCGGTGCGTTTGTCGCTCGTATGGTCCACTGCTGGATCCTCCGGTCGCCGAAATGGCGGAGCTAGGCGTGGGATTTCAGTTGTAATACGGCCGGAACGGCTGTGGTCCGGCTCGAAGGGGTTATTCGGTGCGGGCGCTGGGACCGATTCCGAGCATCGACAGCAGCATCCGGCACTCGTCTGCGTCGGTGGCGTAGGCGGCCACTACGCGCTGTGCCTGTCGTGCGGTCTCGTCGGCGAGCGGTTCCAGGTCGTCGTCCGCGATGTCGTTGGCGCTCTTCGCGGCCATCGTCGTGTCCTCTCGGCTCGGGGTCGTAGCACGGCGGTGCGGTTCGTTCCGTCGTGTGTCGGCGCCGTGCGTTGTCAATGGTATCGGGCGCGTCGATTTCCCCCGCCGGGTTGTATCGACCGCTGCCGAACCGCAACAGCGGCGGGCGAAACCGGTCACACCGGCGAAACGCCCACGCCACGTCAACCTATACCGTGGATGAGGTGGGTGAATCTCGCCCGCCGGAATCGAGTGGAAAGGGTCACAGCATCATGCCGTTGGCCACGGTGAATGGAATCTCGCTGAACTACCAGGTGAAGGGAGACAAGGCCAAAGGCACCGACACCAAAGGCGCCGCTCCGCTGGTCGTGCTGATCATGGGGACCGGAAGTCCCGGGCGGGTATGGGAGCTGCATCAGGTTCCCGCCCTGGTCGCGGCCGGTTACCGGGTCTGCACCTTCGACAACCGCGGTATCGCCCCTTCCTATGAGGCCGCCGATGGCATGACCATCGACGAATTGGTCGCCGATACCGCCGCGCTGATCGAATATCTGGACGAAGGCCCGGCGCTGGTGGCCGGCACCTCGATGGGCGCGCGGGTCACGCAGGAGTTGGCTCTGGCCCGCCCCGATCTGGTGCGTAAGGCGGTCTTCATGGCCGGTCACGCCCGTCTCGATCAATTCCAGAAGACCTTGTCGCTGGGGGAACACGAACTCGATGCCTCCGGCGTGCGGCTGCCGGCCAAATACGATGCCGCCGTGACCGCCGTGATGAATTTGTCGCCTGCGACCATGGCCGAGCCGAATGCGGCCCGGGACTGGCTGGACCTGTTCGAGTTCACCGGTGGTCCGGTCACCCCGGGAATCCGGGCGCAGCGGCGGATGGATCACGATTTCGACCGCCTGCAGGCCTACCGCGGGATCAAGGTGCCGTGCCTGGCCATGGGGTTCGCCGACGACCGGATGATTCCGGCGTATCTGACCAGGGAGCTGGCCGATGTGGTTCCCGACGCCAGGTATCAGGAGATTCCCGATGCCGGCCACTACGGCTATCTGGAACGTCCGGAGACGGTGAACAAGATCCTGCTCGATTTCTTCGCAGGCTCGAGGTAATCACCACACGTAACGCTGGTCTTGCTAGGGTCGACAACATCGGTAGGGGCAACGCTCGGGTCGGCTTCGATTCCGGCGCGAGCCCAGCGCCCCGCACTGTCCGTACACAGCGCCAGTATCCAGTGAGGTGAAATGAGCACCAACCCCTTCGACGACGAGGACGGCCGCTTCTTCGTTCTGGTCAACGACGAGGAGCAGCACTCCCTGTGGCCTGCTTTCGCCGAGGTCCCGGCCGGATGGCGAGTTGTGTTCGGCGAGGAGAGCCGCGCCGCCTGCGTCGAGTACGTGGAGAAGAACTGGACGGATATGCGGCCCAAGAGCCTGCGTGACGCGATGGCCGCGGACGATGCGGCCCGGCAGGGCGCCCAGTCCTGACCGTGCGGCGCTGCCGCCCGGTGTAACGAGATCGGCGGCTGCGTGAGCCCTCGGCGAGGGGCTCGCGCGGTCCCCGGTGGCCGGACACCCGGAACATTTTTCGGACGGGCCGCCATCCGGTTATGATTGCACCGCTTCATCCGCCTCCTTAGCTCAGTGGTAGAGCACCGCTCTTGTAAAGCGAAGGTCGTCAGTTCAATCCTGACAGGGGGCTCCATTTGTGAGCGCTGGTCAGGGCCCTGACGGGGGCTCGGCCGGCGCTCGATTGTTTCCGGCGGGATCGAGCACCGCTGCACTGTCGAGGTCACGGCATTCGGTTCGCCTCGCAGTGGGCTCGCAGGAAACTCCCAGGCAACGTTCAGCGCATTCGGTGCTGCCGGGTGCACGATAGCGAGCATGAACGGTGTGCCAGGCGATCGAACCCCCGAGGCTCGGGTGCTGGTGGTCGACGACGAACCGATGATCGTCGAACTGCTGTCGGTGAGCCTGCGCTATCAAGGTTTCGAGGTAGCGGTCGCCGCCAACGGTGCCGAGGGGCTGGACCGGGCCAAGCAGTTCCGGCCGGACGCCCTCATCGTCGACGTGATGATGCCGGGCATGGACGGCTTCGGGCTGCTGCGCCGCTTGCGGGCCGACGGGATCGACGCCCCGGTGCTGTTCCTGACCGCGCGCGACGAGATCGACGACAAGATCACCGGCCTCACCCTCGGTGCCGACGATTACGTCACCAAACCCTTCTCGCTGGAAGAGGTGGTCGCGCGGCTGCGGGTGATTCTGCGCCGCGCCGGGCACACGGTGGAGGAGAGCAGATCCTCGCGGGTCTGTTTCGAGGACATCGAACTCGACGACGACACCCACGAGGTCTGGAAGGCGGGGGAGCCGGTCTCGCTGTCACCGACCGAGTTCACCTTGCTGCGCTACTTCATGATCAACGCCGGCACCGTGCTGAGCAAGCCGCGCATTCTCGACCACGTGTGGCGCTACGACTTCGGCGGTGAGGTCGGTGTCGTGGAAACCTATGTCTCCTACCTGCGTAAGAAGGTCGACACCGGACCGGATCGGCTGATCCACACGCTGCGCGGTGTCGGCTACGTGATGCGCGCACCGAACCGGCGCCGGTCCGCGGCGACATGAGTGAACCGGGTTCCATGTCCGGCCGGGGGCACGTTTCGGACCGATCTGCCGGTGCGGGGAAGCCTGACGAAGCGCCGGGCTTCCGCCGGCGTTCCGCAGCGGCCGGGCCACCGGTACGTGGTCTCCGATCGCGGATCTCGCGGCGGTTGTCCGCGGTACCCCTGCGCATCACTCTGGTCGTCGTCCTGGTCCTGCTCGCCGGTCTGGGACTCGTGGTCTCGGGTGTAGCGGTGACCTCCTCGATGCGAAACGTGTTGATCGACAAGGTTGATCGACAGCTGTTCGAGGCATCGCACACGTGGGCGGATCCCGGCGCACCGGACCCACAGCGGCTGCCGATGCCGAAGAGCCGGGAACGACCGCCGCAATTGTTTTACGTTCGGGTCGACAATCCGGACGGCGCGGTGCGGATGCTGCTTCCGTCCGGGCCGACCGTCCCGGACCCGCCCGCGGATCTCGGGAAGAAACCGCAGACCATCGGCACCGTCGGTGATCCGGACGCGCACTGGCGCGCGGTGCGGGTCTCCGGGGCAGACGGCACCAGTCTGATTGCGATCCGCCTGACCGAGACCGAGAACATCGTCGACCGGTTGATCGGCCTACAGGTGGTGGTCGGACTGATTGTGCTGGCCGTGCTCGCCGTGGTCGCGCAGTTCGTGATCCGCCGCAGTCTGCGACCGTTGCGAGAGGTGGAGAAGACTGCGGCCGAGATCGCGGCCGGTGACCTTCATCGCCGAGTTCCGGTGCAGGGCACCAATACCGAGGTCGACCGGTTGTCTCAGTCCCTCAACGGGATGCTCGCTCAGATTCAGACCGCCTTCGCTGCCACCGAGGCGTCCGAGGAAGCCGCTCGGCGCTCGGAGTCCCGGATGCGCCGCTTCGTCGCGGATGCCAGCCACGAACTGCGTACGCCGTTGACCACGATCAAGGGATTCACCGAGCTGTATCGGCAAGGTGCGCTGGCGGATCCGGAGTTGTTCATCGATCGAATCGAGCGCGAATCCACTCGGATGGGACTGCTCGTGGAGGATCTGCTGATGCTGGCCCGGCTGGATGCACAGCGGCCGGTGGAACGGCACCCCGTGGATCTGCTGGCCCTGGCCAGCGATGCGGTGCACAACGCGCGCGCCGTCGATGCCGCGCAGCGCCCGGATGCGCCGCGCCGCCCGATCGACATCGAAATCCGTACCGGTGAGGGCACATTGGAAGTGCTGGGGGACGAGGCCCGGTTGCGTCAGGTGCTGGGAAATCTGGTCAACAACGCACTGATCCACACCCCGCCCGATGCGGCGGTCACCGTAGCGCTGACCCCCGCGCCGGACGAGGTGACCATCGAGGTCGCCGACACCGGGCCCGGGCTGCCGCCCGAGGAAGCCGAGCGCCTGTTCGAGCGCTTCTACCGCACGGACACCTCACGCAGCCGCGACAGCGGGGGCACCGGCCTCGGCCTGTCCATCGTGCAGGCCCTGGTCACCGCGCACGGTGGCACTGTTGCGGTCCACAGCCGAGTAGGACAGGGCACCGTCTTCGAGGTCCGCCTGCCCCGTTCGGTCGACTGAGGTCCGGGCACCGCGCGCACCCGGGACATGCGGGCTGTTACTCGGGGACGTTGGCGCCGTAGCCGAGGTCGCGGAGGGCCTGTTTGATCTTGGCCTGTGCCTCGTCCAGCGATTCCGGACTCGGATCGGTGTCGGCGCCGGAGATGTCGAAGTCGCTGAGCTCGTAGGCCGGGAACACGTGCAGGTGCAGGTGCGGAACTTCCAGCCCGGCGATCAACAGGCCCGCGCGCGGCGCATCCCATGCCTTGCGCACGGCCCGGCCGACCTTCTGCGCGACCTCGTTGATCCGTGTGAACACCGCCGGATCGAGGTCCTGCCACTGGTCGATTTCCTGACGCGGGACGATGAGCGTATGGCCCGGGGTGACCGGCGCGATCGTCAGAAAGGCGACGAACTCGTCGTCCTCCCACACGAACCGCCCCGGAAGTTGACCGGCAATGATCGCACTGAAAACGGAGGGCATGGGCCCATCTTGCCTCTCCGTTCCGTGATCGGCGGATCGGGGCTGGTGAGCAGCTGTTGCGATACCCTCATCTGCCGTTCACCCGCGTCACCTAAGCTGTCTCGGGTGCGCGTACTCGTCATCGGTTCCGGAGCCCGTGAACACGCCCTCGTAGCGGCCCTGCGACGGGACCCGGAGGTGCAGGCCATTGCGGCGGCACCCGGTAACCCGGGCATTGCTCAGCTCGCCGAAGTGCGGCCGGTCGACCCGGCCAGTGCCGAGGCGGTCGTGGCACTGGCCCGCGACTTCGGTGCCGATCTGGTCGTCATCGGCCCGGAGGTGCCGCTGGTGCTGGGTGTTGCCGACGCGGTGCGGGCGGCCGGTATCGCCTGCTTCGGGCCGTCGGCGTCGGCCGCGCGGATCGAGGGTTCCAAGGCCTTCGCCAAGGATGTGATGGCCGCGGCCGGCGTACGCACCGCGCACAGCGAGATCGTCGACCACCCCGGCGAGCTGGATGCCGCACTGGATCGTTTCGGCCCCACCTGGGTGGTCAAGGACGACGGGCTGGCGGCCGGTAAGGGCGTGGTCGTCACCACCGACCGGTCCGCGGCCCGCGACCACGGCGCCGAACTGCTCGAACAGGGTCACCCGGTCCTGCTGGAGTCGTTCCTGGACGGACCCGAGGTGTCGCTGTTCTGTCTCGTCGACGGCGAGACCGTGGTGCCGTTGCTGCCCGCGCAGGATCACAAGCGTGTCGGCGACGGCGACACCGGACCCAATACCGGCGGGATGGGCGCCTACACCCCGTTGCCGTGGCTGCCCGCGCAGACCGTGACCGAGATCGTCGACGATGTCGTGAAACCCGTTGCCGCCGAAATGGTTCGGCGCGGTGTGCCGTTCTCGGGCCTGCTCTACGCGGGGCTGGCGATCGGTCAGGCGGGGCCGTCGGTGGTCGAATTCAACTGCCGCTTCGGTGATCCCGAGACCCAGGCGGTGCTGGCACTGCTGGACAGCCCGCTCGGTGCGCTGCTCTACGCCACCGCCACCGGCACTCTGGCCGAGGCTCAGCCGCCGCGCTGGAAGGACGGCGCCGCGATCACCGTGGTGCTCGCCGCGGAGAACTATCCGGGTCGTCCGCGCACCGGCGATGTCATCTCCGGGACCGAAGGGACGGCAGCGGATGCCGCGGTGCTGCATGCCGGTACGGCGTCGCGCGAGGACGGGGCCTTGCTGTCGGCCGGCGGCCGGGTGCTCAATGTCGTCGCCACCGGCACCGATCTGACCGAAGCGCGCGCGCACGCCTACGAGCGCATCGCCGCAATCAAGCTGCCCGGCAGCCACTTCCGCACCGATATCGGTCTCGCCGCAGTAGAGGACCGCATCTCACTGCCCGCCCGGGTCTGATCTCTCGCCACCCGGCTGCTCGGGCGCTGTTCACCGGAGAGTCTCGCCTCTGGATCGCGGCCCGCGCTCGGGCAGCGGTGTGAACCGCGCGTTCAGCCGACCTGTACTCCGTGCAGCGCCAACCAGGGCTGTGGATCGATGTGCTGACCGCTGACCAGCACTTCGAAATGCAGATGCGGCCCGGTGGAGTCGCCGCGGTTGCCGATTCGGGCGATCTGTTGCCCGGCGTGGACCCGCTCGCCGACCGAGACCGAGAAGTCGTACATGTGGCCGTAGACGGAGATGCTGCCGTCGTTGTGCCGGATGCGCACCCACAGTCCGAAGCCCTGCGCCGGACCCGCGTCGATGACGACACCGTCGGCCACCGCGTAGATCGGCGAACCGATCGGCGCGGCAATATCGATACCACGGTGGAAGGTGCCCCACCGGCTGCCGTATCCGGAGGTGAAGGCGCCCACCGCCGGCAGCGCGAAACCGCCGATACCGGGTGCGATTCCGCCGGGGAAGACACCACCGGGGATCGCTTCGGGCCGGCCCGGCAACCACGGCTGCGGAGCTCCGGAGACCGCGGCGGCGGCCTCGGCCTTCGCGCGATCCAGCGTCGATTGTTGCGCGGCGGCCACCACCTGGGCCTCACGCAGGCGCTCGCCGTTGTCGATGGCCTTCAGATAACGCTTGCTGGTTTCCTGTTCGGCCTGCACCTGCAGCGGATAGGCGACCGCGATCCGTTGTGCGGTACCGGGTGCGGGAACGCGGTCGATCGTCCGCGGTGCCACGGTGTCGGCAGCCGCGAACAGTGCCACCACCAGCATGCCGACGACCAGAATCCGGTGTTGGTACAACCAGCCGCGCAGCCGTGGCCACAGCGTCTCGAAGTCGTCGCGCCAGTTCCGATTGCGCATCCGCCGGATCAGCGATCGCGAACCGGCCCCGGCCGCCGAGCCGAATTCACGGGAGCGGCGTGCCGCGGACCGGACCCGATCCGACAGTGGCCGCTCCCGTTGCAGCGCTGTTCGCCAGTCCGGGCGGACCACGGTCCAGCCCCCCTGGTACAGCTCGGCGCGGCGTGCCCGTTCAGGCATTCTGCCGACGATAACAGGGGGTCGGCCGATAGCGTAGGTGGGCGCCACGGTGCACAGGAACGTCTCAGTAAGCCGGTGCGTGCGAGCGGTGCGGCGCGGTGTTCTACCGTCGTCGGGTGCGCAGTGAATCCCGTCGTTCCACGGTTCCGACCTTCTACGTGATGGATGTGTGGAAGGCCGCGGCCGAACGTGCCCGTACCCACGGCGATGTCCTCGTCCTGGCCGCCGGTCAGCCGTCCACGCCCGCACCGGCGCCGGTGTTGCGGGCGACCCGCACCGCACTCGACGACGAGTTGCTGGGCTACACCGAGACTTTCGGCCTCCCGGAACTGCGCGCCGCGATCGCGGACCACCACAGCAGCAGCTACGGGATCGGAGTGAGCGCCGACGACGTGGTCGTCACGACCGGTTCGTCGGGGGCGTTCACCCTGATCTTCCTGGCCGCATTCGACATCGGCGACACCGTCGTGGTGGCGCGTCCCGGGTATCCGGCCTATCGCAACACCCTGACTGCCCTGGGCTGCCGGGTCGTGGAGCTCGACTGCGGGCCCCAGACCCGGTTCCAGCCGACCGTCGCCATGCTCGAGGAACTGCCCGAGCCGCCGGCCGGTCTGGTGGTGGCCAGTCCCGCGAATCCGACCGGGACGATGATCGCGCCCGAGGAATTGGCGGCGCTGGCCCGCTGGTGCGACGACCACGGAACGCTGCTGATCTCCGACGAGATCTATCACGGCATCGCCTATTCGGGACTCGGCGGAGATACCGAACCGGTCAGCTCGGCGTGGGAGACCTCGCGCGAATCAGTGGTGGTCGGGTCGGTGTCGAAGTACTTCTCGATGACCGGCTGGCGGTTGGGCTGGATGCTCGCTCCCGAACGGCTGCGCCCGGCGTTGCAGCGGTTGGCCTCGAATATGACGGTCTGCCCGCCTGCGATCTCACAGTTCGCGGCCACGCATGCCTTCGGTGCCGAGGCCAAGAGCGAACTCGACACCCATGTCCAGCGTTATGCACGCAACCGTGCCTTGCTGCTCGAGGGCCTGCCCGAACTGGGCATCACCGATCTCGCTCCCGCCGACGGCGCCTTCTATGCCTACGCCGATATCGGCCACCTGAGCCAGGATTCGACCGCCTGGTGCGCGGACCTGCTGGCGCACACCGGAGTGGCGTTGGCTCCCGGCATCGATTTCGACACCCGCAGCGGTCACCGGACAGTTCGCTTCTCCTTTGCCGGCGCCACCGCCGACATCGAGGAGGCGCTGGTGCGCCTGCGTCGATACCTCGGCTGAAACGCAGAATTCCGTACCGCCCCGCGCGCGGCGCCGATGGGGTACAAAGACAAACGCAGAGATTTGCACAGATCGCACCGATTTGGCACGGATGAACCGATGATGACTGGCACGATGACACGGTGATCACCGCGACGACCCCGAAAGGCGAGAGGCGTCGCCAAGCATTGGTTGCGGCTGCCGCGGAGTTGCTCCTCGAAGGTGGCTTCGATGCCGTGCGCCACCGTTCGGTGGCGACCCGCGCGGACCTGCCGCTGGCATCGACGACCTACTATTTCGAATCCCTCGAGGATCTGATCGCGCGCGCGGTCGAGTTCAGCGGTACCGCCGAACTTGAGGCGATGCGCCACCGGATCGGTGAGGTGACTCATCGCCGGCGAGGCGCGGAGGCAACCGTCGAGCTGATCGTGGACCTGATGGTGGGTACCGAAGGAACCGACGAATTCGCGCGCGGGCGGCTGATCGCCCGCTACGAGCGGTCGGTGGCCTCGGCACGGCATCCGGAACTGCGTGAGGTGCAGTTGCGGCTCCGGGTGCAACTCGAAGATCTGCTCGCCGATGTGCTGCGCCGCTCCGATCGCATGGTGCGCACCGATCAGCTGCGCCGCCTGGTCGCGGTGGTCGACGGTGCGGTGGTGGCCGCCCTCGCCGAATCCGATCCGCAACCGCGGCGCACCGCCCGCGCCGCGTTACTGGAATTGATCGATGTGATCGCGCCGCCGGTGCCGCAACCGATGATCGCGCCGCAAGCGATGCCCCAGCAACCCGGCAGGCAGCGAACACTAGACTGACTGTCCGTGACTGTTGTCCCGAATGTCCTCGCCACCCGGTATGCCAGCCCGCAACTGGTGCAGTTGTGGTCGCCCGAGAACAAGATCGTGCTCGAGCGCCGACTGTGGCTCGAGGTACTACGGGCGCAGACCGAACTCGGCGCGGCGGGCACCGAATCGGTGACCGCCGAGGTGATCGAGGATTACGAGCGGGTGCTCGGTGAGGTGGATCTCGCCTCGATCGCCGAGCGGGAGCGGATCACCCGCCACGATGTGAAGGCACGGATCGAGGAATTCAACGCCCTCGCCGGCCACGAGCACATCCACAAGGGGATGACCAGCCGCGATCTCACCGAGAATGTGGAACAGCTGCAGATCCGGTTGTCGCTCGATCATGTCTTCGAGCACGGGGTCGCGGTCGCGGCACGGCTGGCGGAGCGGGCGGCCGAATATCAGTCGCTGGTGATGGCCGGTCGTTCGCACAATGTGGCGGCGCAGGCGACCACGCTGGGTAAGCGTTTCGCCAGTGCTGCCGATGAGGTTCTCATCGCGCTGCAGCGGGTGCGCGAGCTGATCGATCGCTATCCGCTGCGCGGGATCAAGGGGCCGATGGGGACCGCGCAGGACATGCTGGACCTGTTCGACGGCGATGCGGGCAAGCTCGCGCAACTGGAACAGAAGGTGGCGCGCCACCTCGGCTTCTCGACCGTGCTGACCAGCGTCGGCCAGGTCTATCCGCGCTCGCTCGACCACGATGTGGTCTCCGCACTGGTGCATCTGGGTGCGGGCCCGTCCTCGTTCGCGCACACCGTGCGGCTGATGGCCGGGCACGAGCTGGTGACCGAGGGGTTCCAGCCGGGCCAGGTCGGCAGTTCCGCGATGCCGCACAAGATGAACACCCGCTCCTGCGAGCGTGTCAACGGCCTGCAGGTGGTGCTGCGCGGGTACGGCTCGATGGCCGCGGAACTGTCCGGCGCGCAATGGAACGAGGGTGATGTGTTCTGCTCGGTGGTGCGCCGGGTCGCACTGCCGGATGCCTTCTTCGCCATCGACGGCATGATGGAAACCTTCCTCACCGTGCTCACCGAGTTCGGTGCCTACCCCGCGGTGGTCGAGCGCGAACTCAACCGCTACCTCCCCTTCCTGGCCACCACCCGCATCCTGATGGCGGCCGTGCGGGCCGGGGTGGGGCGCGAGAGCGCGCACGAGGTGATCAAGGAGCATGCGGTCGCCGTGGCGCTGGCCATGCGCGAGCAGGGCCGGGAACCGGACCTGCTGGACCGGCTCGCCGCCGACGATCGCATGCCGTTGGACCGCGCCGGGCTCGATGCCGCCCTCGCCGACCGCACCGCCTTCATCGGTGCCGCCGAGGCGCAGGTGGGTGCCGTGGTGGCGCAGGTACAGAAGCTGATCGACGCTCATCCCGAGGCGGCGCGCTACACGCCTTCGCCGATCCTGTAGTGCGGCGGGGCACGCGAACCCGGCACTAGGGTTGGCGGATGGACCCTTACAGCATCTTCGCCGACATCGTGGCGGGGCGGGCACCGTCGTCCAAGGTCTACGAGGATGCGGATGTCCTCGCGTTCATGGATATTCGTCCGATGACGCCCGGACATCTGCTGGTGATTCCGAAGGTCGCGGCGCGCAGTCTGGCGGAACTCGATCCGGTGGTCGGCGGCAAGCTCTTTCGGGTCGGTCAGCGCTTGGCGGCCGCGCTGCGCGAGTCCGAGGTGGCGTGCGACGGGGTGAATCTGTTCCTCGCCGACGGCGAGGTCGCAGGGCAGGAAGTGTTCCACGTCCATCTGCATGTCATTCCCCGGACTTCGGGCGACGGATTCGGGTTGCGTTACCGCGCTACCGGTCCGGCGCGTGCCGACCTGGATTATCTGGCCGCGTCGATCGCCGCCGCGGACCGGCGCGCGTCCCCGCAGGCTTCGGGGAACTAGCGACTCACTCCTCCTCGGGCGTACCGAGAGCACACCGCGCGGTTTGCTGAAGAAACGCCGAAGAAGGAAAGACCACCCGGAAACCCCGGCGTGAGCTACGTTGAGTAGCAATTGTGGTGGGCTGATGGAGGTGGGGCCGTGCGTCGTTCGCTCGTTGCTGCTGTTGTGCTGGCGCTCGGTCTCGGTCTCTTCGCTCCCTGGGCCGGGCCGCTACCGCGGGCCGCGGCGGCGCAGGTGGTCCGCGTCGACGAGGTGCGCCCCACTCGCACGGCACTGTTCATCGACTCGCCGTCCATGGGCCGCACCATCCAGGTACAGGTACTGCATCCGGCCGGTGGCGGCGCCCGGCCCAGCTACTATCTGCTCGACGGCCTGGATCCCGGTGTCACGCAGAGCACCTGGACCAACGCCACCGACGCCGAGCCTTTCTTCGCCGGTAAGAATGTCAATGTCGTGCTGCCGATCGGTGGCCAGGCGAGTTACTACACCGACTGGCAGTCCGACGATCCGCACTTCGGCCGCTACCGGTGGGAGACCTTCTTGACCCGGGAACTCCCGCCGATCATCGACGCCACCTTCGCCGGGAACGGCGTCAACGCGATCGGCGGCCTGTCGATGGGTGGTATCGCCGCATTCGTGCTCGCGGTGCGCCATCCCGAGCTGTACCAGGCGGTGGCCGGTTACAGCGCCTGCCCGGACCTGGGCATGGCGCAGGGCGCGATCATGTTCTCGGTGGCCAACCGCGGCGGCAATCCACTGAATATGTGGGGCGCGCCGGGCAGCCCCGAATGGGGTGCGCACGATCCGGCACTGCTCGCGGAGCGACTGCGGGGCAAGACCATCTACCTGTCCACCGGTACCGGCATTCCGGGGCCGCACGAGGCGGAGATCAAACCGCAGTTGCCGGAGAACATCCTGCTCGGCGGACCGATCGAGGCCGGTGTCGGCATCTGTGTAACCGCCTTCGAACAGCGGCTGCGCGCCTTGCGGATCCCGGCCCGGGTCGATCACAGCCCGGTCGGCACCCACTCGTGGTCGTACTGGCAGGACTATCTGCATGCCTCCTGGCCGACGGTCGGCGGTGCGATCGGCGCCTGACCGGCCCGTGCACGGGCCGGGGCTGTTGCCCTCAGGCGGTTGCCGCGCCGGGCCGGTTGAATTCGCCGTCCTTGGCTCCTGCGACGAAGGCCCGCCACTCGCCGGGGGTGAAGATCAGCGTCGGCCCGTCCGGGTTCTTCGCATCCCGCAGACCGATATTTCCGCTGGCCAGGAATGCGATCTCGACGCCCCCGGCCCCCTCCCCACTGCGCTGCCAGACCGCTCCCGGCTCGATATCGCGATTCTTCGCTTCCACGCTGTGCTCCTGATCGATGTCTGTGCCCACCGGTCGACCGGCGGGGCGCTGTCGTGCACCGACCCTATTCGGTTCGCGGAGGTGATATCGCAGCCGCCGGAAATCCGTCCGTATCGGCATGGCCGGAATCACACGGATATTCCCACCTGCGGAATGTCGACGTCGTGCGGGCGTACCGGCAACAGTGCTGGTTTACGGCGCAACCGGAGCGGAAACCCCCTTCTTGTGGCAGACATATGGCGTCGACCAGGACACAGATTCAGGGCACACGTCCTGCCGCACTGAAGGGACGACAAGGATGGAGCACCGCATGGCACCCGTCTTCGACAGTTGCGCGGTGGTGCCCCGGCACCTCACCGTCGAGCAGGCGCACAACATCCTGCACAGTCACAGCAGCTGTCCCAACGACCAATGCCCGCGTCGCAAAGCCGCACTGTTCTTCCTGATGGAATCTCGCCGTTCGGCCCGCGGCAACGGGCGTGACCTGCGTCGGCCTACGCCGCGCACTACCGGGCTGGGTTAGCTCGGGATCGGTACCCGCACTCGCCGCCGTGGATGACGACGGCGAGTGCGGGGTCCTGCGCCCGCTGGGGGCGGGCCGCGATTACGGTGGTCACCATGGCTCTCGACAGTGGTACCGGAACCATCCCGAATACCGGCGATCCCGCGGCGGTAACCCCGCCGGTTGCCAAACAAATCCCGGCGCAGCGCACCCATCACGGTGACACTTTCGTCGACCCCTACGAATGGCTGCGCGATAAAGACGACCCCGAAGTGGTTGCCTATCTCGAGGCCGAGAACGCCTATACCGACGCGCAGACCGAACATCTGGCTCCACTGCGCGCGCGGATTTTCGACGAGATCAAATCACGCACCCAGGAGACCGATCTGTCGGTGCCGGCGCGGCTCGGCGACTATTGGTATTACTCCCGCAGTTTCGAGGGGCGTCAGTACGGCGTGCACTGCCGTTGCCCGGTGTCGGACCCCGACGACTGGACCCCGCCACAGCTCGACGCCGACGTAGAGATCGCTGGTGAGGAGATTCTGCTCGACAGCAATGTGCTCGCCGAAGGGCACGATTTCTTCGCCCTCGGGGCCTATTCGATCAGCCACGACGGCACTCAGCTCGCCTATTCCACCGATACCGTCGGTGACGAGCGGTATGTGCTGCGCATCAAGGATCTGCGCAGCGGTGAACTGCTGGGCGACGAAATTCCCGGGACGGCGCCCGGTGCGACCTGGTCGCTGGACGGAACGCATATCTTCTATCAGACCGTCGACGAATCCTGGCGGCCCGATACCGTGTGGCGGCACCGTCTCGGTTCCGCGCACAGCGACGACGTGACCGTATTCCACGAGCCCGACGAACGGTACTGGGTGAGTATCGGGGCCACCCGTTCCGAGAAGTACCTGATGATCTGGGTCGGGTCGAAGATCACCAGCGAGGGCTGGATCCTCGAATCCGACCGGCCCGAGGGCGAGTTCCGGGTGCTGCTGCCGCGCCGCGAGGGCGTGGAGTACTCCGCCGAGCATGCGGTGATCGGCGGGCGCGATCGGCTGTTGATCCTGCACAACGATGTGGTCGACGGCGTGAAGGCGGAGAACTTCGTGCTGGCCGAGGCGCCGCTGGAGGACCCCTCCGCGATGACCGAGCTGATCGGGCACCGCGACGATGTGCGGCTCGAGGATATCGACTGCTTCGCCGAGCATCTGGTGCTGTCGTACCGGCGTGAGGCGCTGCCGCGGGTAGCGGTGTGGCCGTTGACCGCCGACGGCTACGGCGAGCGCCGGGAGCTGGACTTCGGCCTGGAACTGTTCTCCGCCGGTATGGGATCGAATCCGGAATGGGCGCAGCCGACACTGCGGGTGGGCGTGACCTCGTTCATCACCCCGATGCAGATCTTCGACTACGTGCCGGCCACCGGTGAGATGATGCTGCGCAAGCAGCAGCAGGTCCTCGGTGGTTACGATCCGGAAGAGTATGTGCAGCACCGCGATTGGGCGACCGCCGCGGACGGCACCCGAATTCCGATCTCGGTGGTGCGCCGTCGCGACAGCGAGGGTGCCGAGCCGAAGCCGTTGCTGCTCTACGGTTACGGCTCCTACGAGGCCAGCATCGACCCGGGTTTCTCGGTGTCACGGCTGTCGCTGCTGGACCGGGGTGTGGTCTTCGCCGTCGCACATGTGCGCGGCGGCGGTGAGATGGGCCGGCTCTGGTACGAGCACGGTAAGACGCTCACCAAGAAGAACACCTTCACCGACTTCGTTTCCTGCGCACAGCATCTGATCGACGCCGGGGTGACGACACCGCAGCAGATGATCGCCGACGGCGGTAGCGCCGGGGGTCTGCTGATGGGTGCGGTGGCCAATCTGGCACCGGAACTGTTCGCCGGCATTCTCGCGAATGTGCCGTTCGTGGATCCGCTCACCTCGATTCTCGACCCGTCGCTGCCACTGACGGTCATCGAATGGGACGAGTGGGGTAACCCGCTCGAAGATCCCGAGGTCTACGCCTATATGAAGGCGTACTCGCCGTATGAGAACGTCGCGGCGCAGAACTATCCGGCAATTCTGGCGATCACCAGCATCAACGACACCCGGGTGCTGTACGTGGAGCCGGCCAAGTGGGTTGCTGCCCTGCGGGCCACGAAGACCGGAGATTCCCAGCTCCTACTGAAGACCGAGATGAGCGCGGGACACGGTGGGGTCAGCGGACGCTACGAGAAGTGGAAGGAAGTGGCGTTCGAATTCGCCTGGGTCCTCGATACCTTGGGTCTCGGCGGCGAGAACTGAGCTACCCGGTGGCGCCGTCGCCGACGGCGCCACCGGTGCGTACCGGCCTGGTCCGAGGTGTCGAGGCGGGAAGCGGCTACCGCAGGTCGAGTGCGTTCGCGATCGACTCGTCCGATACCGCGGCGGTGGCATCGTGGGTGAAACCGCCCGCTTCCCGGCGGGTCAGCGGCACCGACAGCGGATGTTTCCGCAGCTGGTCGATGCATCGGTCGATATCGGCCAGCAGCAGATCGGCCATATCGTGGGTGAAGCCGTGCCGGATGACCGCGCGCATGATCGTCTCGTCCTGCCGATCGGCGGGCAGCGGGTAGGCGGCGATCAGCCAGCCGCGCGAGCGCAGCCGCTCGGACAGGTCGTAGAGGTTGAACCCCGGATCCCCGCGCAGCTTCCACGACACCGCACTGATGCCCTGCTCGGTGGAGCCGTCGTGAATCATCTCGAACAGCCCGGTATCCGACAGCCCCTGGGCCAGGTGCCGGCAGACCCGGTAGATCGCCGACTGCACCCGGGTGTATCCGGTTCGGCCCAGTCGGATGAAGTCGTAGTACTGGGTGATGGCCTGCCCGCCCGGTCGGGAGAAGTTCAGATTGAAGGTAGCCATGCTGCCGCCCAGATAGTCCACATCGAAGATCAGCTCGGCGGGCAGGTCGTCGGTGTCGCGCCAGATCGCCCACCCGGCGCCCAGCGGCGCCAGTCCGGTCTTGTGCCCGGAGGCGTTGATCGACTTCACCCGCGGTAACCGGAAGTCCCACACCAGATCCGGTGCGGTGAAGGGAGCGAGGAAGCCGCCGCTGGCGGCGTCGACATGCAGGGGAACGTCCAGTCCGGTGCGGGCCTGCAGTTCGTCCAGTGTCGCACTCATCGCGGCGATGTCCTCGAACAGGCCGGTGTAGGTCTGGCCCATGGTCGCCACCACCATGATCGTGTTCGAATCACAGTGTGCGGCAAGGTCGTCCGGATGCATGGTGTAGCGGTCCCCGCGCAGCGGCACCTGCCGGATCTCCACATCGAAATACCGGGCGAACTTCTCCCAGCAGACCTGGACCGGCCCGCAGACGAAGTTGGGCACGCCCTGCCCGCCACGTTTGCGCCAGCGTGTCTTCGCCGCGAGGCCACCGAGCATGGCGGCCTCGCTGGAACCGGTGGTGGAGGTGCCGTGTGTGGTGTCGGGATGCGGTGCATGCCACAGGTCGGCGACCATCCGGACGCAGCGGCGCTCCAACTCGGCGGTCTGCGGGTACTCGTCCTTGTCGACGATGTTCTTGGCCAGGCTCTGAGCCATCAGTCGCTGCGCGTACTCGTCGATCCAGGTGGTGCAGAAGGTGGCCAGATTCATCCGTGAGACGCCGTCGAGCATCAGCTCGTCGTGCACGATCTGGTAAGCCTCCTGCGCCGGCATCTCGGGATCCGGAAAGGTGCCCTTGGGGGCGCCGCGATCCAGATCGGGCATGGCGAACAGGTCGTCTGATTCCGGTAGTGCAGCCATCTCATCCTCTCCAGGGACTTCGATCGCGCTCGGGTTCGTATCCCATGATGCCCTCCGAGCTGCCCGGACGTGGACGAACGGCGCGATGGATACGCGCGCGGGTGGACCGACGGGGCGGATACGGTGGCTCGGGAATGTCGAGCACAGGAGAGGTGGCGGGCGATGACCGGCGACGAACGGACCGCGCGGCTGCGCGCACAGGTGCACTCGCTCATGCCGCAGGCGCGCACGGATCTGGCCCGGTTGGTGGCCTATCGATCGGTCGCCGACGAGCGGCAGTTCCCGGTGCAGGAGTGCCGGCAGGCGGCACGGTGGGTCGCCGATGCCTGCTCCGCCGTCGGGCTGACCGATGTCGGACTGCATCCGACACCGGACGGTAGCGAGGCGGTAGTGGCCAGGTATCCGGCACCCGCCGGCGCGCCCACGGTGTTGCTGTACTGCCACTACGACGTGCAGCCCCCGGTCGACGAGGCGGCCTGGGACAGCCCGGTATGGGAGCTCACCGAACGGGACGGTCGCTGGTACGGACGCGGCGCGGCCGACTGCAAGGGCAATCTGATCGCTCACCTCACAGCACTGCGGGCAGTACAGAACATGATGGGTGACAACGGATTCCCGGTCGGCATCACGTTGGTCGCGGAGGGGTCGGAGGAGCAGGGGACCGGCGGCCTGGAGGAATTCGTCCCCGCCCATCCGGAGCTGCTGCGCGCGGACGCGCTGGTGATCGCCGACTGTGGCAACGTCGCTGTCGGGGTGCCCACCTTCACACAAACCCTGCGGGGCAATGTGAACGTCCTCGTCACTGTCGAAACACTCTCGGGCCCAATACATTCCGGAATGTTCGGCGGTGCCGCCCCGGATGCGACCGCCGCGTTGGTCCGGCTGTTGTCCACCCTGCGTGACGAGCACGGCGACACCACCGTCGCGGGTCTGCCGGCCGAGCAGCGCTGGGACGGCGTGCAGTATCCGGCCGAGCAGTTCCGCGCCGACGCGGGCGTGCTCGACGGGGTGCACTTGCTCGGCAGCGGCGCTGTCGCCGACATGCTGTGGGCCCGTCCGGCCGTGACTATTCTGGGGATCGACGTGCCTCCGGTGGTCGGCTCGGCGGCGGCGATCCAGCCCACTGCGCGGGCCCGGCTCAATCTGCGCATCCCGCCCGGTGTGGACCCCGACTCGGCGTTGCGGGCCCTGACCGCTCATCTGGAATCGAATGCGCCGTGGGGTGCGCGAGTGCACATCGAACTCGAAGGCACCGGCGCACCGTTCCGTTCCGGGACCGGCGGCCCGGCCCGGCGGGCGATGGAGGCCGCGTTCGCCGCGGCCTACGGCCGCCCGGCCACGACGCAGGGACAGGGCGGCTCGATCCCGCTGTGCACTGTCTTCGCCGACACCTACCCGGACGCCGAGATCATGCTGATCGGTGTCGAGGAACCGGCCTGCCTGATCCACGCGCCCAACGAGAGCGTGGACCCCGGCGAGATCGAACAGGTGGCGCTGACCGAGGCATTGTTTCTCACCTCGTACACCGGGTGAACCCCGTCCGCGACGCGGCCGGGTGCGGACTCAGATGTCCCGCTGGGTCTCGGGCTCGACCGTGGTGAACTCGGTGCCTTCCGGTCGCATCTCGGTCAACCGGCCGAAATAGATGCCCTGCGCTTCGGGCGCGATGACGCCGTAGTGGATCGGCAGTGCGGTCCGCGGCGACACCGCGCGCAGGTAGTCGACGGTTTCGCTGAGCTTCATCCACGGTGCCGCGGCGGGAATGGCGAGCACACCTACCGGCACCGGCGGCACCCACAGCGAATCGCCCGGGTGCACGAACTGGGCCGGGTCGGCTGCGCTGCCCAGCTGGAAGACGGTGTTGTCGATGACCGGAATATCGGGATGGATCACCGCATGCCGGCCACCGCCCCCGGTGATCTGCAGGTCACCGACGTTCACGATATTTCCGGCGTGCACGGCCTCCCAGCCCTCGCCACGCTGCTGTGCGGTCTGCGGATCGCTGAGCAGCCGGGCGCCGGGGTTGGCCTCGACCAGCGCTTCGATCCGGGCCGGGTCGATGTGGTCGGGATGCTGATGGGTGATCGCGATGGCGTCGAGCCCGGTGATGCCCTCGAAGCCGTGCGCGAAGGTGCCCGGGTCGAACAGGACCTTCACACCGTTCAATTCGACGAGAACGCAGGAATGACCGAAGTGGGCGATACGCATATGCCCACGCTAGCGCTCGGAGGGCAGGTGGCCCGGCGCGGCGCCGGTCAGCAGCGCCGATTAAGCTGTTGCGGTAATCCCCCCACCAGCTTGAGGAGCAACGCGTGGCACGAGTTGTGGTCGAGGTGATGCCGAAGGCCGAGATCCTGGATCCGCAGGGTCAGGCCATCGCCGGCGCGCTCGGACGACTGGGCTTTCCGGGCGTTTCGGATGTGCGCCAGGGCAAGCGATTCGAACTCGACATCGACGAGAGCGTCAGCGATGCGGAGCTCGAGAAGATCGCCGAGGCCCTGCTCGCCAACACGGTGATCGAGGACTGGAAAGTGGTGCGGCTGCCGTGACCAGCACTGCGCGTATCGGTGTCATCACCTTCCCGGGCACGCTCGACGACGTCGATGCGGCTCGGGCGGTCCGGCTGGCCGGCGGCGAGGCCGTGAGCCTGTGGCATGCCGACGCCGACCTCCGCGGTGTCGACGCGGTGATCGTGCCCGGCGGCTTCTCCTACGGCGACTACCTGCGTGCCGGTGCCATCGCGCGGTTCGCGCCCGTGATGGGCAAGGTCGTGGAGGCTGCCGGTAAGGGCATGCCCGTGCTGGGCATCTGCAACGGCTTCCAGGTGCTGTGCGAGGCCGGACTGCTGCCCGGCGCACTGACCCGTAACGAGGGGCTGCACTTCGTCTGCCGCGATCAGTGGCTGCGGGTGGAATCCAGTGGTACGGCGTGGTCCTCCCGCTACGAATCGGGCGCGCAGATCCTGATCCCGGTCAAGAATGCCGAAGGTCGTTACCAGGCCTCGGAATCTGTCCTCGACGAACTGGAGGGCGAGGGCCGGGTCGTGTTCCGCTACGCGGGTGACAACCCGAACGGTTCGCAGCGTGCGATCGCCGGTATCGCGTCCGCGAACGGCCGGGTCGTCGGGCTGATGCCGCACCCCGAACATGCCACCGAGCCGCTGACCGGCCCGAGCGACGACGGCCTCGGGATGTTTCTGTCGGTACTCGACAGCCTGGTCGCCACCGCCTGAGGGCAACGCCTGCGCTCAGTACAGCGTATCGATGATCCGCAGGTCCACGCCCTCTGCCTGAGCGATCAGGCTGGGCGGGCGGACCACGTGGTTGTGGCGATACCGGCGCGGCCCGGAGGGTGTCTCCAGGATCAGCCCGGTGTCCAGCGCGGCGCGCATCTGCGGCACCTCGAGTGAGCCGACCGCCGTCGCCATGGCCCGTAACGTATGTAATGCCTCGTAGGCGGTGTTTCCGAAGTAGGTGAGCTTCGGTGCGAAGCGCCCGTGCATGCGGTGATAGCGTTCCAGCCGGCCGGGATCGGCGCTGACGTCGGGAAACATACTCGATGCCACGTAGAGGTTGGCATTGGCGCCCGGTCCGGCGGCGAGCAGCATCTGTTCGTCGATGACGGGACTGACCCGCACCTGGCCGGCCGCGCGGCCGGTGGCGCTGAATTGCTGATTGAAACGGACCGCATCCATTCCCACCAGCAACATCACCACCGCATCGGCTGCTCCGAAGCGCGGATCGGTGAGCACGGCGCGGAAATCACGGGTGCCCAGCGGAACGTACCGCTCGTACACGATCGATTCGCGATAGGCGGCGCGGATATCGCGGCCGGTCGCGACCGGCCAGATGTAGTCGTTGCCGATGATCGCCCAGCGGCGGGCACCGAATTCCCGGGCCAGCCACCGCATGGCGGGCAGGATATGGCCGGTGGGGGCCTCACCGATCATCACCACCTCGGCCGGTTCGTTGGGTAATTCCTCGTAGACGTTGGCGAACAGGTACGGAACCCGGCCCGCGGTTACTCGCGCGACTGCCTGACGGACCGCCGAAATATGCCAGCCGGTGATGGCATCGATCATTCCGGTCGCCAGCAGGGCGGCGACTTCGTCGGCGACCTCGTTCGGGGTCCGGCCGCCGTCCACGGTGGTCACCCGGACCTGCCGTCCCAGAATTCCGCTGCCTTCGTTGATTTCTTCGGCCGCAAGGGAAATGGCGGCCTCACACGAGGGAGCGACAATTCCGGCAGGCCCCTGCAGGGGCACGATATTCAGCACCTCGACCACTTCGTCCGGGCTCTCGCTGAAGGAGAACATTCGGTACCCTTCTTCGTATCCGAGCGAAATGATGGGGCGGAGAAATATGTCGACCATTCTAAATGGCGTCGCGACGTTGCACGGTGCACTGCGGGCTGCGGAACGCGGTTGGTTACGTCATCTGGACGCGGCGTTGTGTGATCGGCAGTTGACTGCCGACCAATGGGCGATGCTGTCGAATATGTCCGACCGCTCCGGCATCACCATGAGCGAGTTGGCGCTGCGTGCGCAGCTGCCGCCCTCCTCGGCCACTCGTCATGCCGATGCGCTCGCCGAACGCGGCCTGATCTTCCGCATCGCTGCCGAGGACGACCGCCGCCGGATCCTGATCGGGCTGACCCATCGGGGTAAGGACCTGGTGGATTCGGTGCGCGAGGAGGAGACGCTCGCCGAAATGGATCTCCGCCGGCGCATCGGTGCCGGAAACCATACGGAACTGCTGCGGCTGCTCGAGTTGATGGTGCAGACCGAGTCCGAGTGAGGGCCGGCCGATAGGATCGCGGCATGTCCGTTTCCACCGCCGCGACGGCCTCCGGATTGTGCGCCTTCGTCGATTCCGCTCCTTCTCCGTTTCATGTATGTCGGACGGCCGCAGCCGAATTGATCGCGCACGGCTTCACCGAACTGCCCGAGTCCCGGCCGTGGCGCGACACCGGGGGAGCCGGTCGGTACTTCGTGATCCGCGGTGGATCGCTGGTCGCCTGGGCCGGCTCGGCCACCGACCCGGCCGGTACGTTCCGGGTGCTCGGCGCCCATACCGACAGTCCGAATCTGCGGGTGAAACAACATCCGGACCTGGCGGTGGCCGGGTGGCAGCTGATCGGGCTGGAGCCCTACGGTGGCGCCTGGCTCAATTCCTGGCTGGATCGCGACCTGGGGATCTCGGGCCGGTTGACCGTGCGTTCGGGCGATGAACTGGTGCAGCGGCTGGTCCGCATCGACGATCCGGTGGTGCGGGTACCGCAGTTGGCGATCCACCTCTCCGAGGACCGGCGCGGGGTGAGCCTGGACCCGCAGCGGCATGTGAACGGCATCTGGGGGCTGGGCGAGCGGCCGCGGTCGTTCCTCGCCTATGTGGCCGAACGGGCCGAGGTCGCGGCCACCGATGTCCTGGGCTGGGAACTGATGACCCACGACCTGCAGCCCAGCGCCGTCGTCGGCCGTGACGGCGATCTGGTGAGCGCACCGCGGCTGGACAATCAGGCCACCTGCTACGCCGGATTGCAGGCCTTCCTCGCTGCCGCCGACGCGGACACCGGTGTGACCGCGGTGCTGGCGATGTTCGACCACGAGGAGGTGGGCAGCCAGTCCGATCGCGGTGCGCAGTCGGATCTGCTGCCCACGATTCTGGAACGCATCGTGCTGGCGCGCGGCGGTGGCCGGTCGGACTACCTGGCTGCCCTGGCAGGCTCGATCTGCGCCTCGGGGGATATGGCTCACGCCACCCATCCGAATTACCCGGACCGGCACGAACCGGCCCATCGCATCGAGGCCGGCTGCGGACCGGTACTCAAGGTCAACCAGAACCTGCGCTACGCCACCGACGCGGTCGGCGCCGGGGCCTTCGCACTGGCCTGCGCCCAGGCCGGGGTGCCGCTGCAGCGCTACGTGCACCGCGCGGATCTGCCCTGCGGTTCGACCATCGGACCGATGACCGCCGCCCGTACCGGCATGCCGACCGTCGACGTGGGGGCGCCCCAGTTGGCGATGCATTCGGCGCGTGAACTCATGGGCGCCGCGGATGTGGGGTCCTACGCGGCGGCGCTGGCCGCCTTCCTCATGCCCGCGGCCGCGGGACGGTAGGCGATCACCGCGATGACCAGGGCGGCGAAGGCCACGATCACATAGCCGCTGCCGATGATCTGCTCCCACCAGGCCCAGTCGAGCTCCCGGTCGGCATTGTGCGGCAGCACCCACTGCGGGCCCACCATGAACATCACGGTGATCGCTGTGGTGGCGGCGATCCACCAGCGCCGGCGCGCCGTGCTGCGGTCGTCCGCCCCCGGTTCACCGGCCTTCGGGATGCGGGCGATCGCATCACCGGCGACGAGCAACGCCGGGGCGATCCACACCCAGTGATGCGACCAGGACACCGGCGAGACGAGCAGGACCGCCGCGGTGTTCACCAGCAGTGCCGAGACCCGGTGGCCCTGATCGATCAGCCGCTTCATCCAGACGGCGGCCAGGCCGATCGCGATGAGCGACAGCACGATCCAGATGGTGGTCGCGGTCGCATCGGACACTCCGAGCCGGAAGGCGAACCCCTTGAGGGACTGATTTCCGGCGTACTGGGGCGGGCCGATGCGGCCGGTGTCGAACAGGGTGTGGAACCAGTAGTCGATCGAGTCGTGCGGGAAGAGCGCGAAACCCACCGCGACCGCACCGATCGCCGAGACGATCATGGTCAGGCAGGCGCGCCAGTCCCGGCGGATCAGGAAGTACAGCAGGTAGCCGGCGGGAATCAGCTTGATCGATACCGTGATGCCGATCAGCATTCCGCGCGGCCACCGTGGCTTGCGGACCAGGACGTCGAGTGCGACCGCCACCATCAGGACCAGATTGATCTGGCCGAAGTTGTAGGTCTGGCGGACGGGCTCGGACAGGCCGAGTATCGCGACCGCGCCGATCACCAGGATCAGCCGGGTGATCCGGTCCATCGTCGGGCGGATCCGGATCAGCACCAGCCACAGCGTGACCGCCAGGCTCGCGATCGAGGTGAGCAGCACCAGCCATTGCGCGCCACCCAGTGGCATCAGCGCGAGCGGTGCGAAGAACAGCGCGGCCAGCGGCGGATAGGTGAACGGCAGCCCGATCCCCATGACCTGCGGCATCGGGCCGTAGAGATCGCGGCCGTCCAGCCAGGCGCGGGCGCCGTTGCGGTAGACCTGCAGATCGATGTAACCGTGCCAGATATGGATGACCAGCGAGAAGGCGGCTGAGACGACGAACAGTCCGACGGCTGCCGCGAGCAGCTTGCGCTGCTGAGTGGTCAGTCCCCCGGTGGACCGGTCGGACGATGACGCCGCAGGAAGTTCGTCCGGATCCGCGACGCTGGATCGATCGTTCACGGGCTTACTGTAGCCGGATGCGGGTGCTGCCTGGTCGGGCTGGGTTTGACACCCCTTAGACTGTTGGCGAACCCCCCATCCGCCAGCATTGTGTCTCACACTCCAGCGCCGGAGCGCGTAGCTGCACGTTTGCCCGGCCGAAAGGACCAAGGTAGCCACCCGTGACTGTCCACGTCGACACCGTCAGCGCCGCCGCAGCCACCCCGGATACCCCGCAGCCGTACAAGGAGCTGGGGCTCAAGGACGACGAGTACGCCCGTATTCGCGACATTCTGGGCCGCCGCCCCACCGACGCCGAACTGGCGATGTACTCGGTGATGTGGAGTGAGCACTGCTCCTACAAATCCTCGAAGGTGCACCTGCGCTACTTCGGTGAGTCCACCACCGACGAGATGCGTGCCTCTATGTTGGCAGGCATCGGCGAGAACGCGGGCGTGGTCGACATCGGGGACGGCTGGGCGGTCACCTTCAAGGTGGAAAGCCACAATCACCCGTCCTATGTCGAGCCCTATCAGGGCGCTGCGACCGGCGTGGGCGGCATCGTGCGCGACATCATGGCGATGGGTGCGCGGCCGATCGCGGTGATGGATCAGTTGCGTTTCGGCGCCGCGGACCATCCCGATACCCGGCGTGTGGTCGACGGTGTGGTGCGCGGTGTCGGCGGCTACGGCAATTCGCTCGGCCTGCCCAATGTCGGCGGTGAGACCGTCTTCGATGCGTCCTATCAGGGCAACCCGCTGGTGAATGCGCTGTGCGCGGGTGTGATGCGGGTGGAGGATCTGCATCTGGCCTTCGCCTCGGGCGCCGGTAACAAGATCGTGCTGTTCGGCGCCCGTACCGGCCTCGACGGCATCGGCGGTGTGTCGGTCCTGGCCTCGGACACCTTCTCCGGTGACGAGTCCGGCTCCGGCCGCAAGAAGCTGCCCAGTGTGCAGGTCGGCGACCCGTTCGCCGAGAAGGTCCTGATCGAGTGCTGCCTCGAGCTCTACCACGCCGGCCTGGTGGTCGGTATCCAGGACCTGGGCGGTGCCGGATTGTCGTGTGCGACCTCGGAACTCGCCGCGGCGGGCGATGGCGGCATGCGCATCGACCTGGATCAGGTCCCGCTGCGTGCGGCGAATATGACTCCGGCCGAGGTGCTTTCCAGCGAATCGCAGGAACGCATGTGTGCGGTCGTGACGCCGGAGAACGTCGATGCCTTCATGGCGGTCTGCCGCAAGTGGGATGTGCTGGCCACCGTGATCGGTGAGGTCACCGAGGGCGACCGCCTGCTGGTGAACTGGCACGGCGAGACCGTGGTCGATGTGCCGCCCCGCACGGTCGCCCACGAGGGCCCGGTCTACGAGCGCCCGGTGCAGCGTCCGGAGGAGCAGGACGCGCTGGTCGCCGACACCACGTCGGGGCTGACTCGACCGAAGACCGGCGACGAACTGCGCGCCACCGCGCTGAAGCTGCTGTCCAGCCCGCAACTGTGCAGCCGCAAGTGGATCACCGAGCAGTACGACCGCTACGTGCGCGGCAACACCGTATTGGCCGAACACGCCGACGGTGGCGTGATCCGCATCGACGAGGAATCCGGTCGCGGTATCGCGCTGTCCACCGATGCCTCCGGCCGCTACACCAAGCTGGACCCGTACACCGGTGCCCAGCTGGCGCTGGCCGAGGCCTACCGCAACGTGGCCAGTACCGGCGCCACCCCTAAGGCCGTCACCAACTGCCTGAACTTCGGATCGCCCGAGGATCCGGGCGTGATGTGGCAGTTCCAGCAGGCCGTACGGGGTCTGGCGGACGGCTGTGTGGCCCTGGGGATTCCGGTGACGGGCGGCAATGTCAGCTTCTACAACCAGACCGGGCAGACCGCGATCCTGCCGACCCCCGTTGTCGGCGTGCTGGGCGTGATCGACGATGTGCACCGGCGGATTCCGACCGGGTTCGGCAGCGAGCCCGGTGAGTCGCTGATCCTGCTCGGTGAGACCCGCGACGAATTCGACGGTTCGATCTGGTCGCAGGTCGAGCACGATCACCTCGGTGGAGTGCCGCCGCAGGTCGACTTCGCCCGCGAGCAGTTGCTGGCCGAAGTGCTGACCTCGGGATCGCGCGACGGAATGATCAGCGCCGCACACGATCTCAGCGAAGGCGGGCTGTTCCAGGCCGTCGTGGAGGCGTCGCTGGCCGGTGAAACCGGCTGCCGCATCGTGCTGCCCGAGGGTGACGATCCGTTCGTCGCCCTGTTCTCCGAATCCGCAGGGCGCGTCCTGGTCGCGGTGCCGCGCTCGGAAGAGCCCCGCTTCACCAAGATGTGCACAGCTCGCGAATTGCCGTGGATGCGTATCGGTGTGGTGGATCAGGGCTCGGACTCGGTCGAGGTGCAGGGCCAGTTCTCGGCCACCATGGCCGAACTCCGCGCCGCCCACGAGGGCACGCTGCCCCAGCTGTTCGGCGCTTCCGCGAAGTAGGCGATCCGGCGGCGATTACGCCGCGTGCGGTAGCTGGAACGGTCGCCAGCGGTAGATGTCGGGGACTGCCCGGTGTAGCAGTGCCGAGTCCACCGCGTCCAGCATCGCCTGGCGTGGTCCGGGGCGGGACAGTTGTGGTGCCGAGATCGCCAGGCGCAGCGTGCCGCCGCGCCGCGCGATCCGGCCGGCGCTCAGTACCAGCGCATTGCAGCGGAGGGGTTCGGCCCGCAGTCCTTCGCCGAGTCCGTGTACCCGGCAGCGTTGTGCCGTACCGCTTTCCAGGTCGTGGATGACGGTCGCCGCCAGGGCCAGCCGGAAACCGACCTCGGGCAGCGCCCGCAGTGCGCCGTCGGAGATCGTCCACCGCGGGGCGGCGAACAGTCTGGTGCGCAATCCGGTCTGTTCCAGCACCCGGTCGGCGGCGGTGAGCCGCAGGCGTGCTTCGTGCTGGGGGAGGGTGGCGAATTCCGCGCGGCGGTTGGTGGTGGCGGCCTGGTCGTAGCCGTGTAGCACGATCGCGTCACCGGCCTCGCGGCGCCCGCGCAGCCACTGCTGGGTGCGGGGATCTCCGGCGAGCCGATATTTGCCCTTCAACCGTGGTGCCACCAGCAGCGACAGCCGTACGCCGCGGCTGTCCAACTCCGCGGCGAAGGTGTCCACCTCGTCGACTGTGGTGTCGCGAATCCCGGACACCGAGACGATCAGCTGCCCGGACTTCCGGTCGTTGCCGCTCATGACTCCACTGTGGACCGCGCGGGTATCGGCCTCGTGCAGCCGAGGTGACGCTCCGGAGAATTCCGGGGCGGCCGCTCACACCCGGAACGGATCGTGCTCGGCCATCAACTTCTCCATCCGCGCATCGTCGATCCGCGCGGTGACCCGGCCCGATTCGAACTGATCGCGGATCACCTTGGCCAGTGTGAAGGCGCTGGACACCATGAACAGTGTGGTCATCAGCAGAAATCCGCGCTGCCAGATATCCAGGGGCAGATAGATGATGCCGGCGGTGGCGGCGACGAAGCTCACTCCGAAGGCGATCGCGGCCTGAGCCAGGAACGCGGGGCTGCTCTTCTGCTGGGCGTTGTTGTCACTCATGCTGTCGAGTGTGCGATGCCGCGCCGTCCTGCACGCGCGTAGAACTACTCGAGTGCCGTAGGTAATTCCCGATTCGTCAGTTGCTTGTTTCACGTTCGGAGCTCCCCCGGATTCCGGGCGGGGACAGCCATACTTGTCGGGTGCTCGATACCGCCGAGACTCTCACAACGCTGCGCACGCGCGGCGTTGTGGTCTATCGGCGCGGTCTGAGCCTACTGCGGCGCGTCGAAGACGACATCATCGCGCTCAACTACGTGGGTCTGATCTCGGCCACCGTTTTCTTCGGATGGTCGGTGACGCCGTCGCTGCTGCCACGCGACTGGCTGTTCCAAGGGCTGATCAGTGGTCTCAATGCCGCGATCGGATACGGCGCCGGATGCCTGCTCGAGTGGGGGTTTCGTAAACTCGTCCGGCCGCGCCTGAACTATCGCACACCGTCGCTGCGGATCCGGTACGCGGTGAAGGTGACCATTCTGGTGCTGTGTGTGCTGTCCGCGCTGTACATGCTGGTGCTGTCGGCGGATTGGCAGCACCAGATCTATCACCTGATGGACATGGAAGGCACCACCCGCGCCGCCTATCTGCGCACCGGTGCGCTGAGCCTCGCGGTGGCCGCGCTGGTGGTGGCGATCTACCGCACGGTGCGGTGGCTGGTGCGGGTGGTCGCCCGGCTGCTGAGCCGCTGGGTGCGGGTGCCACCGAAGCTCGCCCCCACCGTCGGTGCGGTCGTGCTGGCAGTCGTGGCCGTGCTGCTGTTCAACGGCGTGCTGTCCCAGGCCTTGATCAACCTCGCCAACTCGGCATTCAGTGTGCGCAACGACAAGGAAACTTCCTACGCGGTGCAGCCGACCGACCCCTACCGCTCCGGGAGCCCGGCCTCGCTGGCCGAGTGGGACACCCTCGGATCCGAGGGGCGCTGGTTCGTTTCGCACGGTCCGGACGCATTCCGGATCGGCGCGGTGACGGGAAAGCCCGCGCGCGAACCGGTTCGTGTCTATGTCGGCCTGGGATCGGCACCGGAGGGGAAGACTCAGGAAGAGCTGGCGGTCGCCGAACTCGAACGCACCCATGCCTTCGATCGCAAGGTGCTTGTGGTCGTCACGACCACCGGAACCGGCTGGGTGAATTCGACCACCGCGGCCGCGATCGAATACATGTACGGCGGCGACACCGCCATCGTGGCATCGCAGTATTCGTATCTGCCCAGTGTGCTGTCGTTTCTGGCCGACCGGCAGAAGGTCGCCGCGGCCGGATCGAGGATGTTCGACGCGGTATACGATGCGTGGTCGGCGCGGCCGGCGCAGACCCGACCGAAACTGCTGGTCTACGGCGAAAGCCTGGGATCGCAAGGATCCGAGGCGGCATTCGGCAGCATGGCCGACCTGCGCTCGAAGGTGGACGGCGCGTTGTGGGTCGGTCCACCGAATTCGAATCGGTTGTGGGAACAGATCGTTGCGCGGCGGGATCCGGGGACGCGTGAGGTGGAGCCGGTCTACGCCGATGGACTGATCGTCCGTTTCGCCTCCAACGCAGCGGATTTGCATAAACCCTCCCCGGAGTGGCGCCGGCCGCGCATCGCCTACCTGCAACACTCCTCCGACCCGATCGTGTGGTGGTCGCCGGATCTGGCCTTCTCCCGGCCGGCCTGGCTCTCCGAACCGCGCGGAGCCGACGTATCGACACAGATGCGCTGGTGGCCGCTGGTGACCTTCTGGCAGGTGGCCGCCGATCTGACCAATGCGCAGGGCGTCAGCGACGGACACGGGCACCGGTACGGGACCCTGGTGCTCGACGGATGGGCGGCGGTACTACCGCCACCGGACTGGAATACCGAACTGCAGGAAAAGATTCGGCTACAGCTGGAACTGGCGGAAGCCTACGAACGTGCGGTGAAGTGAGGCGGTGCGCCCGATGATCGCGCGGACTCTGGCGGCCGCCGGCACGGCCGTGCTGTGGAGCAACGTGGTACTCCCTCGCACCGGATTCGGCATCCGGGGACGCACGATTGCCAACGCGGCGTTCGCGACCGGATACTGCCGGATCTTCGACGGGCGCGGGGAGTGGTGCTCGACTCGTGGCCTGCAATGGGGTGCAGGGGCTTTCGCGCTGACCGGGACGGTATACGCGGCCGCCGCGGCGATTGCGCCGATCCGGGATCGGATGGCCGAGGTCGTACCGCGCGCACCGGAGGTGAGTACGGCCGAATGGGTGGGAGTGCACATCCCGCTGGGGACCGTCTACAGCGAGGAGACGATCTTCCGGGGCACGCTCGATCCACTGCTCGCGTGGTCACTGGGGTCGGCGGGAAAATGGTGTGGACCAGTGGTTTTCGGGCTCTGGCACATCCGCCCCGCGCGGACCGCGGGAGATAGCGTCATCGGCACGGTGATCGCGACCACCGTCGGGGGAGCGGTGTTCTCGTGGCTGCGGCGCCGCACCGGCGGTGTCGCCGCGCCCGCGTCGGCACATCTGGCCTTGAACGCCGGGGGCGCGCTCGCCCCGCGCCTGGCCCGCGTGCTGCGCGACCGCTGAGCGTGCGTGCGCGAGCACTGATCGGCGCCGCTCACTACGCTCGGCGCCATGGCAAGACAATCGGCTGTGGACCCGGCGCAGGTGCGCACTTCGGTGCTGGCGATCGCGGACTGGCTGCGTGACGAGTCGGCGCCGAAGCCGGAACGCGCCCTGCTCGCGGCGGCGGTACGCGGGACGGCACGCAGCCTGGCGGCGACCGCACCGGGGCCCTCCGTGGAGGTCCGGGTGCCGCCGTTCGTCGCGGTGCAGTGCATCGAAGGTCCCCGGCACACTCGCGGTACGCCACCGAACGTCGTGGAAGCCGATCCGCGGACCTGGTTGTTACTGGCCACCGGCCTGCTCGACTACGACGCCGCGGTGCACTCCGGCGCGCTGAGCATTTCCGGGATCCGGGCGAGTGAGCTGGCCCGCTGGTTACCCCTCGTGCCGGTCTGAGGATGCGGTGGCGGGAGCGGCGGTGCGGTTGACGGGCTTGCGCTCCAACCCTTTGTGATCGTAGAAACGCGTCGCGACCAGGCCGAGAACCACCCCGATCGCCAGGCCGAGCACTGTCATCCAGAAGCCGCGGGTGAAGCCGGCGGCGCCGTTACCGCCGAAGTACAGCAGCGAGCGCACGGCCAGGAACACCTGGTGCATCGGTTCGAAGGTGGCCAGCCAGCCGAGATATTCGGGGGTCGCCTCGATCGGCACTGTGCCACCGGAGGACGGCAGGCCCAGCACGATGAACAGCACCATGTTCACCAGCAGCCCGGCCGAACCGATGGTCGCCAGGATGGAGATCCCGGTGAAGCCGACCGCGATCATCGCCAGCACGCCGTAGAGATACAGACCCAGTGGGTTGTCCATCGGCATCCCGAGGGCGCTGCCGACACCGACGAAGATGCCGGAGACCGCGACCGCGGCCACGGCCATTACGCCCCACTTGATCAGCAGTGTCCGCAGTCGCGACACCGGCGTCGGCGGATAGTGCACGTACCAGGGACCGTATTCGGTCGGGATGAATCCGAGCGTGGAATCGATCAGGGTGTGCACGATCATCGCGCCGACCATGCCGGCCAGCAGTAACAGCAGTGCGTAGAAGAACGCCGTGAGCCCTTCACCGGAACCGCCGGGGAGCGGATGGAACTCCTGCACGATGATCTGCAACGGATTCTGCAGTGCGATCCGAGTGGCACCGGACAGTTCGGGACCGGACCCGCCCTCGGGCGGAGTCAGTTGCGCCTGCACCTGTTCGAGGAGCTGCGCGCCGACCTGATCGTTGACCTGAGGCAGCGCCTGTTCGCCGAAGCGGGACACGATCTGGGTGGTGAACGCACCGGAGCGCGGATTGGTCTGCAGGGTGATGATCGGCCGTTCGATATCTCCCGGGACGATACTGCCGACTCCGAGAATGCCCAGCCGCTTGCTGAAATCGCTCGGGATGACGACGGCACCGTAGATCTGCCCGTTCTGCATGCCCTGCTGTGCTTCGGCTGGACCGAGTACCCGCAGGTCGAACTTGTCGTCGGGCACGGCCTGGCGCAACCCGTCGGCGACCTGATCGCCGAAGTTCACCCGATGCTCCTGGCCGGGAGCACCCATGGTTTCGCCGACGTCCTGATTGACCAGTGCGATCGGGAAGTCGTGCAGATTCCGTTCCGGGTCGACGACGTAGTCCAGATACAGTAGACCCAGCAGCCCGGAAATCAGGGCGACCACCGCGACCGGGAACATCCACCGAATAGGGGTCAGCCGCCGGTGATTCCGGCGCTGTGCTGCACTGTCCGTAGTCGACACGCTCGAACCGTAGCAGCAAACAGCCTGCCACCCGGCTGATCCGCGCGCAGGTTTCGGCCGGACGACCCGTAGAATATGTGGTGCCCCCCGCCCGACTAACAGGGAGCAAACGGTGACCAACGCCGACCTGTCGATTAACCGGACCGCGCCTGTGGACGAGCCCGAGAACGAACCTCGTGAGGAGTGTGGCGTCTTCGGCGTCTGGGCTCCGAGCGAGGATGTGGCCAAGCTCACCTACTACGGTCTCTACGCGTTGCAGCACCGCGGGCAGGAGGCGGCTGGTATCGCGGTCGCCGACGGCTCACAGGTGCTGGTATTCAAAGATTTGGGCCTGGTCTCACAGGTCTTCGACGAGCAGACGCTGGCAGCGATGCCGGGGCATATCGCGATCGGTCACTGTCGATATTCGACCACCGGCTCCACCATCTGGGAGAACGCGCAGCCGATCTTCCGTACCACCGCAGTCGGTACCGGGCTCGCGCTGGGGCACAACGGCAATCTGGTCAATACCGCGGAGCTGGCTTCGCGTGCCCGCGATGTGGGCCTGATCAACGGGCGGCTGCCGGGCGAGTCGATCAGCGCGACCTCGGATTCGGATGTGATGACGGCCCTGCTGGCGCATGCCGCGGCCGACAAGAGCATCGAACAGGCGGCGATGGAACTGCTGCCGACGCTGCGCGGCGCCTTCTGCCTGACCTTCATGGACGAGCACACCCTCTACGCCGCACGGGATCCGCACGGGGTGCGGCCGCTGTGCCTGGGCCGGCTGGAGCGTGGCTGGGTGGTTGCCAGTGAAACCGCAGCGCTCGACATCGTCGGTGCGTCGTTCGTCCGCGATATCGAGCCGGGTGAACTACTGGCTATCGACGCGGACGGGGTGCGGTCGCTGCGCTTCGCCAATCCCGAACCCAAGGCATGCGTCTTCGAGTACGTCTATCTGGCCCGGCCGGACAGCACCATCGCCGGGCGTTCGGTCCACGCCACTCGGGTGGAGATCGGCCGCCGGCTGGCCGCCGAGCATCCCGTCGACGCCGATCTGGTGATTCCGGTGCCGGAATCCGGCACCCCCGCCGCGGTCGGGTATGCGCAGGGCTCCGGAGTTCCCTACGGGCAGGGCCTGATGAAGAACGCCTATGTCGGGCGCACTTTCATTCAGCCCAGCCAGACCATCCGCCAGCTCGGGATCCGGCTCAAACTCAATCCGCTGCGCGATGTGATCCGCGGTAAGCGCCTGATCGTCGTCGACGATTCGATCGTGCGCGGCAATACCCAGCGCGCGCTGATCCGGATGCTGCGTGAGGCCGGCGCCCTCGAGATCCACGTGCGGATCGCGTCGCCGCCGGTGCGGTGGCCGTGCTTCTACGGCATCGACTTCGCCTCGCGTGCGGAGCTGATCGCCAACGGCGCCGGTCCCGAACTCCCCGAGGGAGCGGACACCGAGGCCGCGATGGTGGAGAACGTGCGGCGTTCCATCGGGGCCGACAGCCTCGGCTACATCTCGCTGGACGGTATGGTCGCCGCCACCGAGCAGCCGAGTACCAGGCTGTGCGCTGCCTGCTTCGACGGTAAGTACCCGATCCCGCTGCCCGAAGAGGCCGCGGTGGGCAAGAACGTGCTGGAGGGCATGCTCAGCGGAAAGCCGGAAGCGGAACTACTGAGCAACAACGTGAATGCGAATGCGCTGAGCCGTCCCTGAGCGGCCGGCCCGCCGGATTCGGGTGAGTCAGCCGGCGTCGTCGGGTTCCGCGCCGCCCGGTGCGAGGAGCCCGGCGACCAGGGCCAGGACACATTGTTCGGCCTCCGCGCCGGCCGCTTCCGGGTCCTGGGCGTGGGCCACGATCATGCCGGCCTCGGTGACCGCGGCCAGAATCAGTTGTCCCAGAGTGCGTACGGGGAGTGCGGGCGCGAGTCCGGCCTGCACGGCTCGTTCCAGCTGATCGGTAATGAGTCCGAGCCCGTAGCGCGATTCCATCTCCCGCCACGGCTGCCAGCCGAGGACCGCCGGCCCGTCGGACATGGCGATCTGCACGGTTTCCGGCCGCCGGCTGATGGTCAGGAAGGTGTGCAGCCCGATTCCCATGGCTGTCATCAGATCGTTCGGATCGGGCAGGGCCGCGATGGCACCGCGGACCTCCGCTGTGTTGTCGGTTTCCAGCTGTTCCAGCACTGCGACGAACAGTCCGCGCTTATCGCCGTAGTGATGGTGCAGCGCGCCGCGGGTGACGCCTGCCGCGGCGACGATCTCCTCGGCCGAGACCGCGGTGTATCCGCGTTCGGCGAACAGTCGTCGCCCGGCCGCCTCCAGGCCCGCCCGCGTGCTGCGTGATCTGTCCTCCTGGCTACGGCGTGGCATGCAGCCGAGTGAACTCCACGATCATCTCGGTGAGCAACTCGGGCTGGTCTTCGGCGATGAAGGTCAGTGAATCGTCGATGGTCCGCAAGGTGGCATCGGGAAGATCACGGGCCAGGCGCTGCGCGAACTCGATCCGGAACGACGTGTCCTCCGGCGCCCAGGCCAGCAGCACCGGGAGGTCGAGCTCGGGGAAGCTGCGTGCGGCGGCCAGCGTGTGGCGTGGGTGGATATGGCGCAGGAAGCGGCGCAGATCCGCGCGGATGGCTGTCGAACGGCGGCTGGGCAGCAGATAGGAATCCGCGATCTCCGGTGGTATCGGGCGCTTGGTGACCAGGCCGAAGCCCACCGGAAGTCGCTGGGCCGGCCGGAAGCGGAAGACCTGCAGGCCGGCGGTCAGCAGGCCGGGCACCCGGGACAACGCCGGGAGAGCTGTGAACGGCTGCGGGAAGAACTTGTCGTAGGCGTCGCAGTTGGTGAATACGACGCGCCCGATCCGGCTGCGGTCCCGCGACAGCAGGATCTGGGTGATGGCGCCGCCGGTGTCGTTCGCGATCAGCGTGACATCGGACAGGTCCAGTTCGCGCAGGAAGGCTGCGATCAGATCGGCCACGCCGGTGGGGCTGAGATCGGCCGCGGGCATCGGGATGGAGTGGGCGCCGTAGGGCCAATCCGGGGTCAGGCAGCGATGACCGGCTGCGGCGAGACCGGGCACCACGTTGCGCCACAGATCGGCGTTGACGAGCAAACCGTGCACGAAGACCACCGGCGCGCCGGAGCCGGTGTCGTGATAGCGGAGGCGGCCGCCGGGGAGGTCGACGTGCCGAATCGGACCGAGGCTGGTGCTGATTCCCATGACAGGCCTTTCGGAGCGGGGTGGGTACGCCTCCCAGAGTTACCTACATACAGTATGTATGTCAATGGTTTGCTGTGACGCCAGCCTCGAATCCGTACGCACAGGCCAATACCGGTGCAGCATTGTTATCCGGCTCCGGTAGCGTGATCAGGCATCTATCCGCCGATTCGGTTTGGAGCTTTCCCGAACAATGACTGAGCAGACCCCGAGTGGCGCCGGTGTGAACGACACCGGAGCCCAGGAGGCCCAATCCGGAGGCGCGTCCTACGCCGCCGCCGGTGTCGACATCGAGGCGGGCGACCGCGCAGTCGAGTTGTTCGCGCCGCTGGCCAAGAAGGCCACCCGGCCCGAAGTCCAAGGCGGTCTCGGTGGATTCGCCGGACTGTTCGCGCTCAAGGGCGGCTACCGGGAACCGCTGCTGGCGGCCTCCACCGACGGTGTCGGCACCAAGATCGCGGTCGCTCAGGCGATGGACAAGCACGACACCGTCGGCCTGGATCTGGTGGCCATGGTCGTCGACGATCTGGTCGTCTCCGGCGCGGAACCGCTGTTCCTGCAGGACTACATCGCGGTGGGCAAGGTCGTCCCGGAACGGGTCGCGCAGATCGTCTCGGGCATCGCCGAGGGCTGTGTGCTGGCCGGCTGCGCACTGCTGGGCGGCGAGACCGCCGAACACCCCGGCATGATGGGCGTGGACGACTACGACATCTCCGCTACCGGGGTCGGTGTGGTCGAGGCCGACGAGGTGCTCGGACCCGACCGGGTCCGCCCCGGTGACGTGGTCATCGCGATGGGCTCCTCCGGGCTGCACTCCAACGGTTACAGCCTGGCCCGCCGGGTGCTGCTCGACATCGACCGGATGGCGCTCACCGGGCACGTCGAAGAATTCGGCCGCACCCTCGGTGAGGAACTGCTCGAACCCACCAAGATCTACGCCAAGGATTGCCTGGCTCTGATCGCCGAGACCGATGTGCGCACCTTCGCCCACGTCACCGGAGGCGGACTGGCCAACAACCTGGCCCGCGTACTGCCGGCCGGACTGGTCGCCGAAATCGACCGCGGCACCTGGAATCCGGCCCCGATCTTCAAGTTGATCGCGCAGCGCGGCCGGGTCGAACGCGCCGAAATGGAGAAGACCTTCAACATGGGCGTCGGCATGGTGGCCATCGTCGCGCCGGAAGATGTCGACCGCGCGCTGGCGGTGCTGACCGCCCGCCACATCGAATGCTGGACACTGGGCACCGTCAAGAAGGCCAAGGATGCCGATGCCGTACGGGTGGCTCTGGTCGGCGAACACCCGCGCTTCTGAGTAGTAGTGAGCGAGTCTCCTCGGCACGGGCTGCGAGCCCGTGCCGAGGAGGTGCTGTGGTTGTCCGGACGGCGTTGCCGATCCGGCCTGTTACCTGGAGACGTCAGAAACGGGTAATGCCGCCGTCGGCACGGTCCGATTCTTCCGGACGTGCCGTGGCGGCAACCCGTATCCGCGAGCCCTTGGCGATGCGAAAGTCGTTCGACCCGTCGCTGTGATCACTATCGACGTGCGAAAGGGGAGGCCCCTCAGGTCCTCCCCACCGTGTACGTCGATACGAGATCAGCGGCGCCAGTCGTCGATGTCCTCATCGTCCTCCCAGCGCTTGAGTGGTTCGTCCGAATCGTGGTCTTCGGACAGCACACTGCTCTGCCGGGGAGGGTGCCCCGACAGTTCGCGCTGAAGGCTCGAGAAGTCGGTAGACGGCGAGCTGTACTTGAGCTCGCGTGCAACCTTGGTCTGCTTTGCCTTAGCCCGGCCACGGCCCATGGCTGACCCCCTCGCGTCACTGCGGGGCGGCCTGGGGTGGTTTGGCGGCCCCGTTCGAATTAATAATCTTCCTGACAGACACTTTAGCGTGTGTCAGGCAGTCGCGCTCCCAGGAGTGGGTGAAGACTCCGGAACGGCCGCTGTTTGCTGGGGGCCCACACGTGGATTCGGCGGAAACGTGACTTTTTACACGGTGCCGGGGATTGCCCGGATGATGCCGACCCTGGCTCCGCCGCCGAGCACCGGGGGGCCCGCGAGCTCGGCATGAGTCTCGGTCCACTCCACCCCCATACGCTGGAGAATCGCCTGCGTCAGCGGCATTCGGGCCCGGTCGTGCCCGTCATCGATCTTGTATGCGAAGGCCCGGCCGTCCGGCAGCGCACCCGCATGCAGACCGTCTGCTCCGATTTTGCAGAGCAGCCCGGGGGTTGCGCGCATAGTCTCCGAGTCGGGCGCGTTGGTGCCCGAAATCACGTACGGATGGTGCCGAATCGCATCCGCGACCCGGCGTTGCGGAGATCCGGAGGGAGCCGTCGCCAGCCCCGAGTAGGCACGGGCGAGGTTGATCAGCGATACCGGCACGATCGGCAGGCCGCAGCCGTCGATGCCGAGATCGGTTTCGGGTTCACCCGTCAGGTCGACGATGGTCGCGGTGACGGCCTGTTGCAGCGGATGACCCGGGTCGAGATATCCCGACGTCGGCCAGCCGTTGAGCGCGCAGGTCGCCAGCATCGCGGCATGCTTTCCCGAGCAGTTCATGTAGATCGGGCGCGCGGCCGTGGTGACGTCGTGCCCGGCCAGCGCCTCGGCCCGGGCCTGCTCGCCCATCGGCAGATCGGGCGGGCATTCGAGGTCCTTCTCGTCGAATCCGAAGCGGTCGAGCAACCGCTGCACCAGGGCGAGATGTTCGGGCTCGCCGAAGTGTGACGCCGTCGCGATGGCGAGTTCGGCCTCGTCGGCGGGTTCGAATCCGTTCCGCAACAGCGCGACCGCTTGCATCGGCTTGTTGGTCGAGCGTGGGTACACCGGCAGATGCACTTCCCCCAGGCTCAGTACCGGCTCCCCGTCGGCGCCGACGATCACCACTGAGCCGCGGTGCACACATTCGCGGAACCCGGAGCGGACGACCTCCACCAATTCGACGCTCATCGCACTCCTTCGCCGTCGGTCGCGGCACCGGCCGGACGGCGGCCGGTGCGCGGATCGTGGTTCGCGACGCGTCCGGCCGTCCGGCGGGTGTGCCGGGCGACCTGCATCCGGACGTCGTCGGACACACTCGGCTCGGCCGCCAGCAGCTGGGCCAGTCGGTCCGCATCGTTACCGGTGAACAGCTCGCGCACGGTCACACCGTGCGCGGGGACGTGATCGACCTGCACCCGGTCGCCCGCGCCGATCGAGCCCTCGGTGAGCACTCGCAGATACGCGCCGGTGTCGGATTGCAGCGTGAAGCGCTTGACCCACTGCGGCTCGGCTGCCCAGTGACCGAAGGTGGCGCACGGTACCCGGGGTGCGGTGACCTCCAGCAGGGTGTCGCCGACCCGCCAGCGTTCGCCGATCACCGCATCGCTGACCGGTAGCCCGCGGATACGCAGATTCTCGCCGAACCAGCCGGGCGGCAACTGTCGTCCGAGACGGTCGCCCCACTGCCGGGCATCCTCCTCGGCATAGGCGTACACGGCCTGATGGACACCGCCGTGGTGTTTCGTATCGCAGACGTGATCGCCGTCGAGTCCCAGTGCTCGCACCGCGACGCGGTCGTCGACCGGCCGCTTGTCTATCGCGGTACGCCCGACCCGGCTCACCTTCGCGGGCACCTCGAGTTCGGCATGCAGCACACAGACCGCGAGCACCCGTCCCAGCGCACCTGCCTGCCGCACAGCGGCATCCCCGGTGGGTGGGAGAGCGTTCACCGGCCGCGCAGCTTGTCCACGGCGAGCCGGCCGGCCTGCGGGGCCTCGTCGGTGGGGATCGAATCCGGGTCGATGGCCGCGGCCATCGGGCCCGCCTCCAGCCGGGTGTCGGCGCCGACGGCACGTTTGACCAGCGCCAGCGCGATCGGGCCCAGTTCGAAATGGTCGATCACGGTGCCGACCCGGCCGACCGAGCGACCACCGGCGCTCACCGGATCGCCCGCCGCCGGGCGGGCATCCGCGGATCCGTCCAGGTGCAGCAGCACCAGCCGGCGCGGCGGCTTACCGAGGTTATGTACCCGCGCGACGGTCTCCTGGCCGCGATAGCAGCCCTTGTTCAGATGGACCGCGCCGAATTCCTCCGGGCCGCCGATCCAGCCGGCCTCCTGGGGAATGGTGCGGTCGTCGGTGTCGATGCCGATGCGCGGTCGCAACGCCGCGGTCCGCAGCGCCTCGAAGGCCCACAGCCCGGCAGGTTCGGCTCCGGCCGCGGTCAGAGCCGTCCAGCGCTCGCTCAGTTGGGCGCGGGGCAGCACCAGATCGAAGGAATCCTCGGTGGGCCAGGGCATGCGGCGCAGGAATCCGCCGTCGGGGAGCGGGACCGCCTCGTAGACACCGGGCAGTTCGGACACGCCGAGCGCCTCGGTCAGCTCCCGCCAGCGAGGCCCCAGCAGGCTCAGTACCGCGTAATCGGGTTCGGCCTTCGGTTCCGCGGCGGCCCAGAAGACCATCTTCTGCAGGAAACTCAGCAGGTCGGGCCCGCGTTCACTCTCGGTGTCGAGCCATACCGTGCCGTTCAGGTCGGAGAGCACGAAATGATGCTGGACGCGGCCGTTCAGATCCAGATCGAGATCTTCCGCGGACCGGCCGTCGCCGAGTTCCGCGATGTGCTGGCTGGAAATCGTGTGGAGCCAGCTGAGCCGCTCGGCGCCGGTGATCGATGCCACGAAGCGGTGGGAGCGGTCGACGATCACCGCACGGTCGGTGGCGGCGCGTTGTTCGCCGAAGGGATCGCCGTAATGCCACGGGACTGCGGCATCGGGACTGTCTGGCGGGCCGGGCACGGCCCCTGGGAGGCCGAGCAGTGGACTGGGGGCGGCAACCACGGACACGTTCTCCACAATAGGCGGTTCCACCGACTCGCGCCCCCCACCGGCGAACGCGTACCCACGCCAGGTGGCCTCGATTCGCCTAGGCTGCCACGCATGGATCGAGTTCTGGTAACACTCGACGGCGCGGTTCAGGATCCGGGCGCGCCGTTGCTCTTCGCGGACGACATCGGCGCCCTGCGCGGTGACGGTGTCTTCGAAACGGTATTGGTGCGCGACGGCAAAGCGAGTGCGCTGGAATTACATCTGGCTCGGCTGCGGCGTTCGGCGGAGGCGCTGGAACTGCCGGATCCCGACGTCGCGCAGTGGCGTACAGCGGTGGAGGCCGCTGCCAAGGAGTGGGGGAGCGACCGCGAGGGCATGCTGCGCATGGTGCTGACGCGCGGGCGTGAGGGTGCCGAGGTGAAGCGTCCCGGCACCGGTGAACTCTCCGGGCCCGCACCGAGTCTCACCGGTTATGTGATGGTGAGCCCGGTCGCCGACCGGGTCGAACGGGTGCGCTCCGAGGGGATCTCGGTGATCACCCTGGCCCGCGGCATCTCGACCGAGTTGGCGACGAACGCGCCGTGGTTGCTGATGGGAGCCAAAACCCTCTCCTATGCGACCAATATGGCGGCCCTGCGGTTCGCGGCCCGGATGGATGCCGACGACGTGATCTTCACCAGTACCGAGCATCGGGTGCTGGAAGGGCCGCGATCGACCGTGGTCATCCAGCGTGACAAACAGTTGCTCACTCCACCGGCCCGGGACGGCGTGCTTCCCGGCATCACGCAGCGGGCGTTGTTCGCCGAGGCGGAGAAGGCGGGCTGGAAATGTGAGTACAAATCACTGTTCACCGCAGATCTCGTGACGGCAGACAGTGTTTGGCTACTGTCCAGCGTCACGCTGGCGGCTCGGGTGACGACCCTGGACGGGTTGCGCATGTCGGCGCCGGAGTGTGCCGCGGAAATCACGGAAATGGTGGACCGGGGCATCGACAGAGCCTGGAATATCGCCGACTGGAACTGAGGAGTATGCGAGACTGACGCGTAAGCAGTGGGGCCGAGATCCGGAACCCGTTATCGCGCAGCAAAAATTGTAGGGGCGTCGTGACGTAGGACTCGTTGCCCCACGGCCGTTCCGGCGTAGGCTCATCTACTACAGGTAGTAGTACGTGTGGATTTTCCGCATGACACAGGAGGCCGCCGGATGGATGTCGTCGACGTCTCACGTTGGCAATTCGGAATTACGACCGTCTATCACTTCATCTTCGTGCCCCTGACCGTGGGCCTCGCGCCGTTGGTCGCGGGAATGCAGACCGCCTGGGTCATCACGGGTAAGGACCACTGGTACCGCCTGACGAAGTTCTTCGGCAAGTTGTTCATGATCAACTTCGCACTGGGTGTCGCGACCGGGATCGTCCAGGAATTCCAGTTCGGAATGAACTGGAGCGAATACTCCCGTTTCGTCGGTGACGTCTTCGGCGCACCGCTGGCGATGGAGGGCCTCGCGGCATTCTTCCTCGAATCGACCTTCCTCGGACTGTGGATCTTCGGCTGGTCACGTCTGCCCAAGCTGGTGCACCTGGCCACCATCTGGCTGGTCGCTATCGGCGTGACCGCCTCGGCCTACTTCATCATCGCCGCGAACTCGTTCATGCAGCATCCGGTCGGCGCGCGCTACAACCCCGAGACCGGCCGCGCCGAACTCCAGAGCATCGCCGCCCTGCTGTCCAACAACACCGCGCTCGCGGCCTTCCCGCACGTCGTCGCGGGTGCGTTCCTCACCGCCGGCACCTTCGTGGCGGGGATCGGCGGCTGGTGGATGGTGCGCCACGCCCGCTCCGGCGACGCCGAGAAACTGGCCGAGGCGCGTTCGATGTGGCGTCCGGCCGCCCGGTGCGGCATGTGGGTGATCGTGATCTCCGGCATCGCCCTGGTCGTCACCGGTGACGTGCAGGGCAAGCTGATGTTCCAGCAGCAGCCGATGAAGATGGCCTCGGCGGAATCGCTGTGCCACACCGCCACCGACCCGGACTTCTCGGTCCTCACCGTCGGCACCCACAACAACTGCGACAGCGTCACCCACGTCATCGAGGTGCCGGGAGTGTTGCCGTTCCTGGCGGAGGGCAAATTCAGCGGTGTGACGCTGGAAGGCGTCAAGGACCTGCAGATCTCGTACAACGAGAAATACGGTCCCGGCGACTACCGGCCCAATCTGTTCGTCACCTACTGGACCTTCCGCGCCATGATCGGCTGGGCCGTCGGTTCGGCGCTGATCGCGGTGCTCGGCTTCTGGATGACCCGCCGCGGCCGGGTGCCCGATCAGAAATGGTTCAAATGGCTGTGCCTGATCTGCATCCCCACGCCGTTCCTGGCCAACAGCGCAGGCTGGGTGTTCACCGAGATGGGACGGCAGCCGTGGGTGGTCGCACCCAACCCCACCGGCAACCCGGAGATTCGGATGACGGTGCAGGATGCGGTATCCGGCCACAGTGCGGGCACGGTGCTGGCCTCGCTGATCGTGTTCACCCTGGTGTACGGCGTGCTGGCGTTCGCCTGGTTCTTCCTGATGCGCCGCTATGTCATCGCCGGCCCCGAGAAACCACCGTCGGAATCGGAAACGGCCGACGTCGGCAAGCTGTCGTTCGCGTACTGAGGAGCCGAGGATGAGTCTTCCCGAATTCTGGTTCTTGCTGATCGGTATCCTGTTCACCGGTTACTTCGTGCTCGAGGGATTCGACTTCGGCGTCGGCATCCTGATGTCGATCGTCGGGCGCGGCGACGAAATCCGAAAGCGCGCGATACTCAACACGATCGGGCCGGTCTGGGACGGTAACGAGGTGTGGCTGATCACCGCGGGCGGCGCGATGTTCGCGGCCTTCCCCGAGTGGTACGCCAGCTTGTTCTCCGGCTTCTACGTGGCGCTGCTGCTGATTCTGCTGGCGTTGATCGTGCGCGCCGTCGCCATCGAATGGCGCGGCAAGATCGACGATCCGCGCTGGCGGTGGTGGACCGATGCCGCCATCGCCTTCGGTTCCTGGGTACCGGCACTGGCCTGGGGATTGGCCTTCGCCAATATCGTGCGCGGGGTGCGGGTCGACGAGCACAAGCAGGTGCTCGACGGGTTCCTGGATCTACTCAACCCCTACGCCCTGCTCGGAGCGTTGACCACACTGTTGCTGTTCGTGCTGCACGGCGCGGTGTTCATCGCACTCAAGACCGGCGGTGACCTGCGCGACCAGGTGGAGCGGATCGCCCGCGGGATCTGGCTGCCCACGGTCGTCGTGGTGGGCGGGTTCGGCGTGTGGACCCAACTCGCCTACGGCCACGGCTGGACGTGGATCCCGCTCGGGCTGGCCGTATTCGGTTTGGTGCTGGCCGGCGTCGCGGTGCTGCGCCACCGCGACGGATGGGCCTTCACCGGAACGGCGCTGACCATCGTGGCCGCGCTGGTACTGCTGTTCGGCGCGCTGTTCCCGTACGTGCTGCCGTCCACCCTCGATGCCGCGTACGGACTGTCCGTGGACGGCCGGACGGTCGACGGGCACGCCACCGTCAGCGCCTCGTCCACGCATTACACCCTGGTCGTGATGAGTTGGGTGGCAGTGGTGCTGACCCCGGTCGTGCTGATCTATCAGGGCTGGACCTACTGGGTGTTCCGCAAGCGGATCACCGTGGAACAGATTCCGCCGCCGATCGGGCTGCCGCTGCGCGCCCGCACCCGATAACCATGGCCAGGCCCGTCGATTCCCGGCTGTGGCGCTATGCGAGCACCGCACGGCGCTACCTGATCATCAGCGTGGGCCTGTCGGTGGTGGTCACGGCGAGCATCGTGGTCGCGGCGCTGATGCTGGCGCGCGTGGCGGCCGGCGTGATCACCGATCCCGGCCGCCGGACCGCCGGAGCCTGGGCCACCGAACTGGTGGTCCTCGCGGCGGCACTCGCGGTGCGGGTGCTGGCGAGCTGGTGGCAGTCGCGGCTTGCCCATCGGGCGGGGGCGCAGGTGGTTGCGGAGCTGGAGACTTCCGTGCTCACCGCCGGCGCCGCCCTCCCGCCGCGTGAATTGGATTCCCGGCGTACCGAACTCGCCGTGGTGGTCGGTGACGGGCTCGGCGGGTTGCGTGCCTACCTGACCGGATACCTGCCGGCGCTGCTGCTGGCGGCGCTGGTACCGCCGATCGTGCTGGTGGTGATCGCGCTGCACGATCTCACCGCGGCGATCATCATTCTGGTCACACTGCCGCTGGTTCCGCTGTTCATGATCCTCATCGGCCTGATGACGAAGGGGCGCGCCGAACAGGCGCTCAGCGCGACCACCCGGCTGTCGGATCAGATGCTCGATCTGTTCGCGGGCATGCCGACCCTGCGCGCCCTCGGCCGCGAAACCGGTGCCGCCGACGGGCATGCGCCGTCCATGCGGGGCCGGGTACGCGAGCTGGGGGAAGCACTGCACAAGCGGACCATGGCGACGTTGCGGGTCGCGTTCCTGTCGTCGATGGTGCTGGAGATGCTGGCCACTCTGTGTGTGGCGCTGGTCGCGGTATCGATCGGCATGCGGCTGGTCTACGGGAACATGGGGCTGTACGCCGGATTACTGGGCCTGATCCTGGCGCCCGAGGTCTACCTGCCACTGCGCACGGTGGGGGAGCGCTTCCATGCCGCGCAGGACGGGATGGCCGCGGCGGAACGGGCTTTCGCGGTACTGGATCCGCCCGGTGCGGAACCGCCGCACCGAGACCGGGCCGCGCCGACGGGTTCGGCGGCGCCGGCGCCCGGACCGATCGAACTGTGCGGAGTCGGTGTGCGGGCGAGGGACGGCTATGCACCGGCCGACCTGTCGGCAGTCCTGCGGCCGGGGACGGTCACCGTGCTCACCGGACCGAACGGATGCGGTAAATCGACGGCGCTGCAAGCGATCCTGGGGCTGACACGGCCCGAACAGGGCAGTGTGCACGTGGGTGGCCGCCCGCTCGACGAGCTGAACCCCGAGGCATGGTGGGCCCGCCTGGCCTGGTTGCCGCAACGGCCCGTGCTGCTGCCCGGCACCCTTCGGGAGAACCTCGAACTGTTCGGTGCGGACCCGGCGTCCCCGGATATCGCCCGGATCTGCGCGGCCACCGGCTTCGACGAGGTGCTGGCCGAACTGCCGGACCGGTGGGACACCGTCGTCGGTGCGGGCGGGCTGGGCCTGTCCCTGGGCCAGGGCCAGCGCCTGGCCCTGACCCGAGTACTCGCCGCCGACCGCCCGGTCCTGCTTCTCGACGAACCCACGGCACATCTCGACGACCGCAGTGAGGCAACAGTTCTCGCCGCCCTGTCGGAGCGGGCGCGGGCAGGCGCCACCGTCGTGGTGGTCGCACACCGGCCCACTGTGCTCGCCATCGCGGACCGAATCGTCGAGGTCGAGGCGAGTGGGGTGCCGAGTGGGGAAGAACCGGAACCGCCGCGTCCCGGCCCGCCCCGCCGAGCCCCGACCACGGCTGCCGAGCGCGTCGCCGACGCCGGACCGGCTGCCGGCGCAGAGCAGTGGCCGGTCGGAGAAACCGAGCCGCAGCAGGACTCGGAACACGAGGACGCGATGGCGCACCCGCAGCGGATCGACCGGCAAGACCGGCAGTTGTCGTCGGGCCGAGCGGGTTTCGCGGACTTCTCGGTGCCCGGGACTGCGGGGGTGGCGTCCACGCAGGTGGTTCCGGGCGGACTGTCCGGCCCGGGCGCAGGAGGGGGAAGACGATGAGACTGTGGTCGGAACTTCGGGATCTGCGCCGCTTGTCGCAGATATCGCCGTGGCGGGTCGCGCTGTCGGTTGCCTGGGGGACCGTCGCGCTGGGGAGCGGTCTCGGACTGGCGGCGCTGGCGGCCTGGCTGATCGCGCGCGCCTGGCAGATGCCACCGGTCCTGGATCTCACTGTCGCGGTGGTCGCGGTGCGGGCGCTGGGTATCTCGCGTGGGCTGTTCCGCTACATCGAAAGGCTCGCCACCCACGATGTAGCGCTGCGGGCGATGACGACTGCGCGGACGACGGTGTATACCGCGCTGGCTCGGGCCGATATCTGGACTACGCGCGGGCGTGGCCGAGCGGTGACACGGGACAAGTCCGCACCGCTGCGCCGGGGAGATCTGCTGACCAGAATCGGCGCCGATATCGACGATCTCGGCTCGGTGGTCGTGCGAGCGTTGGTCCCCATCGCGGTCGCACTGCTGCTGTCGATCGCTGCGGTGGCGCTGCTGGCCACCATTTCCGGGCCGGCCGCGGCGATACTCGCGGTGGCCCTGCTGGTTTCGGGAGTATTCGCGCCCTGGCTGTCCGCGCGCGCCGGACAGGAGGCCGAGCTGGCGGTGCGCGACGATCGTGCCGAATTCCGGGCCGCGGCGGTGACCGTCCTCGACCACGCTCCCGAACTGCGGGTGGCAGGTCGGCTCCAGGACGCCGTCGGGACCGCCACAGCGGCCTCCGAACGCGCGGTGGCGGCCGAGGACCGGGCCGCCTCGCACAGTGCGTGGGCGGCCGCGGCCACGCCGCTGTCGATCGGGGTCAGCGTGCTGGGGGCATTACTGATCGGCATCGCGCTGTACGGCAGCGGGTCCGATGCGGTGGCCGAACGGCTGCAGCCTGCCGCGCCCGGCGGGATTTCGCCCATGGCCTTCACGATCCTGGTACTGCTGCCGCTGTCGGCTTTCGAGGCGGTCGGGGTGTTGCCCGCCGCCGCGCAGGCACTCACCACCGGCCGCGCTGCCGTACGCCGCATCCGCGACGTGGAACGGATGAGCCCCTCCGCGGTGCGGGCGGGCGCGGTGAGCGGCACCGAAGTGGGCGCGCCGAGCGAATCCGAGATGCTCGCGGACGGGCAGCTGCGGGCTCGGCTCGCGCGGACCCTGCCCGAGATCCCGCCGGGACGGCGGATCGCCGTGGTCGGCCCCAGCGGCGCGGGCAAGACCACCCTGCTCATGGGCTGGGCGGGGCTGTTCGATACGCCGCGGCCCGGCATTACCTTCTTCGCTGAGGATGCCCACCTGTTCGGCACCACGGTGCTGGAGAATCTCCGGGTCGCCCGCGGTGATCTGAGCGCGGACGATGCCGAACAGGCCCTGCGCGCGGTGGGGGCGGGGCCCTGGCTGGACGCCCAGGTCGAGGGCCTGGACACCGATCTGGTCGGCGGTGCCGCCGCGGTCTCGGGTGGTCAGCGGCGCCGGCTGTTGCTGGCACGGGCGCTGGTCGCCCCGGCTCACACCCTGCTGCTCGACGAACCCACCGAGCATATGGAGGCCGGTGCCGGTGCGGACCTGCTGCGGGCGCTGCTGGACGAGACCAGCGGACTGATCGCACCCGATCGCACCGTGGTGGTGGTGACCCATCAGCTGCCCACCGACCATCGCGCCGACACCGTGGTCACCGTCGCACCGGGCGGGGCGGTCACCGTCTCCCATCCGGCAGCCACCGCTTAACCACCAGGTCACGCAGCGAATTCGGCTGTGGGGAAAATCCGTTGCGTGCCTGTCCCGGCGCCGGTAGTTTCGTCGGTACACGGGAAAGGAGGTGGTTCGACGAATGAATATTCATAGGACGCGTGAGGTGGCTGCCGGTTGAGCGCCACAGCCGCGGTACCCGTACCGCGGCACGCTGCAGTGGATTCACTCCCCGCGCGAGCGCTGAGCTAATCCAAGGCAGTCACCCGGCCCCCGAGCTCCCGGTTGTCCGACCGGGTACGGCGACGAGAAGTAATTCTCCGCCGTAAAGCTCGGGGGCTGTGCCGTGCCGCCTCCCCGCAATTTTAGGCCAGGCTCGGGTGCGGGGTTGCTTCGCGTCGGCGGGTGCGGTGGGGCGTTCGGTCTGCTCAGCCCGTACCCGGTGAGTTACCCATGTTCTGGCGAGATCAGTGGTTCTGTTGGTGCAGGAGAACAGTGGGTTTCGCGCTGGTGTGATCTGGGGTTTCGCCGGCGGGCAGGTCGGCTTCGTTTGCGCTTACGCGTTCAGCCGATGTAGCGCTGGAGGCGGGCGGACAGGCGGGGCTGGAGGGCTCCGTCGGATTCCACTCGCTCCTCTACGTAGCCGAGGTCGCCGCCTTCGACGATGCCGTAGAGGCGTTTCGCGCCGCCGACGACCGCACCGGACTGGCTGCGGATCACCACATCGGTCGCGAGTTCCCAGGAGGACTGGGTCAGGGCTTGGCCGTAGAACAGTTCGACGACGCCGGAGCTGTGGGTCAGCAGCAGTTCGAGAACTTCGTCGTCGCCTTCGATGCCGACCCGCCAGAACCCGCTCTCGCGCAGGTCGGGGCCGGAGTACTCGCCTTCGGAATCCAGCACCCAGGAACGGGACTCCCAGGCCAGATAGTCACCGCCGTCGTGCGACACGATGATCTGCTGGCCGAAGCGATAGTCGCCGCCGCGCTCGGGGTCGTTGCCCTCACCCTCGCCGCGCCACACACCGACCAGCGGGAGCAGCGCGAGCATGGAGGCGCTCAGATCGGGACCGACCCGCAGATTCGCGGTGTCCTCGGGCAGCGGTAGATCGGGCAGCTGGGGAATGTTGCGCCCACCGGTGGACTCGGCGCGCTCGGCAGCCTTCGCTACGGCCTCGTCGCCACTACCGCGGCGGGCCGCATCGACAGTACCGCGGCGGGCCGCATCGTCCGCCGACTCCGTCACGATTCGGTGAACAGCCGGTAGAGGACGTACAGACCGAACCACGCGATCAGCACGGAGACGAGGACCAGCAGAATTTCGAAGGCTAAGACCACATATCGGAGTTTAACGACTACCCCCGCCGATACGAAAACTGCCCCGGGAATGTTGTTCCCGGGGCAGTTGACGGAGGACGTTCTCGGTGGTCCTACTTGGCGACGCTCACGTCGACATTGTGGACGCCGGCCCCTTCGGGGCTGACCTCTGCCGAGCCGTTGCCCGCCGACGACAGGGCCCGCAGGGTCCAGGTGCCGGGCGCGGCGAAGAAGCGGAAGTCACCGGTGCCGGAGGCCACGACCTCGGCGGTGAACTCGTCGCTCGAGTCCAGCAGGCGGACGAAGGCGCCGCCTACCGGGTTCCCGTCCGCATCGAGGACACGGCCGGTGAGGACCGTCTCCTTCTCGGTGTCGACGTTGGCCGGAAGGGCCTGACCCTGGGTAGGTGCTGCACACATGTCTGGTTACGCTCCCAACTCGATCGGTGCACCGACGAGGGAGCCGTACTCGGTCCAGCTCCCGTCGTAGTTCTTGACGTTCTTGTGGCCCAGCAGCTCCTGCAGCACGAACCAGGTGTGCGAGGAACGCTCACCGATGCGGCAGTAGGCGATGGTCTCCTTCTCGCCGTCCAGGCCCGCTTCCTTGTACAGGGCGGCCAGGTCCTCGTCGGACTTGAAGGTGCCGTCTTCGTTGGCGGCCTTGCTCCACGGCACGTTGATGGCGCCGGGGATGTGGCCGGGACGCTGGCTCTGCTCCTGCGGCAGGTGCGCGGGAGCGAGGATCTTGCCGGAGAACTCGTCGGGCGAACGCACGTCGACGAGGTTCTTCGCGCCGATCGCGTTGATGGCGTCGTCGCGGAAGGCGCGGATCGACAGGTCCTGCTCGGAGGCCTTGTAGCTGGTCGCCGGGCGGGCCACCACATCGGTGGACAGCGGGCGCGCGTCGAGCTCCCACTTCTTGCGGCCGCCGTCGAGCAGCTTCACGTCCTGGTGGCCGTACAGCTTGAAGTACCAGTAGGCGTAGGCCGCGAACCAGTTGTTGTTGCCACCGTAGAGCACGACGGTGTCGTCGTTGCTGATGCCGCGGGCCGACAGCAGATCGGAGAACTGCTCACGGTTGACGAAGTCACGCCGAACCGGATCCTGCAGATCCTTCTTCCAGTCGATCTTTACGGCACCCTCGATGTGGCCCGTGTCGTAGGCGGAGGCATCCTCGTCGACCTCGACGAGAACGACGCCGGGGGTGTTGAGGTTCTCTTCGACCCAGTCTGCGGAGACCAGGACATCGGAGCGAGCCATGTTGTTCCTTTCGATGTGACTTCTGGGGTATGTGGAGATATCGGTCGGTGGTTTCGGGGCCGGTCGGTATCCGACGAGCCGGTCAGTGTGCTGCGCCGGCCGGAGTGCCGGAGCGGGTGGTCAGCCGCTGGATCAGCGGGTAGGCGAGGCAGCCCAGGCAGATGCCGAAGGCTGCGTTGAGCAATGCCGCGAACAGGGCGAACGCGGTGAAGACGGCGCCGACCACGCCCGCGCCGGCCACGAAGCCGATGAAACCGGCGGCCGCGAAGACGAAGCCGACCAGCTGGGCGAACCGAAGCGGCGGCACCGGTTCGGTCTCGGTGGCCGGTCCGATCCGCGGCGCGACGAACGCGGCGAACAGCCGGCCGTACGGGCTGCGTCGCGGCCCGTACGCCGCACCGACAGCGAAGACGATCGCCTGCAGCGCGATCAGTACTGCCGCGGCCGGTGTGGAGAAGGCCGAGACGACGAGGACGAGAACGAGGACGCCGGTGGTGACCCACGCCGCGAACCGTGGTCCGCGCACGTCCACCTGCCCGGGGTTGGGGGTATCGGTGTTCTGAGGCACGAATGCTCCTGCGCTGAAGAAGGCTTATCTGTCAGAGATAGTCGGATCACCGGGGGATCGTCGAGATCACACACGCGGTGGACAACCGGTCGGCGGCAGGGAAACGAAAGGCCGACCGGCTACATGCACAGGCAGCAACAACCGCCGAGGCGGCACAGATCTACTGTGCGGCGTCGGGTGAGCATCAGCTCTCGGCGGGTTTGCACGTAAAGCAGTTTACCCGGTTTCGGCAGGGAATTGGACCCCGGGTACGAAACTCGGCGCCAAGATGGGGCGCCCGGTATCGAAAAAGCAGCGTTGACCAGGAAGTTCAGGCCGCTTCGGCGAGGGTCAGTGGCGTCAGGGCACTGCGCAGATCGGCGGCCTTGGGCACGCCCGAGATCCGGAACCGTTCCCGGCCGCGGGCATCGAAGACGAAGGTCGTGGGCAGCGACAAGACGTTCAGTTCACGCGCCAGCTCCGCCTCGGCATCGATATCGACCTCGATATCGCGCGGCGGTGCCGCGGTGTCGGACAGATCCGCGACGACCCCGGCCACCACTCGCCGGACCGCGGAGCAGGGGCCGCACCATTCGGCGGAGAAGTGCACTACCGCGGGTACCGCATCGGTGACGCCCACGGCGGTGAGCAGTTCGGCGCGTGAGCCGCCGAGCTCATCGACCTTTCCCGCGCGTACCCGGCCCTCCCGGTAGCGCAGGACGAATCCCACGGCAACACCGGCCAGCAGTACGACGATCAGGATGACGAGTTGAGTCATGGTCGGGCAAACCTGTCCATATCAATGCGGATATTCTCCCCTTCCCCCTCTACCACGATATTGCCGCCGACAGCCTGCACCTTCTTCGGGGGCACTCCGAAAGGTAGATCCCTGGTGTCGATGGTACGGGTGAATCGTGCCAGCACAGCGGCCTTGTCCAGATCCGGACCGAGTTCGGAGGCGGTGGTCACGGGAGCGGTGGTGTCGACGCCACCGTGATACAGATCGGTGGCGACCAGTTTGATCTGATCCCCGTCGAGAAACAGGTCGGCCTTCACGCTGATCCGGTCGGTGCTGCGGTTCTCGGGGCCGAGCCGGATGCTGCCGGTGAGTACCAGGGCCCCTTCGGTCGTCATTCCCGAACCACCGGAGCCGCCGGTACCGTCGGATTTGTCGGCCGGACGGGTGACCACCTCGAGGTCCGGGATGTTGAACAGGCGGCCCAGTTCGACCGGTTCGATCCGCATCCGCCCGGCGACCCGGTCCACCATCACCGATCGCATCTGATTGTCGATCAGATTGCGGGTCGACAGGTGCACACCGTTGAGGGTGCTCTCGACCAGGATCTCGCCGGGGATATCGGGCCGGTTCGCGCGAGCCTGCACTTCGATATCGCGGTAGTTGCCTTGCGCGGCCTGAATCAGGAACGGGAACCCGTGAATCGTCACCTCGGGATCGGCGCTGAGCTCACCGCCGGCGCGCAGCGACCGCGATACCCGGTATTCCGAGTAGGCCGCGGCGGTGAAATCGACCACTACGGCGATCGCGACCACCGACAGCAGTCCGACGATCAGTTTTCTCATCCACATGCTCCGAGTTCAGGCCGTCCGATGCGCGGGAACCGAGGGGTCGCGCGCGGAGGATTGTCCAGGTGCGGGGGCCTCGGTGAGGAGGCTACCCGGGTAGGCACGATATCTGCCGCCGCGCCGAACGCCGCGAGTGCCTCGGAGGAACGATCCCGGGGGGCCGGCGGCTATCGCTGCTGGACACAGTGCCGAGCCGAGTGGATCCGGAAAATCCGCCCCGGTTCGGGCGCGCGCTAATGTATCCAGCAATTACCTGTGCCGACGCGCATGGTTTCGCGATCGACGTCGTGGTTGCCGCGGACATGCCAGATTGGGAGGAGAGCCGGTGGAGCTACTCCTGCTGACGTCCGATTCGAACCCGGAAGCCGTCCTGCCCTCGCTGGCACTGCTGCCACACCATATCCGTCCCGCTCCGACCGAAGTGGCGTCGCTGCTGGAGGCCGGCACCGCCGATATCGCCCTGGTGGATGCCCGCACCGACCTGGCCGCGGCACGGGGATTGTGCCGACTGCTCGGCAGTACGGGATCCTCGGTGCCGGTCGTCGCGGTCCTGACCGAGGGTGGGCTGGTGGCGGTCAACGCCGACTGGGGACTCGACGACATCCTGCTGCCCGGGACCGGCCCGGCCGAACTCGATGCACGCCTGCGCCTGTTGGTGGCGCGCAGCGGTGGTGCGGCCCCCGAGAACACCGGCAAGGTCACCCTCGGTGAGCTGGTGATCGACGAGGGCACCTACACCGCCCGCTTGCGCGGCCGCCCGCTCGATCTGACCTACAAGGAATTCGAGCTGCTGAAGTACCTGGCCCAGCACGCCGGCCGGGTATTCACCCGCGCCCAGCTACTGCAGGAGGTGTGGGGTTACGACTTCTTCGGCGGTACCCGCACCGTCGACGTCCACGTGCGGCGGCTGCGCGCGAAGCTCGGCAGCGAATACGAATCGCTGATCGGCACCGTCCGCAATGTCGGTTACAAGGCAGTGCGGCCGGCGCGTTCGGCCAAGCCCAAGGGCGGCGAGCAGTCCGCACCCGCGCCGGACGAGGACGGCGACACCGAGACCACCCCGCTCAGCCCGGCCAACGGAACCAGCTGAGCTCGCCCTGCGCGGGTGCGCCCGGCGCTGCTGCGCGGTGCATCTCGGAGCTGCGGCGCAGTGCGTCCCGAAACCGCTGCGTGGTGGGTCCGTGAGCTGCAGCGCGGTGCGCCGGGAACCCGTATCCGGTGCGCCGGGAATTATCGTGGCGCTGACCCCGGTTGCCCGGGGCGGCGAATTCGGATGAGTGAGGGGTCGTTGTGAGCGAGCAGTTGCCGGTCTGGAACACCGAACTGACACCGGAGGTCGCGGCGCAGGTCGCGGAGCTGGTGGATCGGGCGAGCGCCACCGACGGCGTCGCGCCGATTTCGGAGCAGGCGGTGCTCTCGCTGACCGCGCCTGCCCCCGCCCAGGCCGCCGACGCCTCCGAGGCACCGGGCGCCGGGGAGGCCGAGTCGGCTGCTCCGGTCCGGCACCTGCCGATCGAGCGTGACGGGGAACTGGTTGCCTACGCGAATCTCGTGCCGGCGCACGGTGAACACCCCGCGATGGCCGAGGCCGTCGTGGATCCGCGGCTGCGTGGCCGGGGTATCGGCGCGACGCTGGTGGCCGGGGCACTGGAGGCGGGTGGACCGGGGGCCCGGATCTGGGCGCACGGAAATCTGGCACCGGCGCGCGCGGTGGCCGGACGCCTCGGACTGGTGGTGGCCCGTGAACTGTGGCAGATGCGCCTTCCGGCAAGCGTCGAGCTACCAGCGTTGCAGGTGCCCGGCGACATCACCCTGCGCACCTACGCCGGGCCGGCGGACGATGCGGAGATCCTGCGGGTCAACAACACTGCCTTCGACTGGCATCCGGAGCAGGGCGGCTGGACGGAATCGGAGATCGACGCCCGCCGGGCAGCGGCCTGGTTCGATCCGAAGGGCCTGTTCATCGCGACCGATGCCGCCGATCCGGAGCGGATTCTCGGATTCCACTGGACCAAGGTGCACGAGCCCGACCGTGGCGACGACGGCTCGGCCGCACTCGGTGAGGTGTACGTGGTCGCGGTCGACCCGGCCGCCCAAGGGCGGGGGCTGGGTCGGCTGTTGACCCTCGCCGGCCTGCACCATTTGCGGGAACGTGGTCTGGGTGAGGTGATTCTGTACACCGAGGCCGACAACACCGCCGCTGTACACACCTACTCCCGGCTGGGCTTCGAGACCGCGCATATCGACGCCGCCTACGCTGCTCGCTGACCGGCGGTCGGCTATCTTCTGGTGACCGACTGTTCGGGTGAGATTGATTACGGTCGCCGCCGCCGGGTATCGCCTCGCGTATGCGTGCGAGCAGGGCTGTTGCTGGGGCAGATGCGGCGCACTTCACAGGATCGAATCCGTTTGGCGTCGGGCTGTTCACCTCGCGTTCACTCGGCCAGGTCCCGCTGTCAACCGGGCGAACCTACGTTACTTGTGGGCGGCATTCGCTGCTCGGTGTGCAAGTTCTCTGCGAACGGCCACCCACAGGACCCGTCCGGTCGTTGAGGGATCGGACGAGTACGAAGCGATTCCCGGAGGAACCAGGTGAATCTCAAGCGCAGCGGCGCTCTCCTCGGCGTGCTGGCGGCAGCCGGCGCTCTGACACTGACAGCCTGTGGCAGCGACAACAACTCGGCCGCGACCGGAAACACCACCACGGCGGACGTCGCGTGTGGCGGTAAGGACTCCTTGAAGGCGAGCGGATCCTCCGCTCAGAAGAACGCGATGGACCGTTTCATCGCCGCCTACGAGAACAACTGCGACGGCCACACGCTGAACTACACCTCCAGCGGATCCGGTGCGGGCGTGAACGAATTCCTGGGCGGACAGACCGATTTCGGCGGTTCCGACTCGGTACTGGATGCGAAGAAGGACGAGCCGAAGCGCGCCGCGGAACGGTGTGGATCCCCAGCCTGGAACCTCCCGACGGTTTTCGGCCCGATCGCGGTGACCTACAACCTCGGTGGGGTACAGGACCTGGTGCTCGACGGCCCGACCGTCGCCAAGATCTTCAACGGAACCATCACCAGCTGGGACGATCCGGCGGTCAAGGCGTTGAACCCGACGGCGAACCTGCCGCAGCAGCCGATCCACGTCTTCTTCCGCAGTGACGAGTCGGGAACCACCGACAACTTCCAGCGTTATCTCACGGCCGCCTCGGACGGCGCGTGGGGCAAGAGTGCGGGCAAGACCTTCGCCGGCGGCGTCGGTGAGGGACTCAAGGGCAACGAGGGAACCTCGGCTGCGGTCAAGAAGACCGAGGGGTCGATCACCTACAACGAATGGTCGTTCGCCCGGTCGCAGCAGCTGTCCACGGCGCAGATCGTGACCGGAGCCTCCGACCAGCCGGTGCCGTTGAACACCGATTCGGCGGGTAAGGCCATCGCTGCCGCGAAGATCGTCGGTGAGGGCAACGACCTGGTCATCGACACCAACTCGTTCTATCAGCCGACCGATGCGGGTGCCTATCCGATCATGCTGGCCACCTATGAGATCGTCTGCTCGAAGTACCCGGACGCCGCCACCGCTACCGCGGTGAAGGCCTTCCTGCACTCGGCGATCGACAACGGTCAGATCGGCCTGGAGGATTCCGGCTACGTGCCGATCCCGGATGCGTTCAAGACCAAGCTGACCACTGCCATCGACGCCATCTCCTGATTGCGAAGCACATGACAGTCCACGAAGAAGTGTCCTCCGCGGGCCGGCCGGATTCGGCCGGGTCGCGGCAGGGCAGTGCAGTACCGCCGGGAGATACTTCCTCCATGCCGAGCGAACCGAGCAATAAACCGGCCGGTCGCAATGGTGGTCGTGACCGCCGCGGAGAACGGATCTTCCGCTCCCTGGCCACGGCCGCCGGCGCCACGGTCGTCGGCGCTATCGCGCTCATCGCCCTGTTTCTGCTGATCCGCGCCGTGCCGTCGATTCTGGCGAACAAGGACAACTTCTTCACCAGCACCGAGTTCCGGGTCTCCGATCCGGACAATATGCACTTCGGCATTCGTGACCTGTTCATGGTCACGGTGCTCAGTTCGCTGCTGGCCCTGCTGATCGCGGTACCTCTGGGCATCGGCATCGCGCTGTTCCTCACCCAGTACGCGCCGAAGGTGCTGGCCCGGCCGTTCGCGATGCTGGTGGATCTGCTCGCCGCGGTGCCCTCGATCGTGTTCGGGCTGTGGGGCCTGCTGGTGCTCGCCGATCAGCTCGCGCCGGTCGAGAAATTCCTCAACCAGAACCTGGGCTGGTTCTTCCTGTTCCGGGAAGGCAACGTCTCGATCGACGGCGGCGGCACCATCTTCACCGCCGGGGTCGTGCTCGCGGTGATGATTCTGCCGATCATCACCTCCGTCAGCCGCGAGGTCTTCCAGCTGACACCGCGGGCGCAGATCGAGGCGGCACAGGCGCTGGGCGCCACCAAGTGGGAGGTGGTGCGGATGACCGTGCTGCCGTACGGCCGCAGCGGCGTGATCGCGGGATCCATGCTGGGACTGGGCCGGGCGCTGGGCGAAACCATCGCGGTGCTGATCGTGCTGCACACCGCTGCCGAAGCCGGCAGCTGGTCGCTGTTCGACGGCGGTTATACCTTCGCCTCCAAGATCGCCTCGGCGGCCTCGGAGTTCAGTCAGGCTCTGCCGACCGGCGCTTATATCGCCGCGGGCTTCGTCCTGTTCGCACTGACCTTCGTGGTCAACGCGCTGGCCCGGGTTGCCGCCGGCGGAAAGGTGAACGGCTGATGACCACCACGACCACATTCGACGAGCCGGTCAAGGCTCCCGCGTTCCGGCGGGTGAGTACCGGACGCAAGATGCGCAACAATCTGGCCACCGGTGTCATGTGGCTGTGTTTCGCCATCGCGCTGGTGCCCCTGGGCTGGGTGCTGTATCTGGTGGTGGAGAAGGGATTCAGCGCCATCACCAGTAGCACCTGGTGGACGAATTCACAGAAGGGCATCCTGCCCGATGTCGTCGGTGGCGGTGTGTACCACGCCATCTACGGCACCGTCGTGCAGTCCGCGGTCGCCGCGCTGATCGCGGTGCCGCTGGGCATCATGGCGGCGATCTACCTGGTCGAATACGGTCGTGGCCGGCTCGCCAAGACCACCACGTTCATGGTCGACATCCTTGCCGGCGTGCCCTCGATCGTGGCGTCGCTGTTCGTGTTCGCGCTGTGGATCGCCACCTTCGGGTTTCCGCAGTCGGCGTTCGCGGTGTCACTGGCACTGGTGCTGCTGATGCTGCCGGTCGTGGTCCGCAGCACCGAGGAAATGCTGAAACTGGTTCCCGACGAATTGCGCGAAGCGTCCTACGCGCTGGGGATCTCGAAGTGGAAGACCATTCTGCGGATCGTCGTGCCCACCGCACTACCGGGCATGATCAGCGGCATGTTGCTCGCGGTCGCCCGCGTCATGGGTGAAACCGCGCCGGTGCTGGTGCTGGTCGGCTACTCCAAGTCGATCAATTTCGATGTCTTCGACGGAAATATGGCCTCGCTGCCGCTGATGATCTATCAGGAACTCACCAACCCGGAACCGGCCGGTCAGCTGCGAGTGTGGGGTGCGGCGCTGACGCTGATCCTGCTCATCGCGCTGCTGTACATCGGTGCGGCCGTGGCCAACAAACTGCTCACGCGGAAACGATAGAAGCGAACGGAAGACGACAATGGCCAAGCGGATCGACGTCAAAGATCTCAACATCTTCTACGGCAAGTTCCATGCCGTGGGCGATGTCTCGCTGACCGTGTTGCCACGCAGCGTCACCGCCTTCATCGGTCCGTCGGGGTGTGGCAAGTCCACGGTGCTGCGATCGCTGAACCGCATGCACGAGGTGACTCCGAACGCACGGGTCGAGGGCGCTGTGCTGCTCGACGGTGAGGACATCTACGGCTCGGCCGTCGACCCGGTGGGTGTGCGCCGCACCATCGGCATGGTGTTCCAGCGGCCGAACCCGTTTCCCACCATGTCTATTCGCGACAATGTGGTGGCCGGACTGAAGCTGCAGGGGGTACGCAACCGGGGCGAGCTCGACGAGGTCGCCGAGCGCTCGCTGCGTGGCGCCAATCTGTGGAACGAGGTGAAGGATCGCCTCGACAAGCCCGGCGGTGGCCTGTCCGGTGGTCAGCAGCAGCGCTTGTGTATCGCCCGCGCCATCGCGGTCTCACCCGATGTGCTGCTGATGGACGAGCCGTGCTCCGCGCTGGATCCGATCTCCACGCTCGCGATCGAGGATCTGATCTCGGAACTGAAGCAGAAGTTCACGATCGTCATCGTCACCCACAACATGCAGCAGGCTGCGCGGGTAAGCGATCAGACCGCGTTCTTCAACCTCGAGGCCCAGGGCAAGCCCGGCAAGCTCATCGAGATCGACGAGACCGAGCGCATCTTCTCCAACCCCACCCAGAAGGCGACCGAAGACTACATCTCCGGCCGCTTCGGCTGAGGTCCGCTCCGGCGGTGGAGCGGGATGTGCCTGCCCGCCCGGCTTATTCGGTGTCGATATTGCGGTGCAGGGTGACGTGCACGACCGAGTCCTCACCCGCGACGAGCCGGTGCACGTCACCACCGACGACGTAGACGACGGTCCCCGCGACCAGCTCGTAGGTCCGAGTGCCCGCGGCGGTGTGGACGTCCAGGGTGATCGCGCCGCTGACACAGGTGATCAGAATCGGCCCGGGGGCGCGGTGCTCGTCCAGGATCTGCCCGCGCCGGAAACTGATGCGCACCAGGGTCAGTCCCGGTCCGGCGAGCAGCCGGCGGGCCTGCGGAGCGTCACCGTCCCGCGGGTCGAAGGATGTCGTGTCGGTGGCGATGGGTGCGTCGGTCATGCGGCGGGCTTCCTGGCGATAACGGCGATGGCGGTGAGGCTGCGCCGATGGGTCCGGAACGTGGAACGCATGGCGAGCACGCGTTCCCGGGCAGGGCGGTCGCGCAATACATTACGGATGATCCGCGCGGTGCCGGCCACACCCTCGTCGGCGACGACCCGGCGCGGTTCCAGCAGTGCCATCGGCGCCAATTCCACCGTCTCCACCTCGAATCCGCCGTCGGTCAGCAGCTTGGTCCATTCGGCGCCGGTCAGCGGGCGGGCGTTCACCTTGATCGAGCGCGCCAGCGCCTTGCGGATCTCGGTCTTGGTGTCCTCGGCGAGCTCGTCCGGTTCCAGTGCCATCTCGTGAATGGCGTAGCGGCCGCCGGGCCGCAGCACCCGGAACGCCTCGGCGATGATCGCCGCCTTGTGTGGGTCGGTCTGCATGGTGAGCATCGCCTCACCCACCACGACATCGGCGGAGTCGGAGTCCAGGCCGGTCTCGGCCGCATCGCCACTGGTGATGGTCCCCGCACTGCCCACGGCGGCGGCGCTGAGCGCGGCGGCTGCCGAATCGGCCTCCACGCCGCGATAGCTGGCCGGCTTCCGGTGCAGGATCGCGGCGGCCGTCTTACCCAGCCCGGGGGCCAGCTCCACGACGTCGGTCCGCGGCAGTGCGGCGGCGTCGAGCATGCGCTCGGTCAGTTCCTTCCCGCCGGGCCGCAGGATTCGCTTGCCGAGCCGGGCGAGGAGCCAATGACCCGGTATGTGCGCGGAGTCGCGCTCGTCGAAGGGCAGTGGTGTGCTCATCGTGGTTCCTGTCGTCGGGCCGCGAGCTGCGGCGGGCCGGTTTCGGGGGCGGTCTTACAATCGGTGGTGAAGAAAGGAGCGCGATGGCAGACACGCCCCGGCAGCGGGATCGGGTCCTCGCGCTCGTGCGCGATTCGCTGGAGCCCCTCGACGCGCCGCTCATCGCGCAGGCGCTGGGAATTCACATCACTACGGCCCGTTTCCATTTGAACGCGCTCATCGACGACGACCTGGTGGAGGGCACCTGGCTGCCCTCGGAAACGGTGGGCCGGCCGCGCAAGGGGTATGTGGCACGCGACAACGACCCCACCGCACCGGTATTGGCGGCGCTGCTCGCGCAACTGGGGGACACCGCGGCGGCACGGCAGCGTAAAGCCGTCGCCGCGGGTCGGCTGTGGGCCGACAGTCTGACCGGAATCGACACTCCCGGAACCGAACTGCCGGATCCGGTCACGATCGTCACCACGACGCTGACCCGGCTGGGCTTTCAGGTGTCCGCGGCGGTGTCCAGCTTCGGCACCCACGAGATCCGAATGTGCAACTGTCCGCTGCGGCGGATCGCGCAGGACTCGCCGGAGATCGTGATCGGTCTGCAGCAGGGCATGATCGAGCGGATTCTGCAGCGGCACTCGCCCGCGCTGGACTCGCAGTACGACGTCGAGGTGCATCCGGACGCGGGCGGTGACTGCGGTGTGACCCTGCGCCTGACCAGCAGGGCCTCGCACCCTGCGGCCGCCGGCTGATCGCTGCCTCACCACCTGTTTCCACCCTTTCTCGCTGTTTCCGGGGTCGCTGACGCCTGGCCCGGACCGTTGTGGATGCTATTTAAATAAGTATTGACGATGCAGCTTAGGCTACGCTAATTTCCTCGGGTCAACAGGATCTTCACCTGGAAGACGGGGTGTTGTCCAGCTCACTCGAAAGGGTAATTAAATGATCAAGACGAGGATGCTGTCCGGTGTCGCCGCGATGACGGCAGCGGTTCTGGTGACCGCGCCCCTGGCCGCGGCCGACTCCGGAGACTTCCGCATCACGCGTGAGGTTCCCACCCTGTCCGATCTCAACGAGCAGGTCCGCTTCCTGGTCGAGACACCGGCGTCCGACGAGGCCAAGGCTGCCAACCTGGAGGGTGGCATGAATGCCGTGGTGGTGCCGCGCACCGTCTACAACCTCGGGCTGTTCCGTGCGCCGAAGGGCTGGAACGAGGTCACCGGGCCCGAGACCCACCACGGCGACGAACACACCGCCGTCCTGCACAGCGGCTCCGCCGGTCGCCCCGAGATCACCATGAAGGTCACCTGGAAGCGCATCGACGGCTCGTGGAAGATGGCCAACAGTTCCCTGTGCGAGGGTGTGAAAACCGTCGGTCTGCCCATTCCCTGCACCTTCTGATCCGCCGGCGCGATGATCGAGATTCGTGACCTCTGCCTCCGATACCCGGGGGCGACGGTGCTCGAGGCCGCCGAACTCACCGTCCCGGACGCCGCGGTCACCTATCTGCTCGGCCTCAACGGTGCCGGGAAGTCGACGCTGCTGCGCTGCATCTGCGGCATTGTCGCCCCGGCGGCCGGCACCGTCCGGGTGGACGGTGCCCGGGTCCGGGCCCGCCGGGCCACACCGCCTTCGCTGGGGATACATCTGGATTACCGCGCGGTCGACCCGCGGCACACCGCCCGTCGCCATCTGCGCTGGATCGCCCGTGCCCGCGGATTGCCGCTGTCCCGAGTTCCGGAAATGCTGGAACTGGTCGACCTGGGACCGGTCGCGGACCGGCGGCTCGGTGAGTACTCGTTGGGGATGCTGCAGCGGGTCGGCATCGCGGCGGCCCTGCTGTCCGAACCCGCCACCCTGCTGCTCGACGAACCGCTCAACGGACTCGATATCGACGGCATTCTGTGGCTGCGTGCGCTGCTGCGGCGCCTCGCCGACCAAGGCACCTGCGTTCTGGTCACCTCACATCTGCTCGACGAGGTGGAACGCAACGCCGATCGGGTGGTGGTGCTGGGAAGCGGCCGGGTGCTCGCCGACGCTCCCGTACCGGAACTGCTCGAATCGGTGCCCACGGCAACAACTCTCGAGGACGCTTATCTGTCGATCACCGGCCTCGGTGCCGCGACGGAGGCGGCCGCGTGAACGCCGCACCGGCCTGGACGGAACTGCGCCGCGGATTGGCGGCGGAGTGGACCCGAACCGGCGGGCGCAGCTTCCTGTGGCTGGTGGCGATCCCACTCACCTTCGGGCTACCGCTGCTCATCACCTTCGGAATCGCCGCTGTCGCCGAACGTTTCGCGACCATTCCCGGGCAACTCGGCGTCACCGCGGTCTCCACCACCAACTCGGTGTACTGGGTGATCACCTTCGCCGGCTCCATCATGATGGTGACTGCGGCCTTCGCCCACGCCGGTCAGTGGCGCGGAAATACCCGCGACCTCAACGCATTTCTGCTTCCGCGAGCCTGGACCGCAGCGCTGGCCCGGTGGATCTTCTACGGTGTGCTCGCCGCATTGGCCACGCTGATCCTGCTGGTGGTGGTCATGTCCGCACTGCCGCGGCTGTATCCGGTCGTCTACGGCGAAGTGACGCTGACCGATACGGCCGGTCTGCGCTTCCTGTGGACGGTCCCGATCTACGCCTTCGCCGGCTGCGGGGTCGGCATTGCGGCCGGGTCTGCGGTGCGCAGCCCGTCCGCGGCGGTGGCCGTACTGCTGTTCTGGGTATATGTCGCCGAGAATTCGATGAGCCTGCTCCCGCACGGCTACGAACTACAGGCCTACGCACCGTTCCTCAACGCGGTCGCGTCGACCGGCCAGGAATTGGCCTTCCTGCCCCGGTTCGGGGCCAACGGCTCACTGATCTATTTCCTGCTGGTGACGGTGGTGCTGTTCATCGCAGCGGTGACACTGCCCACCCTGGCGGGCCGGTGGTGGCCGCGGCGGGCCCGCCGGGTGTGAACCGGCGGCTCAGACCTTCTCGGCCTCGGCATCGGTGTCCGGCGGCAGCACGCCGGTCACCAGGAAGACCACCCGGCGGCCGATCTCCACGGCGTGATCGGCGAAGCGCTCGTAGTAGCGGCCCAGCAGTGTCACGTCGACGGCCGCGGCCACACCGTACTTCCACTCCCGGTCCATCAACAGCGAGAACAGGTGGCGATGCAGATCGTCCATCGCCTCGTCGTCCTCGTTGAGCTGGGCGGCACGCTCCGGATCGCGGGTCTCGAGCACCTCCTTGGCTGCCGCACCCATATTCACCGCGATGCGGCCCATCTCGGCGAAGTATCCGTTGACCGATTCGGGCAGCGCATGGTTCGGGTGCCGTCGGCGGGCGACCTTGGCCACGTGCAACGCCAGCACACCCATGCGATTGACGTCGGAGACGATCTGGATGGCGCTGATCACCTGACGCAGGTCGCCGGCCACCGGGGCCTGCAGGGCGAGCAGGGCGAACGCCTTCTCCTCGGCCTGCCCGATCATCTCGGCGATCCGGTCGTATTCGGTGATGACCTGCTCGGCCAGCGCGATATCGGCCTCCAGCAACGACTGGGTGGCCCGGTCCATGGCTGCACCGGCCAAACCGGCCATCTCGCCCAGCATGGTGGCGAGATCAGCCATTTGTTCGTTGTAGATGACGCGCATGAAACCAAACACTAGTTCCCGGCGCTGACCAAGTCACGAACGGAGGGTGAATCGTCGGTGCCGATATCCGCCACCGGTCGGTGCAGGTGAGCGCGGCTCACTTGCAGAGTTCGTCGGCGGCGTTGACATGCTCCAGGTCCGAGGGCAGGGCGACCGGCTCGGCACTCTGCGCCGACGGGTCCGGCGCGGTGACCGGCGAACCGAATTCCGTCGGGGCGTTCACGGTGCCGGAGAAGTCCGAGCCGAGCGCCACCTCCACGATGCTGCCCAGGTCCGGTGACTCCTCCATCGTCGCGCCGGGCAGTGAGGATGCCACCGTCGCCGCCGCCGCTTCGTGCCCGGAGGAATACCGGACCGTCGTGGTGTCGACATCGCCGCCGTCGTAGTTGCCCACGCTGTAGATCTGGAAACCCTGGCCGGCGAATGCGGTCGCCGCCGTTCCCGCCATCCCGCTGACTCCGGAGGCGTTGGACACCTGGACCGATACCGTGCTCGGATCGACCGCCTGCAACTTCGGCGGCGCCGGGGGCGGCGGCGCTTCCGAGCTCGGTGCGGCGGGCGCCTTCTTCTCACCCGGGAGCGGCTGGTCGTCGATGATCGCCTGGAAAATCGCCTTGATGTCGGATTCGCGCGGGATCTCGTTGCCGTAGGACGTGGTCCCCGCGGTCGGCACGGTCAGGAAGGTGATCGCACCGGCGTCCATCTTCTGCATCGAACGGCCCAGCATCAGCAGATCCTTGGTGCTGACATGGTCCATGAACGCGTGGCTGCTGAAGGCGTTGATGAATCCGTTGAGCTTGCCCAGGTCGAACAGCACCTTCGACGACAGCGCGCCGCGCAGCAGCGACGACAGGAACAACTGTTGACGGTGAATGCGGTCGTAGTCGCTGCGTTCCTCACCCTGGACGTGGCGGGCGCGGACATAGTCCAGCGCGACCGGTCCGTTGAGCTTCTGCCGGCCGGGCTGAGCCAGGATGGTGCCGAGCTCATCGTCGATCAGCGGCCGATTGGTGCACACCTCGACACCGCCGATGGTGTCGACCATCGACTGGAAACCGCTGAAGTCGATACCGATGAAATGGCCGATCTTCAGGCCGGACATCTTCTGGATGACCTTGGTCAGGCACTTCGGCCCGCCGAGCGCGTAGGTGGCGTTGAGCTTGTCGCCCATCGCGGGTTCGAAGGTCGTATCGGTGTACTTGGCCTTCTCGTTGTCCCAGCCCTCGCATTCGGGGCGGCTCACATCGAGGTCGCGCGGATAGGACACCGCCACCACCCGGGACCGGTCGGCCGGGATATGGACCAGCATCACGGTGTCCGAGCGCGCACCCTCGGCATCTTCGGTGGTACCGGCGCCCAGCTGGGCGTCGACGCCGGCGCGGGTGTCGGTACCGACGATCAGAAAGTTCTCGTCACCCAGCTGACCACCGGGGTCGACGATATCGGCGGAATTCTCGTCCAGCGCCGCGACCTGGGTGAAGCCGTTGTCGGTGGCGCGCAGGTAGTTCCAGCCGACACCGGTCATGAGCAGCGCGAGCACCGCGCAGATCGAACCGGTGGCGCGTGCCGCGGTGCGCGTACGCCGGCGGCGGCGCAACTTACTCGCCGCGAGCCGGGACAACGGTGGTTCGTCGTCCGAATCGTCCTGAGTATCGGGTTCGTGGTGGTGCTCCGCGTCGGCGACGGAAGCAGATGTGCCGAGCTCGGATTCGTCGTCCGGCATGGGCAGCAGCTGGTCGGTGGCCGGGTCGGCGGCCGGTGCCCGGCCGCCACGAGCGCGCCGATCCACCGGGGCGTCGGGAGCGAGATGGACCGCGGTGGGCTGAGCAGCACCGGCAACCGGCGGCGCGGCCCGATTCCCCGCGGCGGCACGCTGGGCTCCGGTCGGGTCGGCGGGTGTGGCGGCCGGCGCAGGTCCGGGATCGACCGGGGGTGCGGCCGGTCCCGGCGGCACGGGCCCACCCGTGCGGGGCGCGCGTTTGGTGGGGTGCGCGGCGGATTCGGGCCTGGCGGCCGGCGGTTCCGGCCGGGCTGCGGGCGCTTCGGGCCGGGCGGCGGGAGACTGCCTGCCGGGCGCGGGAGCGTCGCCGCGAGGAGGTTGAGACGGTGTACGCCGGCCTGGAGCAGGCCGGGCACCGGGCGGCGGATTGTCCACCGCATTGCGGCCACGGGTGGTGCGGCCGGAGTCCATCGGACCGGTAGGGGGCTTACCGCGCGTATCCGCTGTGCCGGGCGCTGGCGCGCTGCCTTCGGGCCGCCGCGCTGTCCGGCCCGTAGGCGTCGCGCCGGCGGGGTTCTCACCCG
>NZ_BDCA01000017.1 GCF_001613265.1 Nocardia vermiculata NBRC 100427
GGCGCACAAACAATCCGGCCAGTTTCACTGGCCTTATTGAGAGGCAGGTTTTCCAGCCTAACCATCGGATCTCGCAAAGTCAAACTGCGATCCCGCTAGGCCTTACTGGCTGCCAGGCGCTCATCGTCCAACCTCGTTGTCCCGGGGCTCTCGGCTCCGGGTCGGTGTCCGTGTCGCTCTGACTTGAACTAAGTTACGTGCCGCCGAACGGAAGGTCAAATCGCCAGGTCGCTCAGCATCAACGCAGGTCACCGACAGCCGAATCGGCCTCGGCCCGACCTGAATCACACAGATGTGACTCAGGTCATGACCAAGATCAGCGATCGGCCTTGCGGACACCGGCGAAGTTCTTCTTGCCGCGCCGCAGGACCAGCCAGCGTCCGTGCAGGTAGTCGTCCTCGCCGGGCACCCATTCCGGGTCGGAGATGCGGATGTTGTTCACCGACGCCCCACCGTCGGCGACCGCACGTCGCGCGGCTTTGCGGCCGTCGGACAGTCCCGCGTCCACCAGGAGGTCGACGATGGTCGATGCCGCGCCGGCCTCGGCGATGGCGCCCTCACCCGCCGCCTCCGACAGTGCGGCCGACAGCGTGGGCTCGTCCAGTTCGCGCAGTTCCCCGCGACCGAACAATGCCTGACTGGCCAACTGCACCGCCCGGGTCTGCTCGGCGCCGTGCACCAGGGTGGTCATCTCGGCGGCCAGTCGCTTCTGCGCTTCGCGGGCATGCGGCCGTTCCGCGGTCGCGGTCTCCAGTTCCGCGAGCTCATCGCGGTCGAGGAAGGTGAACCAGCGCAGATACCGCACGACGTCGGCATCGCCGGTGTTCACGAAGTACTGGTACCAGGCGTAGGGGCTGGTCATCTCCGGGTCCAGCCACAGGCTGCCACCCCCGGTCGACTTGCCGAACTTCTTACCGTCGGCGGAGGTGACCAGCGGCGTGGTCAGTGCGTGTACCTGTTCCCCGTCGAGCCGGCGATTGAGTTCGACGCCGGCGATGATGTTGCCCCACTGATCCGAGCCGCCGATCTGCAGTCGGCACTCGTGCGTACGCCGCAACTGCACGAAATCGTTCGCCTGCAGCAGCATGTAGCTGAACTCCGTGTAGGAGATGCCGTCGGTCTCCAGGCGGCGCTTGACCGTCTCGCGCGCGAGCATCACGTTGACCGAGAAGTGTTTGCCGATGTCGCGCAGGAAATCGACCGCGCTGAGGTTGCCGGTCCAGTCCATGTTGTTCACGATGATCGCCCCGGTGGACGAATCGTCGAGGTCGACGAAGCGCGAGAGCTGGCCGCGAATGCGCTCGGACCACTCGGCGACCGTGTCGGTCGAGTTCATCGCCCGCTCGCCGACCTCGCGCGGGTCCCCGATCAGACCGGTGGCACCACCGGCCAGCACCACCGGGCGATGTCCGGCCTGCTGGAACCGCTTGAGGGTGAGCAGCGGCACCAGGTGCCCGGCGTGCAGGCTCGCCGCGGTGGGATCGAAACCGGAATAGAGCGTGATGGGACCCTTCGCCGCCTCGGCCCGCAGGGCGTCCAGATCGGTGGACTGTGCGATCAGCCCACGCCAGGTCAGTTCATCGATGATGTCTGCGCTCACGCTCCCCCATCTTTCCCCACTCCCGCCGCCGGGCTGTGCTGGGTCGGCCGGTGTGCCGCTCGCCACGATCGGACCGGCGTACACCACCGCACACCCGGCCCCGCCCGCACCGCACCCGGAGGTAGACGTTCACGTATGGCCGCGAGCGTCACGACGATGGTGCGTGAGGGCCACACCGGGTGTACTGGAAACATGATCGAACACAGCGACAATGCCACCGAAACAACAAGCACTGCATCACATTCCACATCGGCACCCGCTGCCGTAACAGGCGGGGCCGCGGCCGGCACCGGTGCGTCCGTGGGGCCGGTCGTCGTCCTGGGCGGTTCCGGCAAGACCGGCCGCCGGGTAGCGGCGCGGTTGTCCGAGCGTGGTGTCGAGGTGCGCGCGGTGTCGCGCTCCACCTCGCCGCGGTTCGATTGGACCGATCGTTCCACCTGGGCTGCCACCCTGGCAGGCGCTCGAGCCGTCTACATCTCCTATCAGCCGGATCTGGCCGCCCCCGGATCCGACGACGCGATCGCCGAACTGACGGCGACCGCACGTCGGGCAGGCGTGCGGAAACTGGTGCTGTTGTCCGGTCGCGGGGAGCCCGGGGCACAACGCTGCGAGGAGATCGCCCTGCACAGTGGCATCGATACCACCGTCGTGCGGTGTGCCTGGTTCCACCAGAATTTCAGTGAGGACGTGCAGGCCGAGGAGGTCGCTGCCGGCCGGGTGGTGTTGCCGGTGGATGCGGTCACCGAACCGTTCGTCGATGCGGAGGACATCGCCGACGTCGCGGTTGCCGCGCTCACCGAGGACGGCCATACCGGCGAGATCTACGAACTCACCGGGCCGCGGGCACTGACCTTCGCCGAGGCGGTGGCCGAGATCGCGACCGCCACCGGGCGCGACATCGAGTACCAGCCGATACCGCTGGGCGACTACACCGCTTCGCTGACGGATATGGGGGTGCCGGCAGAGGTCGTGGGCGCGCTGACCCACGTCTTCGGCACCGTGCTCGACGGCCGCAACAGCCACACCGCGGACGGGGTGCAGCGCGCACTGGGCCGGCCGCCGCGATCGTTCGCCGACTATGCCCGCCGGACCGCCGCCGCCGGAGGCTGGCCGGTCGCTGCCGCCGGATAGCCTCCGATGCCGATCCTCCGCAACGAATTCCGGGCGCGGCAACCGGTTCCCGGTGCTGATCGGCACCCGGTTGCCGCCCACCCGGTTCTGCGCAAAGGTCGAGGCATGGACGCACTCGCCGATCTGCTGGACGGGCCGCGCGCTCGCGGCGCCTTCGTCATGCGCTCGCTGCTGGATGCGCCGTGGGCGCTACGGGTGCAGGACCGGGCACCGCTCACGGTGATGGTGGTGACGCGCGGCCATGCCTACGTCGTGCCCGACGACGGCGAACCGACCCGGCTCGACCAGGGCGCGATCGCCATCGTGCGCGGCCCCGATCCGTACACCGTGGCCGACGAGCCCTCGACACCACCGCAGGCCGTGGTGCATCCCGGTCAGACGACGACCACACCGGAAGGTGAACTGCTCTGCGAAACATGGGATCTGGGTGTGCGCAGCTGGGGCACGAATCCGGACGGCACCACCGCACTGCTCACCGGGACCTATGAAGTGACCGGCAGTGTCAGTGACCGGTTGCTGCGCGCGCTGCCCGCCCGGGTGATCCTGGACGGGCACGCGGTCGACGAGCGCCTGCTGGGACTGCTCGTCGACGAGGCCGGCCGCGACATCCCCGGTCAGGCCTCGGTCCTGGATCGGCTGCTGGACCTGCTCACGATCGCGGCGCTACGGGCATGGTTCGCCCGCGAGGATGCGCCACGGTGGTACCGCGCCTACGCCGACCCCGTGGTCGGACAAGCGTTGCGCTTGCTCGAACACAACCCCGCACACGACTGGACCGTCGCGGAACTGGCGACAACCGTCGGTGCCTCGCGGGCCGCACTGGCCCGCCGATTCACCGACCTCGTCGGTGATCCGCCGATCGCCTACCTCACCGAGTGGCGTCTGGCCCGGGCCGCGGATCTGCTGCGCGGAACCGACGCCACCATCGAATCGATCGCTCGTCAGGTGGGTTACGGCACCGCGTTCAGTCTCAGCGCAGCGTTCAAACGCCGGTACGGGGTGAGCCCCGGTGTCCATCGGCGCGCGGATCGGGGCGCGACCGACACGGTGCGCGACGCGGGCGCCGAGGGATGACCGATCGGCCGCCCGGCCGATGTCGTGCCGGATCCGCCGTGCGCGGTCGGCGAGCGCTCATCGCTACCGGCGGAGCGGTACCCCGGAATCCGTCGGCGCCGGGCCGAGAGCTGTTTTCAAGGCCGTCAGGTGGACCCGGCTGACGGTCGCGGCGGTATCGGCGGCGCGCTCGCGGATGGCGGCGAACAGTTGCTCGTGGGCCTCGTGATCGGCGGCCGGATCCGACATCGGCCGCATCCGCAGGAGCTGCGACATCGTCAGGTGGATGCGCGGGACGAAGGCGTCGAACAATTGGAGCAGCACCTCGTTGTGTGCTGCCGCGATCACGGTGCGATGGAACCCGGTATCGGCATCGACCAGCGCTTCGACCGATGCACCCGCCCCGGCCCGCGCTGACAACGCACGGCGGATGGTGCGCAGATCGGCGGGGGTGCGGCGTTGGGCGGCCAGCGCCGCTGCCTCGGCCTCGATGGCGATGCGCGCCTCGACCACGGCCACGATGTCGGCCCGGCGCAGCACCTCGTCCCACTCCTCGGCCACCTCCAGCGCGGTGACGAAAACACCCGCGCCCTGCCGGCTTTCGAGTACACCGTGTCCGGCCAACTCGCGAATCGCCTCGCGCAGCGTGGAACGCCCCACCCCCAGTTGCGCCGCGAGGGTGGTCTCGCCCGGCAGTTTGTGGCCCAGCTGCCATTCGCCCGCCCGGATGCGGTCGAGCAGAAGTTCGGCGGCCTGCGCCGCCAGCGGTTGCCTGCGCACCGTCACCAACGCCCTCACCTCTCTACTTGTCTGAGGAGTTTTGCACAGCTATCGTAGCCGACATGGGACAGGAACTGCTTCTCCTCGGCCGCCGCGGCGGGGTCTGAACGACCGGCACCCTGCCCGCGGGTTGTCAGCTGCGCCGGTCGCCCTCTCCGACGCGAAAGCACCCTCATGCACGTCCCCACCCCCACCTGGAATCGCCAGCGCCGCTCCACCATGCCCTCGCATCGCTATCGCGATGTGTACCAGCGGGTTTCGGTTCCGCTCACCGACCGTCGCTGGCCCGCGAACCGGATCACCGCGGCCCCGCTCTGGGTTCCGGTCGATCTGCGCGACGGCAATCAGGCCCTGGCCGAGCCGATGGATCCGGAGCGTAAGCGAAAGATGTTCGAGATGCTCGTCGACATCGGATACAAGGAGATCGAAGTCGGCTACCCGAGCGCCTCGCAGACCGATTTCGACTTCGTACGCCTGATCCGCGATGCCGACCTGGCGCCCGAGGATGTCACCCTGGTGGTTTTCACCCCGGCACGCGCCGACCTCATCGAGCGGACCCTGGAATCGGTACAGGGAATCACCAACGATGTGGTGATCCACATGTACGCCGCCACCGCCCCGCTGTGGCGCGACGTGGTGCTGGGCCGCACGCGCGACGAACTGGCGGAGTTGATCACCGCGGGCGGGCGCGAGATCGCCCGGCTGGCCGGTGACCGGCCCGACCGCCGATTCCAGTTCTCCCCCGAGGTCTTCATGCTCACCGAACCGGATTTCGTGCTGCAGGTGTGTGATTCGATGACCGAACTGTGGGATGCGACGCCGGAGCGACCGGTGGTACTGAACCTGCCCGCGACGGTGGAGGTCGCGACGCCCAACGTCTACGCCGACCAGATCGAATATATGGATCGCCACCTGAGCCGACGTGACGGGGTGATCCTGTCGGTCCATCCGCACAACGATCGCGGCACCGGGATCGCCTGCGCCGAACTGGCGGTGCTGGCCGGCGCCCAACGGGTGGAAGGCTGTGTCTTCGGCAACGGTGAGCGCACCGGCAACGTCGACATCGCGACACTGGCGCTGAATCTGCATGCGCAGGGCGTGGATCCGATGATCGATTTCTCCGATATCGACGAAATCCGCCGCACGGTGGAGTACTGCACCCGGATGCCGGTGCCCGAGCGGCATCCCTATGTCGGCGACCTGGTCTACACCGCGTTCTCCGGCACCCACCAGGACGCCATCAAGAAGGGATTCGCCGAGCACTCCCGCCGAGCCGCTCGAGCCGGCGTCGGAGAATCCGAGATCGGTTGGGAGATCCCGTATCTGCCGATCGACCCGGCCGACGTCGGACGTAGTTACGATGCCGTGATCCGGGTGAATTCGCAGTCCGGCAAGGGCAGCATCGCCTATCTGCTGCAGACCGGTTACGGGGTGGAATTGCCGCGGCGCCTGCAGATCGACTTCGCCCGGCATGTCCAGCGCCACACCGACGACAGCGGTAGCGAGGTCAGCGCGAGCTGGTTGTGGGAGCTGCTGGGCTCGGTCTACGGCCCGCGCGGGACGGAGATCGACACCGAATTCGGCCGCATCCGGGTGCAGGACGGCGACACCGTTTCGGTGCACACACCGCAGCCGGGCGGCACGGTCGACCTCGCCGGTGAGCCGAACACCGAGACGGAGACGGCGACCAGTGGTCTGCTGAAAGTCCTTGCCGACCACGGTATTACGATCGAGATCCTGGGCACCACGCAGCACCGGACGAGCGATCCGGACGCGAGGGTCGTCGCCTGCACCGAATTCCGGTGCGCGGGTGCGACCGGATGGGCCGTCGGTGTCGCCGACACCGGGGCCGGCGCCGAACGTGCCGCGATCATCGCCGCCGCCCAGCGCGCACCGGTCGCCACCGCGCTAGGCCGCTGACGGGTTCCCGCACCTCCGCCGAGCCTGGACCGTTCCCGCCCCGCCGCGGCCTCAGCCTGCCGGTAGGCGCCGATCCGCGGCGCCCACCGGTGCCGGCTGCGGCGCCCAGCCGGTTCGGTTCGCGGTACGCCGTGCCTGGGCGGTTTCGTTCGCGGCGACAGGCGGCCCCGCGGGCGGAGGCGGACCGTCAGGCCGAGGTGCCGACCTCCGGGGCGCGTGGACTGCGGCGATAGGCCGACACTGCGGACGAATCGCGCAACCACACGCGCCACGGGCGGTCTGCGGCGAGGCTGACCCCGACCCGCGGCCCGACTCCGAGAGTCGAGGGATCACTGATCTTCGGGCCGAGTTCCAGCCGGATCCGCGATTGCGGATCGAACAGATCCGTTCCGTAATCTCCCAGCTCGATCCCCAGTGCGCTCCCGAAATTTCCCGGCCCGCGGGCCAGGGCCGCATCGGTGCGGGCAGCGGGGCGGCGTGCGCGCGCGATCTCGTGCCCCGCGATCACCTCACCGCCGCGCAGCAGCACCGCACTCGCGTCCCCGTCGGGTCCGCTCGTCACGTTCACACAGGTGTGCATGCCGTAGCTGAAGTAGACGTACAGCCTTCCGGGCGGCCCGAACATGACGGCGTTGCGTGGCGTGCGCCCGCGCCCGGAGTGCGCCGCCGGATCGGGCCACGGCCCCGCCGGGTCACCGCCGTAGGCCTCGACCTCGACGATGCGGACGCCGACCGGCCCCGACCACAGCGTCGCACCGAGCACACGACGAGCGGCGGCCAGTGGTTCGACGGCGAGTTCCTCGGCAGACACGGCTAGCCATTGTTCCTCGAGCGCTCGCACCGTCGAGACCGGCATCGCCGCGGGCGGCCGACCCGGGCACTCGGTTCAGGGACAGTTCAGGGTGGATCCACACTGAAGATCCGGGCGCTCACCGATGTGGCGGGATCGCCTCCGCGCCTACCGTCGAGCAATGACTTCGCTTCCACGTGGCAGATTTCGCCGAATACTGCTGTGGCTCAGTGTATTCCTCGTAGCTGTCACCATCGCGACCGGCATCTGGGTCACGTGGTCGTACCGATCGTCGAAGGTGAGTACCGTCGGCACCCCGTTCACCAACGAACTACGGATTCCGCCGCAGGCCGACAGCCGGCTCGACCCGGACGGGACCCGCGTGTTCGAACTCGACATGCGCGCCGGCACCACCCGGTTCCTTCCCGACGGAGAGACACCGACCTGGGGGTTCAACGGCAGCTATCTCGGCCCGACGCTGCGGGCGCAGCGCGGGGAACGGGTTCGTGTCGATATTCGCAATCACCTGCCCGAGGCCTCGACAGTGCACTGGCACGGCATGCATCTGCCTGCGGTTGCCGACGGTGGGCCGCATCAGATGATCGCGCCGAGTGCGTCCTGGTCTCCGCAGTGGACCGTCGATCAACCCGCCGCCACGCTCTGGTATCACCCACATCCGCACGGCGCCACCGAATCCCATGTGCGGCGTGGGCTGGCCGGACTGTTCCTGATCGACGACGACGTGGTCACCGGATTGCCGCACACCTACGGCGTCGACGATCTGCCGATGATCGTGCAGGATGTGCGTTTTCGCGGCACCGCCATGGACCATGGTCGCGGAATCTTTTCCGATACCGGCACTCTCGGTGACCGCACCATGGTGAACGGCACGCTCGCCCCCTATCGCACGGTCGGCGACGAGCTGATCCGGTTACGACTGCTCAACGCCGCGTCCGCGCGGGTGTTCACCTTCGGCTTGTCCGACGACCGTTCGTTCGCGCTGGTCGCCACCGACGGCGGCGTGCTCGAACATCCGGTCGATGCCACGCGAATCCGGCTGTCCCCGGGGGAACGGGCCGAGATCGTGGTGCGGATGCGCCCCTCGGAACGGGTCGCGGTCCGGGCCTATCCCACCGACCTCGGCACCGGATTCTGGAACCGCCGTTTCAGCGGTGGAGACGACACCTTCGACGTCCTGCAACTCCGCGCCGCCGATACGCTGCGCGCAAGTGCCGCACTGCCGACCCGGTTGGCAACACCGACGCTGCCGCGGGCCGCGGATTCGGTGCGGGAGCGGCACTTCGAGATGCGGCTCCCGGGCATCAACGGCGCCACGATGGCGATGGACCGGATCGACGCGATCGTCGAACGCGGTACCACCGAGATCTGGATCGTCCGCAATACCGACGGGATGGCGCACAACTTCCACGTCCACGATGTGCAGTTCGCGGTGGCCGCGGTCGACGGCGCACCACCACCTCCGCCGCTGCGTGGGCCGAAGGACACCGTGCTGCTGGCACCCGGTAGTGAGATGCGGTTGGTGCTGCGGTTCGACGGGCCGGGCGATCCGGAACATCCGTACATGTATCACTGCCATCTGCTCTGGCACGAAGACCAGGGCATGATGGGTCAGTTCCTCGTCGTGGAGCCGGGCACCGCACCCCCGGCACGGATATCCGGACACCACTGACGCACCACATCCTCTCTTGCGCCGGCGCGCGACTGCGGGCAGAATTCATCAGGTAATGAATTCAACGCTTGGTGAAAAGTTGCACCGGCGTGCGAAGGAGAGGTGAACCGTGGCGGAACCGGATTCGTCCCCGGCGATCACCGTCGAGCACCTGCGGGTGCACCGCGGCGGACACGAGGTCCTGCACGATATTTCGCTGACCGTTCCGGCGGGCAGCATCACCGGACTGCTGGGTCCGTCCGGGTGCGGCAAGACCACGCTGCTGCGCACCATCGTCGGGACACAACTGATCCAGGCCGGCAGTGTTCGCGTACTCGGCGAGGCGGCGGGCAGCCGCGGGCTGCGAGCGCGCGTCGGCTACGTGACCCAGGCGCCGAGTATCTACGACGACCTCAGCGTGCACGACAACGTCTCCTACTTCGCCGCCCTCAGCGGACACGGTGGCGGGGACGTCCGGACCGCGATCGAACAGGTCGGGATGGGCGCACACGTGCGCCACCGGGGCAACCAGCTCTCCGGCGGACAACGCACCCGGGTCTCGCTGGCCTGTGCGCTGGTCGCGGACCCCGAACTGCTGATCCTGGACGAACCGACGGTCGGACTGGATCCGGTACTGCGCGCCGAACTGTGGAAACAGTTCCGCGACTTGGCCGCACAGGGCCGGACACTGGTGGTGTCGAGTCATGTCATGGACGAAGCCGACCACTGCGACCGGCTGCTGCTGATGCGCGAGGGCGAGCTTCTGGCCCAGCTCAGCCCCGATCGACTGCGCTCCGACACCGGTGAAACCAGTTTGGAGAACGCATTTCTCGCTCTGATCACGAAGGGAGAGTCGTGACCACCACCGCATTCGCACGGCCCCGGCCCCGGCCGCTCGCCTGCTACACCGCCACCACGACTCGGATCCTGCGCCAGCTACGTGCCGACCGGCGCACCGTGGCGATGTTGTTGCTGGTGCCCTCGTTGCTGCTCGTGCTGTTGTATTTCGTGTACCACGAGACACCCAGCGTGCCCGGTGTGCCGTCGTTGTTCGACCGGGTCGGCATCAGCATGCTGGGCATCCTCCCGTTCATCGTGATGTTCCTGATCACCGCGATCGCCATGCAGCGCGAGCGCACCTCGGGAACGTTGGAACGATTGATGACGACGCCGCTGTCGAAACTGGATCTGCTGGGCGGATACGGCACCGCCTTCTCGGTCGCCGCCGCCGCCCAAGCCGGCCTGGCCTGCCTGATCGCGTTCGGATTGCTCGATCTGCAAGCGGCCGGCAGTGCCTGGCTGGTACTGCTGATCGCCGTGGTCGACGCCGTGCTGGGAGTGGCGCTGGGCCTGCTCGCCAGTGCCTTCGCCCGCACCGAGTTCCAAGCGGTGCAGTTCATGCCGTTGGTGGTGGGGCCGCAGTTCTTCCTGTGTGGACTGCTGGTCCCCCGCGATCAGCTGCCACGCTGGTTGGAGATCATCAGCGATGTGCTGCCGCTCAGTTATGCGGTCGACGCGCTGCAGGAGGTGTCCCGTCACCCCGGGGCCACCCTGTCGATGTGGCGTGACCTGGGTATCGTCGCCGCATTCGCCGCCGTCGCACTCGCGCTGGGCGCGGCAACTCTGCGTCGGCGGACGGCATGACCGGCGCCGCGCGGCGCCGCACCGGGCGGCGATCCGGGGACTCGGGGGCGCGCGAGGCGATCCTGGAGTCCGCGCGCAACCGCTTCGCCGAGGTCGGGTTCGACAAGGCGTCGATCCGCTCGATCGCGGTGGAAGCACAGGTGGACCCGGCCCTGGTGCATCACTATTTCGGCAGCAAACAGCAATTGTTCGCCGCCACACTGAATCTGCCGATCGACCCGGAGGCGATCCGGGCGCCGATCCGGGCGGCACCGGACGCCGATCTCGGGGAAACGGTGGTACGCACCGTGGTCGGTGCCTGGGACTCCTCGATCGGTGTCCACGCGGTGGCGGCGTTCCGCGGCGTGCTGGCGGGCGGCGACGCACCGCTGGCCCGCGCCTTCCTGCTCGAAGTGGCGCTCAAAGACGTCCGGGAACGGGTCGATTCACCACCCGGAACCGGCACCACCCGCGTCGTGCTGGCCGTATCGCAGATGATCGGACTTCTGGTGGCACGCAAGATTCTCCGGGTCGAACCGATCGCCTCGATGCCACTGGACGAACTGGCCGCCACGATCGGGCCGACCATTCAGCGCTATCTCCTGGACGATCTGCCGATCACCGAACCGAGGGACTGAACCGGCGCGAGGCAGTCGACGGCTGCGAGCCTCGGGCACCGCGCCTGCCGACGCCGCTCGCATTCGGCGCACCGAATGCCGCGGGTGCAGACCCGGTCAGCTCTGCGCGGTAAAGCTCTCGTGCTCGGCATCGCCGACCGGGCGCGCCTCGTCCACCAGCAGTACCGGGATGCCGTTGTCGACCGGGTAGGCGCAGCGCAGCCGCGGGTTGTAGAGCACGCTGCTGCCGTCGGCGTCGTGGACCAGCGACAGCGGCCCCTTGTCCTGCGGACAGGCCAGCAGGCTCAGCAGGGTGGGATCCAGGGTTTGCTCCGCCATATCCGACAACCTACCCGGCGCCCCGATAGACACCGTGGTCCGCCCGGCGAAACGAGATGTGCCGGTGGGCGAAGAAGCTGAGCACCGCGATCACACCCATCACGCTCACCGTGGCAGGTGTTTCGGGCAGGCCGAGAACACCGACAGCGCACTGCACCCCGGTCATGTTCAGGACCAGACCACCCGAATTGACCACCGCGAACCGGGCGAAGTCGCGCCACGGCCGGCCGCGCACCCGGAACACCAGGGTGCGATGGGCGAAGAAGGCGAACACGACACTGATCACGTAGGCGAGCGCGACCGCCACCGCGGGCGGGCATCCGCCGGGCAGCACCTGCAGCCACAGCACGGTGAGCGCGATACCGAGCAGTGTGTTGCTGGCACCGACCGCAGCGAAAGCGACTTCCTGGCGCCGGATCAGTCGCAGCAGAACGGGTGCTCGGGTATCGCCCGCCGCGGCCTTCACGACTCCACGACCGCTTCCCGCGCCGACGCAGCCGGGGCGGGCCGACGCGACCGCAGGTACAACCACTGCATCACACCCAGTACCAGCAGTCCGGCGATCGCGGAGCCGATGCCGGCCTTCCAGCCGGGTGGCCGCCAGCTCAACTCCAGGGTGGCCGCATTGGTCCCGGCCGGAATATCGACGGCCACAAAGGTTTTCGCGACGGTACTGATCGGAATCGGATGACCGTCGAGAGTGGCCCGGTATCCGGGCCAGCCGAGCCGCGCGAACACCACCCGCCCGCCGGCGTCCGAACTCACGCGCACCCTGCTGCTCGCCCACGATTCCGCCTGCGCGGCCGCCTCGACACCCTGTGTGCCGGAAATCCGGCCGTTGTGTGTGGAGATCAGGCCCTGTTCGCGTTCCAGAACCCGGATGTACCGCTCGTGGCCCGGATAGTCGACCCATTTCCAGCCCGGTGGCGCGTGCCACGCATCGACGCCGGGGAACAAGGCGCGTTGCAGCACGACCCGGTCGAGTTTCATCAGATCCACCGGCGGCTGGCCGGTCGTCGGCTCGGGAGCGAACAACCGCCGGAACGCATCGGGGCACACACTGGAATCCCAGCGCATACAGAGCATGTCGCCGAACCAGTAGTATCCGTTGGGCGTATAGCCGTTGACGTAGTTCCGGTTCACGTCCGCGGCGTAGTTGCCGAAAACCAGGGAGCCGTACGCGCCTTCGAGTGTGCGCTCCTCGGGCGGGATCAGTGCGCGGTCGCCGAGCTGGATCGTCTGCCCGTCGAATTCCGGGAAGGCCGCCTCGGCCTGTGCCCGATCGGCCGGTAGATTCCAGCCCATCGGGGTCGGTTGTGCCGCATGGACCTGCAGGTAGGCGATCGGAATCATCACTACCGCGGTCAGCATCGCGGCCGCCGCGCTGCCGCGGCGGATGCCCAGCCACACCACAGCCCCGCCCAGCACACCGACGGCGACGGCAGACAGCACATGCCACTGCACGGCCTGCGGATCGGCAGCGCAGGTCCGCACCCACAGCACCGCGATGAGCAGCGCCGCCGCGATCACCCGGGACCGGCACTGCCGCACCGTGCCGAAGCGCCCGAGCAGCACACAGACCAGGATCAGCAGTCCGACGGCCACCATCGGGAGCACGCGGGCCGGCCAGCGCAACGGACCCATCGTGCCGGGACCGGCCGCCCACATCAGGAAGATGATCGCGAACAGCGCCACGCCGACCAGTTCCCGTCCGGCCGCGCGGGCGGCACGCCAGTCGACGAAGGCCGTCGCGGGAATCAGGAACCACGCTATGTAGGTGACCGGCATCGGCTGCACATAGCCCCACCAGGAGGTGAACGCCGGCATTGCCGACGGCAGGCCGGCATTCAGCGATTCCGACCACGGCACGGTCAGGAAATTGTCGTTGACGATCTCTGTGGCGCCCCGCCAGCTCACCCCGGCCGACAACATGCTCGGCAGATAGGTCATCAGACCTGCCATTCCGGCGGCACCCGCGACGACGGCTAGCCGTAGGACCGGACGCCATCCGCGCTGCGCGACAAGTTCTCCCACCGCGACGGCCACCAGCATCAGTGCCGCTTCGACCGCGGGGAAGACGTATTCGACCGAGATGGTCAGGTACAGGAATACGAACAGCGGAATCGGACCGTAGCCGCGAGTGCTCCAGCGATAGCGGCACCGGTCGCCCGCCGGGCCGCGAACATACCGGACCGCACTGGCCCACGCGTGCAACATCCAGGCGATGCCGGACAGGGAGGTGGCCCAGCTCGCCTCGTCGAAGAACAGGAACCAGCCCGAGAACGGAAAGGCGATGCCCGCCACCGCAGCCCACGACGCCCGACTGCCGTACGCCAGGCAGATCCGGTACACCCCGAGCGCGGCGACGAGGGAAAAGAGCAGTTTGACGACCGTGGCCAGCAGGACCAGATTGTCCACCGAGGGCGCGATCAGATCGATCAGCAACTGCGGCGGGTTGAACAGTCCCGCCTCCTCCATGGTGTAGTTCCCGGCCATCCACCGTTCGGGCACCATCAGTGGCAGCTCACCGGCGCGCAGGTGGCGGCCCAGCATCACCCACAGCGGTGCGTACTGGGATTCGGTGTCGTCGGTATAGAAATGCCGCGAATTGGCAAGCAGCACCGCAAGATATCCACCGATCACCCCCAGGCCGGTGATCAGCACCCAGCGCGTCACGACCGCCCGTGGGGATTTTCCGGCAACCGGTTCGGGCTCCGGAGCCACACTCGGCCGTCCGTCGTGCTCGGAATCGGCGAGCGTCACCGTCGACACTGCACTTTCCACCACGGTTGTCAGACCCTACCCGGTCGGTGACGGCAGTCACGTCGGCACCGCGCCGCCGTCCGGGCGCAGGAGTTGAAAACCGCAGCAACCACCGTGTTACAGTGCCCCCGATTCGATTTGCGTTCTGCATAACGGCGAGGGAGCCCCGTGCGTACCGTCATCGAAAGTCGAACCAGCTGATGCCGATTCCGTCCGCGACAGCACCCGCCCTCGGCACCGCGCCGGCCCCGGGCCCGCACCCGGGCGGGGAACCGGCCCACTCGGTATCGGTGGTGATTCCGGTGTACCGCGGCGAGGACACCGTCGCCGGCCTCGTCGCCGAACTACACGAGCTGTCACTGCCCTCGGTCACCCCGCAGGGAACTCCCTTCGCGGTGACCGAGATCGTGCTCGTGCACGATCACGGGCCGGACCGTTCCGATGTCGTCCTGCAACAGCTCTCGGCGCGGTACCCCCAGGTCCGCACGATCTGGCTCAGCCGAAATTTCGGGCAGGATGCCGCCACCATCGCCGGAATGGCCGCGGCCGGTGGCGACTGGGTCGTCACGATGGACGAGGACGGCCAGCACGATCCGGGATGTATCGCCGCATTTCTCGACACCGCGCTCAGCCGGCGCGCGGACCTGGTCTATTCGAAGCCGACGAACACCCGCCCGCACGGTGTGCTGCGCAACCTCGGCTCACGCGGGGCCAAGCTCGCGCTGGCCACCGTGTTCGCCTTCCCGGATTCGACCCGGTTCGAAAGCTACCGGCTCATCCGGGGCGATATCGCTCGCCGGCTCGCCGATATCGCGTGTAACGGCGTATATCTGGATGTGGCACTGACCTGGGTGGTCGACAATACCGCGCAGGTGCCGGTGCGGCTGCGCGCGGAGGGGCGCCCGGAGTCGGGGTACAACTATCGTCGCCTGTTCTCGCTGTTCTGGAAGATGGTGCTGTGCAGCGGGACCCGCGGTCTGCGGCTGGTGAGCCTGCTGGGAGTGAGCCTGGCGGTCGCGGGCGCGGCGATGGCGGCGGTGGTGATCTGCCGGGCACTGATCGGCTCGGGCGGCGACCCGGAGGGCTGGGCATCGACGATCGTGGTGCTGCTGCTGGTCTCGGGCGCGATCCTGTTCTCGCTGGGGTTGATCGCGGAATATCTCGGTCTGGCACTGCACGTGCTGGTCGGCAAACCGCTGTATCTCACCGTCGATGCACCGGCACCGAGACCGTCCGCGCCGGCCCCGGTCGCGGTGGAGGCAGGGCACGGTGCCGGTGACTGCTGAGCGGATTCTGTTCAGCCGCCCCTATCGTGCCGAGAACGAGCTGGCGAATCTCGCCGCGGTACTGGCCTCCGACCACAGCCACGGCGACGGCCGCTTCACCGGCGCGGCGACCGCGAAGCTGCGCGCGATCACCCGGGCTCGGCACGCCCTGCTGACCACCTCGTGCACGCATGCACTGGAGATGGCGGGTCTGCTACTCGAGCTCGGACCCGACGACGAGGTCATCGTCCCGAGTTTCGCCTTCACCTCCACCGCGACCGCCGTCGCGGTGCGCGGGGCGACCTGCGTTTTCGCCGATATCGACGAGCGCGGCAATCTCGATCCGGAATCGGTGGCGGCCGCGGTCACCCGCCGCACCAAGGCGATCGTCGTGATCCACTACGGCGGGGTCGGCGCCGATATGGACCGGCTACTCGCGCTCGCGCGGGCGTACGGGCTCGCCATCATCGAGGACACCGCCCACGGGCTGGGAGGTCGCTGGCGGGGACGTCCACTCGGCACCATCGGCACGGTCGGGGCGCTGAGCTTCCACGACACCAAGAACGTGCACTGCGGCGAGGGCGGTGCGGTGCTGCTCACCGACGACATCCTCATGGATCGTGCCGAGATCATCCGGGAGAAGGGCACCGACCGGGCACGTTTCCTGCGCGGCGCGGTCGACAAGTACTCCTGGCAGGACATCGGATCCAGTTATCTGCCCAGCGAACTGAACGCAGCGGTACTCGATGCGCAACTGTCGGAATTCGATCGGATCCAGGCCGGGCGGCTGCGGGTGTGGAACAGCTACTCCGCGGCACTGCCGGACTGGGCCGCGCGCAACGATATCCGGCTGATGCAGGTACCGGCCGACCGCGAGCACACCGCGCACCTGTTCTACCTACGAACCCCAACCGAGGCCGGCCGGGACCGGCTCATCGCCCACCTGCGCGAGCACGGAATCTGCGCACCGTTCCACTATGTGCCGCTGCACTCCAGCCCGGCCGGGCAGAAACTCGGCCGGACCACGGTGCCGTGTCCTCGGACCGTGGAGTTCTCCGCGACGCTGGTGCGCCTGCCGCTGTGGCCCGATCTCGGGGATCGGCAGGTGGAGCGGGTGATCGACGCGGTGCGCGGGTTCACGGTCCGACGTGCGGGTCAGGCCGGCAGGGTGGCCGCCGACGCCTCGGTGAGCTCCTCGTAGGTGTCGGTCTCGCGGTTGTAGTACCAGGTCCCGGCACCCGGCTGCGGGCGCACCCGGGCCTGCACCCGATCGGTGGCAGGACGGAAGCTGGAGCTGCGGGGGATCTCGTCGACGACGTGGACGAGGTCGGGACGCTGGGCCCGGTCCAACGCGCGCAGCCCCTCGGTGAGGTCGGCCGGCTCGAGGCGATGGCCCGCCCGCACACTCACTGCGGCGACCGCGAGCGTGGTCGCCGCGGTACGGCGTCCGAACACCACCTCCAGATCGACGGCGGCGATATCGTTGAGCGCGTCGGCGATCGGCTGGGTGTACACCGGTCCGCGCGGTGTGACGATGACGGTGTCACGACGATCCATCAACCAGTAGTCCCCGTCGCTGTCGCGGCGGAACAGGTTCTCGGTCGCGGTCCAGGCATCGCCGGGCGCGAAGACGCCCCGCAGCACACCGCGCGAGAAATCGGCGGCCCCACCCGCACGGCCGATCAACAGACCCACCTCGTTGTCGGCGGCGCGGCGAGCGAAACCGCGGGCATCGGTGATGATCTGCTCGGTAACCGGGTCGTAGGAGATCAGTTCCACCTTCGCGGTCCCGGGTACGGGTCGGCCCTTGCAGCCGATCTTGACGCCCGCCACGTTGGCCAGCACCACGTCGCCCTCGATGGAGGCGTAGAACTCGAGTACCCGCGCCGGGGCGAATCGTTCGACGGTGCGCCGCCACAGCCCGGCCGGGACGCCGGAGCCGATGAACAAGCGGATCGGATGCGGATGCCCGTCGCCGAAGGTACCGGCATCGAGGATGTCGCGCAGCATGGTCCAGGTGTAGGTGACCACGGTGACGCCGTAGCGGTGCACCTCTTCGGCGAAGCTCGGCGGATCCAGCGACCGGGCCAGCGCGATCCGGCTGCCACCGGCGATCGCCCCACCGAGGCTGACCAGCAGTCCGGACGAATGATGCAGCGGGGCAAGGCAGTACACGGTGTCGTGCCGGTCGAGATCGGCGGCGGAGGAGGTACCGAAGGCCGAGACCGCCCAGCGTTGATTGGTGATGTATTTCAGCTCGACCTTGTCACCGGTACCGGTGACGAGAATGAACGCCAGCTCGCGGGCGAGCCCGGGGTCTGGGCGGAACCACCCCGGCAGCGTCACGGTCGCCGGATCGACCTGTTCCAGGTCGTACACCTCGGCCCCGGCCGGGACGGCCAGGGTGCGGGCGGCTCCCCCGCCCAGCACCAGCACCCGGCACGCGGTCTGCACCGCGGCCCGCAGGTTCTCCGGATCGGCGACGATCACCGTGGTCCGGGTGGATTCGACCGCCCGGCCGATCTCACTACCCGGCGCCAGCAGGACCGCGACGGCACCGATCCGGGACAGCGCGGCGACGGTCGCCAGCGCGCTCGGCCTGGTCTCCATGAGCACGCCGACCCGGGCGCCCGGGCGCACGCCCGCAGATACCAGCCCGCGCACCACGTTATCGATGCGCTCCCCCACCGCGGCGTGGGTGTGAACCCGGTCGTCGAACAGGAACAGATCCTGTTGCGGTGTGCTGCGCTGCTGCTCGGCCAGCAAGCGGCCCAGCGAAATCCGGGTGTGTGGCTGAATCATCCCCAACCGGGTCAGCCGAGGTAGCGCACGAGCCGCCTCACCGGTGAGTTCCACCGAACCGCGCAGGGTTCTACCGGCCAGCACCCCCAGCGTCGCACCGAGTCCCGCGCCGGCCTCGGCCAGGCCTGCCGCCGTGTGCACGACCCGGTTGACCGCGGAGGTCTGCCGGTCGGCGGCGACATGTTCCCCCATGGGGGCGATGTCGTCGGGCAGATCACTGCTGCCTTCCAGCCAGCGCACCCAGTCGCGCACCAGCGGCCAGGTCCGGGTGGTCGCCGTCGATCCCGCGACCAGCCCGAAATGTCCCGCGACCACGGAGGCCTCGTAAACATCGGCGTTGGGAGCGGCGCGCACGATTCCCCGGACGGCGCCGGGCTGGCCGATATCGTCGACCTCCCCCACGAACGCGAGGATCGGGCATTTCAGTTCGGCCAGTGAGACCGGCTGATCCCGGATCACGAAACCACCCGACATCAGCCGGTTGTGCGCGACGAACTGTTTGAGCAGGTCGGCGGCAGCCGGCCCGGAGTAGGCGACCCAGCCGTCCTGTTCCAGGAATCGGCGCTGCCGCTCTCTGGGCAGCAGCGCCTCCCGGTCGTGCAGCTGGCGCAGAAAGTCGATGCGGGCCTTCGCGGTCTTCATCGGATCCAGCATCTGGAATCCGAGGCGCACCATGGAATCGGTGATCGGCAGCCGGTTGAGCACATGATCGGCGATGAAGTCGGCGGCCTCCGACACCAGCCCGTAGGGCAACCCGAACGGCAGACCGGCCACGATATCGACCGGGCTGCCGAAGGTGACGATGCTCTGCACGCCCTTGCCGTAGCGGAACGCGGAGGTCTGGTAGGCGAACATGCCGCCCTGCGAATAGCCCATCAGGTGTACCGCGCGACCGGTCCGCTCGTTGACCGTGTCGATCGCATTCGACACGGCGAGCACGTGATCGGCCAGATCTCGCTGCCAGCCGCCTTCTTCGGTGGCCGGAGATCCGAAATCGACCACCCAGCAGTCGATTCCGGCACGATGCAGAATTCCTACCGCCCCCTCCTCGGCATTCACATCGTAGATGTCGGCATTCACCATCAGGGGCGGGACCAGCAGCGCCACCGGACGATCGGCGGCAGGGGCGTCGTCGGGGAAGTAGCGGCGCAGACGATACATGCGCTTGCGTTCGGCGACCTCGTAGGGCGAGGACTCCAGGTCGTGGGCGAGACCGCCGAAGCGAATGACCTCGATTCCGTTCTGCGCCGTCGCCAGCAACCGCCGCACCGGCCCGATGACGGTCGTCGTATCGAATTTCACGCTCGCTCCCAGCCCTTGCCCTGCGCCTGACACCACCACGCCCCCTGCGTGCGAGTCGAGCCTGCCACATCCTCAGCCTACTGCGGGACCGGTGTGATCGGTCCCATCCGGGAGCGAGACCGACCGTGCGAGCTGTCGCGGCCGATGCTGCAGGTCTTCGGCGGTCGCCGCCGATAAGGTGGGGTGGTGACCGGCACCCACCTCACCTACCCCACAGTCTCCGCAGACCGTGAATCGCTGCCCGTCGAACTGGTCGACGAGCAGGGTCGCTCGATCGGCGCATGCCCGGTGTCGGAGGCCCATACCGCGCCCGGCCGGCTGCATCGCGCATTCTCGGTCCTGCTGTTCGCCCCGGACGGCGGCGTGCTGCTGCAACAGCGTGCCGCGGTGAAGACCCGGTTTCCCCTGCGCTGGTCCAACACCTGCTGCGGGCATCCGGCGCCGGGGCAATCGGTGACCGAGGCCGCGGCGGTGCGGCTCGGCGAGGAACTGCGGATCGCGGCGCCGTTGCGCGAGGTCGGCGTCTACCGTTATCGGGCCGACGATCCGGCGACCGGGCTGGTCGAGGACGAATGGGACCACGTGCTGATCGGCGAGCTCGCCGAGCTCCCCGGCGACCCCGATCCGGCCGAGGTGGCGGGGCTGCGACGGCTGGAACCGGACCGGCTCACCGCCGACATCGCCTCGGCTCCGGAGCACTTCACGCCGTGGCTGCAGGGTGTGCTCGCCACGGCGTGTGCCGGTCGCTGACTCGCCGGATCAGCGGTCCAGAAGCCAGTCGTTGGGGGCGAACAGTTCGAAGTGGATCTGTTCGTCGGCGATATCGGCCGCCTTCAATTGAGCGCGGGTCGCCTGCAGGAAGCCGGTGCCACCGCACAGGTAGACGTCGGCACCGGCGGGCACCTCGATCCCGTCGAGGGACAGGAAGCCGGTCCGGGCCGCACCGTTCGACGGCTGCTCGTACCAGACGATCAGCTCGGCTCCGGGGAGTCCGGCGACCAGATCGGCCTGTGTGGCGCGCAGCGGATGGGTGGCTTCGGCCCGGTCGGCGTGCAGGACCACGACCTTACGTTGTGATCCGGTGGCGGCGAGGTACTCGAGGATGCCGACCATCGGCGTGATACCGATCCCGGCGGAGACCAGCACCAGTGGGGTCGATGCCGCGGTGTCGACGGTCAGGTCGCCGAACGGGAGCGTGATCTGCAGCCGGTCACCGACGGCGACGTCGGTGTGCAGGAAACTCGATACCTCTCCCTCGGGGCGGCCGTCGATCTCGTCGACGCGGCGCACCGCGAACGCGAGCCGGCCCGCGCCGGGCGCCTGCACGAGGCTGTACTGCCGCAGCTGACGGGCACCGTCGGGCAGATCGACACCGACCGAGACATACTGTCCCGGAACGAAATCCGGCAGCGGGGTCGCAGCATCGACGGCCTCGACGACGAATGTGGCGGTGGCGGCCGGATCGTCGATTCGCTCGATCACCCGCACCTCGCGGAAGACCTCCCCCGGCTCCACTCCGGCGCCGGCATAGAGCTCGCCCTCGAAGCCCATCAGCGTGTCCGCCATCAGCCAGTACACCCGGTCCCAGGCGGCGGCCACCTCGGCGGTGACGGCATCGCCGAGCACGTGCACGATGGCGGCGAACAGATGCTCGTGCACGATCGGGTAATGCGCGGGCAGGACGCCCAGCGAAGCATGTTTGTGGCCGATGCGGGACAGCAGCTGACGGGGATGCGGCAAATCCGGATCGATCAGGTGGGTGGCGAAGGTGGCGATCGAGGCCGCCAGCGCGCGCTGCTGCTCGCCCTGCGCCTGGTTGCCGCGGTTGAACACATTACGCAGCAGATCCGGATGTGCGGCGAAGAGGCGACGGTAGAACTCGGAGGTGATCTCGCCGATGTTGGCGCCGATCGCGGGCAGGGTGGCGCGGACGATCTCGACGTGATGCGGTTCGAGGTCGGCGATGGTGTCCAGGGCCGAGGTCGAGGCGGTGGTCATGGTGGAACTCCTCTTCGAGCAACAATTCCGGTGTCTCGCCGGACAAATTCCACGGTAGCCATTTCCATCGCGCGGGTGCCAATTATCCGGACGTGCGTTCAATTACCGGCTCGAATGCGGTTTATGTTACATGGAACACACTTATTTCAGATGATAGCGAAACCGACTGACTTCCTGGACATGTTGGTGCCCAAGCAGTTACAGAGAACAGATCGGCGCAATTCCCGAAAACAGCCGCGTCAGAAATCCAGCGGAGAATCCACGGATATTCCGCCGAAAGGCACACTCGGCAACGAGGAAAGATGGAGCAATTCCTGTGTTTTCCGGTCGACCAGATCACTGAGCGAATATCGATCGAGTTCGGAGTAGAACGATTCCTGCGCCTGCGCGAGAATACGGCGCAGCCGGCAGGCTCCGGCCAGCGGGCATGGATGGTCCCCGACACATTCGACGACCTCGGCCCGTTCCTCCAGGCCACGCACGATCTGCCCGACGGTGGCGCTGCGGCCGGCGTCGGTGAGAAAGATGCCACCGGCGCGGCCCCGTTGCGAGGCCACCAGACCCAGTTCGGACAGCTTCGTCACGGCCTTGGCGACATAGTGTTCCGAGGCGTTGACCTGGCGCGCGACGAGTTTGACGGTCACCCGCTCCTCGGCTCCGCTACTGACCGCGAGCCGCATCATCGCACGCAGCCCGAGATCGGTGAACCGCGACAACTGCACGTACCCAGGTTACCGATCACCACCCTAATTCCGCCTTCGGAAAGCGCATTCACGCCTGTGTCCTCAATTACTCCACCGAGCACCGATTTTGCGACCGGCGCCATGGCACTCACACCGCCACCTCGCAGTGGCGGTGCGCCCGTGACGGGCAAGGGTCTGGCAACATGACCGCATGGAGCTGATCGGGTTCGATCGCATCGCCGCGGCACGCGAGGTCCTGGCCCCCGTGGTACGGCGCACCCCGATCGTCGCCTCCCGGGTCCTGTCGGAGCGTGCCGGTACCGAGGTGCTGCTCAAATGCGAGAACCTGCAGCGCACCGGTTCGTTCAAACCACGCGGCGCCTACTTCCGGATCGCGAATCTGGCGCCGGAGGAACGGGCGGCCGGTGTGGTGGCAGCCAGCGCGGGCAATCACGGACAGGGCGTCGCGTGGGCCGCGGCGACACTCGGATTGTCCTCGACGGTGTTCATGCCGATCGGTGCGCCGCTGCCCAAGGTGGTCGCCACCCGCGCCTACGGCGCCACCGTCCGGCAAGCCGGCGCCACCGTGGACGAAACTCTGCTCGCCGCACAGGATTTCGCCGCCGACACCGGTGCGACGCTGATTCATCCGTTCGATCATCCGGACATCGTCGCCGGACAGGCCACCGTCGCGCTCGAACTGCTCGAACAACTCCCCGAGGTCGGTACGGTCCTGGTGCCGACCGGTGGCGGTGGTCTGCTGGCCGGGATCGCGGCCGCACTACATCCGGTGGCACCGCAGGTGCGGGTGATCGGGGTGCAGGCGGCCCTGGCCGCGGCGTGGCCGGATTCGCTGCGCTTCGGTGAACCGGTAGCCCTGCAACGCATGTCGACCATCGCCGACGGTATCGCCGTGGGCCGGCCCGGCGAGGTGCCTTTCGCGCACGTCATCGCCCACCATCCGGAGATCGTCACCGTCGACGACGATGCGCTGTCCGAAGCGGTGCTGGTCTGCCTGGAACGAGCGAAACTGGTGGTGGAACCCGCCGGAGCGGCGGGCGTCGCAGCCCTGCTCAGTTGCGCGGCCGACGAATTGGCGCTCCGCGGGCCCGTCTGCGCGATCGTGTCCGGCGGCAATGTGGACCCGATCCTGCTCACTCGTATCCTCGGGCACGGTCTCAGCGCCGCCGGACGCTATCTCGTCGTGCGGATCGTCCTGTCCGACCGGCCCGGGAGCCTGAGCGCACTGCTCGACACGATCGCCGGAACCGAGGCAAACGTCCTCGATGTGGTGCACGCGCGCACCGCCGCAGAGCTGGCCATCGACGAGGTCGAGGTGCTGGTCACCCTGGAAACCCGCGGCGCGGCCCACCGCGACGACGTGCTCGAGGCGATCCGGGGCGCGAAATACACTGTGCGTGTCCATCACTGAGACAGCCGGCGGAAGCGGTGCCGCACCTGCCGAAAACGGGAGCAGATCAGTGTGAACCGCCGAGTTCCAATGCCAGTACCCCGGCGATCAGCAGGCCTATCCCGCCGATCTGCACCATCGTGAGCCGCTCGTCGAGAAACAGCGCACCGATGGTGGCGACCAGTGCCACTCCGATCGCCGACCACACCCCATAGGCGACCCCCACCGACATCCCCCGCTTCAGCGCCTGCGACAGGAAGACGAACGCCGCCGCATAGCCGACCACCACCACGATCGAGGGTACGAGTTTGGTGAACCCCTCGGACAGCTTCAGCGAGACCGTGGCCGACACTTCCGACACGATGGCCAATCCGAGCAATACGAACATCATGCGCGCACGATAGCGCGGTGGCCTCGCCGCGGTTCAGGCCAACCAGGCGCGCGCGTCGGCGGCGGTGGTACGGACCTCGGCGAGTTGTTCGGCGACGCGGACACCGGCGGTACCGCCGCGGGAGTTGCGGGAGGCGATCGAGCCCTGCACGGTCAGTACCTCGCGCACCTGCGGGGTCAATGCCGGGTCGACGGCGGCGAATTCGGCGTCGGTGAGCTCGTCGAGGCCGACTCCGCGCGCCTCGGCCGCACGCACGCACGCACCCGCGGCCTCGTGTGCGACGCGGAACGGAACACCCTGGCGCACCATCCATTCGGCGATATCGGTGGCCAAGGTGTACCCGGCGGGCGCCAAGTCGGCCATCCGGTCGGTGTGGAAGGTCAGCGTGGAGACCAGGCCGGCGATGGCGGGAAGCAACAACTCCAGCTGGGCCACCGAATCGAACAGGGGTTCCTTGTCCTCCTGCAGATCCCGGTTGTAGGCCAGCGGTTGCGCCTTGAGCGTCGCGAGCAGGCCGGTGAGGTTACCGATCAGGCGGCCGGCCTTGCCGCGGGTCAGCTCGGAGACATCCGGATTCTTCTTCTGCGGCATGATCGACGAACCGGTGGACCACGCGTCGGCGAGGGTGACGTAACCGAATTCCGGTGTGCTCCAGAGAATGATCTCCTCGGCCATCCGGGACAGGTCGACCGCGGTCATCGCCAGCACGAAGGCGGCCTCGGCGGCGAAATCGCGGGCGGAGGTGGCGTCGATCGAATTGGCGGCCGCGGCATCGAAATCCAGATCGGCGGCGATCGCTTCGGGGTCCAGGCCCAGCGACGATCCCGCGAGCGCACCGGATCCGTACGGCGAGATCGCGGCCCGGGAGTCGAAATCGCGCAGCCGTTCCACATCGCGCAACAGGGGGTGGGCGTGCGCGAGCAGATGATGGGCCAGCAGCACCGGCTGCGCGGCCTGCAGGTGGGTCTTGCCCGGCATCACCGCGTCCGGATGGGCGGCGGCCTGCGCGACCAGGGCGTCGACGACCTCGAGCACGCCGAAGGCGACCCGGCGCACGCCGTCCCGCAGCCACATCCGGAACAGGGTGGCGACCTGATCGTTGCGCGAGCGGCCCGCGCGCAGCCGGCCACCGAGTTCGGTGCCCACCCGCTCGATCAGCCCGCGCTCGAGTGCGCCGTGCACATCCTCGTCCGATTCGGCCGGGGTGAACGCACCCGACGCCACGTCGGCGGCGAGCCGATCCAGTCCGGCCAGCATGGCCGTCAGATCGGTCTCCGACAGCAGTCCGGCCTTGTTCAGCACCCGCGCATGCGCCTTGGAGGCGCGCACGTCGTAGGGTGCCAGCGCCCAGTCGAAGTGGGTCGATTTGCTCAACGCCGCCATCGCCTCGGCGGGACCGGAGGCGAACCGGCCGCCCCACAGCGCGCCTTCGTTGGTGGCATGGCTCATCGGATCTCTTCTCCTCGTGTCGCGAACGGGTGATGCGGCCCGGGCCCGGTTCACCTGCGGCGCCGGGCTCGGTCGCAGGCTACTCCGCGGTGCCGGGCGAGCATGGTGCCGCACCGTTGTCCCGGCGACCTTCCGTGATCGCCCGCGGGCGCGCTGCAGTCTTTGGGCGGGTGCGGCGGCCGGCACCACACCGGAGCAGCGAACGAGCCCGGCCTCCTGCGCGGCCGGGCTCGTCGTCTGCTGCGCGATTACTTCTGGGACAGGTCCCGGCGGGCCGCGACCTTGGAGGACAGCCCGTGGATCTGGACGAAGCCCTTGGCCAGCGACTGGTCGAAGCTGTCGCCCTCGTCGTAGGTGGCCAGGTTGAAGTCGTAGAGCGACTCCTCGCTGCGGCGGCCGTTGACGACCACGTTGCCACCGTGCAGCACCATCCGGACCTCGCCGGAGACATGCTGCTGGGTGTCGCGGACGAAAGCGTCCAGGGCCCGCTTGAGCGGGGAGAACCACAGGCCGTCGTAGACCAGCTCACCCCAGCGCTGCTCGACCTGACGCTTGTAGCGGCCCAGTTCCCGCTCGATGGTGACAGCCTCGAGTTCCTGATGGGCGTTGATCAGGGCGATCGCGCCCGGCGCCTCGTAGATCTCGCGGCTCTTGATACCGACGAGACGGTCCTCGACCATGTCGAGGCGGCCCACACCCTGACGCCCGGCGCGGGTGTTGAGTTCGGTGATGGCTTCGAGCACGCTGACCGGGCGGCCGTCGATGGCGATCGGCACCCCCTTGTCGAAGGTGACGATCAGTTCGTCGGGTGCCTCGAAGTTGACCGTCGGGTCGACGGTGTAGTCGTAGACGTCCTTGGTCGGCGCATTCCACAGATCCTCGAGGAAGCCGGTTTCGACCGCGCGGCCCCACAGGTTCTGGTCGATCGAGAACGGCGATTTCTTCGACACCGTGATCGGCAGCGCGTTCTCCTCGGCGAAGGCGATGGCCTTCTCGCGGGTCCAGGCGTAGTCGCGGACCGGCGCGATGACGTTCAGGTCGGGTGCGAGCGCACCGATCCCCACTTCGAAGCGGACCTGGTCGTTGCCCTTACCGGTGCAACCGTGCGCGACGGTGGAGGCACCGTGGTACTCGGCGGCCTCGACCAGGTGCTTGACGATCAGCGGGCGGCTGATGGCCGACACCAGCGGGTAGCGACCCATGTACATGGCGTTGGCCTGCACGGTCGGCAGGCAGTACTCGTCGGCGAACTCGTCGCGGGCGTCCACGACGACGGCCTCGACGGCGCCGCAGTCCAGTGCGCGCTGGCGCACCAGGTTCATATCCTCGCCGCCCTGGCCCAGATCGATCGCGACGGCGACCACCTCGGCCCCGGTCTCCTTGCCGATCCAGCTGATGGCGACGGAGGTGTCCAACCCGCCCGAATAGGCGAGTACGACGCGATCGGCCATGACTCATGCTCCTCAGATTCGTACGTATGGTGTGCGCTGTCACCAGCGAGGATAGGGGCCGCTACCCGCCCTCGGACGGCCCGTATCAGCTACAAATGATTATGCATGATGATGCAATCCCATTCATAACCGGGGTAGAGGATGCATGCATGCTGCCGCGCAGGCACCCGGCACCCCCTCCCGATGCGTCGCCCACCCGGCTGGACGCGCCGGTGAACCACTGGAGCGCCGTGGCACGCGAGCCGTGCCGGTCCGACGTCCAATTACCAAGGTCTCCAGCATGTTTCGATCCGCGGAAACCGTCGACGGTGCGGCAGGGTCCGACGTAGAATGCGCCGACAACCACTTTCACGCCGAACAGGACTGGTGATGACCGTATTCGGTAGCACGTCGGCCGCCGAGCCGGAGCTGCCCAGCAGTGCCCGCATCTACGATTACGCGTTGGGCGGCAAGGACAATTACGAGGTCGACCGACTCGCTCTCGAGAAGGTCATGCGGACCTTTCCGACACTGCGGACCGCGGCCCGGCACAACCGGGAGTTCATGCACCGCGCGGTGGATACGCTGTCCGAGGCCGGCGTCCGGCAGTTCCTCGACATCGGCACGGGTATTCCGACCGAACCGAATCTGCATCAGGTGGCCCAGGCACGATCACCCGAATCCCGGGTGGTCTACGTCGACAACGATCGGGTGGTGGTGGCCCACGCCCGCGCACTGCTGGGCGGGGCACCCGAGGGGCGCACGGCCTTCGTCGAGGCCGACCTCAACCGGCCCGAGTCCATTCTGGCCGTGCCGGAGGTGGTCGAGACTCTCGACCTGAATGCTCCGGTCGCACTGAGCCTGGTCGCGGTGCTGCACTTCCTGTCCGATGAGCAGGATCCGGCCGGGGTCGTGAAAACCCTGCTCGACGGCCTGGCCCCCGGATCGTTCGTCGTCGCCTCCCACATCACCGCCGATCTCGATCCCGACGGTATGGAGCAGGCATTCGAGATGTACCGGCAGCAGGCCGTCTACGTCCAGGCCCGCAGCCGCGACGAGGTCGCCGCACTGTTCGACGGCCTCGAGATCCTGGACCCCGGCATCGTCACGGTGAACCGGTGGCGACCCCCCATCGAGCCCCCGGCCTGGCTCGACGCCCAGATCAACTGTTACGGCGTGGTGGCGCGCAAGCCCTGAACCTGCTGGTCGCCGGCGGTGAATCGGTACACCTGCTCGGGCTCCCAGCCGGGATCGCCGGTGCGGGCGAACCTCGTCCACGCGGCGTGCATCCGGTTCGCGAGCTCGGCGGGCGCCGCGGTGGGGCCGAGCATGCCACGCGGCCCTCCGAGTTCGGGCAGCGTCACGGTGTCGAAGACGAAGGGCAGTTCGACCGTGTGCGCTGCCCCGAGTAGCCCGCCGACCGCCGGGGAGCGCCACCCGAATTCGTAGGTGTGGGTCGATGCGCGGGTATGTGCGCGATGCGCATCGGCCGACCGACGGCTGCCCTCGACGAACAGGGCATCGCCCAGCATCGCCGAGCGCACCTGTCCCACGGTCGCCTCGGGCCGCACCGACCGATATCGGTCCACCCACGCCCGCGGATCGTCGTGCAGCCGCGCGGCGAGGGCGTGCACATCGTCGAGGGTCGAGGTCAGCAGATTTCCCTGCGGCACCAGGTAGAGATTCCCCTCCTCGGCGTTCGTGCCGATCATGAGCGCCACCTCGGCGGCGGCCCCTGTGGCAAAGGTGTGGGCGGGTTGTTCTTCGAGCACCAGGCCGAACGGGCTGAGCCCGACGAGCGGATCGGTATCGGTGGCGGTGCGCAGGTCCAGGCCGGTCAGCCCGGGCACGAGATCGACCAGCGCTTCGTCCGGCACGGCGCCGAATCCTGCTGTGGTCGACTCGATTCCGAGCGCGGCCGCCGCCGCCCGGGTGACGCGCTCGCCCTGTTCGGGAGTGAAGGCGCCGAGCCCGTTTCCGCTCTGCACGATGGCGCGGTGCACCAGGCCGGCCGCCGCGGGCGCGGCCAGGACCCCGGTCACGAGGGTCGCGCCGGCGGACTGACCGAAGAGCGTCACCCTGTCCGGATCACCGCCGAACGCGGCGATATTGCGCTGCACCCAGCCGAGTGCGGCCATGATGTCGAGCAGCCCCCGATTGGCCGGTGCCCCGGGCACATCCAGGAATCCGGTGACGCCCAGCCGGTATCCGACGCTGACCAGGATCACATCGTCACGGGCGAATGCGGTGCCGTCCGACACCGGCGCACGGGTGGCACCGCTGACGAATCCGCCGCCGTGCACGAACACCATGACGGGGTGATCGCTTCCGTGCCGCGGCGCCCACACGTCGACGGTCAGATAGTCCTCGCCGCGAATCCAGCCGGGGCCGAAGTAGGGAGACATATCGAGCGCGCCGAACCCGTCGCGGCGAGCCTGCGGGGCAGTGGCGCCCGGACGGGTGGCATCCCGGACACCCGGCCAGGGCCGGTGCGGAGCGGGGGCGGCGAATCTCGCCGCACCGATCGGCGACGCGGCGTACGGAATGGCGCGAAAGACGTGCGCGGGGCCGTCGGCGCGGCCGCGGACAGCGCCCTCGGTGGTGGTGACGATCGGTTCGGACATCCGAATTCTCCTGTTCTCGTTCATATCCGGGCGAAGGGCGCCCAGTTCTTGATGGCGAACCGGTCGCCCTCGCGCACGACTTCCGCGCCGCCGTGCCCGCCCAGATGCGCCGGCAGCACGAGTGCGTTGCGCTCGGCCGCGCGACCGAGCAGCCGCCGCCGGGTGGCGGCCGCCTGCGCCGGGTCCTCGCAGAAGCAGCTGTTGGTGTCGGGCTCGACGAATTGCAGCGGGGTGTGCAGCATGTCGCCGACGAACACGGCGCGATCGGTACCGGATTCGAGGTGCAGCACCGAGGAGCCCGGGGTGTGCCCGGGCGCGAGTTCGAGCCGCAGATTGCGGTCGATGCGGTAGCCGTCGTCCCACAGCAGCGTGCGGCCGTCGCGGTGCACGGGAGCGACGCTGTCGGCGAACACGTTCCCCTTGGCTTCCCCCAGGGCCGAAGCGTGTCCGTTGGCAGGATTCCAGAAGTCGAAATCGGCGCGCGGCACCAGGTAAGTGGCGTTGGGGAAGGTCGGCACCCAGTCCGCGCCGTCGAGCCGGGTGTTCCACCCGACATGGTCGACGTGCAGATGGGTGTTGATCACCAGATCGACATCCTCCGGGCGAACCCCGGCCCGGCCCAGATTGCCGAGGAAATCGGTGTTCAGATGGTGCCAGACGGGAGTGTGCGGCCGCTCCTTGTGATTGCCGACGCCGGTATCGACCAGGATCGTCGCGCCTTCGCTGCGCACCAGCCACGATTGGATCGCCGAATGGACCATATCGGTCGCGGGATCGTAGAAATCCGGCGCCAGCCAGGACTCGTGCTCGTTCCAGGCAGCGTCGGGACTGTTCGGGAAGAAGGTCTGCGGGGTCAGTTCGACCGAACCGTAGAATTCCATGACCCGGGTGATCGTGACGTCACCCAGCACGATCTCGTGCATATCCACTCCAGGACGTTCGCTGTTTCCGCCGAGTGCACGGCGACACCTGTCAGCCTGCGGCGGCGTACCGGGGGCGGACCAGACCCGCTCGTGGGTACCCCCGCCAGGGTCAGGTTCGGCGATCGGCCGGAGTGCAGACTGGACAGATGAGTGGTGACGGACAGTTGGGTGAGTTCCTGCGGGCCCGTCGGGCACGCCTGGTGCCCGACGAGGTCGGACTACCGCGGTATCCCGGCCGACGGCGGGTCAGCGGGCTACGCCGCGAGGAGCTGGCGCAGTTGGCCGGGGTCAGCGTGTCGTATTACACGCGCCTGGAGCAGGGGCAGTCGGCCAACGCCTCCGATTCGGTGCTCGAGGCCCTGGCCGACGCCCTGCGCCTGGACCAGCACGAGCGAGCTCATCTGCGTCAGCTCGCGACCCGGCGGTCCCGGCCCCCACGGCGACCCGCGCCGGAGCGCCTGCATCCGCTGACCCGCGACCTGATGCGCCCGTTGGAGACGGTGCCGGCGGTGGTGCTGGGCAGGCGCACGGACATCCTGGCCTGGAATGCACTGGGACATGCCCTGCTCGCCGGACATATCGACCGGACCGCGGTGGATCGGCCGGCCGATCGGCCGAATCAGGCCCGTTTGTTGTTTCTCGACCCGCATCTGCGCGAGCTGTATGCGGACTGGCCACGCAAGGCGCGCATCATGGTCGGACATCTGCGCCTGGTCGCCGGGCAACATCCCGACGATGCGGCGCTCGCCGCGTTGATCGGCGAATTGTCGATGAAGAGCCCGGAATTCGCTGCCCTGTGGAGCGATCACCGGGTGAGCCCGTGTGCCGGGCAGAGCCATGAGCTGCGGCATCCGGTACTGGGTTCGCTCACGGTCTACCAGCAGATCCTCGTTCCGGCACGGTCACCGGAGCAGTCGGTGGTTGTCGTCACCGCCGCCGACGCCGGCTCGGCGGACAGCCTGCAGCTGCTCACCCGGTCGATACGGGAACTGGGGGCCGGCGACGACCACGTCGCCGCACCGGTATTCGAATCAGCGACGAGTGCGCGGCGGCCCGGTGCCTGAGAGCGGGCACCGCCCGCGGCCGGTTCAGGCCAGATGTTCGATCTTCGAAGCCAGCTCGGCACCGGTCATCGGTTCGCGGGCGATCACGGCGATGGTGTCGTCACCGGCGATGGTGCCCACGACCTCGGGCAAGGCGGCCCGGTCCAGGGCGCTGGCCAGGAACTGCGCGGCGCCCGGCGGAGTGCGCAACACCGCGAGGTTGCCACTGTGATCGGTGGAGACCAACAGGTCACCGAGCAGTTTGGACAGCCGGGACGTACCACCGGTGACCCCGCGCACCGGGCTGCCGTCCTCGGGGACGACGTAGATCCCGGCGCCGCCGTCGGCCGCCCGCAATTTCACCGCGCCGAGCTCGTCCAGATCCCGGGACAGGGTGGCCTGGGTGGTCTCGATCCCCTCGGCCGCGAGCAGCGTCGCCAGTTCGGTCTGGCTGCGGACCGCGTTGGCCGACACCAGTTCCACGATGCGCTGCTGCCGTCCGGCGCGGGTGCGGGCGATCGCGGGACCGGATCGCGACGGCGATCGGGACCCGTTCGCTCCGGCCGGGACACTACTCACACCACACCACCCGATCGTCGCTGCAGCAGCCACGCCAGCAGCGCCTTCTGGGCGTGCAGACGGTTCTCGGCCTCGTCCCAGACCACACTGTGCGGACCGTCGAGCACCTCGTCGGTGATCTCCTCACCGCGGTGAGCCGGAAGGCAGTGCAGCACTAGCGCATCCGCGGCCGCGCGGGCCAGCAGTTCGGCGTTGATCTGGAACGGCCGGAACGGACCGACCCGGTCGAGCCCGTCGTTCTCCTGGCCCATCGACGTCCAGGTGTCGGTGACCAGGGCATCCGCGCCGGTGGCGGCGGCGATCGGATCTTCGGTGAGCGTGATCGTCGCACCGGTCTCGGCCGCCCGTGCGCGTGCGGCCTCGACCACCCAGTCCAGTGGCCGGAAGCCGGCGGGCGCGGCGATCGTCACGTTCAGCCCCGCGGTGACACCGCCCAGCAGCAGCGAATGCGCCATATTGTTGGCACCGTCACCGAAGTAGGCCAGCGTCCGCCCGGCCAGCTCACCCTTGCGTTCGCGCAGGGTCAGCAGATCGGCCAGCACCTGGCACGGATGGAATTCGTCGGACAGCGCATTGACCAGCGGAACCGTTGCCGCCGAGGCCATCTGTTCCAGCCGCTGCTGCGCGAAGGTCCGCCACACCACCGCGTCGACGTAGCGGGACAGCACCCGGCCGGTGTCGGCGAGGGTTTCCTCCCGGCCGAGCTGGGTGTCACGACCGTCGACCACGACCGCATGCCCACCGAGCTGAGCGATCCCCATCTCGAAGGAGAATCGGGTGCGGGTGGAATTCTTCTCGAAGATCACGCCGACCCCCCGCGGGCCCTCCAGCGGGCGCCGGGAGAACGGGGCCGACTTCAATTCCGCTGCCAGCGTGAGGATCTCGGCTTGTTCGGCGGGGGTGACATCGTCGTCACGCAGGAAATGCCGCACCATGGTCACTCACTCTCCTCGGACGCGGTGTCGAGTATCGCCGGGAGGTCGGCGAGGAAGGCCTGCGCCTGCTGTTCGGTGAGAATCAGCGGCGGGGCCAGCCGGATCACATTCGGCTTGGGTGGGTTGATCAGATATCCGGCGGCGCGGGCAGCGGCCTCGACCTGCGCCGAAACATCGCGGGTCAGCTGGATTCCGATGAGCAGTCCGGCGCCGCGTACGTGATCGATCAGCGGATGCCCCAGCTCCTCGATGCCGTCGATCAGTGTCTTGCCGACCGATTCGACATGGGCGAGCAGCCCCTGCTCGTCGATGGTCCGCAGCACCGCCAGCGCGGCAGCGGCACTGACCGGATTGCCACCGAAGGTGGTGCCGTGCACGCCGGGAGTGAGCAGATCCGCCGCCTGCCCCTGTGCCAGTACCGCACCGATCGGCAGTCCGCCGCCGAGGCCCTTGGCGAGGGTGATCACATCGGGCAGTACGCCCGCACTCTGATGGGCGAAAAACGCTCCGGTGCGGCCGATTCCGGTCTGCACCTCGTCGAGGATCAGCAGGGCGCCGTGCTCGGCGGTGATCGCGCGCGCCCGGGCCAGATAGTCCAGCGGCGGCACCACGACACCGCTCTCTCCCATGATGGGTTCGAGGAAGACCGCGGCGGTGTCGGCATCGACCACGGCGGCCAGCGCGTCGGCGTCGCCATAGGGCACGTGCACCACGCCGGGCGGCATCGGCTCGAACGGCGCCCGCTTCGACGGCTGCCCGGTCAGCGCCAACGCACCCATGGTGCGGCCGTGGAACGCCTCCTCACAGGCGACGATCTTGGTGCGGCCGGTGAGCCGCGCGATCTTGAACGCCGCCTCGTTGGCCTCGGTACCGGAGTTGCAGAAGAAGGCCTTGGCTGTACCGGTGCCGTCGCCGAAATGCGCGAGGAGTTTCTCGGCCAGCTCCACCACCGGCTCGCTGACATACAGATTCGAGACGTGGCCGAGCGTGCCGAGTTGCTGGGTGACGGCCTCCAGGATCGCCGGGTGCGCATGCCCCAGACTGTTGACCGCGATACCGCCGAGGAAATCGGTGTACCGGTTGCCGTCGGCGTCGTAGACGACCGCGCCCGCACCGCGCACCAGTGCCACCTTCGGCGTGCCGTAGTTGTTCATCAGCGCGGACGACCACCGCTGCTGCAGTTGTGTTGTGCTCATGAGGTTGTCGTTCCTACGGTCTCGGGTGGGGTCACCATCGTTCCGATACCTTCCCCGGTGAACAGTTCCAGCAGGACCGCGTGCGGTACCCGCCCGTCGATGACATGTGCGGTCGGCACCCCTGCCTGCACCGCACGCAGGCAGGCCTCCATCTTGGGCACCATGCCGGCGTCGAGGCCGGGCAGCAGCGCGGCCAGCGCGTCGGTGTCGATGCGACTGGTCAGCGAGGACCGGTCCGGCCAGTTCGTGTACAGGCCTTCGACATCGGTGAGGACGACGAGTTTCTCCGCACCGATCCCCTCGGCGAGCGCCGCGGCCGCGGTGTCGGCATTGATGTTGTGCACGACGCCGTCCGCGTCGGGGGCGATGGTCGACACCACCGGGATGCGGCCGGCACCGATGAGATCCAGCACCGCCTCCGGGTTGACGTCGGTGACATCACCGACGAGGCCGATGTCGGTGGCCGCACCGTCGACGGTGACGGTGCGGCGGGTAGCGGTGAACAGTCCGGCGTCCTCGCCCGAGGTCCCGACCGCATACGGTCCGTGCGCGTTGATCAGGCCGACCAGTTCCCGGCCCACCTGACCGAACAGCACCATCCGCACCACATCCATCACCTCGGGTGTGGTGACGCGGAAGCCGCCGCGGAATTCGCCCTCCAGGCCCAGCTTCTTCAGCATCGCACTGATCTGCGGGCCGCCGCCGTGCACCACGACCGGGTGGACCCCGACGGTACGCAGGAAGGCCATATCGGCGGCGAACGCGTGTTTCAGTCCGTCGTCGATCATCGCGTTGCCGCCGTACTTGACGACGACGATCTTGTCTCGGAACTTCTGCAGCCACGGCAGCGCCCCGGCCAGCACGTGCGCCTTGTCCAATGCGGACAGGTCGTCGGTGTGCACCGGATGCTCCGGTGTCGCTTCGGTACTCATGAGCTGTAGGCCGAATTCTCTTCGACATAGCCGTGCGACAGATCGGTGGTGCGGATGGTCGCGGTGCCCTCGCCCAGGCCCAGTTCCACCAGGACCTCGATGTCGGTCCCGGACAGGTCGACGTCGCGGGCACCGGGAGCCCCGGTCCCGTTGACACACACCGGATATCCGTTGAACGACACCGTCACCCGATCCGGTTCCAGTTCGATCGGCGCGATCCCGATCGACGCCAGCACCCGGCCCCAGTTCGGGTCCGAGCCGAAGAACGCCGTCTTGACCAGTGAGTCGCGGGCGATCGTCCGGGCGCCGATGAGCGCCTCGTCCTCGCTGACCGCACCCGAGACCGTGATCTCGACCCGTTTGGTGACGCCTTCGGCGTCGGCCGTCAGCTGCGCGGCCAGATCGTCACAGACCGCCAGCACCGCGGCGTCCAGCTCCTGCTGGGACGGAGTGACCCCGCTGGCACCGTTGGCCAGCAGCAGCACCGTGTCGTTGGTCGAGCAGGAACCGTCGATGTCGAGCCGGTCGAAGGTCCGGGCGGTGGCGGCGCGCAGCGCGGCGTCGAGCTGCTGCGGGCCGGCAACCGCATCGGTGGTGACGACCACCAGCATGGTCGCCAACGAGGGCGCCAGCATGCCCGCACCCTTGGCCATCGCGCCGATGTTCCATTTTCCGGGATGATGGAACGCCGCCTGCTTGGCCACCGTGTCGGTGGTCATGATGGCGTGGGCCGCATCGGCACCGCCGGACAGTCCGCCCGCCATCTCGTGCACGATCTCGGTGACCCCGGGCAGCAGTTTGTCCATCGGCAGCCGATCACCGATCAGACCGGTGGAGCAGACCGCGATTTCCCCCGCACCGGTGTCGGTACCCCAGTTGCTCAATGCCTTCGCCAGTTCCTCGGCGGTGGCATGCGTGTCCTGGAACCCGCCCGGCCCGGTGCATGCGTTCGCGCCGCCGGAGTTCAGGATCACCGCGCGCAGCCGGCCGCCGGTCAGCACCTGCTGCGACCACAGCACCGGCGCCGCCTTGACCTTGTTACGGGTGAACACCCCGGCCGCGGCGTATTCGGGCCCCTCGTTGAACACCAGTGCCAGATCCGGCTTTCCGCTGGCCTTGAGGCCCGCGGCGATACCCGCGGCCCGGTAGCCGAGCGGCGCGGTCACGCCCTGGTTGCGGACCAGTTTGCCGCCGGCGATATCGGTATCGGTCACGGTGCCACTCCTACGGTGGAAAGTCCTGCGGTCTCGTCGAGACCGAGAGCGAGGTTCATCGATTGCACCGCGGCGCCCGCAGTGCCCTTGGTCAGATTGTCGACGGCGCCGATCACCACCAGGGTCCGCGCGGCGGTATCCACCGCCACCTGCAGGGTGATGGCATTGGAACCGATCACCGAACCCGTTTGCGGCAGCGCGCCTTCGGGCAGCAGATGAATAAACGGCTCCTCGGCATACGCCTTGTCGTACACCGCCCGCGCGGCGGCGAGGTCGGCCAACGCACCGGCCGCATCCGGACGCAGCCGGGCGGTGCAGGTGGCCAGGATGCCGCGCGGCATCGGTGCCAGCACCGGGGTGAACGAGACTGTGACAGCGCCGATATCGGCGCCGGTGGCGGCCGCGGCCGCGTTCAGGTTCTGCGCGATCTCCGGAGTGTGCCGATGCGCGCCGGCGATGTTGTAGGCGCGTACCGAGCCCATCACCTCCGAACCCAGCAGTCCCACATCGAGTTTGCGGCCCGCACCGGAGGTTCCGGTCACCGCGACCACGGTCACCTCCGGCTCGACGATGCCCGCGCCGATCGCGGGCGCCAGGGCCAGACTCGACACCGTGGGATAGCAGCCCGGCACCGCGATCCGGGTGGCACCCCGCAGCCGGGCACGGGCACCGGGCAGCTCCGGCAGGCCGTAGGGCCAGCTGCCGGCATGTGGGGACTGGTAGTAGTCCTGCCAGGCCTGGGCGTCGGTCAGCCGGAAGTCGGCACCGCAGTCGATGATCACCGTGGACTCCGGCAACTGCTGCGCCAGCGCTGCGGACTGCCCGTGTGGCAGCCCGAGAAACACCACGTCGTGGCCGGACAGCACCTGGGCGGTGGTCTCCTCCAGCACCCGATCGGCCAGCGGCAACAGATGCGGCTGCAGCTGCCCCAGCGTCTGCCCGGCATTGGACCCCGCGGTCAGCGCCCCGATCTCGAGGCGCCCGGCTCGGTACTCCGGGTGCCCCAACAGCACGCGCAGGACCTCCCCGCCCGCGTATCCGCTAGCACCAGCAACCGCGACCCGCAGCACGGGCCCACTCGAGGTATCCGCCATGTGATGATTATGCATGACTCTGCAATCTCATGCACCAGTGGGTGGTGCACACCGGATCAGAACCCTCGGTCCCCCCGTAGGCGGCAACCGGCACCGGTTTTGGGAGATATCACCGAATCACCGTTCACTTTCGGCTAGGGTCGCACTCGCCGGGCACTGCCCCGGCGGCCGGCGGATGTATCGAGGCCGCGGGCCCGGTTCGGCTCGGCGGTTGCGGATCGCCACGTTCTCGGTGTGGAGGAGCAGTATGTATCCCGGTGCACATGTCGATGAATTCCCTGATAAACCGGCTGTCGTACTGGCCGGGAGCGGGAAGACGCTGACCTATCGGGAGCTGGAGGACAACTCGGTACGCCTGGCGCGACATCTGCACGCTGCCGGGTTGCGGGCCGGGGACCATGTAGCGCTGCTGTCCGGCAACGAGCTGGAGGTCTACGAGGTCTATTGGGCAGCGTTGCGATCCGGCCTTTACATCACGGCGGTGAACCGGCATCTGTCGGCGCCGGAGATCAGCTATATCGTCAACGATTGCGGGGCCCGGGCACTGATCGTCGCGGCGGAGCTGTCGCAGGTCGCCGGCGAGGTGCGCGAGTTGAGCCCCGAGGCCGGGATCCGATTGGCCTTCGGCGGCGAGGTCGCGGGGTACGGATCCTACGAGCAGGCGCTGGCGGCCTCGTCGCCCGAGCCGCTACCGGATCAGCCGCGCGGGGCCGACATGCTGTATTCCTCGGGCACCACCGGCCGGCCGAAGGGCATCAAACATCCGCTGCCGGATCGGCAGGTCGGCGATCCGCCGGGCGATACCTACACCGCCGTGTTCGGGCCACTCTACGGATTCGGCCCCGACACCGTGTATCTCTCGCCGGCGCCGCTCTATCACGCCGCCCCGCTGCGGTTCGGCGGTGTGGTGCACGCCCTGGGCGGCACCGTGGTGGTGCTGGAACGGTTCGAGGCCGAGGCGGCCCTGGCCGCGATCGAACGCTATCGCGCCACCCACAGCCAGTGGGTTCCGACGATGTTCGTGCGCATGCTGAAACTGGACGAGAGTGTGCGAGCCCGCTACGACGTCTCGAGTATGAAGGTCGCCGTCCACGCGGCCGCGCCGTGCCCGATCGACGTGAAGCAGGCCATGATCGACTGGTGGGGACCGGTACTGCACGAGTACTACGCCTCCACCGAGGGCAACGGCGCCACCTTCATCGACAGTGCGCAGTGGCTGCGCAAACCCGGTTCGGTCGGCCCGGCGGGGCTCGGTACGGTGCGCATCTGCGACGACGAGGGACACGAACTGCCCGCCGGCGAGATCGGCACCCTCTATTTCGAACGCGAGGACATGCCGTTCGCCTATCACAATGATCCGGAGAAGACCGCCGGCGCGATACATCCCGATCACCCGGCGTGGACCACCACCGGCGATATCGGATACATCGATGCCGACGGATTCCTGTTCCTCACCGACCGCAAGGCGTTCATGATCATCTCCGGCGGGGTGAACATCTACCCGCAGGAGATCGAGGACGCCCTGGCGCTGCATCCGGACGTTTTCGATGTGGCGGTGATCGGCGTCCCCGACGAGGAGATGGGTGAGTCGGTCAAGGCGGTGGTGCAGCCGGCACCCGGGACGGTACCCGGTCCCGAACTGGCCGCCCGGTTGCGCGAATTCCTGCGGGAACGCATCGCCCACTACAAGGTGCCCCGCAGTGTGGACTTCGTCGACGAGCTCCCGCGGACCCCCACCGGTAAACTGGTCAAAGGTAAACTGCGCGAACGTTATTCGTAACCGATCACCGGGGCACGTTGCGCAGATTCGAGCGCGCCATATCGATCATGCGGCCCACTCCGCCGGTGAGCACGATCTTGGAGGCGGCGAGCGCGAACCCGCGGACCTGAGCGGCGGTGATGTGGGGTGGCAGCGACAGCGCGTCGGGATCGGTGACGAGGTCGACCAGCGCCGGCCCGGGATGGGCCAGTGCCTCGGTGAGCGCACCCCGGATCGCCGCCGGTTCGGTCACGCGCACGCCGTGGATACCCGCTGCCCGCGCCACCGCCGCGAAATCCACCGGCGCATGGTCGGTCTCGAAATTGGGCAGGCCGTCCACCAGCATCTCCAGCCGCACCATGCCGAGCGAGGAATTGTTGAACACGATGATCTTCACCGGCAGCCGGTGCAGTGCGACGGTGAGCAATTCCCCGAGCAGCATGCCGAGCCCGCCGTCACCGGACATCGAGATCACCTGCCGGTCCGGGTAGGCGAACTGCGCACCGATCGCGTGTGGCAGCGCATTGGCCATCGTCCCGTGCAGGAACGACCCGATCACCCGGCGGCGGCCGTTCGGGGTCAGGTAACGCGCGGCCCACACATTGCACATGCCGGTGTCCACGGTGAAGATCGCGTCGTCGGCGGCGAGTTCGTCGAGTATGTCGGCGGCGTACTCCGGGTGTATCGGGGTGTGGTCGGCGACATTGCGGGTATAGGCGTCGACGACCTGCTCCAGTAGCCGGCAGTGCTCGGCGAGCATCCGGTCCAGGAATTCCCGGTCGGACTTGGCATGCAGCAGCGGCAGCACCGCCCGCAGCGTCTCGCGCACGTCGCCGTGTACCGCGAGCTGCAGTGGCGTCCGGCGGCCCAGGCGCGCCGCGTCGTGATCGACCTGGACGGTGTTGGTACCGGGCAGGAACTCGTCGTAGGGGAAGTCGGTGCCCAGCAGCAACACGAGGTCGGCCTCGTGCATCGCCTGATAACACGCGCCGTAACCGAGCAGCCCGCTCATGCCCACGTCGTAGGGATTGTCGAACTGGATCCATTCCTTCCCGCGCAGGCTGTGTCCGATCGGCGCGTGCAGCAACTCGGCGAGCTGCACCACCTCCCGGTGGGCATCGCGCACTCCCGCGCCACAGAACAGCGTGACCGAATGCGCGGCATTGAGCGCATCGGCGAGCGCCCGGATCCGATCCTCGGCGGGCATCACCCGGCCGAGCTCGGACACGAAACTCGACTCGCCCGTCGGGCGCGGGGCCTCGAGCTGCGCGACATCGCCGGGCAGCACGATCACCGAGACTTCGCCGCGGGCCAGCGCGTGCTGGATCGCGATCCGCAGCATGCGCGGCATCTGCTCGGGCCGGCTGATCATCTCGCAGTAGCCACTGCATTCGACGAACAGGCGCTCGGGATGGGTTTCCTGGAAGAACTGGGTGCCGATCTGATCGGAGGGGATGTGGGAGGCCAGCGCCAGCACCGGCGCACCGGTCCGATTCGCGTCATAAAGGCCCTGGATCAGGTGCGTATTACCGGGACCGCAGCTCCCGGCGCAGACGGCCAGGCGCCCGGTCAGCTGCGCCTGTGCCGCGGCCGCGAATGCCGCGGCCTCTTCGTTGCGTACGTGCACCCATTCGATCTGCGGATGCCGGCGCACCGCGTCGACGATCGGGTTGAGGCTGTCGCCTACCACCCCGTATATCCGCTGTACCCCGGCCTGAACGAGTACCGCTACGAACTGGTCGGACACATTCGTCTTCGCCATGCGCTCTCCTCCATCGCCGTGCAGAGCGCCGGTATCGCACCGTCGCCCCGAGCCGAAGGGCTCACTCCCGGATGAACAGATTCGCGATCGAGGAGGATATTACCGATCGTCGTCCACGATGACTTCCGGTGCGGCGCGGCGCCCCGGCCACGGCCGCTCCGCGACGACCGGGAACTGCCCGGTATGCCCGTGCCGGATGGCGGCGATGCGCCGAACCTTCCGGCGCGCGAGGAACCAGCCGGCGACGAGCACCGGCCCCATCACGGTGACCGTGACCAGCGTCGCGTAGCGCTGCACCGGATCGGTGCCGCACGCCATGAGGACGACGACGGCGACCAGGAACAGCAGGGTGACGACGGTGGTGTACGGGGCGCCCGGCATCCGGTAGGCGGGACGATGCGAGACGCCGTCGTACCAGCGGCGCCACAACCGCAGCTGGCACAGCAGCACCACCGCCCAGGAGGTGATGGTGCCCAGCGCCGAGACGTTCAGCACGATCTCGAAGGCCCGGCCCGGTATCACCGCCTCCAACCCGACGCCGAGCAGCGCGATCGCACCGGTCGCGAGGATGCCGACGTACGGGACACCCGCGCGGGACATGCGGGTCGCGACGGCCGGTGCGCTGCCGTTCACCGACATCGAACGCAGAATCCGCCCGGTGGAGTAGAGCCCGGCATTGAGACTCGAGAAAGCGGCGGTGAGCACGATGACGTTCATCACCGTTCCGGCGGCAGGCACCCCGATCCGGGAGAAAAAGGTGACGAACGGACTCTCACCGGAACGAAATACCGTGTAGGGCAACAATAGTCCGAGAAGAATCAGTGAACCCACATAGAACAACGCGATCCGGGCGATCACCGAGTTGATCGCCCGGGGCACGGTTCGCTCCGGATTCTCCGTTTCCCCGGCCGCGATACCTACCAATTCCACGGCCGCATAGGCGAATACCGCCCCGGTTGTCACCATGACCAACGGCAACGCACCGGTGGGAAACAGCCCGCCGTGGTCCGCGATCACCGCTGCACCGGTCTGCTCGCCGTGAATCGTGAAACGCCCCGCCAGGAATACGAGTCCGGTGATCAGAAATGCGCTCAACGCAACCACTTTCACCAAAGCGATCCAGAATTCCAGCTCACCGAACCAGCGCACCGAGATCAGATTCGTCCCGACCACCACGAGTAGCGCCGCGAGCGCGATCACCCACTGCGGGACCACGGCGAACGGTCCCCAGTACCGCACATAGGCCGCGATGGCGGTGATATCGACGATGCCGGTCATGCACCAATGGAAGAAATACATCCAGCCGACCACGAAAGCCAGCTTCTCGCCGTAGAACTCGCGCGCATAGGAGACGAACGAACCCGACGACGGCCGATAAGCAACCAATTCACCGAGTGCGCGCAGGACGAAGAAGACGAACACCGCACAGACCGCATAGACCAGGAAAAGACCCGGCCCGGCCGCAGCGAGGCGGACGCCCGCGCCGAGAAACAATCCGGTGCCGATGACGCCGCCGATCGCGATCATCTGCAATTGGCGGTTCCGCAGCGATCGGCGATAGCCGGAATCCTCGATATGCAGTGCGCCGGCCAGCGCCGATAGTTCCACGGGTCGATGGTCTGCACTCATGGCGAACTTTCGGATGGGGTGGGTCGAACTCCACAGAACGTACCGCTATGTAACGGCTCATTCAATGGAGGGATATGGCCATACGGAGCGGTCTGCTCTCACATTGCCTGTGCCACACCGAACCTCCGTGGCCGCACCGCATGTACGCGATCGGAGATTGCTGTCACACTGTGGCTCATGGCGGATCGGTTCAGCGACTTCATCGGCGGTGAGGACTACTTCACCCTCGATACCGACGACGAAAGCCTGCTGGACCCCGATGTCGGCACGGAGTTCGAATCCGTACTGCTGGGCATCGGTATGTTCGTGGTGTTCGCGGTGGTACTGATCGGCGGCCTGTTGTTACTGGAATTCGGCCACGACAGCGCCTCCCATGCGACCCCGTCGGCCCCCGCCTTCACCTCGGTCTCCCACGCACCACCGGACCCGCCCTGCTATCCCTTCCAACGCAACTGCCCGGCAACGGTTTCCGATATCTGAGCGCGGCACGGCCGCACCCCTCAGTCCTGCGTCTCCCCCAGGATCGCCAAGACCCGATCGGAGGTGTAGAAGGGCTCCAAGCGTTGGCGAATCAGTGCGTCCAGGACGCCGTTTCGCTTCGCGGCGTCGACGATTCCCGGGCCGTAGCGCAGGATCTCGGTGCGGAGATCCGCGGCGGACACCCCCAGTTCGGGCAGCAGGGCGCCCAGGGTGTGGTCACCGTACTTGTCGAAGAACACCTCCACGCATTCGTCGAGAAGGACCCCGACGTACTCCTTGTCGCGCGTGGTAACGACGATGCGATGCACCAGCAGTGCCAGTTCACGCAGATCCGCCTGTGTCAAGTAGTCGCGCAGGCCGCTGACCGGTTCACCGGCATGCAGATCCCAGAACTGCATGGCCGCACCGTGTACCGGCGCCTCGCGCAGCATCTCCCGAATGGCGTTGTTGGTTCGTTTGAGCGCGAACATCGCACCCTTGCCCGCCATATCGCCGATGAAGGTGGCCGAACCGGCACGCTCCGCAGCCTTGCGTGCGGATTTGGCAGCCGAGGTGCCGAAGGAGACCAGCGACCCGACTCCGGGGACCTTACTGGCCATCTGCCGGTTGGTCTCCATCACGTCGTCGATGAGCTTGTCGACGAATTTCGACGCCGCCGTGGCCACCAGCGGACTCTCGGTCAACCGCTGGAGGGTCCGCTCCTGCGCCTGGTGCATACCGAAGATCTTCTCCAGCAACGCTTCCACCGGTTCCCGCTCGACCACGTCACCGAGGGTGTATTCGTCGTTGCCGGCGATGTTGTCGTAGATCGCGTCGGCGAAGACCTCGACCGAATCCCGGATCACCGCACTGCCACCGATGCGGTTCACGACGGTGCGTACGGTGGCGCGCGCATCGTCGATGCCGACGACCTCGCGAAAGACGATGGTGTCGGCCACCGCCAGCACGTCGTCGACGTCACGCGCGACGACCTCGGCGAAGCGTTCGCCGGTCACCTCCGCCAGCAGGAACTCGACCTGCGCGTCCAAAAGTTTCGCGGCGATATCGCGCGGTGCGGTCATGGGATTCCCCTTCACCTGTCCGGTACGACCAGACAGGTGCGGAATCACTGCCCTGCGTCGCCGCCGTGCATCGACTTCCGGATCGCGTCCAGACGTTCCCGCGCGGCCTTCTCCCGCGCCTGCCATTGTTCGTCCGCGCTGCGGCCCGCCGGCGTCTGCCGATCCAACTCGCCCATCCCCTCGGCGGTGCCGTAACGCTGCTCGACCCTATCGCGAACCGACTCGAAAGTAGGGACTCCGGATTCGGAGTACTCGGCATACCCGCCCGGCACTCCGAAGCCCTCGGGCGGCAGCGGCACCCCCGAGCCCACGGCGACCTGCCCGAAACCTCCCGAGACCGGGGGCGGTACCGCGGCGGCCGTGCCCGGGGTGTCGGGACTCACATCCGTGACAGCCGGGGCGGGAGCGGGCTTTCCGGACATCTCTACTGCGGTCACATGCAGTGTGGCCAGGCTCGGCCTGCCCGCGGTCGCGGCCGCCACGACCTCGAGCAACTCCGCGTCGGGCAGCGCGGCGAGCAGTGCCGCCATATCACCGGTTTCGGACATGCCACCAGGCTACCCACCGCGCCGCGGACCCGACCGGATTACGGCGCGGCCCGGTGACCGGCTTGCTCCGCAGGCATCGGCCGCGTCACTCGCCCGGGATCGGCTCCGCCGCGGTGAGCACTTCGCGTACCCAGCCGGCGACCGTGCCCGACCAGCCGGGAATGGTGATCAGGGTGTTGTGCCCGGCACCGGGATAGATCAGCAACCGTTTCGGCCCCGGCGCGGCAGCATGCAGGGCACGGCCCATCTCGACGGGGACCAGCTCGTCCGCGTCACCGTGCATGACGAAGACCGGCGCATGCACCGACCGGATCCGCCGTTCACTCGGAAACGCATCCGGCACCAGCATTTTCGGTATGAACGGGTAGACGGCATGACCGACTGCACGGAGCCCGGTGAACGTGGACATCAGGACCATCGCGGCGGGCGGGTGGGTGACGGCCAGTTCGGTCAGCACTCCCCCACCGAGTGACTTGCCCAGGTAGACAACGCGTTCGGGATCCACCCCCGGACGCTCCAGCAATGCCCGGCGCGCGGCGCGAGCGTCCAGGTACAGCCCACGTTCGTGCGGTCGGCCCGAGCTACGCCCGTACCCGCGATAGTCGAAGGTCAGCACATCGAGCCCCGCGGCGGCCAGCAGCGCCAGCACCGGCGACCGGCCGCCGATATTGCCGGCGTTGCCGTGGGCGTAGAGCACGTGGCCGATCGGGCGCTCCGCCCGCACGAACCAGGCGTTGATCCGCGCCCCGTCGGCAGCGGTGACCCACAGGTCCTCGTAGTCGAGCCCGAACCGCTCGGGAGTCATGGTGATCGGGCGCTCCGGATGGAACGTCAGCGCGTTGAGCACACTCTCGGCCGGATGTCGCACAACACCTCCCTCTCTGCGCGGAGGCTATCCGCGCAGTACCGCTCCCACCGCATCGGCGGCAGCAGTGACCGCAGCGTGGCGCGCCGCACTGGCCTCGTCCTCGGTGAGCGTGCGGTCTTCGGCACGGAAACGCAGCGCGTAGGTCAGCGATTTGCGTCCCGCGCCCGCCTGCGCACCCTCGTACACGTCGAACAGCGCGATATCTTCCAGCAGCTCACCTGCCCCGGTACGCAACGCCGACTCCACCTGCGCCGCACCCACGGACTTCTCGACACTGACCGACACGTCCTGCAGCACCGCAGGGAACGCGGACACCACCGGGGCGGGCCGGGTTTCGCGTAGCGGCAGGGCGTCCAGGTCCAGTTCCAGGGCGCAGGTGCGCGGCGGCAGGCCGCTGCGTTCCAGCACCGCGGGATGCAGTTCACCGGCATATCCGACGACGGTGCCCTCGACCAGCAACTCCGCGCACCGCCCGGGGTGATAGGGCAGATGAGTGGCCCCGCGACGCTCGATGCTCACGCCGGCGGCATCGGCCACGGCGTCGGCGAGCGCGAAGACATCGGCGGCCTCGGCCGGCCGGCCCGGACCCCACGGGCCGCGCGGTTCCCGGCGGCCGCTGAGCACGGCCCCCACATGCACCGGTTGCGCCGGCAACGATTCGATCAGCTCACGGATCTGCTCGTCGCTGGGCCGCCGGTCGGTAGGCAGCTCACCCACCGCATGTGTTCCGGGACCGGGCAGCACCACTTGCGCGATGCTGTAGATGGACAGGTCCCGCTCACCGCGGGAGATGTTGCGGGCGGCCACCTCGAGCAGGGCCGGCAGCAGGGTGGTGGCGAGCTCCGCCTTCTCCACATCCAGCGGATTGAGTACCCGTAGGGTGTCGCGGCGCGGGTCCTCGGCGTCGAGGCCCCAGGTGTCGAAGACTCCCGCGGTCATGAAGATCGAGGCCGGGACCTCCACACATCCGGAGAATGCCAGTGCTCGGCTCACCGCCCGGCGGCGGCGCTGGGTCGCGGTGAGCCCGCGCCCGGCCGGTGCGGTCGGCAACACCGACGGAATTCGTTCGAGTCCTTCGAGGCGAAGGACCTCCTCCACCAGATCGGCCGGCTGTACCAGATCCGGGCGCCAGCTCGGCGGAGTCACCACGAGCTGACCGTGACCGGTGTCGCTGACGCTCACCTCGACCGAACAGCCGATCTGCGCCAGCCGCCGTGCCGAAGTTCCGGTGGGGTACACGATGCCCGCGATCCGATCGGCCAGATCGATGTCCATCCGGATCGGTTCGGTGGCGGGCACCGGCAACCGCACATCGGTGAGCGCGGATTCCACGGTGCCACCGGCGATCTCGGCGAGCAGCGAGGCCGCGCGGTCCAGTGCCGCGACCGGGACCTCCGGGTCGACGACGCGCTCGAAGCGCTTACCGGCCTCGGAGACCAGCTTGTGCCGGCGCGCGGAACGGTAGACGGCCAGCGGATTCCAGGTCGCTGCCTCCAGCAGGATGTCGGTGGTGTCCTCGCCCACCTCGGTGGTCGCTCCGCCCATGATCCCGGCCAGTGAGATCACGCCCGACTCGTCGGTGATGACAACGTCTTCGGCGTCGAGCACTCGCTCCGAGTCGTCCAGGGTGCGCAGTGTCTCACCGGTATGGGCACGCCGGATCGTCAACGTGCCGTTCACCTTCGCAGCGTCGAACGCGTGCAGCGGCTGGCCGAGCTCGAGCATCACATAGTTGGTCACATCCACCGCGGGCGAGATCGGGCGCACGCCCGCCAGCAGCAGCCGGCGCTGTAACCACCAGGGGCTCACCGCTTTCGGATCGACACCGGTGACCTTGCGCATCGCGAACCGGGTGCAGGCCGACTCGGGTTCGACGGTCACCGAATGAGCCTCGACGTCGGTCTCCGGCAGGGTGCGGACCGCGGGGTCGGCGTAGTCGAGGTCGAAGCCGCAGGCCAGTTCGCGGGCCAGGCCGCGCACCGAGAAGCAGTAGCCGCGGTCCGGTGTGATGTTGAGTTCGATCACCGTGTCGTCGAGGCCCAGCAGCTCGTTGGCATCGGTACCGGGTTCGGCGGTGCCGGGTTCGAGCACCAGGATGCCCGAATGATCCTTGCCGATACCGAGCTCGGCGACCGAACAGATCATGCCGTGCGACACGTGGCCGTAGGTCTTGCGCGAGGTGATGGTGAACCCGCCCGGCAGCACACCACCGGGCAACACCACCACGACCAGATCACCGACGGCGAAATTGCGTGCACCGCAGATGATCTCCTGCAGCTCGGGATGGCCCACGTCGACCTTGCAGAAGCGGATCGGCTTCTTGAACTCGGTCAGCTCGGTGATCTCGGCGACCCGGCCGACCACCAGCGGGTGCTCGATGTCTCCGGTGACCGGCTGCAGGGTCTCGAGGTCCTCGACCTCGAGACCCACGCGGACGAAACCGGCGTCGAGCTCCTCGGGGGTCAGCGACCATCCGGGGGTGGTCCGCTGCAGGGTTTCCGTCAGCCAGGACTGCGCTACTCGCACGTGACGTTTCGCTTCCTCGTATGAAGTGGGTGGATATGCGGCGGATCAGGCGCGGACGCCGAAGGGCAGGGTGAAGCGCACATCGCCCTCGACGATGTCGCGCATATCCGGAATGCCGTTGCGGAACTGCAGCGTGCGCTCCAGACCCATACCGAAGGCGAAGCCGCTGTAGACCTCGGGATCGATACCGCTGGCGATCAGGACCTTCGGGTTGACCATGCCGCAGCCGCCCCATTCGACCCAGCCCGCGCCACCCTTCTTGTCCGGGAACCACACGTCGACCTCGGCCGAGGGTTCGGTGAAGGGGAAGTAGTTGGGCCGCATCCGGGTGCGGGTCTCGGGCCCGAACAGGGCGCGGGCGAACGCGTCGAGCGTGCCACGCAGATGCGCCATGGTCAGCCCCTTGTCCACGGCCAGGCCCTCGACCTGGGAGAAGACCGGAGTGTGGGTGGCGTCGAGCTCGTCGGTACGGAAGGTCCGACCCGGGCACACCACATAGATCGGCAGGTCCCGCGACAGCATGGTCCGCACCTGCACCGGGGAGGTGTGCGTGCGCAGAACCTGTCGTGATCCCGAGGCCTGCGGCCCGGTCTCGTCCTGCCCGTAGGCGGCGATGTGGAAGGTGTCCTGCATGGTGCGGGCCGGATGGTCGGGCAGGAAGTTGAGCGCGTCGAAGTTGAAGTGTTCGGTCTCGACCTCGGGCCCCTCGGCGATCTCCCACCCCATCCCGGTGAAGACGTCCTCGATCTGCTCGGAGATCACCGTGATCGGATGCCGGGCACCGGCCGCGGCCCGGCGCGCCGGGAGGGTGACGTCGATGGTTTCGGCGACCAGCACCGCGGCGTCACGCTCGGCCAGCAGCTGCGACCGCCGGGCCTCGAAGGCCTCCGCCACCCGCGAACGGGCCACGTTGACCCGCTTACCGGCATCGGCCTTGTCCTGTTTGGGCAGACCGCCCATGGCCCGCTGCGCGAGCGCGATCGGCGATTTGCCACCCATGTGCTCGGTCTTGGCTGTAGCGAGCGCATCCAGGTCGGCCGCTGCGGTGAACGCCTTCTCCGCGGCGGCGGCAGCACCGGAGAGAGCCTCCTCGCTCAGTGCCTCCGCCGGCGTCACTGACTGCTCGGCTGCATCCTTCTCGTCGGCCACGATGGTTCGTCTCTCCCCTGGGCTGGTTCGGGGCAGGGGTGATCACCCCTACACGATCTAGTCTGCCTTGCACACTAGTTGTCTGGATTGCACACTATTGTCGCTGGTCGAATCGTAGGCGATGTCAGCAGCCCCTCGCGCGCGCATTTCCGCTGTGACAGACGGCACCGGCCCCTTCACCTTTGCAGCGGCCCCTTCCGGGTTTATAGTTACTTTCGGTAATCAAATGATTTGATCGATCCCAAACCACTCTTGACACGGGTACCGGCGCTGTGGGCGTTCCCCCGGCCCGCGTCGTCCCGGAGATCCGGAAAGAAGAACATGGCAATCACCTCTGCGAACGACACCGCCCGCAGACCGGACGAGATATCGGATGCCGCGCCGATGACACATCGGCAGATCCTGCAAGCTCTGTCCGGCCTGTTGCTGGGCATGTTCGTCGCGATCATCTCCTCGACGATCGTGACCAACGCGCTGCCGAAGATCATCGGCACGCTGGGCGGCGGGCAATCCGCCTACACCTGGGTCGTCACCGCATCTCTGCTCGCGATGACGGCCACCACCCCGCTGTGGGGCAAACTGGCCGACCTGTTCAGCAAGAAGGCTCTGGTTCAGATCGCCCTGCTGATCTATGTCGGCGGCTCCGTGGTTGCGGGCCTGTCGCAGAACGCGGGCATGCTGATCGCTTGCCGCGCGGTCCAGGGCATCGGTGCCGGCGGTCTGTCCGCACTGGCCCAGATCGTCATGGCCGCGATGATTTCGCCGCGCGAACGTGGCCGCTACAGCGGTTATCTGGGCGCGACCTTCGCCGTGGCCACGGTGGGCGGCCCGCTGCTGGGTGGCGTCATCACCGACACCAGCTGGCTCGGCTGGCGCTGGTGCTTCTACGTCGGTGTGCCGTTCGCGATCATCGCGCTGATCGTGCTGCAGCGGACGCTGAAACTGCCGGTCACCAAGCGCGACGTGAAGGTCGACTGGCTGGGCGCGTTCCTGGTCACCGCGGCGGTCTGCCTGCTGCTGGTGTGGGTCACCTTCGCCGGTGACAAGTACGCGTGGGCCTCCTGGCAGACCGTGGTGATGGTTGTCGGGTCGGTGGCGCTGGCGGCGCTGTTCGTGCTGGCCGAGTTGCGCGCGTCCGAGCCGATCGTGCCGATGCGCCTGTTCGCCAACCGCACCATCACGCTGACCTCGCTGGCCTCGCTGTTCGTCGGTGTGGCGATGTTCGCCGGCACCGTATTCTTCAGCCAGTACTTCCAGCTGGCGCGCGGTGCGTCGCCGACCATGTCCGGTGTCATGACGATCCCGATGATCGGCGGCCTGTTCGTCTCCTCCACGGTGTCGGGACAGATCATCACCCGCACCGGTAGGTGGAAGGCCTGGCTGGTCGTCGGCGCCCTGTTCATCACCGCCGGACTCGGCCTGCTGGGCACCATCGCCTACGACACCAACTACGTGCTGGTGGCGGTGTACATGGCCATGATGGGACTGGGCGTCGGTATGACGATGCAGAATCTGGTGCTGGCCACGCAGAACCAGGTGGCTGCACAGGACCTCGGCTCGGCCAGCTCCCTCGTGGCGTTCTTCCGCAGCCTCGGTGGCGCGGTCGGCGTCTCGGCGCTGGGCGCCGTGATGGCCACCCGCGTCAAGGACTACATCACCGACGGACTGAGTGACCTGGGTCCGGGCGCGGCACAGGCCATGGGCGGTAACACCGGCGAGATCCCGGACGTGCAGGCGCTGCCCGGACCGGTCCGGACGGTCGTCGAGAGTGCCTACGGCAACGGCATCGCCGACATCTTCCTCTTCGCGGCGCCGTTCGCGCTGATCGCCTTCCTGCTGACACTGTTCGTCAAGGAGGTCGCACTGCGCACCAACGCGATCACCGAGAGCAGCGAGAAGCTCGGTGAGTCCGCCGCGGTGCACGCCGGGGATTCCGCGACCGCTCCGCAACCGGCGATCCCGCTGCAGGCGCTGGCCGAGGACGCGTCGGGTCTGGTGCCGGAGGAATTCGTCAGCACCGGGATCACGGTCCACGGATATGTGCGGGCCGGCGACGGCACTCCGGTGCCGCGCACCGCCCTCACGCTGATCTCCCCCACCGGGCGCCAGATCGGGCGCGCCATCGCCCACGGTGACGGACGCTATGCGCTCGACGCACCCGAGTCCGGCTCGTACGTCCTGATCGCCTCCGCCGACGGCTACCAGCCGCAGGCCACCCCGATCAGCGTGCACGACCGGGCGCTCGACCACGACATCCGGCTCACCGGTATGAGCGGACTGGTCGGCACCGTCCGTGCCGCGGACAACGGTGCCGCGGTGGCCGATGCCATGGTCATCGTGACCGACAGCCGTGGTGACGTCCTGGCGGCGGGCTCCTCCGGCACCGACGGCAGCTACTCGCTGACCGAACTGGTTCCCGGCCCGGTGACCGTGGCCGTGAATGCGGCGACCTTCCAGCCGGTCGCTGTACCGGCAGAGGTCGACGGGCAGGGCATGACTCAGCTCGATGTGGTGCTGCCGCGCGGGGCACAGCTGCGCGGTACGGTGCACCACCCGCACGGGCCGCTGCGCGACGCCCGGGTGACGCTGGTCGATGCCGGGGGCACCGTGCTCGACAGCACCATCACCGACGCCGAGGGCACCTACCGTTTCGACAATCTGGCGGTCGGTGAGTACACCGTGGTCGCGGCGGGGTACCCCGCGACGACGTCGACCCTGACCCTGGAAGCCGGTGGCGGCGACGAGCATGTGATCGAACTGGCGCATCCGCGCGACTGACGGACAGCGCGACGGAGGGCGCCGGACCTACGGGTCCGGCGCCCTCCGTGTCGTTCGGGCACCCGCAGTAATTCGACTCCGCGCGCTCGGGCCCCGTGCGGCCGTCACCCGCGCGAGCTAGGCGCGCAGACGAGCCCCGGTGTAGAGGCAGATGGCCGCGGCCGCGGCCAGGTTGAGGCTTTCGGCGCGCCCGTGGATGGGAATGCGGACGCGATGGTCGGTCCGGGCCGCGATCCCGGGATCCAGGCCGTGGGCCTCGTTCCCGAACAACCAGGCGGTGCCGCCGGATTCGCCGGCACGACGCAACAGATCGTCGGCCTCGTCCAGCTCGACCTCGCCACGGGCGGTGGTCGCCAGAATCGTGATCCCGTCCGCGCGCAGCGCCTGCAATACGGCATCGATATCGCGTTCGCGGGCGATCGGCACATGGAACAGGCTGCCCGCACAGGCGCGGACACATTTGCCGTTGTGCGGATCCACCGAATCACCGGCCAGCACGACACCGTCGGCACCGACCGCGTCGGCGACGCGGATGAGCGTTCCGGCGTTACCGGGGTCCGACATCTGCACCGGCACCGCGAGCATCGTGGAACGACCGGTCCGCGAGACTGCCGGCCGGTCGGGACCGCCGGGTTCGTCGCCGACACCACGCACCACCCGGTCCAGTGGCACATCGACCAGACGGCACACCGCGACCAGGCCGGGCGGAGTGACGGTCTCGCCCAGCTGGGCGGCAGCGCGTTCACTCACCAGGCTGGTCCGCACCCCGCGGGCCGCGGCCGAGGCCACCAGTTCGTGTTCGCGTTCGGCAGCGCGCGGGGAGTAGAACAGCTCCGCCACCCGCCCGGTATCCAGTGCGGCAGCCACGGAATTGGCGCCCTCGGCCAGGAACAGACCGGTTTTGCGACGGGTCGCCGAACGGTGCAGCTTGACAGCGGAAACGACCCGCGGGGTGCGTTCCGAGAGCACCTGATCGGTGCTGCCGGAATCGCGGTCCGCGGGTCGTTTCGAAGTATCGGTCACCTAGGCGATGGCTCAGGCGGCCGGAGCGTTGACGTCCTCGGGCAGCGCGGCGCGGGCGACTGCCACCAGGCCGGCGAACGCCTCGGCGTCGGAGACCGCGAGCTCGGCGAGGATCTTGCGGTCCACCTCGACACCGGCGGCCTTCAGGCCCTGGATGAAGCGGTTGTAGGTGATGTCGTTGGCGCGGGCCGCGGCGTTGATGCGCGCGATCCACAGCTTACGGAAATCACCCTTGCGCGCCCGGCGGTCCCGGTAGGCGTAGGTGAGCGAGTGCAGCTGCTGTTCTTTGGCCTTGCGGTACAGCCGCGAGCGCTGCCCACGGTAGCCCTTGGAGGCCTCGAGCACGGAACGGCGCTTCTTCTGAGCGTTGACGGCCCTTTTGACGCGTGCCACTGATCAGTCCTTGTTCGATCGAAGGGGCGCCGCCGGGGCGCCCACAGGTTGGGAAGAGGGAACGGTGCGCGAGCGCACTCGGATCGTGGTCAGATACCGAGCAGCTTCTTGACGCGACGGACGTCAGCGGGGGCGACGACCTCCTTGCCGTCCAGACGACGAGTCCGGCGGCTGGACTTGTGCTCGAGCAGGTGGCGACGGTTCGCCTGCTGGCGCAGCAGCTTGCCGCGACCGGACACCTTGAATCGCTTCGAGGTGCCGCTGTGGCTCTTCATCTTCGGCATGGATTCCTCAATCTTGTCTCGTTCCGGCGGCATCACCGTCTGTGCGATGCCGCCGGTCTTGAAATCGGTTTACTGCGTACCGGCTGCTTCGGGCGCCGGAGCCGCCGGTGCTGCCGGAGCGCTGCCACCGGCGGGCGCAGAGCTGCCCCCGGCGGGTGCGCTGCGCTGCGCGGCGTTCTGCTGTGCGGCGGTCTGTGCCTTGACCCGAGTCTTCGCACCCTTGTGCGGGGCGAGGACCATCGTCATGTTCCGGCCGTCCTGCTTGGCGGAGGTCTCCACGAAGCCCAGATCGGCGACGTCGGAGGCCAGCCGCTGCAGCAGCCGGAAACCGAGTTCCGGACGCGACTGCTCACGGCCACGGAACATGATGGTGACCTTGACCTTCGACCCGGCCTCCAGGAACCGCATCACGTGTCCCCGTTTGGTGGCGTAGTCGTGGTCATCGATCTTCGGGCGGAGCTTCTGCTCCTTGATCACGGTCTGCTGCTGGTTCTTGCGGGACTCGCGCGCCTTCTGCGCGGTCTCGTATTTGAACTTGCCGTAGTCCATGATCTTGCAGACCGGTGGACGCGCGTCCGGTGCGACCTCGACCAGGTCGAGGTCGGCCTCTTGGGCGACGCGTAGTGCATCTTCAACACGCACGATCCCCACCTGCTCACCACCCGGTCCGATGAGTCGGACCTCGGGTACGCGAATGCGATCGTTGATGCGGGTCTCAGTGCTGATGGGGCCTCCTAGGTCAAGCGGTGTCGTCCAACGACCGCGAGCAACAACTGCAACCCCATAACCAACACGAAAGCCCCGTCGCGGTATTTCACCGCTACGGGGCCCGAATGTCGACCGGTCGCCGCGGGCGCTCACCAGGTGAACTGCCACCTCGACCTCGCCGCGAACGGATCCGCGGGAGAAACCCGCCGCGACACGGCGAGTGACCGGGACCATCGAACCTGGCACTGTGACCGGCCGATGGTGGGAGTCGGGCTCCACTTGAGCCCCGAGCCGACGAGCTGGATCGGTTCCAGTCCGAGACCGGGGCGGTCGTCGCGCACTACTTTACACCGGACGCGCGTCTACTCCCAATCGGGCGACCCTGCCACCCGGCCGGAGCGTGCCGATGACATGCTACGGATATGAGCGAGCATGCGGGTGACCCGTCGGTCCTGAGCGAATCCGCCGATCCGGAGGCGGTGCGCGAGCTGGCCGAGATCCCCGCGGTCGAGGTCATCAGCCGCGCCGCGGTGATGCTGATGAGCTCGGCCGCGGAAAAACTCGGCCTCGCCGACGAGGACCCCGATTCCAGTCCGCGCCGCGACCTGGACGAGGCCCGCCGCGTGATCACCGCGCTCGCCGGACTGGTCACCGCGTCGGTCGAGTACCTCGGCCCGCATGCCGGTCCCATTCGCGAGGGACTGCAGTCGTTGCAGCGGGCCTTCCGCGAATCCTCGGCCCATCCGGATGCACCGGGCGCCGGCCCCGGCGAGAAATACACCGGCCCGGTCTACTGAGCACCGGGCCGACCGGCAGCGGCCGCTCACCCGTTCGTTACGGCGCGATCCCCGACAGCAGGGTCGTGACAACGGATTCGACCGAGGGCGGCGCGGCGGGGTGCGGCGCGCCCGACAACAGCGTCGACAGCACCGCATCGTGACAGATGCCGACGAGGACGGCGGCCGCGGCATCGACGTCCGCATCGGCCAGCAGCCGCCCCAGCTCCCGTTCCGCCCGCAGATACTCGACCAGTTCCTCGCGCCAGATCCGGCGCGGCCCTTCGCTTTCGGCGAAGCGAGCCAGCACGGCGGGCTGGGTGATCAGCCCCGCGAACACGGGCAGCACCGCGCGATGCAGTGCCAACCCCTGCTGCAGGCAGACCGCCAGATTCTCTGCGACACTTCCGCTGCCCGCGGCCGGGAGCGGCGGGAAACCGCGATCCACCGTTTCCAGGTGCGCGCGTAGTGCCGCCGCCAGTAACTCCTCCTTGTCGGCGAAGTGGTTGTAGAGCACCCCGTCCGACACCCCGGCCGCCCGCGCGATGCCACGCACGGTGAGACCGGCGCTGCCCTGCTCGGCGAACAACTTCTCGGCCGTGGCGATCAGATGGGCACGCAGATCGCGATCGGCGCGGTCGTGCAGCGCCGCCGCCCGTCGGGGTGACATGAGACCTACGGTAGTGCGATGGTGGCGGTGACGAGCCGGGAGGCCGCCCGCAACCGGACGGGCCCGTCACCGGCGAACGGTTCGAGCGCACCCGCGACCGCGGCCCGGACCTCGGCGTCGGTCCCGAAGTCGTTGCACAGACGGTGATATCGCACCGGCCCCCACCCCACGACGAATTCGGTGGCGTCGTCGATATCCGCACCCCAGACACTGTCGGTGAGCACGAGCTCGTTCGTCACACCGGTGAATCCGGCTGCACCGAGCAGATCCGCGGTGGCCTCGGGATCGGCGAAGACGTCGAACCCGTGCCCCGCCTCGAAACCGGGCAGATGCGCCGCGGCCGCGGCGAAGACACCGGCGATATCGGACTCCGGGGTGACCGGTACGGCCACCGCGAGGCGCCCGCCGGGGCCCAGTGCACGTGCGATATTGGTGAACGCCGCCACGGGATCGGCGAAGAACATGATGCCGAACCGGCTCACCGCCACATCGAAGGAACCGGGCGCGAAGCCGAAGACCTGCGCATCCCCCTGCTCGAACGACACGTTGTCCACGGCCTCGGATCGGGCGAGCAGTCGCGCCCGCGCGAGCATCGGCCCGGACAGGTCCACCCCGGTCGCCGCGGCCGCCCGCCGCGCCGCCGCTCTGGTCAGCTGCCCGTTGCCGCAACCGATATCGAGGACCCGATCTCCGGCGCCGACTTTCGCTGCGGACAGTAGCGGCTCGTTGATCCCGGAGTTGACCGCGTCGTAACGGTCGGCATGGTCGGCCCAGTGCTCACCCTCGTAGCCGTTCCACGCCTCGGACTGTGCGGTATTGACGATCTCGGTCATCACGGTCTCCCTCGCCGATAATTATGAACAAACGTTCATGAACCCACGTTCATAATGATCGATGCGTGTTCGGCCGTCAAGACCGCGGGAGATCGCACCGCCGGGACAGGGGTCGGCGCGGGAGCTTCGGTGCCGGTCGAGCTCAGCTCTCGCGCAGCGTGATCCGGCGCAGCGCAGCCTCGGCCTCGGCCGCAAGGGTGGCGACCAGATCGGCGGCCGGGCTGATCTCGGTGACCCGGTCCACGGCCTGACCGGCCCAGACCGGTAGAACCGCGAGATCACCACGGGCGGCGGCCGCGCGGTACTCGCGTAGTGCGGCGGCGTCGTCGCGCAGCTCCTCGTCACGACCACGCCAACGGTCGACGAACGCGTTGCGCAGGATGCGCGCCGGATATTCCTGCGGCCACGGTGCATCGCGCGCAATATCCAGGGTCCGGTCCACCTCCGTATCGGCACCGACCGCATCGAGCAACGCGCGGTTGACCCCGTCGAGCACCAGCGACTCGCGCGTGGCCTCGAAGCGGGTGCCGATCATGGCGCCGGACGCACCGAGGGTGAGAGCCGCAGCCACGGCCCGGCCGTCGGCGATTCCGCCGGCCGCCAGCACCGGAACCGCACCAGCCAGATCGACCACCGTCGGCACGAAGGACAAGGTGCCGGTGCCCTGCGCCGCGCAGTGCCCACCGGCATCGCTGCCCTGCGCCACCAGGACATCCGCCCCCGCATCGAGGGCCCGCCGGGCCTCCTCGGTGTCGGTCACCTGGACGATCAGCACGGCGCCCGAATCCCGGACCGCCGCCGCCAGCGGCGCGGGATCACCGAAGGACAACACGACCGCGGCCGGCCGGAACGACAGGGCATGATCGAGTACCGCCCGATCGATCGCCCAGCTCAAGAACCCCACCCCCCACGGGGCGGACGTGCGCTCGGTGACCAGTCGCAGTTCGCGCTCGACCCATTCACGGTCGCCACGCCCACCGCCGACGAGCCCCAAGCCGCCGCCGTCGGAGACCGCGGCCGCCAGCGCACCACCGGCCTCGCCGCCCATCGGCGCGGATGCGATCGGGTGTCGCAGGGACAGGAGTTCGGTGAACCTGGTTGCGATGGTCATACCCTCGATCGTTCCAGGAGACGACGCCGCCGAGACGTCCGGCCACTGCCGGAACTCGTTACCGCGCAGGAACGGCCACCACCTCCGGTGATGACCTGTCCTGAAACGCCGCGGTTCGGACGCATCGTTCGGTGTCCGTTTTCTATGATTCACCGGATGTCTTCGCGGGTATCTTCGGTGGCGGAGGACACAACTCGTATCGGGGGTGCATCTTGACCGCCAGACGTGATCTGGAGAACGCACTGGGCGGACCACCGCTCACCGCCACAGAACTGATGACCGACCGGGAGTGCGCCGATCTGCTCGCCCTGTTCACCCACGCACGCACCGAGGAAGTGAAGGGCCTGTCACAGTCGGTCGATGCCATGATCGGTGAGCTGCCGCGTCCGTTGCGCACTCCGGCCAAGAAGATCATGTTCGGAAAACTGCTCGATCGATGACGGATCCGGTAACCCGCGCACAGCTCATCCTGTTGGCCCGCACGCTGCACGTCGCACCGGAACGCATCGCACATCTGGAGCGGCTGGGTGCACACAATCTGCACGAGATCCAGCAGCGGGCGGCGGCGGTCATCTTCGACCAGCACGCCGAAACCTTCCAGCGGATCAGCAGGCTGGTGCCGGTGATCCCGCTGGGCATCTCCATGCCACTGGTTCAGAAGCTGGTCCCGCCACGACTCACCGGGCGCGCCGCCGGCGCGGTGGGTATCGACCATCCGAAGAAGGCGGCCGACACCGTCGCCCTGCTGGGCGTCGGCTACGCCGCCGACTGCGCGCCGTATCTCGATCCGCGCACCGTGGGCGAACTGGCGCAGGTGGCCCCACCGGAACCGATCGTGCACATCGTGAACGAGATCCTGCGCCGGCGCGACTACATCACCGCCGGACCGTTCCTCGCCTATGCCACCCCTCGGCTGATCGAGGCCGTGGAACAAGGCGTGCACGACGATGCGGGACTGATCTTCTCGGCATCGTTCGCGTTCTCCGCGCCGGCGATCAGTTCCGTGGTGCGGCGGCTGCTGGACGGTTCCGGCGGGCGGATGCCACGGATGATCACGACCGTGCTGCGCGGGTCACCACAGTTGCGGGTGGCCGCGCTGTCGGTTTTCGCCCGATGCGACACCGAGGTGGCCGCGGAGATCGGCGATATCGTGGTCGGTATCGGCACACCTGCCGCGCTGAGCGATCTGATCCTCACCGCGGTCCACGGGAACGCCGTGCACGATCTGTGCATCCTGTTCGATTCCCTACGCCCCCATGCGGTCGCGACGGTCGCCGCGCTACCGATCTTCGGGGACACCGCGGTCGCCGCCGCACTACTGCGTGCGCTGGACGGTTGCTCCGATTCGGCACCCTGGCGTGGTCTGTTCGGTGTGCTCGAGCGTACCGATCCGGCACTGCGCCCGGCCTTGGCCCTGATGCTCGCACAACAACCCGACGCCGTGATCGCGGCACTGCCCTCGCACGCCACCGAGGCAAACCTGTGGCCGGTGTTACTGGATATCGTTGCGGCAGGCGACTACCCGATCCAGACCAGAATCGGCGAGGTATGGGCGAGCCTGCCACCGGAGCGACGCGCCGGTGTGCAATGGCATCTGGCCGAACGGCACGACGATCCGATGCTGGCAACCGTGAGTACGGCCGTCACCGCCAGCGCACCGTCGGTGGAGGAGATCTTCTACCGGCGGCGCAAATTCGGCCGACGACGCTCGGAGGCCGTGGCCGACGACATCGGCTGAACCGATATCGGGCCGGCACAGCCCGATATCGGTGACAGCCGGTGCACGGTTCGGTCAGCCGACGGCCGAGGTGCGGCGCGCGGCCGGCTTCGCGGTCGACTTCTTCGCGGTCGACTTCTTCGGCGCAGCAGCCTTCGATCCGCTCTTCGGCGCCGCATTCCGCTTCCGCGCCGCCTTCCCAGGTTCGACCGCCGGGCCCTGCGCGGCAGGATCGAGCACACCGCGCAGGAACTGTCCGGTGTAGCTTTCCGCCACCGCCGCAACATCTTCCGGAGTGCCCTGCGCAATGACGGTGCCGCCGCCGGAACCACCCTCCGGACCCATATCGATCACCCAGTCCGAGGTCTTGATCACGTCCAGGTTGTGTTCGATGACGATGACCGTATTGCCCTTGTCCACCAGACCGTTGATCACGGCGAGCAGTTTGCGGATGTCCTCGAAGTGCAGACCGGTGGTCGGTTCGTCCAGGATGTAGACCGTCCGTCCGGTCGACCGCTTCTGGAGTTCGGCGGACAGCTTCACCCGCTGTGCCTCACCTCCGGACAGGGTCGGGGCGCTCTGTCCCAGCCGCACGTATCCCAGTCCTACATCGACCAGTGTCTTGAGGTAGCGGTGGATCGAGGTGACCGGCTCGAAGAATTCGGCCGCCTCCTCGATGGGCATATCGAGTACCTCCGCAATGGTTTTGCCCTTGTAGTGCACCTCGAGAGTTTCCCGGTTGTACCGGGCGCCGTGACATACCTCGCAGGGGACATACACGTCCGGCAGGAAGTTCATCTCGATCTTCAGGGTGCCGTCACCCGAACAGGCCTCGCACCGGCCCCCCTTGACGTTGAAGGAGAAGCGCCCGGGCTGGTAGCCACGCACCTTCGCCTCGGTCGTCGCGGCGAACAGCGTCCGAATCTTGTCGAAGACACCGGTGTAGGTTGCCGGATTCGAGCGTGGTGTCCGGCCGATCGGCGACTGGTCGACCTGCACCAGCTTGTCGAGATGGTCGAGCCCGTTGATCCTGGTGTGCCGTCCGGGAACCTGGCGGGCACCGTTGAGTTTGTTCGCCAGCACGGTGGCGAGGATGTCGTTGACCAGCGTCGACTTACCGGAACCCGAGACGCCGGTCACCGCGGTGAGCACGCCCAGCGGGAAGCCCACATCGATTCCCCGCAGGTTGTGCTCGTTCGCGCCGACGACGGTGAGTTGCTTCTTCTTCGACACCGGGCGCCGCACCAGTGGCACCTCGATCACTTCGCGGCGGGCCAGATACGCGCCGGTGAGTGAACTCGGATCGGTCAGCAGGCCCCCGTACGGCCCGCTGTAGACGACCTGGCCGCCGTGTTCGCCGGCCATCGGCCCGATGTCCACCACCCAGTCCGAGGCATGGATGGTGTCCTCGTCGTGTTCCACCACGATCAGCGTGTTACCGAGATCCCGCAGCCGGGTAAGGGTTTCGATCAACCGGCGGTTGTCGCGCTGGTGCAGGCCGATGGAGGGCTCGTCGAGCACGTAGAGCACCCCGACCAGACCGGACCCGATCTGGGTCGCCAGCCGGATCCGCTGCGCCTCACCGCCGGATAGAGTAGCCGCAGCTCGCGACAGGCTCAGATATTCCAGACCGACATCGAGCAGGAAACCCAACCGGGCCTGGATCTCCTTGAGTACCTGGCCGGCGATCGCCGCGTCCCGCTCCCCCAGGCGCAGCGAGTTGAGGAAGCGCGCACAGTCCCGAATCGACAGCTCACACACTTCGGCGATGGACCGGCGGCCGCCCTCGGCGGCCAAGGTGACGGCCAGAATTTCCGGGCGCAACCGGGCGCCGCGGCAGACCGGGCACGGCACATCGCGCATGTAGCCGTCGTAATGCTCTTTCATCTGCTCGGATTCGGTGCTCTCCAGGCGCCGCTGCAGGAACGGCATGACGCCCTCGAAGTCGGCGTAATAGGAGCGTTTGCGACCGTAACGGTTGGTGTAGGACACGTGCACCTGGTCGGAGCTGCCCTCCAGCACCGCCTTACGAGCCTTGAGCGGCAACGCATTCCACGGCGTGTCCATCGAGAAGCCGATCGCCGCCGCCAGACCGGACAACAGCCGGTTGAAGTATTCGGCCGTCTGGCCGCGCGACCACGGCGCGATCGCGCCGTCGGCAAGGCTCAGCTCCGGATCCGGCACCACCAGATCCGGGTCGACCTCCTTGCGGATACCCAGGCCCGCGCAATCGGGGCAGGCGCCGTAGGGCGAGTTGAACGAGAACGAGCGCGGTTCCAGATCCTCGATATCGAGCGGATGCGCATTCGGGCAGGCCAGTTTCTCGGAGAAGCGCCGCTCGCGATCGTGTGCGTTCTCCTCACGGTCCACGAAGTCCAGCACCACGATGCCGTCGGCCAGCCGCAACGCCGTCTCGATCGAATCGGTGAGCCGCTGTTTGGAGCTCGGCTTCACCGCCAGCCGGTCCACCACGACCTCGATGTCGTGCTTCTCCTGCTTCTTCAGCTTCGGCGGGTCGGTCAGCGGATACACCACGCCGTCCACCCGCACCCGGGAGTACCCCTGGGTGTTGAGCTGGTCGAACAGATCAACGAACTCGCCCTTGCGGGTGCGTACCACCGGCGCGAGGACCTGGAAGCGGATCCCGGCCTCCATATCCAGCACCTGGTCCACGATCTGCTGCGGGGTCTGCTTGGCGATCAGTTCCCCACAGACCGGGCAGTGCGGCGTCCCGGCCCGGGCGTAGAGCAACCGCAGGTAGTCGTAGACCTCGGTGATGGTGCCGACCGTCGAGCGCGGGTTGCGGTTGGTCGACTTCTGGTCGATCGACACCGCGGGCGACAGCCCCTCGATGAAGTCGACGTCCGGCTTGTCCATCTGCCCGAGGAACTGGCGGGCATAGGCCGACAGCGACTCCACATAACGCCGCTGGCCCTCGGCGAAGATCGTGTCGAATGCCAGGCTCGATTTGCCCGACCCGGACAACCCGGTGAACACGATGAGGCTGTCACGTGGCAGGTCGAGGTCCACTCCCTTCAGGTTGTGCTCCCGAGCTCCGCGCACGGTCAACAGATCCGCCACCGGTTGTCCCTTCTCGATCGAATTTCTGCGTCCGGACTCACCCCAGCCGCCATGCTAAGCACACCCACCGACAAGTTCGGCCGCGGCGCCGGATCGGACCGGCGTTCAGTCCGGCTGACCGAGCACCACCACGGAGTTGTGGCCTCCCATCCCCAGCGAGGTCTTGACCGTGATGCCGCCGTCGAACGGGGTGGGTCCGTCCAGCAGGCGCGGATGCGCCTCGGCCACCACCGGCGCCGACACCGCGACACCGCGCTCGTAGCCCAGGGCCGCGGCGGCGATCTCGACACCGGCCGCCGCACCCATGCAATGGCCGGTCAGCGGCTTGACCGAGGTGATGTGGGGCCGGTCGTCGAAGATCTGTGCCAGCACGGCCCGCTCCGCCACATCGCACTGCCGGGTGCCGGTGCCGTGTGCGTTGTAGTACCCGACCTGGTCGGGACGCGTGCCGGCCCGCTCCAAGCCCTGGTGTACACAGTCCAGTATCCGCTCCAGACCGGGGTCCACGGACACGACGTGATAAGCGTCATTGGTCATCGCGCCGCCGAGCAGGCGGCAGTAGGGCCGCTGCACCGACCGCGACAGCACGAATGCCACCGAGGCCTCACCGAAGCTGAATCCGCGACTCCCGTGCTGAAACGGCCGGCAGGCGTCCATCGGCTCGGTGTCGGTCACCGCGGCACCCATCTCCACGAAGTGGTGCACCATGTCCGGGGTGGACGAAACGTCGGTGGTCACACAGACCACGTCGTCGGCGATCCCCTGATCGAGCCACATCTGCGCGGTGATCAGGGCCACGTTCGCCGAACTGCAGGCCGCAGAGATGTTCATCGACGGGCCGTGGAAACCGAATTCCTGCATGATCATCGACACCGGGGTGGACGGCAGCAACCGCAGATAGTCGCGGGACCGACGCCGTCCGCCGTCGCGGCGGTAGAACTCCTCCCAGTCGCGCACATCCCCCAGCACGATGCCGTGTACCAGCCCGACCCGGCGGCCCGGACGCCAGCCACGGGCCTCGGCGTCCGCGATCGCCTCCCGCACCGATTCCTGCACCGCGCGCCCGTAGCGGCCGGGGCTCACGGCGTCGTCGCCGCCGTCGGGCACCAGCGCGACCCAGGCGTATTCGTCGTAGTCGGCACCGTAACCGGGGTGCAGGCCCGCCGCCGCCTTTCCGCTGTTCAGGCCCTGCCACAAGGACTCGCGTCCCCACCCGTAACCGCTCACCACACCCACGCCTGCGATCGGGATGCGATCTTGATAGTGTTGATTGGATCTGGGGCTAGTGCTGGCCATTCCCGCTCCTACACCGGCTCGGCTCATGCCTCCGGCATTACCTGCATGATCGGATCATGCCATGATTGCTCACAGGTGGAACCCGTAGTCGAACTGTGACAGAACCAATATCGCCGGCACTGTGATCCACCGGCTGTCAGTATCAGAATGGTCTCGTGCACCAAGCGACCTGAACAGTCCATGATCAGGGGGTTACATGTGGTTGAGGCAGGTGAGAACCGGCCCGATGCAGTGATCGAGGCCGAACAACTCGCCCAGCGGTACCGCACCCTGGTCGAGCACAGTCCGGACGGGATCGTCGTCCACGAGGACGGCATCATCGTCTACGCGAATCCGGCGATCGTGCGCATGGTGGCCGCCACGGGAGTCGACCAGGTGGTCGGGCGCCCGGTGGCGCAGTTCGTCGCCGAACACGACGTCGCGGCGATGTTCGAACGCATCGCGCGGTTGCACCGCAGCGGCGACGCCTCAGAGACCGCGGAGATGACACTGGTCCGCTGCGACGGCGAAGCCGTCGACGTCGAAACGGTCTCGGTACTCACCGTGTGGCAGCGGCGGCTCGCCTATCAGGTGGTGCTACACGATCTCACCGCGCAGCGCCGGGCCGAGGCCGCGCAGCGCCGGGCCGAACAGCATTACACCGCAGTGGTGTCCCAGCTCGAAGAGGGCGTGGTCGTCATCGACCGCGGCGGCCGGATCGAGTCGATCAACCCCGCCGCGCTGCGCATCTTCGGCCACGAGGGCGACGATCTCGTCGGCCGCCGCATCGATTCACTGCCCCTCGTGCTGCTCGACGCCAACGCCGCGCCACTGGCCCCCTCACACCACCCGGTGGCCCGGACCCTGGCCACCGGGGAAACCGTCTCCCGTTACATGTTCGGCGTGGACCGGCCGGACGGACAGCGGCGCTGGTTGTCCGGTTCAAGCCGATTGCTGAATCCGGGAGCCCCCGACTCCCCCGCAGTCTCCTCGTTCAACGATGTCACCGAGTTCCGGGCCAGCCGTCGGCAACTGGAGTATCAAGCCACCCACGATCCGCTCACGGGGCTGGCCAACCGGTCACTGGTGTTGTCGAGGCTGGCAACCGCGCTCGGCGTCGACGAGCCCACGCCGGTATCCAACGTGCTGTTCATCGATCTCGACGGGTTCAAGTCCATCAACGACACCCTTGGCCACGCCATCGGCGACACGGTGCTGCAGATCGTCGCCCAGCGCCTGCAGCGCGGGTTGCGCGGCGATGACGTGGTCGGCCGCATCGGCGGTGACGAATTCCTGGTACTGCTGTCGGGCCGGACCCAGCCCGAGGATATGGAGGGCCTCATCGCGCGGCTGCGCCAGACCATGGCCGAACCGATCATCGCCCGCGGCCACCGTATCCACGTCGACGCCTCGATCGGCGCCACCGCGCTGCGCCCCGCCGATCCCCGTACCCCCGAAGCCGTGCTGCACGACGCCGATCTCGCGATGTACCGGGCCAAACCGGCCGGCGGCGACAGCGCGGGCGTGCGACGCCGTCCGAACAGCACGCACGCCTCCTGAAAGCACGGTCCATGATCACCGAACACGCGTTGCTCCCCGTCGCCATCGACCGCACCGCCGAATTCGAGGCAGCCTTCGACCGCACCATTTCACTACCGTATTCACGACACCGTCACCTGCGGCTACGGCGAGTCCGGCGGCCACGGATTAGACTCGACGATTCCGTTTTCTTTCCCGCGCGGGCCCGATCGGCCACGCGCTGACAAGGAGTTCCGTCTTGCCCGATCGCCTCACCGAGGACCATCCGGCCAGCGACCGCGCGGCCGAGCTGGAGCGGGAGCAGACCTATCTGAGCCTGCTCTATCAGCGTCTGGACGCCATGCGCGAATACGCCCAGCGGAGGCTGCGCACGGTGCTGCTGGAAAACGGCGGCACCCCGCAGGCCCGTAGCGAGCGGGAATCGTTCACGCAGCTCTACCACGAGGATCTGGCCAAATACGATGCCGCCGAGAACGGATTGTGTTTCGGCCGCATCGATCTCACCGCTACCGACGGTGACGACGAGGGGTTCCGCTATATCGGGCGCCTGGGCATCCTGGACGAGGACGACGACTACAACACGCTGCTGCTGGACTGGCGCGCACCGCTGGCGCGCCCGTTCTACCTGGCCACCACCGCGGCGCCGGACGGTCTGACCAGGCGCCGTCACATCCGCTCGCGCAATCGCACGGTCACCGGAATCAGCGACGAGTACCTGGATCTGGAGGCGGCACGGGAGGCCGGCGCGCTGGAGTCCGACGAGGTCGGCGTGGGCAGTGAAAGTGCCCTGCTGTCCGCGCTCAACGCCGCCCGGACCGGGCATATGACCGACATCGTGGAGACGATCCAGAGCGAACAGGATTCGATCATCCGCTCCGAGCACCGCAGCGTGATGGTGGTGCAGGGCGGTCCGGGAACCGGAAAGACCGCGGTCGCGCTGCACCGGGCGGCCTATCTGCTCTACACCTACAGGCAGCAGCTGGACAAGGCCGGCGTGCTGATCATCGGCCCCAACTCCACCTTCCTCGACTACATCGGCCAGGTGTTGCCGTCACTCGGCGAAACCGGGGTGCTGCTGTCCACCGTCGGCAACCTGTACCCCGGAGTGGAAGCGACACTGGAGGATTCGTTGCGGGCGGGCGAACTCAAGGGCTCGCTCGACATGCTCGACGTCCTGAAGAAGGCGGTACGTGACCGCCAGGAGGTGCCCGGCGACCCGATCCGGCTCGATTTCGACGGCTACGAACTGACCTTGGACCGCAAGATCGCGACCCGGGCCCGCGGCCGCGCGCGGTCCTCCCGCCGGGCGCACAATCTGGCGCGCCCGATCTTCGCCGCGTCGGTGGTCGACGCCCTCACCGATCAGCTCGCGCAGGTCATCGGCCGGGACCAGTTCGCCGATACCGTCGACGAGGCCGATGCCGCCGCGGGCCGGCGGCCGACGCACAACGCCCGCAATCTGCTGAGCCAGGCCGATCTGACCGAGATCCGGGACGAGATGCGCGCCGACGCGGGCATCCAGCAGGCGATCGCGCGACTGTGGCCGATTCTGACGCCGCAGCAGGTCTTGGCCGAGCTGTGGGCCGACCCTGATCGGCTGGCCCGTGCGGCAGGCGGTTTCGGCCCGGAAGACCGCAAGGAGCTGTTCCGGGAATCGCCCGCCGGGGATCGGCCCGCCTTCGCCGCCGCGGACGCACCGCTGCTGGACGAACTGGCCGAGCTGCTCGGCATCGACGACGCCGAGGAACGGGAACGTTCCCGCCGACGGTGGCGCGCGCAGTTGGCCGAGGCGCAGGAAGCGCTCGATATTCTCACCGGGTCGGCGCCGCAGGACCTCGAAGACGATCTGGATCCGGAGATCCTGATGGCCTACGACCTCATCGACGCGGGGCAGCTGGCCGAACGTCAGCACGTTCGCAACAGCCAGACCACCGCGGAGCGTGCCGCCGGGGATCGCAGCTGGACCTACGGTCACGTCATCATCGACGAGGCACAGGAGCTGTCGGAGATGGCCTGGCGGATGGTGATGCGCCGCATCCCCAACCGCTGGGTGACGGTGGTCGGAGATGTCGCACAGACCGGCGATCCGGCGGGTGCCTCGTCCTGGCAGCGCATGCTCGAACCGTATGTCGCACAGCGCTGGAAGCTCACCGAGCTGACGGTCAACTATCGCACTCCCGCCGAGATCATGGGGGTGGCCGCCGATGTGCTGGCCGCGATCGATCCGGGCGCGACGATCCCGCGTTCGGTGCGGGAATCCGGTTTCGCACCACGGGCGGTCCGGGTCTCGGCCGGGGGTTCGCTGAGCGCGGTCACCGATCTCGTGGCCGCCGAGGCGGAGCGGCCGGGCATCACCGCCGTGCTCGCCCCGCACGCCACGGCGCACGAATACAGTTCGCTGGCGAGCGATTCGGTCCAGGTACTGACGGTGTCGGAGGCGAAAGGCCTGGAGTTCGACGCAGTGGTCCTGGTGGAACCCCAGGCGATCCTGGACGAGTCACCACGTGGACTCAACGATCTCTACGTCGCTCTCACTCGCGCGACGCAGCGACTGGCGGTCGTGCATACCGGCACGCTGCCCGAGGTCCTCGGCGCGCTGCGCTGAGGCCCCGGGCGGGGCCGCCGAATCAGCGGACGGTGTGCACGATGAGAACGTCGACGCGCGACTTCCGGGCCACATCGGAGGGCACCGAGCCGAGCAGTCGGCCGGTCAGGGTATTGAGGCCACGGTTACCCACGACGAGCAGATCCGCCTTGACCTCCTTCACCAGATCCAGCAGCGACTCGACGGGTTCGCCGACAATGGGACGTTCGACGATCTCACCGGCGCCGGCGGCGACGGCCTTGTCCCGCGCGATCCGCAGGATCTCGTTGGTGGGCGCGGAACCGCGCACCTGGTAGGCCTCGTCCTTGAGCACGTCGGCCGCGGCGGCCACGTCCCGGTCGTCGGTCGGGTAGTAGGCGCACGCGACGATCAGAGTCGCTCCCGCAGCGCCGGCCAGCGCCGCAGCCTTCTCTACAGCGACATACGACGAATCCGAGCCATCGGTACCGACGACAATGGACCGGTAGGCGGTCATCTTTCCTCCAAACGTCCGAGTGGGCGGATGCCCGGCGGAATTCGCGCAGAATCCGCACGAGCAACTGCGCTAGACCATAACCGCTCGCACGGTGGAATCATCAGAATTCGCAACACATCACACCGGAGCGCCGTGTGACCGCGGACGCACAAACGCCTTCCCATGACCCGGTCGGCCCCGCCCTACCTGGGAAGATCCGGGCCGGTCCGACACTTCTCGGTACATGGTCACACGGCGGTGAACCCTCTTGCGGCCCTGGGATTTTCATCACAATGACCGCGCCCGGGTCCGGAAAGGCATACTGTCGGCGGCCGAAAACCCGTACCGGATCGGGTTGGTGAGAACTCACAATTCGCCACCTCCGCTAATCGATCGCGGTACTGCGGATCGGCAGTCATTTACCGGGCACAGTGCGGCGGCATCATCACCGCACGCGCATATTCCAGCGGTGCCATTCCGACCTCCTTCGCGAATTCGCGACTGAAATGGGCTTGATCGAAATACCCGAGGTCCAGTGCCAAGGTCGCGAGATCGTCGCTGCGGCCCTGGCCGAGCAGGTGCGCGCCGTCCTGGAGCCGGTAGCGGCGCAGCACCCATTTCGGGCCCGCCCCCACGTAGCGGCGGAACAGCCGCTGCAGGGTGCGGACCGGGATATCGAACCGCTCGGTGACCTGGTCGACCCTGGTGAGACCGGAATCGAACTCCATCGCATCGATGATCCGCAGCACCAGCCGATAGTTCTGATCCGGGTCCCGACGGTGCGCCGCCCGCGCGAAGAACGAATCGACCAGGTCGCGGCGGCGGTCCGTATCGTCGGCGGCCAGCACCTGCTCGGCCAGGCCGGCCGCCTCGGGCAGTACCTCGCTCAGCGGTGCCGCGATATCCTGCAGGGCGCCGACGTCGATACCGGTGAATGCACCGAATCCGCCCGGCCGGAACTTGGCGGCGAATGTCATCCCCTCCCCCGCCAACTCACGGACGAATTTCCTGGTGCACACCCCACTGACGAATCCACCGGTACGCACCGTGCTGCGTTCGAAGGTGACGTTCACCGATGGATACGGCAACACCTCGGCGCAATAGCTCTCCCGCCCCCGCAGGTCCCACGCGACGGACCAGTACCACTCGACGTATCGGCCGGTCAGCGGACCGGCGGGCAGCCGGGTCAGCGTGCGATGGCGTTCCTGCTCCTCCGGATGCAGAATCCCCTTCGTCACTTCCGGTGGCGGCACCGGAACCGATCCGAGCGGGTCGGCTCGCGCCGTGCTGCGAGCGGGGGTGCCGGCGGTACTCATTTCAGCCCGGCGGCATCCATTCCGCGCAGCTCCTTCTTCAGGTCCGCGATTTCGTCACGCAGTCGGCCGGCGAGCTCGAACTGCAGTTCACGCGCAGCGTTCATCATCTGGTCGGTCAGCTGGGCCACCAGGTCCGCCAGTTCCGCGCGCGGCATATTCGCCAGATCGCGACCTTCGTATACCCCCGCACTCACGGCGCGACCGGGTTCACCCTGGGCACGGCGGCCCCGGCTGGCATTGCGGCCGGAACCGCCGATCTCCACTTCGGTCTCGTCCGCTTCGCGGTACACCTGATCCAGGATGTCGGCGATCTTCTTGCGCAACGGTTGCGGGTCGATCCCGTGTTCCTCGTTGTAGGCGACCTGTTTCGCGCGGCGCCGTTCGGTCTCGTCGATCGCTTGACGCATCGAGTCGGTGATCTTGTCGGCGTACATGTGCACCTCACCCGAGACGTTGCGGGCGGCGCGGCCGATGGTCTGGATCAGGCTGGTGCTACTGCGCAGGAACCCTTCCTTGTCGGCGTCCAGAATCGCCACCAGCGATACCTCCGGAAGGTCGAGCCCCTCACGCAGCAGGTTGATACCGACCAGCACGTCGTATTCGCCCAGGCGAAGCTGGCGCAGCAGTTCGACGCGGCGCAGCGTGTCGATTTCGGAATGCAGATAGCGCACCCGCACACCGAGCCCGAGCAGATAGTCGGTGAGGTCCTCGGCCATCTTCTTGGTGAGCGTGGTGACCAGCACCCGCTCGTCGCGTTCGGTGCGCGCCCGAATCTCGTGGACGAGATCGTCGATCTGCCCCTGGGTGGGTTTGACCACGACCTGCGGATCGACCAGCCCCGTCGGTCGAATCACCTGTTCGACGAACTCGCCGCCGGTACTGCCGAGTTCGTACGGTCCCGGCGTCGCCGACATGTACACGGTCTGGCCGATCCGGTCGGCGAACTCCTCCCAGGTCAGTGGGCGGTTGTCGACCGCGGACGGGAGCCGGAAACCGTATTCGACCAGGTTGCGCTTGCGCGACATGTCGCCCTCGTACATTCCGCCGATCTGCGGGACGGTCACATGCGACTCGTCGACGATCAGCAGGAAGTCCTCCGGGAAGTAGTCCAGCAGGGTCGCCGGTGCCGAACCCGCCGCACGGCCGTCGATATGCCGCGAGTAGTTCTCGATACCCGAACAGAACCCGACCTGCCGAATCATTTCCAGGTCGTACTGGGTGCGCATGCGCAGCCGCTGCGCCTCGAGCAGCTTGCCCTGGCGTTCCAGTTCGGCCAGGCGTGCCTCGAGTTCGGTCTCGATATCGCCGACCGCGCGCTCCATCCGTTCCGGTCCGGCCACATAGTGGGTGGCGGGGAAGATTCGCAGCGTGTCGACCTGACGCACCACATCCCCGGTGAGCGGGTGCAAGTAGTACAACGCCTCGATCTCGTCGCCGAAGAATTCGATGCGGACGGCGAGTTCCTCATAGGACGGGATGATCTCCACGGTGTCGCCGCGGACCCGGAACGACCCGCGGGTGAACGACATGTCGTTGCGGGTGTACTGCACGTCGACCAGCAGTCGCAGCAGCCGGTCGCGGTCCACCTCGGCGCCCACCTCGAGCTGGACGGACCGGTCCAGATAGGACTGCGGGGTACCGAGGCCGTAGATACACGACACCGAGGCCACCACCACCACGTCACGGCGCGAGAGCAGACTCGAGGTGGCCGAGTGCCGCAGCCGCTCCACATCGTCGTTGATGGAGGAGTCCTTCTCGATATAGGTGTCGGTCTGGGCGATGTAGGCCTCGGGTTGGTAGTAGTCGTAGTAGGAGACGAAGTACTCCACCGCGTTGTGCGGCAACATCTCGCGCAGTTCGTTGGCCAACTGCGCCGCAAGGGTCTTGTTCGGTGCCATGACCAGCGTGGGGCGCTGCACCTTCTCGATCAGCCACGCGGCCGTCGCGGACTTACCGGTGCCGGTGGCGCCGAGCAGCACCACATCCTTCTCCCCCACCCGCAACCGGTGTTCCAGCTCTGCGATCGCGGTGGGCTGGTCACCGGCGGGCTTGTGCTCACTGACCACCTCGAAATGCCCATCGGAGCGCTCGATCGCCCCGATGGGCCGGAACTCCGAATGTGCCAGCGGCTGCCCACCGGGTTCGTCCGAGTCCGCGGGGATCTCCGTTGCGAAAGCCATGGTCACCAGGGTAGGCCCGACCACCGACAAGTTCCGGCGACGCGTTGCCCGCCGCGACACGCCCGGCGCTGTCGGATCCGGTCTCGAACACGACTCCCGACGATCACGCGCAGGACAACCCCACACACATCACTGTGACTCACGCCACTGAAATGGACCGCGTCCCGACGGCCGGTGCGACGACCGGAGGACGGTCTCCTCCGGCTCCGGTTCGGCGCCGGGCAACCGCGCCGCAAGTGCGGCCGAGGCCGACCCGGCACTGCCACCCGCATCGCCCCACACCGACGATCGAGGCGGCCCCTTCCCCCGCCACACACCCCTCCCGACACCCCGGAGATCGAAGCGCCACCCGAGTGAAATGTAATAGCCTGCACCGCACCGAATTCGATCTTTTTCGCGCACGCGGCGCCCGGGCACACCACATCGCAGAAAGCCGGACTATTCGAACAATCCGAAGTATCGCGGATACCGATACCACCGCACACACCCGCTATCCGCAGTTCGGAGAATTTCGTATAGATCCGACAAATGCCATGCACCGCCCGATGCCGGACCCCGGCGCCGAGTGCATCGAGCGGCGGTGAAATCCCGTTTGCCGGATCGGTGCGAGCACTGCACCGGCAACCCTTCGTCGCGGCCACCGATACACCCGCACTTTGTCCGAAATGTCCGGCAGCGCAATACAGTCCGAAGATAACGAAACGGCCGAAACAGGCGGCTTCCGTACCGTTTTCACACCTGCACGCGAGGTTGCTCCGGGTGTAGGCTGAATCGATCGGAGTCGAGAGGGGCAAGTACCATGGCCGGTTTCCTCGCTGATCGTGTCGCCCGAAGTCTGCGCACTGCCGCATCCAATGGAGTCAGCCGCATGTCACCGAATCCCACCAATCCTGCGGGTCACGAAAACAATATTCCGGCCGCGCCGCGTAAACCACGGGTGGAATATTTCGATATCGCCGATCTCACCAGAACCGATTCGCGCGGTTTCGTGCATTCCGTCGACAGCTACAAGGTGGAACCGTGGGGGCTGTATCTGGTGCGGGCCGCCGACACCGCGCCGTACCGCTATACCGAGACCTGGCTGCTACCCCAGCAGTCGCTACGGGTCACGATGCATCACGTCAACGCCGCGCACGACCGCGATCCGATCTATCACATCTATATCGGTGACTTCGCCCGGACCGGGCCGAAGCGCTGGCGGGCCGAGTACCACTACATCGATATCGTCGCCCGCAACGGCCACCCCTGCGAACTCGACGGCGTCGAGGAACTGTTCGCCGCACAGACCGCCGGGCTCATCTCCTCCGATGCCACACAGCGGGCCTTCAAACATGCCACTGCCGTCGTCGACGGCATCGCCTCCCACGACCACCACTTCGAACGCTGGCTCATCGCCGAGGGCGTTACCCTGCACTGGCTGTGATCCGACCGAACCGCGGCGGCACCGACGGTAGATTCGGGGCATGACCGAGGGGCATGTGGTCGATCTGCATCGACCGAAAATCGAATACTTCGATCTGACACGTTCGACGAACACCGACCCGAAGGGGTTCGTGCGGCCGGTCGAGCAGTACCGGGTCGAGCCCTGGGGGCTGTACATGGCCCGCACCGCCGACCATCCGCAATTCCACTACATCCAGTCCTGGCTGCTGCCGCGACTGTCGCTGCGTGCCACCATCTTCCACTTCCGCCCGGCCCACGAACGCGATCAGGACTACTACCTCGACATCGGCGAATTCGGTCCGCACGGACCACAGCGCTGGAAATCGGTCGACCACTACCTCGACATCGTCGTCCGCACCGGCCGCGACGCCACCCTGCTCGACGTCGACGAACTTCTCGCCGCACATACGGCCGGCTACCTGAGCCTGTCCGAGGCACAGCGAGCCATCGAGATCGCCACCACCACCATCGACGGAATCGCCGCACACGGCCACGATTTCGTGGCGTGGCTGCGTTCGCTCGACATCGACATCGACATCGACATCGACATCGACCGAAAATAGCGCTACCGGCCGCCCGGCACGCGGTCTCGAACCTCGTCGAACCACGGATTACGTGCCGCGAGATACGCAGCGCGCGCCGCCGCACCCTCCAGACCGGCAGCCGCGGCTTCGGCCTTCGTTTTCACGGCCGCGTACTCCGCGCGCGCCCGGTCGTCGGTGCGCATCCAGTCCCGGAACGCGAGCGCGAATCGTTGTTCGGGCGCGCCCTCCACGCGCACCCGAATATCGGCGAGCCGCCCGGGATCGGCGCTGCCGTGCCGCCGCTCGCCACCGGGTTCCGCCGTGTTCGGGTCCGCCACGGCGAATTCCGGATCTTCCCCGCGCACGGATTCCGCGCGCGGGAATCCCGCGTCGGCCAGTCGATCGGCCAGTGCGTCGGCGACCGCGAGGTCGGCGACGGTGATCTGAATATCGATCACATCCACCGCGGCGAGTCCGGGCACCGCCGTGGAGCCGATGTGATCGATACTCCGTGCGTCCGCACCGCAGGTGAGCCACAACCGTGCGATCACCCGCTGCGCCTGATCGGCCCAGCGCGGATCCGGGTCGGACACCCGTACCGGGCCCGGCCGGTGCGCGGGCGTCCGGTCGCGCACGTTTCGTTCGAAGGGGACCAGACGTTCCTCCCACAGCCGGCGCACCTGCGGGGCCAGGTCATCGGCGCCGGCATTGTTGTCCAGCAACACATCCGCGGCCGCCCGCCGCTGCTCGTCACTCGCCTGAGCCTTGATCCGGGCCAGGGCGTCCGCGCGGTTCACCCCGCGGAACTCCTCCAGTCGCTGCACCCGGGTCTGCTCGTCTGCCATGACGATGACCACCAGATTCATCATCGCCCCGAGGCCGTTCTCCACCAGCAGGGGAACATCCTGCACCACAACAGCATCGGAGGGCGCAGCACCGATCAGTTCCATGGTGCGGCGACCGACCAACGGATGGGTGATCGCATTGAGGGTTGCCCGGGAATCGTCGTCGGCGAAGGCCACCGCAGCCAGTGCCGGCCGATCGAGACTGCCGTCGGCGGCGAGGATGCCGGATCCGAATGCCTCCACCAGCGCCGCCAGCCCCTCGGTGCCGGGCTCGACCACCTCACGAGCGATGGCGTCGCTGTCGACGAGCACCGCTCCGTACTCCACCAGCAGCCGCGCCACCGTCGACTTACCCGCTCCCATGCCTCCGGTGAGACCGATACGCAACATCTCCCCAGTCTCGCATTTCCCGGCACCCACCGAGCCCGCGCCCCGCCCGGACCGCACGACCGAGGGGATTACCCAGCATCCGAACTCTTCTCACCTCGACAGGACGGTATTTCCCATTCCGTGACGGCTGCGATATCAATCCGCAACTTTTTCCGATCGGGTGGCGCATTTTATCGACAAGTTTCCGACACGCCCGGCAAAACGACACCCAAAATCCGTAGTCGATCCATTTCTTCCGCTAAAGTTTCGCGGCAGGCGAGCCACGGCCGACGAAGCTAGCGAAGGAAGTTCATTGAGCACCACGACCATCCAGTCGGGCCGCCACCGGCTGGGTACCGCAGGCACCGTGCACTGCATCCGAATTCCCGCTGTCGCCGCCGCACTGGCCGAACATCGCCGTTCCTGGTTGACCGCGCTGCTGCTCCCGGCCCGGCACAGTCTCGCCGCCCTGCGCAACCGTGGTATCGCTACCCGTTGGGTGCCGGCCACCGCGAGCTGACCGGCACCGCACACTCACACTGCGCCACTCGGACTACGTCGCACTCCCGGTTCCTGCACGGGCATCGCATTCGGCGGCACCGGATACGGCACTCCGGCCCCGGCGGTGCCGAGTGCGATATTCGGGCCACATTGCGCCAGTGCCGCATCCACTTTCGCCCGCGGGTCGGTAATTCGTGGCGGCACGGAATCGGGTGCGGAGCCGAAATCGAAGGCCGAGGTCATATCTCCGGTGACGCCACGCCGCCATGCTGTGAGGTTCGGAACCTCCACCCCGAAACGCTTTTCGAGCAAACGCAATTGCGAGGTGTGGTCGAAGGTCTGTGAAGCGACCAGACCACCCCGTGAATAGGGCGAAATAACGAAACACGGGACGCGGTAACCCAATCCGATAGGTCCGGCGATGCCCTTCGCGGCCGGAACCCCGGCAAGGTCCACGGTCAGGAACTCTCCGGGCGTCCCCGGCGGCGGGGTGGGCGGGGTGACGTGATCGAAGAACCCGCCGTTCTCGTCGTAGCTGACGATGAGCGCCGTCTTCTCCCACACCCGCGGGTTCGAGGTCAGGATGTCGAGCACCTGCATGATCCCGACTGCCCCCAGAGCTGGTGGCAGGGCAGGATGTTCACAATTGAACAGCGGCGGAATCACCCACGACACGGCCGGCAACCGATCGGCCGCGACATCGGCCGCGAAGTCCTGCGGGTAGACCGGCGCCTTTCCACGCCGCGCCAACTCGGAGGCCGGGTCGGCGGCCTGAGTGAAACATCCCATCATGCCGTCCAGAATCACCGACGAGATCGGCCCGGCGTCACGGTTGTTGTAGATCTTCCAGTCGACCCCCGCCTCCGAGAGGTTCTCCGGATAGGTGCGCCAGCTGTAGACGTTCTGCGGTATCAGCGTGGGGGTTTCGACCAGCGGGCCACCGGCCACGCCGTCGGGATCGATGGTCGCCGACACCCAGTACAGCCGGTTCGGGTCGGTAGGGCCGAGAACCGAGCAGTGATAGTGATCGCACAGGGTGAACGCATCGGCCAGGTCGTGATGGACGGGGATATCGGCCCGGGTGTGATATCCCATGGCGGCCGGCCCGTTGGCGGCCCCGACACTGGCGATCGACATCGGCATCCAGCGGTCGTTGGCGCCACCGTTCCAGGCCTCGTGCATACCCGCCCACGAGTGGTCGGGATCGTTCACGCATTCGCCGTCGAGAGTCGGACCGCGGGTGGTGTCGAGCCGGAACGGAAGCTGGTAACCGCCGGGGTCGGGCCCCACCCCCGGCGTGTAGCCGTACTGCTGCCAGGCCGCGGACGGATCGCCGAAACCGCGCACCCCGGACAGAGTTCCGAAGTAGTGATCGAAGGAGCGGTTCTCCTGCATGAGCAAGACGAAATGCTCGATATCGCCGAGCCCGCCCATACCGGCCGGATCGGCGGCGTGCGCCCGCTCGATGATCGGATTCGCCCAGGCCGCAAGTGCTCCCGCCCCTCCCGCCGCCATGGCCTTGGCCAGGAAATCGCGTCTATTGATGCCGTCGAACAGACCCATGCGGCCGAGACCTTCCACGTAGATGACCAGGAGGATTGCCAGATCCTCGCCGAGGATAATGCACCGGCGCCCGCCGCGCTGGCGCAGCGCGCGGCAGCGGCTGGTAGCAGTGGCTCGACCCGAGGCAGAAGGCAAACGAAGGCCCCGGTCCATTCGGACCGGGGCCTTCGTTTCAGCTAGGCGAATTTACGCGTTGCCGGACAGCTTCTCCCGCAGCGCGGCGAGCTGCGCATCGCTGGCCAGCGAACCGCCGGTCGACTCGGAGGAGCTGGTCGACGCGCTCTGCGCGCCGCTCTCGGAGGAGTAGTTGCCGGAGGCGGCACCACTGGCGGCCTCGGCGGCGGCGTCGGCCGCCATCTTCTCCATCTGAGCGGTGTGCATCTTGTGACGACGCTCGGCCTCGGCGTAGCGGTTCTCCCACTCTTCCCGCTGCTTGTCGTAGCCCTCGAGCCATTCGTTGGTCTCGGGGTCGAAGCCCTCGGGGAAGATGTAGTTGCCCTGCTCGTCGTAGCTGTCGGCCATGCCGTACTTCGACGGGTCGAACTCGGCGTGGTAGTCCTCGTTGGCCTGCTTCAGCGACAGCGAGATCCGACGACGCTCCAGGTCGATGTCGATGACCTTGACCATCGCGTCGTCGCCGACGGCGACGACCTGGTCCGGCACCTCGACGTGGCGCTCGGCCAGCTCGGAGATGTGCACCAGACCCTCGATGCCCTCTTCGACGCGCACGAACGCACCGAACGGAACCAGCTTGGTGACCTTGCCGGGCACGATCTGGCCGATGGCGTGGGTGCGGGCGAACTGACGCCACGGGTCTTCCTGAGTCGCCTTGAGCGACAGCGAAACCCGCTCGCGGTCCAGGTCGACGTCGAGAACCTCGACGGTGACCTCCATGCCGACCTCGACAACCTCGGACGGGTGGTCGATGTGCTTCCAGGACAGCTCGGAGACGTGCACCAGACCGTCGACGCCGCCGAGATCGACGAACGCACCGAAGTTGACGATCGAGGACACGACGCCCTTGCGGACCTGGCCCTTCTGCAGCTGATGCAGGAACTCGCTGCGGACCTCGGACTGGGTCTGCTCCAGCCAGGCGCGACGCGACAGCACCACGTTGTTGCGGTTCTTGTCGAGCTCGATGATCTTGGCCTCGATCTCCTTGCCGACGTACGGCTGCAGATCGCGGACGCGACGCATCTCGACGAGGGAGGCAGGCAGGAAGCCACGCAGGCCGATGTCCAGGATCAGACCACCCTTGACGACCTCGATGACGGTGCCCTTGACGGCCTCGTCCTTCTCCTTGAGCTCCTCGATCGTGCCCCACGCGCGCTCGTACTGCGCACGCTTCTTCGACAGGATCAGGCGGCCTTCCTTGTCCTCCTTGGTGAGAACGAGGGCCTCGACCTCATCGCCCACGGAAACGACCTCGTTGGGGTCGACATCGTGTTTGATGGACAGCTCACGGGAAGGGATGACGCCTTCGGTCTTGTAACCGATGTCGAGCAGGACCTCGTCGCGATCGACCTTGACGATGGTGCCTTCGACGATATCGCCGTCGTTGAAGTACTTGATCGTCTTGTCGATGGCGGCGAGGAAGTCCTCGGCGGAGCCGATGTCGTTGACGGCTACCTGCGGCGAGGTGACGGTGGTGGGCATATGTTGGGTTGCTCCGGACGGATTGTGGTCGGTAGTGGACATTGGAACTCTCGGTTGTGGCAGAAACTCACAGTCTCTCGGCTGTGCGGCCACAGCCTGCGGGTGACCTCCGGACAGGCTCCGTAGCCCTTGTCCCCTGGTCGGGTACCACCAGAGACTCCGCAGTACCGAGCGCTACAGTACCGACAGCGGCTACGCAAATGCCGAAGACACTCGCGGGAACAGCGTACGCGACACGACTGACGCCGAGCAACACGGGGCCGCGCCCGCACCCCGATCCCCCGTTCGGCGCTGAACGACGTTCCCGTGCAGTGTAGTACCGAACTCCGCTGCTGTGGCAGCGATCACCCGAAGTCGATCACCCGAAGTTCCGGCCGCCGTCCGGCCACACTTCGGCTGCACTGCCTCGGCCGCAACCTCACGTCGGTGCCATACGCTGCGAGCATGCCCGACCTCCAGCACCCGGTGGGCGCCCACCCGAGCGCCGCCGACGATCGCCATGCCCACGCCGAAGCCGTGCTCGGCACCGCACGCGTCACCCGCACCACGATCGATTCGGCGGCCAGCGAGCGCGCGAACCGCCGGTGGTGGGATGCCGATGCCGGGCAGTATCACGACACGCACGCCGACTTCCTCGGCGTCGACTCCGAGACCGGGGAATTCGTCTGGTGCCCGGAGGGACTGCACGAGGGCGACTGGCGACTCCTCGGCGAGGTGGCCGGCAAGCGGGTCCTCGAGATCGGCTGCGGATCGGCCCCGTGCTCACGATGGCTGGCCGGACAGGGCGCCCACCCGGTCGGTCTGGACGTGTCGCGCGCCATGCTCGATCGTGGCCGCGCCGCCATGGCGCGCGGCGGGCCGCAGGTGCCGCTGGTGCAGGCCGGTGCCGAGGCGCTGCCCTTCGCGGCGGAGTCGTTCGATCTGGCGTGCTCGGCGTTCGGGGCCGTCCCGTTCGTCGCCGACGCCGCGGGCGTGATGCGGGAGGTGGCGCGGGTCCTGCGCCCGGGCGGCCGCTGGGTCTTCTCGGTCAATCACCCGATGCGCTGGATCTTCCCCGACGATCCGGGACCCGACGGGCTGTACGCCACGATTCCCTACTTCGACCGCACCCCCTATGTCGAACTCGACGAGCACGACGAGCCGATCTACGTCGAACACCATCGCACCGTCGGTGACCGGGTCCGCGACATCGTCGGCGCGGGCCTGGTCCTACTCGACGTCATCGAGCCCGAATGGCCGGAGTGGCTGGAACGCGAATGGGGTCAGTGGAGCCCGCTACGCGGTGAGATATTCCCCGGCACAGCGATTTTCGTCACCGAGAAGCCGCCGCGGCGCTAGCTCGCGCAGCTCGCGGCAGCGGCGGCGGGGTCACCGGTTCCGGCTGCACAGCTACGGGGCGGGCCGGGATCGGGGTCGTCGCGCCGGGATCGGTCGCCACCGCTGCCGGCTTCGCGGCCCCGGCCGACCGCACCGCGCCGGCGGGCCCGGTGAACGGCGGCAGCGCCGCGAAGCGCGGATCGATGCGCGCGGTGCGGCTCAGGTGCGAGATCCAGCGCCGCGCCCGCGACAGCGGATGATTGGGGAACTGCGAATCCCACCGCGCATCGTCGGCGACGTTGTAGGGCAGCTTGCCCTTGACCCCGGGCGCATAGGGGTGCGGGGGGAACATGTTGGCGAATCCGACCTTCGGTACCACCGCGGCTTCCCGCACCCCGGAACGGCCGGTCTCGGGGCACATGATCTTCACGATCGCACTGCAGCTCGCCTTGGGCACGATGATCCCCGCGGTGAAGCCCAGGCCGGTCTCCTGATCGGCCAGTGGGAACTTCTCCAGGCGCAGCAGCGCGGGCTGGGAGTCCACCGTGAGGGTGTGAGCTTCGATCAGGCAGCCGAACTCGGCCTGGAGTTCGGTCAGCCGGCGGCGCATCGTGTCGATGTCGGCGAGCGGGGCGGGTAAGTCCGGAACCAGATCGATATAGCTCAACGTGACGATGTCACGAGTGGCGGGATTCCCCCACGTGGACTGGTCGAGCTGCTGTAATCCCCCGGTTTCGAACACGATTGGCACCCATCCAAGCTACCCATCTGTGATCTTTTCGCACATCCTGTCGCGTTTTGTATTCAAGGCGTGATCGAGTGGTAATAAATACCCAGGTAACAGGGTGTCAGGTTTGTTCTTCGTCCCCGGTGCGACGCGGGGAACGACCCGCCTGCTCGAGTGCTCTACGCAGGGCGTACTCGATCTGGGCGTTGATGCTGCGCAGATCGTCGGCCGCCCACTTGGCAACGGCCTCGTGGACGGCCGGATCGAGCCGCACGAGCACCTTCTTCGGCTCGCGCTTGACCATCAGGAGTACAGGGTTCCGGTGTTGACGACCGGCTGCGTGGAACGATCCCCGCACAGCACCACCAGCAGGTTCGACACCATCGCCGCTCGGCGTTCCTCGTCGAGCTCGACCATGCCTTCGTCGGTCAGCCGCTGCAGCGCCATACCCACCATGCCGACCGCACCCTCGACGATCCGGCTGCGCGCGGCGACCACCTGAGCGGCCTGCTGACGCACCAGCATGGCCTGGGCGATCTCGGGCGCGTAGGCCAGGTGGGTGATGCGGGCTTCGATGATCTCGATCCCCGCCAGCGCGGTGCGCTCACGCAGTTCGACGGTGAGCTCCTCGGCGACCTCGGCTCCGTCCCGCAGACTGGTGCGGGCCGGCTCGGCGACCGGGGCGGCGGATCCAGCAGTTCCCGCATGCAGCGCGGGCGCCGCGTCGGGGGTCGCATCGTAGGGATGCACCGTGGCCAGATGCCGCACCGCGGCCTCGGACTGGGTCTGCACGTACTCCTCGTAGTCGTCCACGGCGAACGCGGATTTGAAGCTGTCCACGACCTGGTAGACGACCACGGCCGCGATCTCGACGGGATTGCCGTCGGAATCGTTGACCTTCAGCTTCTGCGTCTCGAAGTTGCGTACCCGCAACGAAATTCGACGGCGCACGGTGAGGGGAACTACCCAGAAGAAGCCGGGCTCACTTACCGAGCCGATGTAGCGGCCGAAGAACTGCAGCACCTTGGCTTCGTTCGGGCTCACCGCGACCAGACCGGTCAGCAGCACCACAGCGATGCCCAGAATTACGAAACCGGCCACACATCCGACCACGACCCCGACACCACCCCCCTGCTTCGCCGAGGCGGCCGCGGCGATACCGCCGATCAAGCCCGCGGCACCGACCACCAGCAGCACCAGCAGCATCAAGAACCCGTTCAGCCGGAAGGCCGGACGCAATGTCATGACATCCTCCCAATATCGAAGTGATATCACGACGATAGCTCGAGATCGGCTATCCGTCGAGTCCCCCGGTCCGGGACGGCGTGATGTTGCGGTTGTAGCGGAACAGATTCGCGGGGTCCGACTGCGCTTTCAGGTCCCGCAGGCGCGCATAGGTGTCCGCGGCGTACCCGGCGCGGGTCTGCGCTCGGCCCGACCAGTCACCGGCTCCGTAGAGGAAGTTGAGGTGATGGCCGATCGTCCACGGCGCCAAGGTCTTCGCGACCTGTGCGTGACAGTCGCGCACCCCGGGTGCGTCCGGCGCGGTGATCACCCGCGCGTTGTACGCCGCGTCGCGGTGGTCCACCGCGATTCCGGCCGGACCGGGCCGGCGCAGCGCACCGCCGAGATGACGGAAACCGGCCACCGCGGCCACGGGCGCCTCGGGACCGGTGCTGTCCAGGAAGGCCGCGGACGCATCCGCCGTCAGATCCGACAGCAGCGCGTTGGTCGCGGTGTATGCGTGCGGGAACGGCGGATCGCGATAGATGCTGTGGGTATCGCCGTAGGGCATCGTGCGCAGATCGTCGGTGAGGCGCTCGCCGACCTCGCGCAGCGGCCGGACCAGGTGCGCCCCCGCCTCGGCCGACCCCAGGTAGGCGATATTGATCGTCGCGAGGTAGCGGCCGCGCAGCGGTTCCGGCAGCGCCTCGACATCGGGCATCGTCATCATGGTGATCGCCGAGGTCATCTCCTCCGGAACATCGACGGTCCACTGCCGCCACGCCTCCAGCGCCGGTTCCACCAGGGCACTGCCGAACACGAGCGTTCCCCCGTAGACCTCGGTGATCGGAAACAGGTCGACTTCCATCGCGGTGACCACTCCGAAGTTTCCTCCGGAACCCAATGCGGCACCGAACAAGTCGTCTTTCGGTCCGAGTACTCGCAAGCGCCCGTCGGCGGTGACCAGTTCCAGCGAGCGCACATGGTCGGCGGCGTAGCCGAAGGTGCGGGCCAGAATGCCGAGGCCGCCACCGAGGTGGTACCCGACTACGCCCACCGACGGCGCGGAGCCGTTCAGCGGTGCGAGCCCATGCGCCACGGCAGCGGAGATCAGCGCCTCCGCCCGGACCCCGGCACCGACCCGCGCGGTCCGGGCCACCGGATCGATACGCACCTCGTCCATGCGACGGGTACTGATCAGCACCCCGCCGTCGGCGGCCACCGACAACCCGTGCCCGGTGGCCTGTACCGCAATCGGAATCCGGTAGCGGGCAGCGTATTCCACGGTGGCACGCACGTCTTCGGCGTGCCGGGCACCGATGACCAGATCCGGACGATGGGTGTAGGCGGTCTGGAAGCCGGCAACTTCGGCGTCGTAGCCGGGGTCGCCGGGTTCGAAGACCGGACCGGTGACCGCGGGACGTTCGGTGGGGAAGGTCGAATTCGTCATACCGACCACACTGCCGCTCATATGACGAGAAGTGAAACAGATAGTTCTTCTGGATACTAGAATCAACAGTTATGGAACTGCGGCAGTTGCGCTACTTCGTCACGGTCGTCGAGGAGGCGAATTTCACCCGGGCCGCACAGCGGCTGCATCTGGCACAGCCGGGCCTGTCGGCCCAGATCCGGCAGCTGGAACGCGAACTGGGCCAGCCGCTCCTGGATCGCTCGGGCCGTTCCGTCACCACGACGGCGGCGGGCGCCGCCGTCCTCCCGCACGCCCGCGCCGCATTGGAAGCAGCACAACGTGTGTCACACACCGTGGACGAATTCACCGGGCTGCTGCGCGGGCAGGTGCGGATCGGGCTCATCTCCGGTGCCGCCACCGAGGAGTTCGACGTCGCCACGGTGCTGGCGGCCTTCCACCACGATCATCCGCAGGTCGGTATCAGTCTCACCGAGGACACCACCGATCGGATGCTCGCCGCGGTGGCGCGCGGCGCGCTCGATATCGCCCTGGTCGGACTGACCGGCGCGGCACTGGATGCGACCTTCGGCGTCGACATCGTCTTCGACACCCGACTGTGCGCCGCCGTCGCCCGTGACGACGAGGAATTCGGATCCCGCATCGCGGCGGCACAGCTGCGCGATCGCCCCCTGATCTGCCTGCCACGCGGCACCGGCATTCGCGGCGTATTCGAACGAGCCTGTGCCACCGTCGGATTCGAACCACGGATCGACTTCGAAGCCGCCGCACCCCCGCTGTTGATCCAACTGGCTGCCGGCGGCCTCGGCATCGCCGTGGTACCGGCCCTGACCGATGCCGACGCCGCGGCGGCCGGAGTGCGCCTGGTCGAGATCACCGACCCCGAGATCCGCGGACAGCTCGCCCTGGTGTGGCGCAACGACCGGGCGCCGGCGCCGGCGGCGAAAGTACTGCTGGGTCAGCTCCGTATCGCCCTCGGCCAGTGGGCAACCGCGCCGGAATGAGGTGGGGCACTCCCTGCCGCTCGGCTGTGGCCGGTATCGAGGCCGCGACACATCCCCGCCTCTGGGAGCACGTCAAGATCGAATACGTTTCCACCACCCATCCCTCGTCGTCCCAGGAGGAAATTCGCAATGAGCACCACCAAGGTTTGGCTGGTCACCGGCGCGAGCAGCGGTTTCGGCCGTGCCATCGCCGAGGATGCGGCCGCATCCGGCGATATCGTCGTCGCTGTCGCCCGCCGCACCGCCGCATTGGCCGACCTGGTCACCGCCCATCCGGGCCGGGTCGAGGCGATCGCACTCGATGTCACCGATACCGAACGCACTTCCGCCGTGGTCGCCGAGGTGATCGCTCGCCACGGCCGGATCGATGTGCTGGTGAACAATGCCGGCCGCACTCAGGTCGGTGCGGTGGAGGAAACCACGGACGCGGAGCTGCGCGAGCTGTTCGACCTGCACGTCTTCGGGCCCGCCGCGCTGACCCGCGCAGTGCTGCCGCAGATGCGCGCGCAGGGCAGCGGCGCGGTAGTCATGATGAGCAGTGTGGGTGGGCAGGCCTCCTTTGCGGGCTTCTCCGCCTACAGCGCTACCAAATTCGCGCTGGAGGGATTGTCGGAGGCCCTGGCCGACGAGGTCGCACCGTTCGGGATCCGAGTACTCGTCGTGGAACCCGGAGCCTTCCGCACCGGCCTGTTCGGCACCGGCGCAGCATATTTCAGCGCCGAGTCAGAGGTGTACGCCGACACCTCGGGCAGGACCCGGCGCATGATCGAGGGCGGCGACGGCACCCAGCCGGGCGATCCGGCCAAGGCGGCCACGGCCATCCGCGCCGCACTGGAGGCCGAGCGCACGCCGCTACGCCTGCCGTTGGGCGCCGACGCGGTCGACACTGTCCTCGATCATCTCGACACCGTGCGCCACGACCTCCTCACCTGGGAGAAGGTTTCGCGCGCAACGTCGTTCGAGTAGGACGGACCCCCGGCCCCAATCACAGGATTCGAGACAGAAAGGCACGGGTGCGCTCGTGTTGCGGGCTCGTCAGCACCGTGTCCGGGGGCCCCGCCTCCACGACTACTCCGCCGTCCATGAACACCAGTTGATCGGCGACCTCACGGGCGAATCCCATCTCGTGGGTGACGACCACCATCGTCATTCCGGAACGAGCCAGTTCCCGCATCACCGACAGCACCTCACCGACCAGTTCCGGGTCCAGTGCCGAGGTGGGCTCGTCGAACAGCATCAGCTTGGGGTCCATCGCGAGGGCGCGGGCGATCGCGACCCGCTGCTGCTGACCACCCGACAGCTGCACCGGATACGCGTCGGTCTTGTCGGCCAGGCCCACCCGATCCAGCAGTTCTCGCGCTCGCAACAGCGCCGCCGACTTGGCGACCTTCTTCACCCTGGTGGGCGCTTCGATCACATTCGCCAGGACGGTGCGGTGCGGGAACAGGTTGAAGTGCTGGAAGACCATGCCGATATCGCGCCGCTGCCGGGCCGATTCACGCGGATGCAATTCGTAGAGTTTGCCGCCTCGTTCGCGATAGCCGACCAGTTCGCCGTCAACGTACAGCCGTCCGGCGTTCACCTGCTCCAGGTGATTGATGCAGCGCAGGAACGTCGACTTACCGGAACCGGACGGGCCGACCAGGCACATCACCTGCCCGCGCGCCACCTCCAGTGAGACGCCTCGGAGCACCCGCAGATCGCCGAAGTTCTTGCATACCTGCTCGGCCCGGATCATCGGTACGTCGGTCGATGCGGTGGCCGTTTCCGAGGTCATTTCCCCGCCTCCGTGATGTTCTGTGCGGTCGCCAGGGCGCGCAACTGGCGCGGGGTCGGATTCCGGGTCGCGCCTCGCGAGTAGTACCGCTCCAGATAGAACTGGCCGATCATCAGAATGCTCGTGATCGCCAGGTACCAAGTGGCGCTGACCAGCAGCAACGGAATCGGCTGGAAGTTGATGCCGTAGATGTCGCGGGCGCGGCCGTACAGATCGGTGGTCAGCGGGATCGCGGCCACCAGCGAGGTCGTCTTCAGCATGGAGATCAGCTCGTTGCCGGTGGGCGGGATGATCACTCGCATGGCCTGCGGCAGCACCGTGCGCCGCATCGTCTGCCCCCACGACATCCCCAGCGCCACCGACGCCTCGCGCTGTCCCTCGTCCACCGAGTTCACCCCGGCACGCACGATCTCGGCCATATACGCGGCCTCGTTGAGACCCAAGCCGATCATCGCGAACAGGAACGGCTGCGACCAGTCCTGCACGTCCCAGTGCACGACAGCGGGTCCGCCGAACGGGATACCCAGCTGAACGGTCTGATACAGCGACGGGACCAGGCCCCAGAAGACGAGTTGGATATACACGGGAGTGCCACGGAAGATCCACAGATACACCCAGGACACCGCACGCAGCACCGGGTTCGGTGACAGCCGCATCATCGCCAGCAGTACGCCGAGGATCACGCCGATCACCATCGACAGCACCGTCAATTCGAGGGTGACCAGTGCCCCCTCGGAGATCCGCCGATCGAACAGGTACTTCCAGTAGGTGCCCCAGCGATAGGCCGGATTCGTGGCGGCGCCGTACACGAACAGTCCGAGCAGCACCAGCAGCACCGCCGCGGCGATCCAGCGTCCCGGGCGGCGCAGTGGCACCGCCTCGATCGTCTCGGGTTCCGACGGCGGAGGAGGGTTCTCGGGTGTCTCACCCGTGCCGGATACAGCGGATGCCATACGTACTCAGCCTTTCGCACCGTTGATCGAGGCGGTGGTGATCGCGCCGTCCTGCACACCCCAATTCCGGGCGATATCGAGGTAGGCGCCGGAATCGATCAGATGTTGCAGCGCGGCCTGCAGAACCGGCGCCAGCGGTGAGCCCTTCGCCACCGGCCAGCCGTAGGGTTCGGCCGAGAACAGCGGGCCGGCGAGCTCGATGGTGTCGGCATTGCGTTTAACGGCGTAGGCGGTCACCGGGGAGTCGGCCGATGCGGCGTCGACCTGGCCCAGGACCAGGGCGGTGGCGGCGGCGCTCTGCTCGTCGTAGGCCATCTTCTGGATCGGTGCTTTCCCGGCGTCGACACAGGCCCGGGATTTGGCCGGAATCTCCTCGATGTCCTCGACCGTGGTCCGCTGTACGGCGACCTTCTTGCCGCACGCGTTGTTCGGATCGATCGGGTGCCCCTTGCGCTGGGCCCATTGGATTCCGGCGGAGAAGTAGTCGACGAAATCGACCGTCTCCTCCCGGATGCGGTTGTCGGTGAACGAGGACATGCCCACGTCGATGGTTCCGGCCTCGACCTGCGGAATGATCTTCTCGAAATCGGCTTCCCGGTACTCGGCCCGCACCCCTAGTACCGCCGCCACCGCATCCATCAGATCCACATCGAATCCGATGATCTCGCCGGTGTGCGGATCGCGGTACTCGTTCGGTTGATAGGGCACGTTCACGCCCACCACCAGCCGTCGGGCCGCCGCGATCGGCGGCGGTAGCTGCGCCGCGATCGCCTCGACCTTCGCCACGGCCACCTTCGGCACCTTCGGCGACTCGTCGTCGGTGTTGTCCACACATCCGGCGAGCACCGTGGTCCCGAGCAGGATCACCGCGGCCCACAGCACGATCCCGCGGACACCGAGCCGACCGGACACCACGACCCCTTCCACCGCAGCCCCGTGCCCCGCCGGCGGGGCGCGACATACCGATCCGAGAGTGCGGATATACACACTCGATCGGTACGGTCGGCACCGATCGGTCATCGAAGATTAATGCGCACCGCGACCTGTCGAAGGCCTTACACGCCGATTCGGCAGGCGACGAGGGAGACCCGCTGTGCACGCGGCTCACCAGCGCCACGGCCCGTCCGCCCGGCCTGCCCGCACACTCGCGTCACCGACGATGTACGCGCGCCCGGACCTGCTCGGTGAATTCGCTGGTGGACGCGAGCCCGCCCAGATCGGCGGTAGCGATACCGGCCTGCAGGGTGGCCGCCACGGCACGGTCGATCCGATCTCCCGCGCCGATCAGCGTGCGGTCGTCGGCACGGGTACCGAGCCAGCGCAACAACATCGCCGCGGACAGGTGCAGGGCGCCCGGATTCGCCCGATTCCGCCCGGCGAGGGTGGGCGCGGCACCGTGCACGGCTTGCGCCATGGCCCGGTCCGTGGAGCAGTTCAGCGAGGCCGCCAAACCCAATGATCCGGCGAGCTCACCCGCGAGATCGGACAGGATGTCGCCGAACAGATTCTCCGTGACCACGACGTCGTAGTCGCCCGGCGACCGCACCAGATGGGCGGCGGCCGCATCGACATGTTCGTCGTCGATCTCGAGGCCGGGGTATCCGGCGGCCACCTCGGCACAGACGTCACGGAACAAACCCATCGTCATCGGTAGCACGTTGGCCTTGTGCACGATCGTCACCCGGCCGCGCCGGCCGGTCGCGAGCCGGCATGCCTGATGCGCGATCCGTTCGCATGCCGACCGGGTGACCACCCCGACCGCCATCGCCACATCCGGGGTGGGCCGGAACTCACCGGATCCGGCGAACATGTTGCGGTCGGCGTAGAAGCCCTCGCTGTTCTCCCGCACGATCACCAGGTCGATATCGGGTGCCGCGGCACGCACGCCCGGGAAGGAACGAGCCGGACGGATATTGGCGTACAGGCCGAAGCGCTTGCGGATCGCCCCGCCCGGCGGGGCCCCGAGGCGATGTTCGCTCGGATAGGAGGCGTTGTCGTGCGGGCCGAGGATCCACGCGTCGAGCTCGTCGAGAGCGGCCAGGGTGGACTCCGGCAGCGGTTCACCACACGCGGCGATGGCAGCATGCCCGATCGGAACCTCGACCCACTCCGATGCCGGGGCACCGGCGGCCTGCAGCGCCTCGTCGACGACCGCGCGGGTGGCCTGCACCACTTCCGGCCCGATCCCGTCACCCTCGATCAGCCCGAGCCGAAGTGTCCGCTTCGTCCGGCTCATCCGCCGCGAATCCACCGTGTTCATCCGCTCCTCCGCCGCTGTCGTACCGACAGCGCACACACTATGGCTTCACCGCCGGTCCGCCCGCCGGGCACACCGGCGACCCGCGATCGGCCCACGAGCAGCCGAGCACGGCGTATGTTGGCGCCGACATGGTGCAGTCGGTGGAACTGATACTCGACGAGGCGGCCGAAGCCGAGGTCCGCCGGCAGTGGCGCTCGCTCGCGAACGCCGGAATACATAGTCCCGCACCGGATCACCGACCGCACATCACTGCCGCGGTGGCGCGCGAGGTATGGCCGCGGCTGGACCGGCCACTGGCCGCGCTGTCACTGCCACCGCTGCCGGTCCGGCTGGGTGGGTTGCTGGTGTTCGGCGCCCGCCGGCTCGTTCTGGTACGGCTGGTGGTACCCACTGCGGAGTTACTGGCCCTGCAGCGCGACGTCGCCGAGGTCGTCGCCGGGTGCCCGGGAATTCCGGCGACCACGCGGCCCGGCGCCTGGACGCCACACGTGACGCTGGCCCGACGACTGCAGCCAGGGCAGATCGAGACCGCGATCGATGCCGTGGCGGCCGACCGGGATTCTGCGGCTACGGTGGTGGGTATTCGGCGGTGGGACGGCGATCGGCGCACCGAACGGCTGATCGCCCGAGGGAGCGGGGTCCACGATCGACCCGCGGATGCCGGCCCCGCGGAAGATATGCACAGTATCCCGCGTTGTACCGCAGACAACGACACGAGAGGAACCCATGGCCACCCAGACCCTGACATCACAGAATTTCGACGAGATCGTCACCGGTAACGATGTCGTTCTGGTCGACTTCTGGGCGGATTGGTGCGGGCCCTGCAAGGCGTTCGCGCCCACGTTCGAGACATCCTCGGAGCAGCATCCCGACGTCGTCCACGGCAAGGTCGACACCGAGGCCGAGCAGAGCTTGGCTGCCGCCGCCAACATCCGTTCCATCCCCACGATCATGGCCTTCCGCGAGGGAGTACTGGTCTTCGCGCAGCCGGGCGCGTTGCCTCCGGCGGCCCTCGAGGATCTGGTCTCCCAGGTGAAGGGGCTCGATATGGACGACGTGCGTAAGCAGCTCGCCGAGCAGGAGCAGCAACAGCAGCAGAGCTGAGCACCGCGCTCACACAAGCGCCGCATCGTGATTCACGACGAATCACGATGCGGTGCTCATGTTTCGGCGGTCAGTCCCCCAGCTGGTTGATGCCCGCGACCATGGCACGCATGGTCGATTCCGGACCGTCGCCGGCCAATGCCGCGCCCCAGCCACGGCGGCCGTTGCATTCGCACTGCACGAAGGTGGCGGTGCCGGCATCGGTGGAGCGCTGATGGAACTGCAGGATCTCGAGCGGATATCCCTCGTCGTAGAGCGCGGAGGTCAGCGCCGCGACCGGGTTGCCCGCGGCCACGACCGTACGCAGGTGACCTGCGAATTCGAGGGTCGCGGTGTAGCTCGGCATCGACCGCTGCGGTGCCGGGACCCATTCGCTGAGCTTGATGGGGCCGGTATCGGCGCAGTAGCGGTCGTAGAACTCCGCGGGCGACAGGTCGGCGGATTCGGCGCGCAACCCCTTGGGAGCGGCCGAGATGAAGGCATGGGCATTGATGGTCATAGTCATTGAACTAGGTCTTCCCGAAGCTTTGTCGTTGGTCGGATGACAGAGGGGACCAGCGCAAACAATCTTCAACGGCCGCAGCGAGGGGGCCGGTCCGAATCAGCTCCCGCTACGGCGAGGTACTACGAGAAGTCGCGCCGCAGCCACCATCGCGGTAAGCGGAAGTAGCACCATGCGGTCGCGGTCGGCGACTCGACGCGTGGTGCTGTGGCTTGTGGCGGGATTCGGCACGTCTACGAGACTATGGACTCCGCGCAGCGATAGCAACACTATTGCCGCGGAACCCATGGGTAACTTCGTCACATTTCCCGGTGAACGGCGAACCAACGGCTCGTGCCGCGGTCGGGGGCACATTTTCGCAGGCCACGGCCGCTCGGCACGGCCGTGCATGCCGAGCGCTCGGCGTGTCATCGGTGCGGCTGCGGCGGTTTGCGCCAGAGCAGGAGATAGCGCCAGAACACCAGTCTCCGGACCCGCGCGCCCGGCAGCACCGCGGCCGCGCAACGGGCGACGTCCCGGGTAGTGAGTGGCGGGTCGAGAACCATGGGCATATCGGCGTGGGTGGGCTCGTGAGCGAACCACGCGGCCGACCCGGCGGCGGCGGTGTTCGTCGCCCGCAAAGCGGCGAAGGCCCCGCCGAAGACCCGGTGGCCGAGCGCAGCGGCGATCTCCGCCGGCCACTCACGCGCCGGATCGGCACGAGGCAACGCGATCACGGCCAGCACGCCGCCCGGGCGCAGCGCCCGCTCCAGGCGCGGCAGCACCTCGTCGAGCGGCATGTGGTGCAGCACGGTGAGCGAGACCACCGCGTCGTAGGCCGCCGCCGGCAACTCGTACTCGAGGATGTCGGCATCGGTACACGTCACATTCGCGGGTACCACCTGCCTGGCCGCCGCGATCATCTCCGGCGCACGATCGAACGCATCCACCCGATCGGCGCGCACAGCCAGCTCGGTCGCCAAAGCGCCTGCCCCACAGCCCACCTCGAGCACCCGCTCACAGTGCGAAGGGAGTTGCCGAAGCAGCAACCGATGGTAGTAGGCATTGTGATCCCAGTCGAGCGCGCCCATGCCGGCACAGTACCAGGCCCGCCGGGACGAACGGACCGATCGGCCCCGGCCTTCGGCGTGCACAACCCGCCGGGCGCCGGACACTCACCGGGTGACGGATTGCCGGCCACGTCACGATGCCCGGCGGCCTCAGCCGCTGGTCCGGTGGCGAACAGATTGCCCACCGTGCGGGTGATCTGCTCGATGCGCGTCGAGCAGATCGGCCCCGCCGCCGGTGCGGTCGGACGGGTCAGCATCCGCACCAGGTCGTCGCGCAGCGGAAGGGGGCGGTGCGCGGAGTCGGCTCCCGCCCGGCGGCCGTAGCACCGGCGACACTCGGGACAACCGGCACCGAAGGTCCGGGCTCAGTGCGCGGCGGTGTCCCAGCTGCGGCCGACGCCGACCGAGACGTCCAGCGGCACCGACAACTCGATCGCGTTCGACATCTGTTCCCGGGCAAGCGATTCCAGCACCTCACGTTCCCCGGCGGCGACTTCGAAGACGAGTTCGTCGTGGATCTGCAGCAGCATCCGGGAACGCAGACCGGCCTCGGCGATCGCGTTCTGCACGTTGATCATCGCCACCTTGATGATGTCGGCGGCGGTGCCCTGAATGGGTGCGTTGAGCGCCATCCGCTCGGCGGATTCGCGGCGCTGCCGGTTGCTGGAATCCAGGTCCGGCAGATAGCGACGGCGCCCGAACAAGGTCTGCGTGTAGCCGACCTTACGGGCCTCGTCCACGGCCTCGCGCAGATAGTCACGGATCGCGCCGAAACGAGAGAAGTACACCTCCATCTGTGCCTTCGCCTCCTCCGCGCTGATCCGCAATTGCTGCGACAGACCGTAGGCGGACAGTCCGTAGGCCAGGCCGTAGGACATCGCCTTGATCCGGCGCCGCAGCTCCGGGTCGACCGCGCCGATCGGAATGTCGAATGCCTTGGAGGCGACGAAGTTGTGCAGGTCCTCACCGGAGTTGAACGCCTCGATCAGCCCGGCGTCCTTGGACAGATGAGCCATGATCCGCATCTCGATCTGGCTGTAGTCCGCGGTCATCAGCGACTCGTAACCGGGACCGACGACGAAGGTATCCCGAATGCGGCGGCCGGTATCGGTGCGGATCGGGATGTTCTGCAGGTTCGGTTCGGTGGAGGACAGGCGCCCGGTCGCGGCGACGGTCTGGTTGAAGGTGGTGTGGATGCGCCCGTCGTCGGCGACCGACTTCAGCAGGCCGTCGACGGTGACCTTGAGCCGTGTCGCGTCCCGGTGGGCCAGCAGATGTTCCAGAAACGGGTGCTGGGTCTTCTCGAACAGCGACTCGAGGGCATCGGCATCGGTGGTGTAGCCGGTCTTGGTCCGCTTGGTCTTGGGCATGTCCAGCTCGTCGAACAGCACGACCTGCAGCTGCTTGGGCGAACCGAGGTTGATCTGTTTACCGATCACCTCGTAGGCCGAATTCGCGGCGGCGGCGACCCGATCGGCGAACTCGCGCTGCAACTGCTCCAATTCGGCCGTATCGATGGCGATGCCGGCCTGCTCGAGTTCGGCCAGCACCTGCAGCAGTGGCAGTTCCATCTCGGTGAGCAGCGGGGTGGACTCGATGCGCTCGAGTTCGGTATCGAATGCCCCGGCGAGGTCGGCCACCGCGCTGGCGCGCAGGATCTCCGCCTGGGCGAGTTCGGTGTCCACCTGATTCTCGTCGTCCAGCAGCGACAGCTGAGCATCGGCCGCCGCCTCGACGCGCAACTCCCGCGACAGATAGCGCAGCGACAGATCGTCGAGATTGAAACTGCGCTGCCCCGGCCGCACCAGATATGCCGCCAACGCGGTATCGCTGGTCACACCGGCGAGCCGCCAGTTGCGCCCACGCAGGGCGTGGATCGCCGCCTTGGCCTCGTGGACCGCCTTCGACACCTCGGCGTCGGCCAGCCAGGCCCCCAGCGCCAGCTCGTCCTCGGGTGTCAGCCCCACGATGTCGAAATATCCGCCCTCGCCGTCGGCGGCGGCAATCGCGATCGCCTGCACATCGCCGTGCACGGGGGTGGTCGTGCCGACGATCGAGACTCCGTGGCGAGTACCGCGTGGCGCGTGGTCGGCCAGCCAATCGGCCACCGCACCCGGTGCGATCGGGCCACCGTTGATCTCGAACCCGCCCTCGGCCTCGGGTTCGGGCGGGGCCAGGGTGTCGAACAGCCGATCCCGCAGCACCCGGAACTCGAGATCGTCGAACAGGCGGTGGATCTTGTCCCGGTCCCACGGTTGCAGCGCCAGCTGCTCGGGCGTGTAGGGCAGCGCGACGTCCTTGACCATCTCGGTGAGCTGCCGATTGAGCACCACACCGGACAGATTCGCGCGCAGTGCGTCACCGACTTTGCCGCGTACCTCGTCCACCCGCTCGACCAGGGTGGCAAGATCGCCGTACTCCTTGATCCACTTGGTGGCCGTCTTCTCGCCCACCCCCGGAATGCCGGGCAGATTGTCGCTCGGGTCACCGCGCAGCGCCGCGAAGTCCGGATACTGCGCCGGGGTCAGGCCATACTTCTCCTCGACCGCCTCGGGCGTGAAACGGGTGAGCTCGGACACGCCCTTCTTCGGATACAGCACCGTCACATCGGGGTTGACCAGCTGCAGCGAATCACGGTCGCCGGTCACGATCAGTACCCGGAAACCCTCCGGGACGGCCTGGGTCGCCAGGGTGGCGATGATGTCGTCGGCCTCGTACCCCTCGAGCGCCATCACCGGGATACCGAGGGCGCCCAGCACCTCCTGGGTGGTGTCCACCTGGCCGCGGAACTCGTCCGGTGTGGTGATGCGGTTGGCCTTGTACTCGGGAAACGCCTCGGTACGGAACGTCTTGCGGCTGACATCGAAGGCGGCGCCCACATGGGTGGGCCGCTCGTCCCGCAACAGATTGATCAGCATGGACGTGAAGCCGTAGACCGCGTTGGTGGTCTGACCGGTGACGGTCTTGAAATTCTCCGCCGGCAGCGCGTAGAAGGCGCGATAGGCCAGCGAATGGCCGTCGAGCAGCAGCAGCGTGGGGCGCTCCCCGGAGGCACCGCCACCCGTGGACGGCGCTCCCGCGCCCTTGCTGGTCGACACACTGCCTTGGCGCTGATCGGTCGGGGCTGGAGTCACGGCACAGAGTCTAGGGACAGGCACCGACATCCGCGGCCACGGGGCGCACCGCCGCGGCGATCGGGGCACACCGGCCCCGGCCGATCAGGACTTCGGCGCCAGATTCTCCAGGACTACCTCGGCCACCGCCTTCATCGTCGTGCGACGATCCATGGCGGTGCGCTGAATCCATTTGAACGCCTGCGGTTCCGAGAGCCCCTGGGTCTGCATCAGCACCCCCTTCGCCCGCTCGACGAGCTTGCGGGTCTCGAGCCGGTCCGACAGGCTCGCGACCTCACGCTCGAGTGCCGTGATCTCGTGGAAGCGGCTCGCCGCCAGTTCGATCGCGGGCACCAGATCCGATTTGGTGAACGGTTTCACCAGATACGCCATCGCCCCGGCGTCGCGAGCCCGCTCGACCAGGTCCCGCTGACTGAACGCAGTCAGGATCACCACCGGCGCAACACGTTTGGTCGCGATCTCACCGGCGGCGTCGATCCCGTCACGCCGCGGCATCTTCACATCCATGATGACCAGATCGGGACGCAACTCCACGGCCAGATCGACGGCCTGCTGACCGTCACCGGCCTCGCCCACCACCTGGTAGCCCTCTTCGGAGAGCATCTCCACAAGGTCCATCCGGATCAGCGCCTCGTCCTCGGCCACCACGACACGCTTCGCGGCAGCCGGCGCATCATGGTTCGCGCCCGCGCCTCCTGCATTCGTTCCCATAGACAGACCCCTCGATATTCCGATGCCGATATCCGGCGCACCCGCCACGGCCCCACCCGTCGCCGCTCGTGCACACCAGAGTGCCTAAAGCGTACCGGTCGACCGCGTTCACAACCCATCTACCCAGCGCGAACCCGCAGACATCACACCGATTCGGCAACCAGGGCCCCGACCCGCTATCATTTGCACCCGGTGCGCCGAGTTGGCGGAACTGGCAGACGCGACGGTCTCAAAAACCGTTGTCCTCACGGACGTGTGGGTTCGAGTCCCACACTCGGCACCATTTCGGGCAGTGTTTCGTCGCTGCCACCTGGGACCTGTTGTTCACCCGGTCCGCAGGCCTTCCGTCCACTGCGAGTGTTCCGGGCGAATCCCAGGTCTTCCGTGAAGATTCCGATGTTTTCCGCCACAGGCATGCCGCGCGCCCGTTGATCCCGTCGCCGAGTTAGACTCCCCGCGGAAATTGCCGACGCCGATGGTTCGACACCGGAACAGGACACAGACATGCCGAAACGCATTTCGGATGTTTCACTCCATGTTTACGTGACACCGGAAACTCTCGACCGCGTCGTGCACACCGTGCGCCGCGTGGTCGACGACCACATCGCCGAGCACGACATCTTCGCTTGGCGTTTCACCCTGCCCGTCGACCCCGACCAGCCCGCGCATACCGTGCTGGAAACCCAGTGGCGCCTCGATCATCCCGAGCGCTCCACCGGAACCCGGCGCACCTACGAGATCGCGCTCAGTCTGGTCGGTGAGCCCGAACAGCTGACCGAATCCGGTCTGGCCGCACTCGAACACCGCCTGGTGCTGGGGATCGCCATCTCCGACGCCGTCCCCTACTCGATCCACGCGCTGCACCGCGACAGCTACGAGTTCGACGAGAACCGGGAACGCCTCTGAGCTCTGTGCAGAGCTTCAGAGGCGTTCCCGGATGGTCACCACCTACTTGCGGGCCGGGAAGTGCCGGATCACGCCCTCCTGGACGACGGTCGCGAGCAGCTCACCCGCTCGCGAGTAGAAGTGTCCGGTGGCCAGGCCGCGCGACCCGGCGGCCACCGGCGACTGCGTCGCGTACAGCGCCCAGTCGTCGAACCGGAACGGGCGATGGAACCAGATCGAGTGATTCACCGTCGCCGCGACGATCCGGTCGAAGCCCCACGACAGCCCGTGCGTGGTGATGATCGAATCCAGCACCGTGGTATCCGACGAATAGCCCAGCGTCGCAACGTGAATCAGCGGATCGTCGGGGAGGGTGCCGTCGGCCTTCATCCAGACCCGATTGTGGTCGAGGGTGCCACCGGTTTCCTTGAGCACCCACGCCGGGTCGTTGGTGTAACGCATATCGATCGGATGCGGCGCCTGGACGAACATCTGCAGCCGGTCCTCGAGGCCGGTGAACGATTCCTCGACGCGCGGCAGCCCGTCGGGATCGGGCACCTGCGGCTGTGCCGCCGAGTGTTCGAGGCCTTTGGCCCCGTCCTGGAACGCCGCGAGCATGACGAACAGTTCCTGGTCGTCCTGATAGGCGGTCACCGTGCGATTGGCGAAGTTCCGCCCGTCACGATGGCGCTCGACCCGGTATTCGATCGGTTTACGCACATCGCCACCGCGGACGAAATGGGCATTGACCGCATGCACCGGGCGGCCGGCGCCGACGGTGCGACCGGCCGCGACGATCGCCTGCGCCACCAACTGCCCGCCGAAGGTGCGGCTCCACACCTTCTCCGGGTGGTGGCCGAGGAAGACGTCCTCACCGATCTCGTCGAGGTCGAGCAGGCCGAGCAGTACCGCGAGATCACCACGGTCCTCGCTCTCGCGGCCGGTCTCGACCGATTCGCCCAGTGATGCGCTCATACTGCATCCTCGCTGACGCTCGGACACAGCATGACCGCAATAGCGGCTGTGTTCATCTTTCGCTCGCTGCGCTCACTCACGATTCAGTGGTCCTCCTCGCCGATACGGTGCACGTGAATCAGATTCGTGGACCCGACCGTACCCGGAGGGGAGCCGGCCACGATCACGACCAGGTCCCCCTTGACGTAGCGGTTGAGCGACAACAGTTCCTTGTCCACCTGGCCGATCATCTCGTCGGTGGTGCCGACCGGGGACACGATGAATGTTTCGACGCCCCAGGTCAGCGCGAGCTGGCTGCGTACCTCCGGCAGCGGGGTGAACGCCAGCAGCGGCAGCGTGGTGTGCAGCCGGGCCAGCCGGCGCACCGTGTCACCGGACTGGGTGAATGCCACCAGCGCCTTGGCATTGAGTCGTTCACCGATATCGCGGGCGGCGTAGGAGATGACACCGCGCTTGGTCCGCGGCACGTGGGTCAGCGGCGGCACCCGGGTGGAGGATTCGGATTCCGCGGCGTGCACGATGCGTGCCATGGTGCGCACCGTCTCGATCGGGTACTGGCCGACCGAGGTCTCCCCCGACAGCATCACCGCGTCCGCGCCGTCGAGTACCGCATTGGCGACATCGGAGGCCTCGGCGCGGGTGGGGCGGGAATTGCCGATCATCGACTCCAGCATCTGGGTAGCGACGATGACGGGTTTGGCGTTCTCCCTTGCCATCTGAATGGCCCGCTTCTGCACCAGCGGCACCTGTTCGAGCGGCAGTTCTACGCCGAGATCGCCGCGGGCCACCATGATCGCGTCGAAGGCCAGCACGATCGCCTCGAGGTTGTCGATGGCTTCCGGCTTCTCCAGTTTGCCGATCACCGGCACCCGGCGGCCCACCCGGTCCATCACATCGTGCACCAGCTCCACATCCGAGGGTGCGCGCACGAACGACAACGCGATGAAGTCGACGCCCAGCTTCAGTGCGAATTCCAGATCTTCGATGTCCTTGGTGGACAACGCCGGCACGGACACGTCCATACCGGGCAGCGATACGCCCTTGTTGTTGGATACCGGGCCGCCCTCGGTCACCCGGCACACCACATCGGGCCCCTCGACGCGCAGCACGGTCAGCCCGACCTTGCCGTCGTCGACGAGCAGGCGGTCACCGGCCTTGGCGTCGCGGGCCAGCTTGGTGTAGGTGGTCGAGACGCGATCGTGGGTGCCCTCCACGTCCTCGACCGTGATCCGCACCTCCTCGCCCGTCGCCCACACGGTGCGGCCCTCGATGAACCTGCCGAGCCGGATCTTGGGCCCCTGCAGGTCGGCGAGGATTCCTACGGCACGGCTCATCTGCTCGGCCGCGTGCCGCACCTTGTGATAGTTCTCGGCGTGATCGGCGTGTTCCCCGTGGCTGAAATTCAACCGGGCCACGTCCATGCCACTGTCGACAAGTTCACGGATCCGGTCCTCGGTGGCTGTCGCCGGCCCGAGGGTGCACACAATCTTTGTCCGTCGCATCACGGCTCGAGCCTAGTCCTGCCGGAAACGCACCGCCGATCGGCACACCCGTACCGGGGAAACGGCCAAAATATGACGGATATCACAGCCGCTGCGGTCGAGTGGGCCTCACTCCTGCAAGGGCCGGTTGTACGGGTCACGCACCTTGCCGGTGAGGATCAGGATCGCGTCGATGAACGGCCAGATCCCACCCAATCCGCAGGTGAACAGCGTGACCAGAAGCTGCGCGATGCCGATGCCGGTGTAGCCGAGGTAGAACCGGCCGACGCCGAGTCCACCGAGGAACAACTCCAGCAGTCCCGCGGTCAACTGGGATTTGTCCGACAGTGGCTCGCCGTACATGTTGCGGCCGTACGGTGCCTCCGGATCCGCGCCGTAGGGCCCCGGAGCATTCATGCCGTAAGGACCTGGAGCGCTGGGAGGATAGCCACCGGGGTACGGCTGCGCATACGGGTCGGCGGGCGGGCCGTAGGGCTGGGGCTGGCTGTAGCCCGGCTGAGTGTAGGGCCCCGGTTGGCCGTACCCACCGGGGCCGGTACCCGGCGCACCGTATTGCGGGCCCGGATGGGGCTGATAGGGATCGGTCACGACGCTCCTCCTCGTTCGGGCGGATGCCCGCTCACCTCTTGTCCGCCTGCTTGCGGCCCCGCTTGCGTGCGCCCTTACCCGCTGCGTCCGTGGGCGCGACCTCGTCCGCCTCCGACGCGCTGCTCGCCGGCGCGCCCGTGTCCGCGGCGGTCGTCGTCCCCGCCGCTGCCGATGTGCCCTCCGCTGCCTGCTCGCCGGCCCCTGCCGTCTCGTCGACCGGTGCCGATGCGGCGTCCCGGTCCGTGGTCGGCTCGGTCTCCTCCTTCTCCGCGGCAGCGTCCTCCGGTGCCGGGTCGCCGTCGGGAGCCCGCTCGCCCGCATCACCACCGGGGACCCCGGTGGTGCCCCCGTTCGCCGCTGGTGCGTCCCCGATCACCGCGTCGCCACTGTCCGCGGCGGCCTGCTCGGCAGCAGCGCGGCGACGCAACGCGCCCCACTGCCACGGCCACGGCCGGTCACCGGCGGGCGCCAGCTGCGCGGCGGTCTCGCGTCCCTTGGTGGCGAAAATGAAATACGCCACCGCGCACAGGAATACGATCGCCGAGGTGTAGGAGTTGATGCGGATACCGAACAGATGGGTGGCATCGTCGTCGCGCAGCAGCTCGACCCAGAACCGCCCGAAGGTATAGATCGCGACGTACAGGGCGAACAGGCGGCCGTGGCCGACCTTCCAACGCCGGTCCACCAGCACCAGCACCAGGACGCCGAGCAGGTTCCAGATCAGTTCGTAGAGGAAGGTCGGCTGCACCACCTTCTCGACCACACCGGTCGAGACACCGTTCATCATGTCGAGCTGACCGTTGGAGTCGAACCGCAGGTCGATTTCCAGTCCCCACGGCAGATCGGTCGCACGACCGTAGAGTTCCTGATTGAAGTAGTTACCGAGCCGGCCGACGGCCTGCGCGAGCAGAATCCCCGGGGCGATGGCATCACCGAAGGCAGGCAACGGAATTCGGTACACCCGGCATCCGATCCAGGCACCGATGCCGCCGAGCAGCACCGCACCCCAGATACCGAGGCCGCCCTCCCAGATCTTCAGCGCGTCGATCGGATGGCCGCCGGCACCGAAATACTTCTCCCAGTCGGTCGCCACGTGATAGAGGCGGCCACCGACCAGACCGAACGGCACCGCGAACATGGCCACGTCCAGCACCGCGCCCGGTTGACCACCACGCTCGCGCCAGCGGCGCTCACCCCACCAGATCGCGACGATGATGCCGACGATGATGCACAGCGCGTACGCCCGGAGGGGGAAGGGCCCCACATCCCATACTCCGCGCGGCGGACTGGGTATATAGGCCAGTACCGCCCCACTGTGCACACCGACGCCGTCTGCCAGGACTGGAAAGGTCACGCGCCCCACCGTAACGGAGGTCGCTCGCCGCGCCCACCCGGTGGTCGGTTGCGCCGGCCCCGACTACCCGGCGACGGTTGCCGAACGAACGCCCTGCGACAGTTCGGAAGTCAGCGCACGCACCTGATCGAGCCCCTGCCCGGCGGCGGTGACCAGCGCGGAACCGACGATCACACCGTCGGCGTAGGAGGCGATCTCGGCGGCCTGTGCGCCGTTGCGGACGCCCAGCCCCACCCCGATCGGAATGTCGGAGTGGCTGCGTACCCGCGCGCACAGCTGCGGGGCGGCCGAGGACACCGCATCACGGGCGCCCGTGACTCCCATGGTGGAGGCCGCGTAGAGGAAGCCGCTGCTGGCCTCGATGGTCTGCACCAGCCGCTCCTCGGTGGACGACGGCGCGACCAGGAAGATGCGATCCAGATCATGGGCGGCGGAGGCATCGAGCCACTCCCCCGCCTCCTCCGGAATCAGATTCGGTGTGATCAGTCCGCTACCGCCGGCGGCGGACAGATCGCGGGCGAACCGGTCGACTCCGTACTGCAGCACCGGATTCCAATAGGTCATCACCACTGCCGCACCACCGGCCGCGGTAATCGCCTCGACCACCGAGAACACGTCGCGGACCCGCACCCCGCCGCGCAGGGCCTGATCGGCGGCGGCTTGAATGGTCGGTCCGTCCATCACCGGATCGGAGTAGGCGACCCCGACTTCGACGATGTCGCAACCGGATTCGACCATCGCGGTGCAGACCTCGATGGAACCGGCGAGATCCGGATACCCGGCCGGCATATACCCGACCAGCGCCGCTCGCCCTTCGTCACGACACGCCGCGAAGGTGGATTCCAGACGGCTCACGAGCGATTCTCCTCGGCGGATCCGTTGTCGTCGAACAGCCCGAACCAGCGCGCCGCGGTATCCATATCCTTGTCGCCGCGTCCGGACAGATTCACCAGAATGATTGCGCCCGGGCCCAATTCACGCCCCAACTGCAGGGCGCCGGCGACCGCGTGCGCGGACTCGATCGCGGGAATGATGCCCTCGGTGCGCGAGAGCAGCAGCAGCGCGTCCATCGCCTCGGCATCGGTCACCGGCCGGTACTCGGCGCGACCGATATCCTTCAGATACGCATGCTCGGGGCCCACGCCCGGATAATCCAACCCGGCCGACACCGAGTGCGAGTCGATGGTCTGACCGTCCTCGTCCTGCAGCAGGTACGAGTAGGCGCCTTGGAAGGCTCCGGGCCGGCCACCGGCGAAAGTCGCCGCGTGCCTACCTGTTTCGACACCGTCACCGGCGGCTTCGTAACCGACCAGCCGGACCGCTTCGTCGTCGATGAACGGGTGGAAGATGCCGATCGCGTTGGAACCGCCGCCTACGCAGGCCACCACCGCATCGGGCAGCCGGCCGGTGTGGGACCGCACCTGCACGCGCGCCTCCAGTCCGACGATGCGCTGGAAGTCGCGCACCATCAGCGGGAACGGATGCGGCCCCGCGGCGGTACCGAAGCAGTAGTAGGTCTGCTCGGCGTTGGTGACCCAGTCCCGCAGCGCCTCGTTGATCGCGTCCTTCAGCGTCTGCGACCCCGTGGTCACCGACACGACCTCGGCGCCGAGCAGACGCATCCGCGCGACATTGAGCGCCTGGCGGGCCGTGTCGACCGCACCCATGTAGATGACGCAGTCCAGCCCGAGCAGCGCGCACGCCGTCGCGGTGGCGACACCGTGCTGACCGGCGCCGGTCTCGGCGATGACGCGGGTCTTGCCCATCCGCTTGGCCAGCAGTGCTTGACCGAGCACGTTGTTGATCTTGTGGGAACCGGTGTGATTCAGATCCTCACGCTTGAGCAGGATGCGGGCGCCACCGGCATGTTCGGACAACCGGGTGCACTCGAACACCGGCGACGGCCGGCCGGCGTAGTCACGTTGCAGACGGTCGAGCTCGGCCAGGAAATCCGGATCGACGCGGGACTTGTCGTATTCGGCGGTGACCTCCTCGATCACCGCCATCAACGCCTCCGGCACATGCCGGCCACCGTAGACACCGAAATGGCCACCCGGGTCGGGTTCGTGGCTGCGATGGGTGACCCCCTCGCTGGCCTGCGGCAGCGCGGTATCGGGCGCACCGGTCATCGGTTGACCCCCCGCCGCAGCGGGCGCGGGCAGGACGGATGTGTGCCGGCGGTCGCCAGCTCCGACACCGCTGCCCGCGGGTCTCCACTGGTCACCAGGCTCTCACCGACCAGAACGGCATCGGCACCGGCGCCCGCGTAGGCGAGCAGGTCCGCGGTACCGCTGACACCGGACTCGGCGATCCGGATGACCTCGGTGGGCAGGCCGGGAGCGATGCGCGCGAACACGTCGCGATCCACCTCGAGAGTCTTCAGATTGCGGGCGTTCACGCCGATCACGGAGGCGCCCGCGGTCAGCGCACGGTCGGCCTCCTCCTCGGTATGTACCTCCACCAGCGCGGTCATCCCGAGCGATTCGGTGCGATCGATCAGCGAGGCAAGCACATCCTGCTCCAGCGCGGCCACGATCAGCAGGATCACGTCCGCGCCGTGGGCGCGGGCCTCGTGAATCTGGTACGGGCCGACCACGAAATCCTTGCGCAGGATCGGCAGGTCAACCACCGCGCGCACCGAATCCAGGTCGGCAAGCGAACCGTGGAAGCGCCGGCCCTCGGTCAGCACGCTGATGATCCGGGCGCCACCGTCCTCGTACGCCTTCGCCAGGATCGCCGGGTCCGGAATATCGGCGAGCTCTCCCTTGGACGGGCTGGCACGCTTGACCTCGGCAATGACTCCGATCCCGTCCGCATGCAGCGCGGCGAGGGCGTCGCGCGGCGAGGGCGCCGCCGCGGCGGCCTTCTTGACGGCCTGGAAATCCAGGAGGGCTTCCCGCGCGGCGACATCCGCACGGACCCCGTCGAGAATCGAGTCGAGTACCGTCATCTGGCTCGAATCCTTTCTGGGGAGACGGACTTATTACCTGAGAATCCCCCCAGGCGCTGTCTCACCGATGCTGTTAAAGGGTAAAGGGAGCTGTTCGCACCGCCGACGGCGGGGTGTGGCGCCGCGCACCCGCGCGGCCTGCACGGGCGCGTCATCGTGCCCGCCCGGTGCCGCCCGGATCGGAACCGGCGCCGTCGGCGTCCTCGGCGCGACCGGCCGGACCCGTGCCGTTGCCGCCCGGATACCCGGTGTCGCCGCCTCGATCGCCACCGTCGTCGGTCGGATCGGCTCCGGCGTCGAGCGCATCCCACAGCACCCGCTGGGAGAGTTCACCCGGGTCCGGCTGCTCGGTCGCTGCGCCGCCCCCGGCCGGCTGCGGCGCGGAATCGGCGCGACGCATTTCCGCGACCTGCTCGGCGGCCTCCGCCCGGCGGAACACCGGGTTGTCGTATTTCCCCGTCATCCGGGCCGTCGCCTCCGGCATCCGCGCCAGCAGCACACCCGCCACGAACGCCGCGACCGCACCCAGCACGCTGAGCACCGCCGGGAACGTCGCCGCGAGCGCCTCGTCCACGTGCGCACGCGCCGGAAGCTCGGCCAGCGATGCGGCCCGCCCGGCGACGTCGCCGCGGTCTGCCAGCAGCGCGAGGCCCGGCACCGCCGCGACCGCGGCCACCAGCGCCACCACTACCCCGACCAACCGGCGCAGCCACCCCTTCGTGGCGAAGACAGCGGCGATCGACGCCAGCAGCACCAGCGCCAGCGGAGTGAGCGCGCCGAACCAGAGCCCACCGTTGAGATCCTGCGTGCGCGGCTCGGTCAGCCCGTCCGAGGAGTGCAAGGTCACCCAGGTCATCCGGGACGAACCCCACAGCGCGGCCGCACCGACCGCCAGCAGGACCACCGGCAGCACCGGGCGCGCACTGCGGGTGCGTCCCGCCGCGGCGGACGCCTCGCCGTCCGCGTCCGGCACGAAACGATCGGGGTCGGCGGCGCCGCCGACCACCACCGGTGAGCCGGTGCCGGCCGCACCGTGCGGCTTCGCCACCTCGGACGGATTCTGTTGTACTGGTTCGGATTCCGAATTGGTCATAGCAATGTGCCGTCGGGTTGTGGGGTGAAGGTCCGGATAGTGCGCGCGGCGGCGACGGCCTTGAGCACGGCCATCGCCTTGTTGCGCGACTCCTCGTCCTCGTATCCGGGCTCGGAATCAGCCACGATACCGGCCCCCGCCTGCACGTAGGCGACACCGTCCTTCAGCAGGCCGGTACGGATCGCGATCGCGGTATCGGCATCGCCGGCGAAATCCAGATAGCCCACCACACCGGCATACACGCCACGGCGGGTCGGCTCGTTCTCCTCGATCAACTCCATCGCCCGCACCTTCGGGGCGCCGGACAAGGTGCCGGCCGGAAAAGTGGCCCGGACCGCGTCCAGCGCGATCCGCCCGGCCGCCAGCCGGCCCGTCACCGTCGACACCAGGTGCATCACATGGCTGTAGCGCTCGATATGGCGGTACTCGGTCACCCGCACCGAACCCGGCTCACACACCCGGCCCAGATCGTTGCGACCCAGATCGACGAGCATCAGATGCTCGGCGTTCTCCTTCTCGTCGGCCAGCAGATCCTTCTCGAGCAGCACATCCTCCTCCTCGGTGGCACCACGCCACCGGGTGCCCGCGATCGGATGCGTCGTGGCCACCCCGTCCTGCACCGTCACCAGCGATTCCGGGCTCGAACCGACCACCGAGAACGCGGTTTCGCCCGCGCCGTCGGGGACATGGAGCAGATACATGTACGGACTCGGGTTCGACGCACGCAGCATCCGGTACACGTCCACCGGGGCACCGTCGTAATCCATCTCGAACCGCTGCGACAGCACCACCTGAAACGCCTCGCCGGCCTCGATCTCGCCGACCACCCGGCGAATCGCCGCACCGAACTCGGCACTGGATCGGCGGCGCACGAAGTCCGGTTCGGGACGGTCGAACACCGCCACCGTGGAATCGGCCGGTGCCGCCAACGCCGCAGTCATCCGATCCAGCCGGGCCACCGCATCGTCGTATGCTTCGTCGACCCGCTCGTCGGTACCGTTCCAGTTCACGGCGTTCGCGATCAACGTGATCGCGCCCTCGTGGTGATCGAATGCGGCCAGATCCGTGGCCAGCAGCATCACCATCTCCGGAACCCGCAGATCGTCGGTGGTCAGCTCCGGTAGCCGCTCGATCCGGCGCACGATGTCGTACCCCAGATACCCGACCAGGCCGCCCGTCAGCGGCGGCAGGCCCGGCAGCCGCTCGGTTCGCAGCAGCTCCAGAGTGTCGTGCAATGCGGTCAGTGGATCACCACCGGCCGGGGCGCCGGCGGGAGTAGCACCCAGCCAGGCAGCTTCACCGTCCACCACTGTCAACGCCGTCGGGCTACCGGCACCGATGAACGACCATCGCGACCACGAACGCCCGTTCTCGGCCGACTCCAGCAGAAATGTGCCGGGACGATCCGCGCCGAGCTTGCGGTAGGTGGACAACGGAGTCTCCGAATCCGCCAGCACCTTGCGCGTCACCGGCACCACGCGGTGCTGGGCCGCGAGCATGCGGAACTGCTCACGGGTGGTGGTGGTTGCGGATTCCGGACGGTCGAAGGCAGCGCCGTGCATGCCCGCCATCATCGCAGGTCCTTCGTCTTCGCTTCGCTGCAGGTCCTTCGCCTGCGCTTCGCTGCAGGTCCGTCGTCATCGCTTCGCTGCAGGTCCTTCGACCCCCTCGTCCTCGAACTTTCCTGCTCGCTCCGACCGGTACATACTCACCGCCCGGTACGCTCGCGATTGTGAAAAAAGGCCAGCGGGTTCCCGGGTTCGAACTGCCCGATCAGAACGGCACGGTTCGGTCTCTCGACTCCCTGCTGACGGACGGGCCGCTCGCCCTGTTCTTCTTCCCGGCTGCGAATACACCCGTATGCACCGCTGAGGCCTGCCATTTCCGCGATCTGACCGGTGAGTTCGCCGCACTGGGAGCGAGCTGCGCGGGGATCAGCACCGACGCGGTGGACACCCAGGCCGGATTCGCGCAGGCGCAGTCACTGGGATATCCGCTGCTCTCCGATCGCGACGGGGCGGTGGCCGAACGCTTCGGGGTGAAGCGTTCCGGCCCGATAGGGGGCCTGCTGGCCGGGTTCATGCCGGTCAAGCGGCAGACGTTCGTCATCGATACCGATCGCACCGTGCTGGCGGTGATCTCGGGTGAGTTGCGCGCCCAGGTCCATGCCGACGCGGCGCTGCGGACCCTGCGTGAACGGCGGCGCTGAGCCGGCGCCACATCGGGACGAGCACGCCAACCGGCGACACCCGCGCTACCGCTACGCAAACCATCGGCCGTGGTCATTGCACTCAGTTTTCACCGCAACAAACCAACCAGTCCGACCCCTCGCCTACCGTTGACCACCTCTCGATATACCGCGCCGATCGCGTCATACCACACGCACGCCGAACGTGAGGACCATCACCCCGCCCGGGCGGCAGGGTGACCCGCGAGCGAAGTCGTGGCAAACTTATTGATCGCGAGTGACGGTGCATTGAAGTTTCAAATCGGGCGATCAACCAAGTCAACGATCACGTCACTGGGTTGCAGAAAGGGCGCGAAGTGACGGAATGGCTCAATCCCACCGAGCGACGAGCGTGGCGCACCCTCGTCGCATTGACCACGCGATTACCGGCCGCGATGGATACGCAGCTGCAGCGCGAAGCGGGAATGACACATTTCGAATACCTCCTGATGGCGCTGCTGTCCGAGGAACCCGGCCATCGGCTGCAGCTCAGCGAACTCGCCGGCAAGGCGAATGCGTCGCTGTCACGGCTGTCGCACGTGATCACGAAAATGGAGCGGCTGGGCTGGGCCCGCCGCGAGGTGATGCGGGGCCGGCGCGGCGCCTACGCCGTTCTCACCGAGGCCGGGTGCGCCCAGGTCGACCACGCCACACCGTCCTATCTGGAGGGCGTTCGCGGCCTGGTTTTCGACGGAATCAACGACCAGCAGGTCGAACAGCTGCTCAGCCTCACCGAGACCCTGGTCTCACAATTGGACGAGGGCCTGTCACGCGGCATCGGCCGCGCCGACGGCGTCCCCGATCCACCGGCCCCGGCGCCGTCCTGACCGCGGTCGCTCAGGAGGCGGGCGACAGCAGCAGATCGCCGTCCCAGCAGGTGTGGGTACCGGTGTGGCAGGCGGCGCCCTCCTGATCCACGATCAGCAGCACCGCATCGCCGTCGCAGTCCAGCCGCACCTCGTGCACGTGCTGGGTGTGCCCCGAGGTCTCCCCCTTGACCCAGTACTGCTGCCGGGAGCGCGAATAGTAGGTGGCCTTGCGCGTGGCGAGCGTCCGTGCCAGCGCCTCGTCGTCCATCCACGCCATCATCAGCACGGCACCGGTGCCGCGTTCCTGAGCGATCGCGGCAACCAGGCCCGCCTCGTTGCGTTTGAGGCGCGCGGCGATAGCGGGATCCAAACTCATACTCATCGTTATACCAATCAGCGGGTGCGGTCCGGCGGTCAGCGAACGGTGATGCCCGCGGTACGCATGGCGGATTTCACCTGCGCGATGGTGAGGTCGCCGAAGTGGAAGACACTCGCGGCGAGTACCGCATCAGCACCGGTGTGCACCGCCGGCGGGAAGTGATCGACCTGTCCGGCACCGCCGCTGGCGATGATCGGCACCGACACCGCGGCACGCACCTCGCTGATCATGGGCAGATCGAAGCCGCCCTTGGTGCCGTCGGCGTCCATCGAATTGAGCAGGATCTCACCGACCCCCAGTTCGGCGCCGCGCACCGCCCACTGCACCGCGTCGATCCCGGTCCCGCGCTTACCGCCGTGCGTGGTCACTTCCCAGCCCGACGGCGTCGGTGTCCCGGATTCGGGCACCCGGCGCGCATCCACCGACAGCACGATGCACTGCGAGCCGAACCGCTGCGACATCTCGCGCAGGATCTCCGGATTCGCGATCGCGGCGGTGTTCACCGAAACCTTGTCCGCACCCGCGCGCAGCAGCCTGTCCACATCCTCGACCGTGCGTACGCCACCGCCGACGGTCAACGGGATGAAGATCTGCTCGGCCGTGCGGGTGACCACGTCGATCATGGTGCCGCGATCGCCGCTCGACGCGGTGACGTCGAGGAAGGTGAGTTCGTCGGCGCCCTGGGCGTCGTAGGCGGCGGCCAGTTCCACCGGATCACCCGCATCGCGCAGATTCTGGAAATTCACGCCCTTGACCACGCGACCGGCGTCGACATCCAGGCACGGAATCACGCGTACCGCCAGAGTCATTGCGTCCCTTCCGAATTCTCGTCGTGCTCCTGCGCGCGGTCGACGGCGCTGTCGATCATTTCCAGCAGTTGCTCGTGTACGCCGGGGGCAGCTGCCAGCACCGACCGCGACATTATCGACCACGGTTCGCCGCGAAGATCGGTGACCACACCACCCGCGGCCCGCACCAAGGCCACCCCGGCCGCGTTGTCCCACGGATGATGACCGAACACGACTGCACCGCCCAGCACACCGGATGCGGTGTAGGCCAGGTCGATTCCGGTGGAGCCGTGCATCCGGACCCGGCTGGACAATCGACTCAGGGCGCCCAGCAGGTCGAACCGGAACCGGCCCGGGATCCGGCCGTGCGCATCGATGTTGAAGGCGCCGAAACCGATCATCGCCTCCGCGAGACGGCCACGTTCCAAGGCCGGCATCGGTTTTCCGTTCAACAGCAGCGGGCCGCCGGCGATCGCCGCATAGCGGCGATCCAGCAGCGGCAGCCAGGTCAGTCCCAGTACCGGCTGGCCGTCACGAACCAGCGCCAGCAGCATGCCCGACAGCGGATGACCTGCCGAATAATTGAAGGTGCCGTCGATCGGGTCGAGTACCCACGCGGTACCCGAACTCAGCTCGGGGCCTCCGAATTCCTCGCCGTGCACCGGGATTCCGGTGCGGGCGACCAACTCCTGCGACAGCGTGCGCTCGAGTTCCAGATCCAGTTCGGTGGCGAAATCACCGCGGCCCTTCTGCACCGCACTGGGCGCACCGACTCCTTCGGCGAAACGTGGTGCCGCACTGTCCAAGATCTCACTCGCCGTCGCGAGCAGCGCGGCTGGGTCCGAGGCGGCGGCACTCACGATCAGCGAACCGCGTCCAGCGCCTCGGGCAAGGTGAAACGCCCGGCGTACAAGGCTTTTCCGACGATCGCACCCTCCACCCCAACGGGCACCAGGCTCGCGATGGCACGCAGATCGTCGAGTGTGGAGACCCCACCGGACGCCACGACCGGCGCTTCGGTCGCGGCACTCACCTCGCGCAGGATGTCGAGGTTGGGGCCCTGCAGGGTGCCGTCCTTGCTGACGTCGGTGACCACGTAGCGGGCACAGCCGTCGCGCTCGAGCCGCTCCAGGACCTCCCACAGGTCGCCACCGTCGCTGACCCAGCCACGGCCCCGCAACCGATAGCTGCCATCGATGTGCCGGACATCCAGGCCGACCGCGACCCGGTCGCCGTATTCGGCGATCGCGCGGGCGCACCACTGTGGATCCTCCAGCGCCGCGGTGCCCAGGTTGACCCGCGCACACCCGGTGGCCATGGCGGCTTTCAACGAGTCGTCGTCACGGATGCCGCCGGACAGCTCGACCTTCACATCCAGCTCACCGACCACCGCGGCGAGCAGGTCGCGGTTGGATCCGCGGCCGAAGGCCGCATCCAGATCGACCAGATGCACCCATTCGGCGCCGGCTTCCTGCCAGGCCAGCGCGGCCTCACGAGGAGCGCCGTAGCCGGTTTCACTGCCGGCCTCCCCTTGAACCAGGCGCACGGCCTCACCATTGGCGACATCGACGGCGGGTAGCAGCACAAGACTCACGAATGCAGCCTACTGGCAACCGGTGGGCGTCGCGGTGCCGGGATGGCGCATGCAGGACGCCGGTCGCGGCTTCGGCGACGCGTGTCACACGTTTGACCCGGCCCGGACTGGGAAATCAGAACAGTGCGCGTGTCACTGTGCGCGGGAGAGCCGCTGCGCTGCGGCCCCGGCGCAGCGCCCAGGGCGGATGCACGAACTGCCAACGCCATCGACGAACAGGATCCGATCTCATGTCCCCGATCACGTTGCGGCCCGCCCTCTTCGCGTTCTCGTGTGCGGCGGTCGGCGCCGCGTTCGTCCCCACGCCCTCCGCCGGCGCCACCCCGACCGATCCGATCCAGTTGGCCGCCTGCGATTTCGGACGGCAGTACACCACGTTCGACTGGGCCGGGTACGAGGAGTACAACCGCCGGGTCCTGGAGTTGTCGACCGGCGAGTTCCACGAGCAGTTCTCCGCGTCCGCGGCCGACCGGCATGCCCGGGTAGCGGCGACACACACCCGTTCGGAAGCCATGACGGTGGAGTGTCGCACCGATGTCGAGGATCCCGAACATCCCCAGCTGGTGGTGACGGTGGACCAGTCCACTCGCAGCGACGCCACCCTGGGCCTACCGCGACCGGAGCGTGCGGTACTGCGGGTGCACCTCGACAATGTGGACGGACGGTGGCTGACCGAGCGGGTGGACATCCTCCCGCCCGGCTGAGCGACGCCCGCGCCGCCGGACTCGGGCCGCTACAGCGAGCCGACCCAATTGCGCAGCAGCTGCGCACCGGCGTCACCGGACTTCTCCGGATGGAACTGGGTGGCACACAACGGCCCGTTCTCCACCGCCGCGAGGAATGGGCCGCCGTGTTCGGCCCAGATCAGCTTCGCCGGCGCCAGACGGCCGTCGTCCTCCCATTCCCACTTCTGCGCCGCGTAGGAGTGCACGAAGTAGAAACGGGTCTCGGGATCCATGCCGGCGAACAGCATGCTGTCCGCCGGAGCCTGCACCGTATTCCAGCCCATATGCGGCAGTACCTGGGCCGGGAGCCGATCCACCGTGCCCGGCCACTGCCCGCAACCCTCGGTTTCGACACCGAACTCGACACCGCGATCGAACATGATCTGCATACCCACGCAGATACCCAGCACCGGACGGCCGCCGGCGAGCCGGGTACCGATGATCCGTTCCCCGCGCACGGCACGCAACCCCGCCATACAGGCCGCGAAGGCTCCGACGCCGGGAACGACCAGCCCGTCGGCCTCGAGTGCGATCGCCGGATCAGCGGTGACGGTGACCTCCGCACCGGTGCGGGCCAGCGCCCGGGCCGCCGAGTGCAGATTGCCGGAGCCGTAGTCCAGCAGCGCGACCGATGTCACAGCGATCCCTTCGTGGACGGCACCCCGGTGACCCGCGGATCGGATTCCACCGCCGCGCGCAGGGCGCGTGCGACGGCCTTGAATTCGGCCTCGGTGATGTGGTGCTGATCGCGTCCGTAGAGCACCCGCACATGCAGCGCGATGCGCGCGTTGAGCGAAATCGACTCGAAGACATGGCGATTGAGAACAGTCGAATACGACGCTCCGGGCCCGGCGCTGGGAATCACGGTGTGCAGCAGGCGCTCCGGCTCACCGTCGTGTACACAGTACGGCCGGCCCGACACGTCCACCACCGCATGCGCGAGGGTTTCGTCCATCGGGATGAAGCAGTCACCGAAGCGGCGGATGCCCTTCTTGTCGCCCAATGCCTCACCCAGCGCCTGACCGAGCACGATCGCGGTGTCCTCGACGGTGTGATGCGCTTCGATCTCGATATCGCCCTGGGCCCGCACCGTCAGATCGAAACTGCCGTGCTGTCCGAAGGCGGTGAGCATGTGATCGTAGAACGGCACACCGGTGGAGATGTCGGTGCGGCCGGTGCCGTCGAGATTCAACTCGACCACGATGCTGGATTCGCGGGTGGTGCGTTCCACCCGTGCGGTTCGGTTCATACTCGCTTCCGTACTCATCGGGACATCACCTCGGTGGGCGCCAGTTCCGCGCTCACTCGCAGGAATTCGTCGTTCTCGGCGGCCAGGCCCACGGTGACGCGCAGATATCCGGGAATGCCGACGTCCCGGATCAGGACGCCGGCATCCAGATACCGCTGCCAGGTGCGCGGGGCATCGGCGAAGTATCCGAACAGCAGGAAGTTCGCATCCGATGCCACCACCTCGAAACCGAGCTCGCCCAACGCCTTCGCGACGCGCTCCCGCTGGGCGGCGAGCTCGGCGACACTGGCGAGGGTCTCCGCCGCGTGCCGCAACGCGGCGCGGGCCGCGGCCTGGGTGACCACCGACAGGTGATACGGGAGCCGCACCAGCAACATCGCCTCGATCACCGCGGGCGCGGCCACCAGATAACCGAGCCGGCCGCCCGCGAAGGCGAACGCCTTGCTCATCGTCCGGCTCACCACCAGCTTCGCCGGATAGCGATCGATCAGGGCGAGGGCGCTGGGCGCCGCCGAGAATTCGCCGTAGGCCTCGTCGACGATCACGATGCCGGGCGCGGCGTCGAGTAGTACTTCCAGGTCGGCGAGGTCGATGGAATGCCCGGTCGGATTGTTGGGGCTGGTCACGAACACCACGTCGGGGCGGCGATCGGCGATCACGGCCACCGCGTAGTCGATATCGAGGGAGAAGTCGGCGCCGCGCTTCGCCTCGACCCATTCGGTATCGATGCCCTCGGAGATGATCGGGTGCATCGAATACGACGGCACGAACCCGAGCGCACTGCGGCCGGGCCCGCCGAAGGCCTGCAGCAACTGCTGCAGGATCTCGTTGGAGCCGTTGGCGGCCCACACGTTCGCACTGGTGACCTGCACACCGGTCTGCTCGCTCAGGTAGGCGGCGAGATCGGTGCGCAGCGCCACCGCGTCACGGTCGGGATAGCGGTGCAGATCGGCGGCGGCGGCGCGAATGGATTCGGCCACGTCGTCGACGAGCGCACGAGTCGGCGGATGCGGATTCTCGTTGGTGTTCAGCTGCACCGGAACGCTCAGTTGCGGCGCACCGTAGGGACTCTTACCGCGCAGATTCTCCCGTAGCGGTAGCTCGGCGAGGGTGGTGTTCGCGCCGGGAATGCGGGCGGTCGCGGTCATGACAGCGCCTCGAAGCGCACCTGCACGGCCTGACCGTGCGCCGGCAGATCCTCGGCGTTCGCCAGCGAAACCACATGACCGGCCACATCTTCGAGCGCCGCCCGGTTGTACTCCACGACGTGGATACCGCGCAGGAAGGTCTGCACGCTCAGCCCCGAGGAGTGGCGGGCGCAGCCCGCGGTGGGCAGCACGTGATTGGAGCCGGCGCAGTAATCGCCCAGGCTCACCGGCGACCACGCACCGACGAACACCGCTCCGGCACTGCGCACCCGCGCGGCGACCGCAGCCGCGTCGGCGGTCTGGATCTCGAGGTGTTCGGCCGCGTAGGCGTTCACCACCCGCAGGCCCTGGGCGATGTCGTCGACCAGCACCACACCGGATTGCTTGCCCGCCAACGCCTCCGACACCCGCTGCCGGTGCTTCACGACCCCGAGCTGGGTGTTGATCGCGGTGTCGACGGCATCGGCCAGCGCCACACTGTCGGTGACCAGGACACTGGCCGCGAGCACATCGTGTTCGGCCTGCGAGATGAGATCGGCGGCCACATGCGCCGGATCGGCGGTGGCGTCGGCCAGAATCGCGATCTCGGTCGGGCCGGCCTCGGCGTCGATGCCGACCAGGCCACGGCACAGCCGCTTGGCCGCGGTGACGTAGATATTGCCCGGGCCGGTGATCATGTCGACCGGCGCGAGCGCGGCGCCGTCGGTATCGGTACCGCCGTAGGACAGCAGGGCGACCGCCTGCGCACCGCCGACCGCCCACACCTCCTCGACACCGAGCAGTTTCGCCGCGGCCAGGATCGTCGGGTGGGGCAGGCCACCGAACTGGGCCTGCGGTGGCGAGGCGACCACCAGCGAGTCCACCCCGGCGGTCTGCGCCGGCACCACGTTCATCACGACGCTGGACGGGTAGACCGCATTACCGCCGGGCACGTACAGCCCGACCCGCTCGACCGGCACCCAGCGCTCGGTCACGGTACCGCCGGGCACGACCTCGGTGCTGGTGTCGGTCCGCCGCTGGTCGGCGTGCACGGTACGGGTGCGTGCGATGGCCACCTCGAGCGCCGTGCGCACGGCCGAGTCCAGCTCGGCCAGCGCCCGGTCGAGTTCTGCCGCGGGTACCCGCACGCTCGCGGGGGTGACGTTGTCGAACTTGGCGCTGAATTCCAGCGCCGCCGCGGCGCCACGCTCACGGATCGCCTCCACCACCGGCCGCACCTGATGCAGCACCGAATCCACGTCCACTCCGCCGCGCGGCAGGGCCGCGCGCAATTCGGCAGCGGAGGGCGTGCGGCCGCGCAGATCCACGCGGGCCGGCTCGATGCGGCTTGTCATAGCGGTGTGCGATCCTTCTCTGTCCGGCGAGTCTGTGCTGGTCATCACATCGGAGCGAATACTCCGGACCAGCTACCAGCCTATCCGGTCCGCACCAGCCGATATTCTCGGCCCGAGCCTCGACGGACGCGCCGGCTTGCCCTACCGGGAGCGCCGCTCAGGGCGCCAGCCGCTGCCGCAGCACCGCGACACCGTTACCGCTGAGCTCGTCCAGCACGATCGGACGGCCGACCACTGCCAGTGCGATCGCCTCTCCGGGGCCGCTCACCTGCGGTCCCGAACCCGATGCCCAGTCGACATCGGTGGCCTCGAAGCGGAGCCCGCGGGTGATCCGGCCGGGCCGCGCGAAGGGGTCGGGCCGCTGCAGGACGGCCTTCAGCCGGTCGGGGGCAATGCTGCGCGGGCGGCCGAGGGGCCGGCGAATGTCCTGCTGATGGACGAGGATGTCGGCCAGCCCCACCGCCGGCAGCGTCGAACTGATGCGCTGACCCGAGTTCTCGAATCGCCACAGCAGCTCTGCGGTGGACAGCTGCTGCACCCGTTCCACCAGATCGTTGTTGACCCGGTCGGTGTTCATCCGGCGACGCAGCGCGAAACGCGCGTAGGCCGACAGGCTCATCTCGTCGTAGAGCAGATGCCCCACCACATCACGGACCCGCCATCCGGCGCACAGCGACGGCGTCTCCCATTCCTGCTCCGACAACTCACCCAGCATCGTGATCAGTTCGGCGCGTTCGTCGTTCAGCAACCCCCGCATACTCATCCGCCGAGATTACCGCTGTCTCGACGCACCGCAAACAGGGCATAACCCGTCACCGGCGGTTACCGAGAACCGCCACACCCGGTGCCGGGCTCAGCGGTAGGCACCGGCAGGGCTCAGTGGGTGTCGCTGTCGACGAGCAGGCGACCGTTCGGGCCGACGACCACGCGCAGCTGAACCCCGTGCGAACGGCCACCGTAGGTGATGCTGGCAACCGACATGTCCACCGAGCCATCGGAATTGACGCTGGCGCCCGGCCCGCGTGCCCCTTGGATGGTGTTGTACGCGGTGATCTGGTTCTGCTCCCAGTAGCTCGAGAACGCCTGCTGATCGCCGTACACCTGCTGCGCGGCGGGAGTGAGCATATTCCATGCGGTAGCGGCGTTCTGGTCGACCAGCGCGCCGTAGAACTGTTCGATCATGCCCGCCGCGGAACCGACATCCGCCTTGCCCGAACTCTTCGTCTGCCCCACCGCGGACACGCTCGGCTCCGCCGACTCCGACTGCGCCGGGGCCGAGGTGGACGACGAGCCCGCCTGGTTGTCGGGCGATTCGGTTTTCGCGCCGCCGAACATCAGATACAGCGCCGCGCCGACGATCACGAGACCGACGACGAAGCCGCCGGCGAACAACCACGGCTTCGAATTGCGCGGCGGTGTGGGTTCGGCGGGCGGCACCGGATTGGACCGGGTGGGATGCGCACCGGGCGCTGCGGGGCGGACGGGGCGCATCTCCGGTTCCGACAGCACCGCTGCGGCGGCCATCATCTCCGAGGTGGAGATATCGGCCTGTGCCTCACGGCGATCCATGGTGCGAGTGGCCTGGCGACGCGGTGCGCTGCGGTGGGTCGACAACATCCGGGTGGATTCGGCGTCGACGGCCTGGTCGGCGAAGTCGGCGAGCTGGTCGCGGACATCGGTCATGCTGGGCCGGTCGTCGGGCTCGAAGCTGAGCAGATCCAGCAGGAGATCGGTGAGCGGGCCGGCATTGCGGGGCTGACCGAGCTGACCGTTGGCCGCGGCGTACAGCAACGCCAGCGGGTTCGGGTTCGTCCCGTACGGCGGTTCTCCCTCGAGCGCGTGGAAAAGCGTGGCGCCCAAGGCGAATACGTCGGCGGCCGGGCTCGGCTCGGCACCGCGGGCGACCTCGGGGGCGAGGTAGGCGGCGGTGCCGGAGATCAGGCCGGTCGCGGTGAGATTGACATCTCCCTTGGCCTTGGAGATGCCGAAATCGGTGATCTTCACCGTGCCGTTCTCACCCAGCAGCACGTTGCCGGGTTTGATGTCGCGGTGCACGATGCCCGCGCGATGGGCGGCGACCAGTGCCGAGGCGACCTGCTCCCCGATGCGTGCCACCTGCGGCAGTGGCAGTGTGCCCTGCGCGGACAGCACCACCGCGAGGCTCTGCGACGGCAGGTACTCCATGATCAGGCAGGGGTCACCCTCGTGATCGGTGATGTCGAAGACGACGATCGCGTTGGGGTGCTGGAAGCGCGCCGCATTACGCGCTTCGCGAGACGCGCGCTGACGCACGATCTCCTTCTCACCCGGCGGCAGACTGGGCTGGGTGAGGATCTGCTTGATCGCGACGGACCGTTCGAGTCGTTCGTCGACGGCACGCCAGACGACGCCTGTGCCGCCGCTACCAATCCGCTCGACCAGGCGGTAATGCCCTGCGATCACTTGGCCGGTTTCGATGGCACTTCTCCGAGTTTCTCCGCGATCCGTGAATTACCGCGCGCGGGAGTCAGGACCCGCACGTGTTCTCGGACGAGTGTAGCGGGCGCGACGCCCCACTCCGACCCCGGAGCGGGATCTGTGCACGAGATGGGTGACATCTCCGTGATGCGGGCGAGATCACTCGGCTATTACCCCGGGACGGGGTGTGATTGATTTCACTTTCGCGCATGATCCGATTCTACTGTTCCCGCAGGAACCGGCCGGCCGCGTCGACCGCCGGCGTGGAGCTCCCGGCATCGGCGGCGAAGACCGCGAGCGCGAGATCGCCGTTGATGCCCACGAACCACCCGTGCGCATGCTTGTCGTCGATATATTCCGCGGTACCGGTCTTACCGAGCATCCCCGGAATATCGGCCAGATTGGTCGCCGTGCCGTTGGTGACGGTCTCGCGCATCATCGATTTCACCTGATCCAGTACCGGCGCAGGGAGCGGTTCGGGCGTCCGATCGGGCCGGGCCGAGGATCCGGCGACGATCGTCGGTGCGGGCATCGAACCGTGCGCGACCGTGGCGGCGACCAGTGCCATCCCGAACGGCGAGGCCGTCACCCGGCCCTGACCGATCCCCTCCTCGACCCGCAGCGTCGGCGAGTCGGCGACCGGGACCTTTCCGGTCACCGTGGTCATCCCGGGCGCGGTGAAGTCCACTCCGAGCCCGAGTTGTGCTGCGGTGCGGGTCAATCCGTCCGGCGGCAGACCGGCCGCGAGCCGGCCCATCGTGGTGTTGCAGGAACGAGCGAAGGCGGTGTGCAGCGGCACCGTGCCCAGATCGAAGTTGTCGTCGTTGGGGATCTGGCGGCCCTCGATGTTCTCGGTTCCGGGGCAGGCGACCATGCTGTCGGCGTCGACGGCGCCGGACTGCAGTGCGGCCGAGACGGTGACCGTCTTGAACGTCGATCCGGGCGGGTACAGCCCGGTGAGCGCGATCGGACCCTCGGTATCGGCGGGATCGTTCTGGGCCACCGCGAGCACGTCACCGGTGGAGGGTTGCAGCACGACCATCGCCGCGGGTGTCGGAATCGGTGCCAGCGCGGACTCCGCGCGCCGCAGCATATCCGCATCGAGGGTGCTCGCGATGTCGTGCACCGGTTTCGGGTCGGCTCCGCCGACGGTGCGCGCACCGTCGGCGCCCTGCGCTCGCACGGCCCAGCCCGAGGCCGCGTCGGTATCGTGCTGCCACAGTTCGGTCAGCCCGGACATCGTCGGCGAAGTGAACGCCTTGTCCACCCCGAGCACCCGGTTCTGTGGGGCGAGGGTGACACCGGCCAAGGCCGACAGCTGATCGCGAACCGGCTCGAAATCGCTGTCGCGCAGCGCGATCGCGGTGATCTGCTTCCCCTGCGCCTGCGCCTGCTGATCACGCAGACTCGCCGCGGTGATGGTGGGATCTATCGGCGCGAGCACCGCGGCGACCGCCTCGGGATCGGCCTCGGGGCCCATCTGCACCAGGGTGACCAACTGCTGGGTCATCAGCTCCGCACCACTGCGGTCGAGCACCCGGGCACCGGGTTGCGGCGCGGCGGTCTCGTACGACAGCGGCCCGATGTCGAGTCCGGGTGCGACCGTGGCCGGGTCCCAGCGGATCTTCCAGTCGTCGCCGGACTCGCCGGCGTGCCCGGTCGTGGTGTATTTCCACTGATTGCCGCCCGAACCGAAGGCCCACGTGGTGTCGAGAGTGAACGAGGCGTCGTCCTTGGACCGCTGAATATCGCGCACCTCGATCTGTACCTTCGTACCGAGATTGTCGAACAGCGTGGTCAGCACCGGTGTGGCCCGGGCGGGATCACTGGTCGCACCGGCCGCGGCGGCGACGTCCCCCTCGGCGAGCGCGTCGGCGAAGGTATGCACGCTGCTCTCGAGCCGGTCACCCGAGCTCTGACCGGAACAGGCGGCTGCAGCGAGAACCGGGGCGGCGATCAGGGCGAGCAGTTTCGATCCGGTACGCATACGCATCCGGCCGACCATACCGCCGCACACATCCGCGGTCGCGGAGCTCTCCGCGCGGGTCGCCGACCGCGGGGTCCGCTACCCGGTGCGCCACTCCGCGGACGCCACGCGGGCCGCGTCGGCGTCACCGAGTTCGATGTCGAACTCGGCGGCCAGAATCTTCGGCAGGTCGGCGGGAGCGAGGTCGCGACGGTGCGCGGTGCCGTCCGGGTACTCGGTGATCCAGGTCGTATCGTCCAGGATTTCGTGCCGGTCGGGCCGGAATCGCTGGACGAAGGGGCGGGTCACGAACGGTGAGCGCGGCGCGGTGGAGACGAAGTGGTTGCCCACGGCGTAGTCGACGGGGTACTGCGGATTCAGCGTGAAGCTGTACCGGTCGATCCAGCCGTCGCGGGCGAAGTGGTGCAGTATCCACAGCTCGGAATCGAGGTCGCCGCGGCTGCGTTCCAGCCGGAACCGCCAGTCACCGGTATTCACCGCACCGGGGACCAACTCGAGCGGCGCGAGCGGGCCCGCACCGAAGCCGACATCGCACAACCACACCCGGTCGTCGTCGGCGGTCGTCACCCGCAACAGCGCGTGCGTGGCGGGGCGGATCGACCCACGCGCCCCCATACTCACTCGGCCGTGCAACCCGGTGACACCGAATCCGAGGCGTTCCAGTGCCGCGGCGAACAGCCCGACGTTTTCATAGCAGTACCCGCCGCGGGCCGTGCGCACGATCTTGTCCTGCAGCGACGGCACATCCAGCGGGACGGGACGTTTCAGCACCGGCTCGAGATTCTCGAACGGAACGCTGCTGGTGTGCGCGGCATGCAGTGCGCGCAAGGTGGCGGCGGTGGGCTCGGCGGGCCCGGTGAACCCGATGCGGGCGAAGTAGGCCGCCACATCCAGTTCCGCACCGCCCCACTGCGAAGCCCGGGCCGAATCGTCGGTCATGACACCTCCTGACACACGCGGACACCCACACCCGCTGCTGCACTGCTGCTTGCGCTGACCCAATGAGCAACGGCCGCTCGCATCGCGATGTTCCGGCCGGCCCCTACTCGCGAGGAACTCCCCCACTTCCCGAATCCATCCATTAGGCTTCGCTCATGCGTTCGATAACCGTAGCTGAGCGTCGCGCCCGTCTGGCCCACCGGCATCGACTCGCGCCGTCTGCCCGCGGCACCGACCCCGCCGATATCACCGCGTCGATGGTCGCGCTCCATGCCACCGATCCGGCAACGGTGTACCTGTCGGTCAGCGCCCGCAGCATCGGCCTCACCCCGGCCGATGTGGAGCGGGCTCTCTACGACGACCGGACGTTGCTGCGCATGCTGGCGATGCGCCGCACCATGTTCGTGGTGCCGGTCGATCTGGTCGCGGTCCTGCAGGGCGCCGTCGCCGACGCGCTGGCGGTGAAACAGCGCCGCACCTACGGCAAATACCTGCAGCAGGCCGTGCCGGGCGATATCGACACCTGGCTGGCCGAGGTCGCCGAGGAGACGCATCGGGAACTGCTGGCCCGCGGCAGTGCCACGGGTGCACAGTTGTCGGCCGCACTGCCCCGGCTCCGCACCCAGGTCGACACCGCACCGGGTAAGCCGTATTCGAAACCGACCAATATCACCACCTGGGTGCTGCTCATCCTCGGTTGCGATGGCCATATCGTGCGGGCCCGCCCGAAGGGCGGCTGGACCAGCAGCCAGTACAGCTGGGCGCCGCGTGAGGCCTGGTTGCCCGAGGGGGACGCCGCACCGACCCCGGAGTCCGCGCGTGCCGAGGTGGCCCGGCGCTGGCTGCGCACCTTCGGTCCGGCCCCTGTCGATGATCTGACCTGGTGGACCGGGTGGACGAAAACCGAAGTACGCAAGACGCTCTCGTCCCTGGACCTGACCGAGGTCGACCTCGACGGCACCACCGGGGTGATCCTGTCCGATGATCGGGCCCCCGCACCGGAGCCCGAGCCGTGGGCGGCGCTGCTGCCCGCCCTGGATCCCACGCCGATGGGCTGGCGGTCGCGCGAGTGGTTCCTCGGCCCGCACGCCCCCGCACTGTTCGACACGAATGGCAATATCGGCCCCACGGTCTGGATGGACGGCCGGATCGTGGGTGGCTGGGCACAGCGGGCGGACGGGCAGATCGTCTGGCGGCTACTCGAAGACGTCGGTGCCGACGCGAAAGCGCTGATCGAGACCGAGGTCGAGCGCACCGCCGCCTGGTACGGCGAGGTGCGCGCCATCCCTCGCTTCCGGACCCCATTGGAACGCGAACTGACGGCCTGAGCGCGCGCTCACATGTCGAGACCGAGGTCGAGAACACGCACCGAGTGCGTGAGCGCGCCGACGGCAAGGTAGTCGACACCGGTACGGGCGTACTCGGCGGCGGCATCGAGGGAGAGCCCGCCGGAGGATTCGAGCCGGGTGCGCGGGCAGCGGCTGTTGCGCCGCTGCACCGCAGCCTGGGTGGCCCACAACGGGAAGTTGTCCAGCAGCACCAGTTCCACGTTCTCGGCGAGCACCGCATCGAGTTGATCGAGACTGTCCACCTCGACCTCGCATTCGATATCGGGGTTCAGCCCCCGCACCGCCTGCAGGGCGGCGACGACCGACCCCGCGGCGACGACGTGGTTGTCCTTGATCAACGCCGCGTCGCCCAGGCCCATCCGGTGGTTGACCCCACCGCCCACCCGGACCGAATACTTCTGCAGCGCACGCAGTCCCGGCAGGGTTTTGCGGCTGTCACGGATCCGGCAGTTGGTTCCGGCGACCGCGTCCACCCACGCCGCGGTGGCAGTCGCTATTCCGGACATGTGGGTGACCAGATTGAGCATGGTGCGTTCGGCGGTGAGCAGCTGCCGGGTCGGCGCGACCACGGTCAGCACCGCATCGCCCGAACCGACCCGGGTGCCGTCGTCGACCCGGCCGGTCACCTGGTAGTTGCCGGCACCGATCACCTCGTCGAGCACCAGCAGGCCGACATCGATGCCCGCGATGGTGCCCGGCTGCCGCGACACCATCGACGCCTTCACACTCGCGTCGGCGGGAACGGTCGCGGCCGAGGTGATATCCGGTCCGTACCGCAGGTCCTCGTCCAGTGCCGTGCGGATCAGGGCCCGCAACTGCTCGCGATCCAGGGCGGGGTCCAATGCCATCATCTACTCCTCAGCATGGGTGTTCGAACGTGCGAGCCCGCGGTGGCCCGCGTGCTCACCGGGTGCTCGCCAGTGGCAGGGTGCCCACCGGGGCGACGGGTTCACCGGCCACCTGCGGGCGGCCGTCCGCGCCGAGCCGGATCGCCACACTACGCCGCAGCTCCTCGCTCGGTTGCGGGCAATCGGATCGGGTGTGACAGCCACGGCTCTCCGCCCGGGTAGTGGCCGCGACCAGCAGCGCCCGCGCGGTGATCGTCAGCGCGGCATCCTCGGCGACCGTCATGGGGTCGGCGCGCGGCGCCTCGTCCATCAGGTGCAGTACGCGCAGCATCGCCCCGCGCAGGCCGTCACCGTCGCGCACCACCGCCGCGTGCGCGGACATCAGCTGCTGCAGTGCGGAGCGGTCCGCGTGCGGTAATGCCACCTCTGGCGTATCGGTCACGCCCGCGCGGCTCCGCGAGCGCTCGGTGGTCGCGGCGATCCCCGCCCGCTCGCCCACCACGAGCCCCTCCAGCAGGCTGTTGGACGCCAGGCGATTGGCGCCGTGCAGCCCGGTGCGCGCAACCTCACCCGCGGCATACAGCCCGGGCACCGCGGTGCGGCCGTGCGTGTCGGTGACGATGCCACCGCACTGGAAATGCGCGGCGGGGGCCACCGGAATCAGGTCGGCGCGCGGATCGAGTCCCGCAGCGCGACAGGAGGTCGTGATGTTCGGGAACCTCCGGGGGAAGTCGTCGAGCGCGCGGGCGTCGAGATAGACGTGGTCGGTGCCCAGTTCGCGCATCCGGGCCGCGATGGCCCGGGAGACGATATCGCGCGGGGCCAGATCGCCCCGCGGATCGACACCGGCGGTGACCGACTCCCCGGCGGAATCGACCAGAATCGCTCCCTCGCCCCGCACCGCCTCGCTGATCAGCGGACGGCGGCCCAGACCGCCGGGACTGAACAGCACCGTGGGATGGAACTGCACGAACTCCAGATCGGCGATCAGCGCGCCGGCCCGCAAGGCCAGCGCGATCCCGTCGGCGGTCGCGCCGGGCGGATTGGTACTGCACGCGTACAACTGCCCCAGACCGCCCGTGGCCAGCAGTACCGCAGGTGCGTGCACGACGCCGAAGCCGTCACCGGACACCGCGATCACGCCCCGCACCCCGTCGGGGCCGGTGACGATATCGAGAGCCGCGGTGCCGAACAGGGTCGGCAGGCCGGCGGCGTTGAGCGCGCGCTGCACCTCCGCGCCGGTGGCGTCACCGCCGGCGTGAATGATGCGGCGGGTGCTGTGCCCGCCCTCGCGGGTACGCGAGACCTGACCGTCGCGGCCCTGGTCGAATACCGCGCCCAGATCGGTCAGCGCGGCCACGGCGTCGGCGCCGCCGGACACGACCGACCGCACGGCGTCCGGATCGCACAGTCCCGCACCGGCGTTCACGGTGTCGGCGACGTGGGAGTCGACCGTATCGCCGCCGGGCGCGACCACGGCGATCCCGCCCTGCGCGTATTGGGTGGAGGTATCGGTGGGGCCACCCTTGCTCAGGATCAGCACCCGTGCCCCACGCAGCGATGCGGTCCGTGCCGCGGTCAGTCCCGCGACACCACCACCGATCACCACCAGATCGGCTTCGGCTTCCCAGCCGATCGAAGGAGACGACATCATCGATCGAACCTTTCCGGCTACCTGTGGCCGGTTCCAGCCCTACTCGCCGCCGCCCGGATTGCCGATGGAGATCATGCGTTGCACCGAATTGCGGGCCAGCGCGGCGGTTTCGGGATCGACGTGTACCTCGTCGAGGTTGTCGGTCAGGCAGCGCAGCAATGCCGCCGGGGTGATCATCTTCATGTATTTGCAGGCAGCTCGGTCGTTGACGGCCTGGAAATCCACTCCCGGCGCGGCCTTGCGCAACTGATGCAGCATGCCGACCTCGGTCGCGACGAGCACCTGTGCGGACTTGGCGGCCTTGGCCGCGTCGATCATGCCGCCGGTGGACAGGATGTGCACCCGGTCGGCCGGGAACTCTCCCTCGCCCGCGAGGTACAGCGCGGAGGTGGCGCAGCCGCACTCGGGGTGCACGAACAGTTCGGCGTCGGGGTGCGCGCGGGCCTGCTCGTTGAGCTCGTCACCGTTGATCCCCGCGTGCACGTGGCATTCACCGGCCCAGATGTGCATGTTCTCGCGTCCGGTGACACGTTTGACGTGCGCACCGAGGAACTGATCGGGCAGGAACAGCACCTCGCGATCGGGGTCGATGGAGGCGACCACGTCGACGGCGTTGGAGGACGTGCAGCAGATATCGGTGAGCGCCTTCACCGCGGCGGTGGTGTTGACGTAGGAGACCACCACGGCATCGAGGTGTTCGGCCTTCCATTCCCGCAGGTCTGCGGCGGTGATGGAGTCCGCCAGGGAACACCCGGCGCGCTGGTCCGGAATCAGTACGGTCTTGTCCGGGCTGAGAATCTTCGCGGTCTCGGCCATGAAGTGCACACCACAGAACACGATGGTGTCCTCGGGTGCTTCGGCGGCGATCCGGGACAGCGCGAGGGAATCGCCGACATGGTCGGCGACGTCCTGAATCTCGGGTAGCTCGTAGTTGTGCGCCAGGATGGTCGCGTTGCGCTCACGCGCGAGCCGCTTGATCTCCTGTGCCCACTCCGGCGTGGCTTCGACACCGCCGAATCCGTCCGGCCCGTCGATGACTTGCGCTGCGAATGCCGTCGTCGTCGAACTCGTTGACGCCATGGCATGGCTCCTTCCTCATGCACGCAGCACTCTCACCACGCGCATCACACCGGGCCGATTCGCATCGCCCCGGTTTTCGACTTACAATCGAAAACATGGCCCATGGTAGCACCATTCACGAATCGCTCACCGCGGTGTTCCAGGTTCGTCACTTCCCGCACACGATCACCGCAGGCCCGGAGGCTGCCGAGCAAGTGATCAGCACTCCGGTCGACCCGCAGGCACCGCGCACCGGGGCCGGCTTCCGGATCGAACTCGGGGTTCTGCTGTGGCAACGCGCGATGGAACCGCAGACCGGCACCTGGTCCCTGCCGGGCGGACGGCTACGCGACGACGAGGACCTCGACGATTCGGCCCGGCGCCAGCTGGCGGAGAAGGTCGACGTGCGCGAGCTGTGGCATCTCGAACAGCTGTCGGTGTTCAGTGACCCCCACCGGGTACCGGGGGTGCGCCGGATCGCTTCGGCCTATCTGGGGCTGGTGCCGCTCACCGCCGATCCGCAGCTACCCCCCGATACGCGCTGGCATCCGGTCTCGGCGCTGCCGAACATGTCGTTCGACCACGGCACAGTCGCGCGGCATGCGCACACCCGGCTGGCGGCGAAGCTCTCCTACACCAATATCGCCTTCGCCCTTGCTCCTTCGACGTTCACCATGTCCACCCTGCGCGATATCTATTGCACCGCACTGGGATACGACGTGGACACCACCAACCTGCAGCGAGTCCTCAGCCGGCGCAAGGTGATCACCCCCACCGGTGAGACCGCGGCACCGGGACGAACCGGCGGCCGTCCGGCGGCGATGTACCGGTTCACCGACGACGAGATCCGGGTGACCGACGAATTCGCGGCACTGCGACCACCGGAAACCACCAGAGCCGAGCTGCCACCGTCTCGTTGACCCGGCACCACCGGGACGGACGCCATCGCCGCGGGCACGGTAGCGTCGAGGGAATGGAATCGCTGATGCACCGGATTCTCGATATCGCGCCGGTGTGGGTCTATCTGACGGTGGGACTGCTGGTTTTCGCCGAGGATGCCATTTTCGTCGGATTCGTCATCCCCGGTGAGACTGCCGCCGTTCTCGGTGGCGTCGCCGCCAGTCAGGGCCATGTGGTGCTGGGGGTGATGATCGCACTGGTGGTGGTCGCGGCGATCGCCGGCGACAGCGTCGGCTACGAAGTTGGTAAGCACTTCGGGCCCCGCTTGTTGAACGCCTCGTTCCTCGACAAGCACCGTGGCCGTCTCGACAAAGCCCAGGATTTCCTGGCACGCCGGGGTGGCTGGGCGGTATTCCTCGGCCGCTTCACCGCGTTCTTCCGCGCCGTGATGCCGGCCCTGGTCGGCGCCTCCCGCATGCCGTACCCACGGTTCCTGGCCTTCAACGCCTTCGGCGGGATCGTCTGGGGCGCCATCTTCGTCGTGCTCGGCTATGTCGCCGGCAACTCCTACGAGACGGTCGCCAAGACCGTCGGCCGCGATATCGCGATCGCCGTCGTGGTGGTCCTGATCCTCGGTGTCATCGTGTGGAAGGTCCGCGAACACCGCCAGGACAAGAAGATCGAATCCGAATATCACGCCACTCACGAAGGCCGCTGATCGGCTGCGCCGCAGCCGATCAGCGCAATTCCCGCCTGCCTCACCACGCGGTCGACATCGATCGGACCACGGTGCGCCGAACGGCCGGCGCTCCGCGGCCGGGTCAGTGGGGAGTGTCGACGCCCTGGTAGTGGCCGGGACCACTGTAGGGGCCGTAGGAGATCTCCGACAGCGGCAGCCCCGCTGCGGGGCCGGTCGTGGCACTGCGGCGCCCCAGGTCCTCGGAGGTACTGAGGGCCGACAACACCATCACCACGAGCCCGGCCATCAGGGGTTGCAGGAGCAGGACGGTCCAGCCCTCGACGGTGGGAGCGAGTTCGAGCACCGTACCGACGGGCGGATTGTGCGAACCGGGATGAATCCAGCCGGCGACCTGTTCACCGAACCAGGACATCAGCCAGGCGCCGCCCAGCGAGCCGACCAGCAGCGCGCCCCACATGAGCGGACCGCGTACCGAGCGCCACCGCCACACCGCGGCGGCGCTCAGCAGACCGGAAACCACACCGACGCAGGCGAACAGGGCCACCGCGTCGAAGCGGTGCGTACTCTCCCCCGTCAGCGCCGCTGCCGCACCCGGCTCGACCACCAGCACGGTCTCGGTGGGTGCGAGCATCGCCCACACCGCGCCGCCGACCAGGCTCACCGCCACCACCGCGACCACGATCCACAGCGCGGCACGCAGTTCCCGCCGCGACGACGAGACGGTGGCGTCGCGGGAGGTCATCAGCGGTGATCCAGGCTGTGGGAATCGGTCACACCGTGCCGGGAGCATTTGGCCCACCAGCCGTCCGGGCTCACCTGCACGATCATCCGGCGCCCGCATTCCACACAGAAGCGTGGCGGCTCCAACCCCAGCGCGGCGGCCGCAGGTATCGGATCGTCGAGACCCACGACGATGCGTTTACCCGTGTACGGGTTGTAGCGCTCGTGCATATCCGGCTGCGGCATCTGGACCACCATTTCGCGAAACCCCTTGTGAAGTGCAGCTCTCCAGCTGCTCGACAATACCCGACGCGGCGCGCCGGGCGCGGATCAGAGGGTGTCGTTGAGTGCCTTGATCGGCATCTTCAGATCACCCAGCAGGTCCAGATCCGCTTCGGCGGGACGACCGAGGGTGGTCAGGTAATTACCCACGATGACGGCGTTGATACCGCCGAGGATGCCCTGCTTGGCACCGAGATCGCCGAGGGTGATCTCCCGGCCGCCCGCGAAACGCAGAATGGTGCGCGGCAGCGCGAGCCGGAAGGCGGCCACGGCACGCAGCGCATCGGCGGCGGGCAGCACCTCCAGATCACCGAAGGGGGTGCCCGGGCGCGGGTTCAGGAAGTTCAGCGGCACCTCGTCGGGCTCGAGGGCGGCCAGGTTGGCGGCGAACTCCGCGCGCTGCTCCAGGCTTTCCCCCATGCCGAGGATACCGCCGCAGCACACTTCCATTCCGGCCTCGCGCACCATGCGCAGGGTGTCCCAGCGCTCCTCCCAGCTGTGGGTGGTGACCACGTTCGGGAAGTGCGAGCGCGAGGTCTCCAGATTGTGGTTGTAGCGATGCACACCCATCGCGGCGAGCTGGTCGACCTGTTCCTGGTTGAGCATGCCCAGCGAGCACGCGACCTGGATGTCGACCTCGTTGCGGATGGCCTCGACACCGGCGGCGACCTGCGCCATCAGCCGCTCGTCGGGTCCACGCACCGCGGCCACGATGCAGAATTCGGTGGCACCGGTCTTGGCGGTCTGCTTGGCCGCCTCGACCAGGCTGGGGATGTCGAGCCAGGCGGCGCGCACCGGCGACTCGAACAGGCCCGACTGCGAGCAGAAGTGGCAGTCCTCGGGGCAGCCACCGGTCTTGAGCGAGATGATGCCCTCGACCTCGACCTCCGGTCCGTTCCACTTCAGCCGCACGTCGTGGGCAAGTTCCAGCAGCGCTTCGAGCTGATCGTCCCCCAGGCGCAGCACCTCGAGGGTCTGCTCCTCGGTGAGCCCGACGCCGCGTTCGAGAACCTGCTCGCGGGCGACAGCCAGAATGTCGGTGTTCACAGGTGCCTGCGTCACTGCACGAATCCCTTCGTCCGGCCGGATACGGCCGTGCTTGTCGAGGCACGGCCGACGCCCACGCGGTTACGGGGATGCCGCCTGCGGGCCGGACCGCCCGCGCCGTGCAACTTGAACGGTGTTCAGGCTAGGGTAGAGGGAACACCGAGTCAAAACTCACACCGGGCGCGGAAAGCCCCGGAGATACAGGGGTCTTCGTGCAACTGCGCCGGGCGGATGTCATCGATGGTGCCGTCGCCATTCTCGACCAGTACGGTCTCGCCGATCTCACGATGCGACGGCTGGCCACGGCACTGCACGTGCAACCCGGCGCGCTGTACTGGCACTTCCCCAACAAACAGGCCCTGCTGGGCGCGGTGGCCGACCGGATCCTCACTCCGATGGACGAACCCGTCACCGCCACGGACTGGTCCGGTCAGGTCGGTGAGCTCGCCCACCGGTTGCGTTCGTGCCTGCTGACCTACCGGGACGGCGCCGAGCTGGTCTCGTCCACCTACGCCTCACGCCTGACCACCAGCAAGGGCCGGGAACGCCTGGCGAGCGCCATGATTCGCGGGGGAATGACCCGCGAGGAGAGTGATCTCGCGGCGTTCACGCTGCTGTACTACGTGCTGGGCGAGACGGTCGACGAGCAGTCGCGGATTCAGATGGACTCCGTGGGCGCACTGGCCGAGGAGGCTTCTCCCCTGTACGAGAACACGTCGGCGACCGAACGCTTCGACTTCGGGTTGCGACTGTTCATGGGTGGTGTACGGCATCTGCTGGGCAGCCGGGTGCGGTGACCAGACATATCGGACGGTAGAGTCCGGACCGTCATCCCCGGCGGTGCGGGAATCCGGTGTGAATCCGGAACGGTCGCGCCACCGTGACCGCGACCGTTCGTCGCGGGAGTCGGACCTCGGTCGCCGGGCACTGCTCTGAAGAGGTCGCGTCATGCCTGTGGAGTTCCGGCGATGATTCGCGTCCGGATATCCGTCGTCGTCCCGGTCGCTGCCGGGTTGTTGATCGCGGCGATGGTTCTCGCCACCGCCTGCGGCGCCGAGTCGCTGCCCGTCTCCGTGGTGCTGAGAGTGCTGCGCGACCATCTGGGTGGTGGCGGCGGACAACCGTCCGGCGTCGACACCATCGTGTGGCAGCTACGGGTGCCGCGCACCCTGCTGGCCGCCGTGGTCGGCGCCGGGCTCGCGCTGGCCGGCGCGGCGATGCAGACCCTGGTGCGTAATCCACTGGCCGATCCGTATCTGCTCGGCGTGTCCTCGGGTGCCGGGGTCGGCGCGGCCGCGGTGATCACCTCCGGCGTCTTCGCCGGTGCCGGCGTCTGGGCGCTGTCGGGCGGCGCCCTGCTCGGCGCGCTCGCCGCGGCCACCGCGGTCTTCGCGATCTCGCTGGCCCAGGGCGGTCTCACCCCGTTGCGCCTGGTACTCACGGGGACGGTGCTGGGATCGGCGTTCTCGGCACTGAGCAGCTATCTGATCTTCCGCAGCGCCGATGCGCAGGCAGCACAATCGGTGCTGTTCTGGTTGCTGGGCAGCCTGGCCGGCGCGGACTGGACGCGGATCGCGGTGCCCGCCACCGTGGTTGCCGTCGCGGCGGTCGCATTGTCCGCGGTCCACGGCTGGCTCGACGCACTCGCCGTCGGCGCCGACACCGCCGCCTCGGTGGGGGTTCCGGTGCGGGCGCTGCGCTACGCACTGTTCGTCGGGCTGGCAGTGCTGGTCGGAGTGCTGGTGGCGGTGTCGGGTGGGATCGGATTCGTCGGGCTGGTCGTCCCGCACGCGGCCCGGATGCTGGTCGGATCGAGCCACCGGCGGCTGCTGCCGGTGGCCGCACTGTGCGGGGCGCTGTTCCTGGTGGTCGCGGATGCGGCAGCGCGGATACTGGTGCGTCCCACCGAGATCCCGGTCGGGGTGCTGACCGGTCTGATCGGCGCCCCGGTGTTCCTCGTTCTGATGGGTCGCCGGCGTTACCGCTTCGGTGCGGCATGATCGGCGAGCGGAGGCGGACATGACCCGCGACACCACCCAGGGCGCCGCGCTCGAGGCCCGCGGACTGCACTGCGGTCCGCGAAGCCGATCGGTGCTCACCGGTATCGATTTCACCGTCTCCCCCGGAGAGGTGGTCGGGATCGTCGGCCCGAACGGGGCCGGAAAATCCACGCTGCTCCGTACCCTGGCCGGCCTGCTCCGGCCACGGGACGGGCGGATGCTCGTCGACGGTGCCGATCTGGGCGCGATGGCACCGCGCCGGCGGGCGCGCACGGTCGCCCTGGTGGGGCAGGACGAACAACCACCGGCGGATCTGCGGGCCGCGGAGGTCGTCGCCCTGGGCCGCACTCCCTATCTGCCGCCGTGGGGCGCGGGCAGCCGAGCCGAACGCCGAACTATCGAACATGCCCTGCACGCGGTCGATCTCGACGGCTTCGCCGAGCGACCGGTGCAGCGGATGTCGGGCGGCGAGCGGCAACGCGTGCTGCTGGCCCGGGCACTGGCGCAGGCGTGCCCGCTGCTGTTGCTCGACGAGCCGACCAATCACCTCGACATCACCCATCGGCTGGCGCTGCTGGAACTGGTTCGCGGCCTGGGCCGCACCGTCGTGATCGCCCTGCACGATCTGACGCTCGCCGACCGGTACTGCGACCGCGTGCTCGTCGTACACGACGGCAGGGCCGGGGCGCTGCTCCCACCACACGTCGCGCTGAGTTCCGACGTCCTCGCGGCCGCCTTCGACGTACGCGCGGCTCGGGTCCCGCACCCGGAGACCGGCGCGATACATCTACTCCTCGAACCGAATTCGCCCGGCCGCGAAGCAGGTGCCGGGTCCGATGAAAGGTAGTCCGATGAGATATGCGCGCTGGGCGGCCACCGTGGCGGTACTGCTCACCGTCACCGCCTGTGGCTCCACCGGAACCGCGGGCGGTGATCTCGCTGTCGTCAATTGCGGTGAGCAGGCCCGGTTTCCGGCACCGGCGCAGCGCATGTTCGTCAACGACACCAATATGATCGCGATGACACTGGCACTGGGTGCGCAGGATTCGGTGGCGGCGGTCGCGGGCCTGCAGCAGGACATTCCCACCCTGCGCCGGCATTACGGTGATGTGGTGGACGGGCTGAACAATGTGGCACCGACCTCCCCGTCCCGCGAGACGGTCCTCGCCCAGCGACCGGATGTGATGGTGGCGGGCTGGAGCTACGGCTACAGCGAGGCCACCGGCCTGACTCCGGATGCGCTGCGCGCCAACGGAGTCGCGCCCTACATTCTCACCGAGAGCTGCCGCCCGCAGGCCGGGCAACGGCAGCGTGGCACCACCGAGCCGTGGGCGGCGCTGCGCGAGGATCTGACGAATCTGGGTGCGATCACCGGCCGCACCGAGCGCGCGGCACAGGTGAACGCCGAGATCGACGCGCGGGTACAGCGGCTGCGATCGGCGCCCCGGGCCGCTGAAGCACAGCAGGCGCCGACGGTCTTCGTCTTCGACACCGCGAGCGACACCGTCTTCTCCAGCGGCAAGTTCGGTGGGCCCCACGCGGTACTGGAGGCCGCGGGCGCCCGCAACGCGCTGGGCGATGTGCCCGACACCTGGACCGCGGTGTCGTGGGAGCGCCTGGCCACCGCCGATCCCGACGCCATCGTCTTCGTCGACTACCCGGGCCAGACCTTCCAGGAGAAGATCGACGCACTGCGTGCCAAACCGGGAATCAACCGGCTGCGGGCGGTCACCGAACAGCGCTTCCTGAATCTGCCGTACGTGTTGTGGACCTCGAGCCCGCTCAATGTCGACGCCGCCGAGCAGGTCCGGGCGCAACTCGAACGATGGAACCTGCTGCCACCGTCGGGGATCCGGCCGGAGTTCGACGACGCGGTCCGGTGAGCGCTCAGCCCGCCGTGGCGCCCTGCTCGGAGTGCACCAACGCGATGAACGGCACGATCCGCTGGGTGATCACGGTGTTGTACTCGCGCGGATGCTGGCGCGGATCGGCGTGCCCGGTGCGGCGGGTCAGCACGACCAGGAGGTGGCCGTTCACGCCGCCGACCGTGTCGATGAGCACGCGGTGGGTGTATTCGTCGTCGACGACGGCATCCCGGTAGGGGTTGTGTGGGCGGATGAACGCGACTGCCGGTGGCGGTTTGCGACCGGCGGGTTCGGAGACCGAACGCAGATCGTCGACCGCGCCGCTGGCGACGATGGTCTTGAACTGGTCTTCGATCAGCCCGTTACTTGCGGCGTCGGTGTTGGCGATCTTCTCCCGCATCACGTCGCCGACCGTGTCCCACAGCGCGTCCATCCGGATCCCGGGTGGATCGGACCCGTCATCAATGAACTGTTCGCGGCGGGCATAGGTTTCGGCGAGCAGCCGCAGGCCCCGGCTTTCCCGCGCGCCGGGAAACCAGCCGAACCAGCGCAGCAGATCCTCACCGGCGTCCCGGCTCTCGGGCCGCACCGCGGACAGATTCACCGGCGTACAGTCCAGAATCACCGCCGACAGGGTGCGACTGCTGTGCCGGTGGATGTGTTTGGCGATCTCGAGTGCGATCACCCCGCCCATGCTGTGGCCGACCAGGACGACGTTGCGGATGCGGGCCGATTCGGTGACCCGGATGATGAGGTCGCTGATGACCTTGGTGTCGATACCGGTGTTGTCGTATCGCACCGCCCACACCGATCCGAGCGCCCGCAGCGACGGCAGGGCGCGGGCGGTATCGGAGGCGTCCAGCGTGCCCAGGCCGGTCATATCGAATACCGCGGTATCGCGCCGGGCCGGATCCTCGGGGCCCGCGATCGGCAGCACAGCGGGATCGGTGCGGGCCAGACGGGCCTGCTCCGGAACCACGTCGTAGTGCCAGTACTGAGCGAACAACACCAGCACGACGAGCGGAATCAGCAGCAGTCGCAACAGCACCCGCCGGGTGCGGCCGAGCGCACGCCACCGATGTCCGGTTCCGGTTTCGGTCAGCCGGGCCCGCCGGTGCGCATTGTCGTAATCCGCGACCGTGGACGGGTGCCGGGGCTCGATGGACATCCCCATCCACTGTAAGGGCGTCGACGGCTCGCGCCTGCCGTCGACCGGGGCGTCCTCGAGTCACCGGGAGTCGTCGAGTAACTGACGTGGTGCGGCCTGGCGCCACGAGTCCGCGACGATCGCCTGCAGTTCCGCGCGATCGTCCAGGGCCTCGAGACGCACCCGTACCCACGCGTTTCCGGCCTCGTGCGCGGCGATCCAGAATTTCTCCGGCTCGGCCACCACCAGTTCGTCCCGGTCGATGATCGGGCAGCGCACCGCCATCGAGGTCTCCCCCTCGGGCAGTGTCAGAAACAATTTGCCCGCCACCCGGAACGTCGGCATCCCCCAGGCGAACTGCTCCGACACCTGCGCGAGTGTCAGGGCATAGTCGCGCACGTCCTCCCCGGTAGTACTCATGACCGGCATACTGCCACGCACCACCGACAGGATCGCCGTCCCGGAATGCGCACTCGGATCGGCCCGTCCGTGCCGGTTCATCCGAGGTAGCGGCGACTCCAGTCCGGATCGAACCAGTCCGCGGCGGTGCCGGCGAAACGATCGGGTGTCCATCCGCCGGCGCCCTCGGGTACGGCGCCGACGATCGGGACTTCGGTTACCGCCGGCAGGTCGGTGCGGTTGCATTCGGCGGCGAGGTCCGGGGCGCTCGGCCAGGAGCCGATGATCACACCGGCGCACGGCACCCCGGCGGCAGTGAGCGCGCGCGTGGTGAGTTCGGTGTGATTGAGCGTGCCCAGCCCGGCGGCGGCCACCACCACCACCGGTGCGGCGAGCTTCTGTGCCAGATCCAGGAGGGTGAACTCCCCCATCCGCACCAGCAGCCCGCCCGCGCCCTCGATCAGGGTGAGGTCGGCGTCGGCCAGTTCGTCGATTCCGGCGACCGTCTCGTCGAGGGTGAGCAACGGCCGCCCGCATCGGCGAGCCGCGGTATCGGGAGCCAGCGGGTCGGGATAGCGGGCGAACTCGGCCGTGCGGGTGACACCGGACAGCCGGCTGATCACCGCGAGGTCACCGGGGTCGCCGGGACCCGTCCCGGTCTGGGCAGGCTTGCACACTGCCACGCTGCGGCCGGTGGCGCCGGCCGCCGCGGCGAGTGCCGCGGTGGCGATGGTCTTCCCCACATCGGTCGAGGTGCCGGTGATGATGAGGCGGGTCATGCCGGTATCGATTCCTGTCGTCGCTCGGGCGGGCCGGCACGGCGCGCGGTCCGCAGCACCTCGCCGAGAACGTCTGCGATGGTTCGCATCTCGGCGTCGGCCAGATCAGCGCGTGCGGTCAGGCGTAGCCGTGAGGTGCCCTCCGGCACCGACGGCGGACGGAAGCAGCCGACGGCGAGGCCGCGGGCCCGGCACTGCTGTGCCGCCTCGTAGGCGACGGGTGCCCGGCCCAGTACCACCGACACGACCGCGGAATCCGGGGCCGGCACCTCGCTCGCCCGGGCGAGTTCGGCGGCGCGGGTCAGTACTCGACCGGCCAGTGCCGGTTCCGCACGCAGTAATCCCAGCGCCGCATGCGCGGCCCCCACCGCGGCCGGTGCCAGTCCGGTATCGAAGATGAAGGTGCGGGCGGTGTCGATCAGATGTGCACGCACCCGTTCCTCGCACAGCACCACACCGCCCTGGGCGCCGAGAGCTTTCGACAGGGTGGCGGTGACGATCAGATCGGGTTCGCCGGCCAGACCGAGTTCGTGCACCAGTCCGCGCCCGCCGCCACCACGCACCCCGAGGCCGTGTGCCTCGTCGACGATCAGGATCGCACCACGGGCCCGCACCACCCGGTGCAATTCCCGCAGCGGGGCGAGATCACCGTCGGCGCTGAACACCGAATCGGTGAGGACCACGGCGCGCTGTTCGGTGCGCTCGGCCAGCAAACGGTCGACCGCCTGCACGTCACGGTGCGGGGCGATCTCCACCCGCGCTCGCGAGAGGCGGCACGCGTCGACCAACGAGGCGTGGCTCCCCGCATCGGAGACGACCAGCGAGCCACGTCCGGCGAGGGCCGTCACCACGCCCAGGTTGGCCGCATATCCGGAGGCGAAGACCAATCCCGCCTGCGCACCGGTGAAATCGGCCAGATCGGCCTCGAACTCCTCGTGCGCGACGGTCGTCCCGGTGACCAGCCGTGACCCGGTGGATCCGGTCCCCCAGGTGCGCACGGCCGCAACGGCGGCCTCGATCACCGCGGGATGGCGGGACAGGCCCAGGTAGTCGTTGGAGGCGAGGTCGATGAGATCGCTGTGTGCCGGGCGTGCCCGCAACTGCCGCCGCAACCCGGCGCGCACCCGCGCACCTGCACGCTCGTCCAGCCAGCCCAACGGATCCTCGGTCACAGCTCGGAAGCATACTTGAACGCCGTTCAGGGGTGCGTTCCGGGGCACCGGCGATACGGTCCGGCGCAGGCCGGCACGCGCGAGCGCCGCGCCGGCCTGCGCGGTATCGGCGGCACCGATCAGGCCGGTGGATACCAGTCCACCGCGCTGTCGAACGCCTGCAACATCGCACGATCCGGCATGCACCGCAGGGTCGTATCGCGTACCGTCACCGCCGGTCGCCACGACCACTGCGCTACGGATCCGATCAGCCGCGAACGCAGCGTGAGGGTACGGGTGCGCGGCCGGCGCAGCGTGTCGTAGGTCCGCAGCGCGGCCTCGAGCGGGCGGTCGGCGAGCACCGCGGCCAGCGTGACCGCATCCTCGAGCGCCTGATTCGCGCCCTGTCCGAGATTCGGTGTCATCGCATGCGCGGCATCGCCGAGCACTGCGACGGGCCCACGGACGAGGGAGCCGAGCGGAGGCAGATCGTAGATGTCGTGACGCAGCACCTCATCGGGCGAGACCAGCTCGAGCAGGCGGGGAATCGGCTCGGGCCAGCCGCCGAAACGGCGTCGGAGCTCGGCGAATTCACCGTCCACCGCGTGCTGCCCCGCGGGTGCATCGGCCACACCGAACAGATAGACCCGCCCGTCGGGGAGCGGAACCACGCCGAAACGCTCACCGCTGCCGAAGAATTCGCCGCCCTCGCGCAGGGGCGTCGTCGGCGGCGTGACCATCCGCCACGCCGTATATCCCGCATAGCGCGGCGGTCGCGCCCCCGGGCGGACTGCGGCGCGCACCACGCTGCGCACCCCGTCCGCACCGACGACCAGATCAGCGGTGTCCCACCCGGAATCATGATGTACGCGCACTGTCGCTGCAGCATCCGCGGCTGTCGCGGGCACGAGATCTTCGACCCGGCCCACACCCGGTCGAGCCGTAGCCGCGGCCCGGGAGCCGGTGCCGGAATGCGCCGTGCCGGCGCTACCGGTACGACTCCCCGGTGCAGCGTCGTCGCGGGCTCCGGCCGTGGCGACCCCGGTGACCGCCCGCCCGTAGTGCAACCGCTCGGGTTCGAGTGCACTGCGCAGGATGTCCAGCAGATCCGTGCGGTGCACCGCGACCACCGATCCGTGCCGGGCGGCGAACGCCGCGGTATCGGTACGCGAGAGCCATCGCCCGGAGCGGTCCCGGATTCCGCCCGCGGTATCGATCATGGCCCGGGCCCGCACCGGGTCACCCAGTCCGAGCGCATCCAGCGCACGTAAACCGTTCGGCCACAGCGTCAATCCGGATCCCGCGTCGGCCGGCCCGCCGGCCCGCTCCCACACCTGCACGTCGTGTCCACGCCGTTGCAGGGCGATGCCCGCGGCCAGCCCGCCGATCCCCGCACCGACGACGATCACTCGCATACCTACTCCTTCGGCTCGCCCGATCTCCGCCCAGCGAATCACAGCGCGCAGTGTGGTGCAGGCGCCGACCACCCGGCTGCGGGAGTCAGGGCTGCCGGACTCGCTTCACCCGGCGGCGGCTGTCGCGACGACACCTGCCGCGATGGTCGCGATATCGTCGGTGCTGCTGATGAACGGGGGCATGGTGTAGACCAGATTCCGGAACGGGCGCAACCACACTCCCGCATCCACCGCCGCGCGGGTGGCGGCGACCATATCGATCGGCCGGTCCAGTTCCACCACGCCGATCGCACCGAGTACCCGGACATCGACGACTCCGGGCAGCTCGCGGGCGGCCGCCAGCCCGGTCCGCAACCCGGTGTCGATCGCGGCGACCTCACCGGCCCAGTCGCGCGACAGCAACAACTCGATCGAGGCGACGGCGATCGCACACGCCAGCGGATTACCCATGAAGGTGGGCCCGTGCATCAGCCCGCCGTGTGCGGCACTGACCGTCTCGGCGATCCGGGTCGTGCACAGCGCGGCCGCCAGGCTCAGGTATCCGCCGGTGATGGCCTTGCCCACGCACATCACATCCGGTGCCACGCCCGCGGCGTCGGCCGCGAAAAGCGTTCCGGTGCGGCCGAATCCGGTGGCGATCTCGTCGAAGACCAGCAGCACCTCGTGTTCGTCGCACAGCCGGCGCAGTTCCCGCAGATAGCGCGGATGATGGAAGCGCATCCCGCCGGCCCCCTGGACGACCGGCTCCACGATGATCGCAGCGGTCTCGTGAGCGTGGGCGGCGACCAGCCGCTCCAGTTCCGCGACGTAGGCGGGATCGAACTCCGTGGGCGGCATCGGCGCGAAGATCTGCTCGGTGAGCACATCGGTCCACAGTGCATGCATCCCGCCCTCGGGATCACACACACTCATCGGGGTGAAGGTGTCGCCGTGATACCCGCCGCGCCAGGTGAACAGCCGCCGCTTGCCGGGTTTGCCGAGGGCTCGCCAGTACTGCAAGCACATCTTGGCCGCGACCTCCACCGACACCGATCCGGAGTCGCACAGGAACACCTTGTCGAGACCGTCGGGGGTCAGCTGCACCAGCAGTTGCGCCAGCCGGGCCGCCGGTTCGTGGGTGAGCCCGCCGAACATCACGTGGCTCATCCGTCCGGCCTGCTCGGCGAGTGCCGCGTCCAGGACGGGGTGCCGGTAGCCGTGCACGGCGGCCCACCAGGAACTCATGCCGTCGACCAGTTCGCGGCCGTCGGCCAGGGTGAGGCGGGTTCCGGCGGCGGAGGCGACCACCAGCGGCTCGGTGCCGGCCGGGAACCCGCCGTAGGGGTGCCAGACGTGCGCGGCGTCGAGCGCGGTGATCTGAGCGGCAGTCAGGGCCACGGGGATCCCTTCACGAGACGGTCTTGAACATCGTTCAAGTTAGCATCGCGCGGAATGCGGGCAGCAGGTGCGGTCCCGGACCCGCCCACCCGTCCACTCACCTCGGGGAGCGACGGTTACTGTCGGTATATGGTTCGGCCCGATACCTCCGGTGAAATGACGCCCCTGGGCGTCTGGCCGGGTTCGGCCTACCCGTTGGGTGCGACCTACGACGGCGCCGGAACCAACTTCGCGGTGTTCTCCGAGGTTGCCGAACGGGTCGAGTTGTGTCTGCTCGACCCCGGCGGTGGTGAACACCGCATACCGCTCGACGAGGTGGACGGGCACATCTGGCACGCCTACCTGCCCACGGTGGCACCGGGTCAGCGTTACGGGTTCCGGGTGCACGGGCCGTGGGATCCCGAGCGCGGGCTGCGGTGCGACGGTGCCAAGTTCCTGCTGGACCCGTACGGCAAGGCCTTCGACGGTGCGTTCACACCCGGCCCCGAACTGCATGCCTACGGCGCGGACACCTTCGGCCACACCATGACGGGGGTGGTGGTGAACCCGTATTTCGACTGGGCCGGCGACCGCGCACCACGACACCCCTATCACGAGACCGTCCTCTACGAAGCCCATGTCAAGGGCCTGACGATGACCCATCCGGCGGTCCCACCGGCCCAGCGCGGCACCTATGCGGGGATCGCGCATCCGGCGATCGTGGAACATCTGCGGTCGCTGGGGGTCACCGCGATCGAACTGATGCCGGTGCACCAATTCCTGCACGACCGGATCCTGCTCGACCGTGGCCTGCGAAACTACTGGGGGTACAACAGCTTCGGCTATCTCGCCCCGCACCGGGAGTACGCCTGCGATCCGCGCCCCGAAGCGGCGGTCACCGAATTCAAGACCATGGTCCGGGCGCTGCACAGCGCCGGGATCGAGGTGATCCTGGATGTGGTCTACAACCACACCGCGGAGGGCAACGAATTCGGGCCGACCATCGGTCTACGCGGCCTCGACAACGCGGCCTACTACCGGCTCTGCGACGGCGATCCGGCGCACTACATGGACTACACCGGCACCGGCAACAGCCTCGACGTGCGCCATCCGCACACCCTGCAGCTGATCATGGACTCACTGCGCTACTGGGTACTGGAGATGCACGTCGACGGCTTCCGCTTCGATCTCGCCGCCACCCTGGCACGGGAACTGCACGATGTGCACCGGTTGTCGACCTTCTTCGACCTGGTGCAGCAGGACCCGGTGCTGAGCCGGGTCAAGCTGATCGCCGAGCCCTGGGACGTGGGCGCGGGCGGGTACCAGATCGGAAATTTCCCGGGCCTGTGGACCGAGTGGAACGGCAGATACCGCGACACCGTGCGCGACTACTGGCGCGGCGAGCCCGCCACGCTCGGCGAATTCGCCTCCCGCTTCACCGGCAGTTCGGACCTGTACGAAGCCACCGGCCGCCGTCCCGGCGCGAGCATCAACTTCGTCACCGCCCATGACGGTTTCACCCTGCGGGATCTGGTGTCCTACGACCGCAAGCACAACCATGCCAACGGCGAGGACGGACGCGACGGCGAGGAACACAACCGGTCCTGGAACTGTGGCATCGAAGGCCCCACCGACGATCCCGATGTGTCCGCGCTCCGAGACCGGCAGAGCCGCAACATGATCGCCACCCTCGCGTTGTCGCAGGGCACGCCGATGCTGCTGCACGGTGACGAGTTCGGCCGCACCCAGCACGGCAACAACAACACCTACTGTCAGGACTCCCCGCTGACCTGGGTCGACTGGGCGGCGGCACAGAAGAACGCCGAACTGCTGGAGTTCACCCGCGCCGCATTCGCGCTGCGCCGCGCCCATCCGGTCTTCCGCCGGCGCCGGTTCTTCGACGGCCGCGGGGCCGGCGACATCACCTGGTTCACCCCGGGTGGTACCGAGATGACAACGGCGGACTGGGACACCGGCTTCGCCCGCTCGCTCGCCGTCCTGCTCAACGGCGACGCGATCGCCGAACCCGGACCACGTGGAGAGCGGGTGCGCGATGATTCCTTCCTGCTGTGTTTCAACGCGCACAGCGCAGCACTCGATTTCGCGGTCCCCGGACCGGAATTCGGCGCGCAGTGGACCGTTGCGCTGGACTGCTCCACTCCCACCGGATACTCCGGTGTCTCCTATCCGGCAGCGGCCACGGTCACCGTGCCCGGCCACTGCCTGCTCGTCGCCCGCCGCACCGAATTCACACCGATATCGAGATGACAGACACCCCTTCTTCCCCGCACCACCGCACCGGCCCCATCCTCCGGCGGCCTCCCGTCCGCAGCACCTATCGATTGCAGCTGCGTCCGGATGCGCTCACCTTCGCCGATGCCCGCGCTATCGCCGAGTATCTGCAGCAACTGGGTGTCTCGCATCTGTACCTGTCCCCGATCATGACCGCGATGCCGGGCTCGGCGCACGGATACGACGTCACCGATCCGACCACGGTGTCGGCAGCGCTCGGCGGCCCGTCCGGGCTCAAGGCCCTCGCCGACGAGGTGCGCGGGCGCGGCATGGGCCTGATCGTCGACCTGGTGCCCAACCACGTCGGTGTCGGTGATCCACGCCGCAATCCGTGGTGGTGGGATGTGCTGCGCAACGGTAAGAAGTCGGCATTCGCGCACTTCTTCGACATCGACTGGAGTCCGGCCAACGGCGCCGGTGGCCGGTTGGCACTGCCGGTGCTGCAGAGCGAGAACGATCCGGCCGCACTGACCGTCGACCGTTCCGGACCCGAACCCGTACTGGCCCTGCGTGATCTGCGGTTCCCGATCGCCCCGGGCACCGACGGGGAAAATGCGCTGCGCATCCACGACCGGCAGCACTACCGGCTGGTCAGCTGGAAGGCCGGTATCGGGACCTACCGGCGTTTCCTGGCGGTCTCGGAACTGGCCGCGCTGCGGCAGGAGGATCCGGCGGTATTCGAGATCACCCACCGTGAGCTGGCGGCTTGGTGTGAACACGACCTGATCGACGGGGTGCGGGTGGACCACCCCGACGGTTTGTCCCGCCCGGTCGCCTATCTGGCCGCGCTGCGCCGCCTGATCGGACCGCAGCGACTGCTGTTGGTGGAGAAGGTGCTCGGACGCCACGAACCGCTCGATCCGACCCTGCCCGTCGACGGCACCGTCGGCTACGAGGCCCTCGCCCAGATCGGCGGCGTACTGGTGGACCCGGCCGGTGAGCCCGCGCTGACGGAGCTGTCGCACCGGCTGCTCGGACACGGCAGCGATGCCGAGTGGATGGCCGACACCGAACATCGGATCCGGCGCGCGGTGGCCGAACGGCTGCTGGTACCCGAGGTACGCCGCCTGGTCGCCGCGGTCAAACGCGACGCCGCGGTGAACGGCTTCGACTCGGCCGCGATCAGCGATATGGCGCTGACCAACGCCACCATCGAGGTGCTCTCGCACATGCCGGTCTACCGCACCGACTATCCGGCGCTGGCGGGCGTCCTCACCGAGGTCGTGGCCGAGGTGCAGCGCCGCCACCGGGAGCTGACCGCACCACTGTCGGTGCTGGTGCGCGCGCTGGCCGCCGGTGGCGAGGCGGCGCGACGGATGCATCAGGTCGGCGGAGCGGTCGCGGCCAAGGCGATCGACGACACCATGTTCTATCAGGCGGCACGACTGGTGTCGCTGCAGGAGATGGGTGGCGATCCAGGCCGCTTCGGCCGCTCGGTCCTGGAATTCCATCTGGCCAACGCCGAGCGGGCGATGCGACGGCCGATGACCATGACGACACTGTCCACGCACGACACCAAACGTGGTGAGGACGTGCGCGCGCGCATTTCGGTACTGTCCCAGGTTGCCGAGAACTGGGCACGGTCGGTCACCGCCTGGCTCGAGCTCACCCCGGCACCGGACGGTCCCACCGCGGCCTTCCTGCTGCAGAACATGTTCGGGATCTGGCCGGTCGACGGCACTCGTCCGGCCGCGGTGCCGCAGCTGCGCGAGCGGCTGCATCTGTTCACCGAGAAGGCGGTCCGCGAGGCCGGATTGCGCTCGTCCTGGGAAGAACCCGACAGCGAGTTCGAATCCGAGATCCACCGGTGGGTGGACGCGGTCGTCGACGGCCCGGTCGGGCTCGAACTGAGCGAGCTGGCCACCCACCTCGCCCCGCACGCCCGGTCGGATTCGCTGGCCCAGAAACTGCTGCAGCTGTGCGGGCCGGGTATCCCCGACGTGTATCAGGGCTGCGAATTGTGGGAGGACGCACTCGTCGATCCGGACAACCGCAGGCCGGTCGACTTCGGGCACCGCCTCGCGATGCTGCAATCACTCACCGGCACACCGGAACTGGAATCCACGGGTGCGGCCAAGATGTGGATCGTGGCATACGCGCTGTGGTTGCGCCGCGAGCGTCCGGACTGTTTCGTCGGCGGCACGTACACGCCGTTGTTCGCAGGTGGTGAGCGCAGCGACCATATGGTCGGCTATGCGCGCGGGCGCGCCGGTGAGCCGCCCCAGGTCATCGTCGCCGCGACCCGGCACAGCGTGGCGCTGGCCGAGGCCGGCTGGAGCGATACCGTGCTCGATCTCCCGTCCGGGACCTGGACCGACCGGCTCACCGGTCACACCTTCACCGGGCGCGTCCGGTTGGAGAAGCTGTTCGCCCGACTCCCGGTGGCCTTGCTGGTGCGCTGAACCGGCGGCCGGGGTCAGGCGGCCGTTTCGTCCGCCGGGTCACCGTCGCCGGGTATCGCGGTGCCGATACCGATGGCCGTGGTGGGCGGTGCGCAGCCGAGTTCCTGCTCCCAGCGGTCGACATTCGGTGGGTCGTATCCCTCGCGTACCGCACAGTCGGCCAGCGATACCCGCCGATCGTCGGGTGCGGACAACCTGCGCCAGGAATCGGCGTAGAACCGAGGATTGCGCGGATGCAGCAGCCACCCGAGCCGGTTCAGTATCCGGTAGAAGACGGTGAGCGAGTCCTGCGCGGCGAGTGGGGAATCCGAATCGCTCGGCGCCGCCGCCGAGTCGGTCGCCGACGGTGCCGCCTCGCGCACCGGCCGTGCCGGGGCACTCTTCGACCGCGACGGGCCACGCACCCGTCCGACCGACGACCGCAGCGGCGCGACGGGTGTCACGGTGTCGCGCTCGAGGAGCTGCCCGATGCGCTCGTCGTCGAAACACAATCCGGCCTCGCGTGCCTGGTCGACCATCCAGCGCAGCGACCGGTTCGACAGCCGGCTGTCGGTGTAACCACCGCCGACATCGGTGTGCACGCCCTCGAACCACACCTGCCGCACCCGCTCGGATCCGCCCGCACCGTGGTCCGGGTCGTCGGTGTTCTCCCACAGGCACGGCGCGTACATGCGGCGGCGTTCGTCGATCGCCAACGCCTGCCGCGCCCGCTGCACATTGGGCGACAGCCGCACATCGTGGAAGCGGTAGCGCCACGAGGTCAGTCCCGGAATGCCCAGTGCGCCGACGGTGTCGAAGACGCCGACGAAGGTGATCGGCACCGGGTAGACGCAGTGCTCCTTGCGGAACTCCACCCATTCCGGCCGATCCGGCGCGTCCAGATCCTGCTTGCGCTGCCGATAGATCTTCAGCGCCTGCGGATAGGCGCGATCGACCATCGCGTCGGCCGTCAGCAGTCCGAGCCGGTTGATCATCCCGACCAGGCTGCGCGCGGTGTAGGCGCCGCGGCTGAATCCGAATACGTAGATCTCGTCCCCGGGTACCCAGTTCAATGCGAGCTGCCAGTACATGGTGGCCAGATTGGCGTCCAACCCCAGACCGAAGGCGCCGCCGAGCAACTTGTCGGCCAGATATCCGCGGGACCCGGGGCCGTCGACGTAGAAGACCCGTTGTCCCACATGCTCGCCCGCGACAGTGGTACTCGAACGCACCGACTCGGCGATCTTCACGACATTGGAGACCGTCGGATTGCTCTCCGTACCCCAGGTACCGTCACAGCAGACCACCAAACGCTTCATAGCCACGATCCTCCCGCCCCGGGTAACGACGATCCCGAGTAGTGAACTACCCGAATCATCGCGCCCACACACCGAATGCGTTAATTGTCACCCGCATTCGGTGTGGACGGCCGGGCACGCGGCCCGCAGATCGCTACGGCGTCACGTCTCACTCGCGATCGGCACTTCTCTCGATGCGGTGCGTGAACTCACTGCACGGCAAGGGTTTCCGGAACGGCAGGGGTTTCCGGATCAGCCTTGATACGGATGATTGGAGAAGTGGACCTCGCCCGGTTCGGGGATGTGCGCGGCCCCCACGGTGACCGTGCCGGTGAACTCCCCGTAGCCCGGGTCGAACAACGCGGAGCGCCCACTGTTGCTCCAGTATCCGGGCCCGTTGGCGGTCTCGGTGACGCTGCCGGTCTCCCCGGTTTCGGTGTTGCGCCAATTCAGGGTGACGTCCAGACTGCAGTTCCCGACGCCGGCGAGCCGGACTTCGACGGTGAACGCTGCCATCCCCGGATAGGCGTCGCCGTTGACCGAGGAATCGACGACGGCGGCGCACGGACCGTTCGCCAGTGAATAGACGGTGGTGAACGCGCCGCCGGTATCCTCGGCGGCCGCCGGGACGGCGGTGGCGAGCACGGTCGCGGCCCCCGCCGCGGCAGCGACGCCGAATGCAGCGGCGGATTTCACGAATCGAAACGTAGGCATTCCTGTCCCCTCGCTCGGTTGTCGGATTCGATCCCGGCGCCGGCCGGCCCGGACGCCGATGACGACGGCCGACCGCCCTCGTCTCGGTCGACCGTCATCGGCGAGGCCGGCGACAGCTCCGGCTGCGGCGCGAAGACCCTTGCCGCTCTCGCACCAGATGTATCCCGGCGCGTCGGCACGACGTTACCGTCGTCACCCGAGGAACCGCTCGGCTATGACCGAACGAGATCGCGGACCCGGTCCGGAAGGGCCGTACGAGCAGGCCGCGAGGTGAGATCGCACACTGGATCGGGGGACGATTGCGGCAAGATCGCTGGCCGGGACTCCCCGGGAATGTCACCGATGTGATTCGTCGGCCCCGACGCGCGGTGAGCCGCCCGGAATTCGACTAGGATCGCCCGCGTGGCTGACTCGGGATTCGTACACCTTCACAACCACACCGAGTACTCGATGCTCGATGGCGCCGCGAAGATCTCGCCGCTGTTCGCCGAGGCGGAGCGGCTGGGAATGACCGCGGTCGGGATGACCGACCACGGCAACATGTACGGCGCCGCGGAGTTCTACAACTCGGCGAAGAAGCAGGGCATCAAGCCGATCATCGGCATCGAGGCCTACATCGCGCCGGAGTCGCGCTTCAACACCAAGCGCGTCCTGTGGGGCGACCCGAGCCAGAAGAGCGACGACGTCTCCGGCTCCGGCGCCTACACGCATATGACGATGGTTGCCGAGAACGCGACCGGACTGCGGAACCTGTTCAAGCTGTCGAGCCTGGCCTCCATCGAGGGCCAGCTCGGCAAGTGGGCGCGCATGGACGCCGAGATCATCGCCCAGCACGCCGAGGGCATCATCGCGACCACCGGCTGCCCGTCGGGCGAGGTGCAGACCCGCCTGCGGCTGGGCCACGACCGCGAGGCGCTCGAGGCCGCCGCCAAGTGGCAGGAGATCTTCGGCAAGGACAACTTCTTCCTCGAACTGATGGACCACGGCCTGTCCATCGAGACCCGGGTCCGCAGCGGTCTGATCGAGATCGGCAAGAAGCTGGGCATCCCGCCGCTGGCCACCAACGACTGCCATTACGTGCACGAATCCGACTCGACCAATCACGAGGCGCTGCTGTGCATCCAGACCGGTAAGACGCTCTCGGATCCCAATCGGTTCAAGTTCGGCGGTAGCGGCTACTTCCTGAAGTCGGCCGCGGAGATGCGCGAACTCTGGGATTCCGAGGTGCCCGGCGCCTGCGACAACACGGTGCAGATCGGTGAGCGCGTCCAGTCCTACGAAGAGGTCTGGACCCACCGCGACCGGATGCCCAAGTTCCCGGTCCCCGAGGGCGAGAGCGAGGCGTCGTGGCTGCGCAAGGAGGTCGCGCGCGGGCTGGAATACCGCTTCCCGGACGGTGTGCCGCAGAAGTACCTCGACCAGGCCGACTACGAGATCGGCGTCATCCTGGAAATGGGTTTCCCGGCCTACTTCCTGGTCGTCGGCGACCTGATCAACCATGCCCGCGAGGTCGGCATCCGAGTCGGTCCCGGACGTGGTTCGGCAGCCGGTTCGCTGGTCGCGTTCGCCCTGAAGATCACCAATATCGACCCGCTGCCGCACGGTCTGCTGTTCGAGCGGTTCCTCAACCCCGAGCGCGTGTCGATGCCCGATATCGATATCGACTTCGACGATCGCCGCCGCGGTGAGATGGTCCGCTACGCCACCGAGAAGTGGGGCAGCGACCGGGTCGCTCAGGTGATCACCTTCGGCACCATCAAAACGAAGGCGGCGCTGAAGGATTCGGCCCGCGTACTGTTCGGCCAGCCCGGTTTCGCGATCGCCGACCAGATCACCAAGGCGTTGCCGCCACCGGTCATGGCCAAGGACATCTCGGTCGCCGGTATCACCGATCCCGAGCACGAGCGCTACAAAGAGGCCGCCGAGGTCCGCACGCTCATCGAGTCCAACCCGGACATCGCCAAGATCTACGACACCGCGAAGGGCCTCGAGGGCCTGATCCGCAACGCGGGTGTGCATGCCTGCGCGGTGATCATGTCCTCGGAGCCGCTCACCGACGCCATCCCGGTGTGGAAGCGAGCCCAGGACGGCGCCATCATCACCGGCTGGGACTACCCGTCCTGTGAGGCCATCGGCCTGCTGAAGATGGACTTCCTGGGCCTGCGCAACCTGACGGTGCTGGGCGACGCGATCGACAACGCCAAATCCAATCGCGGGGTCGAGGTCGACCTGGACGCACTGCCGCTGGACGACCCGAAGACCTTCGAACTACTCGCCCGCGGCGACACCCTGGGCGTGTTCCAGCTCGACGGTGGGCCGATGCGTGACCTGCTGCGCCGTATGCAGCCCACCGCCTTCGAGGACATCGTGGCCGTCGGCGCGCTGTATCGCCCCGGCCCGATGGGCATGAACGCGCACAACGACTACGCCGATCGCAAGAACGGCCGCCAAGAAGTCAAGCCGATCCACCCGGAACTCGAGGAGCCGCTGGCCGACATTCTCGGTGAAACCTTCGGTCTGATCGTCTACCAAGAGCAGATCATGCACGTCGCCCAGAAGGTGGCCGGCTACTCGCTCGGACGAGCAGATATTCTGCGCCGCGCGATGGGTAAGAAGAAGGCCGAGGTCCTCGCGCAGGAGTTCGAGGGTTTCGAGAAGGGCATGCAGGACAACGGGTTCTCCAAGGCGGCGATCAAGGCCCTGTGGGACACCATCCTCCCGTTCGCCGGATACGCGTTCAACAAGTCGCACGCCGCCGCCTACGGCCTGGTCTCGTACTGGACCGCGTACTTCAAGGCCAACTATCCCGCGGAGTACATGGCCGCACTGCTCACCAGTGTCGGCGACGACAAGGACAAGGCCGCGGTCTATCTGTCGGATTGCCGCCGCCTCGGGATCACGGTGCTGCCGCCGGACGTCAACGAGTCCGTGCACAACTTCACCTCGGTCGGCAAGGACATCCGCTTCGGCATGGGCGCGGTGCGCAATGTCGGCACCAACGTGGTGTCCTCGATCATCTCGGCGCGCGCCGACAAGTCGAAGTTCACCGACTTCTCCGATTACCTGAACAAGATCGATACCATCGCCTGCACCAAGAAGGTCACCGAATCCCTCATCAAGGCAGGCGCTTTCGATTCGCTCGACCATCCGCGCAAGGGCCTGCTGCTGGTGCACTCCGATGCCATCGACGCGGTGATGGCTACCAAGAAGGCCGAGGCGATCGGCCAGTTCGACTTGTTCGGCGGGCTCGGCGACGATGCCGACGATTCGCTGTCGTCGGTCTTCGATGTCAAGGTGCCCGACGAGGAGTGGGAGTCCAAGCACAAGCTCGCACTGGAACGCGAGATGTTGGGCCTCTACGTCTCCGGCCATCCGCTCAACGGCGTGGAACATGTACTCGCCGCGCAGGCCGACACTCCGATTCCCGCCATTCTGCAGGGCGATGTCAAGGACGGCGCCCAGGTGACCATCGGCGGCATTCTCGCCTCGGTGACGCGCCGGGTGAACAAGAACGGTATGCCCTGGGCTTCGGCACAGTTGGAAGATCTCACCGGCGGTATCGAGGTGTTGTTCTTCCCGCAGGCCTATTCGGTGTACGGCATGGACGTCACCGAGGACGCGGTGGTGCTGGTGAAGGCGCGGGTCTCGGTGCGCGACGACCGCATCTCGCTGATCGCCAACGACCTGGTGGTTCCGGATCTGTCGGCGATCGGAATGGAGAAGCCGCTCGCGGTGACGATCCCGACCCGGCTGTGCACCCCGGACAAGGTCGGCGCGCTCAAGCGGGTGCTGTCCAGCCATCCGGGAACCGCGGATGTGCACATTCGCCATGTCGGGTCGCGGGAGCGGACCACGATGCTCAAGGTGGCCGACAATCTCCGGGTCTCGCCGTCCTCGGCGCTGATGGGTGATCTGAAGGCACTACTCGGACCGGGCTGCCTGACCAGCTGAGCTGGCCTGCCCCCGCACGCTCAGTGATTCACGCAGGCGCGGTCGACCGGTTCGGTCGCGCGGGCGCGGACCACACTCCGGGTGACGGCGCCGGCCGTCCAGCGCAGTGCCGCCACCCCGGCAGCAGCGAGGACGGCGAGTTGTGCCGACCCGAACACCACTCCGAGGACGAGACCCACCAGCACGCCCAGTGCGAGAGCTTCGAGTTTGTAGACCGGCCACGGCACGCCCGCCACCTCCACCGTCTGTGAAATGCGGGGAGCGGGGCACTCGAGAGGGGTCACCGCGGTCATGAGATCAGGCTACTCGTATCCAGAGTTTCGGTCTACCGAACATTGGGGGTGACCGGCGGTGATCCGTACAACTATGTCGGGATTTGCACACCCGGGCCGGCCGGGAACAGATGCGGAGGAACAGGCGTTGTGCCGGTCATGCCACTTACCGGAGAATATGCACCCAGCACATCCGGCTGGGCCCGCGAGCAGGCCGAGAAATTCGAGTCCTCCAATGGGGCCGAAGCCAATGTTCTGCCCGGCCGCGAGGAGCCGATCATCCTGGTGACCAGCATCGGAGCCAAGAGCGGCAAGCTGCGTAAGACCCCGTTGATGCGAGTGGAGCACAACGGTGAATATGCGGCGGTCGCCTCACTCGGCGGCGCCCCGAAACACCCCGTCTGGTACTACAACCTCAAAGCCAACCCGGACGTCGAGCTGCGCGACGGCGATGTGGTCAAGGAGTACGTCGCACGCGAGGTGACCGGCGAGGAGAAGGCCGTGTGGTGGGAGCGCGCCGTGGCGGCCTACCCGGACTACGCCGATTACCAGAAGAAGACCACTCGCGAAATTCCACTGTTCGTTCTGACGCCGAAGTCCTGAGGACACAGCCGGTCCCGGCCGGTCGGCAACCACATCCCGAACGCGACGCCCCGGCCCGGGGCGTCGCGTTCGTCTGCGGACCGGTCCGTCCGCACCTCGTGCGCCCCCGCTGCCGAACAGGCCGCGGCACGGGCCCGATAACATATCCGAGTGTCTGATCCGCTGGATGTCGTAGCGAAAGTGTCCACTCCGCAGCCCGAACTGAGCGCGGACGAGATCGACGCGGCCGCCAAGCGAATTTCGGAGATCATGGAGCCGACCCCGCTGCAGCGTATCGAGCGGTTGTCGGCGGCCACGGGCGCGAACATCTACCTCAAGCGCGAAGACCTCACCCCGGTCCGGTCCTACAAACTGCGGGGCGCCTACAACCTGATCGTGCAGCTCGAATCGGCCGAACGTGCGGCCGGTGTGGTCACCGCCAGTGCCGGTAATCACGCCCAGGGCGTCGCCTTCGCCTGCCGCTCGATGCAGATCCAAGGCCGGATCTACGTTCCGACCACCACACCCAAGCAGAAGCGCGACCGTATCCGCGCCCACGGCGGCGACTTCGTGGAACTGATCGCCGTCGGCGACAATTTCGACGCGGCGGCCGCCGCGGCCGCCGCGGATGTAGAGCGTACCGGTGCGACAATGGTTCCCCCGTTCGACGATGCGCGTACCGCATCCGGACAGGGCACCGTCGCAGTGGAACTGCTCGAGCAACTGCCCACCGCACCCGATCTGGTGATCGTCCCGGTCGGTGGTGGCGGCTGCCTGGCCGGCATCGGCACCTATCTGCGCGACCGCTCGCCCGCGACCGCGATGCTGGGGGTCGAGCCCACCGGTGCGGCTTCGATGACGGCGGCCCTGATCGAAGGCGGCCCGGTGGTGCTGTCGGAGGTGGATCCGTTCGTGGACGGCGCGGCGGTGCGGCGCGTCGGCGACCTGCCCTACGCGGCGGTGTCGGGCTTCGGCGGCCGGGTGGTCTCACACGCCTCGTTACCGCTACTGATCGGCACCGAGCCTCCCCCCGGGGCCGGTTCGTTCCGGATGATGCAGATCGACGAGGGCGCCATCTGCACCGCGATGCTCGAGCTGTACCAGAACGAGGGCGTCATCGCCGAACCGGCGGGTGCGCTGTCGGTTGCGGCACTGGCCGATATCGAGATCGAGCCCGGCTCGACGGTGGTATGCCTGCTGTCCGGCGGCAACAACGACATCTCGCGGTACGGCGAGATCATCGAGAGGTCGCTGGTCCACCGCGGGCTCAAGCACTATTTCCTGGTCGACTTCCCGCAGGAACCCGGTGCGCTGCGCCGCTTCCTCGACGAGGTTCTCGGTCCCGACGACGACATCACCCTGTTCGAGTACATCAAGCGCAACAACCGCGAGATCGGCGCCGCGCTGGTCGGTATCGAATTGGGCGAACCGGCCGGGATCGGGCCGCTGCTGGCCCGGATGGCGAACTCGCCCATCCAGTGCGAACAGCTCGATCCCGATTCCCCCACGTACCGCTACCTGACCTGACCCGCACGCCGGCACGGCGAACGACCTCCGCTGCAGCACCGGATTCGGTGTGCGGCAGGACAGTTCGCCGTACCGGCGAGTCAGGCCGCGCGTTCCCGGTACGGACGACGCACTCCGGCCTCCATGGCCCGCCCGCCGCGGACCGCCAGCGGTAACACCCAGGCCGCCGCCAGTTGATCCCAGACGAACGACTGCGGGGTGAACCGGTTGTGCACGAACCCGACCGACAGTCCCAGCCTCGGTTCCGCCCAGCCGAAGGAGCCGGCCAGACCGATATGGCCGAACCCACCGGCAGCGCCCGGGAACGGGAACGTGTGATACCCGAGATGCCACATCATCGGGAAGTAGAACAGCGCGTGATCGAGCCGGTGGGTCTGGATGCGGCGGATCCGCCGCATCGTCGATGCCGACAGATACCGGCGTCCGGCATGCATACCGTCCTCGGCGAGGACCCCGTACACCGATGCCAGCGCGGGCGCGGTGAAAACCCCGTTCCCGGCCGGCATCTCGGTCGCGAGGATCGCCGGATCCGCACCGTCGAACAGCGCATGCAGCCCCGGCAGGAACAAGGCACGGGTCGCGGCACCGGCCGGGCCGGGCAAGTGTCCCGCCTGCCCGAGAACCAGCGCCCCCAACGCGGTTCCGGCCACCTCCAGCTTAGACCCGGCGAGCGCGGCGACGGCCGTTCCCGCCCCCGGCGCCGGATGCCCCAGATGCAACCCGTCGATGCCGAGCGGTTCGGACACTTCGGTACGGAACAGCTCGCGCATACTCGAGCCGGTGACCGCCCGGGCCAGACCGGCGAGCAACCAGCCGTAGGTGAGGGCGTGATAAGCCGGGATGCCCAGCAGCCGGTCCGGGGCGGCCGCGGCCAGCCGATGCTCCATGAGTTCGTGGTCGAGCACCTCGTCGAGCCCGGTGGCGATATTCGGCAACGCGGACAGACCGGCCCGATGAGTGAGCACCTGTGCCACCGTGATCCGCGATTTGCCCGCCGCACCGAATTCCGGCCAGTACTCCGCGACCGGGGCGGCGTAGTCGATCAGGCCGCGATCGGCCAGGCGATGGATGACCGTGGAGGCGATGCCCTTGGTCGCCGAGAAGGCCACACTGCCCGTATCGCGGGTCCAGGGCGTGGCGGGATCGGAGTGCCCGGTCCAGATGTCGACCACCGGCTCGCCGTGCCGCAGCACCGTCAGGCCGCCACCGGCTCCGGCACGGCCCCCGACGATCCGCGCGAAGTTGCGCACCAGGGGCTCGAATTCGACTGCGGCCACACCGCTCACACCAGCGGGTAGCACCGCAGCACCTGCGGGTAAAGCGTCGTTGCTCACCCATCTACGGTACGGGCGTACCGTTGCTCGGGCAATGGCATCGCCCGAACGATGATTCCGGCACACACCGTTGGGAACTGCGAAAATGCCTTTCCGACCCCGGATATGACATGGTTGACGGATGGGATCGCCGCGCTCATACAAGTCTGTTTTGCCGGGATTTGGTCGATCGACGGCCGCCTCACCGACATCACGCCGGCTCGGTGGCGCACTCGTGGCCCTCGTGCTCGCGGTCGCACTGGTGGCGGCCTGCTCGGGCTCCGATTCGTCCTCGGCTCCTCCGGAACCAGCGGTCACCGGCGACTGGAACGGCGCCTTGCAGATCGCCGAACAGCAGTTACCGATCGGCTTCACCTTCACCTCCGACGGCGGCACCGCCTCGGTCCCGCTACAGGGGGTCTACGACCAGCCGCTGGAAAACGTGGACCTGACGCCGGAGGCGATCACCTTCACCATCACCGGGCTGCCCGGCAACCCCGCCTTCCACGGCCGCTTCGACAAGGCCGGTGACACCATCACCGGCACCTTCACCCAGTCGGGGCAGGATCTGCCGCTGACGCTGCACCGCGGCGCGGTGCCGACACCGCTCCGGCCGCAGGAACCGCACCCGCCGTGGCCATACCCGTCCGAGGATGTCACCTACCGCAGCGGTGACATCACCATCGCCGGAACCCTCACCCTGCCCGAGGCACCCGGCCCGCATCCGGCTGTGGTCCTGGTGACCGGCAGCGGTCCGCAGGACCGCGATGAGCAGATCGCCGGGCACAAACCGTTCCTGCTGCTGGCCGACACCCTCACTCGCGCCGGATATGCGGTGCTGCGCACCGACGATCGCGGCGTCGGCGGTACCGGCGGCGACCTCGACACCTCCGATTACACCGACCTGACCGACGACATCATGGCCGGGCTGACCTACCTGCGCACCCGCTCCGATATCGACGGCAACCGCATCGGCCTGCTCGGCCACAGCGAGGGCGGCTATCTGGCCCCCCTGGCGGCGCAACGTCCCGACAGCAATCTCGCCTTCGTGATCCTGATGGCCGGGCCCGCCGTCTCCGGTTCGGAGGTGCTGGTGAAGCAGAACGAGTTGCTGCTGCGCAGCTCCGGCGCCACCCCCGAGCAGGTGCGCGAGCAGGTCGAATACGTCTCCACCCTGACCACCCTGATCCGCAGCGGCGATCTGGACCAGGTGCGCCGCTTCGCCACCGAGCACAACGACGCACTACCGCCGGAGCAACGCCAGCCACAGGCCGCGATCGACCAGCTGACCAGCCCGTACTTCGACGCCCTGATCGACTACGACCCCGCTCCCGCGCTGCGCGCGCTGCACATCCCGGTGCTCGCGTTCTACGGCACCAAGGATATGCAGGTGCCGGCCGATCAGAGCGCACCGGCCGCGCGGGCCGACCTCGCCGGCAACCCGGAGGCCGATATCCACGTCTTCGACGGCCTGAACCATCTGATGCAGCCCGCCGATACCGGAAGCCCCTCGGAATATCCCGTCATCCAGACCACCATGGCTCCCGAAGTGCTCTCCTACGTCAGCACCTGGATCGAGAAGTACGTGCCACCGACCCGGTGAACGCGGTGGCGGTGGACGCGGTGAATTGACACAGTGGTGGAGTGGGAATCTACAGCGAGCGGATACTTCCGCGGTTGATCGACCGGACCTGTGGCATGGCGGCCAACGAACGGTTGCGCAAACGAGTGTGCGCGGGACTGCACGGCCGGGTCCTCGAGATCGGCTTCGGATCCGGGCGCAATGTGCCGTTCTATCCCGCCGCGGTGACCCGGGTCGGTGCGGTGGAACCCGCCGATCTGGGGTGGCGGATGGCCGCCGCCCGGATCGCGGATTCCTCGGTGCCGGTGGAGCGGGCGGGTCTGGACGGACAGGCACTGCCGTTCGAGGACAACAGCTTCGACAGCGCGTTGTCGACCTGGACGCTGTGCACGATTCCCGATATCGCGCTCGCACTGCAGGAGGTGCGGCGGGTGCTGGTGCCGGGTGGGCAGTTGCATTTCGTGGAGCACGGTCTGGCGCCGGACGCGCAGGTGCGCACCTGGCAGCACCGCTTGGATCCGATCCAGGGGGTGATCGCGGGCGGGTGCCATCTCGATCGCGATATCCGGGGCCTGTTGGAGGAGGCCGGATTCGAGATCACCGAGGTGGACCGGTTCTACGACTCCCCCGCGCCACGCTTCCTGGCGGCGATGTCGCTCGGCGTCGCGGTGTCGGCCTGAGGAGACCGAGCCCGCCGCGATCGGCGTAGCGCATCGGCGGTGAAGATCGCCAGTGCCGCCCAGATCAGCCCGAAGCCGATCCAGCGCGAGGCCGGCATCGGCTCGTGACCCACCAGCACGCCCCATGCCAATTGCAGTGCCGGAGTGAGGTATTGCAACATGCCCATGGTCGACAGCGCGGTCCGCGAGGCGGCGAAGGCGAACAGCAGCAGCGGCAGCAAGGTCACCGGGCCGGAGCTCAGTAGCAGCGCGGTGTGGCCCGCGCCGTGCCCGAATTCGGCGGTGCCTCGCAATCCCAGCACGACGATCACAGCCAGTGCGAACGGTGCCGAGACCACTCCCTCGGCGGCCACACTGCGCATCGGGTCGAGCCGGATCACCTTCTTCACCAGTCCGTAGGTGGCGAACGAACAGGCCAGCACCAGTGCGATCACCGGTGGCTTGCCGTAGTCGACGGTCAGCACCACCACCGCGGACACCCCCAGCGCGAGCGCCACCCACTGCGGCCAGACCAGCCGTTCCCGGAACAGCAACACCCCGAACAACACGGTGACCAGCGGATTGATGAAGTATCCGAGCGCGCATTCGACCACGTGCCCGGAGGTGACCCCGTAGACGTAGGTTCCCCAGTTCAGTGCGATCGCTGCCGCCGCGACCGCCGCGAGCCGCCAGGTCCGCCCGTCGATGGTGCGCATCTCGCGCAAGCGCCCGGCGGCGAACAGCAGCACCAGCACCACCACCAGGGTCCACAGGATCCGCTGCGCCAGGATCTCGATCGGGCCGGCGAAATCCAGGACTCCGAAGTACGCGGGGAACATTCCCCAGACCAGATAGGCGCCCGCCCCCACCGCCACGCCACCACCGGCCGTCGCGCGGCCGATCCGCCACCGCCGCCCCGCCGGTTCCCCCGCACCCGCATCGGGTGCCGCCTGCCCCGAATCACTCACCGATCCACGCGACCACACCACGCGCACGCTACTTCCGTCCGGCAATACCTGTCGAGCAGATTTCGGCCGCCACGGTGCATCGGGCGGGCTCCCTCATCCAAGGGTCGGCAGCACCTCGGGGTGTGGCAGCCGGACCACCCCGTCGAGATACCGGTGGCAGCGGCCGGTGAGCAGCACCCGTGACCCCGTCACCGTGCAGTGCAGGCGCCCGGTCCGCGACGACAACTGCCGGGCCGACAGCTCCCGGCGCCCGAACTCGCGCGCCCACAGCGGGGCCAGCTGGGCGTGCGCGGAACCGGTGACCGGGTCCTCGTCGACCCCGACGCCGGGAGCGAAGAACCGTGATACGAAATCGGTGCGGTCGCCGGGAGCGGTGAGGATCACCCCGCGCGCCAGCCGCGGAAAGGCGGTGAAACTCGGGCGTGCCCCGCGCACCTGCGCTTCGGTGGCGACGACCACCAGCTCGTCGGGGCCGGTCAGCACCCGCACCGGGCGGACGCCGAGTGCGGCGATCAGATCCGGATCGGGCACGGTATCGCGGGATTCGGCCGCGGGCAGGTCGAGGACGAGATCGGGACCACGACGCTGCACACCGAGCCACCCACTGCGAGTGTAGAAGTGCACTACTTCCGCGACCGGATGCATATCGTCGAAGATCTGCGCGGCCGCCGCCAGGGTGGCGTGCCCGCACAGGTCGATCTCGGTGGTGGGACTGAACCAGCGCAGCCAGAAGGCCGGGCCGTCACCGGGCGGCAATCCGGCCTCCGGCGGCAGCGACGAGGTGTAGAAAGCCGTCTCCGACAGCCGATTCTCCTCGGCCAGCCGCTGCAGCAGTTCGTCGGGCAGCCACGCCAGCAGCGGCATCACCGCCGCCGGGTTGCCGGTGAAGGGCGCATCGGCGAACGCGTCGATCTGATGCAGCAGGACCTCCATAGTGCAGAAGGTACTCGCGTGTCGAATAGATGCCCGGGACAACGAGGTTCACGGCGCGCCATACCATGCGACCAGTAGAGCCGCCGGAACAGGCCGTCGCTCAGCGGGACCGACCCGCCACCGGTGGAAACAGCTGCCGCTTCTCACCGGTCACCATCGCCGTCAGCCACCACATCAACTCGACCAGCACGACACCGACCGCGCCGCAGAGGAATGCCACCCCGGTCAGTTCGGCATTGGACGGATCGAGTTTGAAGAAGTGACGGGTGAACGGCACCGTGAACAGGATCAGATAACCGGCGACCGAACCGGCGACCAGCACGATCTTCCACCACGACCACGGCCGCGCCACGATCGCCAGCACCCATACCGCGATCACCAGCAGCGTGATCAGCGCCGTCGTCCCCGTCTGCACCTGCTGGTCCTCCACACCGAGCCCGCGATCGGGATTGTTGTAGGCGACCAGGTACGCGACGAAGGTCATCACCCCGATCACCACTCCCGAAGGCACCGCCAACCGCAGTACCCGCGGTACGAAACCCGTTCGCGCCCTCTCGTTGTTCGGGGCGAGTGAGAGGATGAAGGCGGGGATGCCGATCGTGAACCAGGCGGCGATGGTCACGTGCCGGGGCAGGAACGGGTACGACAGCGGTTCGTAATCGAAGATCTTGGAACCGATTCCGGCGACCCCCACCAGGAAGGCCAGCAGCACCGAGTACACGGTCTTGGTGAGGAACAGGTTCGACACGCGCTCGATGTTGCCGATCACCCGCCGTCCCTCGCCCACCACATAGGGCAGCGTCGCGAATCGGTTGTCCAGCAGCACGATCTGCGCGACCGCGCGGGTGGCCGGACTCCCCGACCCCATCGCCACGCCGATATCGGCGTCCTTGAGCGCCAGCACGTCGTTGACGCCGTCACCGGTCATCGCGACGGTGTGCCCGCGCGACTGCAGTGCGCCGACCATCGCCCGCTTCTGATCCGGTCGTACCCGGCCGAACGTGGTCTCGCGCTCCAGCACATCGGCCAATTCCTGCTGCTGCGACGGCAACCCGCGGGCGTCGACCGCATGTTCCCCGTCGCCCAGCCCGAGCGAGGACGCCACCGCGCCGACCGACACCGCGTTGTCACCGGAGATGACCTTGATCGAGACATCCTGGTCGGCAAAGTATTCCAGGGTTTCGCCGGCGTCCGGCCGCACCTTCTGTTCCAGTACCACCAACGCCTGGGGGTGCACGGTCCCCGGCGCGGCGGGATCGTCCACCGGGCGATCCGAGGAGGCCAGCAACAGCACCCGCAGTCCCTGGGCGCCGATGTCCTGTGCGGTGGCGGCGATGTCGGTCTCGGGGTCCAGCAGCACATCCGGGGCGCCGAGCAGCCAGTTGCCGTCGTCGCCGTAGGAGATTCCGCTCCACTTCTTGGCCGAACTGAACGGCGCCACTCCGGTGGAGTGCCAGCCCGGGTCCTCGGTCATCGCCTCGGCGATCGCGAGCACGCTGGCGTTGGGGCGCGGATCGTCGTGGGCGAGGGCGGCCAGCACCGAGCGCAGCCGCGCCTCGTCGACATCACCGACCAGCCGTAGTTCCGACAGCCGCATGCCGTTCTCGGTGAGCGTGCCGGTCTTGTCGGCACACACGACATCGACGCGGGCCAGTCCCTCGATCGCGGGCAACTCCTGGACCAGGCATTTGCGTTGCCCCAGCCGCACCACACCGACTGCGAAGGCGATCGAGGTCATCAGCACGAGTCCCTCGGGCACCATCGGCACCAGGGCCGCGACCATGCCGTTGAGCGCGTCGCGCCAGGAGTCGTGGCTGGAGAACAGCTGGTTGTAGATGGTCACCAGGCCCGCGGGGATCAGCAGGTAGGTGATGACCTTGAGGATCGTGTCGATACCCCGGCGCAGCTCCGAATCGACCAGCGTGAACTTCGAGGCTTCCTCGGCCAGCTGCGCCGCGTAGGCATCGCGCCCAACCTTGGTGGCGCGGTAGGCACCGGATCCGGCGACGACATAGCTGCCCGACATCACCGTCGCGCCGACCGGCTTGTCGACGGCGTCGGCCTCGCCGGTGAGCAGCGACTCGTCGACCTCGAGTAGTTCGGACTCGACGACCTCACCGTCGACCACGATCTGATCGCCCGGTCCCAGTTCGATCAGATCGTCGAGCACGACCTCCTGGGGGCCCACCTCACCGGCGACACCGTCGCGCCGCACCACCGGTTTGGCCTGCCCGACGATGGCGAGTTCGTCCAGGGTCCGCTTGGCGCGCAGTTCCTGGATGATGCCGACCGCACTGTTGGCCACGATCAGCAGGCCGAACATGCCGTCGATGATCGATCCGGTGGCCATGACCAGTACGAACAGCACGCCGAGAATGGCGTTGATCCGGGTGAGGACATTGGCACGGACGATGTCGGCCACCGATCGGCTCGCCCGGTCGGGCACATCGTTGGCTTGTCCGTCCCGAACCCGCTGTTCCACCTCGGCCGCGCTCAGCCCGGATGCGCGGGTGTACTGCTCGGTGATCGACATGTCCGACAGCCTAGAACGTTCCGGGCGAACCGGACGCGAGTCGGTCGCACGTCACGGCGCCGGCACCGCTCCGTCGTCGGGTCCCGGCACCACCGTGTCCACCTGCTCGGGTAGTAGCGGTAGTACCGCGAAGGTCCCGGCGGACGCATCGGCGGGCAGGGCCTGCACACTGCGCACATCCGCATGCGACATCAGGCCGCGCAATTGCGCGAGACTGCCCCGCACCACCAGATTCACCACACACGCGCAGCCTTCGTGCAACCGAGCCGCCAGCACACCGGCGATGCGCCGCGACCGGTCGTCGTCGGTGACGACGTGGTCCATCGCGCCCGCTGCCGCCGGCTGTGCCGCCCGCAGCGCCGCCTCCCCGGCCGGGACCGGCACCGTGATCACCGGCGTGTACACCCGATCGATCGGCACGTGATAGAGCACCTGCGAAATACGCAGCCCCGCTACCGCATTCACCACGGCTCCGGTGGAGAGCCCGGTGCGAAAGGTCACCAGCGCCCACCGCGGCCCGGTGTCACCACCCGGCAGCGAATCGTGCGCGCGGTCGAGATACGCGGCGACCGGCTCCCCGGAATCGGGCCCCAGCCGGTCGGTGCCGACCAGTGAACTACTGGGCGGACGGGCCCAGCCCAGCGCGACCACCGCCGCTACCACCGCGGCCACCAGGACTGGACCGGCCGCGGTGCGCCACCGCCCGCGCACGCTCACCGCCGCTCAGGCTGCCCGCAGAACATCCAGCGCATGCGCCAGATCGTCGGGATAGTCGCTGGTGATCTCGATCCAGCGGCCGTCGGCGGGATGGCTGAAACCGAGGCTGCGGGCGTGCAGCCACTGGCGGGCCAGCCCCAGCCGCTCGGCCAGCCGCGGATCGGCGCCGTAGGTCGCATCGCCACAGCAGGGATGCCGGATCGCGGAGAAGTGCACCCGGATCTGGTGGGTGCGGCCGGTTTCCAGATGCACGTCGAGCAGGCTGGCGGCCTGAAACGCCTCGACGGTGTCGTAGTGGGTGACACTGGGCCGCCCGTCCGCGGTGACCGCGAACTTCCAGTCACCGCCGCGCGCCCGCCCGATCGGCGCGTCGATGGTCCCACTGGACGGGTCCGGATGCCCCTGCACCAGCGCGTGATACCGCTTCTCGACGGTGCGCTGTTTGAAGGCGCGCTTGAGCATCGTGTACGCGTGCTCGGATTGCGCGACCACCATCACCCCGGACGTTCCGACATCCAGGCGGTGCACGATGCCCTGCCGTTCGTGCGCGCCCGAAGTCGAGATGCGGTATCCCATCGCGGCCAGGCCACCGACCACGGTGGGCCCCGACCAGCCGACACCGGTGTGCGCGGCGACCCCGACCGGTTTGTCCACCGCGACGATGTCGTCGTCGGCGTAGAGGATGGTCATTCCCTCGACCGGGGTCACATCGACGGTCAGTTCCCGTTTCGGTTCGGGGAACTCGACTTCCAGCCAGGCGCCCGCGACGAGCCGATCCGACTTCCCGGCTGCGGTGCCGTCGATCTGCACCGCACCGTCCTCGGCGAGATTCGCCACCGCGGTCCGCGACAAGCCCAGCAATCGCGACAGACCGGCGTCGACGCGCATCCCCTCCAGACCGTCGGGAACCGGCATCGCCCGGGTCTCTCTCATTCGCCCGCCTCCTTGTCACGGGTCCGGGTGCCGTCGGGTTCGAATCCGAACACCGTCAGCACCACCAGCAGAATCGCGCCGCACACGATGGCGGAGTCGGCGATGTTGAACACCGGCCACCAGCGGGTCACCGCGATGAAGTCGATGACATGGCCCTGCAGCGGGCCGGGTGCGCGGAAGATCCGGTCCACCAGATTTCCCACCGCGCCACCGAGTACCAGCCCGAGACCGATCGCCCAGCTCAGCGAGCGCAACGTCCGGCCGATCCGGATCACTCCGATCACCACCGCGACCGCGATCAGGGTCAGCAGCCAGGTCATCCCCGTGGCCATCGAGAACGCCGCGCCCGAATTGCGGATCAGATTCAGCCGGACCAGGTCACCGATGACCGAAATCGGCTCTCCCGGTGTCATCTTCGCCACGACCAGCACCTTGGTGCCCAGATCCGCCGCCAGCACGATCGCGGCGATCAGCAGCAGCCACGGTAGCCGCAGCGGAAACGCCGGTGCGGTGTCGCGACCTACGGCGGTGGCGCCCGCGACGTCCGCTGCGGACTCGGGCGCGGCGGTGTCTGCGGATCCGGTATCGCCGGGCGCGGTGGCA
>NZ_BDCA01000018.1 GCF_001613265.1 Nocardia vermiculata NBRC 100427
GGGCCCGCTACCAGGGCTATTTCATGATGGTCTTCGGCACCTCGACCGTGCTCGGACCGGTACTCGGTGGCCTGTTCTCCGACTACGACGTGCTGTGGGGTATCGACGGTTGGCGCTGGGTGTTCCTGGTGAACGTGCCGATCGGCGTGATCGCCCTCGCCGTCGTGGCGAAGGTGCTCAACGTTCCGCATCAGCGCCAGAAGGTAAGGGTGGACTGGTGGGGTGCGATCGCGCTGGCGATCTGTGTGGTGCCGTTGTTGATCGTGGCCGAGCAGGGCCGCAGCTGGGGCTGGGGCTCGACGAACTCCCTGGTCTGCTACGGCATCGGCGCGGTCGGCCTGGTGCTGTTCATCGGTGTGGAATTTCTGATGAAGGACGCCGCGCTCATTCCGTTGCGGCTGTTCAAGAACTCCACCTTCTCGGTCGTGATGATCGGCGGCTTCATCGTCGGTATCGCGATGTTCGGCGCGATCAGCATGGTGCCGTTGTATCTGCAGGTGGTGCGCGGCTATTCACCGACCGAAGCCGGACTGCTGATGCTGCCTCTGGTACTGGGCATCATGGTCGGTTCCGTCATCTCCGCGCAGGTCGTCAAGCGCACCGGCCGATACAAGATTCTCCCGGTCGTGGGCACGTTTCTGGTGACGGTCGGCGCGGTGCTCTACGCGCAACTGCTGTTCGACAGCCCGATGTGGCAGGTACTCGCGATCGGCGCGCTGGTCGGCCTGGGACTGGGCTGCTGTATGCAGACGTTGATCATCGCGGCGCAGAACGCCGGTCCGCGTTCGGATATGGGTGTGTCGACGGCGTCGGCGACCTTCTTCCGTCAGGTCGGCGGCACGCTCGGCGTGGCGGTGTTCCTGACGATCCTGTTCAACCTGCTGCCACACCGGATCACCGATGCGTTCGGTGGCCACCTGCCTGCCGGACTCGACACCGACAAGCTGAATCAGTTGCAGGCGAATACCGCGGGTATCGCCGCACTGCCGGAGCAGATCAGGAATCCCATCCTGATCGGTTTCACCGACTCGATGCACGGGGTGTTCTACGCCGCGGCGGGTGTGGCCCTGCTGGCCTGCATCGTCATGTTGTTCATGAAAGAGATCCCGCTGCAGGATGCTCCGGTGCCCACCTCGGCGCCCGAGGATCCGGCCGGGTCCGCGGCGGGTCGGCCTACAGCCGACGGTCACGAAACAGATCGAATTGCGGAGGTTTCGGCGATGTCCAATTCCCCTGTGGTCAACTCCCACGGCAGTGACCACATCATCGGCGGCCAGGTGAGCCGGGCCGACGGCAGGCCCGTTGCCGGTGCGGCGCTGACCCTGATCGATCAGCGCGGGCACCAGGTTTCGCGGGCCACCGGCGACAGCGCCGGTCGCTACTCGATCGCGCCGCCCGGCAGCGGTAGCTTCGTGCTGATCGTCTCGGCCAACGGCCATCAGCCCGCCGCGGTCAATGTCACCGCCGACGGACGCGACCAGCAGGTGGACGTTACCTTGCAGGGCTCCGGAGAACTGTCGGGCGTGGTACGGGCCGGTGGCCGGCCGCTGGCCGGTGCGACCGTCACACTGACCGATCTGCGGGGTGAGGTCGTCGGCGCCGCCGTCACGACCGAGAACGGCAGCTATGTGTGCCAGGGCGTGGTCTCCGGCACCTATACGCTGGTCGCGGTGGCCGAGCACATGCGCCCGACCGCGACCGCGCTGGTGGTCCCCGACAGTGGCCTGCTCAGCCACGACATCGAGCTGGCGTCGATGGCGATGCTGTCGGGAACCGTGCTCGCCGACGGCAGTGCGGTGCTCGATGCGCAGGTCACGGTGCTGGACCGTACGGGAGAGCCGCTGGGAACCACACGTACCGACGAGCACGGCCAGTATGTGCTGACCGATCTCGCCGAGGGCGAATACACGGTGGTTGCCAGTGGTTATCCGCCGGTGTCGAGCCGGGTCACCGTCGGGGGTGGCGAGGTCACCCATGACGTGCGACTGGGCTACGACGAGCCGGCCGAAATTTCTGCCGCTCCCGCCGCAACCAACGGTGCCGCGGTACGGAACGGTGAACAGAACGGGATCCGGCACAATGGTGCCGAACCCGGTGGTCTCGACAAGAACACGGAGCTGTCATGAGCGGTTTGTCCGCACAGGTTCGCAATCCGGACGGCTGGCCGGTGCCCGGCGCACTGCTGACCGTGACCGATCTGAACGGTCGTCAACTCGCTCGCGCGGTCGCCGACGAGACGGGGGCGGCGGCCACCGAGTCGCTGCCCGCCGGTATGCACACTGCGGTCGTGACCGCGCCCGGCTATCAGCCGGTCGCGCAGATTGCGCGCATATCCGCTTCCGGCAGTGGGCAACTGGGCGCCGTCTCGTTGCAGCCGGAGGCCGATTCCGTCGGTACCCCGGCACCCGGGATCTGGACCATCGATCCGGTGCATTCCACCGTCGTCACGACCGCTCGTCACCTCGGTATCGCGAGCATCAAGGCGCGGTTCCCGGAAGTCAGCGGCCGCCTCGAAGTGGCTCGGAACTTCGAGCAGACCACGGGGTTCGCCGAGATCAAGGCGGCCAGTATCGATACCGGTATCGGTATGCGCGACGACCACCTGCGTTCCAGCGAATTCCTGGACGTCGAGAACTATCCGGTCATCGGCTTCTCCGGTTCCGGCCTGCGCCGTACCGGCTCCGACTCCTGGGTGATGGCGGGCGAACTGGAACTGCACGGTCAACGCCGCGCGGTGGAGCTCGACCTGACCTACGGTGGCTCGGGCCCGGATCCGTGGGGTGGCGTGCGCGCCGCCTTCCACGCCGAAACCTTGTTGCACCGCAATGATTTCGCGATCGATTACAACGCGATGGTGCGTGCCGGGGTGGCCGCGATCGGCACGACAGTCAAGATCGATCTCGACATCGAGCTCGTGCAAGGAGATTCGCTGCCGCAGATGTGATGCGGACCCGGGCCGGTCAGCTGGCGTGACGTTCGGGGATTACCCAGACGCGCTGGATGGCCGGAAATTCCGTGGTGTCGGCGAAGGGATCGACACTGTCCCAGTCCACGCCCCCGAAGTACAGTTCGGTGGTGTCCGCGGTGGGGTCGATGAACGACGCGCCGGCGCCGCCGGACACGCTGACGACCGGTGTACCGGCGTTTCGCGGAAGGTTGCGTGGGCGCACCCGGAGCCTGTCGATGAAATCGTCGACGGAGGAGTAGCCGGCCTGGTAGATCTCGGCCAGCAATCGCTCGGCGGGCGAGGGGGCGTGGTGTCCGCGCATGCAGTCCTCGATCTATCGCTGTTCCGTATCGTGGCTTCTGTCCAGGGGCGATGGGGGCTGTCGGGGACGCAGCCCCCATCTGACCTGATGTTGCGACAGCGGGACGCTGTGGGCATGGCGACCCGCCCTGCAAGCCCCGGGCAACCGGGACTGTTCGAGCGTAAGCCAACGTGGAGCAACCGCACGGCATTTCAGCCGAAACTTCACTGATTCGCAGGGTCGGACTTCGCTGCGGTGTGTGTCATCAGCTCGTAGTGGATCGCCCACCACACCTGGGCGCCCACATGTGCGCGGCGCAGATCGCAGCCGGTGAGCTCCTCGAAACGCCCGATCCGGTAGCGAACCGTGTTGGGGTGCACGATGAGCCGCTGTGCGGTGGCCTCGACGCGCATCCCGGTGTCGAGGTATACCGCCAGCGTGTCGACCAGTACGGTCGCCGACCCGCTGCGCTCCAGCGGCCGCAGGTAGCGCTGCACCAGTTCGGCGCCGAGTTCGGGATCGGCGCTCACCCCGGGGAGTAGTCCCAGCTCGTCGAAATCGCACGCACCGGTGCGGCCCAGTGCGGAGGCGGTGGCCAGCGCTCGCCCGGCCAGCCGGAACGACTGCGGCAGTTCGGCCGGTGCCCGTGCGGGGCCGAATGCGATCAGCGCGGTGTCCGGTGCCGGCGGTATGTGATCGGTGAATCCGGCGAAGTCGCCGTCGACGATCGTGCCGAAGATCTGGCCGCCACCCGGTCGCAGCAGACGGTCGAATTCGTGTCGCGGCAGCGAATCCGCGCGGGCACGAAACGCGCGATACTCTCGGTCGTCACGCAATCCGTAGCGCTGCAGTCCCAGTGTCAGCTCGGTCGCCGATACGGTGGCGGTGAGTACGGCGTGGGTGAATTCCGCGCGGCGATCCCGGTCCTGCTCGGCGCGCGTGCGGCTAATTCGGCGATGGGCATCGGAGAACGACGCCGCGGCACAGTCCACCAGGGCGAGTAGATCGCGGGTGATCTCCAGCAGCACCGCATCATCCGCGTCGCAGTCGGCGGCCACCGCGGTGAGTGTTTCCAGGTGCAGGCGTTCGGCCAAGCGCCACGACCGCAGCAGCCCTTCGATCGATACCGATTGGGTCGCCCGGAGCCGGCCGTAGTCGGTCAGTTGTGCCACTTCCGGCAGTTCGGCGCCCGGCTCGTCCGCCAGCGCGGCGAACAATCGGTCCATGATCGCGGCGGTGGTGGGCAGCAGGTCGGCGGTATCGATGTCGCGGTAGTCGGGAATCTCCGTCCGGGCCCGTTCGACGATGCGAGCGGCCAGATCGTCGCGTTCCAGGCGCATCCGAGCCAGCACTCGCTGCCGGGCGGTGGCAGTGACCGGGCCGGGGGCGGGAGGTTCGGAGTGCGGGCGGCTCATGACAGAGCCGAGGATACGTCGCCCGATTTGGAGAAACCAACAAAACTGGAGACCCGGACTTCGGCACCGTACCCATGGCCGCCGGCCCGACGGCCGAGCACACTCGACACTGTCCGCCGTGGTGGCCGGCGTCACAGTCGCTGTGATCGGCGCCCGGCTACAGGGCATCAGCCGAGTACCGAAGGATTCGCATGTATCTGACCCAGGGCCTGCACCGCGCAGTCCAACAGAACCCGCACGGCGTCATGACGATCTGCGCCGACCGCATCCGCACCTTCGCGGAGGCGGCAGACCGGATCGCGCGGGTCGCTGCGGGGCTGCGGGGGTTGGGCGTCGGCGCGGACGACCGGGTGGGCATCCTGGCTCTCAACAGCGACCGCTATCTGGAATACCTGCTGGCCGTGCCGTGGGCCGACGCCATGCTGAATCCGGTCAACATTCGCTGGAGTCCGGCCGAAATCGCCTACTCGCTGGTGGATTCCGGGACCGCGGTCCTGCTGGTCGACGATGCCTTCGCGCCGATGGTCCCGGCGCTGCGTGAGGCGGCACCGGTGCTGCGCACGGTCGTGCACTGCGGTGACGGTCCGGCGCCGGAGGGCATGGTCTCCTACGAGGACCTGATCGCCACCTCGGATCCGATCGAGGACGCGCGCCGCGGTGGTGACGCGCCGGCCGGAATCTTCTACACCGGCGGTACCACCGGTCATCCCAAAGGTGTCGTGCTCAGCCACACCGGCCTGCAGGTGTCGGCCCTGGGATGCCAGTCCACGGGATTCCTGGCCCAGCCAGGTGCCCGCTACCTGCATGCTGCGCCGATGTTCCATCTGGCCGACCTGGCCGGCTGCATCACCCAGATCATCATGGGCGGGGCCCAGGTGATGGTTCCGGCCTTCGAGCCGGTGGCGGTGATGACCGCGATCGCCGACCACAAGGTCACCGATACGCTGCTGGTGCCGGTGATGGTTCAGGCCGTCGTCGACCACCCGCGGGTGGGGGAGTTCGATCTGGGGAGTGTGCAGGGCATCATCTACGGCGCCTCGCCGATCGCACAGTCGGTACTGGAACGGGCGCTGCGGACCTTCCCACAGGCGCGGTTCGCCCAGGCCTACGGGATGACCGAACTATCCCCGGTGGCAACACTTCTCGGTCCGGACGACCATGTCGAGCGCACCTTGCGCTCGGCCGGCCGGGCGGCGCCGCACTCCGAGGTGCGCATCGCCGATGCCGAGGGCAACGAACTGCCGCGCGGCACCGTCGGCGAGATCCTGGTGCGCGGTGCGCACATGATGCTCGGTTACTGGAACCGGCCGGAGGAAACCGCGGCGGCGCTGCGCGGCGGCTGGATGCACACCGGTGACGGCGGCTACATGGACGAGGCGGGATTCGTCTTCATCGTCGACCGGGTCAAGGACATGATCGTCAGCGGTGGTGAGAACGTGTACTCCGCCGAGGTGGAGAATGCGGTGTCGGCGCACCCCGCGGTCGCCGCGTGCGCCGTTATCGGAGTACCGGACGAGCAGTGGGGTGAGCGGGTGCATGCGGTCATCGTGTGTCATGCCGGGGCCAGTGTCACCGCCGCGGAGATCCGCGACCACACCAAGACCCTGATCGCAGGGTACAAGGCGCCGCGCACCATCGAACTGGTCGATTCGATGCCGATCTCGGGTGCGGGCAAGATCCTCAAACGGGAACTGCGCAAGCGGTATTGGGGCGCCGGACGCAGCCAGGTGAACTGAGGCCGGACGTTCAGCCGAGGGGCCGGTCGGTCGGGAGGTTGACGAAACTCGGTGCCGCCGGGTCCAGGCGCAGATGTTGTGGTTTCAGCTCGGAATCGTTGAGCATCGGGCGAAACGGCATGGCCTTGGGGGCATTGGCGGCGAACAGATCGATCCGTAGCCGGTGACCGGCCTGCAACCGAGCCTGGGTCGCGATCACCGCGATATCCACTCCGACCGGTTCACCCGGAGTGACGGGCAGGTGTGACGCGGCGGTGATCGGGTGGAAGGGCACCGTGTAGTCGCCGTTGGCGGATCGTTCGCTGCGCGCCTCGTCGACCGCACGCATGGAAACGGTGAGCTGGCCGGTGGTCAGGGCGGTGGAGGTGCCGTCGGGCGCCACATCGTTGACCGTGGCGCTCCAGAATCCGTCGGTGGCGTCGAGGACGGTCTGCAGATGGATGTCGATCGGCCCGGAGATCACGGTCGGCTCGGTCACCGGCGCGCCGGTGAAGGTCAGCGCCGCGTGCTCGGCGATTCGCGAGTCCTTGGCGCAGGCGTCGAGTATCGCGCCCGAACCCGCCGAGGCCTGGGCCGAGTCTCGCGAGCACGCGGTGGCCAGTCCGGGGGCGACGGTCAACGAGGCCACGTCGGCGGGCGGCTGCGCGCTCAGTGATCCGTCGTGTGCACTGGAATCGGTCGTACCACTGGGCGCGGCGCTCAGATAGACACGACGGTGCTCGACACCGGGCTGCGGAAACTGCGGCAGGGTGACCCAGTCGCCGCCCTGCTCCTTCACCACGATCGGGCCGTAGCCGTCGATCCCGTTGTTGATTCCCTTGAGCCACTTGTCGAACCAGGCCCGCTGCAGCACCTCCAGCCGGGGCGGGGCACCGGGCTTTCCGGTGCCGGCGCCGGGGTTGGCGTGGTAGGTATCGCCCACCACGAGTTGTTTCTGTCCGGGAGGCAGTGTCATCTTGTGGTAGATCTCGGTCGCGCTGTTGGCGAAGATGTCGTGCCATCCGCCGTAGACGAAGGCCGGTACCGTCACCCGCTCCGGATGTCCCATGATGGCCTTGCGGAAATCGCTGCCGTCGTCCAGGGCGTCGGACAGTGCCGGGGGCATATCGGTCATCGACGGCGAGAGCAGCGCCTGGGCCAGCAGGTCGACGTTGGTGGCCGGATCCTCCATCCGGGAACTGAGCCATTTCCAGTCGAAGGTGCCGTCGAACAGCGACTTCGGATCGGGAATCAGCTTGAGCTGGTTGACCGTCTGCAGCCACATCGGCAGGAAGGTGGTGCCGACCCCACCGCCGGGTGCGACGACATCACGCATCAGATCGTTGCCGGGGACCACCGGGAAGATGGCGCGCAGTGCCGGGGGTGCGTCCTCGGCGGCCCGCAACTGATTGATGGCCGCGTAGGAGCCGCCGCTCATCGCTACTTTCCCATCGGAGAACGGTTGCGCGGCAGCCCAATCGATCACTTCTCGGGTGTCGAGCTGCTCTCGGTCGCCGAGGGTCTGCCAGGTGCCCTGGGACTGCCCGGTGCCGCGCACATCGGCCACGACCAGGGTGTAGCCGCTGCGGATCAGGTCACGGTCCAGGCCGAGGACCGTGGGGACGGTCCCGCCGTCGAGGGCGTGCAGCAGATCGCCGAAGCTGCTGATCGGGGTGCCGGACAGATTCAGCTGCCCGACCAGGGACATGACCAGCGGCTGTAGTCGCGGATCCTCCACCGCGGAACCGATCAGATCGGTCATCAGCTTGTTGTAGGGGGTGAGGTTCACGACCGTCGGCAGCGGCTCGGTGACCACCGCGCCCGCGGCGTCCACCGGACGATAGACATTGGCCTTCAGTTCGACGCCGTCGCTCATCCGAATCGGCACCCCGGAGTCCAGATGCACCTCGGGGTATCGCTGCGGGCCGTCGTGTACCGCGGTCCACTGGTCCTCACGGCCGGCCAGGTGGGGGCCCGGCGCATCCGGTGGGCCACCGAACAGCGCGGTGGCGGTGACGGAGAGCCCCACTGCCGCAACGGCAATCAGGGCTCGTACGGGCACCACGGGTTTGCGTGAACGCAGCTGCCCGAACATCACGCCCCTTCTCGGTTGGATTGACGCACGACTGGGCCGGTCATCGACGATAGCAATCCGCTACCGGGAAGTCCGGTAACGCGGACCCGGTGTCGCACCCCCTCCGCCCCCGCCGAGCTGCGCTTCCGGTGAGCGGGAGTAGTCCCTGACAGAGAACCTGTGGTCGTTATGGTCGGAGCATGGCGACTGAACCGAACACCACCATCGATGCGCATCGCTACGGGCCCTGGGCCGTCATCGCCGGCGGTTCCGAAGGGGTCGGTGCGGAGTTCGCCGACCAGCTCGCCGCGTCCGGGATCAATATCGTGTTGCTGGCGCGCCGTGAGGGCCCGCTGACCGAGACCGCCGATCGGGTGCGCGCGCGAGGCGTGCAGGTTCGTACCGTCGCGGTCGACCTCACCGCCGCCGACGCGCCCGCACGAGTAGCGGAGGCCACCTCCGATATCGAGGTGGGTCTGTTGATCTTCAACGCCGGGGCCAATACCCACAGTGCCGAATTCCTCGATGGTGATCTGGACGCCTTCGCCGGGATGAACGCGCTCAACGTCTCCGCGCCGCTGGCACTGGCCCACCATTTCGGCCGGGGCATGCGCGAGCGGGGGCGCGGTGGCATCGTCCTGGTGGGGTCGCTGACCGGCTACAGCGGTTCGATGCGCCATACCGTCTACGGCGGATCCAAGGCCTACCTGCGGATCTTCGCCGAAAGCCTGTGGCTCGAGCTGCGTGAGCACAATGTCGATGTGCTGCACCTGGTACTCGGGGTCACTCGCACACCGGCGATGGAGCGCGTCGGGTTGAACTTCGATGTGCCCGGGATGCGGGTGGCCGAACCCGTGGATGTGGCGCGTGAGGGCCTGGAGAACCTGGCCAACGGCCCGGTCTTCGTGGCGGGCGGTAACGGCGAGGCCGCGACACTGAGCAGTGGTCCCGATCGCGCGAAGATCGTGCTCGGTTCACACCGCCGGATGCAGCGCCTGCTGGGGCTCGAGGGCAGTAAGTGAGCATGCCTCTGCGACCGGCGCTCTCGTCGCCGATCGTGGTGCAGCTGCCGGCGCAACGTTCGGACTGGGAAATCGACGCCGGTATCGAGGACCTCGCGCTCATCGCGGAGGCCGCCGACCGACTCGGGTTCGACCACATGACCTGTAGCGAGCACACCGCGGTCCCGGTGCAGGGCGCGGAAATGCGTGGCTCCACCTATTGGGATCCGGTGGCGACGCTGTCCTACCTTGCCGCCCGTACCACTCGGATCAGGCTGGCCACCTCGGTGCTGGTACTGCCGTACCACCACCCGCTGGAGATCGCCAAGCGTTACGGGACGGTGGACCGGATCAGCGCAGGCCGGGTGGTGCTCGGTGTCGGGGTGGGGTCGCTCGAGGAAGAATTCGAGCTGCTGGGCGCGCCCTGGGACGGTCGTGGCGATCGCACCGACGATGCCATCGCGGCGCTCCGGGCATCGTTCGGGGTACGCGAACCATCGTATGCCGGAACGCATTACAACTTCTCCGGGATGATCGTCGAACCGGCCGGCATCCAGGAGCGGGTGCCGATCTGGGTGGGCGGACGCACCATGCGGTCACTGCGGCGCGCGGTGCGGCACGGGGACGGCTGGATGCCGTTCGGGCTCTCCCGGGACTACCTGAAGAATATGTTGTCGCAGGTCGACGCACCGCCAGAGTTCGAGGTGGTGCTCCCGACGGGGGCACTGGATCCGCTGGGGGAGCCGGATCGGGTGCGGCGCCGAATGGATGGGCTGGCCGATGCGGGCGCCACCTTGGCCGGTTGCGCATTCTCCGCCCGGTCGGCGCAACACTACTGCGACCAGATGGCCGCCCTGGTCGATCTGCTGAACCGATGACGGAGGAGCACAGCATGGCAACCGACGCACTCGACGAGATCCTGAGCCGGCTGCGCCGCGTCGAAGACGAGCTCGCCATTACCCGGCTGATCGCCTCCTACGGCCCGCTGGTGGACAGCGGTTCAGCCGATGCCACCGCTCAATTGTGGTGTGCCGATGGTGAATACGAGGTCGAGGGCTGGAATATGCGCGGCCGCGACGAGGTCCGCGCGATGGTCGAGTCGTCGGCTCATCGCAAGCTCATCACCGGTGGCTCCGCGCATTTCCAGGGCCCGGCCCGCGTCGATATCGACGGTGACAGCGCGCTGGCCGTATTCGAATCCTTGCTGGTGTTGCGGGACGGCGACCGGTTCCAGGTGCTGCGTGCGAGTGTGCACCGGTTGCAGCTGCGCCGCGAGGCCGACGGCTGGCACATCGCCCGCCGGACCGGTCGGCTGCTGGACGGTGGGGCCGAGGCTCGCGAACTGCTGGCAACCTTCGCGCAGGAGCAGGACGACTGAGCCCGTCCGCTGTCCGGGCAGCGGAGCCCGGCTAGGCCGGGTAGCGGTAGAACCCCTCACCACTGGCGAGACCGAGCTTGCCCTTGTCGATGTACTCGGACTTCAGCCAGGCCGCCAGTTTCTCCCCCTCGGCACCGCTGTTGACCAGGATGTTGTACGGGGTGGTGAGTCCGACGATGTCCAGAATCTGGAACGGACCGGCGGGGGCGCCGGTACCGATGCGCCAGGTGGCATCCACCGCCTCCGGCTCGGCGAAACCGCCCGCTGCCAGGCCCATCGCGGCATTGAGCAGCGGGACCAGTAGGGAGTTCAGCACGTAACCGGACTTCTCGCGATGCAGTTCGATCGGCACCATGCCGATCGCGCGGGCGAACTCGACCACTGTTCGGTACACCGCCGGATCGGTGTGTGCGGTGCCCATGACCTCGGCTGTATTGAAATGCCACACCTGATTGGCGAAGTGCAGTGCCAGGAAGCGGTCCGGCCGGCCGGTGGAGTCGACGATATCGCTGGGCAGCAGGGTGGAGGAATTGGTGGCGAAGATGGTGTGTTCGGGAGCCAGCTCGCCGAGCCTGCGGTAGGTGTCCTGTTTGATCGACAGCACCTCCGGTACCGCCTCGATGACCAGATCGGCCGCCTGCGCGGCCGTGGCGAGATCGGCGGTCAGCGCGATACCGGCCGCGGTGGCCTCGGCTTTACCGTCGCCGGCGCCGTCGACCTGGTCGCGGTAGGTGGCGGCCAGTGCGTCGAAGCGGTCGCGGGCCGCGGCGAGGGCCTCGTCGCTGATGTCGTAGGCGGTCACGTCGAATCCGCGAAACGCGCTCTGGAAGGCGATCTGGGAACCGAGGACTCCGGTTCCGAGGACGGTTACCTTGCGGATGCTGGTCATAACGGCTCCGTTCTGCCGGTGGTGGTGCCGCAGTCGTCCGGTGCCCGAGCCGAACCCGTCTCGGTCGAACGTCCGAGTCGCGACGTCGGCGGTTGCGGCTGGTGAGCATACTCATGGTAAACGCATCCGGGGCCGGTTCCCGGCACCGGCCCGACCGAGAAAGCGATGAAGGAGACAGCAGATGACCGAGCCTGCCGCGGCGGAACGCGAGATTACTCAGGCAGTCGAATTATGCACGCCGCGAGGACGTTTGAATCCGGAGGCGGTGGGCTGGACCAGACACCCGCTGCACCGGGCGAATCTGCGCGGCTGGGGGCGGTGCAAGCGCTGGGAGTACTGGGGGATCGTCACCGACGATCTCGTCGTCGGCATCGTGCTCACGTCGCTGGATTATGCAGGGCTGCAGGGCATCTACATTCTCGACCGCCACAGCGCCGAGGAGATCGTCACCGATGTGGTGACACCGTTCGGTCGCGGGGTGTCGCTGCCGGACCGCAGCGGTGTGGGCACCGCGTCGGGGCGGGCTGCGGGAATCGTGATCGAACTGCGAAACGACGAGGGTGGTACCGATATTCATGCGACGACCGAGCGGGTCGATATCGACCTGCGGGCCGAAGCGCCGTCCGGTCACGAATCGCTGGGGGTGGTGGTGCCGTGGAGCGCGAATCGCTTCCAGTACACCGTGAAAGATCTGGGCCGGCCGGTGTCGGGCACCGTGACGGTCGACGGTGTCGCACATGTCCTCGAGGGCGGCTTCGGGGTCCTCGATCACGGCCGGGGTAAATGGCCGTATTCGGCGGAGTGGAACTGGGCGGCCGGATGCGGTGCGGGACTTGCGATTCAGCTGGGCGGCACCTGGACCGACGGCACCGGCTCGACCGAGAACGCCCTGTTCGTCGACGGACGCCTGCACAAGATCGGCGACGAGCTCGACTGGGACTACGACCGCTCCGACTGGCAGCGACCGTGGCGGATCGCCGGCCCACGAGTGGAGGTCGAATTCACCCCGTTCCACGTGCGGGCGTCGCGTACCGCACTCGGGGTGCTGTCCAACGACACCCATCAGTGTTTCGGTCATTTTTCGGGCCGGGCCCGAACCGACGCAGGTGATTGGGTGGTGCTGGACGGGCTCACCGGCTGGGCGGAGGAGGCTCGGAACCGCTGGTGACCGGCCGCTCATCCGAAACGTCACCTGCTCGCAATTGCTATTGCGTTCTTGTTCTCTGGATGTAGCATTATCGAAACCGAGAATGAGATTTCCGACACCGTTGTCGAGGAGTAGACCCGGGCAGACCTGGGGGTTCGACGCCGACGGTCGGTGACTGATGGCAATGCCTACGGGAGCGGGGACGGTCGATGATGCATGGGAACCGCGACGCCGCCGATCGATTCGGGGCAGGTCCGCACCTGGGGGCGGTATGGCGATGACACAACCGGGCTGGACCCGGAAGATGTCGCGACGGTCGGCGGGCGGACTGCAGCTCGTCGGCGGCTTCTTCGCCATGTCGGCCGATGCGGTCGCTTTCGCGTTCCGGCGCCCGTTTCAGGGCCGGGAATTCCTGGAGCAGTCCTGGTTCGTCGCCCGGGTGTCGCTCGTTCCGACCCTGCTGGTGGCCATCCCGTTCACGGTGCTGGTCAGCTTCACCATCAACATCCTGCTGCGCGAACTGGGCGCGGCGGACCTGAGCGGGGCCGGCGCCGCATTCGGCGCCGTCACCCAGGTCGGGCCGATGGTGACGGTACTGATCGTGGCCGGCTCGGGGGCGACAGCGATGTGCGCCGACCTCGGCTCCCGCACCATCCGCGAGGAGATCTCCGCGATGGAGGTTCTCGGCATCAATCCGGTACAGCGGTTGGTCACTCCGCGCATGCTGGCCTCCGGGCTGGTGGCGCTGCTGCTCAACAGCCTGGTCTGCATCATCGGCATCGTCGGCGGCTACGTTTTCTCGGTCTTCGTGCAGAACGTCAATCCCGGTGCTTTCGCCAACGGCATCACCCTGCTCACCGGGCTGAGCGAGGTCGTGATCTCCGCGGTCAAGGCGCTGCTGTTCGGACTGGTCGCCGGCCTCATCGCCTGCTATCGCGGGCTGATCGTCAGCGGTGGCGCCAAGGCGGTGGGCAACGCGGTGAACGAAACCGTGGTGCTGGCCTTCGTGGCGTTGTTCGTCATCAATGTCGTGGTCACCGCGATCGGCATCCAGATGACGACCAGGTGAGGGGAGACGACCGTGGTTGTGCAAGCGCGGTATCCGCGTGCGGTCCGCCGGGTGCGTCGCCCGGTGGAGGGCCTGGGACGCATCGGTGATCACACCATTTTCTATATCCGGGCACTGCTCGGCGCGCCGGTGGCGGCCTGGCGCTACAAGCGCGAAACCGTGCGCCTGATCGCCGAATTCAGCATGGGCTCGGGAAGTCTGGCGGTCTTCGGTGGCACCGTGGTGATCGTCTCGTTCCTGACACTGGCGACCGGCGGCACCCTGGCCGTGCAGGGCTACAGCTCACTGGGCAATATCGGCATCGAGGCGCTGACCGGATTCCTGTCCGCGTTCATCAATGTCCGCATCACCGCACCGGTGGTGGCCGGTATCGGCTTGGCAGCCACCTTCGGTGCCGGTGTCACCGCTCAGCTCGGCGCGATGCGAATCAACGAGGAGATCGACGCGCTGGAATCGATTGCGATCGAACCGATCGCCTATCTGGTCGGGACGCGTCTGGTCGCCGGGATGCTCGCCATCACACCGCTGTACTCGCTGGCGGTGGTCGGATCCTTCCTGGCCAGCAGGGTCACCACGGTCTTTCTGCTCGGGCAGTCCTCGGGACTCTACGACCACTACTTCGCGACCTTCCTCAATCCACTGGACCTGGTGTGGTCGTTCGTGCAGGCGATTCTGATGGCGTTGACGATTCTGCTGATACACAGCTATTTCGGCTTCTTCGCCGCCGGCGGTCCGTCCGGGGTGGGTACCGCGGTCGGCAACGCGGTACGGACCTCGCTGATCGCCGTGGTCTCGGTGACCCTGCTGGTTTCCCTGGCGATCTACGGCTCCAACGGCAATTTCAACCTGTCGGGCTAGGGAGGGGAACGGCATGGTTCGCAGTATTGTTCGCCCGCTGGTGGGCCTGATATCGATCGCCGCGCTGGTGGCGGTGATCGCGCTGGCGGCGGTGATGTTCCGCGACGGCTTCGCCGATACCACGCGGGTCACGGTCCGGTCGCCACGCGCCGGGCTGGTGATGTATCCCGACGCGAAGGTGAAGATGCGTGGCGTCACCGTCGGCAAGGTGGCCGATGTGACCGAGCGGCCCGACGGTACCGCCGAGATCGGGCTGGCCATCTCTTCCGATCAGGTGCGCAGGATTCCGTCGAATGTGACCGTGGATATCGCTGCCTCCACCGCATTCGGGGCCAAGTTCATCGAATTCCTGCCGCCCCTGCAGCGTTCGACGGCCTCGATTCACGCCGGGCAGATCTTCGACTCCGATCACGTCACGGTCGAGATCAATACCATCTTCGAACGGCTGACTGCGGTGCTGGGGCAGGTCGAACCGGAGAAGTTGAACGAGACCCTCGGCGCGCTCGCGAGCGCCACCGACGGCCGCGGGGAACAGGTCGGGCGGATGCTGACCGACCTCGACTCGTTCCTGGCCAAAGTACAACCGGCACTGCCGGATCTGAGCCACGAGCTCGACGTCGCCCCGAACGTCGCGGCGTCCTACGCCGATGCCGCCCCGGACATCACAGCCACGGCCGGTAACGCCACCAAGATCAGCCGGACCCTGGTGGACGAGCAGCAGAACCTCGACGCCCTGCTGGTCAGTGCGATCGGCCTGGGCGAGGTGGGGAACCGGGTCGTAGGCGACAACGGCAATCAGCTGATCTCGATGGCACATCTGCTGGTGCCGACCGCCGAACTGCTCAACGAATACGGTCCCGGACTGAAGTGCTCGATCGAGGGCTTGGACTATCTCGACCACGTGCCGCCGGTGCAGTTACCCGGCATGGGCCTGACCGTCAACTTCCTGTGGGGTGCCGAGCCGTACCAGTATCCGCGCGATCTGCCGAAGGTCGCCGCGACCGGCGGACCGCAGTGTTCGGTGCTTCCGGTCGAGTACAACACCCATCCGAAATATCTGATCGTCGACGACGGCGCGGTGCCGTTCCCGAATACCAACCGGGGCCTGCGCCTCAATGTGCCGCTGCTGCAGAGCATGCTCTTCGGCGGTGTGCCGGCTGCCGCGTCCGCACCGAACGGAGCTCCGCGATGACCCCCCGTAGTGCGCCGCTGATCAAATTCACCGTTTTCGCGGTGGTCATGGTGCTGCTCTCGGCCTTCCTGGTCCTGGTCTTCGGGCAGTACCGCAGCGGGGACACCAACAGCTATTCGGCCGTATTCGCAGACTCCTCGGGAGTACACACCGGTGACAGTGTGCGGGTGGCCGGCGTCGAGGTCGGCAAAGTCCGCGGCGTGCACCTGCGCGACGACGACAAGGTCGTCGTCGACTTCGACGCCGACCGCAGCATCGTGCTCACCGGTGGCACGAAGGCCGCCGTCCGGTACCTGAACCTGGTCGGTGACCGTTACCTGGAACTGGCCGACGGTCCCGGATCCACCCGGGTGCTGTCCTCCGGTGCACAGATCCCACTGCAGCAGACGACACCGGCGTTGGATCTGGATCAGCTGCTCGGCGGGTTGAAACCCGTACTGCAGGGACTGAATCCGAACGACGTCAACTCGCTCACCTGGTCGCTGGTGCAGATCGTGCAGGGGCAGGAGGGGACGATCGACTCGCTGTTGACCAGGACCGCGTCGTTTTCCTCCCGGCTGGCGGGGACCAGTGATGTGGTGGGCAAGCTGATCGAGAACCTGAACCAAGTGATGAAGACGTTGTCGGACAGCGGAACCCAGTTCTCCGACGCCATCGACAAGCTCGAACAGCTGGTCACCCAGCTCTCGCAGGAGCGGGACCCGATCGGCGCGGCAATCGACTCGCTCGACGCCGGAACGGCCACGGTCGCCGATCTGCTCACTCAGGCCCGTCCGCCGCTGGCCGCCACGATCGACCATCTGTCGACCATCGCGCCGGCCGTCGACGCGGACTCCGACAAGATCGACAGCTCCCTGCAGCGAGCGCCGGAGAACTTCCGCAAGATGGCCCGCACCGGGTCCTACGGCAGTTTCATCCAGTACTTCGTCTGTGGGTTGACCATCCGGGTCAGCGACCCGAACGGGGAGGTGGTTCAGCTGCCCTGGATCAAGACCGAGACAGGAAGGTGCGCACCATAAATGTTGCATTATCGCGGCGCTCACCTGATACGGCCCGGCCTGGTCGGGATAGTGGTCATCGTCTGCCTGATCGCGATCGGCCTGCAGGCGCAGAAGTTTCTGGCGCTCGGCACCACGGTGCGCTTCCAGGCGCTGTTCGCCGAGGCGGCCGGACTGTCGGTCGGTGACGATGTGATCGTCTCGGGCGTACAGGTCGGAAATGTGCAGAAGATCGAGTTGGACGACGGCGATGCCCGGGTCACGTTCTCGGTGGACTCGACCGTTCGGCTCGGCACCGAGAGTTCGGCGCACATCAAAACCAGCTCCCTGCTCGGCAAGCGGAACATCACCGTGGAATCCGCCGGTCCCGGCCGGATGAGAACGCTGGACACCATCCCGGACTCCCGCACCTCGGCGCCGTATTCGCTGACCGACGCGGTCGGCGATCTGACCACCACAACCGCCGCGGTGGATACCGATGCGCTCAATCGGTCGCTGGACATGCTGTCGCAGACACTCGATCGCATCGCTCCGCAGGTCGGTCCGGCCTTCGACGGTCTGACCCAGTTGTCGCAGACGATCAACAGCCGCAACCAGTCCCTGCGGGAACTGCTCGACAGCGCCAAGACCATCACCGGGGTGCTCTCCGAGCGCAGCAGTCAGGTGAATGCGCTGATCCTGAACGCGAATTCGCTGCTGGAGGTGCTGGCCCAGCGCCGCCAGGAGATCGTGGAGCTGCTCGCCAACACCGCCGCGGTCTCCCAGCAGTTGTCCGGACTGGTCGCCGACAACGAGGCGAAGCTGGGGCCCACCCTGGACCGGCTCAATTCGGTCACCGCGCTGCTGGAGAAGAACCGTGACAACATCGGCAAGGCCATCCCCGGCTACGCGAAAGTGGCGCTCACCCAGGGCGAAGCGGTATCCGGTGGCCGCTTCTACAACGCCTACGTGGCGAATCTGATCGACGGACAGGACATTCAGCCGTTCATCGACCGTGCCTTCGGGGTGAATCCGCCGGCCCCGTTCCCGATACCGCATCCGGAGCCGCCGCGATGAACAAGCCTGCAATGAACAAGACCTGGATCGTCCGAGTAGTCACCGCACTGGTGGTGGTCGCCGTGGTCGTCTCCGGCGGTGTGGTGGGCTATCGAGCCCTGTTCGGGCCCAAGCACTTCACCGCCGTATTCAGCACCGCCACCGCGGTCTACCCCGGTGACGACGTCCGGGTCGCAGGGGTGCGGGTGGGACGGATCGCCTCGATCGAACCGCAGGGCGCCACCACGAAGATGGTGCTCGATGTCGATCGCGACGTGCAGATTCCGGCCGATGCCAAGGCCGTCATCGTCGCCCAGAGCCTGATCGCCGCCCGCTACGTCCAACTCACCCCGGCCTATCGCACCAGCGGGCCGACTCTCGCCGACGACGCGGAGATCCCGCTGGAACGCACCGCGGTACCGGTCGAATGGGATGAGATCAAAACCCAGTTGACCAAACTGGCAACGAGTTTGGGGCCGCAGGACGGCGCGTCGAGCAGTTCCATGGGCCGCTTCATCGACAGCACCGCCGATGCCCTGGGCGGCAACGGTGAGAAGCTGCGCCGGATGCTGGCACAGTTGTCCGGTGTGGGCCGCGTGCTCGCCGACGGCAGCGGAAATATCGTCGACATCCTGCGCAATCTGCAGACCTTCGTCGCCGCGCTCCAGGGCAGCGGTGCCCAGATCGTGCAATTCGAGGATCGGCTGGCGACGTTGTCCAGCGTGGTCGACGACAGCAAATCCGATCTCGATGCCGCGCTGCAGAACCTGTCGGTGGCCGTTGGCGAGGTCCAGCGCTTCGTCGCCGGGACCCGTGACAAGGCCAGTGAGCAGGTCCAACGACTGGCGAACGTCACCCAGAATCTGGTCGATCATCGCGGTGACCTGGAAAATCTGCTGCATATCGCGCCGAACAGCATCGCGAACTTCTATCACATCTACAACCCCGACACCGGCACCGAGGCCGGAGCTTTCGAGCTCAACAACTTCTCCAATCCGATGCAGTTCATCTGCTCCGGGGTGGCGAGTATCGAGAATGCCACGGCCGCCGAATCGGGGGAGAAGTGCCGGAAATATCTCGGACCGATTCTGCCGCTGCTCGCCTTCAACTATCTACCGTTCCCGTTCGATCCGGTCACCGGCCCGGCACCGGATCCGGACAACCTCATCTACAGCGAACCCGGCCTGATGCCGAAGGTCACCGAGCACGAGCCCGGCCTCCCGGCAGCGCACAACGTCGGTGATCTGCTCCAGCCGTGGGGAAGGTGAGCGTCATGATCAGGCGGATACTCGGCGTGGCAGCCTGTGTGCTGTTCACCGCCACCGGATGTGGGTGGCACGGGGTGGATGCACTGCCGCTGCCCGGCGCTACCGGCCGTGGCCCCGACGCCGCGACCTATCACGTGGAGCTGGCGAATGTCGGCACGTTGGTGTCCAACGCACCGGTGCTGATCGACGATGTCACGGTCGGCAGCGTCGGCGATGTCACGGTGCACGGCTGGCACGCCGATGTCGAGATATCCGTCCAACCGGATGTCGCGGTGCCCGCCAATGTCGTTGCGACGGTGGGACAGACGAGTCTGCTCGGATCCACCCACCTGGCCTTGAACGTGCCGGCCGGTACCGAGCCCACCGGACGATTGCAGCCCGGTGCGACCCTGCCGTTGAACAAGACCTCGACCTACCCCTCCACCGAACAGACGCTCGCTTCGTTGTCGGTGGTGCTCAACGGCGGCGGTATGGGGCAGATCAACGACATCATTCACAATCTGAACGCCGCCTTCTCCGGGCGTGAAGGGGCGATCCACGATCTGATTCCCCGGCTGGACACCTTCATGACCGTGCTGGACCAACAGCGCGAGAATCTGCTCTCGACCGTCACCCAGCTGAACCGAATGGCGGAAACCTTCGCGCAGCAGCGCGATACCGTGAGCGAGACGCTGCAACGGGTCGGTCCGGCGCTCGATGTACTGCTGACCGAACGCCCCAAGATCACCACTGCGCTGGACAAGCTGCGCACCTTCAGCGATACCGCGACCGGGGTGATCACGCAGGTGCAATCGGATCTGCTCACCGATCTGCGGAATCTGGAGCCGGCGCTGCAGCAGCTGGCCGACGTGGCACCCAAGATCGGCAGCGCACTGGATTTCCTGATGGTGTTCCCCTACGGGCAGTACGGAATCGACCACGGCATCCGCGGTGACTACATCAATCTCTTCGCCACCATCGACCTCACTGTGCCGCGCCTGAAACGTGAACTGCTGCTCGGCACTCCGTGGGGCGATCCGAACGCGGTGGTGCAGGCCATGGTCGGGGATCCCGGATACGGCAAGCAGACCAACGATCCGCTGGGCGCGCCACTGGATCCACCCGCACCGAACGGAGGCGGTCGATGATTCTCACCCGGTTCGTGAAAGCGCAGCTCGTCATCTTCGCGATCCTCGCGGTGATCGGCCTGGTGGCGATGGGCGTGCAGTACATGAAACTGCCCACCCTCGCCGGGGCCGGCCGGATCGAGGTGACCTTGCAGCTACCGGAATCCGGCGGGCTCTACCGTTTCGGCAACGTGACCTATCGTGGCGTGCAGATCGGCAAGGTCACCTCGGTCGCCCTCACCGACGACGGGGTGCGGGCGACGATGTCCATCGACGGTAGCCGCCGGATCCCGGCCGATCTGCAGGCACAGGTCCGCAGCGTCTCCGCCGTCGGTGAACAGTACGTCGACCTGCGCCCGCGCAGCGATGAACCGCCGTATCTGCACGACGGTTCGGTGATCGACGTCCGCCACGCCACCGTGCCGCAGCCCGTCGGTCCCATGCTCGACAGCCTGGACAGCATGGTGGCGAGTATCCCGAAGGACAAGCTGCACGGAATGCTCGGTGAAATGTTCACCGGTGTGAACGGTGCCGGCTACGACCTGGGATCACTGCTGGATTCGGCCTCCACCCTCGCCGCGGACGCCGACCGGACCGGCGACACGACCCGCGCGCTGCTGGAAGGCGCGCGACCCCTGCTGGATTCGCAGGACCAGTCCGCCGATGCCATCCGGATCTGGGCCCGCAGCCTCGCCGGCGTCACCGGTCAGGTCGCTGCCGACGACCAGCAGGTGCGGTCGCTGCTGGACAAGGGGCCCGGTGCCGCACAGGAAGCGACGAAACTCCTCGACTCGGTGCAGCTCACCCTTCCGGTACTGCTGTCGAACCTGACCTCGATCGCGCAGCTGGGCGTGACGTATCACGCCGGGCTGGAACAGATTCTGGTGCTGTTGCCACCGGAAGTGTCGATCGTGCAATCGGTGCAGCCGACCAAGAACGCGCAGGGGCTGGGTCTGGGTGACTTCCGCATCAGCGGCACCTCCGCCCCGCCGCCCTGCACGGTCGGATTCCTGCCGCCGTCGGCGTGGCGTGACCCGTCGGACACCACCACCATCGACACACCCGACGACATCTACTGCAAACTGCCGCAGGACTCCTCGGTCGCGGTACGTGGCGCCCGCAACTTCCCGTGTGCGACCGTGCCGGGGAAGCGGGCACCGACGGCCGAGATGTGCAAGAGCGACGAGGAATTCGTGCCGCTGGCCCCGGATCAGCCGGTGGTGGGCCCCTACCCGCGTGACCCCAATCTGGAATCGCAGGGGGTGGCGCCCGATTCGCGGTGGGATGCGCCTCCGCCACCCGCCCCGCCCGCGCCGGGCCCACAGTTGCCGCAGCTACCGCAACTGCCGCAGTTGCCGCTTCCGCAACTGCCTCCGATTCCGGGCCTGCCCGCTCCGGCAGCGCCCGCTGCGGTGCCGGAGCGTACGACCGGAAAGCCCGCGCCCTCCGTCGGAGTCGCTCGATACGATCCGCACACGGGCAACTACCTGTCGCCCGACGGGACCATGTACCGGCAGCAGGATCTGGCCACGGCGCGGCCGGACAGTTGGAAGGACCTGATGCGGCATGCGTAGTCGGACAGGCTGCGGGACAACCGGATAGGAACGAAGGGAGCGCCGGTGCCGAATGGTCGGCACCGGCGCTCCTCTCCGTACGACTCGGCCGCAGGCGCTCTACACCGGATCGAAGGCGGAGATCTTCCATTTCCCGTCGACCTGTGACAGCGACACCTTCACACTGCTGGAGGTCATCGCCGGATCGGGCTTGTCCGAGGTGGTGGTGGTCTGGTTGATGAAGACCAGGACCTGCGCCGAATCCGGTTCGAGTTCCTCGACGGCCGACCGCACCACCGCGGCCTGCGTCTTCACCGCCTTCTGCTTGGCGGTGGGTGCCACCACCTGCTGGGTGAACTGACTGTAATAGGTGAGGAAATCGCCCGTCAGAAAGGATTTGGCGGCCTGGAGATCATGGTCGAGCGTATCGGGTGCGTAGGACAGCAACGCCACCGATCCGTCGGATGCCGCGGTCACGGCCGAGTGGGCGGCCGCATCGTCGGTCTGCTGGTCGGAACGGTACTGCGTGAAATACACCGTGGTGGCGGCGACCACCGAGGCCGCGGCCAGTCCGGCGACCAGCCCGGTCCCGAGGTGGGCGCGGTGCCGGCCCACCCACAGGCGGGCCGCACGCAGCCGCCCGGTGCGGACCGGGCCGGTGGAATCGGCAGCGGTGGATGGCTCGGCGGCTACCGCTGTGGCCGGCGCGGTGCCGGTGGGATCGGTGGCATCGTCGGACTCGGCAGTGGCGACCGCATCGGCGTCGGCTCGGTTCAGGTCTGGGGTGTCAGCGGTTGTGCTCACGGTACGAACTCCACTTTCGACATTTTCAGCAGGCCGTCGACGCGCTCCACGGTCACACTCAACCGCCAGGCGCGGGGTTCCTGTTGTGCACCGGCGGAATTGGTGACCTTGGAGGAGGCGGCGACCAGGACCACCGCGGAGTCGTCGGTCATCGACTGCACCGCCGCGGAATTGACCTTGCCTTCGGTGGCGACCTTGGACTGCTCGATCACCTTGGTGAAATCGTCGGCACGGGTCTGGAAATCGCTGCGGAAGCTGCCCGTGGAGTCGTCGAGGACCCGTTTGACATCCGCGGCGGCGTGCGTGAAATCCAGCGAGGTCAAGCTGGTGACGCCCTGCCGTGCGGCGGCAACGAACTCCGCCTTGCGCTGCTGCTCACCGGTGACGGTGTGGTGGTGCCACACGAAGTAGCCCGTGCTGCCCACGCCCGCGCACAGCACCAGTACGGCGACCGTCGTGGCGATGGTGCGGCGCCCGGGCCGGGTGACCGAGACGCGCCGAGGCCGAGGGATCGAGACACGCGGGGGGCGAAGTGCACGGCGCAGACGCCGGGCCTTGGCGGCGCGCGGTGTGTCTCGGTTCGCCGCGACGCTCCCGGACGGTGCCGGCGGTGGTTCGGAACGGGGCGAGGCATCGGCCGGTTCCGGGGTCGAAGCGTCCGGGATGGCGGTGTCGGCGTTCGACGCAACGGCCGTGGTGTCGGCATCGTCGGATGCTGAGGGTTCCGGGACGGTGGGTGCAGATGTACTGCGATCGGATGTCGTCGCCGGCGGTTCGGGCGAGCTTGCGGTGCTCACGGGATTCCCGGCGCGGCGGCGCAACTGGGTTGCCCGGGCCCGGGCCCGGGCGGCCGCGGCGGTGGCCTCGGCGGCTACTGCCTCGGCTTCGGCCTCCTCGGCGGCCAGTAGCAGGTCGTCGCCGACGGGGTCCGCCCGTGTTTGTTCATGACCGGATGTCACTGCGTCGCTCCGTTCGTCGCTGCGGGCCGGGCAGTCGATGAGAATAATATTTCCACTTCTCGAGAACAGTACTCTAACTGTGTTTGCGACGGAACGCTGCTGGTATTGCCGGATCTGCATACGAAGAAGGGATTGTCATTTGCAAAGATGAAGAATATCCTTCTCGTACGGTGGAGGGAGGCGCCATGATGCGAGGTGGGCGATCACCTGTCGCCGTTGTATCCGCGGCCGAGCCGCATCCGGATCCGTTCCGCAAGAGGTGAATCAGTGACCATCAGCGCGGCCAGTGACGTCCACTACGACCCCTACGACGTCGAGCTCAACGCCGACCCGTATCCCATGTTCCGGCGCCTGCGCGAGGAGCAGCCGCTGTATTACAACGAACAGCACGACTTCTATCTGGTGAGCCGATTCGCCGATGTGAACGCCGGTCTGATCGACAAGGACACCTTCATCTCCGGGCGCGGCGCGATCCTGGAGCTGATCAAGGCGAATATCGAAATCCCACCCGGGGTACTGCTTTTCGAGGACCCGCCGGTGCACACGATCCATCGCAAGCTGCTGTCGCGAATGTTCACTCCCCGCAAGATCCAGGCACTGCAGGACAAGATCCGCGGCTTCTGTGCCGCCAGCCTGGACCCGCTCGTCGGAACCGGTCGCCTCGACTTCATCGCCGATCTCGGTGCGCAGATGCCGATGCGCACCATCGGCATGCTGCTCGGCATCCCGGAACAGGATCAGGAGGCGATCCGGGACTTCGCGAACGAGCAGATGCGCACCGAGGAGGGGCAGCCGATGAAGGCCGCCTCCGAAGGTATGGTGTCCGGGGACATCTTCGGGCCTTATATCGATTGGCGCGCCGAACATCCGTCCGACGACATCATGACCGAACTGCTGACGGTGGAGTTCACCGACGAGACCGGCACCGATCGCCGCCTGACCCGGGACGAACTGCTGATGTATGTCAACGTCGTCGCGGGTGCGGGCAACGAGACCACCACCCGATTGATCGGATGGGCAGGCAAGGTGCTCGCCGAACATCCCGATCAGCGCCGGGCACTGGTCGAGAACCCCGCCCTCATACCGCAGGCCGTGGAGGAGTTGCTGCGTTTCGAATCACCGGCGCCGCACGCCTGCCGCTACGTCACCCACGATGTCGAGTACTACGGACACCGGGTGCCGGCGGGCTCGACGATGATGTTCCTGATCGGCGCCGCCAACCGTGACCACCGCCAGTTCGCGCCCGACGGCGACGTTTTCGACATCCATCGCGCAGCACAACCGCATCTGGCGTTCAGTGTGGGTACTCATTTCTGTCTCGGGTCGGCGCTGGCCCGGCTGGAGGGCCGGATCGCGATCGAGGAGATCCTGAAGCGGTTCCCCGAATGGGACGTGGACCTCACCCGGGCCAGGCTGTCGCCGACCTCCACCGTGCGGGGCTGGGAAACCCTGCCGGCGCATACTTCCGGGTAGCGAGCCGCAGCCACTTCCACCGGATCGCGGTAGCCTCGGCGGGGACGATACCCGGCGAGACGAAGTGGAGCCTGGCGATGACCGAAGATGTATCCGCTGTCCGCACTACGGAAGACCCCGGCGCCCCGATCGTGGTCGCGGCCGACGGTTCCGAGATCTCCTACCAGGCCGTGGTGTGGGCCGCGGTGGATGCGGTGCTGCACGGCCGCCGCCTCGAGATAGTGGTCGGCGCCGTGCTGCCGACGGGGTTCGGCTCCGAGATATGGGCCGGGTCGGCGGACTGGGCGCGGGAGGACGGCGAACGCATTCTCGCCGAGGCCGCCCGGGTCGCCCGGCTGGTGAACGGCCCGCTCGAGGTCAAGGCCGAGCTGGTATTCGATCCGATCATCCCCACCCTGGTCGAGCGTTCCGAGCATGCGCACCGGCTGGTGGTCGGCAGCCGCGGTCGTGGGGCGGTCAAACGGGCACTGCTGGGCTCGGTCAGCACCGCGGTCGTGCATCGCGCGCAGTGCCCGGTCGCGGTGATTCCCGGTAATTCGGCGACGGATGTGGTGACCGCGGCGCAGCCGGTGGTGGTCGGTGTGGACGGCACCGAGAACAGCGTGCCCGCGATCGGAGTGGCCTTCGACGAGGCCTCGCGCCGGCGCGTCCCGTTGATCGCCGTGCACACCTGGAGCGATGTCAGCCTGCCGGAGGTGGCGGTGGCGGGCTGGGACAGCATGCGCGAATCCGAACGTGCCACGTTGTCGGAAAGTCTCGCCGGTTGGCGCGAACAGTATCCGGATGTCGACGTGCGGCCGGTGGTCTGGGCGGATCGTCCGGCGCGTGCGCTGACCGCCGAATCCGAACACGCGCAACTGGTGGTGATCGGCAGCCACGGACGCGGGGGATTCACAGGGATGTTGCTCGGATCCACCGGCCAGGCGCTGCTGCAGTCGGCGGAATGTCCGGTACTCGTGGTGCGCCGGCGCTGACGGATCGCACCTGCTGGGAACAGATTGCGCCGGGCGGTGTCACCGCCCGGCGCAGCGCGCGGCTCACACTCGTGCGCCGGAGAACTCCCGTTCCGGCTCGTCGGCCGGAACCGTGCTCACCGGGAGTGCCGCGAGTCCGCGGATCAGCAGGCTCTTGCGCCAGCTCAGTTCTTCGGGCGCCACATCCAGGGACAGGTGCGGGATCCGGTCCAGCAGCCGGTTGATCGCGACCGTGGCCTCCATCCGGGCCAGTGCGGCGCCGAGGCAGAAATGGATACCGTGGCCGAAGGCGATGTGCCGGTTGTCCGCTCGGTCGGTGTCGAACCGATCCGGTTCGCTGAACCGGGACGGATCCCGGTTGGCCGCTGCCACGGAGATCATGATGAACTCGCCCGCGCCGATCTCCTGACCGCCGAGTGTGATCGGCTCGGTGGTGTAGCGAGCCGTAGCCAGGTGGATCGACCCGTGGCTGCGCAGCACCTCCTCGACGAACGCGGGCACCGTCTCCGGTTCCGCCTGCAGCCGCCGTGCGAGCGCGGGCTCACGCAGCATCTCGTAGACCGCGTTGCCGATCAGGTTGACCGTGGTCTCGTGACCGGCGGCCAGGAGCAGCAACAACATCGAGATCAGTTCGCTCTGGTCGAGCCGGTCGCCGTCCTCCTTGGCGACGATCAGCTCCGAGAGCAGGTCCTCGCCGGGAGTGGCGGTGCGCTCCTCGATCAGCTTCGTCATATAGGTGAAGAAGCTGATGCCGGCTGCGGTGCGTTCCTCGATGGAGGCGGAATCGTTCACGACCACTGCCGTCCAGGCGCGGAAGTCGTCCTTGTCGTCGTCGGGAACCCCCAGTAGTTCGCAGATCACCGCGATCGGCAGCGGGAAGGCGTAGCTGTCGAGCAGGTCGGCGCGCTCACGGGTGGCCAGCTCGGCCAGCAGTTCGTCGGCGATGGTGGTGATGCGGGGACCGAGTTGCCGGACGGCGCGTCCGGTGAAGGCCTTGGTGACCAGCTTGCGCAGCCGGGTGTGCTGCGGCGGGTCGGAGAAGAGCATGTTGTCGTTGATCGCGGCGTTGAAGGTGTCTGCGGCTCCGTTGCGGGCCAGGACCTCCTGGCCTAGCGGGGAACCGATCTTCTTGCTGATACCGGGCTCGGTGAAGGCCTGTTTGGCGACCTCGTGATCCACCACAAGCCAGCCCAGCACACCGTCGAGCCGGATGCGGTGAATCGGCCCGCGCGCCCGTAGTTCGCGGTAGACCGCATGCGGGTCCTGGTAGAAGTCGTCGGTCAGTTCGAGGATCGGGTCCGCGGCCGTCACCGGTGCCCGCCCGCCGACGACGGGACAGCGGAGTCCGCCGGGGGAGCGTACGAAAATTTCACGTGCCAAATTCCTTTCGACGTTCGATCGGAAAGCATCTGCACTCGGTCGATTGACCGGAAAAGCCTACGGCTGGAAAGAATTTGGCCCCCGGGCTGGAGCGTCCGGTGACCGGCCGGGCTCTTCGGCACGATCATCGCACACCGGGGCCGGTGTCGCGGGCACCGGTCCGTCACGGCAGGCTCTCCACTCCCGTGCGGGGCGGCGCGGTCGGATGTTGCCCAACATTCGCTGTCGAGGCGTGATCTTTCTGAGTCGTCAATTTACAGGAATCCCTTGCTTGGAAACTGGGCGCTTGATATGTTGCCTCCGTCACTATTACCTACTGGAACTGACCATCAACTCTCAGGCGCGATTCCGGCGACTGAGGGTGATGCAGCATGCGCACAAGGAGATTCACCAATGGGTTCTTTGACGGACGTTATTACCGCGATCATTCCGGCGCTGGGTTCCGCCGTGGCCGGCGACGGTCTGTGGGATACCTTCCTCGGCTCGCTCGGAAACATCCTCTAGAAGTCACCGCAGAACCAGAACAAAGCCGTCGGTTTTCTGTGTGGAAAACCGCTGCCCGAAAGATTCAGGAGTAAATTATGGGATCACTCGTCGATATTCTCGGTGGCGCCGTCGGTAGTGCCGCTCCGCTCGGCACCAACCTGGTGAACGCGCTCATCAGCCTCAGCGGCGGCACGCCGGCCGCGGGCAAGTAGAACGAAGATATCGACGGTGGGGGCGCGCTCGGTACATCGAGTGCGCCCCCACTGTGCGGTGCAGGGGCGAAGACGGTGGTGCGAGTGAAGTTGTCCGGTGGAGTACGTGTGATCGCCTGTGTGGCGGCCTCTTCGGCGACAGCCCTGACCCTGGCGGTACTCCCGCCACAGGCGGCGGCTGCGCCCGCGGGCGGCACCGCCGCCGTGGCGCACCTGGTGAGCGAGACCGCGGGACAGGGCCGGCAAGTCGAGATCAGCGTCTATTCCCCGTCGATGGATCGCGATATCGCGCTGCAGGTGCTGCGTGCCGCCGATCCGACGCGCCCGGCGCCGACGCTGTACCTGCTCAACGGTGCCGGCGGTGGTGAGGACGCCGCGACCTGGCTGGCACAGACCGATGCCGCGAAGTTCTTCGCCGACAAGCAGGTCAACGTCGTGATTCCGAAGGAAGGCGCGTTCAGCTACTACACCGACTGGCAGCGCGCCGACGAGGGACTGGCGGCGAAGCTGGGCAACAACGGCAAGAACATGTGGGCCACCTTCCTCACCGAAGAACTTCCGCCGGTGATCGATTCGACCTTCGACAGCACCGGCGCCAATGCCCTGGCCGGCATCTCGATGGCCGGAACATCGGTGCTGGACCTGGCCATTCACGCGCCGGAGCTCTACCGCAGCGTCTCCGCCTACAGCGGCTGCGCCATGACCAGCGACCCGGTCGGGCAGTCGTTCGTCACCCTGGTGGTCGGCCTCGGCAAGGGGGATGCCGAGAACATGTGGGGTCCCACCGGCGGCCCGGGCTGGAAGGAACACGACCCGTATCTGAATGCGGACCGGCTGCCGCATATCCCCATGTACATCTCCAGTGGTTCCGGCCTGCCCGGCCGCCACGACACGCTCGCCGATCCGGGGATCGACGACGACGGCCGGGTACTGGCCAATCAGGTGCTGCTCGGTGGCGGAATCGAATCCGCGGCGAACTACTGCACGGTCGCACTCGCCGAGCGCACGCGGGCGCTGGGGCGCACCGACATCACCTACAACTTCCACCCCGAAGGGACTCACTCCTGGGGGTACTGGGAGGACGACCTGCACAAGTCGTGGCCGATGATGGCCGCCGCGATGGGGGTCGACGAGCCGTCCTGACCGCGGCTACCGCGCGGCTTCGACAGCGGCGACCAGGCGCCGGAACGAACGAATCAGCAGCTCACCGTAGTGGGTGGGGTCGGGCAGCATGGCGGTGTCGGAGCTGAAGGCGATCAGTAGTCGGTCGGCCTGGGAAACGACCAGATGCCGCAGTCCGTCACCGTCCATGATCGGGAGTACTCCGAAGGCGGCGATCATCGGAGCGCCGAGAAACTCCAGGTGCTCCGCGACCGGTGGCACGTTGCTGATCGTGGTGTTCATCAGCGGGACCGTGTCGACATCGTCGAATACCCGTTGGGCCCTGGCCCATCCGGCCAGTCGCAGCAGCCAGGCGGGCGAGGTCTGCACGCGCGCCTCGCGGGCGATGACCGCGGGGTCGGACCAGCGTTGTTTCTCCAGCCGGGCCGACCGGCTGATCGCGCGTAGCCGCTCGAGCGGATCGGTCTGGTCGGTATGCAGGTCGACCGACATCTGGCACAGCTGATTCGCCGAATCCCATCGGGCGATACCGCGCATCGAGATCGGCACCATCGCGGCCAGCGCGCCGGGCGCGGTCTCGCCGCATTCGGCGAGATAGTCCGCCAATGCGCCGGAGACGACCGCCAGCATCAGGTCGTTGAGGGTGGTGCGGTCCGGGCAGGCGTGTTTCGCCGCGCGCACCTCGGCCATCGGAATGGTGACCAGGTCGAAGGTGAGATCGGGGGTGATCCGCCGATTGAACCGGGTGGCCGGGCGCAGCGGAATCGGTTCGCACAGACCGCCTTCCGCGACGCGGTCGGCGACCGTGGCCGCGGCCGCCCGGGTGCGGGCCAGGCCGGAGAGGAAGCGGGCGAGCCGGTACGGGGCGACGGCGGCCGCGCGCAGCAGTGCGATGGGTGCCGACCACGAGCCGGTGGCGACCGGAATCGGTGCCGGAGCAGCGTCGGGCGCGAACAGCTTCAGTTCCAGCTCCCGGGTCGCCATCCCGTCGCCCACACTGTGATGGAACTTCAGCAGCGCGATGGTGACCGGCGCCGCGGCTCCGGGGAACCCCGCGACCTCGGTGAAGACGTGTAGCTCCCAGGGTGGTCGGGTGAGATCCAGCTGTACCGAGGCGATTTCGGAGATCCGCCCCCGGACCTGCGGCCATGACTGCGGCCCCTCGGTCGTCACATGCTCGTCGATGTCGAAACCCGCATCCGGCACCCAGTACGGCAGATCGGCATCGCCCGGTACGCGGGCGAGGCGCCGCTGGAACAGGGCGGAGTGGCCCAGTCGCGCCTGCATCCAGGCTCGTACGTCGGCCGGGTCGGCCGGGCCCGCCGCTGCGGCTGCAGCGTCGAATACATAGGCCGCGACGATATTGGACGGATGCCGCTCGAATTCGTCGTAGACGAATACCGCATCGCGCGCGGTGAGTTGTTCCGCGGTGACGTGTAGTCCGCTGCCCGCGCCGCGGGCCGTTTTCGTTGCCATGGTTGCTCCTGCCCGGGCAATTATTTCCTGCGGCGGAGTGTACAAGGAGGAATGGTTCCGCGGCAGTTCTCCTGGAAAGAGGATTTGTGCCCCGGAAAATGAGGTCTTTCGGTAATTGCCGCAATGCTGTCCGGGGAGTAGTGGCCGCGGAGCCCGGCGTGCAGACGGGCGTGCAGACGGATCATGCATCGATGACGGATAGCCGATCGGTAATGCGCTTCGACTATTAATGACATTTCGGCTCGGAATTAAGAGGAGTGGCCCCGATCGATTGCCCGTCGCATGTCTACGCGGGAGTAACCGGCGGGGCGCAACTCGCGCACTCCCCATCGTTGGGGGGTGGCGGGTGTTGTTCGTCGGAGGGCGCGCTGGCAGTGTCGTCCCCCGCGGGACAGCTGCGGCACGAGGGACGTGATGGGATCTGACACCGGCCGGCATCCGACCGGCTCCGAATTCGATCGGGGGCCGGGAGTTGCTGCGCCGCAACCCTTCGGGCCGCCGGTGGGGCCCCCATCGCACCTGCCTGTCGGGCACGGTCCGGCGCGCCCCGGCGGGCCGGGCTGGGCGATCGACCCCGACGCCATTCAGCGCACGCTCGGCACCGCCACCCGGCGCACGGTGGCACCGCGCAGCGGAACTCGCAGGCGGTGGATGACGGTGCTGTTCGCAGTGCTGGTCGCGGGCTCCGCCGGAGCCGGTATCACCGTCGCGGTCACGGCGGGTTCCCGCGGCGAGCCGGGGACGGCGATTGCCGCGGCGACGACCGTCTCGTCGGGTGCGGTGTCGCCCGGTACGCCGGAACCGCCGGGCGTCCCCGTGGTCCCGGTCCCCGGGCATTCTCCCTCGGATGTGTCGTGCGAGCCGGCGGCCGGGGACGTGATCGTGGGCAACGGGCCCGGTGGTACCGATACCGGGCCGAACGCCGTCCTGGGCTTCGAGTACGCGTACTACACCGAACGTGACGGCCTGCGCGCGCAGGAGTTCGTGGCCCCGGACACGGTGAATGTGGCCGGGGCTCGAGGGTTGCAGCAGGCCATCGACACCGTGATCCCGCCCGGTACCACGCACTGTGTACACATCCGGCCCGCGGGACCCGAGTTGTTCGAGGTGGACATCGACGAATACCGGCCGGGTGGACAACATCTGACCTATCGCCAAACGGTCCGTACGGTCGTGCGCGACGGGCGCACCCTGCTCTACGAGATCGGTGATCGCGGGTAGTGAGAAGCAGCAGCAGGCTGCGCCGGGGATACCGCGGACTCACCGTCGCGAAGGTGCGCGCCCTCGCCGGCGGCATCGATGTAAGCGCCTCGCGCGTAGGGACTGGACCGAACCTGTGGCACACGTGGCGTGGGGACGTTTCGGATTCGAGCCCTTCACCAGCTGATCCGATACCGGATGTGGTTGGCTGTAGCGTCAGCGTTTACGCGCCGATCGATCGGGAAGGGTGTCATGGCGGAGGAAGTGCTCGCGGAGATGGTTTCGACCGTCTTCGAGATCGTCGCGCAGGAAGGTGCGGCGGTGCATGAAGGTGACACCCTGGTGCTGCTGGAATCGATGAAGATGGAGATTCCGGTGGTGGCCGAGGGGGACGGCACCGTCGCATCGATCAATGTGAAGCCCGGCGATGTGTTGCAGAAGGGCGATTTGATCGCGGTCATTTCCTGATGTCGACGCTCAGCGATCTGCTGGCCGAGCACACCGACCTGCCCGGTGCGGCCGTCGACCATCTGCAGCGGGTGGTGGGGGACTGGCAGTTACTCGCCGATCTGTCCTTCGGTGATTTGCAGCTGTGGGTCGGAGCCGGCCCGGTGCCGGAGGGGGCCGATGTGGTCTGCGTGGCGCAATGCCGGCCCACTACCGCACCGACGGTGCAGCCCGACGATCTGGTCGGGACGCTCGCGTCGCGGCAGGACCATCCGCATATCTTCCAGGCCCTGGAGTCGGGACATATCGTCCGTGTCGACGGCGACGGCGAATCGCTGGGGGGCTATCACCCCGCGCCCCCCGGGGTCGTCCGGGAAGGTATCCCGGTGCGGTGCGGCGACGATGTGATCGCCGTGCTGGTCCGCGATACCGACATGCAACGCACCAAGGTGCGGGGCAGTCTCGAGCACGCCTACATGAGCTGTGCCGACGACCTGTGCCAGATGATCGCCGACGGCTCCTTCCCGACCCTCGAGGACCGCACCGGGTCGCATTCCAGCCCGCGTGCCGGCGACGGTTTCATCCGCCTCGACACCGAGGGACTGGTCGTCTATGCCAGCCCGAACGCGCTGTCGGCCTATCACCGGATGGGGTTGCAGAGCGAGCTGGCCGGTCAGGATCTGGCGCAGTCCACTCGTTCGCTGATCACCGATCCGTTCGACGCGCAGGAAGTCGTCACCGATATCCAGGCTGCCCTGGCGGGGAAGTCGGGGCGCCGGATGGAGGTGGAGGCACGCGGCGCGACGGTGCTGCTGCGCACGCTGGTGCTGCGCCCGCACGGCGAGCTGGCCGGGGTCGCGGTACTGGTGCGCGACGTCACCGAAGTCAAACGCCGCGATCGCGCACTGCTCTCCAAGGATGCGACCATCCGGGAGATCCATCATCGGGTCAAGAACAACCTGCAGACCGTGGCCGCCCTGCTGCGGTTACAGGCCCGTCGCACCGAGAACGAGGAGGCGCGGGTCGCACTGACCGAATCGGTGCGCCGGGTCACCTCCATCGCCTCCGTGCACGAGATGTTGTCGATGTCGGTGGACGAGGAGGTCGACCTCGACGAGGTGGTGGACCGGCTGCTGCCGATCATGGCCGACGTGGCCACGGTGCACACCGCGCGGATCAAGGTCCGGCGCGACGGATCGCTGGGCGTCTTCTCCGCCGAACGGGCGACTCCCTTGGTGATGGTGCTCACCGAACTGGTGCAGAACGCGATCGAGCATGCCTTCGATGCCGGTGAAAACGGCACTGTCACAATACGTTCCGAACGGTCGGCACGGTGGCTGGATGTCATCATTTCCGATGACGGGCGCGGCTTGCCGGAAGGTTTCAGTCTGGAGGGGTCCGACCGGCTCGGCCTGCAGATCGTGCGCACCCTGGTGACCGCGGAACTCGGCGGATCGATCGGAATACATCCCGGCCCGGATATCGGTACCGATGCGGTACTGCGAGTCCCGCTCGGCAGGCGTACCGCGCGCTGAAACGCGTCGAACATCACAACTCGTGCAAAACGTCACTCGCGGTAATCGGAAATGCCGAAAATACGTCCTGCTAAATGCCGCGCAAATATCGGTACGGCCACAGAAACAGTGAAACCCGGCACCGTAAAAGGTGCCGGGTCCGAATGCGTTACCGGCGGGCTGTGCGGGTGATGCGTGCCGGTAACGCGGGTAGCGACGTGTCAGACGACGCTACGCGTACGGGTGCGAGCGTTACGCCGCTTCAGCGCCCGACGCTCATCTTCGCTCATACCACCCCACACGCCGGCATCCTGCCCGGAGGACAGGGCCCAGGACAGGCAGTCGGCAGTGACGGGGCAGCGGGCGCAGACCAGCTTGGCATCGGCAATCTGTGCGAGCGCAGGACCACTGTTACCCACCGGGAAGAACAGTTCGGGATCCTCGTCGCGACAGATGGCCTTGTGGCGCCAGTCCATTCCTCTGCTCCTTTGCATGGGCGCACCGAAGGCGCCGCTGGTTTGTGGTCAGTTCACTTGTGCGACTCGAATGTTTCCGCACGGTTGCTTGTGAATGCTTTCACGAACACCGTAGATGTCAATAGCCTTCGGATGCACCGTGGGGAAGCTCACGCTTTAAAGCCCTGAAAAGCCGGGCCCGCGGAGTCCTTTGTACTCGCTTGTACCGGTCTTCGCAGCACAACCGCGATGTTTTCTCAGCTGTGTCGGCGGGATCCGGGCTCCGGCGCGACTACTTCGAGCACATCGGGCACGGAGGTGAAATCCACCACGTTGCGCCGGCCGACAAAATCGCCATCGATTTGCAGCCCGACCTCCGCGGCGGCCTCGATGCGCACCGACGGCACGTCGTCCTCGCGAAACAGATTGCGGCCCTTGGGGTCCCCGTTGGCCGCCAAAAGTTGCCGGGCAACCGACAGCGTCGAGACGACACCCATGCTACGCATCGCGAACACGCCGAGCCCCGCCTCGAAGGTGGTACCCGGATTGGTCCGCACCGGAGTGCTGTCCAGATAGGTCCACGGACTGGTGTTCGTGATGAATGCGTAATGGACCCCCGCTACCGGATCGCCGCCCGGCACTCGGAGCGTGATCACGGGATCGCGACGTTTGGCCCGGAAGAACTGCCGGACCGTTGTGCGCAGATAGCGCGCGGGAGTGGCGGCACGACCTGCGGCCCGGCTGCGGTCGATGGCCTCGCACACATCGGCATCCAACCCGACCCCGGCGCTGAACGCACACCACCGCCCGTCGGCCACCATCAGGCCGATGCGGCGATCGCCCGCATGTGCCGCGTCGAGTGACAGCAGATCGATGAGCTGATTGGTCGCGGCCACCGGATCGGGTTCGATTCCCAGCGAACGCGCGAACACGTTCGCCGAACCACCCGGGATGACCCCGAGGCGCGGGTTCCAGTTCCGCGGCCCCTGCGCCGCAGCGGATTCGGCACCGGTGCCCGGCAACGGGAGGAACCCGTTGATCGTTTCGTTGACCGTGCCGTCGCCGCCGTGCACGACGATGAGATCCATCTCGGCCTCGGTCGCCCACTGCGCCAGTTCGGCGGCGTGCCCGCGATGCTGGGTATGCGCAACGATGAGCTGGGTGCGGCTCTCCAGCGCATGGGCGAGCAGGTCCCGAGTGGCCGGAGTGGTCGAGGTGGCATTCGGGTTCACGATCAGCAGCGTCCGCACCCTGAGCAGCCTACTGAGCGATGGTTCTAGGCTGAACGCGTGGCGAAACAGAACGCGGACAGCAAGAGCACGGGCGGTATCGGCGGCGGTACGGGCGATACGACTCCGGGCACGGTGCGCGCCGCGGGTGCGCTGGCCACGGTCGAGGGACTGATCGGTGTGATCATCGCGATCGTGCTGGCCGTGCAGGGCGACGACAAGACGGCCTACGGCACCGCTGCCTGGTTCGTGATCCTGGCCGGTGCGGTGCTGGCGGCCGGTATCGGTCTGCTGCGCGGACGGCGCTGGGGTCGCGCCATCGTCGTGATCGCCCAGATCCTGCTGTTGCCCGCCGCGTGGTACATGCTCAGCTCACATCGGCTGGAACTGGCGATCCCCGTGGGTCTGGCGGCGCTGGTCACACTCGGGCTGATCTTCTCCCCGCCCTCCGTACGCTGGATGGCCGAGGCCTACGACGATGTCTCGGACTGACGCCACATCGGCCACAGCAGCGGCCCGCCGGCGGTAGCGTCGAGTTCGCCGCGCCGCTCGAATCCATAGCGTTCGTAGTAGGCGATATTGCTGAACTTGCTGGACTCCAGATAGGCCGGTGCCCCGGTGGCGTCGCAATGCGCGAGCCGCGGCCGGAGGAGCGCCTGTCCGTACCCCTGACCGCGCACCGCGGGTTCGGTGCCGACAATGGCGAGATACCAGTGCGGTTCGGCGGGATGCGCCTGGTTCATCCGCACCGACATCCGGCCCGCGGCGACCAGCCGTAGCCGGAACGCCCGGGCCAGCGACCACAGCATGCGCGGTGAGTCGCCGGCGCCCGGATCCCAGGTGCCGGGTGGTAGCCAGACCGCGCCGCCCACGATCCGCCCGGACTCGTCGAATGCCGCGTCCACGGCGCCGTGCGGCAGATACAGATGGTTGATCAGCGCCTCGAACATCAGCGCCGCGCGTCGGGGCCGGCCCCGTTCGCTCGGTATGCACCACTGGATCATCGGATCGTCGTCGAAGGCCCGTGCCAGCACCCGCGACAGCTCCGGTACCGCCGATTCCACGACCGGGCGCACGGTGATCTCCATCGGCTCAGCCTACGTCCGGCGGTGGTGTTCCCAGTCGCGTCAGAGCGGTGCCGTCCAGCCGGAACCCGGTCCATTCGTCCTGGGCGACGGCGCCCAGCGCACGGTAGAACTCGATAGCGGGGGTGTTCCAGTCCAGCACCGACCATTCCACCCGGGTGTATCCACGGGCGACGGCCTCTTGTGCCAACGCGGTCAGCAGGGCCTTGCCCAGCCCGCGCCCACGCGCCCGGGGCGCGACGAACAGATCCTCGAGGTGGATCCCGTGCTTACCGATCCAGGTCGAGTAGTTCAGGAACCAGATCGCACATCCGGCGACCCGGTCGCCGGTGGTCGCCACATGGGCGAACACCGCCGGTGCCGGGCCGAACAGTGCGGTGCGCAGATCGTGCTCGGTGAGCGCGCACTGGTCGGGGGCGCGCTCGTATTCGGCCAGACCGTAGACGAGTTCGACCAGGGCAGGGAGATCGTCGGGGGTGGCGCGGCGAATCATCGGGTGGCTCCGGCGGGGTCGGGGACAACGTCCGCGGCGACGATATTGTGCGCCAGCACGGTGTGGTCCTGGTGGTCGTGGCCGAGCACACTGATCGCCGCGGTGGACAGAAAGAAGCGCCGGCCTTCGCGGGCCGGGAAGCCGGCCCATCGTGCGATCAGTACCCGCGAGAAATGCCCGTGCCCGACCAGCACCACGTCGCGCGAACGCAGCGGTGCGGCCACCGACTCCAGTACCCGGTCGGCTCGGGCGCCGACCTGGGCGAGCGATTCGCCGCCGGGCACCGCACCGGTGAACACGGTCCACTGCGGCGCCGTCTCGCGGATCTGTGGTGTGGTCAGTCCCTCGTAGTCGCCGTAATCCCACTCCGCCAGATCGTCGTCGATTCGCGGATCGTGGAGTCCGGCCAGGGCCGCGGTCCGCACGGCGCGGGTACGCGGGCTGGTGCAGACCAGCGGATCGTGCAGATCGAGCCCCGTCAGGACCGCCGCGGCGGCGCACGCTTGGCGCTCACCGGCCTCGGTGAGTGCGATATCGGTACGTCCGGTGTGCTTGTGCGCCGCTGACCACTCGGTCTCACCGTGCCGTAGCAGGATCAGCCGGTGGTCGGTGTCGGATGCGCTCATGCTCTCGATCATGCCGCACCGACAGGCACTGCCCGCTCCGGCTGTGGCAGCGCGACACCCTCGTGCGCTGTGGCGGCTGCGCTACGGCAGTCTGCGGCCAGGGCGGCGTGCGCGTGCGGCAACGGCCTCGCGACGCCCGGGCGGCGGGTCAGCCGAGGCCGTAGAGGCGGCCGCCGCGCAGCTCCAGCACGGTGTCGCCGCTCATTGCCAGCGAGATCGGTTCACCGTTATAGTCGCTGCGCTGCAGCGGGATTCGGCGCGTCTCCGCTCCGGTGGCGGGGTCCAGTGCTGCGATACCGTCGGCGACCGGCAACAGAATGCTTCCGGCCGCCAGCGCCGGTGCGCCCAGTGCGTCCGCGGCTGTCCACTGCGGTTCGAAAGTGGTGGCGTTCAACGCGATCACGCTGTTTCCGGTGAAGACGAAATACGCCGATCCGAGCCGGACCACCATGGCGTTGTCGGCGATCGGCGCGGTGAGCCGATGGGTGGTGAGCAGATTGGCCGACGCGTCGTAGACCGCGAATTCCGGTGGCGTGCCGCCGGTTCCGGGAAGGTAGAGCACGACCCGGTTGTCCGATACCGCGATGACACGGGCACCGGCGCCGGTAGCACCGGGCTCGGTCAGTACGTGCGAGCCGTATTCCTCCGGTGTGGAGGCGTCCTTGGGTGCCGGATTCAGCACCGTCAATCGGGCGGCAGTCTCCTCGGGGCAGCGTTCCAGCACCGCGAGCCTGCCGCCGCCCGCCGTCGCGGACAGCAGATCGCAGCCGGTGCGGGGCTGGGTGTGCGGATTGACCGGTGCGTCCACGTAGCCGTACTCGAGCGTGCGCACCAGATCCGAGCGCCACATCTCCAGGCGTTTCGGCCCCTGCGCCAGCACGTAGGTGCCGTCGGTGGACAGCCTCAGCTCCGAATCCATGTAGCTGCTGCGGGCCGTGCGCCGGGCGCCGTCGCCGGCTCCGAGCATGGTGGTCTGACTGCAGCCCCGATCGTCGCGGTAGGTGGCGACGACGGTGCCGAACTGGCTCTCCACACCGCACAGCGGAATATCTCGGCGGTACTGCCACAGCTGGTGCCCGTCCACCGGGTCGAGCCCGCGCACGGTACCGCCGTCGCCGGTGATCGCGACACCGCTCGCGGTGAGCGCGCGTAGTGCGGCACCGTCGGGCGCATGCCAGCGTTCGGTGAGCGAGTCCGGTAGCCGGTCGGCCGCGGACACGGCCGAGGCCGGGTGGGCGGCCGGTTGCGACTCGGTGCCGCGGGCAGCACTTTTCACCCACACGACAGCAGCCACGATCGCCACGACGACGGCAATCGCGACTGCGGCATAGAGGTCGGCGCGCGTCCGCCGCTCGGGTGCGAGCACGTCAGCGAGACTAACCGATGGGCCGATCAGGCCGTTGCGGCAGTCCGATCCGTCTCGGCGGCAGCGGTACCGGAATCGTTGCCGGATTCGGTGGTGGGCTTGCGGCGCCGCCGCCGACGCCGGCGGGCCGGCTTGTCGTCGTCGGGCTGATCGGCTGCGACATGCTGTGCCGCACCGGTTTCTGCCTTGTCGTCGGCGGAGGTGCCGGTCGCGGCCGGATCGGCCGACGTCGCCGCGGTGTCACCGTCGACCGCCTTGCCGCCGCGGGTGCGCCGCCGGTTGCGTTTGCGCGGTGCACGCGGCTCGCGCTCGACCACGACCGCGTCGGCATCCCGCGCGGCAGGGGTACGCCGCACGGTGCCGGTGGCGTTCTCCGGAATACCGAGATCGGTACGCAGGTGTTCGGAGCGGGAATAGGTCTCCACCGGTTCCACGAGGCCGAGACCGAGGGCGGCGTTGATGGAAGCCCACCGGTGCATCTCGTCCCAGTCGACCAGAGTGACCGCGACGCCCGTGCGTCCGGCGCGGCCGGTGCGGCCGATCCGGTGCACATAGGTCTTCTCGTCCTCGGGGCACTGGTAGTTGATGACGTGGGTGACATCGTCGATATCGATACCGCGTGCGGCGACATCGGTGGCGACCAGTACGTCGATCTTGCCCTTGCGGAACCTGTCGAGTGCCTTCTCGCGCGCGATCTGCCCCAGGTCGCCGTGCACCGCGCCGACCGCGAAACCGCGCTCGGCCAGATCGTCGGCCACCTTCTGTGCGGTGCGCTTGGTGCGAGTGAAGATCATGGTCGCGCCGCGCCCCTCGGCTTGCAGCACCCGCGCCACCATCTCGCTCTTGTCCAGCGCGTGGGCTCGATAGACGAACTGGGCAGTGCGGTCGTGCACCGCCGAATCGTGCGGCTCTTCGGCCCGGATGTGGGTGGGCTTGTGCAGGAAGGTCCGTGCCAGGGTGATGATCGGCCCCGGCATGGTCGCCGAGAACAGCATGGTCTGACGCTTCTCCGGCACCATTGCCAGCACTCGCTCGATATCGGGCAGGAAGCCCAGATCGAGCATTTCATCGGCCTCGTCGAGTACCAGCACACCCACCTTGCCCAGGATCAGGTGCTGTTGTTCGGCCAGGTCGAGCAGTCGTCCCGGCGTGCCGACGACCACGTCGACGCCTTCGCGCAGCGCCGCGATCTGGGAGTCGTAGGGGCGGCCGCCGTAGATCGAGGTGACGCGCAGCGGGCCCTGCTGGTTCTTCAGATACTTTCCGGCGTTCTCGAGGTCCTTGGTGACCTGTACGCACAGTTCGCGCGTCGGCACGATGACCAATGCGCGCGGCGTGCCGTCCAGCGCGGTGGTGCCGGAATCGGTGGTGGAAATTCGATGCAGCAGTGGAACGCCGAATCCGAAGGTCTTGCCCATGCCGGTGCGGGCCTGGCCGATCAGGTCGTCGCCGGCCAGCGCGAGCGGAAGGGTGAGTTCCTGGATGGCGAATGTACGTTCGATTCCCATCTCGCCCAATGCGCGCACGATTTCCTCGCGCACTCCCAATTCGGCGAAAGTCGGGGGAGTGTGGGTGTCGTCGAGTTCCGCTGTGACCAGCGTGTCGGACAATCCCGGTTCTTGTTCTACGGTGAGCTTACTCAGCGTCGTGCCTTCCTCGTGTGAATCGCATCCCGCGCGCACGAGGGGTGATCGGCCCCGCAATTCCGGGCCGTCGCAAATCCAGCGGGTTCCACCTGCACTCTCGTCATCGCAGACGCTGCCGATGCGGTGCAAAAGGTGTCGCGGATCCGGTGCGCGCACATTTTCTGTGAGCTTCGGTTAACCCCTGTCGCGTGCCCTCGATCGGCCGGTCGAAAATGCCGGTCACGATATGACGGTGCGAGCCAAAATTTCCGTTGCTCCTGGATATTGTAGCGTGATACCTTTTTCGCTTCATTCCCGCAGTCGTATGGCGCGTCGCGCCCGCGTGTCCTGCGCTGTGGCGCAGCGTAATTCAGCCCACAGTTATTCGGCCCACATATCTGAGACCGGTCGTCACAGGTTAAGTTGATCGGCGTGAGCTTGGCACAGACCGTGGGCATCGCGGCCCGCAACGCATGGGCGCTGACCTTCGGTGCAGGAATCGAGGCTCCCGTCACCACCCCGTCGACGGTGCTGTGGGACGAACCGCACCGGCTGCTGCGGCGCTACGACGTCGATCCCGCCGGGCCGGCACCGGCCGACGATGCCGCTGTGCTGCTGGTGCCACCGCTGGCCGCCCCCGCGAGCTGCTTCGATCTGCGGCCCGAGCTGAGCCTGGCGCGCTTCCTGCTCGGTATCGGGCGTCGGCCGTATCTGGTCGACTACGGCGAGATCGGCTTCGCCGACCGGGCCATGGGCTTCGAGACCTGGTTCGACGACATCCTGCCCGAGGCCGTCCGGCGGGTGTCGGCCGATCGTGACGGGGCGCCGGTGGATCTGATCGGCTGGTCGCTCGGGGGTGTGTTGTCGCTGCTGACCGCGGCCGCCGACGCGGCACTGCCGATTCGCTCGATCACCGCGGTCGGCGCTCCGCTGGACTACAGCCGGGTCAACGGTGCGCCCCAGGCCCGGGCGCTGGCGCGGCTGGACGGCGGACGTGCCGTCTCGGCGCTGATCCGGGCGAGCGGCGGTATCCCCGCCCCACTGACCCGCATCGCCTACCGCGCCACCGCTTGGGAACGTGAACTACGCCGCCCGCTGTTCGTGGCGAGCAATCTGACCGACGCGGCGACGCTGGCGCGGATGGAGACCGTCGATCGGTTCCAGGCGACGCTGCCCGGCTATCCCGGCCGCTTCTACAACCAGCTCTGGAGCAGGTTCGTGCTGGCCAACGACATCGGCAAGGGCGTCGTGCACATCGGGGCGCGGCCGGTCGAACTGGCCGAGGTCACTGCGCCGGTGCTGCTCGTCGGTGGCACCGCCGACGTGATCACTCCGGCCGCGGCGGTGCAGCACGGGTTGCGGACCCTGACCGGTGCCCGTGCGGTGCGCTACGAAACCGCGCCGGGCAGTCACCTGGGGATCCTGACCGCGCGCGACACCACGTGGGCGCAGATCGAGAAGTTCCTCGCCGATCAGGGATGAAATCACCCGGGTCGCGACCACCGATGCGGTGTCGCCGGACGCGGTGAGACGTCGACGCACTGGTACCGGTTCGGGGAGTCGGTACTAGTCTGGAGATCATGGGTGCAAGCACATCTGGCGCGCTGGGTGTTTCGACCGAATCAGATCTTCGAATTCCCGCCGACCATCTCGGTGTCACCGATCTGTTCGCGGTCCTCGCCTACGGTGAGATCTCCGCGTACTACCGGTTGGCAGAGGAGGCGAAATTATCGCCGACGCTGCGCGGAAAGGTTGCGGCCGCCAAAATGGCCGCCGCCGAAATAGGACATTTCGAAACTCTGCAGCAGGCATTGCAGGAACGCGGGGTCGACGTATTCGATGCGATGGCCCCGTTCGTGCGGGCACTGGACGCCTATCACGCCTCGACCGATCCTTCGACCTGGCTCGAATCGATGGTGAAGTTCTACGTAGGTGACGGGCTCGCCGCCGACTTCTACGTCGTTCTCTCCGATGCGCTGGTGCCGGAGGTGGCGGCGGTGGTGCGCGATGTGCTCGCCGAGACCCGCCATTCGGAGTTCGTCGTCGAGGAGGTGCGCCGGGCGGTGACCGACAGCCGTTCCGAGCGGGACCGGCTCACCCTGTGGGGGCGCCGGCTGCTCGGCGAGGCGATCACCCAGGCACAGCATGTGATGGCACAGCGGGACGAGCTGACCGAACTGGTTCTCACCGCGACCGGCGACCTGAACGGCGTTGCGGCCCTGTTCGAACGGATGCAGGATTCGCACGCGGAGCGCATGCGCGTGATCGGCCTGGGCTAGGTCGTGGCACCCGTTGCGGACCGTGGCATGTTCGCTGACAGCACAGGCGGGCACATCGTCGCGATCGCGTGCGCTGCATTAGCCTGAGCACGACAGCATCTGGACTCTAGGAGGTTGGCCGTGGAGGTCAAGATCGGCATTTCGGATAGCCCGCGGGAACTGGTCATCGCCAGCTCGCAGACCCCGGAGGAGGTCGAGGCGCTGGTATCCGGCGCGCTGAACGGTTCGGGTGGTGTGCTGTCGCTGGAGGACGAGAAGGGGCGCAAGTACCTGGTCCAGGCGAACAAGGTCGCCTATGTCGAGATCGGCACCGCCTCCGGCGGCCGCGTGGGTTTCGCCGCGGTCTAGGACACCGTTCGCCGACCGGAACACAGGTTCGCCGCCCGGCCGAGCAGACAGTGAAAGGCCCGGATCCGCAACTGCGGATCCGGGCCTTTCGTTCGTCGTGCAGGACCGTCGTGCTTCCCGCGGACCGAGGGTCAGCGGAAAGAGGACAGCGGAATGCGCGAGAGGCCACCCCAGCACAGCTGGACGGTGGTATCGACGGCCTCCTCCTTCGGAATCGGCCGGTCGGCCTCGAGCCAGTAGCGCGCGGTGATCTGGCTGGCGCCGACCAGCCCGACCGCGAGGATGCGAGCCCGGTAGGGGTCCAGGCCGGAGTCGTGTGCGACCAGATCGAATACGGCGTCCACACACGCCTCGGTGGCCTGTTCGACGCGACGCTGGACCTGCGGTTCGCTGGTGAGATCGGATTCGAAAACCAGCCGGAAACCCTGGGTTTCGTGATCCACGAAGTCGAAGTACGCGGCGACGGCGGCGCGCACGCGCTGCCGGTTGTCGGTAGTCGACCGCAGCGCTTGGCGAACACTGGAGACCAGTGCGTCGATGTAGTTCTGCAGCACCGCGAGATACAGCTCCAGCTTACTCGAGAAGTGCTGGTACAGAACGGGTTTGGAGACGCCGGCGCACTGCGAGATCTCGTCCATGCCGGACGCGTGGTAGCCGCGTAGCACGAAGACCTCCCCGGCGGCGGCAAGCAGCTGGGCACGGCGGGCCTCGCGGGGTAGGCGGGTTCCGCGCTTGCTCGGTGCCATGGCCGCGGACGACGATCGTGACGTCGTCCGGTCCACGAGCTCAGTCATTTCGGTTCTCCCAATCGATTCCCGGAGGGAACGTGGACGTACAGAGGTATCCATCGAACGATACTCGTTCGTGATGCACCGCGCTGCGGGTCGGTGTACTTGGATACGAGTCGATCCCGTTCCTGCATTTGTGATATTCGATCAACTTCCCATACTTATTGGCAACCTGTCAGTAACCGGTCGTCGTGAGAAATCTCGCACAGTGGTGAGATTCATCGCAACCCGGACGGCACGACGACAGGGATGTAGGTGCGCTCGAGCGGGCTGTGAGACTCTGTTCCGGTGAGCGACCAACGGGGCAGATCGACCGGCGGACCTGATTCGCGCCGCCCCGCCGGCGTCTACGACCCGTTGGGTTTGTATTCCGGCAACGGTCGAAACGAATCGGATCCGGCCCGGAACGAGGCCCCGGCCGGTTCGCATCAACCGCTGCGAGCGAAATGGGATCCCACCGGAGGTGATTCCCGTAATCGCCCCCGCCCGGAACGGGACACCAAAAAACAGAGCGCGATCGGCCGATTCGTCTCGACCTACGGATGGCGCGCCTACGCGCTTCCGATACTGGTGATCATCACGGTCCTGGTGCTCGTGGACGCGGTCAAGGGGGGTGGCGACAATTCCGGCAGCAACATCCCGGCCATGGGAAGGCTGAGCCAGCACAACGACAAGGCCGGCATCATCGGCGCACCGCCCAAGGGGGACGGCAAATTCGCGGGTGACCCGTCGTCGGGGGCACTGCCCGAGGGTGGCCCGTTCACCGAGGCCGGCGCCGGGACCTGGCATGTCGTCGCGGGCACGACCCCACAGATCGGTGCCGCGCACGAACACCTGTTCACCTACACCGTCGAGGTCGAGGACGGGGTCGACACCTCCTCGTTCGGTGGTGACAAGGCCCTCGCCACCATGGTCCAATCCACCCTGTCCAATCCCAAGAGCTGGACCCACGACGACCGGTTCGGATTCCGCCGGGTCGATCGGGGTGAACCGGATTTTCGCATTTCACTGACCTCGCGCCGGACCACGAAATCCTCGTGTGGATTCGAGATCCCGATCGATTCCTCCTGCTACAACTCCGACCTGGGCCGGGTGGTGCTCTCGGAGGTTCGCTGGGTGCGCGGGGCCACCGCCTTCGAGGGGGATATCGGCTCATACCGGCAGTACCAGATCAACCACGAGGTCGGCCACGCCATCGGCTACCACGAACATCAACCGTGCGAGAACGACGGGGGACTGGCGCCGATCATGATGCAACAGACCTTCGGTATCCGGAACAACGACATCGCGACGCTGGATCCGCAGGGTGTGGTGCCCATGGACGGCAAGAAGTGCCGCTTCAATCCTTGGCCCTACCCGCGCGGATGACACCGTGGTGCCGAGTGGAGCAGCAGGGGCATCCTGAGAGTCGGGCCCGGGAAGAACGACCCGGCCGGCGGCGTTGCACCCGTCAGCCCTAACGGCGAATTCGATTCGAGGAGTCTGCGACGTGTCATCACCACAGTCCCTGCCGCCATTGGTCGAACCGGCCGCGGAGCTGACCAGGGATGAGGTCGCCCGCTACAGCCGGCATCTGATCATTCCCGACGTCGGGATGGACGGTCAGAAACGCTTGAAGAATGCCAAGGTGCTCGTGATCGGCGCGGGCGGCCTGGGCTCGCCGGCGCTGCTGTATCTGGCGGCGGCCGGTGTCGGAACACTCGGCATCGTGGAGTTCGACGAGGTCGACGCGTCGAACCTGCAACGCCAGGTGATCCACGGCCAATCCGATATCGGCCGGAGCAAGGCCGACAGTGCGCGCGACTCGATTCTGGAGATCAATTCCGGGGTCGAGGTGGTGCTGCACAAGTTCCGGCTGGAGCCGGAGAACGCCGTCGAGTTGTTCTCACAGTACGACCTGATCCTCGACGGCACCGACAACTTCGCGACCCGCTATCTGGTCAACGATGCGGCGGTGCTGGCGCACAAGCCCTACGTCTGGGGCTCGATCTACCGCTTCGAGGGGCAGGTCTCGGTGTTCTGGGAGGACGCTCCCGACGGTCGCGGCCTGAACTACCGCGATCTGTACCCCGAGGCCCCACCGCCGGGAATGGTTCCCTCCTGCGCGGAGGGCGGCGTGCTCGGTGTGCTGTGCGCATCGATCGGTTCGGTCATGGTTACCGAGGCGATCAAGCTGATCACCGGTATCGGCGAAACCCTGCTGGGCCGGTTGATGATCTACGACGCACTGGACATGAACTACCGCACCATCAAGCTGCGCCGCGATCCCGAGCGGGAGCCCATCACCGAACTCATCGACTACGAGGAGTTCTGCGGTGTGGTGTCCGAGGAGGGGCAGACCGCGGCAGTCGGCTCGACGGTGACCGCCCGTGAGCTCAAGGACATGCTCGACGCGGGTAAGGACGTCGCAATCATCGATGTCCGTGAGCCGGTGGAGTGGGATATCGTCCGCATCGAGGGCGCGACCCTGATTCCGAAGGATCGGATCCTGTCCGGTGAGGCGCTGGCCGAGTTGCCGCAGAACACTCCGATCGTGCTGCACTGCAAGACGGGTATCCGCTCGGCGGAGGCGCTGGCCGCGGTCAAGCGTGCCGGCTTCGCCGATGCCACCCACCTGCAGGGCGGGATCGTCGCCTGGGCCAATCAGGTCGATCCGAGTCTGCCTGTCTACTGATCGGGACCCCGTCTCACCTCGGCGTCGTTCTCGGCGTGGTTACTCGAGTGGACAAGTTCGTGGGGTTACGGTACGGCCGTGACATCTGTCGAACCTCCCGAGCATGTGCGCTCCACTTTCGGACTGCGCGAAGTGGTGCCGGTCGCCCTCGGTGACTGGGACGGCGGATGGCGTTGCGGAGATGTGGTGCTCAGCCCGGTGGCCGATCATGCCCGCGCCGCGTGGTCGGCCAAGGTGCGAGAGACATTGCAGGTGGACGGGGTGCGGTTGGCGCGGCCGGTACGAGCCACCGACGGGCGCTACGTCGTTTCCGGCTGGCGCGCCGACACCTATCTGGACGGCACCCCGGAGCCTCGCCACGACGAGGTGGTGTCGGTGTCGATGCGGCTGCATCACGCCACCGCGAGCCTGGAGCGGCCGCGGTTCCTGATCCAGCAGCCCATCGCGCCGTGGGTCGATGTCGATGTTTTCGTCGCGGCCGACCGCGCGGCCTGGGAGTCGGTCCCGCTGCGCACGCTGAAGGCCGGCGGGATGCTCGCGGGTGCCGCGCCCGACGGCCGTCGCAGCATCGACATGCTCGCGCAGCTGGCCACCCTGCGTAAGCCGATGCAGGTTCCCCCGCAGCTGGTACACGGTGACTTGTTCGGCACCGTGTTGTTCACCGACGGCCGGTCTCCGGGCCTGACCGACATCACCCCGTACTGGCGCCCGGCGTCCTGGGCGGCCGGGGTGATCGTGGTCGATGCGCTGTCGTGGGGCGGGGCGGACCCGGGACTGCTGGACCGGTGGTCGGATCTGCCGGACTGGCCACAGATGTTGCTGCGTGCGGTGATGTTCCGGCTGGCCGTGCATGCGCTGCATCCACGGTCGACGGCCGAGGCGTTCCCCGGACTGGCGCATACCGCGGATATGATCCGTTTGATGCTCTAGTTGCGCGGCTCGGCTGCCGGCGGACCTCAGTGTGGCTGTACGGGGTACTCGGCGATCAACGCGCTCAGGAAGCACCGTGCGGCGCGGGCGGCACGGTCACCGTCGCCGTCGATGATCGCCTGCACCAGTTCGGTGTGTTCGTCGTGGTAGTCGCCGCCGAAGCGGGTGTTGCGGGCGCGGATCACATCCTCGATCACCGGCAGCAGCGAATCGTAGAACTCGAGATACACCGCGTTGTGGCTGGCCGCCACGATGGCCCGGTGCAGTGCCACGTCGGTGTCGATAGCCGTCGGGTTGCCGTCGTCCCAGTCCTGTCGCCGTTGCTCGAGCAGTTGGCGCAAGGTCTGCACATCGCCGTCGTCGCGGCGTAACGCGGCCAGCCGGGCGGCCTGCACGTCGAGGGCCTGCCGCAGTTCCAGGACATCGCGTTCGACGGCGTCGGCGAAGTATTTGGTCAGCGTGCCACCCAGATCCGAGGTGGCGATGACATATGTGCCCGAGCCCTGCCGTCGCTCCAGCATCCCCGCGTGTACCAGCGCTTGGACCGCTTCGCGTACGGTGTTGCGACCGGTGCCCGTTAATTCGGTCAATTCCGGTTCGGTGGGGATGCGGGAGCCGATCGGCCAGCGCCCCGAACGAATTTCAGTGCGCAGCTGGTCGGTGACCTGGGCGATGAGGCTGGTGCGCCGGACTGGTTGCACGGACGACACAGTACTCCGCCTCACATTTGGTTGCCCACTTTCATCCAATCATCCTATGATTTTCCGAGTGACTGTCACCAACGAGCAGCAAACGAGTACCGCGCGCCGCCAGCGCCGTTCCCTGACCGAAGGACGGGTCCTGGTGCTGGCCGCCATCGTGGTCTCGGCGCTCACCCTGCGTGTGGCCGTCACCGCCTTCACGCCGCTGGCGGAGCGGATCGGTGCCGATGTCGGTTACTCGACCGCGGTCGTCGGCGTCTTCGGCATGATCCCGACCGCCATGTTCGCGCTGGCCGGTCTGATCACCCCGATCTTCGTGCGCCGGCTCGGGCTGGAACGCACCGCACTGGTCGCGATGCTGATGGCCGGCCTGGGGCAGCTCGTACGCGCCGTGGTGCCCGACACCTGGGAACTGCTGGGCTTCTCGGGTCTGGCGCTGGCGGGTATGGGCATCGGCAACGTTGTTATTCCACCGCTGGTCAAACGGTACTTCGCCGATCACCTGGCGGTGCTCAGTTCGGTGTACATCACCATGGTGCAGATCGGCACCGTCGTTCCCGCGCTGATCGCGGTGCCGGTTGCCGATGCGGCCGGATGGCGGGTGTCGATCGGGCTGTGGGCGCTGATCGGCTTCGCGGCCGCGGTGCCGTGGTTCGGTGTACTGCGCGGCCGCAAGGGCCGCGACCGGGTGGATACCACCGCGGTGGCCGACGTTCCGGGCGAGATCCCGGCACGCGCCGGCCGGATCACCCGGTCTCCGCTGGCCTGGGGGATGGCGGCGATGTTCGGAATGACCTCGCTCAACACCTACGCGATGTTCACCTGGCTGCCCAAGATCCTCGCCGATGCCGGAGCCGATGCCGCCTTCGGTGGCACCATGGTGGCCTTCTTCTCCGCGATCGGCCTGGTCTCCGCGCTCACCGCACCCTCGTTCACCGCGCGGATCCGCAATCCGTTCCCGGTGGTGGTGGTCTGTGCGGTGTCGTTCTTCGTGGCCTTCGCCGGGCTGCTGCTGGCGCCGATGAGCGCGCCGTGGTTGTGGGTACTGCTGCTGGGCTTCGGGCCGAGTACCTTCCCGATGGCGCTGACGCTGATCAATCTGCGGACCCGCACCCAGGCCGGTTCGGCGGCACTGTCCGGATTCACCCAGGGCATCGGCTACACCGTGGCCTGCGTGGGTCCGCTGCTGTTCGGCGTACTGCACAGCGCGTTCGGGGGCTGGGGCGCTCCCTTCGCACTGCTGTCGGTCGCGGTGCTGGTACTGCTGGTGGGCGCCTGGCAGGCGTGCAAGCCCCGCATGCTCGAGGACACCTGGAGCTGAGCGGCAGGATTCGCCTCCTCTCCGCTCAGCCTCCGATCGTCAACCCGATGCTCTCGCCGTACTTGCGCACTTCGTTGCGCGCCTGCGCGAGATCATTCAGTGTGAGTCCGGGCATCACCGATTCGACGTAGTCCGCCATGGCCTGCTCTCGGTCGATGACATCCATTCCGCGCCACTTCCGAGCGTGCCTCTCGTGCAGCCGCATCTCCGGCAGCGGCAAGCCGAGCTCTTCGCCACGAGTCCGGGCCCGGGCCGGATCGAGCAGCATGGTGAAGTCCGCGGACCCGGGCTCGGGCGAGAGCACCTCGACATCCAGCGATGCGATGGCCCCGGCGCCGGAGTCGAGCAGGGCTTTCATCGAATCGACATTCTCTTGCAGCAGGTGTTCGTTCATCCCGAGGTGACCGACCACGAAACCAACCTTGAGCAGCAGCCCGGCGTTACCGGCAGCGCGCAGAGCCCGCACATTGTGATCGAACATCTTCTCGGCGCGAAACGCCGAGTCGCGGTCGCGGACCGGCGTGAGTGGCTTGTTCATGGCATGCAACGACGCCGCGGTGCCGGCATCGAGGCCGACCATCAGCTGCCGGACCCCGAGCGAGCGGAGCATCGTCGTGTGCCGTTCGTCGGAGAGGCCGTCGGCGCGTGCGTAACCCACCAGCACCGGTCGTTCGTCGTCAGCGAGATCACGCCACCACCGCGGCGGTGAATCCAGCATCTCGCGCAATAATCTGCCGAACGTCAGTGGCAGCTCGTCTGCGGTGAGATACAGATAGTCGTAGTTTTCCGAGTACGCGGTGTGCAGCAGATGCCACGCTGCGGCGGCATCGGGAACGGCATTGCGCCACATCCCGCCGAATTGGATGGAGCAGAACGAGCAGGCGTCGTTTCGAGCGAACTTGATGCAGCCGCGGCCGATTTCGACCGGCATACCGGCTCGTACCTGCCGCCCGGTCAATCGCGCGAACGTGGGTACGACGCGCTTGCGGAAGTTGAGGTCGTAGCGGCTCGTATGGTCGAATGCGGCGTCGAGGAGGCTGTAGTCCAGTGCGGTGAAAATCGGCTCCGTCGCCTGCGGTTGAATCGCTACGCGACCGTCGGCACGTGTGGCGAGTCCGGGGTACCTCTCCGGCCGGACGGATTCGCCGCGGCGCAGTGCGGAGATCAGAGCGGTGAAGCTGCCGATCACTTCGTTGCCGACGAAGCCGTAGTCGATGACGCCCGCCCTTCGGGACATACATTCGTGGCTCAGTGCGGTCATGTGATCATTGCCGACGATGGTGATGATCCGGCTGTCGATCCGCTTGGCCGCCGCGCACAGGTCGAGACCCGCCTCGTAGGTCGCGGTGAGCGCGCTGATGCACAGGGCGAGTACCTGCGCTGCATGCTCTTCGAGATATGCGAGCACTTCGTCCCACGGCATCACCGTGGCATCGAGGTAGACCGGCCGCACGCCCGGAACGTCACGGATCGCGGAGGCCAGGGTGAGAATCCCCAGATTCGGAAAATCGGACCAGTCTGTGTGCTCCTCCGGCTTGGTCACAGTGCAGGTGGCGCCGTCCAGGACCGTGTTGGAGTTCGGCGGGCTCACGACCAGAACCTGCATTTCACGGTTCGGATGCATGCCGGTCACACCTCCGCGTGGGGCAGTTGGACGGTCAGTTCGTCCCAGTTCCGCACGAGTACCGCGGTGCCGCGCTCGGCATCGGTTATCGACGCGCCGGCCCATCGGGAGAAGAAGCTTCGGAGCCCGATCTCGATTTCCACCCGTGCCAGGGCCGAGCCGAGACAGCGATGCGGACCGCCGCCGAATGCGAAGTGGGTGGACGCGTTCGCTCGCGTAACGTCCATCCGATCGGGGCATCGGTACTGCTCGGGGTCCCGGTTCATCGCCGTCATGTACAACGGTCGTTGCGGTTTGATCCGGAAGCCCTCCACCTCGGCACCGGCTTCGCAGTACCGCGGCACCAGCATGACCGGCCCCGCCAGCCGCAGCACCTCCTCTGTCGCATTCGGCCACAATTCCGGTTGGTGCGTGAGTATTTCGAGTTGATCCGGATTCTCGATCAACAGGCTGATTCCGGAGACCAGGGTGGAAATCGTCGTCGAATATCCGGCGACGAGCAGCAGATTGACCGTTCGGCGAAGCTGGTCCCGGCTGATCGTCCCGGCCCGCATGGCCTCGACCGAGGAAGCGATCACGGACCCGGATCCCGGCCGTACCTGCTCGATGTGTCGATCGGTCCATTGATCGAGGTGCGCGCTCGACCGAGCGAGCTCGAAGAATTTCCGACGCGTCAAGCCGAGGTCGATCAGGTGCGAGACCTTCTCCGCATGGACGCAAACCTCCGACAACTCACTGGAGTCGATCTCGAAGGCGAGCGCCAGAATTTCCTGGGAGAGTCTTCGGGCGTAATGCTGCACGATATCGACCCGGCCGTCGACATGCCGGTGGGCCAGTTCTGCACTGAAGGTCTCGGCGCGCGCCTCGATCTCAGGCCTCAGAACGTCGGCTGCCTGGCGGGACAGGCGGTTTCGCAGTAGCGCTCGCGCGTGGGTGAGTTCGGGGCCGTTGAAACCGACCAGTGACGGTGGTTCGAAAGGGTCGGCGAACGAATGGGTGTTCACATACGAGTAGATCCGCTGCATCCACGGGGGCATCAGTAAACCTGCATTGGGGCTGGTGAATTCTCTCGGCCGACCGAAGATCTGACGGGCGAGGCCATGTGAGGTGATCACGATGCCGCCGCGGCCCCGGACGATCTCACCCCTGGCCCGGATATCTTCCTGAAGAGCCGGAAGGTCTTTCGCGCTGAGCGGATCGAACCACAGCTGGGCGTGGGCGTCGCCCTCGGTGGCTTTCGGTCGCAGATACAGGTGCGCGACACCGTGTCGTAGCGCCCATTTGATCAGGAGGAGCATGTCTCCTCTGAGTTCGTGGAGCCGCTTTCCGGCCCCGATTCCCTTGTCGATCACTTCTTTTCCCCTAATAGCAGGCTTGTCTGATTGATCGGCCGGATGTGATCACGATGTGGTGAGCAGTAGGGATTGCAGACCCCAGAGCGCGTGACCGGTACGCCACACGACCGCGTTCTCGGCATCGGATATCCGTACTTCCGGAAATCTGGAGCGCAATCCGGAAAGGACGGCGGTGATCTCCATCCGGGCCAGATCCGATCCGAGGCAGTAGTGTTCGGCATAGCCGAATGAAAGATGCGGGCATTTCTTGCGATTCGGGTCGAACCGGGTGGGGTCGTCGAAGATGTCGTCGTCCAGGTTTGCCGCACCGATGATCGGCACGATGAACTCACCCGGTTGCAGGACTTGTCCGCAGACCGATACCTCGCTGCGGACCAGCCAGGGGAGCGTCTCACCTCCGCCGAGTGAGATCAGTCTGAGTAGTTCGTCCAGGTAGCGGTCATCGTCCAGGTAAGCCCCCGTCAGTCGCTCCGGTGATTCGAGCAAGTAGAGAACGACTTTGGGCAATATGACCGCAGTGGTCTCGTAGCCCGCGAAGACCAGGCTCATGCCGAGGACCAACAGATCGGAATCCGAGAGCGGGGTGTTCTCGTCCTGGGAGATAGCGATCAATTGTGAGATCAGGTCGGTGCCAGGCTCGCGCCGGCGGGTTTCGATCAACTCGGCCACGTACCGCACCAGCGTGACCAGGGCCCGTTCCGTGGCTGCCACGTCGACCCCGCCGGAGTCGGCGAATACATTCGCCACCGACGTCCGTAGCGTTTCGCCGTCGGATCCGGGTACGCCGAGCATGTGACACAGCACGGCCATCGGAATCCGGTCGCCGAGCGCCGAAACGAAGTCGAAATGTGGAGGCGGGGCAGCCTCGATATCGTCGAGGGCCTGGGACACCAGCCCGGTGATCACAGGCTCCATCGCGGCATTGAATTCTCGGGACAGAACTCTTCGTAGGATGCGGCGAGCGTGACCGTGTGCTGCTCCCTCGGAACCTCCGATCGATCCGGGCCGGGCGATGACCGCACGGGTGACGCGTGGTGCGTCGTCGGGGATCGGGATATTTCTAGTGAACGCGTCACTGGAATAGATCCTTCGGATCTCCGCATGGTCGGCGACGACCCAGCAAGACTTTCCGAACGGGAACTGAGCCTTGGCGATCTTCCGGTCGCCGGTCAACCCCGTGAATGCCGGGTCGATATCGAGGGATCGGTTGTCCGAACTCGGAAATGTTATCGATGTCATAGATGTGGGCCCTGCTCTCGATGTGCGAATTATTCGCAGTTACGACAATTTGTAGGCTCGAAGGTGGGCGACGGAGTGGACGGCGCACACTACTTGGTGTTGAAAAGTGTCCATAACGCCTTCTTCGTTGGGGGTGGCGAGACCCTGGTTCTTGGTGATCAGAGTCGGACCTCGCCCCAATATCTTGGTGGCTGGCGAGGTGGTTATCACCCGGGGCGCGAAATCGAACCAGAAATCATCCGATCCGGGCTCGACAACAAAGTTGAAAGCACCGCAGGGGCCTTTGGCCAGCCAGGCTTGCGCGGGGCTTCGGAAATCTGCGGAACGCGGATCGGTGCGCGGTGCCGCATCGACCACGTTGATCGCGAGATATCGCAATAGATCGACCGATTCTGTCGAAATCCAGGCCGAGTTCCGGTCGATGAAGGCAGCCATTCGCGCAAGGCGTTCCGGCTGCGGACGTGGAATGTATCGGGAATGTCCGGTGGCGGCCTCCGTGTCACCGGCGGTCAGGGTACGGGACGCTGATTCGTACACCTGGTACAGGTCGCTGAGCAACCCGTGGATCCCGATGAGCGAGCCCGGCCCTCCCCGGAGGCGCAAGTGACCCGTGCGTGCCTCGACCGGGCCGATCAGGTGCCCGGCCGTGGCGTAGTACCGCGCTCGGTCATCGAACACCTTTGTGAATGGCTCGATCAATTCCAGCTGCTCGTAGCAGGTCATTTGGTCCAGGGGTACCGTGCGGCGGGTCGCGTCGCACGGTATGTGGATGTGGGTGTGCAGCTGATCCCGGATGGAGTGGAGGCCCGGCATCGAGTCGAACGGGTTGAAACCGTGGGATACGTGGACCGTCACTCCTTTCGAGTCGGCCAGTGATCTCGCGACGCGAATATGCCAATCGAATACGGATTCGAAATCGGCTGTGTCGAGGTCGAGAAATGAGCGGAGCGTGCGCCCCTCTGCCCCGATGTAGATATTGACATCCTGATCGCTCCACGTAATGGATTTTGCGACCACTGCGGCGCTGATTTCGGTCGCTGGAATTCGAGTGGTGGCAAGAACCGGAAGTAGTTTCATCAGCTTCGGCCACGTTGCGGTATTCGCCTCTTCAGATGTCGGATAGGTTGCCTTGTACCGTCGTGTGTCGACCATGCGAACCTGCGATAGATCGACCGCTTCCAGTGCTGTTGCCAGTAATTCGCTCTTGTGTATCAGATGCATTTCGGATCTGTCCACCGATCACCTCGGGGGTCAAGCTTTTTCACGGTAGAGGCCGCCGGATCCGGTCGGCCAGGGTCGATTCCGCAGAGCGGAAGCGGGTGTCGAAATTCGGATCGGAATCGTGAGTATGGATAAGAGTCGGCGCCTCGTGCCTACACAGTCGAAACGTGAAGTAGGAGATTGATTGATGTCGAGCGACCCTCGGGAAGATGCGGTAGCGAGGCGGATGATGGAGGTCTACTCCGGTGATCCCGAGGTGCGGGCCGCGATGGCTGTCGAGTCGGTCAGTGCCGAGATCCGCCGGCCCGGGCTGCATCTGGCCGAGGTCGTAGAGACGGTGATGTCCAGCTACGCCGAGCGACCTGCGCTCGGTCGCCGGGCGTTCGAGTACACCGTGGACCCGGCGACAGGCCGGTGTGCGGCACACTTACTACCTCGCTTCGACACCATTACCTACGGCGAACTCTGGGAACGCGTCCGCGCGATCGCCGGCGCATGGCATCACGACCCGGAAATAGCATTGGTGCCGGGCGATTTCGTCGCGATCGTCGGCTTTACCAGCAGTGACTACGTGGCCTTGGACCTGGCGTGCATCTATCTGGGCGCCGTCGTGGCGCCGCTGCCGGCGACCGCGGGAGCTGAAGAACTTCGCGGTTATCTCGCCGAGATAGAGCCGCGAATTCTGGCGGTAACACCCGACTTGCTGGAAACAGCGGTGGCGGCAATCGGCGACGGGCTCTCGAAGTCGGTACGGCTCATCGTATTCGATCGCTGTCCCGGTGACGATGCTGAGCGAGAGCGGATCGAATCCGCCGCCTCGATGCTGGACAACGGAAAAATCCTAGACACGCTTGAAGATGTGGTCGAACGTGGGGCCCGATACCCGGTGCCTGCGATGTTTTCCCACTCCGACAGCGACGACCCGCTGGCATTGCTCATCTACACTTCGGGCAGCACCGGGAGCCCCAAGGGTGCGCTGTACACGGAGCGGCTGTGCTTACGTGCCTGGCTCGTCGGGCCCGGTGCCGGGGCGGCCATCACGGTGAACTACATGCCGCTGAGCCATATCGGCGGCCGGATGACGCTGTTCGGAGTGCTGGCACGGGGCGGGACCAATTACTTCACTGCGGCGAGCGATCTGTCACAGATCTTCGACGACATCGCGCTGGTGAGACCCACCGAGCTGACTCTGGTACCGAGGCTGTGCGATATGGCGCTACAGACCTATCACAACGAACTGAACCGCCGTTCAGCCGAGGAGATCGACGTATCCCGCCTGGAAGCGGAAGTCCGTGAGAACCTGCGCGACAAGTTCTTCGGCGGCAGATTGCTCATCGCTGGATTCGGCAGCGCGCCGCTGGCCGGACAGATGCGCACGTTCATCGAATCCGTCCTGGAGGTACCGCTGCGAGACGGCTACGGGTCGACCGAAGCGGGTGGGGGGATCGTGCTCGACAACCAGGTTCAGCGCCCGCCGGTGATCGATTACATGTTGGCGGACGTCCCGGAGCTCGGCTACTTCTCGACCGATCGGCCCTATCCACGTGGCGAGCTCCTGGTGAAGTCGAGCACGCAGATCCCCGGGTACTTCAAGCGGCCGGACCTCAGCGCCACAATGATCGATTCCGACGGCTATTACCACACCGGCGATGTGATGGCGCAGATCGGGCCGGACCGGTTGACCTACATCGACCGGCGCAGCAATGTGGTGAAACTGTCTCAGGGGGAATTCGTCACGATCGCTCGGGTCGAGGCGGTACTCGCGACCGCGCGGTGGGTCCGGCAGATCTTCGTATACGGCAGTAGTGAGCGTGCCTACCTGCTCGCCGTCGTGGTGCCGACCGGGTCGGCGCTGCGCGAATATTGCGATCCGGCCGAGTTGAAGGAGGCCGTGACGAAGTCGTTGCGTACCGCCGCGGCCGTCGCCGACCTGCGTCCGTACGAGATCCCACGCGATGTCTTGATCGAAACCGAACCGTTCGCAGTAGCCAACGCACTGCTGTCTGGACTGGGGAAATTACTGCGTCCCGAACTGGTTCGGCGCTACGGCGCCTCGCTCCAGCAGATGTACGCCGACCTCGAGCACGCCGAGCGGCAAGCTTTGCGTTCGATACAAGCGCAAGTCCGTTTTCGGCCGGTGCGTGAGATCGTCGGTCGTGTCGCGTCTGCTCTGCTCGGATCGCCGGCCGCAACATTGCGAGGAGACGTCCGCTTCGTGGAGATGGGCGGTGATTCGCTCACAGCTGTAGCTCTGTCGAAACAGCTCGGCGAACTGTACGGCGTCGACGTACCGGTGGCCTTGGTGATCGACCCCACGATCGACCTCGATCGGCTGTCCGACTACGTACAGAGGCAGCGTTCTTCGAACGATATGCACGGGCCCCGGTTCGAATCCGTACACGGATCACCAGCGGATGTGCGGGCCGCGGACCTGGTCTTGGACCAATTCATCGCCCCCGCAGCCCTGGGCGCCGCCGAATCGGCGGCGCCGCCGACCGCCGCGCCACACGTGGTGTTGTTGACCGGAGCCACCGGATTCCTCGGCCGATTTCTCTGTTTGGAATGGTTATCTCGGCTCCAGCGCGACGGCGGGACGCTGATCTGCCTGGTGCGGGGAGACGATGCGGAGCATGCCCGGGTTCGGTTGGAATCGGCCTTCGAGTCGACTCCCCCTCTCGCCGAACAATTCCGCAAGCTGTCCGTCGACCGGCTCGAGGTGGTGGCCGGTGACGTGACGGCGCGGGAGCTGGGCCTGCCACCGCGGATCTGGGACGAACTCGCATGCCGGGTCGATTCGGTCGTGCACGCGGCAGCGCTGGTCAATCATGTACTGCCCTATGAGGACTTGTTCGGTCCCAACACCGTGGGGACCGCGGAGCTGATCCGGTTCGCGATCACCTCTCGACGCAAACGGTTCAGCTACGTGTCCACAGTCGGTGTGGCGGCCGTTGCCGGATCGACAGTGTTCGACGAGGACAGTGATGTGCGGCAGTGGAACCCGGCTCCGGACGATCGCGCGAACTACGCCACGGGCTACAGCACGAGTAAGTGGGCCGGGGAAGTCTTGTTGCGCGACGCGCACGACCGATACGGGTTACCGGTCACCGTGTTCCGGTCGGCCATGATCCTGGCGCATCGCCACTATCCCGGACAGGTGAACGTGAGTGATCGTTTCACCCGGTTGCTCCATGGCGTGCTGACGACGGGGCTGGCGCCCGCGACGTTCTACTCGACGAGGCCGGGATCTGTCCGGGCGCACTACGACGGGCTGCCCGTGGATTTCGTTGCCGAGGCAATGGTGACGCTCGCGCGGAAGGCCCAGGGTGATTTCCGGACCTATCACGTGGTCAATCCACACGACGACGGCATCGACCTGGACTCGTTCGTCGACTGGATGATCGACGCCGGTTTCCGCATCACTCGCATCGACGATTACGCGGTGTGGGTCGAGCGAGTTGCTGTCGTACTGTCGGGGCTCAGCGGGGAACACCGGCAGAACTCACTGTTGCCGCTGCTCGACTCGTATCGAAACCCGGAGACTCCCGTCGCCGGGTCCGCGCTGCCGGCCACCGCCTTCGTTGCGGGCGTTCGTGCCCAGCGAATCGGCGACCATGGCGAAATTCCACGGATCACACCAGATCTCATTCTCGAGTACGCCGATGACCTACGTCGGCGTGCGCTCCTGTGAGCTACCGGAAAGGAACTGCACGAGATGCCCACTGAACTGGAGATGAAGGACGTACTCCGTCGCTACCTGGATAGTTTCAATGCCGGCGATGTCGACGGCATCCTCGCATTGTTCGCCCCTGATGCCGTGGTGGAGGATCCGTACGGAAACGAGCCCGTCGTCGGTCTCGACGACTTGCGCAAGTTCTATGAATTCGCGATGACATTCGAATCGAAACTGACTCTGGATGCGCCTGTCCGAGCCTCGCACGGATCCGCCGCCGCGATGGCTCTGACGAGCACGAGTGAGGTGATCACGATCGGCGCCATCAGCGTGATGGAGTTCGACTCCGACGGCCGGGTCACTTCGATCAAGGCGTATTGGGGCACAACGGATAACGACGCCGAGCAGTGACGGCGGTGCCGGTGCGGTTCAGGGTTCTCGCCGAACCGCACCGGCACGAACCGGGACCGAAGCGCGGGGTCAGCGTGCGGCGACGGCGCTGCGCCGGCCCGCTCGTTCGGCGATATCGAGGGACGCGAGATAGCCGAAGACCATGGCCGGTCCGATGGTCGCGCCGGGCCCGGCGTAGGTGTGCCCCATGACCGGTGTGCTGGTGTTGCCCGCGGCGTAGAGTCCCTCGATCACCGAGCCGTCGGTGCGCAGTGCGCGCCCCGACGAGTCGATGGTGACCCCGCCCTTGGTGCCGAGATCGCCGGGAACCATCTTCGCCGCGTAGAATGGACCATCGGTGATCTCACCGAGGCTCGGGTTGGGTTTGTTGGTGATGTCACCGTAGTAGTGATCGTACGAGCTTGTACCGCGGCCGAAGTCAGCATCGGTGCCGGAGCGGGCGAAGCCGTTGAATCGGGCGATCGTCGCAGCGAGCCGGTCACCGGGAACCCCCATCTTCGCGGCGAGCTCCTCGATGGTGGAAGCGCGTACGACCGTGCCGCTCTCGAGCCAGCTCTTGGGAAGCGGGCTGCGTGGCGGAACCGCGCAGAACATGTAGCGGTTCAAGTACTTCTGGTCGAACACCAGCCACGCCGGAATATTCTCGCCCGGTCCTTCACCCTGACCGTTCTCGCCTCCGTACATCCGATGAACGGCCTCGACGTAGGGCAGTGATTCGTTCATGAAGCGTTCGGCACGCTCGTTGACGATGATGCTGCGCGGCAGCGAGCGCTCGGAGAGCGCGAACCACGGCCCCCTGGGGAATGGGATCGTGGGCCCCCACCAGGCGTCCTCCATGAAGCCGATTCCCGCCCCGATCTCGAGTGCGGCGTTGATGCCGTCACCGGTGTTCGTTGCCGCTCCGGTGGTCCAGTCCGATCCGATGGGGGCGCGCTGATACTGCTGTCGCATCTCGGCGTTGTGGTCGAAACCACCGCAGGCGAGCACGACACCGTGTTCGGCGTGCCAGATCTGCGACTCACCGTCGACCTCGACGCGTACGCCGGTCACCCGATCTTCGGCTGTCACCAGTCCGACCAGCGGGGTACCGAGCTCGAGTCGGACTCCGGCAGCTCGCAGGCCGAGCATCATCTGTCCCATCAGCGAAGCACCGAAACCCAGCAGCCGCTGTCGGCGAATTCGGGCGAGCAGTAGCCGTGCCGCGACCCGGGAAGCCTTGACCGGCCCCCGCCAGTGCCGCAGTCCGGTGCTCAGCCAGCGGTACTCGGCCTGTTTGATGACCACGTTCATCGGGTTCTTGTTGTACGGAGGGTGCAACGTCGCCAGGTCTGCGCCGAGTTTGTTGCCGTCGAACGGCTTCGGTTCGCAGGAGCGCCCGGTGGACCGGCCGCCCGGGGCCTCCGGATAGTAGTCGGAGTAGTCACGCACCCACTCCAGACGCAGCGGTGTGTTCTCGAGGATGAAGTCGAGGGCCTCGCTGCCACGGTTCAGATACTGGTCGATCAATGCGGGATCGACGTCGGTGCCGACGATCGAACGAACGTACTCGCGTGCCGCGTCAGGGGTGTCGGCCGGTGCCTCACGCCGCAGCACTGAATTTCCGGGAATCCAGACGCCGCCGCCCGACCGGGAGGACGAACCGCCCCAATACCGAGATTTCTCGACGATTACGGTGTTCAGGCCGTGCCGGGCCGCTGTGATGGCCGCGCTCATGCCTGCCGCTCCCGAACCTACAACGATGACGTCGAACGTCTTCGCGGGCTCCGATGGCATCTCGTCAGAGTCGTTCACTGATTCCCTCCACACAACTCACGGGTGGCCCCCTCCGAGGGCACGCTACCCTATGTTTCTAGAACACGTTACATTTTTGTTCGGCCGCTGTCCTGCTCAGATTGCCGGGGCGTTGCCTCTCTGTGGACCTCTCGAATGTAGTCATGTCGGCGGTCGGCCGGGGCGTGACGGCCGATGGATGCGTCGTCGCGTATGGCTCGAGGTTTTGCCGAAATGTCGCTGGTCGCAGGTGAATTCGTCGGATGTGCAGACGGCGAACCGCTGCGATGAGTACTATTGGTCACGGGCAGTCCGATGTCAATCCTGTTCGAGGGGGGTTTGCTCCGACGTGGTGGCGACCTTTGCGCAATCCTGCAACGGTGTGAAAGCCGCTAGCGACTCGTCCGATACGGCGCGAGTATTGCTACTTGTTCTAGGTGATGCTAAGTCTTGATCGGGGAGTAGCCGGTTGGGCTGGAGTGCCACGGTCGGTGCTCGCGCACGATGTACCGGGTGGGGCCCATTCATGCAGTACGAAACGCCGTGGCGCAGCATGGTGCGCCGGCGAGTACCGGGAGGTAGTCGATGGTCAGCGAAGCGATTTCTCAGATCGACCGCATTGACATCATTCTGGAAGCGCTGGAAACGGCCGGACAACTGACACTCACCGAGATATCTCAGGCGACGGGCATACCCCGCCCCTCGGTCCATCGAATACTGGACAGGCTCAGCCGTATCGGCTGGGTGGTGCGGCTGGAAGGTTCCGGGTACGAACTGGGCCGGCGCATCTTCGAGCTCGGCACGGCCTCGGTGTACAACAATCAGCTGTGCCGGATCGCGGCGCCACACCTGGCAGCTCTGCAGAGCCGCACGAAAATGGTCGTTCACCTCGGCTATCTCGACGGGCTCGATATCGTCTACCTCGACAAGATCGGCACCGAGTTCGGTAGGTTCCTGCCCTCCCGGGTCGGTGGTCGCCAGCCTGCATGCCGCACCGCGGTGGGCAAGGCGTTGCTGGCCCACCACGCCGTGGACCAGCTCGATCCCGGCACTCGGCCGGCGTTCGGCGACGACCTGCGCCGCGAGCTGGATCGTGTGCGCGCTGCCGGCGTCGCGTACGAGCGCGGTCAGTACCTGGCCGGAGTCGGTTGTGCCGCGGTCTCGCTGGGAACTCACAGTGCTCGGCACGATCTGGCGCTTTCGCTGTGTGGACCGGCGAGCGAGTTTCATCGCAACGAGTTGCGGCTGGTAGCGGTGCTGCGACAGACCTCGAGTGAGATCGCCGACGATATGTTCGCGGCTCACTTTACCGAGGACTTCCACTCATCGAAAACGGTCGTTGATCCTGCCTGCAGGCGTACTTAGAGTCGGCCGGGTATTCGTAGGGTAGTGAGGGCGGCGGAAACTGTATGCGTGTACTGATGACCGTTTCGGACTATCAATCTCATCTGTACCCGATGGTTCCATTGGCCAGGGCTCTGCAGCGCCGCGGCCATGAAGTGGCAGTTGGGTGCACGCCGGCAATATCTGCAGCGGTGGAGCGGGCAGGGTTGACAGCCCATGATTTTCTGTCCGGGAACAGCATCGTCGAGCGATGTCGTATCCATCATGTTCAACGGGCGCTGGAGAAAGGGGAAATGCCGAAGCACGGTTTGGCACACCCGGCTACCGGTGAGTCGTTGTCCTGCCTGGAGGATTTCGACAAGGACGACTATCTGAAACGTAGATTTCCGGTCCTTGTTGCTGAGCAGCGGGGCAACTTCGATAATGCCCTCGATTTCGCGACCCGGTGGCACCCCGATGTCGTGATGAGTGATCCGCTCAGTGACGAGGCCCGCTGGCTCGGTGCCAAGTTGGGCATACGGTCGGTATGTCACCTGTGGGGTCCGGTGGGCAATTGCGAGTCCGGCGACGGTGTCGTCTTCCAGCCCGTCGACACTTCTGGCTACTTCGCCATGGTGACTGCAGGTGGCGGCACGGAAATCCCACCGTTCGACATGGTATTGGATCCGACGCCACCGGGTGTGGCCACGGTGAACGATGCCGGACTGTCGGTGAAGGTCCGTTACATCCCCTACAACGGCGCGGACGAGGGAGCGGAGTCGGCCCGCGGCAGGCGTCCTTCGGTATGCCTTATCTGGTCGCGATTTCTGGACGCGCTCTTCGGTGCGGATTCCTTTATCCTGAATCGGATCGTCGAGTTCTTGGGTAGGATCCCGGTGGATGTGCGGCTCATGATGCCGGCCGAGCAGGTAAGCCTTCTGGATCCGCTTCCGCAGAATGTCGAGTTGTTGGTGGACGTCCCACTCGCGGGTGTGTTGGATAAAACGGACTGTATCGTGCACACCGGTGCTGCCGGAACGGTGATGACTGCAGCGGTCAAGGGTGTGCCGCAGCTGTGCATACCGTTCACAGCGGAAGCCGGATTGAATTCCGAACGAATTGTTAATGAATTCGGTGCTGGTCTTGTTATGGACGATATAGACTTCGGGTACGATGAACTTTCGGATAACCTGATGCGGATTCTCGACCGCGAGGAGTACAGCTTAGCAGCCGCTTCGCTTGCGGCGCGGATAGCGGCTCAGGATGATCCGTCGGAAATAGTGTCACGTTACTTCTGATTGTCCGGGTAAGCGCTGTCGACGGATAGAAAGTTGGACAATGCTATGCAACCCCCGTTGATTCCCACTGCCATGCTGTCGGAATATGCTACGGATCCGCGGCGGCTCTTCGAAGTTGCCTATGCGCAATATGGTCCGGTTTTCCGGTTTCCGGTCGGAAAGGGAGAGTCGTTGGGTCTGGCGGGACCCGAAGCCGTACAGTTCCTCGGCAGTAGGGTGGCAATCGATTCCCTCCGGCAGGACGAAGCGCTGTCGATCATTCCGCAGGAGCTGGGAGGGCGGTATACCCTTCTCGCCTCCGACGGTGAGGTGCATCATGATCTGCGCCGCTTGATCGCACCCGGGTTCTCTCGCGGGGCCGTCGACAACCACACCGGCACGCAACTGTCCGAACTCGCACGACAGGAGATTGCCGCCGCGGGCAATGCCGGTCCGACCGCACTGGGTGATCTCACCACGCGGCTGGCGCACAAGCTCTTCGCTGCTCTGATGGGCATCGAGCTGAGCGATGCGCAATCTGAGTCCATGGATCGGATGATGTCGGTGCTGCTCGCCGTGGCCGGTAAGGCGCGATCGCGGCGCAGCCTCGCGGGATCGGAGTACCTGCGCGCCCGCGAGGAAGTGCGAACATTTGCAGAACAGGTTGTGCGACAGGGAGAGTCACCGCTGGTGCGTCGCCTGCAAGCGGCAGCCGGACAATGTCCACATCTGATTTCCGACAGCGAGGTGGTAACGCATCTGCTGTCCTCGTTCATGGTCGTGACCGAGACGGTCGGCCGTGCCTGTGCATCGGCTTGTCAGCAGGTGGCAGCCATTGCCGACCTGCCCGCAGCGATTCACGCCGAAGCAGGCCCCCTGGGGCTCGACGGTGGTGTGCTTCCCTCCGAAGCCGTGCTGTCGAACACTCTGACCTGGCGCTGTGTCCTAGAGGCGATTCGCCTGGACCCGCCGGTGTGGGCGGTGACTCGTCTGGCTACCGCACCTTTCGAACTGCTGGGCGCAACGATCGAACCCGGCGATCGGCTCGTGATCTCGTTGTCCACGCACAACCGATCGGCCGAGTTCTTCCCGGATCCGGACCGCTACGACCCGGATCGTCCGGAACCTTCCGGCGGTGCCCGGGCCGGTCTGTACCCGTTCGGAGTGGGCGTTCACCGCTGCGCAGGAGCGTCACTGGCGCAGTTGATGTGTGTGGTCGTTGTGCACAGCGTGGTCAGTGCGTCACTCACCGGCACTGCCGTGCGGCTACCGACAGCCACGTCATCGTCGTCCTTCCGATAATCGAGCGAAACGAGAATGCGAGTGTCCGGACAACCAGAACGTGTCCTCAGCCCGGCCGGATCTCCGGCATGGCTCGTCACCGAGTACGCCGCCGTCCGACGGCTGCTGAACGATCCGAGACTCAGCCGGTTCGCCCACCCGAACCCCGAGCACGCGCCGAAGTTCACCCATTCGGAGATGATCGGTGCGCCGCTCTACGACGAGGACATCGACAGGCTGCGCGCCAAAGGGACCGAAGAGTTCATCGCACCGATCTTCAAGCTGGGCGAGCAGGAGCGCCTGGAGGAAATTGTCGACGCCGAGGTGGACGCCGGCTTCGAGCGGATGCGGGAATCGGGGTCGCCCTGCGATATTCGCCATCTGCTGGCCTATCCTATGCCGCCGGCTGTCACCTCGACGCTCATCGGGGTGCCGGAGCCGCTACGGGTACAGGTGCGTGAGCTGGCCAACGATGCCAGCAATATCAATGACGGAGAGATCTCGCGCGGCGCCGCGACCGAGCTCACCGGCCTGTTTTTGGACTTGCTACGGGAGAACCCACCCGAATCGCGCGATTTCATGATCGGCAATATTCGCCGGGCGATCGATCGGGACGGCAAAACGGCCGAGGACGTCCGGCTCTTGGCCGAGATGCTGAAGGGGATCCAGATCGCCGGCCAGATGAACGCGACGACGACGGTCGAGAAGGCGCTTATTCTGATGCTTACCGATGAGCGGCAGCGCGAGCTGTTCCTCGCCGACGAGGCCATCGTCGACGATGCGATCGAAGAAATCCTGCGGGTCGGACATCCCGTGTTCCGGCGAAACAGTGGTTCGCCGCGATTCGCGCTGGACGACCTGGAGGTGGACGGGGTCGAGATCCAGCGCGGTGACCTGGTCATCCTCGATTTCGAGTCTGCAAACGAGGATCCCAAGAAATTCACGTGCCCCGCTCGATTCGATATCGAGCGACGCCCCGCTCAGCATCTCGCGTTCGGCTACGGACTGCACTACTGCGCGGGCGCCCGGCTCACCCGCATCGAGCTGAAATCCGTACTGACACAGGTTTTCCGGGAGTTTCCGAAACTTCGTTTGGTCTCGGATCACCAGTGGCGACGGCGTGAGGAACTGCTCTCGGGCGGGGTACGCGAGATCTTCGTCGAATGGTGACGACTACAGCGGCGACACGCCGGCTAGGGGAAAGTAAAAGGTGCACATGAGGACCGAATCGGACTACGTGGTCGTCGGTTCCGGTAGCGCGGGAAGTATTGTGGCGCGTCGGCTGGCCGAAACCGGTGCATCGGTCACGCTGGTCGAGGCGGGCGCGGTGGACAAGACCTGGCTCGTACGCCGCCCCGGAATCATCGGCCCGCTGTACGCGTCGCCGCGGCTGCATCGGGGGCTCGACTGGGGACACTATTCGACGCCACAACATCATGCGGCGGGCCGGGTATTTCCGCAGCTGCACGGGAAGGTCCTCGGAGGATCCAGCTCGATCAACGCGATGGCGTTCGTGCGGGGCAATCCCCGGAACTTCGACATGTGGGCACGGGAGGGAAATGCCGGATGGAGCTACTCGGACGTGCTGCCCAGCTTCAAGAGACTCGAGTCGTTCGAGGACGGCGGGAGTGAGTTGCGTGGTGGTGACGGGCCGATCGAGGTCACTCGATGGCGAAATCCGCACGCGCCCGCGGTGCTGTTCAGCGAGGCTCTCACAGGTTCGATCGGTTTGAAACCGAATCCCGACTACAACGGTGCCGTACAAGAAGGTGTATCGCCGACGCAGCAGAACTGTTCGGCTGGAAGGCGTTCCAGTACTGCCACCGGATACCTCCGCGAACACCTCGGCACACTGCGGATCCTGACCGGTGCACCGGTGTCGCGGGTCGTCTTCGAACACGGTCGCGCCGTCGGAGTGGAGCTCGCGACCGGCTCGGACCGCAGCGTCGTGCGTGCGCACCGGGAGGTTGTGCTGTGCGCGGGAGCCTTCGGCTCGCCACACCTGTTGATGCTCTCCGGTATCGGTCCGGCGGATCACTTGCGTGCGACAGGAATCGACGTCACGGCTGATCTCCCGGTCGGCACCAATTTGCATGATCACGCATTGGTGCCGGTCACGATGACACTGCCGTCGGTCCGAGCCGCTGAGCTGCCGGCGTACTTCGATCCGGCGTTCATCCGCAACGCTGTTCGTGGCCGCGCGCGCTGGTTGCGCCAATCGCTGTTCGAAATGGTGGCCTTCGCCCGCACCGCCTACGCGGGCAGTGTTCCGGATCTGCAGATGCAGATGATTTCGTGGGGCTATGACGGGTACGCGACCAGCGGGGCGCCCCCGGCATCTGTGCCCGTCCTGACCGTGCTGGTGAAAACCCTCTATCCACGAAGCCGCGGTACGGTCCGGATACGGTCGAATTCCGTTGCCGACGGTCCGATCATCGACCCGAATTACCTCAGCGAGCACCATGATGTGGACGTTCTGACGGCCGGTATCGAGATGGTTCGGGAAGCAGCTCGAACGAGCCCGTTCGCTTCGGAGTTGGGAGCGGAGATATCCCCCGGGCCGTCGGTGATCAACCGCGGCGATCTCGCACAGCATATTCGCCAGCACATCACGACTGTCAATCATCCGGTCGGCACCTGCCGGATGAGTACCGACGAACGCGCCGTGGTCGATCCGCAGCTGCGCGTGTTGGGTGTGGACGGGTTACGTGTCGCGGATGCCTCGATCATGCCCGAGATAGTGGGCGGAAATACCAATGCCGCCACGATGATGATCGGTGAGCGTGCTGCGGAACTCATCACCAGCTAGGCGAAAGACAATCATGCTTACAGAACAGCAGATCACGGATTTCATCAGAGACGGGTTCGTCAAGGTAGAGAATGCGTTTCCTAGCGCTCTCGCCGAACAGGGGCGCGAGATCCTGTGGCGCGCTACCGGATGTAGCCCGACCGACTCTTCCACCTGGACCGAGCCGGTGATTCGGGTGGGTGAGCAGAAGTCCGAACCGTTCCGGCTGGCTGCCGGAGCGTCCGCGCTGGTCGAGGCGTTCGACCAACTCGCGGGTGCGCGACGTTGGGTGCCGATGCAGAGCCTCGATGGCTTCCCGATCCGGTTCCCGAGCGAGAAGCCGCCGGGGGACGACGGATGGCATATCGACGGCGGATTCGAGGCGGATATGCCCGGTTCCCCGGTGCCGTGGCGGGTCAACGTGTGGTCGAGGGGGCGCGCGCTGCTTCCGTTGTTCCTCTTCTCCGACATCGGCCCCGATGATGCGCCGACCCGTTTTCGAGTCGGCTCGCACCAGCGAATGGCGAAGCTGCTGTTCCCGAAGGGCGAGAACGGTGGTGGCGTCATGGAGATGGATGACGCCTACAACTCGACCGACGACTTGCCCCAGGCGCTCGGCACCGGTCGCGCAGGGGACGCCTATGTCTGCCATCCGTTCCTGGTGCACGCGGCGCAAGCCAACCGAACCGGACGTGTCAAGTTCATGGCGCAACCACTGCTGGCAGCCACCGGGCAATGTGTGCTCGACCGGGACGATAGTTCGTATTCGCCTGTGGAACAAGCAATTCGGAAGGGAATCGGCGCAGAATGAGTGAAGTGGTGCGGAAGAAGAGGCCGAGCCGCAACGCGGCACAGGCGATTGCCTCGGGCGACGGGCGCAATGGAATTGTCCGGACACCGGACGGCAATCTGGATATCACGCTCGCGGTCCCGGAACCGATGGGAGGAACCGGGCAGGGAACCAACCCCGAACAGCTCTTCGCCGCCGGCTACTCGGCGTGTTTTCATTCCGCGGTACGGACGCTCGCGAAAGAACACGGCGCGGACACCGCGGATTCGGCGGTTGCCGCCGAGGTCGGTATCGGCGCCGATGGGGCCGGCGGTTACCTGCTCGAGGTAGTGCTGGAGGTTTCCCTGCCACGGGTCGACGCGACTCTCGCGCGGACGCTGGCCGACAGCGCGCACGAAGTGTGCCCGTACTCACGGGCGACCAGGGGCAACATCGAGGTCGACATCCGGATCGCGGAGGATTGAAAGCAATGCAGCACGATCAGCAAGTATCTCCACTGCTCACCGACGTGCGAGCTGAGCATCGCTGGCTGCGGCAGTTTCTCGGGGATTGGGCATACGAGTCCAGTCCGGTCGCCGGACCGGGTGAGACCACCGAAACCTTCACCGGGACCGAGCGTGTCCGTGCCGTCGGTGATCTGTGGGTCGTGGCCGAGGGCGAGGGCGCACTTCCCGGCAACGAGTCGACCACGACTCTGCTGACTCTGGGGTTCGATTCGCAGCGGGACAGTTTCATCTGTACCTGGATAGGGTCGATGATGAGCTCGCTGTGGCAGTACGACGACATCCGCCTCGATTCCGCCGCGAACTCCCTGACCCTGTGCGCGGATGGGCCCGGAATCCTCGACCAGTCGGTGACGACCAGGTTCAAGGACGTCATGACATTCGACACTCCTGACCTCCGGACGGTCAGTTCGTACCACCAGGTGCAGGACGGCACCTGGGAGACCTTCCTGGTGTCGCGTTACCGTCGCGCGTAACCCGCCCGACCGAAAGGGCAGTGCGTGAGTGTGCCCCTACTGGTGGGTTTCGCCGGGCTGTGCTTGTTGTTGGCGGCCACGCCGGGGCCCGACACATTTCTTGTTCTCCGGTTCGGCCTCGGCGGAGCGCGGTTCGGGATCGCCGCGGCACTCGGCTCCGGCGTCGGCTCGTTGCTGTGGGCGGCACTGGTGGCGCTCGGCGTGGCGACCCTGCTGCAGAGTTCGGCGGTCGCATTCGGGGCCGTCAAGGCGATCGGTGGGCTCTACCTGCTGTATCTCGGGGTCTCCGGCTTCATCCGATGTCGGCGTGTAGGGGCGGACAGTGAACAGCTCGGTCGCCGGAAACCGGCAGCGAGCCTGTGGACGGCCCTGACCACCGGACTCGTGTCCTGTGCCGCGAATCCGAAGGTCGGGTTGTTCTTCCTCGCGGTCGCACCACAATTTCTGCCTCCGAATACGTCGAACTTCGGCTCGACGATGCTGCTCGGAGCGATCGACGGTGTCATCGCGGTCCTCTGGTTGACCGCGGTGGCGCTGGGGGCCGCCACGGCGGTGGACTGGATCGCACGACCGAAGGTGACTCGCAGGCTCGACGAGATCAGCTCGGGGGTGCTGGTGCTCCTGGGGATCGGGACGCTCGCCACCAGCACCACCTGGTAGCCGCTTCTCACCGGAATATGCCGACCCTGGTGAGCAACCGTTGATTTTCGCGTCATGTAGCGCAGCATCGCGGCAATACCCGTTTTCTACCTTGGGGCCAACCGGAATTCAGGGAGGCCCCGTTGAGCACGCTGACGCGAAACCACGACATCGAGCACTGGGATGCCGAAGATGTCGCGGCCTGGGAGGCCGGCGGTAAGGAGGTCGCCCGCCGGAATCTGATCTGGTCGGTCGTCGCCGAACATGTCGGATTCTCGGTGTGGTCGATCTGGTCGGTGATGGTGCTGTTCATGCCCACCGAGAAGTTCGGCATCGACCCCGCCGGGAAGTTCTTCCTGGTCGCGATGCCCACGCTGGTCGGCGGCATCCTCCGCGTCCCCTATACGGTCGCCACCGCCCGCTTCGGCGGCCGTAACTGGACGATCCTCAGCGCGCTGATGCTGCTGATCCCGACGCTGCTGACGCTGTACTTCATCAATCAGCCCGGCACCTCGTACACGACTTTCATGGTGATCGCGGCATTCGCCGGATTCGGCGGCGGCAATTTCGCCTCCTCGATGACCAATATCAACGCCTTCTATCCGCAACGGCTCAAGGGCTGGGCGCTGGGGATGAACGCCGGCGGCGGGAACATCGGCGTCCCGGTGATCCAGCTGATCGGATTGCTGGTGATCGCCCTGCTGGGCAACTCCTATGCCTCGGTCGTCTGCCTGGTGTATCTGGTGTTCATCGCGATCGCGGGGATCGGTGCGGCGCTGTACATGGACAATCTGCGCAATCAGAAGGCGGATATGTCCTACATGCTGGAATCGTTGAAGGTGCCGCAGTCCTGGGCGATCGCCTTTCTCTATATCGGTACCTTCGGCTCGTTCATCGGCTTCAGCTTCGCCTTCGGCCAGGTACTGCAGATCAGTTTCAAGGCCGGTGGTGATTCGGTGGCCCAGGCCACCCTTCATGCCGCGCAGATCGCTTTCATCGGCCCGCTGCTCGGATCGGTGGCCCGGCCGTACGGCGGCAAATGGGCGGACCGGTTCGGCGGCAGCCGGGTCACCCTGCTCTGCTTCGTCGGCATGACGGCCGCGGCGTTCGTGGTCGCCGGGGCCAGTGTGGTCGCCGACGGCAACGACGGGGTCGCCTCCGGGGCGACGATGATCGTGCTGGTCGCCGGATTCATCGCACTGTTCGTGCTCTCCGGGATCGGCAACGGGTCGGTCACCAAGATCATCCCGTCGGTGTTCGACGCGAAATCGAAGAGCCTGCAGACGAGTCCGGCCGAACAGACCGCCTGGTCACGCAATACCTCCGGAGCACTGATCGGCTTCGTCGGTGCCATCGGTGCGCTCGGCGGGGTGGCAATCAACCTGGTGCTGCGCTCGTCCTACGCCTCGACGAACTCCGCGACGACCGCGTTCTGGGTCTTCCTGAGCTTCTACGTCGTCTGTGCGGCGGTGGTCTGGGCGGTGTTCCTGCGACGTCCCGGCAGCTCGGCGCCACGCTCGGCAACAGGTGTCGCCGAGACCGTTACCGACGCCGGACGTACGCCGGAATCCGATCCCACCGCGGCTCGCGCCTGATCTCACCGAAAGCAACGGAGGACAGCCATGAACTCGACAGTCGAACCCACTCAGCGCGCGACCGTGGTCGTGGTCGGCCATGGCATGGTCGGGCACCGATTCGTGGAGGCACTGCGCGCTCGCGACCACGCCGGCCGGTGGCAGGTCGTGATCCTCAGCGAGGAGTCGCAGGCGGCCTACGACCGGGTCGGCCTCTCGTCCTACGTCGGAAGCTGGGATCCGGCGGCGCTGGCCCTTCCGGGGAACGACTACGCCGGTGACGCGCTGGTGGATCTGCGCCTCGGTGTTCGAGCCGACGAGATCGATCGGGCCGCACGCAAGGTCACCACCTCCTCCGGCGACGTGATCGCTTACGACGCGCTGGTGCTGGCGACCGGCTCGTATGCCTTCGTACCGCCGGTGCCGGGGCACGACCGGCCCGAATGCTTCGTCTATCGCACCCTCGAGGACCTGGACGGCATTCGCGACGCCGCCCGGGCCGCCGGACCGGGGGCGGTCGGTGTGGTCGTCGGCGGCGGGCTGCTGGGCCTGGAGGCGGCCAATGCGCTGCGGCTGCTCGGAATGACACCGCACGTGGTCGAATTCGCGCCCCGATTGATGCCGGTGCAGGTCGACGAGGGTGGTGGTGCGATCCTCGAGAAGCTCGTCACCGACCTCGGGTTGCAGGTGCACACCGGCGTCGGTACCTCGTCCATCGAGCCCGCCGAAGACGGTGCGGGACTGCGGGTCACACTGTCGGACGAATCGGCGATCGACGCGTCGCTGGTGGTGTTCTCCGCCGGGGTGCGCCCGCGTGACCAGATCGCTCGCGACGCCGGCCTCGAGGTCGGCCCGCGCGGTGGTGCGGTCACCGATCCGGGCATGCTCACCTCCGATCCGCACATCTACGCGGTCGGTGAGGTCGCTGCGATCGAGGGCACCTGCTACGGCCTGGTCGCACCCGGCTACACCACCGCCGAGATCGTCGCGGATCGGCTGCTCGGTGGTGCCGGGGAATTCCCCGGTGCCGATCTGTCCACGAAGCTGAAACTGCTCGGTGTGGATGTGGCCAGTTTCGGTGACGCTCATGCGACCACCGATGGTGCGCTGTCGGTGGTGCTGCACGACGCAGCCAAGGGCACCTACGCCAAACTCGTGCTCTCCGACGACGCCAAGACACTGCTCGGTGGCGTTCTGGTCGGCGATGCCTCCCAGTACGCGGCACTGCGCCCACTGGTCGGTAGTGAACTGCCCGCCGAACCCGCGGCGCTGATCTCACCCGCCGGTGCCGAACTCGGCGCCGACGCACTGCCCGACGAGGCGCAGATCTGCTCCTGCAACAACGTGTCCAAAGGGGCCATTCTCGGGGCCGTGCACGAGGGCGCCTGCGATATCGCCGCGGTCAAGAATTGCACGTCCGCCGGAACGTCCTGTGGCGGTTGCGTTCCCATGATCAAGAAACTGCTCGAGCAGTCGGGCGTGGAGATGTCGAAGGCGCTGTGTGAGCACTTCACCCAGTCGCGTTCGGAACTGTTCGAGATCGTGCGGGTCACCGGAATCCGTACCTTCTCCGAGCTGATCGCCAAGCACGGCACCGGAATCGGGTGTGATATCTGCAAGCCGACCGTCGCCTCGATCCTGGCCTCCACTTCCAGCGAGCACATTCTCGACGGCGAACAGTCCGCACTGCAGGACACCAACGACCATTTCCTGGCCAACCTGCAGAAGAACGGCACCTACTCGGTGGTGCCGCGGATGCCCGGCGGTGAGGTCACCGCCGAACAGTTGATCGAAATAGGTTCCATCGCCAAGGATTTCGGACTCTACGTGAAGGTCACCGGCGGTCAGCGCATCGACTTGTTCGGTGCCCGTGTCGAGCAGTTGCCGCAGATCTGGCAGCGACTGGTCGACAAGGGGATGGAATCCGGCCACGCCTACGGGAAATCACTGCGCACGGTGAAGAGCTGTGTCGGCTCGACCTGGTGCCGCTACGGCCAGCAGGATTCGGTCGGCATGGCGGTGCTGCTGGAGCAGCGGTACCGCGGGCTGCGCTCGCCGCACAAGCTGAAGCTGGCAGTGTCGGGTTGTGCCCGCGAATGCGCCGAGGCCCGCGGCAAGGACGTCGGCGTCATCGCCACCGAGAACGGCTGGAACCTCTACGTCGGCGGCAACGGCGGCCTGACTCCCAAGCATGCGGTGCTGCTGGCCGGCGATCTGGACGACGAGACGCTGATCCGATACATCGACCGCTACCTGATGTTCTACATCCGCACCGCGGACCGCCTGCAACGCACCGCGCCGTGGCAGGAATCACTCGAGGGCGGCATCGAGCACCTGAAGCAGGTCGTCTGTGCGGACTCGCTCGGTATCGCCGCCGAACTGGAGGAGAGCATGGCCCGCCACGTGGCCGGTTACCGCGACGAATGGGCCGCGGTCCTGGAGGACCCGGACAAACTGTCCCGCTTCGTCTCCTTCGTCAACGCCCCCGAGGAAACCGACCCGACCATCTCGTTCGACGACACGGGCGCCCGCAAGGTGCCGGTGCTGCTGGGTTTGCCGGGGGTACCCGGAGCGCCTGTTTCATCTGCCACGCCCGGGAAATAGTCACGTAATCGTGCGGAAACAGGACGCCGGTACCTATTGGATAAGGCGTTCATCACCAGGGAGAGTACCGATGACCGTAATCGACGCACCCGGCTTCGTACCGGCACCTACCAGCGGCTGGACCTCGGCCTGTCGGCTCGACCATCTGATCCCCGGTCGTGGCGTGGCGGTGCTGCTGCGCGGTGGGCGACAGGCCGCGCTGTTCCTGCTGCCCGACGGCACCCTGTACGCGGTCGGCAATATCGACCCGTTCGGTCGCGCTGCCGTGATCTCACGGGGCCTCGTGGGCAGCCGCGGCATCGTGCCCGTGGTGGTCTCGCCGCTGCTCAAACAGGCGTTCTCGCTGATCGACGGGCACTGTCTCGACGACGGCACGCACGCGCTGCCGGTTTACGGTGTGCGGGTGGTGGACGGAGTGGTCGCGGTGTCCAACGAGCCGCTGGATCGTGGCGGTCGGCCGTGAGCGACGCCAGACCCTTGGACGGGTTCACCGTCGGGGTGACCGCCGCGCGCCGGGCCGACGAGCTCGCCACGCTGTTGGCGCGGCGCGGCGCGACCGTGGTCGTCGCGCCCGCGATCCGCATCATTCCGTTGTCCGACGACAACGAATTGGAACGGGTCACCCGGAGACTGGTCGCCGATCCGCCGCAGCTGACGGTCGCCACCACCGGAATCGGTTTCCGCGGCTGGATGGAGGCCGCGGAGGGCTGGGGCCTGGCCGAGGAGTTGCGTGCCACCCTGGGCTCGACCCGGGTACTGGCCCGCGGCCCCAAGGCGAAGGGCGCCATCCGCGCCGCGGAGCTCCGGGAGGAGTGGTCACCGGCGTCGGAATCCTCGGCGGAGGTGCTCGATCATCTGCTCGCCGAGGGTGTGGAGGGGATGCGGATCGCCGTGCAACTGCACGGCGCCACCACCGAATGGGAGCCGGTACCGGACTTCTGTGAGGTATTGCGCTGCGCCGGAGCCGATGTCGTACCGGTGCCGGTGTATCGCTGGGTGCCACCGGAGGATCGCACCGCCATGGACCGGTTGCTCGAGGGGGTGGTCACCTCGGGTCTGGACTGTGTCACCTTCACCAGCGCGCCGGCGGTGGCCTCGACCTTGATGCGTGCCAAGGAAACCGGGTTGCTCGAGGGCGTGCTGCAGGCGATGCGCGCACGGGTACTGCCGGCGTGTGTCGGGCCGATCACGGGGGCACCGCTCGAGGATCTGGGAGTGGTGACGTCGACACCCGGCCGGGCGCGGCTGGGAGCGCTGGCGCGGCATGTGGCCGAGGAACTGCCCCGGCGTGCCAACCGGATCCACGCCTCCGGGCACGAACTGAGTGTGCGTGGTGGCTGTGTTGTCGTCGACGGCGCGGTACGTCAGCTCGCTCCCGCGCCGATGGCGCTGATGCGGGCGCTGTCGCGGCAGCCGGGCCGGGTGGTCTCGCGTGCGGATCTGCTGGCGGCGCTGCCCGGCGGAGGTGCGGACACCCATGCCGTGGAAACCGGAATCGCCCGCCTGCGTGCGGCTCTCGGAACCCCCAAGGCGATCCAGACGGTGGTCAAACGGGGCTACCGGCTGGCGTTGGATCCGGCCGACTGCGTCGACGCGCCGCGTCCGGCAGCGGGATACGACTCGTCCTCCCAGCCGCCGCGACCGGCGTCGATGGTGGAGGTGTGGTGAGCGCCCCCGCGCTGGTGCTGACCGCCCACGGCACCCGCAGCGCGAAGGGGGTGCACATGATCGGTGCGCTCGCGGCCGCGGTGCGGGCGGAGCTGGACCGCTCGGGTGCAGCCGGCACACCGGTGCACACCGCCTTCGTCGACGTCCTCGGCCCCTCGCCCGCCACGGTGCTGCGGGAGCTGGACTGTGGTCCGGCCGTGGTGGTTCCGGCCTTTCTGGCCTCCGGATATCACGTCTATCAGGATGTGCCGCGGGAGGTCCGTGACAGCGGCCGCCGCGATGTGGTCGTGACCCCGGCGATGGGCCCGGATCCGCAGCTGGCCCGGGTGATGCGCCTGCGGCTGCGCGCAGCGGGTATGCGCGCGGGCGACGCGGTGGTGCTGGCGGCCGCGGGCTCCTCCGACGTTCGTGCGCGCCACGATGTGCGGCGTGCTGCCGCCATGCTGGCCGCGGAACTGGGCGGGCCGGTGCGCATCGGCTACATCGCCACCGGGACGCCTCGGGTTCCCGACGTGGTCGCCGAACTGCGCGAATCCGGTGCGCGGCGGGTATTCGTGGGTTCCTATCTGCTGGCGCACGGGCTGTTCCAGCAGCGACTGCACCAGGCCGGAGCCGACGGCGTGGCCGACCCGCTCGGCGTCCACCCGGCGGTGGTCGAGCTGCTGCTCGACCGATACCGGGCCCACGCTCGTGAATTCCTCGTCACCGCAGTATGAGTCGTTGCGCGCAGCTGGAGGGGGTCGCGGCCGGCCGGCTCACACGCGCGGTGCGATGGTGAGGTCCCCGTGGATGACGCCCTGCGTCATCTCCCGGGCCAGCATGTTGTGCGGGAACGGAAGTGCGACCGCGCTCGCGGCCTCGAGCCGCTCCACGTGCGCCGGATCGAAGTCCACGTCCAGTGCACCGAGGTTGTCGGTCAGCTGTGCCGGGGTGCGGGCACCGATGATCGGCGAGGTCACCGCGGGATTACGCAAGGTCCAGGCCAGCGCGATCTGGGCAGGGGTGCGGCCGAGGTCGGCGGCCACCTCGGCGACCACGTCGGCGATCGCCAGGCCGCGTGCGGTGAGCGAACCGTTGGCCAGGGCGACCTGACGCCGGGTGCCTTCGGGGCCGCCGGTGGATTCGTCTGCCAGATCCGCCGCGCTGTATTTTCCGGTCAGCACCCCGCTGCCCAGCGGCGACCAGGGAATGACGCCGAGGCCCAGCTCGCGCGCCATCGGGAACAGGTCGTGTTCCACTGTGCGCTCGATCAGGTTGTACTCCACCTGCAGGGCGACCAGGGGTGACCAGCCGCGCAGGTCGGCGATGGCCTGCATGCGCGATACCTGCCACGCCGGTGTGTCGGAGATGGCGACGTAGAGCACCTTGCCCTGCCGGACGAGATCGTCCATGCCACGCAGCACCTCCTCGACCGGGGTGGTGAAATCCCAGGCATGCAGGTAAAGCAGGTCGATGTAGTCGGTGTTCAGGTTCCGCAGGCTGGCCTCGACCGATCCGATCATCGATTTGCGGCCGTTACCGCCGGAATTCGGGTCGCCGGGCCGGCGCAGCATCGAGTACTTGGTGGCCAGCACCAGGCTCTCGCGATTGTCGCGGGTGAACTCGCCGAGCAGCCGTTCGGAACTGCCGTTGGCGTAGAAGCTGGCGGTGTCGATGAAATTGCCGCCGCGCGAGACGTAGTCGTCGAACAGTTTGCGAGCGTCGTCGCGGTCGGCGCCCCAGCCCCAATCGGAGCCGAAGGTCATCGTCCCCAGCGCCAAGGGGGAGACTCGCAGCCCGGACCGGCCCAGCAGCCGATAGGTGTCGAGAGTGAGCGCCATGGTGTGTCCTCCTGTGTGAATGCGATCCGGAGCACAGTCTGCGTCGCGTCGATGGGCGCGGTAAGGGAAGAAACTTCCTGGGATCGCCGGTACCAGGCTCGTCGTAGGATCGTGGGGTGACCGGCACGGTGGAAGTGACACACGAGCTGGGTGCGTTCCTGCGTACTCGGCGCGAACGCCTGGACCCGCACGAATTGGGTATGCCACAACGGCGCCGGTCCCGCCGCACTCCGGGGCTGCGCCGGGAAGAGGTCGCCGAATTGGCCGGCGTGAGTATCGACTATGTGGTCCGGCTCGAACAGGGCCGCGGTTTACGCCCCTCGCCGGAGGTGCTCGAGGCGCTGGCCGGTGCCTTGCGCTTGAATCCCGACGAACGGATGTACCTGTTCGACCTCGCCAGGCAGCGCCTGCCCGACGACGGTAAACCCGCCACCGAGGCATCACCGGAGCTGGTGCGGCTGGTGCGCGATCTGGCGCCACTACCGGCGATGGTGCTCAACCACCGCCACGACATCCTGGCGTGGAACCCGCAGATGTCACGGCTGCTGCTCGACTTCGACACGCTGCCGTCGGCGCAGCGCAATGCGCTGTGGCTGTGCCTGCTGCACCCGGACATGATCACCTTCTACGGTGACCGGGAAACCATTGTGCGGCAGGGGATCGCCGGACTGCGTTCGGCCTGGGCCGCTCATCCCGACGACGGCGTCCTGGCCGCTCTGATCGACGAATTCCGCACCACCAGCGCCGAATTCGCCGCGCTGTGGGAGCAGCGCGACGTGCGGGTCCAGGGGCGCGGGTACAAGACGATGCATCATCCGGATGCCGGTGCGGTCACCGTTTCCTACGAGACGTTGATGCCGTTGCAGGACCCCGATCAGCGCCTGGTCATCTACCGGGCGGCTGATCCGCAGAGCCAGGCCGCGCTGGACCGGTTGTCGGGTAGCTGAGCACAGGCTGCGGCTGCTTTCGGATTCGGGGGAGATCCGTCGGTACGTGCGAGTGCCGCAGGACTGTGGCGCGTGTACCGGACGACAGCACGGTGGCGAATCGGTAGTCGCCCGCCCCCGGGGCGCCGACGTGCCTACCGCGAGTCCCCGCGTGTCGTGGCCGGTATCGCTCAGCGGATGCCGACGGCTCCGTCCGGGACCGGAGCGGGCGTTCGCCGGCGGGGATCGGCAGCGGTCGGGCGGGTGCGTGTGGAGTCGCGGCGCGCGGGTACACCGGGACCGGATGCGTATGCCGTAGCTTTGCCGGGAGACCGTTCGATGGATGCTCCCCGGACTGGGAGGAGGCCCGGTGACTCGAGTCGCTGACCCTGCAACAAGGTTGAATACGGGTGATATCGCCGATCGCCCGCTCTCCGAGGCGCAGCTGCGCTGGTGGGTTGCTCAGCAGTTGAATCCCGGACTTCCCCACACCGTGGCGATGTACCTGGACCTGACCGGCCCGCTGCGGATCGAGCCGTTGCGGGAGGCCGCCGCGATGGCGGCATGGGACCTGCAGTCGCCGCACATCCGGTTCCGGATCCGCGCCGGTGGACCGCGGCAGTACCTGGATCCGGAGGCATTCGACACGCTGCGGGTGGTCGATCTCGCCGGGACCGCGGACCCGATCCGGACGGCCTCCGAACAGATGGCGAACGACTACGGTACGCCGCTGGACCTGCTGCGCGACCGATTGTCGACGGCCGTCGTGTACCGCCTCGAACCGCAGCGGCACCTGCTGTACCTGCGTAGTCATCACATCGTTCTCGACGGGGTCGGCGCCGCGGCGGTGCTGCGCCGCACCGCCGAACTGTATGCCGACCGTATCGGCGCCGACCCGGTGGGCCCGGTGACCCGGGAACCACTGTCGATCGGTGACCTGGTCGCCGACGAGGCCGCGTATCGGGACTCCGACAGCGCGCGTGCCGATGCCGAGTACTGGCGTGAACAGCTCGCCGAACTGCCGTCCTGCACCGGCTTGAGCGGAACCACCGCGCCGGCGGAGCCGACCCCGCACCGGATCGGGGGACCTGTTCCCGAGACCACCGCCCGCCGGCTCGCACAGGCACGGGCGCGCACCGGGGCGGGGTTCACCGAACTCACGATCGCCGCCTTCGCCGGCTATCTCGCCGCGATGACCGGACGCGACGATGCGGTGGTAGCGCTGCCGCTGGCGGTGCGTCCCACCGCTGCGTTACGCCACTCCGCCGGCTCGTTGTCGAACGTGGTCCCGCTGCGGCTGCGCGGGGTGGGGGAGGCGACGGTGTCGGAGCTCATCGATCAGGTTCGGCTCGGGCTGATCGGTGCGCTGCGCCATCAGCGGTATCGCGGCCCGGACCCGCGCCCCGGCCGCCGCGAGAACCGGGTGCCCGGTAGCGGTTTCGGTCCGGTGGTCAATGTGCTGGGGTTCGGCGAGCCGCTGCGGTTGGGCTCCGTCACCGGTCAGGCGGTACTGCTGGCGCAGGGGCCGGTCGAGGATCTGTTGATCAGTGCGTACCAGCTCGGTGCGGACGAGCATTCCGCGCGCGTCGACATGCTCGCGAATCCGGCACTGTACTCGCGGGCCACCCTCGCGTGGCACCACGAGCACTTCCTCACCTACCTGCACGACTTCCTGGGCGCCGCACCGGATCAAGTGATTTCGGGCCTGTCGCCGCGCGACATCGTGGTGGTGCCCCCGCGTCGCGTCACCGCCGGCGCCCGTACGTTGCCCGAGCTGCTCCGGCGCGCGGTCGACGCCGACCCCGACGCGATCGCGGTGGTGGACGGGGACCGGCGGTGGACCTACCGGGAGTGGGACGAATGGGGTGCGCGGTGGGCGCGTGAGCTACTCGAACACGGTGTGGGCCCCGGGGATTCGGTGCCGGTTGCGCTGCCACGTTCGGCCGAATCGGTGCTGGCGCTGTGGGCGATCGCGATGACCGGCGCCGCATTCGATCCCATCGACCCGTCCGGCCCCTCGGTCGCGCCGCTGTCGGGATCGCAGGCGCGCGTCGGGATCACCTCGAGTGCCGTGCGCTCCGGGTTGCCGGACGGCCCGGAGTGGGTCGTGCTGGACAGTCCGGAATGCGTTGCACGGGTGGCGGGCCGGTCCGGCGCGGCGGTTGCGTCCGGGGAGCGAATCCGTCGCTTGCGCCCGGATCATCCCGCCTACGTCGTCCCGCTCTCGGCGTCCAGGCGACGGTCCAGAGCAGTGGTCGTGACCCATCGTGGACTCGCCGATCTGACCCGGCACATCGTCGATACCTATGCGGTGCGCGCGGATTCACGGGTACTGCACGCGCATACGTCCTCCTTCGACGCGCATCTGCTGGAGCTGCTGGCCGCGTTCGCTGCCGGCGCCCGCCTGATCGTCGAACCACCCGCCGTGGTGGCCGGTGCCGAACTGCGAGACCTGCTGCGGGAGCGTGGTATCACCCATCTGCTCAGCACGCCCGCGATCCTCGCGACGCTGCAGCCCTGTGAGCTGCCACGGCTGCGGGTCGTGGTGGTGGGCGGGGAGGTATGCCCGCCGCACCTGGCCCGCCGGTGGCGCGGATGCGTGCGGTTGTTCAACAGTTACGGCCCCTCCGAGACCACGGTCATGGCGACCCAGTGCGAGGTGCGTGAGGACGACGGCGCGGTCCCGATCGGCACCACGCTGCCTGGTGTGCGTGCGCTCGTACTCGACGAACGGTTGCTGCCGGTGCCGCCCGGACGTCTGGGTGAGCTGTACCTCGGCGGTGACGGGGTGGCGCAGGGGTACCGCGGTGATCCGGCGGCGACGGCCGCCCACTTCGTCGCGGATCCGCAGAATCCGGGCCGCCGCTGTTATCGGACCGGCGATCTGGTCCGCATCGATCCCGCCGGTGTGGCCCAATTCCTCGGCCGTCGCGGTGCGCGCTGATCCGCACCACAGTGGACCGGGAGAACACGCGTACCGAGGATGCTGCGGCGGCCGAAGCGGGGTGCCATACTCCACGAATGCACCGGCTACCACGCTGTTTTGCTGTCCTGCTCGCCGCATTCGCCTCGATTGCGGCGATCGTTCCGGGGACGGCGTCGGCCGCTCCCGGGGCTCCGGCAATCCTCGGTGTCCACCCCCTGGGTGGCCGTCAGTATTCGGTGGACGTCTACTCACCGGCGATGAACAGGCAGATCACCGTGTGGATGTCGCATCCGGATTTCGCGGCGCCGGCGCTGTATCTGCTCAATGCGATCGACGGTGGCGAGGACGGTGGTCCGTGGATGAACCGGACCGATGTCGCGCAGTTCTTCGCCGACAAACCGGTCAACGTGATCGTGCCGATGGGTGGCCGGGCCAGTTACTACACCGACTGGAAGTCCGACGATCCGGTGCTGGGCCGCAATCAGTGGACCACCTTCCTGACCAGGGAGCTGCCGCCGCTGCTGCAATCGCGATTCCAGCTGACCGGCCGTAATGCCGTCGCGGGGACATCGATGTCGGCGACCTCGGCGCTCGATCTCGCGATCGGCGCCCCCGGCCTGTATCAGGCGGTGGGGTCCTACAGCGGGTGCCCGGTGACCAGCGGCCCGCTGGCGCAGGCGTATGTGTATTCCCAGCTCGGGATCTTCGGTGCGAATGCCGGAAATATGTGGGGCGGTCCGATCGATCCCGCCTGGACCGCACACGATCCGGTCGCCAACGCCGACCGGTTGCGGGGGATGGCGCTTTACATCTCCTCGGGCAACGGTTCGCCCGGGGTGCACGACACGCTCGCCGATCCCTCGATTGCCGGTGATGCGGCGAAACTCGCCAACCGGATCAGCGTCGGCGGTGCGATGGAGGCCGTCGTCGGCCAGTGCACGCAGCAACTGACCGATCGCCTCGCTGCCCTGGGTGTTCCGGCGACGGTAGTGAAGCACAACGGGACCCACGCCTGGCCCTACTGGCAGGACGACCTGCACAATTCGTGGCCGGTTTTCGCCGGCGCGCTGGGCGTCTGAATTCGGCGCCGCGGCCGATCAGCTCGCGGGTGCTCGCAGCGCCGGATACCAGATCTCGGTCAGTACCTCCGCCGCCTCGTCGACGGTGACCTCGATGGTGCCCTGCATCGCCCACCGGGTGAAGAAGCGTTCCAGCTGCGCCACCAGTAGTTCGATCCGCAACCGTGCCTCGTCGTGGCGTGCGCGCGGCCAGCGCGACAGGTACTCCGGCATGCTGTCGGCGAGCTGATTGATGCCCTGGCGAGCGAGATCGCGGAACTCCGGTTCCAGTGCCGTCGCCTCGTCCCAGGCCGGCAGCAGTTCCTTGTTGTCGACGAACCATCCGATGGCCCGGCGTACCCAGTCGGCGAATTCGTCGCGGGAGTTGCTGCTGAGCACGCGGTCCAGATCGCGATAGTAGGACTGGACCCCGGTGAGTGTGTCGTCCCGCGCGATATCCCGGAGGACTTCCGGTTTCCCGGTGAAATGCAGGTAGAAGGTGGCCCGGCTGCATCCCACGGCCGCGGCGATGTCGTCGACCCGGACGGCGGTGTAGCCCTCCTGGGCGAACAGCCGCCTGGCCTCGCCCACGATGCGCTGCCGTGTCGCACGCTTCTGTTCGTCGCGCAGCGTCCCCCGCCGGGCCGTCGATTCCGAAGGCATGGAGTCGATGATAGCCGCCTGCCAACTCACTGGACGCCATGTCCAGTGAGTGCTAGCGTGTGTGCCACGTCACGTCCGGCAGCGTGTCGAACAGGAGATCGAGTTGGAAACACGCCCATTGCCCCGGGTATGCGTCATCGGCGCCGGACCGTCGGGTATCACCACTGCCAAGCGGCTCGCCGAATACGGCATCCCCTTCGACTGTTACGAGGCCTCCGACGAGGTCGGCGGTAACTGGTACTACAAGAACCCGAACGGAATGTCGGCCTGTTATCAGAGCCTGCACATCGACACCTCGAAGTACCGGCTGCAGTTCGAGGATTTTCCGGCCCCCGAACACTGGCCCGATTTTCCGCACCACTCCGAATTGTTCGAGTACTTCAAGGATTACGTCGACCACTTCGGCCTCCGCGACCACATTCGGTTCAACACGACAGTGCTGCATGCCGAGCGTGATGCGCACGGGTTGTGGCTCGTCACCACCGAGGCCGGGAACGTCCGGACCTACGACGCGTTGATCGTCTGCAACGGCCACCACTGGGACCCTCGTCTTCCCGAATATCCGGGCGAATTCGACGGTGTGCTCATGCACAGTCATGCCTACAACGATCCGTTCGATCCGATCGATATGCGCGGCAAGCGAATCGTGGTCGTGGGGATGGGCAATTCCGGACTCGATATCGCCTCGGAATTGTCGCAGCGCTTCCTCGCCGAGAAGTTGTTCGTGTCGGCCCGCCGAGGTGTGTGGGTGCTGCCGAAGTATGTGAAGGGTATGGCCGCCGACCGGCGCAGCACACCCGGGTGGCTACCGCCGAAGCTGGCCTTGAAACTGCGGCAGCGTTTCATTCGCAAGAATCTGGGGTCCATGTCGGGCTACGGACTTCCCGACCCGGATCATCTTCCGCTCGAGGCGCATCCGTCGGCGAGCGAAGAGTTCCTGCACCGGGCGGGCAGCGGTGATATCACCGCCAAACCGGAGATCACCAGGCTGGACGGGCGGCAGGTCCATTTCGCCGACGGCAGCGTCGAAGAGATCGATGTGGTGCTGTGCGCGACCGGCTATCACATCAGCTTCCCGTTCTTCACCGATCCCGCCCTGCTGCCCGACAGCGAGAATCGAATTTCGCTGTACCAGCAGATGATGAAGCCGGGGATCGACAATCTGTTCTACGTAGGCTTGGCACAACCGTTGCCCACGCTGGTGAATTTCGCCGAACAGCAGTCGAAGTTCGTCGCCGCCTACCTCACCGGTCGCTACCACCCGCCGACACCCGAGCAGATGAACACGGCCATCGCGGCGCGCGAGTCGCGGCGTGCGGCCCGCTACTACGACTCCCCACGTCACACCATCCAGGTCGAATTCGCGCCGTACGTGGCGGAATTGACCAAGGAACTGGAAGTGGGTGCTACCCGGGCCGCGGCCGCGGGCAGTACGCTGCCGGTTCGGCCGCGCGCGGTACAGGAGGCCGGGTGACCAGCGCGGGGCTGTGCCAGGAGCAGTTCGCACCCGTCCGGGAGTTGTTCGATCGGCAGTTGAGTAGCGGGGCCGAAACAGGTGCCGCACTGTGCGTGATCCGCGACGGGGAGCCGGTCGTCGACCTGTGGGGCGGTTATGCCGACGCGGCGCGGGAAAAGCGCTGGGAATCAGACACACTGGTCAATGTCTTCTCCATCACCAAGACCATGACAGCGCTGTCGGCGCTGCTGCTGATCGATCGCGGAGAACTCGATCCTCGTCGGCCCGTGGCGCATTATTGGCCGGAGTTCGCCGCAGCGGGGAAGGGCGACATCGAGGTTCGGCAGCTGCTCGCGCACACCTCCGGGGTGTCGGGCTGGAATCGGCCGATCGAACTGGCCGATATCTACGACGTGCCGGCCGCCGCCGACCGGCTCGCCGCGCAGGCGCCCTGGTGGGAGCCGGGTACCGCCTCCGGCTATCACGCACTCGATTACGGCCATCTGATCGATGCGCTGATCCGCCGGGTGACCGGTCGTAGCCTCGGCCGGTTCTTCGCCGAGGAATTGGCGGGGCCGTCGGGCGCCGACTTTCATATCGGTACCGGCGCAGCACATTTCGATCGGATCGCCACTCTGGTGCCCCCGCCGCGACGCGTGGTCGACCGCAGCAAGCTCGACCCGGACAGCATCGCGGTGCGCACCATGACCAGCCCGGTGCTCGACATCGCGGAAACAGCCACGCCGCAGTGGCGCCGGGCCGAACTGGGTGCGGTCAACGGACATGGCAACGCGCGCTCGATCGCTCGGGTGCAGTCGATCGTCTCCGCCGGCGGAGAGCTGGACGGCACCCGGATCCTGTCGCCACGCACCCTCGACCTGATCTTCGAACAACAATCCGACGGTATCGACCTCGCGCTCGGGCTGCCCGTGCGCTTCGGGATCGGCTACGGCCTGCCGCACCCGCGTGCCACGGCCGCGCTGCCGTCCGGCCGGGTGTGCTGGTGGGCCGGCTACGGCGGCTCCCTGGTCGCCAACGATCTCGACCGCCGGACGACAGTGGCGTACTGCATGAATCGGATGGGGCCGTCCCTCCTGATCGACGAACGCGCCGACGCCTACCTACGAGCGATCTACGCCGCGATGGAGGTTCCGCTGTGATGCGCGCACTGCAACTGACCGCACCGGGCACCCTGGAACTGCGGGAGATACCGATCCCGGAAATCGGCCCCGCGGATCTCCTGCTGAAGGTGGGCGCCGCCGGTCTCTGTCATTCGGACTCGTTCGTGCTCGGCCTGCCGTTTCCGCTGCGCGAGGATCCGCTGACCATGGGGCACGAGATCGCCGGCACCATCGAACGGGTCGGTAGCCAGGTCGAGGGCCGCCGGCCCGGCGAACGCGGACTGGTGTATCTGTGCTGGTCCTGCGGTGTGTGCCGGGAATGTGTCAGCGGTAACGAGAATGTCTGCCTGGCAGCCGGGCGGACCGCGATGCCGCCGTGTCCGGGATTGGGGCCGGACGGCGGGATGGCGGAATACGTCCGGATCCCGGCGAGCGCGTTCGTGCCGATCGGTGAGCTGGACTTCGCCGAAGCCGCACCGCTCGCGGACGCCGCACTGACCCCGTATCACGCGATTCGCGGCGCGGCCGATCAGTTGCGGCCGGGCGCCACCGCGGTCGCGATCGGCATCGGCGGGCTCGGGCATGTGGCGGTGCAGATCCTGAAGGCCGTCACGGCCTGCCGGATCATCGCCGTCGACATCACCACCGAGAAACTGGATCTCGCCACGAGCTGTGGTGCCGATCTCACGCTGCAGGCGGGGCCGACGACCGCCGAACAGATTCTGGACTGCACCGGTGGCCGGGGCGCGGAGGCGGTCTTCGACTTCGTCGGCAACGACACCACCGCGAAGCTGGCCGTCGAATCGGTCGCACCCAACGGCGCGTATCGCATGGTCGGCCTGGACGGTGGCATTCCGGGTATCGATGCCGGGCCGGCCGGTGGTCCGGGCCTGCCGTGGGGTGCGACCGTACGAAAGTCGTACGGCGGCACTCGAAGTGACCTCTACGCGGCGGTGGCTCTCGCTCAGCGCGGCGCGATCGACGTCGCGGTGGAACGGTTCGACCTCGCCGCCGGGCCCGCCGCCTTCGAGCGGCTCGACCAGGGCCTGATCCGGGGCCGTGCCGTGCTCATACCGTAACCGCGAAACGCCACCGGCAAGGTCGTGCGGCGTGCTATTGAGATCTGACCGTCCCGTCGGGGCGGATGGGTGAGAAGAGGACTGCCGTGTACGACAGCATTATCAAAGGCGGTATGTGGTTCGACGGTACAGGCGCGCCACCGGCGCTGCGCAACCTGGGCATCCGTGACGGCCGGGTGACGACGCTGTCGACCGACCCGCTGGACGAGTCCGGATGTGACCACGTGGTCGACGCCGCCGGAAAATGGGTGATTCCGGGGATGCTGGATATCCACACCCATTACGACGTGGAGGTACTGCTCGACCCGGCATTGTCGGAATCGGTGCGTCACGGCGTCACCACGGTCCTGATCGGCTCCTGTTCGCTGTCGACCGTGCACGTCGATCCCGAGACCGCGGGCGATATCTTCGGGCGGGTGGAGGCCATACCGCGGGCCCACGTGATCGATGCGGTGGCCGGGGCGAAGACCTGGCGCAGCGCCCACGACTACGCCGCCGCCCTGGATGCGCTCCCGCTGGGCCCGAATATCGCGAGTTTCCTGGGACATTCGGATATTCGGGCCGCCGAGATGGGACTCGACCGGGCCACCCGGGCCGAGGTGAAGCCGACCGCAGGTGAACTCACCGCGATGCGCCGGCATCTGGAAGAGGCCCTCGACGCCGGTTTCGTGGGCATGTCCTCGCAGCAGTTGCTGTTCGACAAACTCGACGGCGACACCTGCCGCTCCCGCACGCTGCCCTCCACCTATGCGTCGATGCGGGAACGGCACCAACTGAATTCGATCCTGCGGAGCCGTCGGCGCGCGCTGCAGGGCGGTCCCGATGTCTCGCGGCCGCAGAGCCTGGTGACCATGGGTCTGTCGAGTCTCGGGGTGGGACAGCCGAATCTGAAGGTCAGCCTGCTCTCGGCGGCCGATATCAAGGCGATTCCGGTGATGGCACACCTGTTCCCGGTGCTGGCCCGGACGGTGAACGCACTGGGTGGCGATTTCCGCTTCCAGCAGCTGCCGGTGCCGTTCGAGGTGTACGCCGACGGCATCGACCTGGTGATATTCGAGGAGTTCGGCTCCGGGGCGGAGGCACTGCACCTGGCCGACCAGCTCGACCGACGCCACCAGCTGCTGCAGGACACACAGTACCGGCGGCGGTTCCGCAAGGACTACGACCACAGATACGGGCCCCGCGTGTGGCATCGCGACCTGTTCGACGCCGAGATCGTGGACTGTCCGGACGAGTCCGTGATCGGTAAGACCTTCGGACAGATCGGGGTCGAGCGAGGTGGGGTCCATCCCGCCGACGCCTTCCTGGATCTGGTCGTCGAGTACGGGGCCAAGGTGCGCTGGCGTACCACCATCTCCAATCACCGTCCGCACGTCCTGAATCGATTCGCGGTGGATCCCGGTATGCAGCTGGGTTTCTCGGACGCCGGAGCGCATCTGCGCAATATGGCCTTCTACAACTTCGGGCTGCGGCTACTGCGCCGGGTGCGCGACGCACAGCAGGCCGGGCGGCCGTTCATGACGGTCGAACATGCGGTGCACCGGCTCACCGGTGAACTGGCCGACTGGTACGGCATCGATGCCGGTCGTCTGCGCGTGGGCGACCGGGCCGACGTGGTGGTGATCGATCCCGAACGTCTGGACGACGAACTCGACCGCTACGCGGAACAGACGGTTCCCTGCTACGGCAATCTTTCCCGAATGGTGAACCGCAACGATGCCGCGGTGAACGCCGTATTCGTCAACGGGCGGCGGGTTTTCGGTGACGGAGTGGCGGCGCCCGGACTCGGTTCGGCGCGTTCCGGGCGGTTCCTCGCCGCGTCCTGACCGTGGCGGCGGGAATCAGTCCGCGCTCGACTGCCCGTCCAGGTCGTCGAGTTTGCGGTGCAACACCGTGCGCTCACCGTCGTTGGTGCACCAGTGCAACGCCAGTTCCCACTCCGTGCGTGCCTCGGCGGTGCGCCCGGACCGGGCGAGTAATTCGCCTCGGACGGTCGGCAGCAGTTGCGATTTCGGCAATGCGCCGTCGTCGCGCAGGCGGTCCACGATCTCGAGCCCGGCCGCGGGACCGTCCATCATGGCTACCGCGACCGCGCGGTTCAGCTCGACCACCGGGGAGGGGGCCAACCGGCCCAGCGCCTCGTACAGGCCGACCACCCGCGGCCAGTCCGTGTCGGCGACCGACGGTGCCACGGCATGGCATTCGGCGATCGCGGCCTGGATCCCGTAATAGCCCAGCCCGTGTCGCTGTGCACGCGCCAGACAGGCCCGGCCGCGGCCGATCGCCGCCCGGTCCCAGCGTCGGCGGTCCTGCTGTTCCAGCAGGACGGGCGCGCCGTCGGGCCCGGTGCGGGCAGGGAACCGTGCGGCGGTCAACTCCAGCAGTGCCAGCAGTCCGAGAACCTCCGGTTCGTCGGGCAGCAGTGCGGCCAGCACCCGGGCCAGCCGTTGTGCCTCGCCGGCGAGGTCGAATCGGATCACCTCGGTGCCCGAGGTTGCGGCGGCCCGCTAGGTGAAACGCCTTGTCGAACACTAGGATACGATTGCCGAAGTGGAAGAGATCGTGCGCTACACCTACCGTTTGCGCCCCGGCGTGCAAGCAGTGCGCGCGCTCGAAACCGAATGGCATCGCTGCCGGTACTTGTGGAACGAAGCTGTTCACCAGCAGCGCACGGGTATGAAGCCCACCTTCTCGCGTCTGTCGAAGATGCTTACCGAAGCCCGCGGCCGCACCGCATGGTTGCGCGATGGGTCGCAGGTTGCCCAACAGCAGATGCTGCGCACCTACTCTCAGGCATTGGACCATTCCTTCAAGGTGAAAGGTTGCGGCCGACCGACCGTCAAGCCTCGCAAGGTTTCTTTGCCGTCGCTGGAGTACACGACGCGTGGTTTTTCGATCAGAGACGGTCGCCTGCGATTGCCGGGCAAGGTGTCGGTCCCGGTGGTGTGGTCGCGTGAGTTGCCGTCGGAGCCGTCGTCGGTGCGTGTGTATCGGGATTCGCTCGGCCACTGGTACGCCTCGTTCGTGGTGCGGCGAGAAGTTGACACCAGCGTTCCTACCGCGACGGGTGGTATCGGTTTCGACTGGGGTGTGTCGACCACGGCGACCGCCACCGACCCGGTCTATGACCTCCCATATGCGGGGCACCGCAAACGTTGTGCCGCCGAACTTGCTCGGGCGCAACGGAAGATGGCTCGCCGTCGCGGTGCGCGCGGGCAAGCTCCGAGTGCGGGCTACGTGCGCGCGCGTCGCCGGGCGGCGAAGATTTCCAAGAAGGCCGCCCGGCAGAACACGCATGCGGCTCGGGTGTGGGCGCGGCGTGTGGTCGCCGATCACCACACGATCGCGGTCGAGGATTTCACACCGAAGTTTCTTGCGAAGTCCACGATGGCCCGTAAGGCGGCTGATGCTGCGATCGGTGCGGCGAAACGGGAGTTGGTCGAGTGTGCTGTGCGGGCGGGGCGGAAGGTGGTGTTGGTTCCGCCCGCGTATACGACGATGACGTGTTCGAGTTGTGGTGCGAGAGCCAAGCAGCGGCTCGGACTGGATATACGTGTGTTCGAGTGTGCTGCTTGTGGCCACACCGAGGACCGAGATCGTAATGCTGCCCGAGTGATTTTGGCGGCCGCGGTAGAACTCGACCGTGTCAGTGCTGACGACGTAAGACATCACGGGCCTCCCTCGGGAGCGGTTGGTGGTGCGGTCCGAGCTGGAAATCCCCCGGCGTCAGCCGTGGAGAAGGGTTAAGGTGTTCTCCTTCGGTAGATAGGAGAGGCGGCGGATCGGTGCTGCGGGCCTGGCGTTCAGCCTCTGCCGGCGGTGCGCAAGGCCCAGGCGAGCACGCCGACCGCGCCGGTATTGGCGACGGCGCGCGCGATGTTCAGGGCCACCCACGGCCCCTCGAACTGCTGCCGCAGTGCCGCGAAATCTCCGGACGACACATCGGCCAACTGGTTGTTCAGCGGCACATTGCCGCCGGAGGTGATGAGGAAGCTGATCACATTCAGTGCCAGGGCGAGCAGGATCCACCACAGCACGGGGCGCTGATCGGCGCGCAGGTGCAGGACCGCGGCGAGGGCGGTGAAGGCGACCGAGCCGAGGAAGCTGAGCATGAAGACCGGATTGACGATCACGGTGTTGATCCGGTTCATCACGTCCACGAAGGTGCGGTCGTCGAGTTGGCGCAGCGCGAGCATGACCGAGCTGGCGTAGGCGTAGAAGACACCGGCGAGTAGACCGGTGGTGATGGTCGCACCGATCAGGGATCCGGTGGCGAAGCCGGAGGCGGTGGAACTGGCGGAGGCGGTGGTCGCTGTCATGTACTCAGTAAAGCGAGATAGAGCGAGCGTTCCCATGGTCTGGAAGCTTGGTTGCATACGCGAGCGTCCACCCTCGCGGCAGGCTCGACTCCACCGGGTCAGCGGGACGGGGGAACCACCGGGGACTGCCAGGCGCGGGCGTATTTGCGCTTGTCGGTGGTATCGGCCGGTTTGCTGCGGTAGACGACGTAGGGACGCACCAGGTAGCCGACCGGTGCACTGAACATGTGCACCAGGCGCGTGTAGGGCCAGACTCCGATGAGGGTCAGCACCAGCAGTCCGTGGGCTTGGAAGGTCCAGGGCGTGCCCACCATGAGGCCGGGTTCGGGGGTGGCGGTGAACAGGCTGCGGAACCACGGGGAGACGGTTTCGCGGTAGTTGTAGGTGCCCCACAGCAGGTTGGAGCCGACCGTGTTGAGCAGGCCGGTGAGCAGGGCGCCGGCCAACAGCAGATACATGAATTTGTCGTTGGTGGTCGTGGCCCTGCGCACGGCCGCGACGGTGAAGCGGCGATAGGCGAGGAGGACGACCCCGGCGAGCACGGCCAGCCCGGCGGCCGTGCCCGCGGTGACCGCGACCAGATGGTAGACGTGCTCGGAAATGCCGATCGCCGCGGTCCAGGACTGCGGGATCAGCACGCCCAGCACATGTCCGCCGATGACCCCGAGCATGCCGAAGTGGAACAGCGGGCTGCCCAGTTTCAGCAGCCGGGATTCGTAGATCTGCGAAGACCGTGTGGTCCAGCCGAATTGGTCGTTGCGGTAACGCCACAGATGACCCAGTACGAACGAGGTGAACGCGACATAGGGCAGGGCCGCCCAGACTGTGGAATTCATCGTCGGTCTCCGGTTCCTGCGACGGGCTCCGTGCCGGTAGCGGCCCCGGCCGCGGGGGCGGAATACAACTCGGGGTTCATCGCCGGATGCAGGGCATCGGACGACATCGCGTACGGCTCCATACCGACGTCTTCGCCGGGCGGCCCCTGCGCCGCGAGCTCGGCGACGCGGCGACGGTCGGCAGTGGTGAGCGGGGGCAGCGTGGCGAGCACGGCAGCCGGCACATCGGCATACGGAGAGGCGCTGTCCGACAACGACAGTCGCAGCATCTCCAGAACCGGCACATGTTCCCCGAGCAGACGCTCACCGCCGACCGGGTCGACGGTTGCGGCGAACTCGAGGAGCACCGGCAGGTGATCGGGTAGTTCACGGTCCGACAGTTCCACCCCCGCAAGCCGGTACGCATGTTTGAACCGAAGCAGCGCCATACCGCGTTTGCGGGTGTCACCGTAGGCGTAATAGGTCAGGTGCAGGTTGGCGCGGCGGCGCAGATCGAAGGTCTCGACGTAGTCGCGGGCGAGCACCAGCGGTGCGGTAGCGGCGAGGTGGGACAGCAGGCGGGTGAGACCGGTGCGGACGGGATCCGGTAGTGCCTCGGCCGCGGCACTCAGCTCGTCGAGCATCGCCAGGGTGTCGGGCCCCGGATAGTCCAGGGCCAGTGCGGCGATCCGCCAGGTCAGCCGCCGGTCGCGCTCGGACATCTCGGTCTCCGGCGCGGGCCGTCTGCGTAGCGTCAGCAGTCCCATGCGTGACTCCTCGGTTCGGCGGCGTGGGGGCGGGGCATGTCGTCGGCTGTGTCGGTGCCGGTCTCGCCGTCGCGGGCCGGCACCAGACCCTCGGTCGATCCGCCGTCCCAGTTCAGCAGGTTGATACGGCTCGACTTCTCTTCCGGCGCAGCGAGGTTCGCATCGACCAGCGCGAACTTCTCCGAAGTCACGTCGAAGGCGTTCATTCCCGGCCCGCCGTCGTTGTCGAGGCTGCATCCGGTGGCGAGGGAATCCAGTTCGTGGGCTCGTGCGGTGGCGCCGGACGGGATCACGTAGCGATGCTCGTATTTGGCGATCGCGAGCAGCCGATACATGGCCTCGATCTCCTCGGGGTCGAGTCCGACCGCACCCGGGATGGTGAGATCCGGTTCCTGACCGAGGTTGATCGAGCGCATGAACGACCGCATTCCGGCCAGCCGTTCCAGTGCGGCGCGCACCGGCCCCACCTCACCGGCGGTGAACAGTTCCGCGAGATATTCGACCGGGATGCGCAGTGAGTCGATGGCGCCGAACAGATTCGCCGCATCCTCCCCGTCGTGCCCGGTTTCGGTGAGCACATCCACCACCGGTGACAGCGGCGGCACGTACCAGACCATCGGCATGGTCCGGTACTCCGGATGCAGCGGTAGCGCGATCTTGTAGTCGACGATGAGCTTGTACACCGGTGAGTCCTGCGCGGCGGCAATCCATTCCGGTGAAATACCGGCCTGCTCCGCCGCGGCGATCACGCGCGGATCGTGCGGGTTGAGGAAGACGCCCAGCTGTGCGGGATACAGCTGATCGGTCTCGGTGACCGAGGCGGCCTCCAGTACCGCGTCGGCGTCGTAGAGCATGACGCCGATATAACGCAGCCGTCCCACACATGTCTCCGAGCAGACGGTCGGAATGCCGACCTCCACCCGCGGATAGCAGAACGTGCACTTCTCGGCCTTGCCGGTGGTGTGGTTGAAGTAGATCTTCTTGTACGGACATCCGGTGATGCACTGCCGCCAGCCCCGGCACTTGTCCTGATCCACCAGCACGATGCCGTCCTCGGTCCGCTTGTAGATCGCCCCGGACGGGCACGACGCACCACAGGACGGGTTGAGGCAGTGCTCGCAGATGCGCGGCAGATAGAACATGAACGTCTGCTCGAATTCGAGCTTGACCTGTTCCGACAGGCGCGACAGCAGTGGATCCCGGCCGACCTGGTCCGGTCCGGAGCCCAGGTCGTCGTCCCAGTTGGCGCCCCAGGTGATCGCCGTCTCCTCGCCGGTGATCAGCGATCGTGGCCGCGCCACCGGGCTGGTATCCATGGCCGGCGCCGACAGCAGCGTGTCGTAGTCGTAACTCCACGGGTCGTAGTAGTCCGACACGGTCGGCATATCCGGGTTGGCGAACAGGTTCAGCATCCGCTTCATCCGGGAGCCGGATTTCAGGGTCAGCCGGCCGCGGCGGTTCAGCGTCCAGCCGCCCTTCCACTTCTCCTGATCCTGGTACCCGCGTGGATAGCCTTGTCCCGGCCGGGTTTCCACGTTGTTGAACCACACGTATTCGGTTCCGCCCCGGTTGGTCCACGCCTGTTTACAGGTGACGCTGCAGGTATGGCAGCCGATGCATTTGTCCAGGTTCATCACCATGGCCAATTGCGCCATGACACGCATATCAGTACTCCACTTCCTGCGAACGCTTACGAATCGTGGTGACTTCGTCGCGCTGATTTCCGGTGGGGCCGTGGTAGTTCAGGGCGAACGACTGCTGGGCGTAACCACCGATCAGATGGGTGGGTTTGATCATGATGCGGGTCAGCGCATTGTGGATGCCGCCGCGTTTGCCCTTGCCGGTGCGCAGTTGCGGGGTGCCCTCGATGCGTGGCACGTTCACCGTCCGGTCCTGCGCGTGGTACATGAAGACCGTGCCCTCGGGCATCCGGTGGCTGACGATCGCGCGTGCCACCACCACACCGTTGCGGTTCACCGCCTCGATCCAGTCGTTGTCCGCGACACCGATCTTCGCGGCGTCACGATCGGACATCCAGATGGCCTGCCCACCCCGGGAGAGGGTGAGCATATGCAGGTTGTCCTGATAAGCGGAGTGGATGGACCACTTGGAATGCGGAGTGAGATAACGGACGGTGAGACCGCTGTCGCCGACGGCGCCGATTCCCGGCTCCCGGAACAGTGCGGACATGTCCAGCGGCGGGCGGAAGGTGGGGAGTTGTTCGCCGAGTTCGATCATCCAATCGTGATCGAGGTAGAAGTGCTGGCGTCCGGTGAGCGTGTGCCAGGGCTTGAGCCGCTCGGTATTGATGGTGAAGGGAGAGTAACGGCGACCGCCGGTCTCCGAGCCCGACCATTCCGGCGAGGTGATCACCGGAACGGGGCGGGCCTGGGTATCGGCGAAGCTGATCCGCTTGCCCTCGTGCTCCGCGGCGAGATCGGCGAGCCGGGTGCCGGTCCGCTGTTCGAGGGCGTGGAATCCGGCCACCGCGAGTCGGCCGTTGGTGGTGCCCGACAATGCCAGCACCGCCTCGGCCGCATGCACATCCTTGGCCAGCGAGGGACGACCCTGCGCCACACCGGAAACGACGGTGCCGTTGGTGCCGCGCAGGTAGTCGACTTCGGCGTCCGGGACCGTGGTCACGCCTTTGGTGGTCACTCCGAGCGTTTCCACCAGGGGCCCGAGTGCCGCCATCTTCTCGGCGACAGCCGGATAATCCCGTTCGACGACAACGAGTTTCGGCATGGTGCGCCCGGGTATCGGTTCACATTCGCCGGCCTTCCAGTCCCGGACGCGGCCGCGCGCCTGCGCCAGGGCGTCGGGGGTGTCGTGTTGCAGCGGTACCGCGACCAGATCCTTGCGCACGCCGAGATGCTTGTCGGCGAGCCACGAGAAGCCGCGGGCGATGCGGTGGAATGCCTCGAAATCGGTCTTGGCCTCCCACGGCGGGGAGATCGCAGGAGAGAAGGCATGGACGAACGGATGCATATCCGTCGAGGACAGATCGTGTTTCTCGTACCAGGTGGCGGCCGGGAAGACGATGTCGGAGAACAACGTGGTCGAGGTCATCCGGAAATCCAGGGTGGTCAGCAGATCGAGTTTGCCGGTGGGCGCCCGATCGGGCCGGCGCACCTCGCTGGGTGGTATTCCCGCCGAATCATCGGCCTGCAGGTTGGAATCGGCGCCCAGCAGGTGGCGGTGGAAGTACTCGTTGCCCTTACCCGAGGAGCCGAGCAGATTCGCCCGCCACACCGTGAGCAGGCGGGGGAAGTTCTCCGGCGCATCGGGGTCCTCGCATGCGAACGACAGATCTCCCGATGTCAGCGCGTCGACCACGTAGTCCTGCGGTGACCGGCCCGCTGCCTCGGCGTCGTCGACCAGATCGAGCGGGTTGCGGTCGAAGGTGGGGTAACTGGGCATCCAGCCCAGCCGCGAGGCCAGCGCGATGTCGTCGGCGGTGGTGCGTCCCGCGAAGAGGCCGGAGCCGAGGGGGGAGGCGAAGGATTCGGAGGTGAACCGGTCGTAGCGCCACTGGTCGTTGGTCAGATACCAGAAGATGGTGCCCTGCATCTGCCGTGCCGGACGTTGCCAGTCGGAGGCGAAGGCCAGGGTGTTCCAGCCGGTGACGGGGCGGCACTTCTCCTGCCCCACATAGTGGGCCCAGCCGCCACCGTTGACGCCCTGACATCCGGTCAGCAGGGTGAGGGTGAAGAAGGCGCGGTAGATCTGATCGGAATGGAACCAGTGGTTGGTGCCGGCGCCCATCAGGATCATCGACCGGCCACCGGAACGATCGGCATTGTCGGCGAACTCGCGCGCAATCCGAATCGCCTGGGCGGCTGGTACTCCGGTGATGGATTCTTGCCAAGCCGGGGTATAGGGCGCGGTGGCATCGTCGTATCCGCCGGCCCATTCGCCCGGTAACCCGGGCCGCCCCACGCCGTACTGGGCGAGCAGCAGATCGAACACGGTCGTGACGCGGCGGCCGGCGACGACGGTGCTCGGCACCGAACGAGTGACGATGCGTGTCTCGTCGTCGAACCGCGGAAACTGCACGGGCGTGCTGTCTCCGGTGTGTCCGTACAGTGTCGTCAAGGGATCGACAGCACCGAGATCCAGATTCCAGCGGCCGGCGCCCGAGTCGGAGAATCGGTCGCCGAGGGTGCCGCCGGGCACCACGGGGTTCGCGTCGCCGTCGAGCAGCACCGTTTTGTGGTCGGCGTGTTCGGTGTCGAATTCCGTCGCGCCGGCGGCGACGAGATCCGCCGCGGTGAGGAACTTTCCGGGCAGCCAGGTGGCGCCGCCGTCCGCACCTTCCGGGCTCGGGTCGCCGACCGCGCGTTCGTCCAGGATGATCAGGAAGGGCAGATCGGTGTAGCGCTTGACGTAATCGTCGAAGCGGGCAGTGGATCGGTCGACGAAGAATTCACGCAGCACCACATGCCCCATCGCCATCGCCAGTGCCGCATCGGTGCCGGGACGTGCGGGTACCCATTCGTCGGCGAACTTGGTGTTGTCGGCGTAGTCGGGGGACACGACCACCACCTTCTGGCCGCGGTAGCGCGCCTCGGTCATGTAGTGCGCATCGGGGGTGCGGGTCACCGGGACGTTGGACCCCCACATGATCAGGTATCCGGCGTCGAACCAGTCCGCGGATTCGGGCACGTCGGTCTGGTCGCCGAAGACCTGTGGTGAGGCCACCGGGAGATCGGCGTACCAGTCGTAGAACGACAGCATGGAGCCGCCGATCAGGGAGATGAAGCGGGCGCCGACGGCATGCGAGACCATCGACATGGCCGGGATCGGGGAGAAGCCGGCGATGCGGTCCGGGCCGAATTCCTTGATCGTGTAAACATGGGCGGCGGCGGCGATTTCGGCGGCCTCCCACCATTCCGCGCGGACGAATCCTCCCTTTCCTCGCGCGGACTTGTAGGTCCGGGCCCGCTCCGGATCGGAGACGATATCTCCCCATGCGAGGACCGGATCCTTCAGTCGTTGCTTGGCCTCGCGGTACATCTCGAGCAGCACCCCGCGCACGTACGGATAGCGCACTCGCGTAGGCGAATACGTGTACCAGGAGAACGAGGCGCCGCGAGGGCAGCCGCGCGGTTCGTATTCGGGCTTGTCGGAGCCGACCGAGGGATAGTCGGTCTGCTGCGACTCCCAGGTGATCACGCCCTCGGAGACGTAGATCTTCCACGAACACGAACCGGTGCAGTTCACGCCGTGGGTGGACCGCACCACCTTGTCGTGTGACCAGCGGTCACGGTAGAACTCGTCGGCCTCGCGGCCGCCGGTCTTGTGGACGGTACGCAGATCCTCGGAGACCTCGCCGCGTTGGAAATACCTTCCGGCCTTCAACAGCGCCTCGGCGGCGGGATCCGGATTCGGCCGCGCCGGGCCGGGGCGACCATGCGAGGTAGGGGCCGGACCCTTGTTGTGCGAGATAACCACAGCGCCCCCATCGAGACTGTTGAACCGGGCTGACGGATCCGAGAGTAGGGATCGCCGGGCAGGCGGCAAAACAGTTCGCGCACATCCTGTCTGCGGTAGCTGTGAGCTGTGAGCCGGGGGAAACGCAGTGGTCACCGGCCGATTCCCGAGTGCCTCGCGGGGGCGGGGGTCGACCTGCGCGAACACTGGTTCCGCGCGGTGGCGGGCCGCCGCGGGCGCGGGTTCGGCGGCGGTCGGTGAAGCTTTCGAAACTGCACGGTCGCGAGCGTTTTACATTTGTTAACACCGTGGGACCGGCTTGCGGGCACCGTCCGGCGTCGTGACCGTGCGGCCCCTTTTCAGCCGGGAAGCGCCAGAAATTCCACCTGGTCACCGTCGGTCGCACCGGCCGGCACCACGACCAGTCCCTCGCGTCCGAGTAGGCCCGCGAGGTGGGCGGTACGGATATTCGGGTCACCGAACCAGCCGCCGTCCTCGGCCGCGCGGGCCGGCACGATCCGTGGAACCGGGCCGGCGATGGCGGCGCCGTTGTGCAGCGGTCCGCACAGCGGTCGCGCCGGTCTGCGTCCGGTGAGACCGGAAACGATCGCCGGAGTGAGGGCCGACAGCGTCGCCACCGCGGCGAACGGGTTGCCGGGCAATCCGAGAACCACCGGCCCGCCGGATAATTCGGCCACCACGGTCGACCCGCCGGGTCGCATCCACAAGCGGTGCAGCAGAATCCGTGCCTGCGCCCGGTCCAGTGCACCGCGGAGCTGATCGGCCGCCCCGCCACCGGTGGCGCCGACCACGACGAGGAGGTCGTCGGTGTCGACGGGCCCGGTGCGGGAAGAACCGGACAGGATGTCGTCGAAGCCGTGCGCGGTGTCACGCAGATGGATCCGGCCGGTGGTCTCGATGCCGTGCCAGGACAGCAGGTCCGGGAGCACCGGACCGAGGGAATCGCGGGTCTGGCCACTGCGCAGCGGGCCGTCGGCACGGATCTCGTCACCGGTCATGACGATTCGCGCCCGCACCGGTCCGCGCACCTGGTGTGCGGTGATCTCGGCCGAGGCGGCGACCGAGATCAGGGCGGACGAGACGGGCGTGCCCGCGGCGGCGACGACGTCGCCCGGTAGCCAGTCCTCGCCCCGGCGGCGCACATCGTCGCGCACCGGAGCGTCGGGCAATCGGTGCACGACACCGTTGTCGAGCCGTACGTACTCGTCGCGGACCACGGTGTCGGTGCCGTCGGGAATATGGGCGCCGGTAGCGATCCGGACCGCCTCCCCGTTCCGCAGGCCGGCCGCGCGCTCGCCGCCGGCGAAGCCGATCTCGTCGCGCAGCCGCCACGGCGCCGATCCGGCCACGGCATAGCCGTCCATGGCCGAGACATCGAAGCGAGGCAGCGCCTCCCCGGCCCGCAGCGGTGCCGCCAGCGCCGCACCCCGGGCGGCGGCCAGAGTTGCCTCGCGCACGGGTATTCCGGTGATTTCCGTGTGCAGCACGACGCGCGCCCGCGCGAGGGGCAGGGGTGGTGCGGCGGCTTGTGCGGCACGAGCCTGTTCGGGGGTGTCGCAATCGGCGACGCCGGCCGAACGCACCAGCAGGGCGTCGTCGGGAACGAGGGCTTTCATCGGCTGATCGGCCACCGACTCGAGGCGCTGCAAGGCAGCGACCAGAGCGGTCCGTCGCCATACGCCCACCAGATACTGTGCCCGGCCGGAGTCGTCGGTGGCGAATGCCGCCGCTGCGCCGGAAGAGGTTGTCTGCGCGACCAATTCGTCGATCACCCCGGTGGACAGGAACGGCAGGTCGGCGGCGAGGACGACCACCAGATCGGCGGGGTAATCGTGCTCGGCCAGCGCATCCATTCCCGCAGCGACGGCGGCGACCGGACCCGCGCCCGCCGGAACCTCCTGCACCTGCCCGATTTCGGAGGTCAGCTCGGGTCGCGGTGGGCCCACCACGACGCGGCGCAGACATCCCGCCGTCGCCTCGAGTGCGGCGGTCAACATGGGTCGGCCACCGACGATGATCGCGGGTTTGTCCACTCCGCCCATCCGGGTGGCGCGCCCACCGGCCAGCACGATCGCGTCGACAGTTGTCACAGCGGCTCACTCGGCTGGTAGATCATGCACCGATCGTAATGCGGGTGTTCGGCGGGATTCGCCCGGTCGATCGGGTGGTCAGTCTTCGGGGGCGCGTAGCAGGCGGACGCGATTGGTTTCCGGGTCGGTCAGGACCGCCTGCGCGGTCGGATAGGTGCGCAGGTCGTCGCCGGGCAGGGCCCCTGCGGCGGTGAGCCGGGCGACCTCGTACGCGGGATCATCGGCCGGGCAGGCCACGATATCCAGGTGCAGCCGGTCGCCTTCCCGGGGTGCGGCGCTGGTCCGGGGGAATTCCAGCCAAGGGCCCTGGCCGGTGGCGGCGCGGATGCCCGACACCCGGGCGGCATCGTAGGTCAGCGGCCAGCCTGCGGCGGTGGACCAGAATCGGGCCAGCCGGCTCGGATGCGGGGTGTCGACGACGATCGCGGCGACCGCACCGGTGTCCACATATTCCTCGCGCGGCTCCAGAACACAGAATTCGTTGCCCTCCGGGTCGGCGAACACCGACCACGGCACCAAGCCCTGGCCGATATCGAGCGGCCGCGCGCCCAAGGTCAGTGCCCGGTCCACCTGGACGCTCTGGTGATCCAGGGACCGCCCGACCAGATCCAGATGAATGCGGTTCTTCGCGGTCTTCGGCCGGATGGTCGGAACGAACATCAACGACACATCCGCGGCGTCCGGATCGGGCGCGGCGACCTCGACCGCCTGTGGACGATCCACAGTAATCTGCCAGCCGAGCAGTTCCGCCCAGAACCGCGCCACGTTGTGTGGCCGGATCGCATCGAACACCACGCACGCCAGACGGGTGGACATAACTCAACGGTAACCTCGCCGGCCGCCGATATGTGCGGATTGCGCGGATCTTCGATGCGCGTCGTGTCAGCTGCCGAAACGGAACCGCGCCACGGCGAGGTCGACCCGGTCGCCGCGCACCGGGGCGCCCTCCTCGGCCAGTCGGTGCAGTTGCCGTTGCCGCAGGTGAGCAGCCGGAGTGCCGTCGGCACGCAACACCCGGTGCCACGGCAGGTCCGCGGAATCGGTCCGCATGATCCAGCCGACGGTGCGGGGCGTGGACAGACCGGCCGCCGCCGCGATATCGCCGTAGGTCGATACCCGCCCGGGTGGAATCGCCGCCACCAGTTCCCGGACCCGTTCGATCTCCGCATCGGAGGTGGGCATCACAACACCGCCCGGACGATGTCCGCGGTCTCGGCCGGCCGGGCCTGCGCCACCATGTGATCGCAGTCGAACTCGTACAGCGTGAACCGCGGCAGGGTGCGGAACGCCGCGATGGTCGCCGGGGTGACGAACGGTGCCTTCTCCGCGCGCACGACCACGGTGCGCACCTCGGGTGGCGGCAGCACCAATTCACGTGCGAGCTGTCCCCAGTACGAGGTGATCGCCGGCAAGCTCATGCGCCAGCCGACCCGCCCGCCGGTCGTCGGGACCAGATGTTCGGCCAGTTCCTGTTCGAGTAGCTCCGGGGCGACCTCGGCCCAGGCCGTGCTCAGTTTGTCCTGCCGGGCCGCCGCGATATCGGCGTAGTCGGGCCGGGCCAGCCCGGCCTCGGCGATCTCGGCCACCAGCGCCGGATCCAGCCCGATGGCGGGATCGAGCAGCACCAGCGCTCGTACCAGGTCCGGGCGGTGCCGGGCCAGATGAACCGCCACCGCGGCGCCGAACGAGTGCGCCAGCACGACCGCCGGTTCGGTGAGTAGTTCGACCAGATCGTCGACGATCTGCTCGAACGTCCACGGCGGCAACGGGTCGGCCAGACCATGTCCGCGCAGGTCCGGGGCGATGAATCGGGCCTGCGGCAGCTGATGCCGAGCCAGGTCCGCCCAGCGCCGGCCGTGTCCGGTCAGACCGTGCAAAGCCAGGACGAGCGGGCCCTGCTCGGGACCGAAACGGTGGATGTGGGCGTCGTGCACCCGCCCATTGTGCCGGTGTGTCCGGCGCCCGAGTAGTGGTGGTCGGCGGAGGTGATAGCCGGAGGTTGTCGGTCGGATCCGACTCTGTCGGGGGTGTCTGTTGAAATAGCCGCTGTGATGCGATCGGATAGCTCGGTGCGACTGGTGCGCCGCAGTGAGACCGCACCCCGGCCACGCGAATGGGGTGCCGATGCCCGAACGCTGTTCGCGGGCGGGTCGGCGGCCGATCCCGGCTGGCACCCCTGGCAGGTGCTGGGCGGGCCGGGGACCGGCAAGACCGCCCTGCTCACCGACCTCGCCGTCGATCGGATCACCGCCGGCGCGGACCCGTCGTCGGTACTGATCCTCACCCACTCCAAGCAGGCGGCGCTGCGGGTGCGCGGCGCGCTCACCCGGCAGTTGAACGCGGTAGCTCCCGGACTCGACGGTGTTCCGGGCGTCAGCCGTGAGCCCATGGTGCGCACCGTGCACTCCTATGCCTTCGCCGTGGTGCGCGAGCATGCCGCTGCCCGCGGCAATCCGCCGCCACGACTGCTCACCGGTGCCGAACAGGATGTGGTGCTGCGGGAGATGCTGCGCGGCGACCTGGCGGACATGGCAGACATGGCCGGTGGGACCGAGGGGGCCGCACCGCTGTGGCCGCAGCGCCTGCACGCGGCCCTGGGCACCAACGGTTTTGCCGAACAGTTGCGCGATCTCATGCTGCGGGCCACCGAGCGCGACCTCGGCCCCGAAGACCTCGTCGACCTCGGCCGTCTGCACCACCGCGAGGAATGGGAGGCCGCCGGGGCGTTCGCACAGCGCTACGAGGAGATGATGCTGCTGCGCTGGTCGGTCGGCGTGCAAGCACCCGAGGCCAGCGCACCCGCCCTGGACGCGGCCGAACTCGTCGGCGCCGCGCTGGAAGTGCTGATCGCGGATTCCGAGCTGCTCGCCGCCGAACGCGACCGGGTACGCACCCTGCTGATCGACGACGCCCAGCATGTGGATCCACTGGCCGCGCAGCTGATTCGCGCCATCGGTTCGGGCCCGGCGACCACGGTCGTCGCCGGAGATCCGGATCAGTCGATCTTCAGCTTCCGGGGCGCCGACACCGGATTCGTCACCGACCCGGGCGCCGCCGCCGCGCGCCGCATCGTCCTGCACGACGACCACCGCTGCGCACCGGCGGTGCACGATGCCGTGGCCCGGATCGCGGCCCGGATGCCCGGCCGCACCGAACACCGCTTCGACGTGCGGATCGGCGGTCCGCATCTCCTCGGCGAACCGGCGGTCGACGGTCAGGTACAGGTCCGGGTACTCACCACCCCGGCCAAGGAGGCGGCATTGATCGCCGACCACCTGCGCCGTGCCCACCTGACCACCCAGGTGCCGTGGTCGCGGATGGCGGTGGTGGTGCGATCGGTACCGCTGTCGCTGGGCCCGCTGCGCCGCGCGCTGACGGCTGCGGGTATTCCGGTGCTGCGGCCCAAACCGGATATCCCGCTGGCGCGGCGGCGCGGCGCGGCCTGGATGTTGCAGTCGCTGCGGGCACTGCTGGTCGTCGAACGCGACCGCCCGGGGGCGTTCACCGCGGACGACGCGCTGGATCTGCTGGTCGGTCCGCTGGGCGGAGCGGACCAGATCAGCCTGCGCCGGTTACGCCGTGGGGTGCGGCGCGCGATGATCGCCCGGGGGGACAAGGGGAACGCGGAAGCCGACGTCGATACGGACGCGGTGCCCGGCGGCGATACCGGCGCGGTGCCCGGCGACGGTGCGGGCCCGCCGCTCGACCATGACACGGACGCGGGATCCGGCGGCCCGGGCGACGGTGACCGGGACGGCAGCGGTGATGAGGACCTGGCGCCGTATTCGGAGCTGGACCGTTCCACCGCGGTGGTACTCCGCGATCTCATCACCGCGGTCGGCGACCGCAGTGTGATCGAACAGCTCACCGAGGTCGAGGTGGCGCCGCTGGTGCGGGTGCTGAAGGCCGTCGACCGGGCCCGGCGGGCGCTGCGCCGCGGTGCCGGTCTCGAAGATGTGCTGTGGGCGCTGTGGACGGCTTCCCGGTTGGAGAAGCGCTGGGTGGCACAGTCCGAGCGGGGCGGACCGGGCGCGGTGCAGGCCGACCGTGATCTGGATGCGGCCGTCGGCCTGTTCGATGCGGCCGCGGCCCATGTGGACCGGCTCCCCGGCGCCTCCCTGGAGGGCTTCGTCGAATATCTGGAATTACAAGAGATCAGCCAGGATTCGGCACCATTGACCGAACCCGGCGACGCGGTCGCCATCGTCAGCGCGCATGCCGCGGCCGGTCGAGAATGGGATGTGGTCGCGGTAGCCGGCGTGCAGGAGGGGATCTGGCCGAATCTGCGCCCGCGCGGCACCCTGCTGGGCGTCGAGGAGCTGGTCGATCTGGTCGGCGGTGTCGCCGAGCCCGGTGAGCAGCTCAGCCGCGCCGCACCGATCCTGGCCGAGGAGCGCCGGCTGCTCCTGCTGGCGTGCAGCCGGGCGCGGTTCAGCCTGCTGGTCACCGCCGTCGAATCCGTCAGTGGGGACCGGGACCTGGTGCCGTCCCGATTTCTCGCCGAACTCGATCCGGACGCACAGCCGGGGGAGCCCGGCCGTGTCCCGGCACCGGTCGATCCGGGCCGCGCGCTGGTGGCGCAGGCCTTGATCGCCGAGTTGCGCGGCGTGGTCTGCGACGACGAGGCCGAACCGCATCGCCGCGAACGCGCCGCCGGCCAACTGGCCCGGTTGGCGCGAGCCGGGGTGCCGGGCGCACACCCCGACGAGTGGTACGGCCTCGTGGATCCCAGTTCGGAACTGGCACTGTGGGATTCCGGTGACGGACCGGTGGCGCTGTCCCCGTCGACCGTGGAACTGCTGAGCACCTGTCCGCTGCGCTGGGCCCTGGAACGGCACGGCGGCAGCGACGGCGACAATCCGCACGCCGTCAAGGGCAACCTGGTGCATACGCTGGTGCAGGCACTGGCGGGCCGGGTCACCGAGGAACAGGTCAAGAAGGCACTGGTCAAGGCGTGGAAGACGGTGGACCCCAGTGCTGGTGAGGACGGTCCGCGGAGCTGGCACTCGCGCCTGGAACTACGCCGCACCGAGTCGATGGTCGACACCTTCGTGGCCTGGGTACGCAACACCCGTGACGAGTTGGAGGCGGTCGGCGTCGAGGTCCCGGTGGACTGTGTCCTCCCGGCGCGCGACGCCGACGAGATACCGGTGCGCATTCGCGGTCGAGTCGACCGGGTGGAGCGAGATGCCTTCGGCCGCTTCGTTATCGTCGATATCAAAACCGGGAAGACGCCGATCACCAAGCAGTCCGCCCAGCAGCACGCCCAGCTCGCCACCTACCAGGTGGCCGCCGGTGCGAACGGCCTGAGCGCCGAGGACGGCAGCGACACCGAACCCGGCGGTGCCCGGCTGGTCTACGTGGCCAAGCCCAGCCGGGGCAGCGCCACCGAACGCCTCCAGTCCGCACTCGACTCCGACGGTATCGCCCAGTGGCGCGACAATATTCACGCCGCGGCCGCGGCTACGCGCGGGCCGAGCTTCCTGGCCATGCGCAATGACGGATGCCGGCACTGCCAGGTTGCCGGGAGCTGCCCGGTGCAGGACCGGGGCCGCCAGGTGACGCAGAGATGATCACGCCCGGCGAGCTGGCGCAGGCGCTGGGTCTGCCGCCGCCGACGGACGAGCAGGACGCCGTGATCGCCGCACCGGCCGGGCCCACGCTCGTGGTGGCCGGTGCCGGGGCCGGGAAGACCGAAACCATGGCCTCGCGGGTGGTGTGGATGGTGGCCAACCGGCTCGTCGCCCCCGATGCGGTGCTGGGCCTGACCTTCACGCGTAAAGCCGCGCAGCAGTTGACCACACGTATCCGCACCCGGCTGGCCCGGCTGGCGGGTGCGCCGCTGATGCGCGACATCGACGCCGGTGGGCGTCTGCGGGCCACCCTGCTGGGATCCGAACCGGAGATCAGTACTTACCACTCCTACGCGGGCCGGTTACTGGGCGAACACGGTCTGCTGCTGCCGGTGGAACCTTCGGCCACCCTGCTCACCCAGACCCAGTTGTGGCAGCTCGCGCACCGCGTGGTCACCGGTTGGGACGGTGATCTCGATACCGAGCGCAGCCCGGTCTCGGTCACCGAATCGGTTCTGGCCTTATCGGGTCAGCTCGCCGAACACCTGGTGGAACCCGAACAGTTGGTGCACGCACACCGTGAGCTGCAGCATCTGGTCGACACCCTGCCCGCGGGACCGCGACAGCGCGGTGGGCCCAAACAGGAATTACGCAATATCGTCGAGGTGCAGCGTGACCGAGTGGCGCTGCTACCGCTGGTGGAACGGCTCGGCGAGGAGCTGCGCCGCAGGGGCGCACTGGATTTCGGCTCGCAGATGTCGTTGGCGGCGCGGCTGGCGGTTACCCATCCGGAGGTCGCCGACGCCGAGTGTGACCGCTTCCGGCTGGTACTGCTCGACGAATATCAGGACACCGGGCACGCCCAGCGCATTCTGCTGGCCGCCCTGTTCGGTGAGCGCTCGGCCGTCGACATCGGGGCGGAAGGGTCCGATTCGGGCGGTGCGGCCCGTCCCGCGGTGACGGCGGTCGGCGATCCGATGCAGTCCATCTACGGCTGGCGTGGTGCGTCGGCAGCGAATCTGCCGCGTTTCACCACCGACTTCCCGGCCGCGCCCGGGGTTCCGGCTCCGGTGCTGCCGTTGCTGACCAGTTGGCGCAACCCGCCCGAAGCACTGGATCTGGCGAATCTGGTGGCCGAACCGCTGCGCGACAGCGGGGTGCGGGTGGACGCGTTGCGTCCCAGACCACAGGCGACCGCCGGTGCGGTAGCACTGGCGCTCGCCGAAACCGTGGCAGCCGAACGTGATTGGGTTGCCGAGCGGATCGCCGCCGAATGGGCGCAGGCGGCCGAGCGTGGCGACCCACCGCCCACCTCCGCGGTCCTGGTACGCCGCAATGCCGATGCCGCACCGCTCGCCGAGGCACTGCGGGCGCGGGGACTACCGGTGGAGATCGTCGGCCTCGGTGGCCTGCTGGCCACTCCCGAGGTCGCCGATATCGTGGCCACCCTGCGCCTCATCGCTGATCCCGGCGCCGGTAGTGCGGCGATGCGGATTCTCACCGGCGCCCGCTGGCGCATCGGGGTGAGTGATCTGGCCGCCTTGGCGGCGCGGGCGCGGGAGTTGTCGATCGTGGCAGACCACGGCCGCGCCGAACCGATCACCGATGCCGCCACGCTGTCGGCGGCACTGCGCGAGGTAGCACCCGAACCTGCTGAACAGGCGGGTATCGCCGATGCGATCGCCGACCCCGGACCGGCGCAACGATATTCGGAATCCGGGTACGCCCGCATCGATGCGCTGGGCCGCGAGCTGGCGGCACTGCGCGAGCGCGCCGGACAACCCCTGTCGGAGCTGGTGGCCGATGTGGAACGGACCATCGGGGTGGGCGTGGAAACCCAGACCCGGCGGGCCGGTGCGGGAACGGGCGCCGGTCGCGAGCACCTGGATGCCTTCGCCGACGTGGTGGCCGGATTCGCCGGAGACCATCGCGCCACCCTGCCCGGTCTGCTGAGCTTCCTCGCCGCCGCCGAGGAGGTCGAAAACGGGTTGGAGCCGGGCGAAGTGGAGGTGGCGCACGACCGCGTGCAGATTCTCACCGTGCACGCGGCCAAGGGGTTGGAGTGGGAGGTGGTGGCGGTGCCGCACGTCTCGCGCGGACTGTTCCCCTCCGGAACCGCCGCCGGGACCTGGCTCGGTGCGCTCGCCGAACTGCCCACCTCCCTGCGGGGTGACCGGCAGCGCGAAACCGACTCCGGCGCCGACGAATCCACGGCACGCGACGGAGTCCCGGTGCTGGAGTTGCGCGAACTCTACGATCGCACCGACCTCGAGCAGGCCATCAAGGCGCACAAGGACGCGCTCGGCCGCCGCCGCCTCGACGAGGAGCGGCGGCTGTTCTATGTCGCGCTGACCAGAACCGAACGCGCACTGTTTGTTTCGGCGCATCACTGGGCCGAAACCGGATCGGCCCCGAAGGGCCCCTCGGATTTCCTGCTGGAGTTGAAGCGGTGGACCGAGCATCCGCAATCACCCGGCCACGGCACCATTCGTGTCGAGCTGTGGGCCGAGACCCCGCCCGCCGACGCCGTCAACCCGTTCACCGACCGTCCCGATGTGGCGAACTGGCCACGAGACCCGTTGGAACACAACCGGTCTGCTGTCGAGTCGGGTGCAGCGCTGGTGCGCGCGGCACTGCGTGATACCCGGGCCCCCGCCGGGGAGCCCGGGCCCGCGTCCGAGTCGCCGCACCAGTTGGAACTCTTCGACGATCCGGACAACGACAGCGGTTCGTCCGCAGCTACCGGGCCCTCGGATGTGCCGGCCGCGGATTCGTCCGAAGGACCGGCAGGGTGGGCAGCGGCAACCGGTAGTTCGTCCGACGAGGAGCCGCGCATCGCAGCCGGGGTGCCCGACTCCGATCCGGAGGGCTGGGCCGCCGATGTCGACGCACTGCTCGCCGAGCACTTCGCTCCCGAGGACGGCATCCGGGAAGTGGAGCTGCCCACCCAGCTGCCCGCGACCGCGCTGGTCGATATGCGGGCCGATCCGGCGAAGCTGGCGGCGCGACTGCGTCGCCCACTGCCGTATCCACCGAGTCCACTCGCCCGCCGCGGCACCGCATTCCACGCGTGGCTGCAACGTTGGTTCGGCGCGGTCGGCCTGCTGGATTTCGACGAACTACCCGGCGCCGCGGATGGTGCGGACAGCGACGGCGATCTGATTCGGTTGCAGGAGGCGTTCCTGGCCTCGCCGTGGGCGGACCGGAATCCGCTCGAGGTGGAGGTGGGGTTCGAGACGAGTATCGGCGGCACGCTGCTGCGCGGCCGGATCGACGCGGTGTTCGCCGAGCCCGGCGGTGGCTGGGTGGTGGTGGACTGGAAGACCGGTGCCGAGCCGACCCGCACCCAGGAGAAATCGGTCGCGATGCAGTTGGCGGTCTACCGGATCGCGTGGGCCCGGATGATGGCGGCCCGCACCGGCGACACCGAGGCCCGGATGCTGGAAAAGGTCGGTGCCGCCTTTCATTACGTCCGCAGTGGACACACCGTGGCGCCGGCGAACCTGCCCGATCCGGACGAACTCGCCGACTTCATCGCCGCGGCGGCACCGCGCTGGGCGGCGGCTCCCGATCCAGGGGAGCCCGAAGACCCCGGGCCCGAGGAACCTGCGCCCGAGGAACCTGCGCCCGAGGAACCTGTGCCCGAAGAGCTGGAGTAACCGGAGGTCCGGAAGGCCACCGCGGGCGATCAGCGCATCGAGGGCGCCTCGCGGCTGATCCGCAGCGCCTGCGTGATCATCGGAAACTGCAGCGGCAGTCGCAGCACCGACACCCATTTCACCGGCTTCGGTGCCTCGGCGTTGCGCACCGAGTCCGCGGCGAATTGCACATTGGCCGGAAAGACCGCGATGAACAGCAGTGCCGCGATCCGCCCGCCCAGACGCCGCGTGCGCGGCACCGCCAGTGCCGTCGCGACCCCGAGTTCGGCCACGCCGGAGAGATAGGTGTAGGTGCGGGCCCGGCCCGGCAGCGCCGGCGGGACGATCGAATCGAACGGTTTCGGCAGCACGAAGTGCAGGGTGCCCATGCCGAACAATGCGGCACTCATCAGCACGGCGCGCCGCTGCGCGGCGCGAGGGATATCACTCATAGGTTCTCGTCCTTTCCCGGCCCCACTGTGGCACTCGCGTGCCCCGTCCGTCGAGTCGGTCCCGTGCCGGTACGCTCCCGGTTTGTGGCACAGGTGAGTGACGACGGATCCGGGGGATGCCGTGTTCGGTAAGGGCCCGCGAGGGCTGGGTCGGTTGACCGAGAGTCCGGACTACGCGCTGGTCGGCATTCTCCGCATTCCGGAACTGCGCATCAGCCCGTGGGTCTCACTCGCCCGCCGGGTCATGTTCGCGATTCTGCTGCTGGTGCTCGCCACTCTGGTGGTGTATTTCGGTCGCGACGGCTATCACGACGCCCGTGGCGAGGAAATGACCCTGCTCGATGCCGCGTACTACTCGACGGTGTCGCTGTCCACCACCGGCTACGGCGATATCACGCCACTCACCGAGCAGGCGCGGCTGATCAACACCATCGTTATCACCCCGCTGCGTGTGCTGTTCCTGATCGTGCTGGTCGGTACCACCCTGCAGGTCCTCACCGAGCGGTCACGTCAGGCGTTCAAGATTCAGCGATGGAGGCAGAAGGTGCGTAATCACACCGTGGTCGTCGGCTACGGAACCAAGGGGCGGACCGCGATCGACGCGATGCTCGGCGACGGGGTGCAGCCCTCGGAGATCGTGGTGGTGGACACCGATGCGACCGCGCTGGAGATCGCGGCCAACGCCGGCCTGGTGACGGTGCACGGGCCGGCGACACGTTCGGATGTGCTGCGTCTGGCGGGGGTCCAGCACGCCGCCTCGCTGGTGGTGGCGGCAAACCGGGACGACACGGCGGTGCTGGTCACCCTCTCCGCGCGCGAACTCAATGCGAAGGTCAAGATCGTCGCGGCCATCCGGGAGGCGGAGAACACACATCTGCTACGGCAGTCGGGCGCCGATTCGGTCGTGATCTCCTCGGAGACCGCGGGACGGCTGCTGGGCATCGCGACCATCACCCCGCGCGTGGTCGACATGATCGAGGATCTGCTCACTCCGGAGGCCGGGTTCGCGATCGCCGAACGTGATGTCGAATCCGACGAGGTCGGTGGCTCGCCGCGGCACCTGCGCGACATCGTGCTCGGCGTGGTCCGCGAGGGCATCCTCATCCGGGTCGACGAGCCCCAGGTGGACGCGCTCGAGCCGGGGGACAAGCTGCTGTTCATCCGCCGCGTCCAGAAGTAGCCCGGGCCGATAGTCTCGGTATGTGTCGCTATTCGAACTGAATGATCTTCCGCTGCTGTCGCGTTCCGCCCTCGATCGTGCCGAGACGTTGCGTTCGGACGAGCAGGCACTGAAGCAGGGCTGGTCGGGTGCCAAGCTGCTGCGCATGACGCGGCGCGGCCAGGTCCGGGTCGAGGGTGAGCGCATCGTCTTCGAGAGCGCTGTGCAGTACTCGGCGGAGCCGGCGCCCGAAGCCGTGCTGCTGGGGGTGATCGAGGACGAGCACATCTGGGCCATCCGCGACAACGACCTCGACGGCGAACTGATGGATCTGCGGGTGGTGGGTGCCGCGCTGCAGGTCGACGATGTGCATCTCGGGGTGTTGTCCACCGCGCTGGCGTTGTTGAACTGGCACGATCGTGCTCGCTACAGCGCCGTCGACGGCAGCTTGACCACACCTTCCAACGCCGGGTGGTCGCGGATCGACGCGGCCGGGCACGAGGAGTTCCCCCGCATCGATCCGGCGGTCATCTGCCTGATCCACGACGGTGCCGATCGGGTGCTGCTCGGCCGGCAGCAGAACTGGCCGGAAAAGATGTTCTCGTTGTTCGCGGGTTTCGTGGAGGCCGGCGAATCGCTGGAGCGGTGTGTGGCGCGTGAGATCGGCGAGGAAGTCGGCGTCGAGGTGCGCGACATCCGTTATCTGGGCAGCCAGCCCTGGCCGCTGCCGCGGTCGCTGATGCTGGGCTTCGCCGCAGTCGCCGATCCGGAGGCCCCGCTGGTCTTCTCCGATGGTGAGATCGCCGAGGCGCACTGGTTCACTCGCGACGAGGTGCGCCAGGCACTGGCTTCGGGCGCGTGGGGTTCGGTCACCGGTGAGACCGCGGCGGCCGGGCAGCAGCGGCTACTGCTGCCCGGGTCCATCTCCATTGCCCGCACGATCGTCGAGTCCTGGGCTGCCGCGGAGGTCTGATCCGGCGGTCGGGCCGGTCAGCCGATCGCGGAGAGGGCCTGCTTCACCTGGGCCAGGGTCGGATTGGTCGCCGTCGACCCGTCGGCGTACTTCAAGGTCGGCACCACGTGGTTGCCGCCGTTGACACGCCCGACGAACTCGGCCGCCTCCGGATCCTGTTCGATATCGACCTTGGAGTAGGTGATGCCGGCCTCCTGGAGTTGCTTCTCCAGGCGGCGGCAATAGCCGCACCAGGTCGTCGAGTACATGGTCAGGTCAGTTGCAGTCACATCCGGTGAAACATCGCATCCGGGCGCAGTTGTTCCCGTCGGTGGTGTGACACGCGGCGACGGACGTCGGTGTCGTGGTCGGTGCGGCGGCCGCGGTGGCGCGGTGCTCGGTCCGCCGGCGCCCGCGCTGCACCCGGAGTACGAGCCCTGGCAGGGGCCGACCACGTGTCGGTACCGCCTGTCATGATGGAGCCCGTGCCTGTCCCGACCCCATCGACCAGTCCGCCGCTCGACGGGCTCGACCCCGAGCAGGCGGCCGCGGTGCAGGCGCCGCGTGGCCCGGTATGTGTGATCGCGGGCGCCGGCACCGGTAAGACCCGCACCATCACTCATCGCATCGCCCATCTGGTCTCGGCCGGACACGTACGCGCCGATCAGGTGCTGTCGGTCACCTTCACTGCGCGGGCGGCGGGGGAGCTGCGTTCCCGGCTACGCGGGCTGGGGCTCGGCGGGGAGGCGAATACGGTGCAGGCCCGTACCTTCCATGCGGCGGCGCTGCGGCAGCTGAAGTATTTCTGGCCGCAGGTGGTGGGTGAGGTGCCGTGGAAGCTCATCGATTCCAAGTTCACGATCGTCGCGCAGGCCGCGCACCGGGTCGGATTGCCGACGGCCACGGAGAATGTGCGTGATCTCGCCGGCGAGATCGAGTGGGCGAAGGCCTCACTCGTCGCACCGGAGGACTACGCCGGGGCCGCCGCCCGCCACCACCGCGATATCCCGTATCAGGCGGACAAGATCGCCGCGGTGTACACCGGTTACGAGACACTCAAGAACACGCCCGAGGGGCTGCTGCTCGATTTCGACGACCTGCTGCTGCACACCGCCGCGGCGCTGGAGGATTTCCCGGCCGTCGCCGAGGAGTTCCGAGGCCGTTACCGCTGCTTCGTCGTCGACGAGTATCAGGACGTCACCCCATTACAGCAGCGTGTGCTCGACGCGTGGCTCGGTGACCGCGACGACTTGACCGTGGTCGGCGACGCGAATCAGACCATCTACTCGTTCACCGGTGCGAGTCCGTCGTATCTGCTGGATTTTTCGCGCCGGTTTCCCGAGGCCACGGTGGTCCGTCTCGAACGTGATTACCGCTCCACCCCGCAGGTGGTGTCGTTGGCCAACCGGGTGATCGGCGCGGCGCGCGGCCGGATCGCCGGGACCAGGCTGCAGTTGGTGGGGCAGCGGTCCGATGGCCCGGAACCGTCGTTCGCGGAATACGCCGACGAGATGGTGGAGGCCACCGCTGTCGCCAAGGGCATCGCGAAACTGCTCGGCAACGGCGTGCCCGCGTCCGAGATCGCGGTGTTGTATCGCATCAACGCGCAGTCGCAGGTCTACGAGCAGGCGCTGACCGAGGCGGACATCCCCTACCAGGTACGTGGTGGGGAGGGGTTCTTTCAACGCACCGAGGTCCGGCAGGCGGTGCAGGCCCTGCGCCAGGCCGGTGCGCGTGACGATCTGCCCGATGCGCGCGGCTCCGAGGTGGTGTCGCTGGTGCGTGCGGTCCTCGCCCGCCTGGGACTGACCGCCGAGGAGCCGGCGGGCGCTCAGGCCCGCGAGCGTTGGTCGTCACTGATGGCGCTGGTGCAGCTCACCGAGGAACTCGCCGCCCACGATGCCGAACTCCGGTTCGCCGGGGTGCTGCGTGAGATGGCGGCGCGCGCCGAGGCCCGCCATCCACCGACCGTGCAGGGAGTCACCCTCGCCTCGTTACATGCGGCCAAGGGCTTGGAGTGGGACGCGGTTTTCCTGGTCGGGCTGACCGACGGCACCGTGCCCATCGCGCACGTCCTGGGCGATGGGGGTGCGGTGGTCGACGAGGCAGGGCTCGAGGAGGAACGCCGGCTGCTCTACGTCGGGGTCACCCGTGCTCGTGAACATCTGCGCCTGTCCTGGGCGCTGGCCCGCGCGGACGGCCGCCGCCGCAATCGCCGTCGCAGCCGGTTTCTCACCGGTTTGGTGCCCGACGAATCGCCGGCCTCGGTGGTCGCGAACGCCACCGGTCGGCGGCGCGGTAAACGGCTGCCGGTGTGCCGGGTCTGCGGGCGCTCGCTGCTCAATTCCACCGACACCCTGCTCGGGCGCTGCTCGAGTTGTCCCGCCGAGGTCGATGCCGAATTGCTCGGTGCCCTGCAGCAGTGGCGCCGGGAACGGGCCGAGGAACTCGAGATCAAACCGTTCGCCGTGGTGAGCATCAAGACCCTGACCGCGATCGCCGAACAGGTGCCGATGGACGAGGACGCACTGGCCGCGATCCCGGGGATCGGGCAGGCGAAATCGCAACAGTTCGGTCCGGAACTACTGGCTGTCGTGCGCTCGTGCGTGCGCAACCGGTGATCCGGCGGCGGCATCGAGAAAAATCGCAAAACCGCAGGTGAAAAATAGGTTGTGCGGTTGTGTATCGCACCCGTAGTGTGGGGAACGCGCGTTGGGAGGCAACTTCCGGTGCGCACAATGATCAGCCGGAAATCGAGTAGGAGGGAGGTAGACAAAATGAACTGCATCGTGGCTCTCGCTTCGACAAGCGCTATGGCATCGATGGTTCCGAACCCGTCCACCTCCCGGGGGGTCCTCGCTTCGCAGGGGACCGGTCTGTCTGTCGTCGGCATTATGGGTGCTCGCCCGCAAGCGCCGATCAATGCACTGAGCGCAGCCAAGTCCGAGCGGGGCTGGCATCAGGAACCCGTCGGTATTTCCACCGGCGCATTCGATGCCTTCGCAGCAGATGCCGATCGTAAGACGGCACATCTGCCCGCAGCCCGCCTCCGTTATGCACACCCAGCGACCGTGATCAGTAGCCGACACCGAAGTCGGCTCAGGTAGCACCCACTACCCAGCCTCCTGGCCACGGATCGCCGAAGCGAAACCGTGGCCATTCTTGTTTCGGCCTCCAGCCGCCTGGCACCGGTTTCGCGAAGACAACGAAACGACCGCCGCACGAGCTGAAGGAGAAGACGTGTCCGCCGCGACCGCTACTCGCGTGACATGCCGATCGACCCAGGCCGCGAGGCCGACCCGCACCCGCGGTGTTGCCCTGCCGCTGCCCTGCCGGGCAGGGGATCCGGACCTGTGGTTCGCCGAAAGCCCCACCCAGCTGGAGGAAGCCAAGACACTGTGCGCCTCCTGCCCGATCCGTCAGGGCTGCCTCGCGGCCGCCTTGGATCGCGGTGAGCCCTGGGGAGTCTGGGGTGGCGAGATATTCGACCAGGGCGCCGTGATCGCCCGCAAGCGGCCGCGTGGCCGCCCGCGTAAGGTCGCACTGGCGTGACAGGCGCTGGTTCCGGCCGAGCGCGTATCCGCCTCGACCATTCCTCCGAACACCGACGAGCCCCGCAACCGATGACCGGTGCGGGGCTCGTCCCATTCGTCGTGGTGGTTCCGGTGAGTGTGGATCCTCAGCCGGCAGTGCGGTATTCGGCGTAGCCGGGTACCCAGTCGTGCATCAGCTTCATGAACGGCACCTCGGCGTCCAGCTGCGCGCAGATGCCGATCGAACCCATCAGTACCCGGAAGATCATGATGTGCTCGGCCGGAAGTTGCAGCGACATACCGGTTTTGATCTCGGGCCGGCTCACATCGGTGGCCTTGCCCGCGACCCGCTGCATCCACCTGCGGGTGAAATGGAACGAGTCCTCGCGGATCGGGTCGGTGAAGGGCCGCAGATAGTCGGCGATTTCGGCGTGGGTGACGGTGCGGCCCGGAATAACCCAGCCGTTGCTGTACATCAGCTCGGTCAGCTCGTCGAACCGATCCTCGACCGCCAGTGCGACCATCTGGCCCAGGATCGGCGGGAAGCCGTTCGGCAACGGCGCGCAGGCGCCGAAATCCAGTACTGCCAAACGTCCGTCGTCGAGCATCATGAAATTGCCGGGGTGCGGGTCGGCGTGCAGCATGCGTGCCAGCGCGGGGGAGGAGAAATGGAATTCCCCCATCAGCGTGGCCACTCGGTTACGCAGCTCGACAGTGCCCTCGGGGTCCTGTTCGCCGCGCTGGATGATCCCGGAGACCGCGGTGCCGTCGAGCCATTCGGTGACGATCACCTTCGGCGCGCCGGCCACCACCTTCGGAACCAGGAAACGGGGGTGGCCGTCGAAGGCCTTGGCGAACCGACGCTGGTTGGCGGCCTCGGTGCGGTAGTCGAGCTCTTCCTCGGTGCGTTCGGTGATCTCGGCCAGGATGGGTTTGACGTCGGCACCCGGAATCACCGAGCCGATCATGCCGGCCATCCGGTTCAGCGTTTTCAGATCGGCGCGCAGGGCCTCGTCGGCGCCCGGATACTGCACCTTCACCGCGACCGTGCGCCCGTCGGACCATTCGGCCTTGTGGACCTGACCGATGCTCGCCGACGCGGTGGGAGTGTCGTCGAAGGAGCGGAAGCGTTTGCGCCATGCGGTGCCCAGTTGCTGGTCGAGTACCCGGTGTACCGCGGCGGCAGGTAGGGGCGGTGCTGCGGCCTGCAATTTGGTGAGCGCCTCGCGATAGTGCTCACCGAACTCCTCGGGGACCGCGGCCTCCATCACCGACAGCGCCTGCCCGAACTTCATCGCGCCGCCCTTGAGTTCGCCCAGGACGGAGAAGATCTGCTCGGCGGCCTTCTGATTCAGTTCGGCATTGATTTCGCCCCGATCACCACCGGTGATTTTGCGGCCGAAGCCCACAGCCGCTCGTCCCGCGATACCCAAGGGGATCTTCGCCAGCTTGGCGTTTCGGGATGAGCTACGGCGCACAATCTCAGACACATCCCCATCATGGCTGACTCGGTGGGCGGTGTGCCATGTGAATTGGCTGAACTTTCCCCTCCTGACCGGGCGTGTGTTGAATCACACTGATGCTCTGATGCTGATCACCGGTCGTTTCCCGGTGAATGTGCGGTGTCCGTCCCGTCCGGGCTCGGTGTCCCCGTGTTTTCCACCTGCCGAGGGCCGAGCACCGGATCGGCGATCAACCGGCATCCGCAGGCTTCGTGCGGCTCCCACCGACGCCGTCCGATCCGGCGGGTGTCGGGGTTCAGTTCCAGCGTGGCATCCAAGGTCTGCGGCGGATTGTCGGTCGCCCCCTCGATGATCGATTCGACCTCCCGCAGCGTCAGCGCCGCGGTGGCGGCGACGGTGGCGGGGGAGGCGTACCCGCTGCGACCGAGCAACTGTGCTGCCAGGTGGGGCCAGTCGGCATCGAGTTCGGCCCGGGTCAGATCGGCGCAGCGCAGACAGCTCGTGCCGCCGGGCAGCACCAGCGGTCCGATCACACCGTATCCGTCGCGGATTCGTACCTGCAGGTGTGGAACGCGCCGCACCAGCAGCATGCTGACCAGTTCGGGAACCGGAACCAGTGCATCGGTCAAGATCACCAGATCCGTCCGCGACAGGGAATTCGTGCCACCGCTGCGGTACTCACGCGAGCGCGTCGGTGTGATTCCCAGGCGCCGGATGCCCGCATCCACCGCATCGGCCAGCGGCCCTCGCCCGTGCACATGGACATCGCGCACCCTGGTGCGGTGCGCCTGCGGCCACACCAGCGCGCCCGCCGCGTCGATATCGTGCAACAGGTCCGATGCCGCGGCCCCCTCGATTCCGAGCTGGGCAGCCTCCCACAGGATCTCGGGGCGGCTGCGTAAACCGTCGAGCAACCGGAGGAAGGCCAGCACCGTATCCACGGGCACGGCCGACGGTCTCAGCAGTACCGCCCGCTCGGGGTCCCACCCCAGCTGCACCGCGCCCGAAGGGCGGCGCAGCACGGCCACCCGCGGATGCAACATCGGCCCACGTGCGTGTGACAGTGTCATGGGCTCAGTATTGTCCGGTCGCGCCTGCGCCGAGCCGGAAAACGGCTGGTTGTCCACAGATTCGGGCATATCCACAGCACGGTCCCGCGCGCCCGGCGGCGCCGGTCGGTGTCCACAATGCCGACCGGTGCCGCGCGGTGAATTCTCCAGACCTGTGCGACAACTGCTAACGCCCGGACGGCGGCGACCGACAATCGGGGCGGTTCGGTTGGTGAGAAGGAGTTTCCATGGTCAGTGCAACCGTCGACGTGCCGCCGGTGGCACCCCTGCACGGTGAACATCGGTTTCGTTCGCGCAGCGATCGTCCGATCGCGGCGGACACGATTCGCGCGTACGCGGCGACGGTGGGCGCCGCGGACGCCATCCACGACGACGAACACGCCGCGGCGGCACGAGGATTCGGCGCCCTGGTCGCGCCGTCGAGCTTTGCCACCACGGTGTGGATGCGCGCCGAGGCACGCACCCTGAACGCATTGATCCCCGGATTTCACAGCGGTTGTGTGGTGCATGCCGACCGCACCCTCGACATCGTGCGGCCGCTGCTGGCCGGTGACCGGATCGGCTGCGAGATCGGCTTCGAATCCTTCCGGCACTACCGCGACTACGCCGTGATCTCGGTGACCACCGTGCTGCACGACCACCAGGACCGGATTGTCAGCACCGGTTCCTCGACGCTGCTCGTGCACACCCCACCGGATTCCGGATACCACGAAACAGAGTGCCGGGCCGACGATCTCGAACCGCTCCCGCTGCGCCGCCGGCTGCGCCTCCCGCGCCAGCGGGTACGCGCCCGCGAGCCGCGTCCACTGGTCGATGTGGGCTCACTGTCGGTCGGTACCGTCCTGCCCGGCGATACGGTGACCGTTGCCGCCGACCAGGCGCGCCGAGATGCCGGTGCGGCGAGCACGGTGCCCGGCATGCTCACGCTGGGCCTGCTCTCGGAGTATCTGGGCCGTTGGCTCGGTGATCCGACCGCCCTGACCAAACTGCAGGTCCAGTACACGCCCAAGCTGCACTACCTGCCCGTCACTCCCGGCATGCCGACCCCGATCCGGTTCGGCGGCAGGGTCGGCCGGATCAGCTCACGCCGGCGCATGGTGACGGTCGCCGTGGACGCCCTGTCGAAGGGGCGCAAGCTGTTCGGCTGTGTGAGCGCCGAGGCGCGACTGGGCTGACGGGTGCGGGCGGGGACTACTTCCCGCCCTGCTCGTCACCGGAGTCGGTCTCCCCGGAATCCGGCTTCTCCGAATCCGGTGCGGAGCCCTGCGAGTCCTCGCGCCGGGCGGCCTCGTCGCTCGGCCGTTCCTGCTGCGCCGCACCGCCTTCGCGGCGCTCGCGCGCCTCGGTCTCGGCCAGCTGCGCCAGCGGATCGTCGAAAACGTTCGCGCCGCCGCCGATCACACCGTCGATGAACCCGCTGGGATTGTCGAGATCCTCGGAGCTGGGCAGCAGATCCGGGTGCGCCCACACCGCATCGCGTGCCGACATCCCGGCATCGGTGGTGAGCCGCTGCCACAGCGTCGCCGCCTCACGCAGCTTGCGTGGACGCAGCTCCAGGCCGACGAGTGTGGCGAAGGTCTGCTCGGCCGGACCGCCGGTGGCGCGCCGGCGACGCAGCGTCTCCGCCAGCGCGCCGGCGCCGGGTAGCCGATCCCCGACGGCCTCGGCTACCACGATCTGAACCCAGCCTTCGATCAGCGCGAGCAGCGTCTCCAGCCGCTCCAGCGCCGCCTTCTGTTCCGGGGTGGTCTGTGGTTCGAAGGTGCCCTGCGAGAGCAGTTCCTCGAGTTTGGACGGATCGGTCAGCGACATCGGGTCGATGTTCTGCGCGGCCTCCTCGATGGAGGAGAAGTCCATCCGGATACCGCGCGCGTAATCCTCCACCGCACCCAGCACCTGGTGCCGCAGCCATGGCACGTGTGCGAACAGCCGCTGATGGGCTGCCTCACGGGCGGCGAGGTAGACCAGGATCTCGCTTTCCGGCCGTTCCAGGCCCTTACTGAATTCGGTGACGGCGCTCGGCATCAGCGCCGAGGTTCCGGTGGGTCCCAGTGGCAGCCCGATATCGGTGGAGGTCAGTACCTCCTGCGCGAGCTGACCGAGTGCCTGGCCCAGCTGCGAGCCGAAGGCCAGCCCGCCCATCTGACCCAGCATGCCCAGCATCGGCCCGGCGAACTGCTGGGCCTCCTCCGGGAGGGACGAACTCCACATGCCCGATACCTGCTCGGCCACCGGATCGCAGAGTCGCTTCCACGTGGGCAGCGTCTCCTCGATCCAGTCGTTCGGGGTCCAGGCCACCGTTCGGGTCGCCCCCGCGGGCAGCGTGGTCGCGGCATCCAGCCACAACTCGGCCAGGTGCGCGGCGTCGCTGATCGCGCGCTGGGAGCCCTCGGTGACCGGGGCGACCGACGAGCCGAGCTGCTGGCGGGCCAGCCGCTTGGCGACGTCGTAGTTCACCGGGCTCGACTCGCTGCCGGGCTGTCCCATAGTGGAGAACATCTGGCCCAGCGAGGTCAGCATCTGCCCGAGCTGCGCGGGATCGAATCCGGCCGCGCCCGCGGACCCCGTGCCGAAGCCGAAGGGGTTGCTCGCTCCCGAGCCGGACTGATCGTCTCGCTTGTCGCGGTCGGGATCGTCGTCGCGGTTCGAGAATCCGAAGGGCACGTCGCTCATGCCCCCAAGGCTACGCGGATGGTGATCGGCGAGCCGCTACTGTGGGCCGGGTGAATCGTCGGATCATCACCTTGATAGCGGCTCTGGTGCCTGTGCTCGTCCTCGGTGTGGTGGGTAGTGCGGTCACGGTGCCGTTCGTCGCTCTCGGCCCTGGTCCCACCTTCAATACCCTCGGTGAGGTCGACGGTAAGCAGGTCGTCGCGATCCACAATGCGGAGGTGGATCCGACCTCCGGGCATCTGAACATGACGACGGTGTCCGTTCGCGACGGGCTGAATATTTTCGAGGCGTTCGGCTTGTGGGTCGACGGCCGTTACGGTCTGGTGCCGCGTGCGGAAATCTACCCGCCCGGTGTGTCGCGCGACACGGTCGATCAGTCCAATCAGGCCGATTTCCAGCAGTCCGAGGACAACGCGGAACTGGCCGCACTGAATTTCCTGGACCGGCCCACCGCGGTGAAGGTGCGGGTGGTCGCCGACGACGCGCCCGCCAAAGCCGTGCTGCACGAGGGTGACCAACTGGTCAGCGTCAACAACAAACCCGTCGGCACCTCCCAGGACGTCATCGACGCGGTGCAGGGCGCGGCGCCCGGAACGACCATCCCGATGGTGATCCGCCGCGACGGCGGGGAGCAGACGGTGCAGGTGAAGCTCGGTGCGCGACCGGACGATTCGACCAAGGCATATCTGGGCATCACTCCGCAGGCGGTTGCGGTCGGGCCGATGGAGGTGGATTTCAACCTCGCCGATATCGGCGGGCCCTCGGCAGGCCTGATGTTCAGTCTGGCGCTGGTGGACAAGCTCAGCCCCGGTGAACTGAACGGCGGCCGCTTCGTCGCCGGCACCGGAACCATCGATCCGGCGGGCAAGGTCGGCCCGATCGGTGGCATCCAATACAAGATGATCGCCGCCCGCGATGCCGGTGCCGAGACCTTCCTGGTCCCGGCCGGCAACTGCAACGAGGCCCGCCAGCGCACCCCGGAAGGTCTGAAACTGGTCAAGGTCGAGAACCTGGCGGGTGCGGTGGCCGCCCTGGACGATGTGAATGCCGGTCGTCCGGCACCCGGCTGCGGTTAATCGGGTTCGTTCTCGAGCGTGTGCCGCAGCGCCTCGACCAGATTCGGGGCCAGGTTGGGCGCGGTGCGCAGATCCATCTCCGGGAAGGGGTCGTCCTCGTCGGGCCGCAACTGCAGCAGGCACAACGTGACCCCGTCGCGCAGCGCCCCGGCGTACAGGCGGGCGTCGCGGCGCTCGGGATGTGACTGCGCGGCGTCCCGTCCCGCGCGGTCGGCCGCATCACGGTCGGCCAGCAGCGGCGCGATGGCGTCGTCGAGGGTTTGCTCGGCAGCCGGAGGCAGCACCACGATCTGCTGCACCAGCACCACTCCCTGCACCGCGGCCGGCCAGCTGGTGGTGGCCAGGAATTCGTCGAGCGCCATCGAATCGCTGCGCAGATCGTCCGGAAGCGGCTCCTGGGCAATGGGAGTCAGTGCTGCCCCGTCGGTCAGCTGCTCCTCGAGGCTCGGCTCGGCCGCGACCAGGTCGGCGGTGGGCACCAGCGCGAACAATTGCGGCGGCTGATCCCAGCCTTCGGTGTCGGCGTACTCGGCCACATCCCGAATGCAGCGGAACAGGGTGGAGGAGGGATTGTCCAGGGTCACGGCCGACACTGTACGTCCGGTGGCACCGCCCCTGCGGGGCAGCCGAGATATCGCGACGGGGCATACCGGAACCATCGCGATCCATCCTGACCCGTTTTACGTAGAGTGGGGCGCGAGAGACGGTCCGCAAGGACCGGACGCATCATCGGACTGCGGTGTGCCGGCCGACATTCGCTTCGGTACACCGCCGGACCTGGGAGAGTGGCATCGTGGGCATGCGCCCCCCGACAGGCTTACCTTCGCTGTCTCGACGCAGCCGGATATTGCTGGTCACCGCGCTCGTCATAGCGGCATTACTGCTGGTCGGTCCGCGGTTGACCGACGCCTATACGAGCTGGTTGTGGTTCGGCGAGGTCGGCTTCCGGCGGGTGTTCACCACCGTGCTCGTCACCCGCATCCTGTTGTTCCTGGTGGTCGGGATCGTGGTCGGCATGGTGGTCTGGGCTGCGATGCTGGCCGCCTATCGCACCCGGCCGGTCTTCGTTCCGGTCTCCGGGCCCAGCGATCCCATCGCCAGGTACCGCAGCACCGTGATGGGCCGGCTGAAGCTGTTCGGCATCGGGATCCCGGTACTGGTGGGTCTGCTGTCGGGTCTGGTGGCGCAGTCGAGCTGGGCCACGGTGCAGCTGTTCCTGCACGGCGGCGCGTTCGGAATCCAGGACCCGCAGTTCCATCTCGACGTCGGCTTCTACGCCTTCGATCTGCCGTTCTACAAGCTGATCCTGAACTGGCTGTTCGTCGCGGTCGTGATCGCGTTCTTCGCGAACCTCGTCACGCACTACATCTTCGGCGGACTGCGGCTGGCCGGGCGCGAGGGCAACCTCACCCGCCCGGCCCGCATCCAGCTCGCCGTGATCGCCGGAACCTTCGTCCTGCTCAAGGCCGTCGCCTACTGGTTCGACCGCTATTCACTGCTGTCGAGCACCCGCAAGGAGCCGACCTTCGACGGCGGCTCCTACACCGACATCAACGCCGTACTGCCGGCCAAGCTCATCCTGATGTCGATCGCCATCATCTGCGCGATCGCGTTCTTCGCCGGAGTGGTGCTGCGTGATCTGCGGGTCCCGGCCATGGCCGCCGCGCTGATGCTGCTGTCGTCCATCCTGGTCGGCGCGGTGTGGCCGCTGGTCGTGGAGCAGTTCGAGGTCCGCCCGAACGCGGCGAGCAAGGAATCGGCGTATATCGAGCGAAATATCGACGCCACCAGACAGGCCTACGGTCTCACCGACGACAAGGTCTCCTATGTCGATTACAAGGGGACCCAGACCAAGGACCCGAGTTCGTCGACCGCCGATCAGCAGACCATCGCCAACATCCGGCTGCTGGATCCGAACCTACTGACCCAGACCTTCATCCAGCGCCAGCAGCTGCAGAACTTCTACGGCTTCCCCGATCCGCTGGACATCGACCGCTACACCATCAACGGTGAGAAGCAGGACTACATCGTCGCGGCCCGGGAACTGGTGCCCGGCAACCTGTCCGGTAACCAGACCGACTGGATCAACCAGCACACCGTCTACACCCACGGCAACGGCTTCGTCGCGTCGCCGGCCAACCGCGTGAACGTGGCTCCGCCGAAGGAGACCCAGCAGGCCGCGGCCGGGGGATCGAACAGTTCCGGTGGTGGTTACGGCTACCCGGTATTCAATGTCGACGACAAGTCCACCGTGAGCGACCTGTTCACGCCCAAGGACCGGCAGGCGATCCCGGTCGATCAGCCGCGGATCTATTACGGCGAGATGATCTCCGATTCGGATGCCGACTACGCGATCGTGGGCGGCAACGGCGAGGCACCGCGTGAGTACGACACCGGCACCGCGCAATACACCTACACGGGTGCGGGTGGTGTGCCGATCGGCAACTGGTTCAACCGGCTCGCCTTCGCGGCCAAGTACGCCGAACGCAACATCCTGTTCTCCGGCGCCATCGGCTCGGACTCCAAGCTCCTGTTCAACCGCGACCCGCGGGACCGGGTGCGGGAGGTGGCGCCGTGGTTGACCACCGACGGCGATGTCTACCCGGCGGTGGTGGACGGCAGGATCCTGTGGATGGTCGACGGCTACACCACGCTGGACAACTTCCCCTACGCCCAACGCACCTCGCTGGAGGGCGTGGTCGAGGACAGTGTCGACCAGAGCACCGGACGTCAGGTGCCGCGCAAGGAAGTCAGCTACATCCGCAACTCGGTGAAGGCGACCGTCGACGCCTACGACGGCACCGTCAAGCTGTACGACGTGGATCCCAGCGATCCGGTGCTCAACGCCTGGCGTGGGGTGTTCCCGGGGACGGTGGAACCCGAGAGTGCAATCACGCCGGAGTTGCGTGCGCACTTCCGGTATCCGGAGGATCTGTTCAAGGTGCAGCGCGAGATGCTGGCGCGCTACCACGTCGACGATCCGCGTGAGTTCTTCACCAACAACGCGTTCTGGTCGGTACCCAACGATCCGACCTCGGACACTCCGACCAGTGCGCATCAGCCGCCCTACTATCTGTTGCTGGGCGACGAGAAGACCGGAAAACCGCAGTTCAATCTGACCAGTGCGATGGTCGGCTTCAAGCGGCAGTTCCTCGCCGCCTACATCCAGGTCGCGTCCGACCCGGAGAACTACGGCAAGTTCACGGTGCGAAAACTCCCCACCGATTCGCAGACACCCGGCCCGCAACAGGTCCAGACGTCGATGACCACCGACGCCCGAGTGTCCAACGATCGAACACTGTTGACCGGTGGTAATACCAACAAGATCAAATACGGGAATCTGCTGACACTGCCGATCGGCGAGGGCGGAATCCTGTATGTCGAGCCTTGGTATCTGGAACGCAACGCCGGACCCAACAGCGCGTCGTTCCCGCAATTGGTGAAGGTGCTGGCCTCCTACAACGACAAGGTCGGCTACCAATCCACGCTGGGTGACGCACTCAACGAGGTGCAGGCGGGCCTCGGTGAAGCGACTGCCGCACAACCCGGTCAGGCGGCCACCACACCGTCCGAGGGGCAGGGCAGCACCGCACCGGAACCGTCCACGCCGAATACGCCGCCGCCGGCGATACCCCCGGCCACCGGTTCGGCGGGCAGGGATGCCGCGGTGCAGCAGCTCAACGACGCCCTGAAGTCGGTCGAGGACGCGCAGAAGTCCGGCGATCTCGGGCAGTTGGGTAAGGCACTCGAGAGTCTGCAAACGGCTATCGACGGCTACAACAAGGCAGGCGGATAGTTCGTCCCGCCCGTGCTGAGGCGACGGCGCCCCGGTTTGTCCGGGGCGCCGTCGTTGTTCGTCATGGCTTGCCCCGAACCTCGGCGCCCCGGAAAGTGACGGCACCACGAGGTGCTAACGCGGTCGTCACCACGGCCGACACGGCCTGTGAACATACATCGCCCGCATGTGGGCCTATCTGGGAGAAGCCTGTGGACAACATCGTCAACTCGATCCTGATGCTGCTGATCATTCCGATGTGTCTGATCTACAACGGCAGTTCGGGAGCGGCGGCCGATCCGGGCTGGGGTGGCTGCAACGCGCTCTGAGCACCGGTACCGGTCGCACAGACGCAATTCGGCGCTGCCATCCGATGATGGCAGCGCCGAATTCGTTCGAGTCACATCCGCGGGATCACCGCGGCCGGGGTCAGCGCCCCAGCGTGTCGACCAGACCGCTGGTCTGTTCCAGCAGCTGCTGGAACTGGTCGCTCACGCCGTACTGCGCGGCAGCCTGCTTACCGGCCTCGGTGGCCTGGTTGATCAGGTCCTGGCTTTCGGCGGGCAGCTGCACGGGCAGATCGGCGGGCAGCTGGATGGGGGCCTCGGCCTCGGGGGCGGGCTGCGGCGCGGGAGCCGGAGCGGGCTCCTCGGCCGGCGCGTAGCGCAGGTACTGGCCGCACACCGGCCAGGCACCGGGGCCCTGGGTGTCGAGCACGTTCTCCGCGACGCGGATCTGCTCTTCCTTGCTGGCATTGGCCGGCGAGCCGGAGCCGCCGTTGGCGTTCCAGGTGGACTGCGTGAACTGCAGACCGCCGTAGTAGCCGTTACCGGTGTTGATACCCCAGTTGCCGCCGCTCTCGCACTGTGCGACACCGTCCCAGTCGTGGGCGGGCGCAGCCGAAGCGGTGGTCGACGCTGCGAACGGGACGGCAACAAGGGCGCCGGCGGCGGCCACGAGGCCGAGGGCGCGACTGCTGATCTTCCGGTTCTGGTTCATGATGGTGTCCCTCCCTGCGCCCGCCGGCGTCGGCGATAGTTCCGCCGCGTCCCTGCCCCCAGGAGGTCGGGGATCCCCGTACCGCGGGGCAGGGTTGCCGGTGTGCAGCGGTTCGGGTCGGGGCCCGTCACGTTCGATCAGGGCCGGAGTCGACCATAACGAAGAGATCTCGGTAGATCACGTCTTGATAACAGCGTTAATTGCATGAAGCGAATAACAGGTAATAGAGCGTTGATGCAGGTTGGCTATGCAATAAGCGATTGAACTACATATATGTTATTCGGCCGTGATGTGTGGTGAATCACCGGGGAAATGTGCGCCAGGTCACGTTTTATGGCGCTCAACTTTGGAAACGCGCGCGTTTCCGACCTGAAACCAGGGGTGGTCGGCGGTTCGAACCTCCGCGTGAATCCCCCGAAAAGGGTTGGAAGTTCGCGGCGTCGGGGCGGTCGCGGTGAAGGCGCGTTGCCACGGGTGGGTGCAGTCCTTCCGGGGGGAAACATAACGGTTGGTTTTATTGGTGGTCGTCGATGGTCGGGCGGGAAGCGGGCGGGGTGATGCAGCCTCGTGGCCCATGCTCTGGTTCGAAGGTTGCTCGCAGCTACCGGCGAAATCACCCTCTGACCACACGATTTGCTACCTCCGCGAACTCGTGTGTAATGTTGTGTTCACCGACGCGGGGTGGAGCAGCTCGGTAGCTCGCTGGGCTCATAACCCAGAGGTCGCAGGTTCAAATCCTGTCCCCGCTACTAAAGGGAATGACCCCCGGAACCATGGGTTCCGGGGGTCATTTCTTTGTCCGAATGCACCCGCGCCCGTTGTCCTCCAGCCGCCTTCCCGCGATCGACGACTAGGTACGCGCTCGGCGGGTAGCACCAGGACATGGTCACAACACCGCTCCTGACCCTGAACAACGGTGTCGAGATGCCCGCGATCGGGCTCGGGGTCTACCAGACCCCACCCGACGAGACGGCCGCTGCCGTCGCCGCCGCGCTGGATACCGGCTACCGGCATGTCGATACCGCCGCTGCCTACGGGAACGAACGGGAGGTAGGTGAGGCGATCCGCAGCTCGGGCATCTCGCGTTCGGAGATCTTCATCGAGACGAAGATCTGGATCAGCGATTACGGCTACGACGCGACATTGCACGCGTTCGACAAGAGCGCCGGCAAACTGGGGGTCGACCGCATCGATCTCCTCATCCTGCATCAGGCCCTGCCCTCTCGGTTCGACCTCACGGTCGATGCCTACCGCGCCTTGGAACAGCTACTGGCCGACGGGCGAGTCCGCGCCGTCGGGGTCAGCAATTTCATGCGCGACCACCTCGACAACCTGCTGAAGCAGACCTCGGTCGTCCCCGCGGTGAACCAGATCGAAGTACACCCGTACTTCCGCCAGCCCGACGTCCTCGCCGCCGACGCCGAACACGGCATCCTCACTCAGGCCTGGTCGCCGATCGGCGGCATCACCTTCTACCGCGACAGCGGCCACACCAGCACCCTCGAAGATCCCACCGTCACCGCGATCGCCGATTCCCACGGGAAAACCCCGGCGCAAGTGCTGTTGCGCTGGGGCCTCCAGCAAGGCCGTTCGGTGATCCCGAAATCCACCCGACCGGAACGCATCGCCGAGAACTTCCAGGTCTTCGACTTCACGCTCACCGATGACGAGCTGACCGCCATCGACGCCCTCGACACCGGACAACGCGGCGGTCCCGAACCCGCCGACGTCACCCTCGAGGCGTTCGGTGTGGACATACCGGAGGCCTGAGCTGACCCACCCGTCAACGTAAGCCGGTAGCCTCGGCCGAATTGGGTCTCACCGGTTGGTCCCGTTGCCGGGCGACGATCCGGTTATCCGATAAGCGCAAATCACGGTTGTAGTCCGAGGATCAGGCGCACCGAGTCCTCCACACGGCGCAACTCGCTCGGTGCCAGCAGTCCTAGCTTCCGTCGTAATCGCGGCTTGGCCAGAGTGTGAAGATCCGCGCAGTTCACATATGACTCGTCGTATTTCGTCAGCCCCGAGTCACGCCCGATCGGAATATGAGTGGTCGGCGGTCCCGATGTGCCGGTGATTACCGCGACCGTGACTGCGGCCAGCGGTTCCGCGATTCGGTTCACGGTGAGTACGATTGCGGGGTGTGGTCCGACGGGTTGCGGGAAAGCGCAGGCCCATACCTCGCCTCTCAGTGGCGTGCCGGCGCTCACCACTGCATATCGTCCGCAGCTGCAAGCTCGGAATCGCTCGGTTCTGTGACTCCCTCTGGTAGCGGTGTGGGCTGGTCACCATAGAACTCTCGGATCTCTTCGGCCGCGCTCACCTCCGCTGCCTCCCTCGTCAAGAGCTTCAGCCCTTCGCGTAGGGCATCGGATGTCGAGGCCAGGCCCAGAGTCTGCATGACCTGTTCGAGGGCTCGCATCTCGTCATCGCGCAACCGAACCTGAGCCAGCCGGCTGCGGCCGAGATGGGGTGTTCCCTGCTCAGCCGTTGGTCGAGAGCGCTTCGTCGCCCCTTTGGCGGGAGCGGCGCCCTTTCCGCGCTCGCGATGTCTTACAGATGTCATACAATAAAGTGTGGCCGCTGAGAACGCGATCGTCAAGCGGGACCGCGACACCTTCGAGCGCTTGCGAACGGCAGCGCTGTCACCGGCAGGCAGCAAACAAAGCGCTACGGCGTGTAGCAAGGGAGTGCAGGTAGTGATCGTGGATCTATTCGATGCCGCATGGTTCAAGTCCAGTCACAGTGGTGGCGGCAACGACTGCGTGGAGGTCGCGCACCTGGACGGTGGGCAGGTCGGGGTGCGAGACTCCAAAGCCCCGAATGGGCGGGCGTTCGTCTTCACCGGTGACGAATGGGACGCTTTCCTCTCCGGTGTACGGCGGTTCGGCCACTCCTGATCCTGCTCGGGCCGGCTGGCGGGTGGCAGATGCGATCACGTCCGGTTGTCCTTGCTTTCACCCCAAGTGGATACGCGCGCGAGGGACAAGAATTCGTCCAGGTCCTCGTCTTCACTGTCGGGGACTGCGCCGTACCCGGCAACGATCGAATCCTCGATGACACGGTCGCGGAATTGCTCGAGGGCAGCGGCGAACACAGCGGCACGATCGATGTGGTGCTGCGTCTTCACCTCGGCATTCACGAAATCGACCAGTTCGCCAGGCGGGCTGACGGCGATTTGTTCGGTCATGCCGGCAATCATGCCGATGTAAGCCTCGAGAGCGAAGGGAAGCGCGCCCGCCTCTCTAAAGGATCGCCACAACCAAAGACTTGTCATCGTGGCGTTTCGCGCGAGGTGCGATGCGGCCGCTCGGGTCGGTGTCTGCTTCCCAATGATGACAGCGCTCGAGGAGGCGGTTCAGCATGTCGCTGTCGCAGGCTGCGACCTGATCCCAGGAAGCGCCGACGGCGGGAATGCGTTCGGCCGCTCCATCGGTGGCGAGCGCCATCCATGGAACGTCTGCTGCCGAGGGGATCGACGTGATGGCGTATTCGGCGGCGATCGGGTCCGCCTCAGCGGTCCAGTAGCCGTTCGGGCGGTTTCGATACCGGAGCTGTTCGTGCTGGAGTGATCGCAAGACGTGTCGATGGGTCTCGTCGTAGCCGCTACCTTCGCTCAAACGCTTTCGGTACCTGCGGGTTTCATCCAGGTCGAGCCCGTCCAACCGGTTGTCTGTGGAAACTGTGTAGGAGCCGTCCGGGCCGCCGACGACGATGGTCGAGTCACCGTGTAGCAGGGTATCGATCGTGCTGCCGAGCTGCCGGACCACCGCGACGGTGCTCGACGGTGCGCGATGGGGTAGTAGATCGAGTTGGTCGGCGGTGGCTCGGATCGAATCAACCAAGATGTCGCGGAGTCCTCCCGTCGTGGCGGAGAGCCTTTGCCGGTCAGCGGCGGAGCACTCCCGCAGTTGAGCGACTGCGAGCTTCATATGTCAGATTCTGACGCCCGCCCAAGTGGCGAAGCGGGCAAGATCGTCGGTGCCGCGGCGGGCGTGGGCCAATACTCGGACGGTTTCGTGGACCTGTGGGTGGCCCCGGGTGAGTTCCGGTGCGACCACACGGGCCTGTTGCAGGGTGAGCAAGGCGCGTTGTCTGTCGCCGTGTAACAGCCACGCACGGGAGAGGTCGATGAAGTGGTGTCCGGCACGGGAGGGTGCCACAGAGACCGGCAGGTGGATCTTCGCGGCTCGCGATATGGCGGTGGTGCCGTCGGAGAGTTCGACCGGCACCGCGACCGAGTGGATGTCGACGTTGGAAGGCCGGAAGCCGGTGCCGTAGTGGCGGAACCGAGTAGGGCCGATGGCGGAAGCGATTCCTCGTGCTTCGCCGAGATGGGCCTCGGCAGCATCGCCATCGGCAGCGCGGGCGGCCAGAATCGCTCCGCGCAGATGGAGCGCGCCACGCACAGCCAAGAGGTCAGGGGAGGTAGGAATGTCCTCGCTTGCGGCATACGCGCGTTCGATCGTCCGCGATCCGCCGGAGTAAGCACCGGAATGCAACAGGATCAAGGCACGGTTGTACTCGGCAGCGATGAGCCAGATCGGGTCCCCGCTGAGCTACGGCGGTTGGCGCGGCGACTCGGCTACCGGTTGCAGTGGTCGGCGGAGACCAGTCGCATTCCGCTGGCCGACCAGGTTCGCGAGTGGAACGCGGATGCGCTGCTCTTGCCGTCGACCGAGCATGTCGACGTTCTCACTCTCCATGCGGTGATGATGGTCGCCGACGTCGAAACGGTCGAGCCGCGACTGAGTTTCGCCAGATGGGCCATACATCCGGAGGTGCGGAGTCGTTGACAGCACAGTCGTGTGGCCCCACTGGACACACCCCGTTCAAGCCCCACGGTTGGGAATACCGACGGTGAAAAGCGTTCTGACACAATCGGGTTGACCTACGATGTCGAGGCGGATGGGTGTGCAGCATGCGAAACGGCAGTAAACGTCTGCTCGAGGAGGTGGGTAGTCGCCGGATGGCGGTGGCGGTGCTGACCGCGATCACCGGCCTCTACTATCTGCTGGTCGCGATCACCAATTGCACCGACACCGATACCAACCGGCGTGGGGTGTCGGAGGTGTTGTCGATGCGGGCGACGCTGCACAATCCGGGGATCGATTGGCGGGCCGTCGCCAGTGGGAATGTCGCGCTGGTCGCCTACGTGTTGATTGTGTTCTGGGAGTTCGCGATCGCGATCGTGCTGTTGGTGGGTGCTGCTGCCTGGGTCAGGGAGTTGAGCGGCCGGCCGCGCCGGACGCGAGACCGTCCGGGTGTTGCGGCGCGGTTGTCGAGCCTGGGTTGGGTGATGGTAATCGTGCTGTTCGTCGGCGGTTTCCTGACCATCGGGGGAGAGTGGTTCCGGATGTGGGCGAACGAGGAGGTGAATGCCTCCTCGGCGGCCTTGCAGAATTTCCTGATCGCAGCGGTCGGCTTGATATTGGTTCACCTGCCGGAGCGGGCGCCTACGCCGACCTCGCAGTAGAACCGGGGATGTCGCAGGTCGTCCTCGTAGATATCGGCATGCATCGACACCCGGTGTGCCGCCGAATCGCTATATCGGCGCGACGGACTCCGACCCGGTGAAGGTCCGCACCGTGCGGGACGCGACGAGAGGTAGCAGTTCGGCCGCGCCGATCTCACGAAAGTGTTCCGACTGCCGGTGCGCCGTGAAAGCTGCTGCGTCGGCGTAGGTTTCGATGCTGACGAACCGCTCCGGCTGCTCGACGGAACGAAAGACGTCGTAGGTGAGACAACCGGGTTCGGTGCGGCACACCAGTGCGAACTTCTGCATCACGTCACCCAGCTTTTCGGCGTTCTCCGGACTGGATGCCACATCGGCAATCACATAGACACTCGTATCCACGAGCAAACCGTACTCGATACCGTAAGGCTGCTGCCCGGAACTATCGGTCAGAGCACCCGGCGCCGGCCTCGGTGCGCTTGTCGGAGTGGTCGTCGGCTGGTCCGGGTACAGCTGAAACGTGAACGGTCGAAAGCCCGGTCCTGCTGGTTGTCTCTGGCGAGTTGCACCACCTCCGGCTGCGCCTGTCTTCGCGGTGGGGTCGGTTCAAGATCCAGCGAGCTCCTGGTTCAGCTGCGCGGTGACCGTGGTGAGTACCGTTGCGGCAGTGGTCAAGTCCTGCCTGGAGACCGAAGCGTAAGCGCGGGTGATCACTGCGTTCGTGGCTGCGCGGACGTGTCCGGCCAGTGCGCGGCCGGCCTCGGTCGGGACGACGGACTCCGGCTTGTCGTGGTCCGGTGCGATCAGTGCGGACTCGATCAAGCCGCGCACCGCCTTGTCGGCGGCTCCCTGGTTTTTCAAGCTGTCGGCCGCCCGTTCGACGAGCTGACGGCGCTGGATCGGGGCGTCGGTGGCGCAGGTGAGTACCAATGTCACCCACTGTGGGTAATCGACTCCGGTACCGGACAATTCGCGATTGAGCACCGCGCGGTGCGCGTTCTCCGCCTGGCCGACGATTCGGGGGTCGAGAGTTGGCGTGGTGCTGGTTTCGGTCGACACGGGCGAGGCTCCTTCGGGTGAGCTGTACTGCACTGACGGCTCTGCTCCACCGCACGCGGTCAGCGCCACGGTGGAGGCGGTGACGGCGAGGAGGGGGAGGAGGTACGTGCAGCCGGGCATCAGTATCTCCAATATTCGTTTACGTGACTAACGTTAGTCACGTAAACGAATATAGATCGTTAGTCGGACTAACGCAAGGGGTTGGGAGGTGTTGCAGGGTGGGCTCGGTGGGGTGAAGACCTGCGGGGCCTGGTCCGCAATCGGTGAACCCCCGTCTGCTGTCAGCGGAACGGGAGGCTCGGCCGGCGTCGAGCTGGCAGAGTCGGTGCGATGGAGAAGGACTTGCGAGAGGCTGAACGGCGACTTCAGGCCGCCCAGCTGGCTGGGGACGTCCAGGCGTTGGACGAGTTGCTCGATGATCGGTTGATCTTCACTTTCGGCGCCGACACGGCCACCAAGGCCGATGATCTCGAGGTGCACCGCACCGGAGCTCAGATCATGAACAAGCTCGAGGAAGAAGAGCTGACTGTCCTGGTGGAAGGAGCAATCGGGGTCACGTGGTTCCTCGGCCTCGTCGAAGGAAGCGTTCACGGGTCGCCGTTCGCGGCCAGGATGCGCTATACCCGCACCTGGGTGCGCAGCGACTCGCACGGCTGGCGAGTCATTGCTGCTCACGCTTCTGTCGTCGACTAGTACTGCGTCGAGACACTTTCGCTCCACCGGCAAACAGGGGCCGGGCTCCGGCTGGCGGGCGCGTGGGATCTCTCCTATATTCAGAGAATGGTGAAATTAGACCATCGGCTGGTCCGCCCGGGCGCTGAGATCGCGTTCGCGGACACCGCTGCCGCGGGTTCCGTCGTGGTGCTCACGCACGGTGCGGGCGTCGACCACACCATGTTCGATGCACAGATCGGTGCGCTGATCGATCACGGGTACCGCGTGATCACGTGGGATATGCGCGGTCACGGAGAGTCGACGCTTGCCGCGGGCGTGCACTTCACGGCATCGGACGCACTCGGCGATCTCGCCGCCCTGTTGGACGAGTGCGGGGTCGACGAGGCGGTGCTGATGGGGCATTCGCTCGGCGGCAACCTTGCGCAGGCATTCGCTCGCGCCCACGTCGAGCGCGTGCGCGGACTGATCGTGATGGGCTCGACGTGGAACACCGGTCCGCTGTCCCGGTTCGAGCGTTTCGCGCTTCGTTCGGCGGCACCCGCGATGGCTGTGGTTCCGGCGGGCATGCTTCCGGGCTGGATGGCTCGGGCCTCGGCGCTGTCCCCGGATGCGATAACGCGTGCGGAAGCGCTCTTCGCGCGGATGCCCAAGCGAGTGTTCCTGGATGTGTGGCGAGCTACGGTGTCGTTCGTCGCCCCGGAACCGGGCTACCGTTCCCCGGTACCACTGGCCTTGATGCGCGGGGCGCAGGACGGAACCGGAAACATCGCCACCGCGATGCCACGGTGGGCGCAGGCGGAAGGCGTTGCCGAGCACGTTGTTCCGGACGCCGGCCACCTACTCACCTGGGATGCGCCGGAGGCCACGTCCCGAGTGTTGTTGCGCATTCTCGATCGGTGGGGTCATGGAACATCCTCTTCCCCGCGGAGCGAGCCGTGCTGAGTCCGAGTCGCCAGGAGTTCGTGAACGCCATGGGCGACACGCTGGCCACCTGGAATCTCCCACGTGCGACCGGGCGTGTGTACGGATACCTGCTCTTGCGAGGCGCCCCGTCCAGTTCGGAGGAACTCCGTTCCGGCCTGTCGCTCAGCTCCGGCGCGGTAAGCACGGCGATCCGCGAGTTGGTCTCCTGGGGGCTGGCCCACACCATTCCCCAGCCCGGCAGTCGCCGGCTGCTGGTGGAAGCCGCGGGTGGGTTCGAACAACTCCTGGCTGCCAGCCACGAGCGGACCCGGACCTTCATCCGAACCTTGCGCGCCGCCGAAGAACTCACCGACAACGCGCAGGCGTCGCAACGCCTGCGCGATGTCACCGACCTGTTCGCGGCCTACATCGACGCCGGTGAACACGTTCTTCGCGAACGTGCGCAGCCGTGACGGCCTGGAGGTCCCGCTTCGGACGCGATCATGAGCCTGGATCATCGGGCGGTCGTGCTCCGTGCGGGTCCGCGGTCGGGTGGTTCACGATGCACGGTTCAGCTCCGCGGTGGACTGCCATTTGTGCTGATAGGGGGCGCGTTTTGGCTTTTCGGCCCCCGGTGCGTAAGGTTAACTCTACCGACGCGGGGTGGAGCAGCTCGGTAGCTCGCTGGGCTCATAACCCAGAGGTCGCAGGTTCAAATCCTGTCCCCGCTACTACCAGTGGCCCCGGAACAAAAGTTCCGGGGCCACTTCTTCTTTCGATGCGCTCGCGCTCAGAGCCCACCACCGGCATCGACGAACTGCGTTGTCCCGGTGATGAACCGCCCCGCATCCGAGACCAGGTGCAGCACGGTCTCGGTGATGTCCTCGGGCTCGAGGGCCGCGACAGGCAGCTGGTTCAGGGTGCGGGCGGCCTCTTCGAAATCGGTGCGCTCCGGGTGTTCGAGATCGGGCCGGAACAGGCGATAGGTGGCCTCGTTGAGCACCATCTCCGTCGCCACCGTCGTCGGATGCACCGAGTTCACTCGGATGTTCTGCGGTGCGAGCTCTTTCGCCATCACCTTCATCAGCATGACCAGCCCGGCCTTGGATGCGGAATAATGGGCCATGTTCTCGTTCACGACCGTGGATGCCAGCGAACTCGTGATGACCACCGCGCCGCCGCGCTCGCCGGAGACGATGTGCGGCACCGATGCCTTCAATGATTTCCAAGTACCGGTCAGGTTGATGTCGATCATGTCCTGCCAGGTGTCCTCGCTCATCTCGAGCGTGGGGGCGGGGCTGGAAATACCGGCGTTCGCGACGACGATGTCGAGCCTGCCCAAAGCGTTCACGCCCTCGCCGACCGCTGCCTCCAGTGCTGCGTAATCGCGAACGTCGGCGTTACGGGCGATGATTCGCCGGCCGGTGTCCTCGACGGCTCGTACCGTCTCGGCCAGATCGTCGGCGCTCGACAGTGGATACGGGACGCTGTCCACCGATCTCGTGGTGTCCACCGCGATGATATCGGCGCCCTCGCGCGCGAAACGTAGTGCGTGGCTGCGGCCCTGCCCGCGCCCCGCTCCGGTGATGAATGCGACCTTGCCGTCCAACTTGCCCATGAGCCCTCCAACCTCTGCACTTCACCGGCACCATCGTGCATACCGGTCATTTCGACTGTATGGCACTGCTTCCCGCCCGGGGGAGTGCTGTGCGAGATCGTGAAAACACACGGCTATGCTCGGGCTACCATCGGCCGACGGGTTTCGGGCTCGAAGGTCGTCTGCTCTGCGAGGTTGCCGACTACTCCGGGAGTTATTCCTTGTCCACACCCTCGGATCCCGCCCTGCGGGCCCCGTCGCCCATATCCGTCGCCGACCAGCGCGTCAGCTTGTACTCCGACGAGTTTGCCGCCGATCCCGACCGCGCCTACCGGGAAATGCGCAGTCGCTACGGATCTTTGGTTCCGGTCGAGTTGGCGCCCGGAGTACCCGCGACACTGGTCGTGGGCTACCGCACCGCATTACGAATTCTCAACGATCCGGAGCACTTCCCCGCCGATCCACGTACCTGGCAGCAGGGCGTCCCCGCGGACAGTCCGGTGCTGCCGGTGTTGCAGTGGCGTCCCGCCCCGCCTCGGTCGGCGGGAGCCGAACACGAGCGTTACCGCGTCGCGACCGTGTCGGCGTTGGACGGTGTGAACCTGCATGCGCTCAACGGCATCGTGGAGCGCTCCGCGGTGCAGCTGATCAATACGTTCTGTGGCACGGGCACCGCCGATCTGGTCGCCGACTACGCCGCACCTCTGGCCTTCGAGGTCGTCAACGCATTGCTGGGTTGCCCACCACAGATCAGCCAGAAGGCGGCCGCTGCCACCGCGGCCATCTTCGACGGAGTGGATGCCCAAGAGGCGAACCGCATGTTCGACGAGGCGTTGCTCGAATTGGTCCGGCTCAAGCACACCGAACCCGGTGACGACGTCACCACCCGGCTACTGCACGATCCGGCACGGTTCGACGACTACGAGATGCTGCACCAGGCCCTCGCCCTCTACGGGGTAGGCATGGGCCCGCTGCAAGGCCTGATCATCAATGCGCTGCGGCTGATCCTGACCGAGGAGAAATTCGGTGACAGCGTGCTCGGCGGCGTGCACTCCACCAGAGACGCCCTGGACGAGGTCCTGTTCACCGACCCACCGCTCCCCAATGCCAGCGTCACCTATCCCCGCCATCCCGTCCTCATCGACGACACCTGGCTGCCCGCGCACCAGCCGGTGGTGATCAGCCTGGTCGCCTGCAACAACGATCCCGAGATCGGTGGCGGATATCAGGCCGGCAGCCGCGCCCATCTCGCCTGGGGGGTGGGCCCGCACGCCTGTCCGGCGAAATCCCTCGCCTATATGACCGCGCAGAGCGCGGTCGACCAACTGCTCGACGCCCTGCCCGAACTACAACTCGCGGTCGCGCCCGACGCCCTGGTCTGGCGGCCCGGCGCCCTGCATCGGACCCTGGCCGAACTTCCGGTCACATTTCCTGCGTCCCCGCCGCTGAACCTGCCGTAACGAGCACGACCGCCCGGGGTGGAGACGTGTTGCTGCTCATCGCTGTGCTCGATCTCGCAGGATGGCGGCGACAGCGGTCTGTCCGAGCCGTTCGGCATTGTCGAGCGCGGTGCGCCCGGAGCCGTCGCGGATCGCGGGATCCGCGCCGGCATCGAGCAGTGTGGTGACGACCTGCTGATACCGCTGTGACCCGTCGCCGTAGACGATGGCTTCGTGTAGGGCGGTCCAGCGGGGCGTATTGATGTGATCGACGTCGACGCCGGCCTCGATCAGGCGGCGCACCGTGGTGATGTGCCCGTGTTCGCTGGCCGGGATGAGGGCCGTCCCGCCGTAGCGGTTGACGCTGTGGATGTCGGCGCCGTGCGTCAGTGTCAGCTCGAGAATGTCGTCGATACCCTCGGCACCCGCGTACAGGTAAGCCGAATCCTGTAGCGCGTCCTTGGCGTTCACGTCGGCGCCGGCCTCGATCAGGGCGCGCGCGGCGGCGGTGGCGCGGGCTTTGGTGGCGGCGACCAGCGGGGTGCGGTCCTGTTCGCCGCGTGCCTCGATATTCGCGCCGCGGGTGATCAGCTCCCGTACCCGCTGTTCGTCGTTGTCGGCCGCGGCCGCGACCAGAGCGGCGTCGAGCGTGGGATCGGGCGCCGCGGTCGTGGGTGCGGGCGCCGCACCGAGGTTGTCGGTGCGGGCCGGAGCGGTGGTGCCGGTCGCCGGTCGACGGTCGTCGGGGCGATCTGTTTGGCAGGCAACGACGCCCAGCGCCAGGACGGCCAGCGCTGTGGCGGCGACCATGGAGCGTCGGCGCGGGGTGTTCGACATCGGTAACGGCCTCCTCGTGCTGTGGTGATATCCACGATGCCGAACAGGTTCGATAGCGTCCAAGATGCAACTGTCATTGCGGTCATTGGTGTTGCCTATAGTTGTGTCATGGAGTTGCGGCACATCAAATACCTGCTCGCGGTTGCCGACCACGGCAACTTCACTCGTGCGGCCGAATCGCTGCACATCTCGCAGCCGACCCTGTCTCAGCAGATCAAACAGCTCGAGCGGGTACTCGGGGTGGTGCTGCTGGATCGGTCCGGCCGTACCGTCCGACTGACCGATGCCGGGCACGCCTACGCGCAGCATGCCCGGCTGGCACTGCGCGATCTCGATGCCGCCGAGCGTGCAGTCCACGACGTGCAGGATCTGAGTCGCGGACATCTGCGGGTCGCGACGACCCCCACCTTCACCGCCTATCTGATCGGTCCGCTGGTGCACCGATTCCGGTCCGAACATCCCGGCATCGCCCTCACACTCCGGGAGACCACCCAGGATCGGATCGAGTCGGACCTGGCCGCCGACCGGCTCGATCTCGGTATCGCATTCGCCGGGCCGCATGCCGCGGGTATCGAGCACACGGCCCTGTTCACCGAGCAACTCACCCTCGTCGTAGGTTCCGGTCATGCGCTGGCCGAGGCAACGGGTTCCCTGCCGGTGCGCAATCTCACCGGGCACCCGCTGGGGCTGCTCAGTGCGGACTTCGCGACCCGCGTGCACATCGATCGCTACTTCGACGACGCCGGCGTGCGCCCGGAAATCGCGATCGAGGCCAACTCCATCAGTGCGCTGTTGGAATTCGTCGGCCGCGGCACCCTGGCGACGGTGTTGCCGGATGCGATCACACGTGCCCATCCCGCTGTGCGGCCGGTGCCGTTGGATCCGCCGCTGCCCATGCGGGCCGTGGAATTGCTGCGCCGGCACAGTGCCTACCACTCGGCGGCGGCGCGGGCGTTCGCCGAGGTCCTGCAGTCCGTCGCGCATGACTATTGAGTAGGACTATAACCCTGATCCAATTCAAGTATTGGACGCTATAGATACTGGTCGTGCACCCTGGAATCAGTTGCCCGTCGATGAGGTCGGCCGAGTCTCGGCCGTCGCCTGCCGAACCGACGGGTGCGGACCCACACCTCATCCGAATAGTCGAGGAGTCACCCATGGTGCATGCACAATTCGATCCGGCCGCCCGCCAGGCTCTGACCGTCACCGCCGTCGAGGCCAAGATCGCCAAGGATCTGACCTGGGAGCAGATCGCCGAAACTGCAGGCTACTCCACAGCTTTCGTCACCGCGGCGATCCTGGGCCAGCATCCGCTGCCGGAGAAGTCCGCGCACGCCGTTGCCGATCTGCTCGGCCTCGGCGACGATGCCGCCGCCCTGCTGCAGACCATCCCCACCCGCGGATCCATTCCCGGCGGCGTGCCGACCGATCCGACCATCTACCGGTTCTACGAAATGCTGCAGGTGTACGGGACCACCTTGAAGGCGCTGATTCACGAGCAGTTCGGTGACGGCATCATCAGCGCGATCAACTTCAAGCTCGACGTGCGTAAGGTCGCCGATCCCGACGGCGGTGAACGCGCCGTGATCACCCTCGACGGCAAGTACCTGCCTACCGTCCCGTTCTGATCCCGAGGAGCGCAATGGATTTCGCACAACACACCATCGACCTCGCGCGCCGCAACGTCGACGAGGGCGGCCGTCCCTTCGCGACCGTCATCGTCGAGGACGGCGAAATTCTCGCCGAGAGCCCGAATCTGGTGGCGCAGACCAACGATCCCACCGCGCACGCCGAGATTCTCGCCATCCGTGCGGCATGCACCCGGCTCGGCACCGAGCACCTCACCGGCGCCACCATCTACATCCTGGCGTTGCCGTGCCCGATGTGCCTGGGTGCCCTGTACTACTGCTCACCTGCCGAGGTGGTCTTCCTGACCACCCGGGAGGCCTACTCCCCGCACTACGTGGACGACCGGAAGTACTTCGAACTGGAGAACTTCTACAGCGAGTTCGCCAAGCCGTGGGACGAGCGCCGACTGCCGATGCGCCACGAACCCCGCACCGACGCCGTCGACGTCTACCGCCTCTGGCAGGACCGCAACAACGGCGAACGTCGCGTGCCCGGAACGCCCGCGGCCGGGTCCGCGTGATGGGGCGATAGGACGCGCCTCCCGGCGGCAAGAGCTGCGTTTTGGCTTTTCCGCGACCGATGCGTAAGGTCGGTACTGCCGACGCGGGGTGGAGCAGCTCGGTAGCTCGCTGGGCTCATAACCCAGAGGTCGCAGGTTCAAATCCTGTCCCCGCTACTAGGGGAAACGGCCCCGGAACCATGGTTCCGGGGCCGTTTTTCGTTGGGTTTGGCATCACGTTTGGCATCATTAGCCAAACTAAGTTTCAGCTGTGCTGTGGTGTCCGTGGCGTCCCACCCAGTAGGTGCGCGGCCGCTGTGGCGGCGGCGTCTTCGTCCATGCCGGGCAGGACGTGTTGGTAAGTCTTCATGGTGAATGCCACGTCGGTGTGGCCTACGCGCTGGCTGACGACTTTGGGGTTGATTCCGGCCATCAGGGCTCCGGTGATGTAGGTGTGGCGCAGATCGTAGAAGCGGATCTCGGGTAGTCCGGCGCGGGCGGCCAGGCGCTTGAATCGTTCCCGGACCGAGTCGGGGTGGGCGGGGCGGCCATCTTCGTAGGTGAAGACGAAGGCGGTGTCGCCGTAATCGTCTCCGTAGAGTGCGTGTTCGGCGTCCTGGATCGCTTTCCAGGCCCGTAACGCTCGGATCGTTTCGGGGTCGAGGGCGATCCAGCGAGCGGAGTCCTCGGTTTTGACCTGAGCGTCTTGTGCGTGCCCGGCGACGACGACGCGTCCCTGATGTACCGACAGTGCTCCGGCGTCGAGATCGAGCGACGACCAGCGGATGCCGCATACTTCCGCGCGACGCAGGCCGGTGGTGAGTTCGAGGCGGAACAGCGCGTAGAACCGGTCGAAGCGGATGCTGTCCATGAACCGGGCGGCCTGTTCTGGTGTCCATACCGGTCGTCGCGTCTGGGCCACGCGGGGTGGTTTCGCGTCATCGGTGGGGTTGTCCACGCGGTATTTCCAGACGTTGACAGCGTCGACGAGTGCGCGATGGAGGGCAATGTGGATGTTGCGGACTGTTTTGGGTTGCAGCCCAGGTGGTTTCGGTGTTGGGACCCGGCCGGATTTGTAGCGTCGGACGGCGGCGCGGGCGGCGTGGATGGTCACACCGCAGGTGGTTGTGATCTCGCGTGGTGTCGGTCGCTGGCCGTTTCGGGTTGTCTTGGACCAGTACTCGTACATGCGAATGTTGTTGTCGGGCTTGATGCGTCCGTTGGTCATCAGGTCGGCGTAGAACGACACCAGCATCGGAGCGGTCAGTTTCTGCAGATCATTATCGCCGAGTCTGGGTACGACGTAGGCGGTGATCAGTTCTTCCCAGTTGTCGTAGGTGGTGGCGTCGACGGTCATCTTGATCGCGGGGAGCCATTGGTCGACAAGGTAGGCGCGGACGGTTACTTTCGAGCGCTTGACGCGCTTGTTCTGCTCGACCGCCTTCATGGCGTCGCGGCAAGCGGCCCAGGCTTGTTTCTCGGTGGTGAACCCGCCTTTTGTCTCGTAGTCGGGTTTGCCGTTGGGCTTCTTCTCCGGCAACCGGAACTGGTAGTACCAGGTCTTGCCGCGTTTGCGGACGTGGCCCTTGTTCATGCGGCGGCCCGCTCGGACGATTCATCGTCGAGCAGTGTCCGCAGCCGCGCGGTCACGACGTAGACGCGACCGCCCATCCGTTTCACCGGTAGCTCATGGGATTCGGCAAGCCGATAGGCCGCTGATCGACTGATGCCGAGCAGGACAGCGGTCCGCGGTATCGATAACAACAGCGGTAGCGTCTCCCATGGGGCGCGCGCGGTGTCGGGTCCTATCGCTTCCATCATTTCTTCCATTTCCGTTCTGGTAGGGCAGGTATCGGATCGTGCAATACGGTCGGTCATTGACGCTCCATGCGTTCGCTAGGTCAAGCACCTTGTGCGAGAAGGTTTTTCGTACATTCCCGTTTCCCTGGTCAACGGTGTGATCGGTGTGACACGATCGGTGAACCGATTCGCTGTGTTGACTGGATCTGGCATGTATCAGGACTCCTGCGCAGGCCCGAAATTTGGACATTTCGTTTGGGATTCTGTTGCGGACGGGAGCGTGGGCCGCGCGACAGTCCGGGCCGTTCGCCGAACTGAGCGTCGATGTGGGCATCTCACAATCCGGTGTGCTGCGGCGTATGTTGTTCCGCCGGGTCGCGACGTAGGTGGAGGTTCGAGACGGACAGGTGGATCTGCCGTTCACCGATGCGGTTGACTGTGCTCGTGATCGTTTATGACCTGGTCGATGTGTTCGGCGGACCAGCAGGCGATTTCGGGAACGCACTCGGTGTCGTGAAGGGCAGAGATGTTGTGTTCGACGCCGAACGGCTCGCCGTCGCGTGATGGCTCGGGTTGAGCGAGACTGTGTTCGCCGACGATGCGGTGCGCCGCTCGATCGACACCTGGACGCCATCGGTGCGGATGCCATTTGCCGGGCATCCCTGTGTCGGGGCGGCGTGGCTGTTGAACGTTGCGAAGCTCGAAACCGCCACGGGTGTGGTCACGTGCGCATGCGACGTGGGCGTAGGGGCGCACTTTGAGGCGGTACGACTTGGCCGGGACGTTGACGAACTTGATGTGCCGCCACCCGGTGAGTGGATCTACGCCTGGCAGGACGAATCCGCCGGCCGAGTCCGTGCCCGTGCCTTCCCTGGCCGCGCCACGGTATCGAGGAGGACGAGGCGGCAGGTGCGGATGCGCCGCACCTGCCGGAATCCCTCGACCGCGCTGGCCATCACACACGGCCGGGGTCTCACAGATCCTGACGTGTCCCAGCGCGGCGGTTCGATCGAGATCGGCGTCCGTGTGCGGCGGCGGGTGTCACCGGCTGCTCAGACTCCGCTGTATCCGGCGTACCGGCCGGCCGCCGAAACTCCCGCAGCCAGCACTGCGGAGATCGATGCACCGGAAGCGTGCACCGACTCGCGCAGTACTCGTCACAGGTCTGTGCCCTCGGCGGGGCACTGTGAACATGGAAATGGTTCTGAACTGCGGTTTCCTGTTGGGCACTTGGTTATTGAAGCCGATTACCAGCTGTAGAATCGGCCATAATTCTTCCAACGGGGTGGGCGTCTTGTCGAAGCTAGGAAAGATCATCGTCCGGTGGCACGTCCCAGATTGTGTCGGAGCGTCATTTCGAGGTCGGGGTGCCGAAATCGATGCTCGAGCCGGAGCAGGGTGGTAGGAGCGACACGTTGGCTGGCCGCGGCGAGTTCATCGGCGCCTTCCCTGCCCAGCGCAATGCGTGGCGCAATGTTGGGTACCGGGATGGCGGAGGGTCGATGCAGAACTCCGGCCAGAATCGTCGAATATTCGTTGTTGCGGACCGGGTGTGGGCTCACCGCGTTGATCGGTCCGTATAGCCGGGCGTCGGTCAGGGCGCGATGGTAGATATCGACGAGATCGTCGATTCCGATCCAGGACATCCATTGCTGCCCATCGCCCAGTCGTCCGCCGAGCCCGGCTGCGAAGAGCGGGTACAGGATTCGCAGAATTCCGCCACGAGGCGACTGCACGATGCCGGTGCGAACTCGGATTACCCGCATGCCCGCCTCGCGCGCGGGATCGGTTGCGGCTTCCCAGTCTGCGACAACGTCGGCCAAGAATCCGCTGCCGCGCTCGGCGCCTTCGGTCAGCAGGGTGTCGTTGCGGTCAGGACCGTAGTAGCCGATCGCCGAGGCGGAAATGAATGTGCGTGGCCCGCCACGGGTACGAGCCGCCAACTCGGCGAGTCGTCGGGTTGGTTCGATCCGGCTGTCGCGGATCACGCGCCGGTGCGCGAGAGTGAATCGGCCTTGAATCGACGCGCCGGCCAGGTGAACGACGGCGTCAACGCCGGCCAACAAGTCTGCGGCGGGTGCGTGCGGATCCCACCGTCGCTCGTTCGGGCCATGGGGGGCGCGGCGCACCAGTTTGATGACGCGGTGGCCGCCGGTGGTCAAGAACGCTGACAAGGCAGATCCGACCAGGCCGGAGGATCCGCTGATTGCGATAGCTTGCGCCCGGGCGCCTTGGTTCGAGGCGCGGGCGTGTGCGGCCAGGTCGTCGGCCAGTTGGCGGTGCCGGTAGGTGAAGATGGGAAGTAGCAGCGACTCCGGAATTCGGCTGTCGACTCGGTCGGTCACTCGGGTGCCTCCGCCCGGCTCGGCGGCAAATTCATGACAATGGTGCCAGGGTCCGACCGCCAGCCGGACGGGCAGCGTCCGAAGTGAGTCTGTCATGAGCGTATCCAGAAACCGGTGCGGCGGATCGTATTCCCGTGCTTCGTGCTGTGCTACCCATCGCAATCCGCCGGGGAGCGCCAGCTGTGCACATCCGTCTCGCAGTGATGCGGCCTCGGCGATAGGCCTCACGGGCTGCCACGGCGGAGACAGGCGAGTGAGGGCGCCGGGGCGAGTGTGCCACGTGAAAACGTCGTCGAGCTCGTGGGCAACAACGCTGGAGAACTCGATTCCCATACTCCCAATGTAGAACGAGACGACGCATGTTGCATCACTATTGCATCGTTAGTCCGACTGTCATGCCGATCGTTGATTGCCGCGCTGTACCTGGCGCGCTGTCGAAGAGTCGGTCACATGACGCAGAGCGGGCGAATGTCGACCGCTCCGCCGGGAGTCGGCGAGGTCAACAGGGTGCAGGTGTTGTAGCCGTGGGCCGCTACAACAGCCTGAATCTCGTGCCACTGCGCGGGACTGACGGCCGGCGACCGGGACAGGACGAACCCGGAAAGGCGGAGCGGGTCACCGACCAATGCCCAGGAGTAGTCGTCGGCTATGTAGGTGACGATGTAGTTGGTGGGGCCATCGGGAGAGCCCTGGGACGGAACCTGAGGGAAGCTGACATGTAACTGAGCCTGGGTGGTCGGGTCTGTGACGCGTGCGTTGCCGATAATTCGGTTCTCGGAACCAGACCAGGTGGTGCAGCTGTTTTCAACTCGGATATTGCTCGCGTCGATCAATTGGTAGTTCGCTCGGGTGTCGCGTGCACATTGCAGATTGAACGGTTGCGGGACGGCCGCGATTTGGCTCCATGTCCCGAGGTACCGCTCGATGTCGAGGTGTTCGACGGGCGCCAGTGGCTGCCAAGCCGTCGGGGGCGGGGCGGAGAATGTTGCCGTCGAGGTGAACATCAGCGCCCCGGCCGTCAGAAGCATTGCGGCGGCTACGCGGAGGGGTCGTCGGAATCGGTTCGGGGCCGTGGTTCTCGTGAAGTCTGCTCGCATCCGGCTTCGCCTCCGAGGTCGTCGTCTGAGGTGGTGCCCTGAGGACACTCCCACGATACGCCAATCGAGGCGAAAACGATGCATCGTGGTGTTCGATGGTGAATGCTGCAGGTATCGAACCAGGCCGGACGGGTATCCGGGCCGCAAGATGCGGCAGCTATCCACGGCGGTTTCGAATCTGTACTGCGGGACAGGGAGGACGGTGACTGCACTATGCGTTGCGTGGTTTTCGGGGCCACCGGTTATATCGGTGGGCGATTGGTGCCGGAACTGCTGGATGCGGGCCATCAGGTCACGGTGGTAGCTCGAACACCGACGAAGCTCGACGAGGTCGGGTGGCGTGACCGGGTCGACGTGGTGCGTGGGGATGTCACCGCCGCCGAGGATGTGCGCAGCGCGGTGAGTGGTCGACAGGTTGTCTACTACCTGGTGCATTCGCTGTCCCGACATGACTTCGTGGATATCGATCAGCGCGCGGCGCGCACGGTCGCAGCAGCGGCGAGGGACGCTGCGGTGGAGCGCATCGTGTATTTGGGTGGTCTCGTTCCGGAACACACCCCGTTGTCACGTCACCTTGCGTCGCGGGCGGAGGTAGGTGCGATTTTTCGGGAAAGCGGAGTTCCCACGGCGGAACTGCGTGCTGCGGTGATCATCGGCTCCGGGTCTGCGAGTTTCGAAATGCTGCGCTATCTGTCCGAACGCCTGCCTGCGATGGTCACACCGCGGTGGGTGCACAACCGGATTCAGCCGATCGCGGTTCGCGATGTCCTCTACTATCTGGTCCGGTGCGCGGAGCTGCCGGCCGAGGTGAACCGCGCGTTCGATATCGGTGGTCCCGATGTCCTGACGTATTTGACGATGATGCGCAAGTACGCGGCGGTGGCGGGGCTGCCGCGGCGGATCATGATGCCGGTTCCGGTACTCACGCCGTGGTTGTCGGCGCAGTGGGTGAACGTGGTCACCCCGGTCCCACGTGCGCTGGCGGTACCGCTGATCGAATCGCTCATCCACGAGGTGGTCTGCCACGATCACGATATCGCCGCCTCCATCAGTGACCCACCGGATGGGCTGACCCGGTACGAAGACGCTGTCGAACTCGCGCTGGCGCGAATCCGGAAGGCGCAGGTCCCGACGCGCTGGTCGGATGCGAGTACCGCGGATGCCCCCTCGGATCCACTACCTACCGACCCCGAGTGGTCCGGTGGATCGCTCTACGAGGACATTCGTGAACGACGCACGCGTGCCGATCCCAGCACTGTCTGGGCGGTGATCGAATCTATCGGTGGCGAGAACGGCTGGTATTCGTTCCCGCTGGCATGGTCGTTGCGCGGTTGGATCGACCGGGTCAGCGGCGGCGTCGGTCTGCGTCGTGGCCGCAAGAATCCGCACCGCTTGCATACCGGAGAAGCCTTGGACTGGTGGCGTGTCGAGTTCATCGATCGTCCTGTGTTGCTGCGGTTGCGAGCGGAGATGCGGCTGCCTGGGCCGGCGTGGTTGGAACTGGGTGTCGAGCCCGTGCCCGGTGGTGGAGCTCGCTACCACCAGCGCGCCGTCTTTCAGCCGCACGGACTGGCGGGGCACCTGTACTGGAAGGCCATCACGCCATTTCACGACATCGTCTTCGGCGGGATGGTGCGCAACATCGTCGGGACTGCGGAACACGTGGGCGTCGCGTCCGGTCCGGCGGCACCAGGTGCGGCGGCCCGCGGCACGAGTTCGGCCGAATGATGGCGCGTCACCGCGCTTACCGCCGAGTCACGCACACCGTCGGGTTCCGACTAAGGTAGATTTGCATCGATATTGCATCGTTTGTCGGTAGCATGGAGTGTGTGCTGGAGAACGCGTCGAGGTAGGGATGCGGCCAGGTTCGAAACAGCGAGGAAGTACTGGATGGGGCATTATCTGCTTGCGGCGAGTCCGATACCGGGGCATGTGCTGCCCATGCTCACTCTCGCGCGTCAGCTGAGCCGGCGCGGGCACCGAGTTCGCTTGCTCACCGGAGCTGCATTCACCGCCGTGGCAGCCGAGCATGGAGTGGATCTTTCGGAACTGCCGAACGACGCGCGCCTGCTGCCCGCCGCCATAGGTACCGGACATGGGCTGGTTCGGCGCTGGCGGACCGGGCGAACGGAGCTGCGGACGCTTCTACTCGCGCCTCTGGCAGCTCACTACGCGGCCTTGTCCGGCGAACTGGCTCGGCACAGTTACGATGCCGTACTGGTGGACTCGATGTTCACCGGCGCGATTCCGCTGTTGGTATCGGCGCGACCCAGGCTTCCCGTAGTGGTCTGCGGGGTGGGACCGCTCACGGTGTCCAGCGCTGACTGCCCGCCGTTCGGTATGGGCTGGCAGCCCCGCCCCGGGCGCGACTACACCAGGATGAACCGCTTTGTGCAGCAGGTGCTATTTCGTTCGGCTCAGACACAATTGAATGGCATTTTGGGCGATCTCGGCGTCGGTCCTGCGCCGGTGTTTCTCCTCGATTGGCCATTGCTCGCTGATCGGATGGTGCAGTTCAGTGTTCCGGGATTCGAGTATCCCCGTCGCGACCTTGCGGCGTCGGTTCTTTTCGCCGGGCCGGTCACTGCCTCGCCGCCCGCCACCTCCGAAGTGCCACACTGGCTGGAGTCCGCTAGACGCAGTGGCCGTCGAATCGTGCACGTCACCCAAGGAACCTGGGACAACGGGAACCCGGACGAACTACTTCGTCCCGCTGTTTCGGCGCTGTCCGGCCGTAGCGATGTGGTTGTCGTGGTGAGCACTGGTGGAACGGAAGTGTCCCCGAGGCGGCTACCCGAGCATATTCGCGTGTGCGATTTCGTCCCTTACGAACTACTTCTCCCGCATACGGACCTGATGATCACCAACGGAGGTTACGGCGGTGTGCAACAGGCGCTCGAACACGGCGTTCCGGTCATCGTGGCCGGCAGTACCGCCGACAAACCAGAGGTCGCTGCTCGTGTGGCGTATACGGGAGCGGGTATCGATCTTGGTGGCATCAGCCCCCGGCCGTCCGCGTTATCGGCTGCGGTCGACCGAATATTCGGTGATGTCGCGTTTCGAGCCGCTGCCCAAAGGCTGGGGGAGGAGATGGCGGGATACAGCCCCATCGACACCATGACCGCGGTGCTCGCGGAAATGACGCAGCAAGGTTCCCGTGTACGGAATGACGAATCGTTCGCGACGGGAAGGCAGGGCGAACAGGTATGAGCTCGGTTTCGAATGTTGCCGCAGTTGTCGGGTCTGTCTCCTCGGTAGTCGATCCATTGCCGAAGACAAGTGCGGATGCTGCAGAATTCGATCGCTGGCGCCGTGCCACCCGCGCCCAGGTGCTTCGCGAACTCGAAATCTTCCTGGAACACCATCGCGTCGAGTCATTGCGAGAGGTTGGAGCCGACGATGTGTTGGCGCAGTACGTGCTGGGTGGGAAGTGTTTGCGGTCGACGTTCATGTACCTGGGGTGGCTGTGTGGCGAGTCTCCGGACCCGGCGGCTTTGCGCGCGGCGGCCTCGCTCGAATTGCTGCATGCATTCGCGTTGTTACAAGACGATGTGATGGACGACGGGGCGCTTCGCCGCGGGTCTCCCACCGCGCATTTCCGGCTGGCCCGCCGATATCGCGAGCGTCAGCTGCCCGGAGCGGCGTCCCAATTCGGAGTGTCGGCGGCCACCCTGCTCAGCGACATGTGTCTGGTATGGGCCGAGCAGCTGATGCGGCGCAGCGGACTGCACGCCGATGCGCTCGCCCGGACGTGGGATCGTTACGACGCGATGCGCATAGAGCTGGCCGTCGGCCAACTGGCCGATTTGACCAACGATGCCCGTACTGCACCGACGCAGGAGTCGGTGCTTGCGATCGCGCGTGCCAAGTCTGGGAACTACACGGTGCGGCGTCCGCTGGAACTCGGCGCAGCGCTGGCGGGTTGTTCGGATTCGATGTTGCGGGCATTGGGCGACTACGGAAGTCGCATCGGTGAGGCGTTCCAGCTGCATGATGATTTGCTCGGGGTTTTCGGCTCGCCCGCGACGACAGGTAAACCCGAGGACAGCGATCTGGGGCAGCGCAAAGCCACCACAGTCGTGGTGGTCGCACTGGAGCGGGCCGCACCGGCGGCGCAGCGCGAACTGCTGGCACTGCTGGACCGTCCGACGATCGACACCGCGGCCATCGCGCGATGCCGGTTGCTGATAGCCGAATCGGGCGCCCGAGAGCACATCGAGTTGATGATCAACGACAGGATCGAGGCAGCAGTCCAGGTCCTGGACGGTATGCCGCTCGATCCCACTCGGTCCGCGGCGCTGCATCGAATGGCACTGCTGTGTAGCGGGCGACAGGCATGACGAGGGAGAGAATCGATGCGCACAGTATCAGGATCGACCGACCACGTCGTGGTCGTCGGCGCCGGACTCGCGGGATTGTCGGCAGCCATCCATCTGGCCGGGCGTGGCCGCCGGGTCACCGTCGTCGAACGTGAGCAGGGGCCGGGCGGGAGAATGGGGAGGCTGGATATCGGTGGCTACCGGATAGACACCGGGCCCACCGTCTTGACCATGCCGGAGATTCTCGACGATGTGTTCGCCGCCGTCGGTGAACGCAGCACCGACCGGCTGGAACTGAGTGCGGTCACACCGGCATACCGTGCGATCTACGCCGATGGCCGTACCCTCGCCGTGCACAGCGACGAGCAGCGAATGATCCAGTCGCTCGGTGAATTCGGCGGCCCCGACGATGTTGCCGGCTACCGCCGCTTACGGGCGTGGTTGACTCGCTTGTACCGTGCCGAGTTCGACCGCTTCATCGGTGCCAACTTCGACTCGCCACTGTCGATGCTCACTCCGGAGTTGTTCCGCCTCATCGGATTGGGAGGATTTCGCCGCTGGGATCGTAAGGTGTCCGAATTCGTTCGCGACCCCGATCTGCGGCGTGTGTTCACCTTTCAGGCTTTGTATGCCGGTGTCCCGCCATCTCGAGCTCTCGCGGCGTATGCGGTCATCGCCTATATGGACACGATCGCGGGGGTGTATTTCCCGAAGGGCGGGATGTACTCGGTGCCTCGTGCTTTGGCTGATGCCGCGACGGCGGCAGGAGTGCGGATTCGATACGACACGACGGTGATCCGCGCCGATCGTTCGGACGGCCGCGTCACGGCATTACACACTGATAGCGACGATCGCATCGACTGTGACGCAGTTGTTTTGACAGCAGAGCGACACCGTTCCCACGAGCTGCTCGGCCATCGTTCACGGCGGCCGGCAAGAGTGCGAGCTGCGCCGTCGGCGTTGGTGGTACACCTCGGGTGTCGTTCGATGGGACCGCGGGCCGGGCACCACACGCTGTTGTTCGGTGACGCGTGGCACAGCGTGTTCCGGGACATCACATCGACAGGTGAGCTCATGTCGGATCCATCACTGTTGCTGACTCGTCCTACGGCTGCGGACCCGAGCCTCGCGCCGACCGGTCGCGACCTGCTCTACCTCTTGGCGCCCGTGCCGAATCTGGAACGAGGGCACACAGATTGGACTGATTTCGGCGCTCGCTACGCCGAGCGAATGGTCGAGACAGCACAGCGTCGTCTCGGGCAGTCGTGGTCGGATGTGGAGATACTCCGGGTCGTCACGCCGGTCGATTGGGCTGCTCGAGACATGCTCGCCGGCACGCCATTCGCACTGGCACACAGTTTTACCCAGACAGGGCCCTTTCGACCGGCCAACATGATTCGCGGGATCGACAACGTCGTCCTCGCCGGTGGTTCCACAGTGCCCGGAGTCGGGATCCCGCCGGTGCTGATATCGGGACGCCTCGCGGCCGACCGGATAACCGGAACCGTCCGAGCGGGCCGCAACACCGAGCCGGATCAACGGCTTCGAACCATGTCCGGACCGGAGCCGAAATGAATCGCACCGAACTCGCCGACCTCACCGAACCGCAACTACGCGACTCCTATCGGCGTTGCCGTGACCTCAATGCGCGTTTCGGCAAGACCTTTTTCCTGGCTACCCGGTTACTGGCTTCCGATCAGCGTCCCGCTGTGCACGCCCTGTACGGGTTCGCGCGCCGTGTCGACGACATCCTCGATGACCTTGATCCTGTCGTGACCAGCGCGGATCGCGAGGCTCGCCTGGCCGTGCTGGCACGCCAATTCCGGGCCGGCGACTGTGCCGGCGACCCCGTGCTGGCCGCCGTATTGCACACCGCCGACCGCTACGGGATTTCCGGCGAGTTGTTCGAGGCGTTCTTGACGTCGATGCGGATGGACCTGACCGTCACCGATTATGAGAACCGGCACGCGCTCGACCGGTACGTCTACGGTTCGGCCGAAGTGATCGGGCTCCAACTGCTCCCGGTGCTCGGCACCATCGCGTCTTCGGAAACCGCTGCGCCCTACGCGGCGAGTCTCGGCAAGGCGTTCCAGCTGACCAACTTTCTGCGTGACGTCGACGAGGACCTCGGGCGTGGTCGGATCTATCTGCCGGCGGACGAACTGGCCGCATCCGGTGTGGACCGCGATCTGCTGCTGTGGTGCCGACGCGAACAACGCGTCGATCCACGGGTGCGGGAAGCACTCGCTGCTCAACACGCGATCACGAGGAAGGTGTACGACTACGCTCGTGACGGTATCGCGCTGTTGGCGCCGCGCTCGCGCCCCTGCGTGAAGACTGCTCTCACCCTGTACGCAGAGATTCTGGATCGCATCGAAGACAACGGGTTCGAGGTGTTCGGACGGCGCGCACGGGTCGGCAGATTTCGCAGAACATACGTCGGCGCCGTCGGACTGGGACACGCTCGGTGGGCTCGTCGCCGCTGGCCGCGCCGGGACGAAAGCGCTCACACCACCGTTGTCCGCACACCACGGTAGGAGTTGGCATGACACAGTGGCATTATCTGTTCGTTCTGCTCGCCTGCTCGGCGGTGACCGCTCCACTGGAGTTCGTCGGCGCCGGTGTCTATCGGCGCCCGCGCCTACTGGTCGCGGCGGTAGTACCCGTGGCGATGGTGTTCATCGCCTGGGATCTGCTATCGATCGCAGGTGGGGTGTGGAGCTTCGACAGCCGGTATGTGATCGGGTGGACTTTGCCGGGCGCGATTCCGGTGGAAGAAGTGTTGTTCTTTCTCGTGATCCCGATCTGCGGATTGCTGACCTTCGTCGCCGTGGAGCGCCTGCTCGAGCACGAACCGCGCCGCCAGCCAACCGTCTCGGGGCGACGGTGATGGGTGTCGGTGGCTTCGCCTACATCGTGCCCGCTGTGGCGGCCGTGGCAGCGGTGTGCGTCGCGGAGTGCGCGGTGTTGCACACCGGGCTGCTGCGACGCCGGACCTACTGGGTGTCGATGGTCATCGTGCTCGGATTTCAGATTCCGGTCGACGGAATGCTGACTCGATCCGAGGCGCCGATCGTCCGCTACAACCCCGACCACATTCTCGGCTGGAGATTTCCCTGGGACATTCCCGTCGAGGACTTCCTGTTCGGATTCGCCTTGGTCACGGCCGTGCTTCTGGGATGGGAACGGGCACGGCAGCGACGGGCACGGGTGCAGCCATGACCCTATTGGACTACGGCGACGCACTCGGACGCGATCGGCGACGAACAGTGATTCCGGCGGCGCCGGGAAGAACCGATGTCGGGGTCGCCGGACAACGACCGTATGCCGTGGTCGTCGGGGCCGGAATCGCCGGCCTGGCAGCGGCTACCGGACTGGTCGAACGCGGCTTTCAGGTCGAGATCATCGAACGCGAACACTATCTCGGTGGCCGGGTCGGCGGCTGGGACGAAATCCTGTCCGACGGCACGCGGGTGGGTATGAACCGCGGGTTTCACGCGTTTTTTCCGCAGTACTACAACCTGCGGAAACTGTTGTCACGCGCTGATCCGGGACTGACACGCTTGCAGCGAATCGACGACTATCCGCTGATCGACGCCGACGGTCACCGCGACGGGTTCCGCCACCTTCCCCGAACACCGCCGTGGAACGCGCTCGGGTTCGCCCTACGCAGTCCTACCTTCCGATTGCGTGATCTGGTCCGAATGAACGCCACGGCCGCAGCACCATTGGCGGCGGTCTCGGTTCCCGGCACCTATCGGCAGCTCGATCATCTCGACGCCGCAACTTTCTTGCGCCGAATCAATTTCCCTGCCGCCGCGCGACATTTGGCCTTCGATGTGTTCTCTCGAAGCTTCTTCGTTGCGCCCGAACAGATGTCGGCCGCCGAATTGGCGGCGATGTTCCACATCTATTTTCTCGGCTCCAGCGAAGGACTGCTCTTCGATGTAGCTCGCGACAACTTCGACATCGCCCTGTGGAATCCGCTGGCCGAGTATCTGACCCGCCCGGGTACGCCCGCCCGGCCGGGCCGAGCGGTCCTGCGCACAGGTACCGGTGTCAGCGCAGTCGAGCCCGACGGCGCGGGTTTCCGACTACATCTCGATTCGGGCACGATCAGGGGCGCGGACGCCGTCGTCTTGGCTGTCGATGTGGCCGGTCTGCGGCAGATCATCGCCGCGTCGCCGGACGTGGGCACGCCCGAATGGCAATCGCGAGTATCGGAATTGGGATCTGCGCCCGCCTTCGCCATCCACCGACTGTGGTTCGACCAACCGCTGCGCGCCGACCGCCCCGGCTTTCTCGCGACCGGAAATCTGGACCCGCTCGACAACATCAGCATTCTCGACCGCTACGAGCACACCGCAATCGAGTGGGCGACCCGGCACGGTGGCAGCGTGGTCGAACTGCACGCTTATGCGGCAGCCGACGCGATACCCGACAACCATGAACGCGACGCGCTGCGCAGCAAACTGATTGCCCGACTGCACGAGATCTACCCCGAATCCGCGAGCGCTCACATCATCGATGAACGCATGTTGTGGCGTCAGGACTGCCCGCGCTTCGCGCCGGGCGATTTCGCTCGCCGACCCGAAGTCCGCACACCGCACCCGCGGCTGATGCTCGCCGGTGACGGAATCAGGGTCGATTTGCCGGTGGCCCTGATGGAGCGCGCAGCCACGACAGGCTGGATCGCAGCCGGCGCGCTGGCCCAGCAATGGCGAGGTGCCGGGCATCGATTGCACACAGTGCCCAACCGTGGACGATCAGCTGTGCTGCGCGGCCTAGCGGATCGTGAGAGGAGCTCATCGTGAACCGATCCCCGCTGCGGCGCTTCGCGCCGGAAAAGTGGTCACGACAACGCCCTACCTACTCCGGCGCCGACCCCGAGTTGATCGATGCGGCGCTCGACCGGTCCCAGAAACTGCCGAGCGGAAACTGGTATGCGTTCGCCGCCAGCCGCGCCGTGCGCAGCGACCGCCCCTTGGGCACGACCGTCCACGGCGTGGAAATCGTCGCGTGGCGCGATGGCGCCGGAGACCTGTGCGTCGGCCCTGGAGCATGTCCACACCTGGGTGCCCCGTTGGAGATCGCGCGTGTCGAGGACAGGGAATTGGTTTGTCGATGGCACGGCCTGCGGATAAGCGCCGAGGGGAGTCCGCGCTGGTGCCCGTTTCCCTGCCACGACGACGGTGTCCTGGTGTGGGTGCGTCTGGACGCGATCGGCGGCGAAGTGCCGACCGACGCACCGATCATCGGTATCCGCCCCACCGACACCACCGTGCACGCGGTCACCCGGTTGACCGGCATCTGCGAGCCCCGCGACATCGTTGCCAACCGTCTCGACCCGTGGCACGGAGCATGGTTTCACCCGTACTCCTTCGCCCAACTCGAAGTCACCCGAACCCCACCGCGGCACGCAATCGCCGACGACAACGATCATTTCGAACTCGCGGTCACCTTCCGCGTGACCCGAAGCCTCGGTGTGCCAGTCGAAGCGAAATTCTGGTGCCCGGACCCCCGAACAGTCGTTATGCGAATCACCGCAGGTGAAGGTGCCGGCAGTGTAGTGGAGACGCACGCCACCCCGATCGGGACGGGACCCGACGGCCGAGCCCGAACCGCTGTCGTCGAAGCAGTGATCGCCCGATCGGAGCGTGCCGGTTTCCGTCACACGCAACGAGCCTTGCCGGTGTTGCGTCCCCTGATCGTCCGCGCGGCGAATCGACTCTGGCGCGACGACATGGCCTACGCTGAACGCCGCTATCAACTGCGCACCCGCCACCGCTAGGCCGTGTCCGTTAGTTTCGGACAACTGGTTCCTGACGACCCACAGATTTGTGGTCAGGTCTGCTCGTCGGCCTGGGCGTCGTATGTTGCGCGGGCAGCGTCGATGTCCTCGACGGTGGTGAAAGCCCACTCGATCAGGGGTTGGACGGCCAGTCGCAGACTGTGCCCGGTCTCGGTGAGCGCGTAGGTGACCTGCGGTGGCACCGTGGGAACCACCGTGCGCGAGACCAAGCCGTCACGCACCAGACGACGCAAAGTCACAGTGAGCATGCGCTGACTGATCCCCACCACGACCCGCCGGGCCTGACTGAACCGCAGCGGGCCTTGCCCCAGAGCGGCCACGACGTAGAGCGACCACTTATCCGAGACGAGGTCCAAGACCTCCCGGGCCCGAGCTCCACCCTGCCCGCAGATCGGATCGACGTCGTCGCCTGCCTGCATGGTTACCTCCGGAGAACCACGGCAACCGAAAGTGCCTTCTTGACCAGTGTGGTTATCCAAAGTTACCAAGGAACTATTGGTAATCAATAGGCTTCTCGTCCCGCCCCAGGGAAGAGGCCACCTTTGAAGGAGTTCTCTTCATGCCTACTATCGCTGTCGTCGGCGCCGGGCCCGGCATGGGCCTGGCCATCGCCCGCACCTTCGGCTCCCACGGCTTCGACGTCGCCCTGCTCTCGCGCAGCCAGGACAACCTCGACACCCACGCCGCGACCTTGGCCGCCGAAGGCATCACCGCCAAGGGTTTTGCGGCCGATGTCCTGGACACCGATTTGCTGACCGGAGCCCTCGAGGCCGCGGCGGAGCACTTCGGCGGGATCGACGTGCTCGAGTATTCGCCCGGCGGACCCGAACCGAAGTATCTCACCCCCACTCGGGTCACCGCTGAGGACGTGGACTTGCAGATGCGGTACCTGGTCTACGGCGCGATCGCCGCCACCGACGTGGTGCTACCCGCGATGCGGCAGGCCGGTGCGGGCACCCTGCTGTTCACCACCGGGGCCGGGTCGGTGGATCCCACTCCGATGCTCGGGGACATCAACACCGCCGGTGCGGCGCTGCGCTCATGGACGCTGAACCTGCACAAGGAACTCGAACCCGAAGGCATTCAGGCCGCGCATGTAGCCATCGGGGCCTGGATCGGCGACCGCGCCCCCGAGGGGGTGCCCAGCGCCTCCGCGGATCAGATCTCCCCGCTGTACTGGGACCTGCATATCCAGCGCGACCAGGCCGAGAAGATCTTCACCCCCTGACCTGCCGCGACCCGGGGCTCATCGCGTCCCGGACTGGATGAAGGAGCTGCCCTGTGAACGTTGCCTTGTGGATCGTGGCCGCAGTCCTGGCCGCCATGTTCGCAATGGCCGGTGTGGTGAAAATCGTCCGGACCAAGGACGAACTCGCTGAGAAGCTGCCGTGGGTCGACGACGTCCCCACCGGGACACTGCTCCTGATCGGTGTGGCCGAACTGCTCGGCGCGGTCGGTCTGATCCTGCCGCCGTGGACGGGGATCGCACCGATTCTAACCCCGATCGCTGCGGTCGGCCTGGCTGTGATCATGGTCCTGGCCATCGTCGTCCATGCCCGCCGCAAGGACCACTCGGCGATCGTAGTCAACCTCGTATTGTTAGCCGCCGCGGTGTTCGTGGCCTGGGGACGCTTCGGACCCTACAGCTACTGATCGGTGACCGTGCCTCACCGAATGCGCTCACCGCCGTCACATCCCAAGCCGGTACGAAACACTGTGGGACGGGGAGTCCAATGAAACGGGACTGCCTGCCCCATGGCGTCCGATCCTCTCCATACCTGTTCGAGCCTTTGGGAGCCCTTGCCGTGAGCGGCCGCCTTCATCCCCTGACCTATGCCCAGTGGGAACACATCGCTCCGTCGTTGCCCAGCAGCGCCGGTAAGCGGGGACGCCGTGGTCCGATCACCGCCGCGTCATCGATGCGATCGTCTACCACTCGGCTGTGGTCCTCGCGGCGGTCCTGGCCTGGGCCGAGATTTAACGGACATGCCTTAGCCCGTGACGTCCCATCGCCCGGCGCGGGTAAGCCGGGGCGTGGGACGTCGGTGTGCCTGATCATCGCGTCGACAGGCAGCCCTGCAATGTTTGGAAGTCACCTGCGAAGCCCACGCCTCCTGTGCATGTGGGGCCGTCTACACCGGACACTGTCACTGTTGCTCCGGGCCCCGCGATACCGATGGCCAGACCGGGTCGCACTCCGGTCGCGTTCACTGTGGCACCCGGTCCGAGGGCGATCGCCGCGGGCCCGGACAAGAAGCTCGATTGCGCGGTTGCCGTGCCTCCGTTCCGGGCGAGGGCCAAGGCAAGGCTGGTGGCGCCGGCGTCGGCCGAAGCTGTGCCATCCATGCCGTAGGCCGCGGCGGCGCTACCGCCCACACTGGACGCGGAACACTGAGATGTGGCGTCGCCGGCGCTGACTGTGGTGGCTCCAGGGGCTGGGCATGCGGCTACTGGTGCGGCCGCGGCATCGGGACCGGCAACGATCCACGCAGCGGTGACGCCCGCGCCGACGGTCAGGGCTGAGCAGACACGGTGGACCAAAGAGTGTGACATGACTTCTCCTCATTCACATCGGACCGATATGCGCGGGTATCCCGAACAATGAGCCGAGGTAGGTCTCAACTCCGCGGCACCGGTCGCTACGAAGGACTACGCGCGCTACGTTACGCGCTATCCGATGCATAATCGATGCATTTCGGGAGCTTCATGGTCAGTCGGTCTGTTCGGGCTGCCTGATCCGCCGGAACGCTCGTGCGGCCTGGTCGTGATCCACGATCGGCTCCGGATACCCGGCCGCGGCGACCGCCGACAGCGTCCAGGGTCGATGGACCGCCCGCCCCTGCACGTGCGCCAGCTCGGGTACCCATCGGCGCACGTAATCACCGTCCGGGTCGTAGCGTTCGGCTTGCCGGTGCGGATTGAGTACTCGGTTGGGTCGAGTGTCGGTTCCGGTGCCGGCTACCCACTGCCAGTTCAATTGGTTGTTGGCGATATCACCGTCGACCAGCCACTCCAGAAAGTGCTGTGCGCCGGCGCGCCAGTCCATGTAGAGGGTCTTGGTGAGGAAACCGGCGGTAATCAGCCGTGCCCTGTTGTGCATCCATCCCTGCGCGGCCAACTGGCGCATCCCGGCGTCCACAATCGGATAGCCGGTGCGCCCGGCGCGCCACGCTGCCAGCAGCCGGTGGTCGTCGGACCAGTGGTCGTGGTGGGTTCGGTAGTCGCGATGGGCGCTGGCCGGCCGTGCTGCCAGCACCTGATGATGGAAATCACGCCACGCCAGCTGCCGGGCGAACGCGGCCCCACCGCGCGTCGACTGATCGGTGTGATGAAGCAGCTCGACTGCAGAGACGCAACCGAAGTGCAGGTAGGGCGACAGGTGTGAGGTCGCGTCGGCGGCCAGGTCGTCGTGGGTGTCGGCGTACGCGTGGATACCCTCTGCGAACCAGGTGCGCGCCACTGCGCGGCCTTCGGACTCGCCGCCGGTCGGCAGATGCGGCGATCCTTTGCCTGCAGTGAGGTCCGATGGCGCGGGGAGCGGGTCACTGTCCGCGCGGTGGGGCAGCCGGATGTGTTTCGGCACTGCTAGGGGCTTGCGCAGCCGATGCTGTGACCAGCGGCGATGATACGGAGTGAAGACAGCGAAATGGTCCTTACCCGCAGGTGTCAGGCTTCCAGGGGCACAGACGGTGACGCTGCTCTCGTGGACCAGCAAGCGGCAGCCGAGTGGCGTCAACCGTTCGCGCAGTCGATTCTCCCGTCGTCGGCTGTAGCTGCTGACATCCTCGGCGATATGAACCTCGTCGACCGAGAACTGCTGTACCAGCCGACATACTTCGGCGGCCGGGTCACCGCTGCGCAGTAGCAGGCGGCCACCCAGCGAACGTAAGGTTTCATCCAGATCCGCCAAGGCTTCAGCGAGGAAGACGGCCTTGTTCGGACTGGAGTAACTGCTCGAACAGATACTCGCGTCCACAACGAACACCGGAAGTATCTCGTCGGTGCGTGCGGCCGCCGCTAATGCGGGGTTGTCATGGACGCGCAAATCCCGCGTGAACAACGCCATCGACACGGTCATAAGCACCAACCTTCCCGTAGTCGTTCACTGTCGCGAGCACAGTAACCGATGCGCTATCAATGCGTACGACGTTGAGGTGATGGTCAGCGTGTGACGGGCACCGCACCATCGGCGGGGGTAGCGATAGGGTTGTTGCGATGCACAGCCGATGCAGATATAAGCAATAATGAGAGTATTGAAATGACCAGCGCACCCCACGACGATCGGGCACCGGGATACACCGTCGGTGCGGTCGCCGGACGCCTCGGCGTGCCGACCGCGACGTTGCGCAGCTGGACTCAACGCTATGGCATCGGCCCACGCGCTGATCGCCCCGGAGCCCACCGGCTCTACACCGAGTCCGACATCACGATCCTGGAAAGCATGGTTGCGCTGATCCGGCAGGGCGCCAGCCCAGCGAGCGCCGCGAAATCGGTGCGGTCGGCATGGTCGAGTGATCGGTCCGGCCCCGGCGTGCCCGATGCCGATACCCTGCGCGCGGTCGTGGATGCCGCTGAACACCTCGACACGGCGAGCCTCGTCGCGCTCATTTCCAGCAGTCTGCAGCGCCACGGTGTCGCTGTCACCTGGAACCAGCTGTGTCGCTCAGCTTTCCACTACGTGATGAGTCGCCAGCATGTCGACGGAGGCTGCATCGACATCGAACACGCACTGTCATGGGCGGTGTCGAGCAGCCTGGCCCGAGTCGGCGAACAACACACCGGCTCTCGGATAGGCACGCTGCTCGCCTGTTGCCCAGGCGAGTCCCATTCGCTACCGCTCGAGGCGCTGCGCGCGGCACTGAGCGAGCAAGGCACCGCAGTCCACATGATCGGACCGGACGTACCCATCAGCGCAATGCGAGACGCACTGCGGCGCACCGCGGCCAACGCGGCGGTCATCTGGTCCCACTCGACATCGACAGCCGACTCCGCCGCGTTGGACCTCGCCGACTTGGTCGAGCAGGTTTACGCAGCCGGTCCCGGCTGGAACAACACTCAACTGCCCCCTGGAGTCCACACAATCGACGATCTGGACGATGCAGTCCTCCGGCTCTCTCGGACCGATGACTGACCGATGGCAACGAACAACAATGAATGCCCCCGGTCGAAGACCGAGCCCGCTTCACCTGATCGAGAAGAAAAAACAGCGTCGCTTGGGTGCGGTGTGGCTCGGCGGCCTTTCCGGTGCTTTGGGAAATCCAGTGCCCGTACATCGGGCTCGTACGCGAGTTGGAACTCGCACCGGTACACACAGAATTGCCACCGAACCGCAACCGCTTCACTGGTCCAATACGTGCCCTCGGCGGGGCACTATGAACATGGGAACGGGTCTGACGAGCATTTTCCGGTTGGCCAGCTGGTGATTGAAGCCGACTACCAGTTGTGAATCGGGCGGAACCTACGTTCACCCGCCGCTTCGGGGACGAGGTCCACACCAGCGCTGGCCGGTGGTTCATCCGTCGCTGCGTCGATCTGGCCTAGCACTCGTTGTGGAGATCAGGGTGGCCGTCGCCCGTGCCGGGT
>NZ_BDCA01000019.1 GCF_001613265.1 Nocardia vermiculata NBRC 100427
TTAGTCTGCGGAGGATTCAATGAACAAGGCGGAACTGATCGATGTTCTGACCGAGAAGTTGGGTACTGACAGGCGCACGGCCACTGCGGCAGTCGAGCACATTGTCGACACTATCGTGCGTGCGGTGAACAAGGGTCAGAGCGTCACAATCACCGGATTCGGTGTATTCGAACAGCGCAAGCGGGCGGCACGGGTGGCGCGTAATCCCCGTACCGGCGAGACGGTCAAGGTGAAACCCACTTCCGTGCCGGCCTTCCGCCCGGGTGCGCAGTTCAAGGCGATCATCTCGGGTAAGCAGAAGATCGCGGCGTCCGGTCCGGCCGTGAAACGCGGTGTGGCAGCGCCGGTATCGGGGGCGGCGAAGAAGGCCGCCAAGAAGGCAGCGGCCAAGAAGACCGCCGCCAAGAAGACAGCGGCCAAGAAGGCGACTCCGGCCAAGAAGACGACCGCGGCGAAGAAGACCGCTGCGGCGAAGAAGGCCCCGGCCAAGAAGACAGTCAAGGCCACAGCCGCCAAGAAGACCGCCGCCAAGAAGACAACGGCAAAGAAGGCCCCGGCCAAGAAGACGGTCAAGGCCACAGCCACCAAGGCGCCCGCCAAGAAGACAGCGGCCAAGAAGACCACGGCCAAGAAGGCGCCCGCCAAGAAGACAGCCGCCAAGAAGACGGCGGCCAAGCGCACCGCACGGCGCTAGCGTGTGACGCGGCGTCGGAATGTGACGCGAAGACGGTGACCCCGGCCGGGATCCGGCCGGGGTCACCGTGCTTCCGTGACCGGCGCGGCCGCCGGGCTCAGCGTGCGCGCATCGCCCGGTCCAGGTGATCGGCGGCCACCAGGCGCCCGTCGGCGATCGACAGCACCCACACGCTGCCCTTGCGATTACGCGCGGGCGGGAGCGTGAATCCGGATTCGGCCGCCCATCGTTCGAGCAGGTCGGGAATAACCTTGCCCTGGCTGCATACCAGCGGCACGATATTCGGGGAGACCAGCTCGCGGAGCCGGGTCAGTGCCTGCTGTGGCGCTGCGGCATAGCCGGATTCCGAGAGCAGTGGCTCACGGCCGATATCGAGGCCGAGCGCGTCCGCGGCCGGTGCCACGGTCTGGACGCAGCGGAGCGGCGGCGCCGAATACACTGCTCCGGGGCCGAAAGTGAGCAGATTGGGCGTGAGCATCTCGACCTGCGCGTGACCGGCCTTCTCCAGGGGGCGTTCGTCGTCGGGACCGGTGAATCGTTCCCGGCGACCGGCCTTCGCATGCCGCACCAGCAGCAGCGTGGCCGTATCGGGCGGTAGCCGCAGGAAATTGCGGATGATTCGGCGGTCCATGGGATACGACAGCTCGTCCATCACCCGGTCGACCGGGTGCCACCGCAGTTCGTCGACTTCGGAATTGGTAATGAATTCACCGGCGGCAACGGTTGCAGACCAATAATCCGCACGTTTGAGTTTGCGATGTCCGGGTACGGGATATGTGACCCGGCCGAGATAGCGGCCCAAACGGCAGTCCAGACCGGTTTCTTCGGCTACTTCACGGACCGCGGCGACCATCGGGGTTTCGCCGGGATCCAGTTTTCCTTTCGGCAGCGACCAGTCGTCGTATTTCGGCCGGTGCACCAACGCGACCTCGACCGGGCCGCCGGACCGCGGCCGCCGCCAGACTACGGCGCCGGCCGCGTAGATGTTGGCCGTCACCCGCGGGTCGGAGATCCCGGTCCCGTCGGCGAGACCGTCGTCGGGGCGGTCGAAATCCGGTGTTGCCGACGTCTTCACTGCTGATCCGGTCGACGCAGTCGCATGAGGAACTCCTGATGGTCGCGCACCTGAACGCCGAGACTGTCGGCGTCGTGACTGGGTTGGGCGGCCCAGCCGCCGTCCGCCTGCAGGACCCAGCAGCGGGTCGCCGGGTCCAGGGCCGAATCGAAGACCCCGGCGAGACGCTCGCGCAGTCTGGGCTCCTTCACCTGTGCCATGACTTCGACCCGGCGGTCCAGATTGCGGTGCATCATGTCGGCGCTGCCGATCCAGTACTCGTCCTGGGCGGCGAAGTGCAGGATGCGCGAATGTTCCAGGAACCGGCCGAGGATCGAACGCACCTCGATGTTATCGCTCATTCCAGGCACGCCCGGACGGAGCCCGCAGATACCGCGCACCACGATCTGCACCGGAACACCGGCCTGGGAAGCGCGGTAGAGCGCATCGATGATCTGCTCGTCGACGATGGCGTTGGCCTTGAGGCGAATTCGGGCCGGCGCGCCCTCGGCGGCCAGTTCGGTCTCCCGCTGGATCCGCTCGACGATCCCCGATCGCACGCTGCTCGGAGCGACCAACAGGTTGCGGTAGTTGGCCTTTCGGGAATAGCCGGTCAGCGAATTGAACAGGTCGGTGAGGTCGGCGCCGATTTCCGGTGCGGCAGTGAGCAGTCCGACGTCTTCGTAGAGCCGAGCGGTCTTCGGGTTGTAGTTCCCGGTCCCGATGTGGCAGTAGCGACGGATGGTGGCGCCCTCGCGGCGTACCACCAGACAGGTCTTGCAATGGGTCTTCAGACCGATGAGGCCGTAGACGACATGTACCCCTGCTTGTTCCAGTGCCCGTGCCCATTTGATGTTGGCCTGCTCGTCGAAGCGAGCCTTGATCTCCACCAGCGCCACCACCTGTTTACCGGCCTCGGCCGCGTCGATCAGCGCATTGACGATGGGGGAGTCACCGGAGGTGCGGTACAGGGTCTGTTTGATCGCCAGCACCTGCGGGTCGGCGGCCGCCTGTTCGATGAAGCGCTGCACACTGGTGGAGAACGAGTCGTAGGGATGATGTACTAGCACATCACCTTCACGCAGGGCGGCGAAGACGTTGCGCGGGGTTTCCCGTTCGCCGAACGCCGGTGGTGTCGCCGGCACGTACGGTGCGTTCTTGAGGTTGGGGCGGTCCACACCGTAGACCTGCCACAGCGACGACAGATCGAGCAGTCCGGGCACCTGGATGACGTCTCCCGGATCGACGTCCAGTTCACGCAGCAGCAGCTCGAGCATGTGCTCGGTCATATCGTCGGAGACTTCCAGCCGCACCGGAGAACCGAAGCGGCGCCGGGCCAGTTCCCGTTCCAGGGCTTGCAGCAGATCCTCGTCGCGATCCTCGTCGACCTCGAAATCGGCGTTGCGGGTGATGCGGAACGAATGGTGTTCCACCACCTCCATCCCCGGGAACAGCTGTCCGAGATGGGCGGCGATCAGGTCTTCCATCGGCAGGAAGGCGGCCAGCGGAGGCAGGGCGGCCGGCTCGGTGTCGCGGCGTGGGCCGGATGTTTCGGTGGTCGAACGCCGGACCCGAACGAACCGGTCGACGTTGTCGGGTACCTTCACACGGGCGAAATGCTCCGCACCGGTTTCGGAATCCTTCACGGTGACAGCCAGATTCAGGCTGAGGCCACTGATGTAGGGAAAGGGGTGCGCAGGATCGACCGCGAGCGGGGTCAGCACCGGGAACACCTGATCGAGGAAATACCCCGAGAGCCGGCCGCGCTCGTCGGCGTCGAGATCGCTCCACCCGATGACGGCGACACCGTCGGCCGCGAGTGCGGGCTGCACCTGGTCCAGGAAGACCCGCGCATGCCGGTCGGCCAGCTCCTGGGTCCGTTCGGCGATGAGGGTGAGCTGTTCGGTCGGTGAGAGCCCGTCGGCGGAACGGACCGAGAGACCGGCCTCGGCACGGCGCTTGAGTCCGGCGACCCGGACCATGTAGAACTCGTCGAGATTCGAGGAGAAGATGGCCAGGAACTTCGCGCGTTCCAGCAGCGGTTCGGAGAGATCCTCGGCGAGGGCGAGAACTCGTGCGTTGAAATCCAGCCAGCTCAGTTCACGGTTCAGGTAGCGATCGGGGGGCAACTGGGGGACGGCCGCTGCGGTGGGCGGCGGGGTGGCCGCCGGTGGTGCCGCCGGTAGCCGGGGCTGTTGCGGGGCGGTCTCCGTATCGCTCACACTCACGATCATTCCTTACAACTCGGGTGCTGTCGTTGCCGACACCACCGCGTGGTGGCCTCTGCGCGGCCCCGGCGATCATCTAGCACACATGTGACGGGGTCGCGCACCTCCGGGTGAGATCCTCGTGAACAGCAACCGGCCAGCCGATGTCGCGCAGCAGTTGCGCGGTGGCCCGGCCTACCCCGAGGGAGATCGCGCGCTCGAGGTCGGCTGCGGTATCGACGTCGAGCCGTAGGCCGGGCCAATCGCCGCCGAGTTCGACCGCACCCGACTCCCGATGTAGCCGCGCCGAATCCGGTCCGAAGCGCGGCGCGAGTGTGGTGGTGCCAGTGTTCGGTGTGCCTGGCCTGCGCACTAGCAGCGCCGCTGTGCCGTGGCCGGTGTGATCGACCACCACAGACCGCCCGGCACGCGGTGCGGCGCGCACCATCGAGGTCAGTTCCTCGGCCTGCACCGCGGGCAGATCGGCTTGTAACGCAAGCAGATCGACCGCACCGTGGCGGCGATGGACCGCCTCCGCGGCCGCGGTCAGTGCGGTGTTGAGTCCGTCATCGGTGGGGGTCGCGGCCGGGGTGTCAGCCGTCGTGGCGATCTCGAGGAACGGCGCGGGATCCGGGTGGACCTCGGCGCCGAGCGCGCGGACCGCGTCGGCGACCCGCTCGTCGGGTGTCACCACGGTGACCGACCCCAGCCCCGCGGCCAGCGCTGCACCGACGGTATCTGCCAGCATGGCCAGCACCAGCCGCGACCGCTCCCCGGCGGGCAGGCGATCGGCGAGGCGGCTCTTGGCTCGGTCGAGGTTCTTGACCGCGATCACGGCGTGGACGGCATCCGGACGCATGCGCCCATCGTCCCACGTCGCTCCCGTGCACAACCGGTGAGCGGTGTCGCGCACGAACACGCGAACTCCCGAGTACCCGGCGGGCGCTCCGCGTCGAGTGGCATATTGAAATGATGACGAGGGCGGCAGTGATGGGCGCGGGGTCCTGGGGTACGACATTCGCGAAGGTGCTCCACGATGCGGGCACCGAGGTGACGATGTGGGCACGTCGGCCGGAGATCGCGACGGCGCTGGCGACCGAACACCGCAATCCCGCATACCTACCGGATGTGCGATTGCCCGGGATCTCCGCGACCGACGATTACCGGGTGGCGCTCGACGGCGCCGATATCGTCGTGCTGGCGGTGCCGTCGCAGTCGTTGCGGACCAATCTGGCCGGGTGGCGTGACCATATCGATTCCGATGCCACGCTGTTGAGCCTGATCAAGGGGATCGAGACCGGAACGCTGATGCGGATGAGCGAGGTCGTCGCCGAGGTCACCGGCGCCGAGCCGGAGCGGATCGCGGTGCTGTCGGGACCGAATCTGGCCGGCGAGGTCGCCGCCGAGCAACCCACCGCCTCGGTGGTGGCCTGCTCGGACGCCGCACGGGCCGAGGCCGTGCAGCACGCGTGCGCCACCGGATACTTCCGGCCGTATACCAACACCGATGTGGTCGGCTGCGAGGTCGGTGGCGCCTGTAAGAACGTGATCGCGATGGCCTGCGGTATCGCCGCCGGGATGGGGCTGGGTGACAATTCCGCCGCCAGCCTGATGACCCGCGGGTTGGCCGAGGTGATGCGACTCGGGGTCGCGCTGGGCGCGAATCCGGTCACGCTGGCCGGACTGGCCGGGGTGGGCGATCTGGTGGCAACGTGCACGTCGACGCTGTCGCGCAACCGGTCTTTCGGCTACGTACTCGGCACCGGCGGCTCGATGCAGGCCGCCCAGGATGCGACGAACGGGCAGGTCGCAGAGGGTGTGAAGTCGTGTACCTCGATCCGTGCGCTCGCGAAGAAGCATGAGGTGGAGATGCCACTGACGACCGCGGTACACCGGGTCTGCCACGAGGGGCTGGCGGTCTCGGATGCGGTCGGGCAATTGCTGGGCCGCCGGATCAAACCGGAATGAATGACAGCGCTGTGGCCAAGGTACGGTTTGCGACTATGACGAACCGGATCAGGGTCGCGGTGGTGTTCGGTGGCCGCAGCAACGAACACGCGGTGTCGTGCGTTTCCGCCGGCATGGTGCTGACCAATCTGGATCCCGAGCGGTATGAGTCGGTGCCTATCGGCATCACCCGGGAAGGGGCCTGGGTCCTCGCCGGTGCCGATGCCCGGGCGCTGGCAATCCACGAGCGTGCCCTGCCCACCGTCGATTCGTCCGGAACGGTGCTGACCCTGGCCGCCGATCCGAGCCGATCCGGCAGTCTGGTGGCACTCGACGGTGCCGAGGCGGTGCTGGACGTGGTCGATGTGGTGTTTCCGGTCCTGCACGGCCCCTGGGGAGAGGACGGCACGCTACAGGGTCTGCTGGAACTGGCCGGCGTCCCCTACGTGGGACCCGGTGTGCTGGCCAGCGCGACCGCGATGGACAAGGAGTTCACGAAGAAACTACTTGCCGCCGAGGGACTTCCGGTCGGCAGTCAGGTGGTGCTGCGGCCCGGTACCGATTCGATCGGGGAGGCCGACCGCGAGCGGCTCGGCCTGCCGGTCTTCGTCAAACCGGCCCGGGGCGGCTCCTCGATCGGGATCACCAAGGTGAACGACTGGAGTGACCTCGACGCCGCGATCGCCGCGGCCCGGCTGCACGACCCGAAGGTGATCGTGGAGGCCGGTATCGTCGGGCGCGAAGTCGAGTGCGGCGTACTGGAATTCCCGGACGGCCGAGTGCAGGCCAGTGCGATCGCCGAGATCCGGATGCCGGATGAGGGCGAAATCGCTGCCACCGCACCGCAGTTCTACGATTTCGACACCAAATACCTCGACGACGTCTGCGAATTCGATATTCCGGCGAAGCTGGACGACGATGTGTCCCAGCAGATCCGCGAGCTGTCGGTGCGGGCATTCCGTGCCCTCGACTGCCAGGGACTGGCCCGGGTCGACTTCTTCGTCACCGAATCCGGACCGGTGATCAACGAGATCAACACCTTGCCCGGATTCACCTCCATCTCGATGTATCCGCGCATGTGGGATGCCACCGGGGTGGACAACCGGACCCTCATCACGACCCTGATCGAAACCGCGCTGACCCGGGGAACCGGTCTGCGCTGAGGGGATCCCGGGTTCGGTTGCCGCGGATCGGCTAGTTGGGCACCGGACCCGGATCGATGGGCTTCGCGGGCAGTTGCGCGCTGATCGTGTTCGAGATTTCCTGGAGTGGAGACGGCCCCGACTCGTCCGGCATGGTGACCGCGATATAGGTGCCACGATCGACGGCGTACCAGGTGCCCGAGGTGACGCCGGTGGTGTCGTCGCGGATCTCGAACCAGTTCACCCCGTTGATCACCTGAAGTGCCGCGGACTTGGTGAAGTCCAGCGGGCGATCCAGGCCGCACCGCAGCACGATTGGATCTCCGCCGTCGGCGAGCTGCCAGGCCACCGAGCCGGGTGGGGCCGGTTCGACCAGTTCGGAACGGGTGTAGTCGCCGGCCAGAGTGGACGGGACGGCGGCCAGCAAGCGGGTGCAGTCCGCGCTGCCCGCGGCGGGAGCCGGTACCGACCCCAGCGCCAGCGGTTCGCGTTCGGTGGGCTGGCGCGACATGACGGCGATGACGAGGATCGCGACGATCAACGCCACCGGGAGCGCGACCGCGGTCGCAATCAGCGCCGGGTGTAGTTGGTGGGACTGCTCGGCCGGGGTCTCGGTGGAGGTCTCGGCCGAAGCCTCGGTGGAATCTGCGGCCGAACCGTCGCCGGTCGCGGCTGCGGTGCGAGCCCCCGGCTCGGCTGTCGAGTCCTCGGTCGTCGTTTCTGCTGTCCCGGCTGCCTCGGTCGCTGCAGTGGAGCTGTCCGGCTTGCCGCCAGTGGTCTCCGGCTCGCTGCGTGTCGTGTCCGGCTTGCTGCCAGTGGTGTCCTCGCGATGATCCGCCCCGGAATTCGCGCCGTCCGGCGAGGTGTCCGCGTTCGGCCCGTCCGCTTCTGCGCTCATCGGGAATTCGTCTCCACTCGTACCGTGCTCCGTGCTGGGGGTCACCGGATCCGCGGATCGTCGGTAACGTGCGGTTTCGAGGGTATCGAATCACGGTATCCGCTCCGCAGGGCGGCCGCATCGGCCCGGAGTACCGGTGAGTTCGGTACCGGGACGTCGGCGGCGCTGCGACCGGCATCGACGGGTAGCGTCGCACTGCTGTGTCACCGGCGGCACCAGGGCCGGGTGTGGAGAAGGAGAGCGACATCACCGACAACAGTCCGCGCACTGTGCGCGATCTGGGGGAATTCGCGTTGATCGAACGGATGAACGCCGGGCGCTCGTACGGTCCGGGCGTGCTCGTGGGCCCGGGCGACGACGCTGCCGTGATCGCCGCGCCTGCCGGTCGATACGTGGTCAGCACCGACATGCTCGTGCAGGATCGGCATTTCCGCCTCGACTGGTCCCGGCCCGAGCACATCGGCGCCAAGGCGATCGCACAGAACGCCGCCGATGTGGTGGCGATGGGTGCTGCGCCCAGCGCGTTCGTGGTGTCGCTGGGGTGCCCGGCCGACACCGCGGTGGATTTCGTGGACGGACTGGTGGACGGGATGTGGGCCGAGGCGGACCGGGCCGGAGCCGCCATCGCCGGCGGGGATGTGGTGCACAGTCCGCAGGTGGTGATCTCGGTGACCGCGTTCGGCGATCCGCGCGAACATTCGGTGCTGCGTTCGGGGGCGAGCCCGGGCGATGTGGTGGCCGTCGCGGGACGGCTGGGATGGTCGGCGGCCGGGCTGGCTGTGTTCACGACCGGAGCGAACCGTGATGCCTTCCCCGAAGTTGTTGCCGCGCATCGGGTCCCGCAGCCGGATTACGCTGCCGTCCTGGAGCTACCCGCGACCGCGGCTGTCACCGCGATGACCGACATCTCCGACGGCCTGCTCGCCGACCTCGGTCACATCGCCGAATCCTCGACTGTCCGCATCGATGTCGATGCCGCAGCGGTCGCCGATCCCGCGCTGCGGCCGGTGGCCGAGGCATTGGGCGCCGAGGCGCTGAGCTGGATCCTCACCGGCGGCGAGGATCACGCCTTCGCGGCCACTTTCCGGGCCGGAACCCCGCTGCCCGCCGGGTGGCGCCGGGTCGGGCGAGTGTGTTCGGGTTCCGGTGTGACGGTCGATGGTGCGTCGTGGGCGGGTGCGCCGGGCTGGGAGTCGTTCGTCGACGGGTAGTCGGAAGGTGAGCGAGGACAGCCGGGAGGTGGGCCGGGTGGCCCGGAGGCCGACCGGGGCGCGGCAGGTAACCGGAGGCCCGCGGTCCGAGACGGTGCACCCTGGACTATCTTGTCCGGACATGGGTGCGAAACCGTTGCCGGAGATCATCGATACGGGCTGGGCCGAGGCGTTGGAGCCGGTGGCCGACCGGATCGCCGAGATGGGGGAGTTCCTGCGGGCGGAGAATGCCGCCGGACGCGGGTATTTCCCCAAGGGGGACAACGTTTTACGTGCGTTCACCCGACCCTTCGACAAGGTGCGGGTGCTGATCGTCGGCCAGGACCCTTACCCGACTCCGGGGCATGCGATGGGCCTGAGTTTCTCGGTGGCACCGGATGTCTCTCCGGTGCCGCGCAGTCTCGCCAACATCTTTTCCGAGTATTCCCGTGATCTGGGGCATCCGACACCCACGTGTGGTGACCTCTCGCCGTGGTCGGATCAGGGGGTGCTGATGCTCAACCGGGTACTGACCGTCTCGCCCGGCAAGCCGGCTTCGCACCGCGGCAAGGGCTGGGAGACAGTGACGGAGCAGGCGATTCGTGCGCTCGTGGAACGAGATCAGCCGCTGGTGGCGATCCTGTGGGGGCGCGACGCCGCCACCCTGAAACCGATGCTCGGTGAGGTGCCGAGCATCGAATCCGTGCACCCCTCGCCGCTGTCGGCCTCGCGCGGATTCTTCGGATCGAGGCCATTCTCCCGGACGAACGAATTGCTCGGTACATTAGGGGCCGCCCCGGTCGACTGGCGCTTGCCCTGACCGTGGCACAACAAGTTCGACGAAACAGGAGCAGATGTATGCAGATCACATCCGTGCGCGGTGCCGTCGTCGCCGTTGCTGCGGGCGCGGCCGTTCTGGGCGCACCGGCAGTGGCTCAGGCCTCGGGTATCCCGCTGGAACCGGCGGTGCAGGAGCAGGCCGCACCCGCACAGGCCGAACCGGTACTGGCACTATGGGATCCGCAGACGGGTTCGTCGTCGCTGTCGTCCAATGTCAATGCCCGCGGGCTCTGCATTTTCCAGAGTCTCAGCGCACAGGGCGGACTGGACTGCTTCAACGGCGCTCAGTGATCCCGCGGCGGGCGACCATCCGGATTTCGCTCGCTGCAGAGAACGGTTCGATTCTGCGGGCCCCGTCGGCCGCGAATCCGAATTTTCGATAGAAACTCCGGGCGCGTGGATTCTCCTCGAACACCCATAGTGCGGTGTCGGTGTCGGGGAGGAGAATCGCACGCATCAATTCCTGGGCGATGCCGGTGCCGTATCGGGCAGCGCGGAGATAGAGCGCATACAGTTCCCGATCGGCTACCCGCGGGTTGTCGCGTGGTGGGCCTGCATGCGCGAACCCGAGGATCTCGGTGCCGCGGGGGCCGGGCCGCACCGACGCTGGGATCGCGGTCTCGGGCTTGCCGGCGACGGCCACCAGCAAAGTCCTGCGCTCCGCGGCGGCAGCCGAACTGTCCGTGGCGTTCGGCAATTCGGTGATGATCCGGGTCCACTGCTGCGTGCTGCGAGTGGTGTCGAACGCGTCGAGTAGATGGTCGGGCACCAGGCCCCGATACGCCTCCCGCCACGATTCGATATGGCACACCGCCAGGCCCTGAGCATCGTCCACCGTCGCCGGGCGGACGATCCAATCGGTTATCCGCATGTCGGCCTGCGCGGACCCGGATGTCCGCGGGAATACAACGCTCGCAAACACAACGCCCGGGAATACAACAATGCCCCGGTCACCGTGGGGGTGTTCCGGGGCATCGGGGTGCTGTGTAGTGCAGCACAGATGTCTACGCAGCTCAGCCGCGAACAACCTTTCCGGCCTTGAGGCAGGAGGTGCAGACGTTCATGCGGCGGGTGTTGCCGGGGGCAACCTGCGCGCGGACGGTCTGGATGTTCGGGTTCCAGCGACGGTTTGTGCGCCGGTGCGAGTGCGAAACCGACTTACCGAAGCCGGGGCCCTTGGCGCAGACGTCGCAGACGGCAGCCATAGTCGCGAGCTCCTTCATGTCATGGGGGACCGCTGTCGAAAACGACAGCCTGTCCGGAAACTTTATCCTCAATGCCTACCAGCGGAACCGCCGGTCAACGCAACCGACCAGCGGCCACGTGAGGCAACCCTGCAAGAATAGCGGGCGGCTGTCTGCGATGTCCAATCGCACCCCACGTTGTCCGCTTCGGGGCCGGTTCACGTGGGGATCGTCGCGTTCGGCGCTGTCGGTGCGGGCGACTACCCTGGCTGGCGAGGTGGCGGGTGTGCACGGCGGCGGTGGAAGGAAGGTGACGGTGCTCGAGGTCCGAGAGACACTCGATGCGGCGGCGCTGCGTCGGTGGGGGCTGTTGTGCGTCGACATGTTGTCCGCGCATCGCGACGAGATCAACGCACTGAACGTTTTCCCCGTGGCCGACTCCGACACCGGCACCAATCTGCTGATGACCATGCGGGCGGCGATGCACGCCGCCGAGACGGTGCCGCAGGATCACGCCGGCCCGGCGACGCTGCTGGCAGCGATGGCGCGTGCGGCCACGACCGGCGCCTGTGGGAATTCGGGAATCATCCTGTCCCAGGTGCTGCGGGCACTGGCCGAGGCCGGCGGTGACGAACCGCTGGGCGCCGCGGAAGTGCGGGCGGCGCTGCGCCGGGCCGCAGTCCTGGTGCGCGACGCGCTCAGTGAACCGGTGGACGGCACCATGCTCACGGTGCTCGAGGCGGCGGCCGATCGGGCCGCGGACGGTCCGGCGCAGACGGTCGAAACGGTCGCGATCGCTGCGGCGGAAGGGGCCGCCAAGGCGCTCGCCGAGACTCCGTCCCAGCTCGGTGTGCTGCGCGCGGCGGGGGTGGTCGACGCGGGGGCGCGGGGGCTGCTGGTGCTGTTGGACGCCTTGGTGCAGGTGTGTACCGGACGTGTGACGACGAGGCCCGCGTACGGGCGCGGGAGATCCGGCCCGGGCGCCGGGGTCGCGGCCGGTAGCGGTCGCCTCGACGGGGCCGGGAGCGGTGGCTTCGGCGCAGCCGGCCCTGATGTCCTCGACTCGAGCCCGGGACTGCCCGAAGCCGGCTGGGCCCCGCATTTCGCCGCTGCTGCCGGGCCTCGGTACGAAGTGATGTACGTGCTCGGGGACAGTGACCACACACGAGTCGGCGCGCTGAAGAAGGCACTTGCGGCACTGGGTGATTCGGTGGTCGTGGTCGGTGACGGCGCGAACACGTGGTCGGTGCACGTGCACAGCGCCGACGCCGGTGCGGCAGTCGAAGCGGGGCTCGCGGCCGGTACCCTGCGCAATATCCGTATCGAGGGCCTGGTGGTGGACCCGGCGGTCGTCTTCGGCCCCGCCGACCGCGGCATTCTCGCGATAGCCTCCGGTACCGGGGCGGTGCGGCTGTTCGAGGATTCGGGTGCGGTCGTGCTCACCGGCGAGGTGACGGCCGAGCGCCTGCTCGAGGCGATCCGGGCCATGCCTCAGCGGGAGATCCTGGTGCTGCCCAACGGTGCACTGCCCGCTCCGGACCTGGTCGCGATCGGTGTGGCGGCGCGTGAGGGCCGCCGGGAGGTGCTGATGCTGCCGAGCCTGTCGATGGTGCAGGGACTGGCGGCACTGGCCCTGCACGACAGCGGCAGCCTGGCCGTCGACGACGCGCTGACCATGTCGCAGTCGGCGGCGAGCACCCGCTGGGGGGCGGTCCGGATCGCCGCCGAGCGCGCGTTGACCATCGTCGGCACCTGCGACGAGGGCGACGGTTTGGGGTTGGTGGGCCACGACGTGGTCGTCATCGATCCGGACCTGGGCCGCGCGGCCCGGACTCTGCTGGACCGCATGCTCGGCCTGGGCGGAGAATTGGTCACCCTGCTGCTCGGCGCGCACGCGCCCGACGGGCTCGCGGACGACCTCACCACATACATCACCGCGGAATTTCCCGGCGTCGAGATCGTCACCTACGACGGTGGGCAGGCCGCGGACCTGGTTCAGATCGGGGTGGAATAGATGGCCACGTTGCATGATCGACTCGACCACGTGCTGGGCGTGAAGGCGGCCGAACCGCTGGCCGACGCGTTCGATATGCATATCGTCGAAGATCTGCTGCGCCACTATCCCGCGCGCTACGCGACCCAGGGGCAGCCCCTCACCGAGGAGGCCCCGGAGGAGGGCGCGCACATCACGGTCGTCGGCCGGGTGAGCAAAACCGAACTGCGCCCGATGCGTCAGCGTCGCGGCAAGCTGCTCAAGGTCGAACTGGACACCGGCTCCGCGAAACCGGTCGAGATCACCTTCTTCAACGGCGACAAGGTGAACTACCTCGTCAAGCAGGGCGTCCGCGCGATGATGTCGGGCACCGTGCACTGGTGGCGCCCGGACCGGTGGAACCTGTCGCATCCGTCGTATCTGATCATGCCGGAAACGGCCGAATCGGTCGATACTCTGACCTCGGTGCGTGGCGGCGGTGCGCTGCGCGGCTTGGCGGAGAGCGCGAAAGGCGCCGGTGGGGTGGATATCTCGTTCTTCGAGCGGGAATATATTCCGGTATATCCGGCGACGGCCAAGGTGCAGAGCTGGGACATTCTGGCCTGCGTACGCCAGGTCCTCGACCAACTCGACCCCGTCGCCGATCCGCTGCCGGAGGAGCTGCGTGACGAGCACGACCTGCTGGCGATCACCGATGCGCTGCGGCTGGTGCATCTGCCCGAGAGCAAATCCGATATCGAACAGGCCAGGCAGCGTCTTCGTTTCGACGAGGCGCTGGCCCTGCAACTGGTGCTGGCCCAGCGTCGCCGGGACGCGGCCGGACGCACGGCACGACCGTGCCCACCGCGCACCGACGGGATCGCCGCCGAATTCTCCCACCGGCTGCCGTTCGAGTTGACCGCCGGACAGCACAAGGTCATCGCCGAGATCTCCGACGACCTGTCGCGCCCGCATCCGATGCACCGGCTGCTGCAGGGCGAGGTCGGCTCCGGCAAGACGATCGTGGCCCTGCACGCGATGCTGCAGGTGGTCGACACCGGAATGCAGTGTGCGCTGCTGGCCCCCACCGAGGTCCTCGCCGCTCAGCACTACCGGTCGTTGCGCACCATGCTCGGAGATCTCGGCGAGGCCGGGGAACTGGGTGCCGCCGACCAGGCGACCAAAGTGGTCCTGCTGACCGGGTCGATGTCGGCGAGCGCGAAGAAGGCCGCACTGCTCGATGTGGTCACCGGGACGGCCGGCATCGTCATCGGCACGCATGCACTCATCCAGGATGCGGTGGAATTCTTCGACCTCGGGATGGTGATCGTCGACGAACAACACCGCTTCGGTGTGGAGCAGCGGGATGCGCTGCGCGCCAAGGCGAAGCAGGGCATCACCCCGCACCTGCTGGTGATGACCGCGACCCCCATCCCGCGCACCATTGCGATGACCACCCTCGGCGATCTGGAGACCTCCACCCTCACCGAACTCCCGCGCGGGCGCTCGCCCATCGCGACACGGGTGGTGCCCGCCCGGATGAAGCCCGCCTGGGTGGAGCGCGCGTGGGAACGCATCCGGGAGGAGGTCGCCGAGGGACGGCAGGCCTACGTGGTGTGCTCGCGCATCGGTGACGAGGAGGACGACGGGAAGGCTGGGCGTAAGTCCGAGGGAAAGGCCGGCGGCCGTAAGAAGCCGGCGCCGGAGGACAAGGAGGCACCGACCACCCACGCTGCCGTCGACGTCTTCGACACCCTGCGCGCCGGGCCGCTGGCGCAGCTGCGCCTGGGCCTGCTGCACGGCCGGTTGCCCACCGAGGACAAGGACCGGGTGATGCGCTCGTTCAACGACGGCGACCTCGACGTCCTGGTGTGCACCACGGTCGTCGAGGTCGGTGTCGATGTTCCCAATGCGACCGTCATGGTGATCGTGGACGCCGACCGATTCGGCGTGAGCCAGCTGCATCAGCTCCGTGGTCGGGTGGGCCGCGGCAAACATCCCGGACTGTGCCTGCTCATCACCGAAACCTCCCCGATGGGAACGGCGATGTCCCGGCTGGAATCCGTGGCGGGGACACTCGACGGTTTCGAACTGTCGGTAATGGACCTACGCCAGCGCCGGGAGGGCGATGTGCTGGGCTCCGCACAGTCGGGCACCGCGCGCAGCCTGAAACTGCTGTCGCTGCTCGACGATCTCGAGGTGATCAGTGCCGCATCGCAGCTGGCGCGTGAAGTAGTCGATGCCGACCCCGGGCTGGGGAATCACCCCGGCCTCGCTTCCATGATGCGCTCGGCTGTCGATGCGCAGCGCCTGGAGTATCTGGCCAAGTCCTGACCATCAGCGCACCGACGGTGGATACGGCAGATCCACACTGGTGTTCTCGGTGACGGCCAGCGGCCTGCCGATCTGCGGGAAGGCGCGCTGCGCGCAGTTCGGCCGCTCACACACCTTGCAACCGGCACCTATCGGCACCGCAGCGGCGGGGTCGTCCAGGTGCAGGCCCTGTGAATACACCAGGCGGTCGGCGTATTCGATATCGCAGCCCAGGCCGACCGCGAATTCCTTGCCGGTGTCGCCGAACCGGTGCGGAGTGGGGTTGGTGGTGCGCGCGATCCACAGATAGCGGCGCCCGTCGGGCATCGCCGCGACCTGGGTGAGAATGCGCCCGGGATGGGAGAACGCCTCGTGCACCACCCACAGCGGGCAGCTGCCGCCGACCCGGGAGAAGTGAAATGCGGTGGCGGACTGGCGTTTGGAAATATTGCCTGCCCGATCGGTGCGGACGAAGAAGAACGGCACGCCGCGCTGACCTTGACGCTGCAGTGTGCTCAAGCGGTGGCAGACCGTTTCGAATCCGACCTCGAAGCGCAGTGACAGCAGGTCGATGTCGTAGGACAGTTCTTCGGCCGAGCGCAGGAACTTGCTGTAGGGCAGCACCACGGCACCGGCGAAGTAGTTCGCCAGCCCGACCCGGGCCAGCGACCGGGATTCTCCGACCAGCGACGGGGTGGCGTCGAGGACTTCGTCGAGCAGGTCCGCGTGCAGCAGGAACGCCAGCGTCGTCGCGATCTGGAAGGCCCGCTGCCCGGGACGGAGCCGGCGAGCGAGGGTCAGGGTGCGGCTCTCGGGGTCGTAGCTCCGTTTCGGCACCGAGGCGTCCGCGCCGTCGCCGCGCACCAGCACGGTCACCTTCGCTCGTTCCTCGGCGATGCGCGCGAGTTGGCGATCGATCGATCCGATGGTCAGGCCGCAGTCCTCCACCAGGCGTTCGGCGGCCAGATCGAGCTGAGGAATGTGGTTGTGGTGGTCGTAGAAGAAGTCGCGGACATCCTCGTAGGGCATCGGGATCCCCGGTGCACCGGCGGGGGTGGCGACCTTCGACGACAGCAGATCGAGTTGATCGGTGGTGGCGCGCAGGCGCCGGTGCATGGCGACGATGGTCTTGGCGATCTCGGGCAGGCGCGTGGCCAGGTCCTCGACCTCGGCGGCCGGGGGGACAGTGCCGCCGGCCGCCTCCACCAGAACCTCGTGCAGATCCGAGACCAGCCGTGCATCGGAGTCGGCGGCGAAGAACTGCACATCCAGATCGAATGTCGAATTCAGTTTCAGTAGAACGGGAATGGTCAGTGGCCGCTGGTCTCGTTCGAGTTGATTGAGATAGCTGGGCGAAAGCTCCAACGATTTGGCCAGGGCAGCCTGTGTCATTCGTCGTTCTTCGCGCAACCGCCGCAATCGGGCACCCGCATACATCTTGCGCACTCGGCTGATGGTACCCACAAGCCTTCGCAATCATTGCAATTTCGGTGGTCATGGGTGTGGGGAGTCCGCTGCGGCAAGGTGTTTTGGTCACTCGCACAGATGCGTAGCGTGCGAAGTATCACCGATGTAGTCCAGGGGCCGCCCCGCCCGGGTCCGGTTCGGACGGATCGGGCGAGCCTGCTGAATCATCGCCGGAAGCGATCGGCGCGGACGCTGCTGATTCGAAGCCAGGCAGCTACGCAGGTCGGTGGCCCGGACCGATCCGGGCCACCGACCGCGCCTTCACCGCACCGACCGCGCGGCGCTCACCATATTTCGCAGCGACGCCTCCACCTCGGCGCGCCCGCGGGTCTTGAGCCCGCAGTCGGGATTGACCCACAGCCGTTCGGCCGGCACCGCCTCGATCGCCTCCCGCAGCGCGGCCTCGATCTCCGCGGCGGCCGGGACGCGTGGTGAATGGATGTCGTACACGCCTGGGCCGATCCCGAGGGCATAGCCGACGGCATTGAGATCGTCGAGGATCTCCATATGCGAGCGGGCCGCCTCCACCGAGGTGACATCGGCATCCAGGGCCGCGATCGCGCCGATGATCTCCCCGAATTCGGAGTAGCACAGGTGGGTGTGGATCTGCGTGTCGTCGCGCACACCGGAGGTCGCCAGGCGGAACGCGCCGACCGCCCAGTCCAGATACCGCTGCTGAGCATCGCGGCGCAGCGGCAGCAGTTCGCGCAGGGCCGGCTCGTCGACCTGGACCAGGCGGATCCCCGCCGCCTCCAGATCCACCGTCTCGTCGCGAATCGCCAGGGCCACCTGTCGCGCGGTATCCGCGAGCGGCTGGTCGTCGCGGACGAACGACCAGGCCAGGATCGTGACCGGACCGGTCAGCATGCCCTTGACCGGCTTGTCGGTGAGCGATTGCGCATAGGTGATCCAGTCCACCGTCATAGGGGCCGTGCGGACCACGTCGCCGTACAGGATGGGCGGCCGCACGCACCGGGTGCCGTAGGACTGCACCCAGCCGTTGTGAGTCGCGGCGAAGCCGTCGAGCTGCTCGGCGAAGTACTGAACCATGTCGTTGCGCTCGGGCTCACCGTGTACCAGCACATCCAGGCCCAGCGACTCCTGCAGCGCAATCACGTCGGCGATTTCGGCGCGCATCCGGTCCTCGTACTGCGCGGTGGTTATCTCTCCGGCGCGCAGCGCCGCACGGGCGGTGCGGATGGCGGTGGTCTGCGGATAGGAACCGATGGTGGTGGTCGGCAACAGCGGCAGCTGCAGATGCTCGCGCTGCAGGGCACGCCGCCGATCCGCATCCGCGCGCCGGGTGTGCCCCGCGTCGAGCCCGGCCAGGCGGGCGCGGACGGTGTCGTTGCGCAGCCGGGCATCGGCGCGGCGGCTCTCGGCGGCTGCGCGCGACGCGGCGAGCTCTGCGGCCACGGCCTCGGTGCCGGAACCGATCGCGGTGGCGAGGATCCGCACCTCGGCAATCTTTTCGGCGCCGAAGGCCAGCCAGGAACGCAACACCGGATCCAGATCCGGCTCGGCGGCCAGCGAATACGGCACGTGCAGCAGGGAGCTGGAGGTCGAGACCGCCAGTGCACCCACCGAGCCCAGCAGCGAGACCGCTTCGCCCAGCGCCGCTTCCAGATCGGTGCGCCAGATGTTGCGGCCGTCGACCAGTCCGGCCACGACCAGCTTGTTCGCCAGGGCCGGTAGTGCCGCGACCTCCGAAACCGTGGTGCCGGAGACGAAATCGAGCGCCACGCCCTCGATCGCGGTGGCGGCCAGGGCGTCCAGCGCCGGCCCGGGAGAACCGAAGTAGGTCGCGACCAGGAGCTGCGGACGGTGGGTGTCACCGCTCAGCGCGTCGTAGGTGGCCCGGACCGATTGCACCTCGGCGTCGGACAGGTCACGCACCAGCGCCGGTTCGTCGAGCTGTACCCACTCGGCGCCGGCATCGGCCAGTCGCGCCAGCAGATCGCGATACAGCGGCACGAGTTCGGACAGCCGGTCTGCCGGTGCGACACCGTCGACGCCCTTGGACAGGGCGAGGAACGTCAGCGGTCCGATCACCACGGGGCGAGCGGAAATACCCAGTTCGCGGGCCTCGCGCAGTTCGCCCAGCACCTTCACCGGATCCAGCGTGAAATGGGTGTCCGGCCCGATCTCGGGCACCAGATAGTGATAGTTGGTGTCGAACCACTTGGTCATTTCCAGTGGCTCGATGCCCTCGGCGCCGCGGGCCGCCGCGAAATATCGGTCCAGCGGATCGGCGATACCGGCCACTCGCGGCGGGAGCGCGCCCAGCAGGACCGCGGTATCGAGCATCTGATCGTAGAGCGAGAAGGTGCCGACCGGGACCGAGTCGAGCCCGGCGTCCTGGGCGCCGGTGAGGGCGTCGACGCGCAGCGCGCGCCCGGCTCGTTCGAGCTCGGCCGCATCGATGCGGCCGGCCCAGTAGCTCTCGATGGCTCGTTTGAGCTCGCGCCGGGGCCCGATGCGCGGCAGCCCCAGCACTGTTGCGGTGAAATGTTCATTCGTTGTGACAGTCACGGTGTTCTCCGGTGTCGAAGGCCACTGGTCACCGCCGCACGACGGACGAAGCCCCGAAATACGCTGCCGCACCGACTGTTCCGGTGTGCACAGGGTCCGCCCGCCCGATCCACGAGGCGGTGGCCGCCGGATACGGCGTATCCGGCACAACCGGCAGGTCTTCGGACTCACAGGCGATCGGTCGTACGGACCGGTCCGGAGATATATGCCCCGGAGGTGACCTACTGGCCGTCGCTTCCCGGAAAACCCAGTGCTCTTGACGGCGGTCGTTCCTGTTCACCGCTGCGGGACAGTCCCGGATTCTCACCGGGTTCCCTCTTGCCGGCCCGAGGGGCCGGTGTCGACGCTGGGCACGACGCTCGGGGCTCCAACTCGTCGGCCGCAGCGAACCAGCTGCACCGCCGAGCCTAATCCACACCGTTCGACATGTGAAATACCCGCCTGCTGCCACAGGCCGTGTTTCCAGCAGAAGTCCACAACTTCGCATCGTTGCCAACATTTGCTGTGAGGATCTTGCGAAGCCGTATTCGCTGTTCGGCTGCGACCGGCGGGCAGGTACCTTTGTCGAATGTTCTCCAAAGTGCTGGTCGCCAATCGCGGGGAAATCGCCATTCGTGCCTTCCGTGCCGCCTACGAGCTCGGTGTCGGAACTGTCGCCGTTTTTCCTTATGAGGACCGCAATTCGGTGCATCGGCTGAAGGCCGACGAGTCCTATCAGATCGGTGTTCCCGGGCATCCGGTACGCGCCTACCTGTCGATTCCCGAGATCATCGCGGCGGCGAAGTCGGCCGGAGCCGATGCCATCTATCCGGGGTACGGGTTCTTGTCGGAGAATCCCGATCTGGCTGCGGCGTGTGCGGCGGAGGCGATCACCTTCATCGGCCCGTCGTCGAGTGTGCTGGAACTCACAGGGAACAAGGCGCGGGCGATCGCGGCGGCGCGGGCGGCGGGGCTGCCGGTGCTGAATTCGAGTGAGCCGTCGGCGGATGTCGAGCAGTTGCTGGCCGTCGCGGAGTCGATGGAGTTCCCGGTGTTCGTGAAGGCGGTGGCCGGTGGCGGCGGTCGCGGGATGCGCCGGGTCGCCGATCGGGTGCAGTTGCGGGAGGCGATCGAGGCGGCGATGCGGGAGGCGGAGTCGGCCTTCGGGGATGCGACGGTGTTCCTGGAGCAGGCGGTGATCAATCCGCGTCATATCGAGGTGCAGATCCTGGCCGACGAGCACGGGAATGTGATGCATCTGTTCGAGCGGGACTGCTCGTTGCAGCGCCGGCATCAGAAGGTGATCGAGTTGGCGCCGGCGCCGAATCTGGATCCGGCGTTGCGGGAGCGGATCTGTGCGGATGCGGTGGCGTTCGCGCGTCAGATCGGATACTCGTGTGCCGGCACGGTGGAGTTCCTGCTCGACGAGCGTGGCAATCATGTGTTCATCGAGATGAATCCGCGGATCCAGGTGGAGCACACGGTGACCGAGGAGATCACCGATGTGGATCTGGTGCAGTCGCAGTTGCGGATCGCGGCGGGGGAGTCGCTGGCCGAGCTGGGGTTGAGTCAGGACGAGGTGTCGATTCACGGTGCGGCGTTGCAGTGCCGGATCACCACCGAGGATCCGGCCAACGGTTTCCGGCCCGACACCGGCCGCATCACCGCTTACCGTTCGCCCGGTGGTGGCGGTATCCGGCTCGACGGTGGGGCGAACCTGGGTGCCGAGGTGGGCGCGCACTTCGACTCGATGCTGGTGAAGCTGACCTGCCGTGGACGGGACTTCGCGCAGGCGGTGGCGCGGGCGCGCCGGTCGGTCGCCGAATTCCGGATCCGCGGTGTGGCCACGAATATCCCGTTCCTGCAGGCAGTGCTCGACGACCCGGATTTCCGGGCCGGTCGTATCACCACCTCGTTCATCGACGAGCGGCCCGAACTGCTGACTCAGCGCGGTTCGGCCGACCGTGGCACCCGCATCCTGCGCTACCTGGCGGATGTGACGGTGAACAAACCGCACGGTGAGCGTCCGACGGCGGTGTATCCGCACGACAAGCTGCCCGCGATCGATCCGAGCGCACCGCCACCGGACGGGACCCGGCAGAAGCTGCTGGCTCTCGGGCCGGAGGGGTTCGCGCAGTGGATGCGTGAGCGGGACGCGGTCGGTGTCACCGACACCACGTTCCGGGATGCGCATCAGTCGCTGCTGGCGACCCGGGTCCGTACCCGCGGCCTGCTGACCGTGGCCGGGCACGTCGCGCGCACGACCCCGGAATTGTTGTCGGTGGAGTGCTGGGGCGGCGCCACCTACGATGTGGCACTGCGATTCCTGTACGAGGATCCGTGGGAACGCCTGGCCGCATTGCGTGAGGCGATCCCCAACATCTGCCTGCAGATGCTGCTGCGTGGCCGTAACACCGTCGGCTACACCCCCTACCCCGAAGAAGTGACCCGCGCGTTCGTGCGTGAGGCCACCGATACCGGCATCGACATCTTCCGGATCTTCGACGCACTCAACAACGTCGACCAGATGCGGCCCGCGATCGACGCCGTCCGCGACACCGGCACCGCCCTCGCCGAGGTCGCCATGTCCTACACCGGCGACCTGTCGAATCCGGACGAGAACATCTACACCCTCGACTACTACCTGAAACTGGCCGAGCAGATCGTCGACGCGGGCGCTCATGTCATCGGTATCAAGGACATGGCCGGACTGCTGCGGGCCCCCGCCGCGCACACCCTGGTCACCGCGCTGCGCAGCAATTTCGACCTGCCGGTGCACGTCCACACCCACGACACCCCCGGCGGGCAGCTCGCGACCTACCTCGCGGCGTGGCAGGCCGGCGCCGACGCCGTCGACGGCGCCAGTGCGCCGATGGCCGGCACCACCAGCCAACCCGCACTCTCGGCGATCGTGGCCGCGGCCGCCCACTCGCGCTACGACACCGGCCTCGATCTGGAAGCCGTGTGCGACCTGGAACCGTATTGGGAAGCATTGCGGAAGGTGTATGCGCCGTTCGATGTCGCAGCGTCCGGACTGACCTCCCCGACCGGCCGCGTCTACGAACACGAGATCCCGGGCGGACAGTTGTCGAACCTGCGTCAACAGGCCAACGCTCTCGGACTCGGCGACCGGTTCGAAGAAGTGGAAGCCAAATACGCCGGCGCGGACCGGCTACTCGGGCGCCTGGTGAAGGTGACCCCGTCGTCGAAGGTCGTCGGTGACCTGGCGCTGTCGCTGGTCGGCTCCGGGACCGATGTCGACGCCTTCGCCGCCGATCCGGCCCGGTTCGATATTCCGGATTCGGTGATCGGGTTCCTGCGCGGTGAACTCGGCACCCCGGCCGGTGGCTGGCCCGAACCGTTCCGCACCCGTGCCCTCGAGGGCCGCGGCCCGGCGAAGCCGGAAGTGCCGATCACCGTGGAGGATTCGGCCGCGCTCGCCGGCACCTCGCAGCAACGCCGCGACACGTTGAACCGGTTGTTGTTTCCCGCGCCCACTGCCGAATTCCTCGCCCACCGCGAGAAATACGGTGACACCACCGGGCTGTCGGCGAATCAGTTCTTCTACGGGCTGCGGCACAACGAGGAACACCGCGTCGAGCTGGAGAAGGGTGTCACCCTGCTCATCGGCCTGGAAGCGATCTCCGAACCCGACGAACGCGGTATGCGTACCGTCATGTGCATTCTCAACGGGCAACTACGCCCGGTCCAGGTCCGCGACCGCTCCATCGCCAGCGAAGTCCCCGCCGCGGAAAAGGCCGACAAAACCAACGCCGGTCATATCGCGGCACCGTTCGCCGGTGTCGTGACCCTCATCGTCGGCGAGGGCGACACCGTCGCCGCGGGCGACACCGTCGGCACCATCGAAGCCATGAAGATGGAAGCCGCCATCACCGCACCCCGAGCCGGCACCGTCGCCCGCGTTGCCATCGGCTCGGTCCAGCAAGTCGAAGGTGGCGATCTCCTCGTCGACCTGAACCTCAACGAGACTGCGGCCCAGTGATCGCGGCAGTTGCGGAGCTGATGCGGCGGTGACCAGGATCGTCGCGGGTTCGGCCGGTGGGCGGCGGTTGCGCGTCCCACCGGCCGGGACCCGGCCCACCTCCGACCGGGTCCGGGAAGCGCTGTTCAATCTGCTCGGTGCGCGCGTGGATTTCGAGGGCATCCGGGTGCTGGATCTCTATGCCGGGTCCGGAGCGCTGGGGCTGGAAGCGTTGTCCCGTGGCGCATCCCATGCCCTGCTGGTCGAATCCGACCGCAAGGCGATCGCGGTGATTCGCGGCAATATCGCCGATCTCGCCGCGTCCGGCGCCGAATTGCGGCCGGGCACAGTGGCTTCCGTCCTGGCCACGACGCCACGTGAAAGGTACGACCTGGTCCTGTCCGATCCGCCGTATGCCGTGGCCGATGCCGCGGTCGAGGCGGATCTGCGAGCGTTGACGACCCACGGCTGGCTCCACGAGAACGCCCTGATCGTCGTGGAGCGATCCTCCCGCTCGCCGGAAACGGTGTGGCCGGACGGGTACTCGGCGCTGAAGTCCCGCAAGTACGGCGAGACTCGGATCGATCTCGCGGAGTTTGCGGGGCCCGGATCGGACTGACGCCGAGCGCAGGGCCACCCTGCTGTCGGGACTTCAGCCTCGGCGTTCGGCGATCCGGTCGAGCAGGCGCTTGTGCACCGGGCCGGGGAGCATCCCGGTGATGTCGCCGCCGAAGGTGGCGACCTCCTTGATCAGCGAGCTGGACAGGAAACCGTAGGCCGGGTTGGTCGCGAGGAAATAGGTGTCCACCCCGGACAGCTTCTTGTTCATCTGCGCCATCTGCAGTTCGTAGGCGTAGTCGTTGGCATCGCGCAGCCCCTTGACGATGGCCGTGATGCCCTGTTCCCGGGCGAAGTCGACGAGCAGGCCGTACCACGATTCGACCCGGACGTTGGGTAGCGCGGAGGTCGCTTCGCGCAGCATGTCGATCCGCTCGTCGACGCTGAACATGCCCTGCTTCTTCTTGTTGATCATCACGGTGACGACGACCTCGTCGAATTGCGCGGCGGCCCGCTCGATCACATCGATATGTCCGTTGGTCACCGGATCGAACGATCCCGGGCACAGTGCTCCAGCCATGGAGCGACGCTAACAGGTGTGCACCCCGCACACGCCGCGGGATCAGTCGCATCGACCCCGTGGACGGCCCGTTTCCACAGCCGCACCGCGGTCTCGGAGTGACCGTGATGTCAGTGGTTGTGACCCGGACAACGGTGCGGGCCGGATGAAACCGCGCGGACGGACCGCACGTGCCTCGCGTACCGCGGCCTGCAGGCGATACCCGGCGGTTCCGGTGGCGAGTTCGCGCCACGAGACGCGCACCGGGTGGAAACCGTAGTGGCGCAACACCGTGTCGGCCGGTGCTGCGCCGTGGTCGGCCCGGGGCGTATCCGGCCCGGAGCCGTCGACGGTGAGTACCACCCCCGGATGCTCGAGATACAGATCCACCGATCCGAGTACCGAGCCGTCCTCGGCGTGCACCAGTCCGCTCGCCGCCGCCGGCGGAAGACCCAGCCGCTGCAACAGCACCCGGATCCGGGAATGGTCCACACCGCGACTGCGTGGGTCGAGAAAGTCGATCACCCGGCGGGCCGCGTCGATGCCGCGGCGTCCCCGGGCCGCCTCCAGTTCCGCTGCCAGGGCCGCCACGGTGACACCGAAGTCGCGGCAGAGGGCGTCGCCGACGACGACCGCCGGTTCGAAGGCCACCGTGCGAGCCAGGTCGACGATCGTGCGTGCCGGGGTGGTGACCAGCACCGTGTCCCGCTCGGCGACGAGGTCGACCGGTGCGCAGTGCACCTGCAGATTCGCCTTGATCCGGCCGCCGTGGCGGCGGTTGCGGGTGACGTGCACCCGATCCAGCAGAGCGGGTGCCATCGGGGCGCCCAGCACGACCGCGGCGGACTGATGGCTGACCACGGCATCACACGCCATGTCGGGGAGCAGCGCTGCTATCGCCAGCCGGTGCCGCGCCACCGTATCCAGTCCGGCCAGTACCGACGACTCGGCATACGCGCCGCGGCGCACCCGGTGCCAGCTGCCGCCGGTGCACCGCCGCCGGATCTCGTGATCGGTGACCCCCACCGACATCACCTCCCGGCGCCGATGCAGGCGACCGGCCGCAGTACTCATCGTGGATCGGTATCGGTGTGCGGCCGGACCCGGCGCGGCAGCGTCGGATGCGCACAGGGGTCGAGGCGGCGGCGGTGCCTGAGACGAGGTGACGGAGCCGAACGCGAACCGGTGCGCGACGATGTGTGGCACCCAGGGCAGTACTGCATTGCCGAACCTCCCACGATGAGAACTAGCAACGACGTTTGCTGAGTTAGGACGTGGGGTAAGCGCGTACGGTTCCTTGCTCGAGTGACCAGCTTTCAGCCGCACCCCGTTCATCCGGCAATACTCGCCGGATCCGGAACCAACGCTCAGAAGACCCAGAGACGCAGGGTGAGGAAGCGCAGTGCTCCGACCGCCGCGGTGATACCGATGACGGCGGTGGCTTCCACGAGGTTGCTCAGTCCCGGTGCGACGAAGTCGAACAGTGCCAGCGCCGCGGAGGTGATCGCGAGTCCGGCCAGCGCCAGCCCGCCACCCTCGAGCTGGCCGGCGAGCCAGCCGACCCGGTCGGCGGCGTGGAAGGTCAGCCGGCGGTGCAGTTCGTTGGCCAGCACGGTGCTGGCCAGGGAGCCGGCCAGATTCGCGACCTGCGCCCCACCGCCGTAGCAGGCCATGAACAGCAGGAAATAGCCGATATTGCTGAAACCGCCGACGAGGGCGAACCGGATGAGTTGCGGCAGCCATTTGTCGCCGCGGAGGTATTCGGTGGACCGGGAGAGCAGATCGCGAGCGCGGAGACGGGGGGACGGCTGTTGCTGCGGCTCCGGGGCCGGTCCCAGCAGATCGCTGGGCACCACGGACCCTCTCGGGGGTGCCGGATATAGGACAGCCATTGTCGTTCCGATCGGACAGGGCCGGCGTCGAACGTCGACGGTCCGGCTGGTCTAACGCTCCGTAGAAAGATAGCACCAAGCGGAGAGATTTCCTCCACTTGGGCATTGTGGGATAGGAAACACCCTCCGACACACCGGTGGTGATCTGGGCAGGCCCGCCCGATACGGGCAGACTGGACCGAGGCAGTAATTGGCCGCCGCGGTTCGACAACGCCGCGAAAGGTTCGGCAGGAGAGTGGGGTCAGCAGGATGTACCGCGTTTTCGAGGCACTCGACGAACTGGTCGCGATCGTCGAGGAGGCACGGGGGATCCCGCCTACCCGCAATTGCATCGTGCCTCGCGGAGATGCGCTCGAACTGCTCGACGATGTGCGTGATGCGCTGCCCGGTGAGCTCGACGATGCGCAGGATGTACTCGATCACCGCGACCGGATCGTCACCGATGCCCGCAATTCGGCCGAGGCGACGGTCACCGGCGCCAACGAGCAGGCCGAGCAGACTGTCGGTGGTGCCCGTGAAGAGGCCGACCGGCTGCTCGCCGATGCGAAAGCGCACGCCGACCGGATGGTTGCCGAAGCCCGTGCCCACGCCGACCATCTGGTCGCCACCGCGCAGGCGGAGGCCGATCGGGTCGTCACCGAGGGGAAGGCCGAATACGAGGCGGTGACCGGCCGCGCTCGGTCGGAATCGGACCGGATGATCGCGGCAGGGCAGGCGTCCTACGAGCGGTCGGTCGCCGAGGGGCAGGCCGAGCAGGACCGTCTGGTGGCCCAGACCGAGGTGGTCCGGGCGGCGCACGCCGAATCGGCGCGTCTCATCGATTCCGCCCAGTCCGAATCCGACCGTCTGCGTGGGGAATGCGATCAGTACGTCGATTCCCAGCTGGCCGATTTCGAGGAGACACTGCACTCCACGCTGCGCACGGTCGGCCGGGGCCGACAGCAGCTGCGGTCCGGTGCCGGGGTTCCCGATTACGCCGCGGAGTTTCGCCGCTGACCGAGCTGTCCCGGTCCGGGTCGGTGATCACTGCTGAGATTTGGGGGAAAGTCGCAGTTCGCGTACTGTGGAGTGGTTGCCCGAACCCCCTGATTTCTCTGAATGTGAGTGAGTTATGTCCGCCCATTCCGGCTCCGGTCCGCGTCGTCGTCAGACCGACGCGGATTTCGTGCTGGACACCCGCAGTCTCGGCCGGGCCCCCGGCTCGATGCGACAGGTGCATCGGGTCGTCACCGCGCCGGAGAAAATCGGCCTGGATCTGATCGCGATTCCGGCAGGTGCCGAGATCGATCTCGATCTGACCCTGCAGGCCGTCTCGGAAGGTGTGCTGGTCACCGGTGCGGTGTCGGCACCGATCGAGGGGGAGTGCTCGCGCTGTCTGGAACCGTTCACCGACCGACTGGACATGTCGATCACCGAACTGTTCGCCTACCCCGACAGCGCGACCGAGCAGACCACCGAGGAAGACGAGATCCATCGTCTGGTGGACGACATGATCGATATCGAGCCGGTGGTGGTCGATGCGGCGGGTCTGGAACTGCCGCTGCAACCGCTGTGCGAGCCCGACTGTGCCGGCCTGTGCTCCGAATGCGGGGTACGGATGGCGATTGCGGGTCCGGATCACACGCATGAGATACTGGACCCTCGCTGGGCGGGGCTCGCGAATTTCGCGAGCGAAACCGCCGGCACCGGCGTCTCCGACGCCCGATCAGATGTAGACCGATCATCACTTGCCGACCGCAACGGGTCGGCAGGGTCGAAGACAGAGGAGAAGTAGTCGTGGCCGTTCCGAAGCGCCGGATGTCTCGTGCCAACACCCACTCGCGGCGCAGCCAGTGGAAGGCCGCTGCGCCGACCCTGATCACCTGCCCGAACCGGGCGTGCGGTCAGAAGACCCTCCCGCACATCGCGTGCCCGAACTGCGGCACCTACAAGGGCCGCCAGGTCACCTCGGCCATCTGATCCGGCGATCGGACAGCCACACCGTGACCGCCGGTAAGGAAGAAGTGGACGCACCCGCAGCGGGCGATGCCGCTGACCACGCCAGCCTTCTCGAAGCGCTGGGCGTGGAGGTGCGCCCGGATCTGCTCCGGCTCGCGCTCACCCACCGCTCGTACGCGTACGAGAACGGGAATCTGCCGACCAACGAACGCCTGGAATTCCTGGGCGATTCGGTGCTCGGCCTGAGCATCACCGAGCGCCTGTATCTCGAGCATCCGGACAAATCCGAGGGTGAGCTGGCCAAGCTGCGTGCCAGCGTGGTGAATATGCATGCCCTCGCCGAGGTCGCTCGCGGGCTCGGCGACGGTGGGCTGGGCCGCCATTTGCTGCTCGGCAAGGGTGAGGAGCTCACCGGCGGTCGCGACAAGGCGAGCATTCTCGCCGACGGAATGGAATCGCTGCTGGGCGCGGTCCATCTGGAGCACGGTATCGAGGTCGCTCGCACCGTGGTGTTGCGATTGTTCGCCGCGTTGCTCGAACGCGGTCCGCGGATGGGTGCCGGGTTGGACTGGAAGACCAGTCTGCAGGAACTCACCGCCGAACGCGGTCTCGGCGTACCCAATTACGAGATCACCTCGACCGGTCCCGATCACGACAAGGAGTTCACCGCCACCGCGGTGATCGGCGGTCAGGCCTACGGCCAGGGGGTCGGCCGGTCGAAGAAGGAAGCCGAACAGAAGGCTGCCGGCGCCGCCTGGCAGGCACTGACGGCCGACGGTCCCGCTCGAACCGGGGATTGATGCCCGAACTACCCGAGGTCGAGGTGGTCCGCCGCGGACTCGCCGAACACGTCGTCGGCCGGGTGGTCGACTCGGTAGTGGTCAAACATCCGCGCTCGGTGCGCAGGCACGAGCCGGGGGGCGACGATCTCGCGGCCAGGCTGACCGGTCTGCGTGTCGAAGCCGCGTGCCGCCGCGGCAAATTCCTCTGGCTCACCTTCGACGACCCGGAAGCCGCTCTCGTCGTCCATCTGGGGATGAGCGGGCAGATGCTGGTGCAGCCCGCCCATGCGCCGCTGGAAAAGCATGCGCACATCATCGCCGGACTCGACGACGGTGCGCAGTTGCGTTTCGTGGATCAGCGCACTTTCGGTGGCTGGGCCTTGAACCCGCTGGTCCATCTCGACGGTGACGACCTTCCCGAATCCGTGGCGCATATCGCCCGGGACCCGCTCGATCCACGGTTCGACAGCGAGGCCGTGGTCACGCGGATGCGGGCCAAGAACTCCGAGATCAAACGGATCCTGCTGGATCAGGCGGTCGTCTCGGGAATCGGCAACATCTACGCAGACGAAGCATTGTGGCGAGCGCGCATCCACGGTGAACGGATCGCGTCCACACTGACCGGGCCCGCAGTGCGCCGATTGCTCGGCGCGGTGCACGATGTCATGAGCGAGGCCCTGGACGCTGGCGGCACCTCATTCGATGCGCTGTACGTCCACGTCAACGGCAATTCCGGATATTTCGAACGTGCGCTGGCCGCCTACGGACGTGCCGAGGAGCCGTGCCTGCGCTGCGGCGCCCCGATGCGGCGGGAAAAGTTCATGAACCGCTCCTCGTACTCGTGTCCGCGGTGTCAGCCGAGGCCTCGCCGCTAGCCGCATTCACGCGCTACCGTTTTCAGTGTGTCCGATGACATCACTTCGCTCGAAGGGAAAACGGATGCGCACACTCACCTACTATGTGGCCTCGACCATCGATGGCTTCATCGCGACTCCGGACGGATCGGTCGATTTCTTCCCGGTCGGCGGGGATCACGGTCCGATCATCACCGCGCGGTATCCCGAGACGGTGCCGACCAAGATTCGTGAGTCGCTGGGTATCGACAGCCCGGGCGACACCTTCGATACCGTCGTGATGGGACGGAAAACCCATGATTTCGGGGTGCGCACCGGGACCTCGAGCCCGTATTCGCATCTGCGGCAGTTCGTGGTGTCGTCCACTCTCCCCGAGGCGCCGGACCCGCAGGTATCGTTGATCTCCGCCGATCCGCTCGGAAGTGTCCGGGCGCTCAAACAGGAACCGGGCGCCGGTATCTGGCTGTGCGGCGGTGGTGAACTGGCCCAGGCGCTGCTCCCGGAAATCGACCGGCTCTTCCTGAAAACCTATCCGATCGTGCTCGGGCACGGTCGTCCGCTGTTCGGCACCGGACCGCGCCTGCCGGAGCCGTCACTGTTCCGGGTGCTCGACAGTCGTGTGTTCGAGGACGGGGTGGCGTTCGTGGAATACAGCCGGGTTCGTTGATGCCGGGCGCGCAATCGAATGCGGTGGCGGCGTTGCGCGAGATCGCGTTCTGGATGGAACGCGCCCGCGCGCAGACCCATCGGGTCAAGGCCTACCGGCGGGCCGCCGACACTGTGGCCGCACTGTCCGCCGCAGAGTTCGAGCGCTACCGCGCGTCGGACGGATGGCGGGAACTCGGCGGGATCGGACCGAAGACCGCGAGCGCGATCGCCCAGTCGTGTTCCGGGGACGTGCCCGAACGGCTGGCGCAGGAGCGTCGCGCCGCGCAACCCGTCGCCCCCGCCGGTGCGCCGCTGCGCTCGCTCCTGCGGGGCGATCTGCACACCCACTCCGACTGGTCCGACGGTGGCAGTCCGATCGAGGAGATGATGCGAACCGCGGTTGCCCTCGGCCACGAATATTGTGCGTTGACCGATCATTCACCACGGCTGCGCGTGGCCAACGGGTTGTCGGCACAGCGGCTGCGACAGCAACTCGACGTGGTGGCGGAGCTGAACGAGCGGCTCGCGCCGTTCCGGATACTCACCGGGATCGAGGTCGACATCCTCGACGACGGCACCCTCGATCAGGAGCCCGGACTGCTCGAACAACTCGATCTGGTGGTCGCGAGCGTGCATTCGAATCTGCGGGCCGACGCCGCCACCATGACCAAGCGCATGGTGTATGCGGTGGCGAACCCGAATGTCGATGTACTGGGGCACTGCACCGGCCGGCTGGTAGCCGGTGAACGCGGCATCCGGCCGGAATCGTCGTTCGACGCCGAGCTGGTATTCGAGGCATGCCGGACCTACGGGACCGCAGTGGAGATCAACAGTCGTCCCGAACGGCGTGACCCGCCGAGCCGGCTGATGCGGCTGGCCGCGGAGATGGGGTGCCTGTTCAGCATCGACACCGATGCCCATGCCCCCGGACAGCTGGACTGGCTGGGCTACGGCTGCGAACGTGCCGTCGCAGCCGAGGTCGCGGCCGAACGGATCATCAACACCTGGCCCCTCGAACAGCTGCTCGCGTTCACCACCGACCGCCCGCACCGCAGCTGACCAGCGGCCCCGGGGATCAGAGGATCGCGAATGCGACCACGAGTCCGATCGCGAGATGTGCCGCCGCGACCAGCAGCGACTGCACGTGGAACGTGGACGACTTCAGCAGATCACCGATATGCACCCCGAGCAGCCATTCGAGCAACCGGATCGACGCCACCTGCGCGATGATCCCGACCAGGCCGTAGATGGCGGTGGCGATCAGCCCCTCGGCGAGTGCACCGCCGGCCGAATAGATCGCCAGCACCACGATCAGCGCCATACCGACCATGCCCGCCGCGGAAATGATCACCGCATTGGGGTTGCCGGAGGCGACCATCTTTCGCAGCGGGCCGGGCGTGGTGCTGTCGATGGCCTGGAATCCGACCAGCATCAATACCAATCCCAGCACCGCGTACAGCACGATCGCGCCGACGCCGTGCCCGACCGTGCTCCAGTACCCCGATTGCAGTGCGAGAGTGGACGACACAGATTCCTCCGGTGTGTTTGTCGGTCGCCGAATACTACCCGGTCGGTATGCGGTGCGGAACGAAGGTCGCGCCGTCGTCGGTGATCAACCCGGGAGATTCACGAATGCCGAGCCCCGCAGCGGTATCGCCGACGATCCAGGCACCGAGCACCGGGCGCAGGCCGTCGAAATCCGGTAGCGGGTCGAGCAGTTGGTAGACGAAACCCTCTTCGCCGTACACTCCGCCGGTCGCGGTCTCCATCCCGGCGCCCACGATCGTCATGTTGGCACCCTCGCGCCCGAGCTTGGGTTTGCGGATGTACTCGGTGAGTTCGTGCGGATCGTCGAGATAGGCGGGCAGCAGATTCGGATGGCCGGGATACATCTCCCACAGCACCGCCAGCAGCGCCTTGTTGGACAGCAGGGTCTTCCACAGCGGTTCGACCCATGCGGTCTCCGGAATCGAGGAGACCACCCGCTGACCGAACTCGTCGTCGAGGGCCCACTCCCACGGATACAACTTGAAGATCGATCCGATCGGTGACTCGGCGAGATCGACGAAACGCTCCAGCTCCGTATCGAATCCGAGCTCCTCGATGGGGAGGGAGATGGTGTCGAATCCGGCCTCTGCGGCGGTTTCCTGCATGTACGCCGTGGTGACGTTGTCCTCGCCGGAGGCGTCGGCACTCGACCAGGTGAAGTGCAACTCGTTGCTGGGCAACTGTTCCAGGAGTTCACCCCAGCGCTCGACGAGCTTCTCGTGCAAGGAGTTCCACTGGTCGTCGTCCGGGTACACATCGGTCAGCCAGTGCCACTGCACGATCCCCGCCTCCAGCAGTGAGGTCGGCGTATCGGCGTTGTACTCCAGCATCTTCGCCGGTCCGCGCCCGTCGTAGCGCAGGTCGAAACGGCCGTACACGTAGGGGTCGCTGCGCTGCCAGGACTGCTTGATCGGCTCCCAACTCCATTCCGGCAGACCGAAATCGGCGAACCGTTCGGTGAGCACGATCTGCTCCACCGCGTTCAGGCACATCGAGTGCAGTACCTCGACCTGTGCCTCCAGCGCGAGGATCTCGTCCAGATCGAATTCGTAGTGCACCGATTCGTCCCAATACGGCCGCACCTGGCCGTTGGCGTCACGCCCGGGGGAGCCGAAAACCAGCCCCTGATCGGCGATGATCTTCTGCCAGCCGGTACGTTGCCGGTTGCGCATCCGACGCATCTAGGAGCCTCCACTGGTTCCGGATTTGCTGCCGAGACCACCCCGGATGACGGTCCCGCTCTTGGTTTTGACGTTGGCGTTCTTGGGTGCCACGGTGCTACCACCCGTGGGCGGCTGTCCGACGGTGTTGTTACCGCCGTAGTAGTAGTGATACTGGCTGCCACCGAGGATGAAGATGCCCGGCATACCGCCGTAACCGCTCGACTGATTCTGCGCGCGCACGCACTGATCGTCGGGCGCGACCGTTTCCTGGCCGTCCTTCTCGACGACGCAGTAGGCGGTGACATCGGGCTTGCTCGCCGCTTGATAGGCCAGATAGCCGGCGCCGACCACCGCCGCGATGCCGGCCACGGCAACGCCGCCGATCAGCATCTTGCGGCGGGTGCGGTCCTTGTGCTCCTGTGCTTCGGCCGCGGCGCGCTCGGCCTCCTCGGCGCGCCGGCGGGCCTTGTCCCGCGCCCGGGCCTCGGCCACGGTAGGCGGCCGGGGCTGCGTGACACCGGCCTCCTGGCTCTGGATACTGCCGCGCTTGCGCGGGGTGGGCTCAGGGGTGCCGGAGACGTCCGGGGTACCGGGAGCATCGCTTCCTACGATGGGCGGTAACCCAGGGATCTGCGGTGCCGGTTCGCCGAAGCGCACGGTGGGGTCGTCGGCCGGGCCACCGGAGCCGGGCGCGGGGGGCGGCCCGGGTGGTGACGTCGGGAAGCGGACGGTCGGATCCGCGCCACCGATGTCCTCGTGCCCGCCGCTGCCGCTGCTGTTGTCGCCGGTACCGCTGCCGGAATCCCGGCTGTCGCTGCGGCTTTCCCCCGAGGGCGGCGGGGTGCCGGGATCACGCGGATCCCGGGGCCCGTCGCCCGGCTCATGTGTTGCCAACTTCTCGACTCCTGTTTCCCCGCCGCTACCGTTCCTCGAAGCCTGTGATCCCACCGAGGGCGGCGTCCCAGTTTTCCACAACCAGATCGACGTGACCCGGAGTATCACCCGACCGCAACAAACTCAGCAGTCGTTCACATTCCGGGCGCGGTCCCTCGGCCAGCACGTGCACGCGCCGGTCGCGGGTGTTGCGGGCATAACCCGTCAAACCGAGCTCCAGGGCGCGCGCTCGCGTCCACCAGCGGAAGCCGACGCCCTGCACCTGGCCGTGCACCCAGGCGCTGAGCCGGACGGGGTCCTCGGTCACGAGTCGATCTGGAAGGTCAGGTTCACCGTGGAGCCCGCTTTGAGCGTCCGGCCCACCGTGCACACCTTATCTATGGCGCGCTGCACGGTGACCAGCAGCCGCTGCCGGGCCGCCTCGTCCAACTCCGACAGATCCAGCTCCATGATCTCGTCCAGCTGCGGGTAGACCTCGTTCTCGCGATCGGCATCGCCGGAGACCCGGATGGTCGCGTCGTAGGTATCGCCCAGACGGTTGGACAACGGGAAGTCCGAACTCAAACCGGTGCACGCCGCGAGTGCGATCTTCAACAGCTCACCGGGGGTGAACACCCCCTCGACGCCGTCGGGACCGACGAACACCTCGGCGCCACGCGAGCTGTGGCCCGTGTAGCGCCGGGTTCCGGTCCGCTCCACCCACAGTTCGGTCGCGGCCTTCGCGGCCTGCGGCCGCGCTGCGCCGGTCGGAGATTCCGGCGCGCCGTCCGGGGAAGCAGTGGTGGAGCCGGGGGCGGTCTGTTCGGGCATACCTTCGATACTGCCATGCGCTGCGGGGTAGCCGACTGTGGGGAAAAGCGGGGACGTCCGGTCAGGCCTGGAAGCGGTAGCCCATGCCGGCCTCGGTCAGCAGATGCTTCGGTTGCGAGGGATCGTCCTCCAACTTGCGGCGCAGCTGAGCCAGATACACACGCAGGTAATGGGTTTCGGTCGCGTACGACGGCCCCCACACCTCGCGCAACAACTCCCGGCGACCCACCAGTTTGCCCGCATTGCGCACCAGCATCTCCAGCACACCCCACTCGGTCGGTGTGAGATGCACATCTCGGCCGCCGCGCACCACCTTCTTCGCCGCGAGGTCGACAGTGAACGACGCCGTCCGAACCACCGGTGCGACATCCTCGTTCAACGCGGTCGCTCGTCGTACCGCCGCCCGCAGCCGGGCCAGCAACTCGTCCATGCCGAACGGTTTGGTGACGTAGTCGTCGGCACCGGTGTCGAGCGCCTGCACCTTGTCCGCCGAATCGGTACGGGCCGACAGCACGATCACCGGCATCGAACTCCAGCCCCGGATACCAGCCAGCACCTCGATCCCGTCGATATCGGGCAGCCCCAGATCCAGCACCACCACGTCCGGATGTTTCGCCGCCGCCGCCCGCAACGCGGCCGCACCCGTCGCGGCGGTGACCACCTCGTAGCCACGCACCGACAGGTTGATCCGCAACGCCCGCAGCAGCTGCGGCTCGTCGTCGACGACCAGCACCCGGACCGCAGTGCTCTCGGCCGGTGCCGCCGCCGCGTCCTCGGGATCACGCAGCACCGGCTCGCCGACCGGTACGGCACTCACCGGGCCTGCTGTGGATTGCGGGGCACCCGCGCCCGGTCGGCCCTGTGAGTGGGCTACGCCAGTCTCACTCACAGGGCCTGCTGTGGATTGCGGGGCACCCGCGCCCGGTCGGCCCTGTGAGTGGGCTACGCCAGTGTCACTCACAGGGCCTCCTGGGGTGTGCGCATGTCTGTTCGGTCGGCAGGTAGTTCCACCACCATTGTGAGTCCACCTCCGGGTGTCGGTTCGGCACGGACGGTGCCGTTCATCGCTTCCACGAATCCGCGTACCACCGACAAGCCCAAACCCACTCCGGAGGAGTTGTCCCGGTCGCCGAGCCGCTGGAACGGTTCGAACATCTGGTCCTCGAGCCCCGACGGGACCCCGGGACCATGGTCTTCCACGGCGATCGACACCTGGCCCCCATCACGCTCCGCCGTCACCCGCACGGGCGTATCGGACTCGGTGTAGCGCAGTGCGTTGTCGATCAGATTGGCCAGGACCCGCTCCAGTAGTCCACCGTCCGCCCACGCGGAGACCTCACCGACCTCGACCCGTACCCGGTCCATCGTGGTCCGCCGCACACCACGGGTCCCCATTCCGACCCCGACCACCGCGCGATTCACCACCTCCTCGAGATACACCTGCTTGAGCTGGGGCTGCACCGCACCCGCCGCGAGACGCGAGGAGTCGAGCAGGTTGCCGACCAGCGCGGTCAGCTGATCGGTGGATTCCTCGATGGTCTCCAGCAACTCCGCGGTGTCGGCAGGGGAGAACTGCACGTCCTCGCTGCGCAGACTCGATACCGCCGCCTTCGCCGCGGCCAGCGGAGTGCGTAGGTCGTGGCTGACCGCCGAGAGTAGAGCCCGCCGCAGCCGATCGGCGGCGACCAGACCCGCGGCTGCCTCGGCCTGAGCCGCCAGCCGGCGCTGGCGCACCAGTCCTGCGGCCTGGCCGGCCACGGCGGCAAGGACACGCAGGTCACCCGCGGTGAGCGCCCGACCACGCAACAGCAGGGAGTGCTCACCGTCGCCCGCATCGATCGCGGTGTCGGCCGCAGCTGTCCGCTGCGGCGGATCGTTGCCGACCCCGGCGATCATCTCGGCGCCGCCGACGAAACTGACCGCGTGCTGCCCGTAGATCTCCCGCGCCCGCTCCAACAGGGCGGGCAGATCGGCGCCGTGCAATACCGCGCCGGCGAACAGCGTCAGTAATTCCGCCTCGCGCGACGCGGTGCGTGCCTCGCGGGCTCGCACCGCCGAGATGTCGACCAGCGCCGCCACCGCGATGGCGACCGCCGCCATCACCACGATCGTCAGGATGTTGTCCAGCTGAGCGACGGTGAAGCTGTACCGGGGGGTGGTGAAGAACCAGTTGAGCAGCACTCCGCCCAGCACGGCCGACAGGGCTGCCGGTGCCACGCCGCCGAGCAGCGCGACCGCGATCACGCCGATGAAGAACAGCGCGCTTTCCCCTGCCACATCCAGTATCGAATCCAGCCACAGGTAGCAGAGCAGTGTGATCAGCGTGGGGACCACGAGCGCGGCCGGCCACGACAGTGCCGAGCGCTGCTGTCGCATCGGTACCCGCCGGAATCCGCGCTGTGCCTCCTCATGGGTGACCATGTGCACGTCGATGGTGTCCGACCGTTGCACCACGGTCGCGCCGATTCCCTGATCCAGGATCCGAGCCCAGCGCGAGCGTCGGGACGTGCCGATCACGAGCTGGGTGGCATTGACCTGGCGGGCGAAATCCAGCAGTGCGTCCGGAACATTTTCCCCGGTCACCGTGTGCAACCCGGCGCCCAGATCGGTGGCCAGATCGCGCAGCCGTTGCAGGCGCCGGGTCGACACCCCGGCCAGGCCGTCGCCGCGCGCCACGTGCACCACGAGCAGTTCGGCGCTCGATTTGGCGGCGATCCGGCTCGCCCGCCGCACGATGGTCTCCGACTCCGGCCCGCCGGTGACGGCGACGACGACGCGCTCGCGCGCCTCCCAGGTCTTGGTGATCGCGTGCTCGGCGCGGTAGGCGGCCAGTGCGGCATCGACCTGATCGGCCAGCCACAGCAGCGCCAGTTCGCGCAGCGCGGTGAGATTTCCGGGCCGGAAGTAGTTGCGTAGCGCGGCGTCGACCTTGTCGGCGGGATAGACGTTGCCGTGCGACAACCGGCGCCGCAGCGCTTCCGGTGTGATGTCGACCAGCTCGACCTGGTCGGCGCCCCGCACCACCCGATCGGGCACGGTTTCCCGCTGCGTCACGCCGGTGATCTGCTCGACGACGTCGTTGAGGCTTTCCAGATGCTGGACATTGACCGTCGAGATCACATCGATCCCGGCATCCAGGAGTTCGTGCACGTCCTGCCAGCGTTTCTCGTTCTTCGCGCCGGGGGCGTTGGTGTGGGCGAGCTCGTCGACCAGCGCGACCGCCGGGGCGCGGTGCAGAACCGCTTCGAGGTCCAGTTCGCCGATCCGGGCACCTCGGTACATGTGGGTCTGCAAGGGGACCTGCTCGATGCCCGCGAGCAACTCGGCGGTTCTGCTTCGCCCATGGGTCTCGACGACCGCGGCGACCACGTCGCGCCCGCGACCCAGCCGGCGGTGAGCCTCACCGAGCATCGCGTAGGTCTTACCCACGCCCGGGGCCGCCCCGAGATAGATGCGTAGCTGCCCGCGCTTCACCGATCCATCATCGCGCGGCGCGCACGCTGCCCTCGGTGCGACATCCGCGGGGACGTACGCGGGGGTCTGCTTCGCCCGGCCGCGAGCCGCAACGCCAGCGCGCAACAGGCGAAGCCGATGATCACCATCGCGGCGACCGCGAAATCCGGCACTGTCGTCTCCTTGTCCCGCTCGAATCGAAGCCACCCGGTCGGATGATCGAACCGGTACCCCTCTGTGTACCGCCACCGGGGACCGATTCTGCGGATATTTACGACTTCTTGACGGGACGCCCGCTCACCTTGACGTCCTACCCGGCGTGGTGCCTGCCGCCGGTACTGCGACAGCGTCCCCGTAAGCACCGCGTCAATGCCGCGGCCATCGCCGCTAAGAAGCCGTCAACGCCGTCGAAATCGAGCCGGCGGAGAGCTTGACTCACAGCGGCGCGTCCGATTCGGGATGGGCGTCAACAGAGAGGTTTGCACTATGTCTGTCGCGGTGTTCACCGTCGTGACCGTGGCGATCTTCGCCCTGCTCGGCCTGCTGCAACGGGGGGTGGAACGGCTGTGACGCAGAACATCATCGGTCTGGTTCTGGCGCTCGGTGTCGCGGTGTTCATGATCGCGGCGCTGCTGTTCCCCGAAAGGTTCTAGGTGAGCACAACCACAGCCGGGGTCGTTTTCGCGGCGACCCTGATCATCGCCTTGGCGGCAGTGCACATACCGCTCGGCGACTACATGTACCGCGTCTACAACGGCCGCAAGCATTCGCGAGTCGAACGAATCATCTACCGCGGCATCGGGGTTCAGCCCGGGGTGGAACAGAGCTGGGGAGTGTATGCCCGCAGTGTGCTCGCCTTCTCCGCGGTGAGCGTGCTGGCGCTGTTCTTCCTGCAGCTGGTGCAGGGCCGGCTCCCGCTGTCCCTGCACGAGCCCGGCACCGAGATGACCGCCGCGCTGGCATGGAATACCGCCGTCAGCTTCGTCACCAACACCAACTGGCAGAACTACGCCGGCGAATCCACCCAGGGACACCTGGTTCAGATGGCGGGTCTGGCGGTGCAGAACTTCGTCTCGGCCGCGGTCGGTATGGCGGTAGCGGTGGCGCTGGTGCGGGGGTTCGCCCGGCGAAACACCGGTGAACTCGGCAACTTCTGGGTCGACCTGGTCCGCGGCACGCTGCGCATCCTGCTGCCCATCGCGTTCGTCTTCGCGATCGTGCTGGTCGCGGGTGGGCTGATCGAGAACTTTCACCTGCACGACCAGACGGCCCGGACGGTGGCCGGTGCGGCGCAGACGATTCCGGGCGGACCGGTGGCGAGTCAGGAGGTCGTCAAGCTGCTGGGAACGAACGGTGGCGGATTCTTCAACGTCAACTCCGCGCATCCGTTCGAAAACGCCTCCGCCTGGACCAACTGGGTCGAGATCTTCCTGATCCTGCTGATCGCCTTCTCGCTGCCCCGCACCTTCGGACGGATGGTGGGCAGCCGTAAACAGGGCTACGCCATCGTTTCCGCCATGGCCGTGCTGGCGGTGATCAGCGTGACGCTGCTCAATGTGTCGCAGCTGAGCCATCATGGCACCGTGCCGACCGCGGCGGGCTCGGCGCTGGAAGGTGTGGAAAACCGTTTCGGCGTGGCCGATTCGGCGACCTTCGCCACCGCGACCACGTTGACTTCGACCGGAGCAGTCGATTCCGCTCACGATTCCTACACCAGCTTCGGCGGCATGATCGCGATGGTGAACATGCAGTTGGGTGAGGTCGCGCCCGGCGGCGTGGGATCGGGGCTCTACGGCATGTTGATCCTCGCCGTGATCACGGTGTTCGTCGCCGGTCTGATGGTCGGGCGGACGCCCGAGTATCTCGGCAAGAAGATCACACCGCGCGAGATCAAGTTCGCTGCGGCATACTTCCTGGTCAGCCCGCTGATCGTGCTGGTCGGGACGGCGATCGCGATGGCGATGCCGGGACAGCGCGCCGCCATGGCCAATTCCGGGCCGCACGGACTGTCCGAGGTGTTGTACGCGTTCACCTCCGCGGCCAACAACAACGGCTCCGCCTTCGCCGGGCTCAGTGGCAACACCGTGTGGTGGAACACCGCGCTGGGCCTGGCCATGTTGCTGGGCCGGTTCGTTCCGATCATTCTCGTCCTCGCCCTGGCCGGTTCGCTGGCTCGTCAGGGGCACACGCCGGAATCGGTCGGCACCCTGCCGACCCATCGTCCACAGTTCGTCGGCATGGTCGTCGGCGTGACGGTGATTCTGGTCGCGCTCACCTTCCTGCCCATGCAGGCGCTCGGACCGCTCGCAGAAGGAATCCACTGATATGACCGCTCCTGCAACCGACCCCGTGGCCGACTCGGGGGCCGCGCCGACCGGCGGCGCACCCGCGCAGCCTGAGCGCCGCAGCGCATTCGATCCGGCGATGCTCGCCGCCGCACTACCCGAAGCATTGCGCAAACTGGATCCGCGCACCCTGTGGCGCAACCCGGTGATGCTGATCGTGGAGATCGGCGCCGTCTGGTCCACCGTGCTGGCCGTCACCGATCCCACCGTCTTCGCCTGGGCGATCGTGCTGTGGCTCTGGCTCACGGTGCTGTTCGCCAACCTGGCCGAGGCCGTCGCCGAGGGGCGTGGCAAGGCGCAGGCCGACACGTTGCGCAAGGCCAGAACCGACACGGTCGCCCGCCGTCTGCTCGGTTGGACGCCCGGCGCCGCGACAGTGGAGGAGGAGAGCGTCACCGCTCCCGAACTGTGCCGCGGCGATCATGTCCTGGTCGAGGCCGGACAGGTGGTGCCCGGTGACGGTGACGTCGTGGAAGGTATCGCCTCGGTGGACGAATCCGCGATCACCGGTGAATCCGCTCCGGTGATCCGGGAATCCGGTGGTGACCGGTCCGCGGTTACCGGTGGTACGACGGTGTTGTCGGATCGTATCGTCGTCGAGATCACCCAGGAGCCGGGCGGCAGTTTCATCGACCGGATGATCGCGCTGGTCGAGGGGGCCGGTCGGCAGAAGACGCCGAACGAGATCGCCCTGAATATCCTGCTCGCGGCGCTCACCGTCATCTTCGTGTTCGCGGTGGTCACCCTGCAGCCGGCCGCGATCTTCGCCAAGGCGAACAATCCGGGCGTGCCCGACAGCGCGGCGCTCGATCTGCACGGCGTCACTGGGATCGTCATGGTGTCGCTGCTGGTCTGCCTGATTCCGACCACGATCGGCGCGCTGCTGTCGGCGATCGGTATCGCGGGCATGGACCGGCTGGTACAGCGCAACGTCCTGGCCATGTCGGGTCGTGCGGTGGAGGCGGCCGGTGACGTGAACACACTGCTGCTGGACAAGACCGGAACCATCACGCTGGGCAACAGGCAAGCGGCACAGTTCATCGCGATGCCGGGGGTCGCCGAGGACGAGCTGGCCGATGCCGCACAGCTGTCCAGCCTGGCCGACGAGACGCCGGAAGGTCGCTCGATCGTCGTTTTCGCGAAAACCGCCTACGGCAAACGCGAACGCACCCCCGGTGAACTCGTCGGGGCGGACTGGGTGGAGTTCAGTGCACGCACCCGAATGTCGGGAGTGGATCTGGGCGACGGACATCGGTTGCGCAAGGGGGCGGCCGGTGCGGTATCGGAATGGGTTCGCGCGCAGGGTGGTTCGGTGCCCGAGGAGGCGAGCCGGACCGTCGATGCGATATCCGCCGCCGGTGGGACCCCCTTGGCGGTCGGTGAACTGGCCGACGGCAGAGCCAGGCTGCTCGGGGTGGTCCGCCTCGAGGACGTGGTCAAGCAGGGGATGCGGGAGCGCTTCGCCGAGATGCGTCGCATGGGTATCCGCACCGTCATGATCACCGGCGACAATCCCTTGACCGCCAAGGCGATCGCCGACGAGGCCGGGGTGGACGACTTCCTCGCCGAAGCCACTCCAGAGGACAAGCTGGCCCTGATCAAATCCGAGCAGGCCGGCGGCAGGCTCGTCGCGATGACGGGTGACGGCACCAACGACGCCCCGGCGTTGGCTCGAGCCGATGTGGGCGTCGCGATGAACACCGGAACCTCGGCCGCCAAAGAGGCCGGCAATATGGTCGATCTGGACTCGGATCCGACCAAACTGATCGAGATCGTGGAGATCGGCAAGCAGTTGCTGATCACCCGTGGTGCGTTGACGACCTTCTCGATCGCCAACGACATCGCCAAGTACTTCGCCATCATTCCGGCGCTGTTCGTGGCGCTGTTCCCCGGACTGGACGTGCTGAACGTCATGCGGCTGCACAGTCCGCAGTCGGCGATTCTGTCCGCGGTCGTCTTCAACGCCCTGGTCATCGTGGCATTGATTCCGCTGGCGTTGCGCGGGGTGCGCTACCGGCCCGCCGGCGCATCGGCACTGTTGAGCCGCAACCTGGCCGTCTACGGAGTCGGTGGCATCATCGCCCCGTTCGTCGGCATCAAACTGATCGACCTCGTCGTTCGCTATCTTCCTGGGATGTCCTGATATGCCGTCATTCTCGATGCGATACACCACCTGGTTCCGCCAGCATCTCGCCGCCGTGCGGGCCTTGATCGTGCTGACCGTTATCACCGGAATCGCCTATCCGCTGGCCGTTTTCGCGGTGGCCCAGCTGCCCGGCCTGCACGACAACGCCGAGGGATCACTGCGCTACCGCGACGGAACGCTGGTCGGCAGTAGCCTGATCGGCCAGTCGTTCACCGACGGAAACGGGCGGGCGCTGCCGCAGTACTTCCAGACCCGGCCGTCGAATTCCGCACCCGCCGACGGTAGCCGGCCCGACGGCTACGACCCGATGAACACCAGCTTCGGCAACAAGGGCCCCGAGGACATCGTCGACACCCTGGCTGCCGATCCGGACCACGCCGCCACCAGCCTGCTGACGACCGTGTGCACCCGGAGCAGGGAGGTGGGGGAGCGAGAAGGCGTCTCCGGTGCCCGGCCGTTCTGCACGCCCGGCGGTGTCGGGGCCGTGCTGGCCGTGTTCGGGGCGCGCGATGCGCGCGGCGATATCGGTGCACCCGTCCGGGTCGTCAGTGTCAACGAACAGTGCCCGCAGCATCCGTTCCTGGCCGCATATCGCGGTGTCCGGGTGCAGTGCGCGCAACCGGGTGAGGACTACTCGGCGGGGCTGATCGTGCCGATCCGTGGTGACGCACCGGCCGAGCCGGCCGTTCCTCCGGATGCCGTCACCGCGTCCGGCTCCGGACTGGATCCGGATATCTCACCGCGCTACGCCCAGATCCAGATTTCCCGGATCGCCGCGGCTCGGCAGGTCGGGGCGGATCGCATCGCCGCGGTCGTCGGCGACCACACCGCGAGCCGCACGCTGGGATTTCTCGGTGAGCCCCGGGTGAATGTGCTGGAACTCAATCTCGACCTGGACCGCCGGTTCCCGGTCCCGTGATCGAGCTCGGTGTATTCGGGACGGACAGGTGGCGGACGGGCCGCACGGGCCCACGCCACCTGTTCCGGCCGGGTGTGTTCGATCTCTCAGCGGGGCGCGTCCGGTGGTGCGTCGTGCAACGCGCTGCCGGCCTTCCACTCGTTCCACGGCACGATCCAGTCGCCGTTGTTCCAGGACGGCAGTGGTGGGCCGCTGGTGTTGCGCACCTCCACCACATCACCCGGCATCGAGAAGTTGTAGAACCAACTGGCGTTGTCCAGATTGAGGTTCAGGCAGCCGTGCGAGGTGTCGGTATTGCCCTGCGCCCAGACGGTGGAGTCCAGCTGATGCAGGTAGATGCCGTCACCGCTGATCTGCGTAGCCCAGCCGATCTCCTCCTTGTAGCCCAGCCGGGAGTTCACCGGCAGGCCGTAGGACGAGGAGTCCATGATGACCGGATTGCCCTTGCCCATCACCGTGTAGATGCCGGTGGGAGTGTTGAAGTAGATCGTCTTGTTGCCGACCTGCTCACTGCCTCCGCGGCCCATCGAGGTGGGCATGGTCCGGATCAGCTTGCCGTTCTCGAAGACCTGCACCTCATGGGTGTTGTCATCGGCGATGGAGACGTGCGAGTCGCCGATGACGAAGTTGGTCTTGGCGTCTTCCTGACCGTAGAGACCGGGCGCGAGCTGAGCACCGAAGATGTTGGCCGCAACCGACACCTTGGTGCCGGGAGCCCAGTATTTCTCCGGGCGCCAGTGCGCATTCTGGTCGTCGAGCCAGTACCAGGACCCCTCGACGTGGGGCTCGGAGGTGACCGACAAGCGCCTCTCGGCCTCGGCGCGATCGGCCACGGCCTCGTCGAAGTGGGCGACGATCACGGTGCCGACACCGTAGGTGCCGCCCTCCTCGAGCCACTGCCCCGCGGTGGTGGTCAGGTAGGCCTTGACCTGGTTACTGGGGGTGAGCGTGCTGAAAGTCGAGGTCACCGGGCCACTGGGGCCGGTGATGGTCACGCCTTGCGCGGTCATCGTGTAGGTGTGACCGTAGCCGAGGGGGACCTTCGGCTTCCACGCGGTCCGGTCCGGGTTGAGGGTGCCCTCGACCTGTTTGCCGTCCTCGTTGGTGACGGTCACATCCGTCAGGACGCCGTCGGCCGCGTTCACCTCGATCGTGCCGAGTGGATCGACGTCGGCACTACCCGTCGCCGGGATCATCGCGATGGCCGGTGCGACCGGTCCCGCGGTTTCCATCGTGCGTCCCGGAGCCGGGTCCGGGTCGGACGAGCACGCAGCCATCAGCAACGTCACCAGGGTGATGATTCCCAGCGCGGCACTGAGTCGGCAGCGGCGAGTGGACATGGTGTCTCCTGCGTTAGCCGTGCGCCCGGGCAACCCTCGCAGCGCACCAATCGCCTTACTGTCTTTCCGGCTAGCTTACGGGGCTTTTCCGGGTGCTTGCCATTCGGTGGTGTTGCCCCATGTTTACGCATCGCCGCTGCGGGTACTCCGACTACTGTTGTGTGCCCGAAGATGCTCGAGAGCTTCGGGGCGGTGCGTCCGGCGTCGAACCGGCCCCCGTCGGTGGCGGTAGAGGGATGAGGACATGAAACAGCGGCGCGAGAGGCAAGGCTGCGCGGGCACTCGCACGCGTGACGGACAGGTCGGCGAACCACGATCCGGAGAGGCGTTGCTGGACAAGGTGTAGTTATGAGCGCGAATTTGATGATCGTAGAAGACGACGACCGGGTCCGCAGTGCGCTGCGGCTTGCCATGGAGGACGAGGGCTACGACGTCGCCGAGGCCGAGGAGGCCGAGGATGCGCTCGAACATCTGCGTGACAACGGTGCACCGGATGTGATGATTGTGGATCTGATGCTGGGTGAGATGGACGGGTTCACCTGTATCCGGGAGATCCGCCGCGATCACGATGTGCCCATCATCGTGGTCAGTGCACGTGACGACACTCACGATGTGGTTGCCGCGCTGGAGGCCGGCGCCGACGATTTCGTCACCAAGCCGTTCGAGATCAAGGAGATCACCGCCCGGATGCGGGCTCTGCGCCGTCGCGCGCAGCAGACCGCCGAGCCACCGGCGCCGCAGGAGGTGGTCCTGGATGCCTGGCCCGAGGCGCCGTTGGTGTTGTCTCCCGACAGCGGCACGGTTCGTCGCGGTGACGAGGAACTCCATCTCACGCTGACCGAATTCCGTCTGCTGTGTGAGCTGGCCGAAACACCCGGGCGGGTGTTGTCGCGCAGCGTGCTGCTCGAAAGAGTCTGGGACCGGGGCTTCTTCGGTGACGAGCGGATCGTCGATGTCCACGTCCGCCGGTTGCGGACCAAGATCGAACGCGATTCGTCCGAGCCGGCGATCGTGGTAACCGTGCGCGGCCTCGGCTACCGCCTCGATGTCCAGCGCTAGATTTCCGCGCCTGCCCCGGCGTCAGTTCCTGCGCGGGCGGGTGGTCGTCGCCTTCACGGTGACGGGGCTGGTGTCGGCGTTGCTGGCGGTGCTGATCGCGACGGTCGGTGGCGGAGTGTGGCGTATCGCACTGGCGTGCGGGCTCGGAGGCACCGTGATCGGGGCCCTGTTCGGACTGTGGTTGTCACACCGTTTGCTGGAGCCGTTGCGCCAGGTCACCGGTACCGCGGCCAAGATCGCCTCGGGTGAACTGGGGTCGCGGTTGCCCGATACCGACGATCCCGATCTGGCTCCGACCGTCGATGCCTTCAACACCATGGTGGACTCACTGCAGTACCGTATCGATCGTGAGCGTCGTCTGGTCGGGGACGTCAGTCACGAACTCCGTACCCCGCTGACCACCCTGACCACCAGTGTCGGGGTGATGGCCCGATACGAGGACCAGCTACCCGAACGTGCCCGGCGCGCGCTCGACCTGGTGCGCGCCGAAATCGATCATCTCCGCAGATTGCTCGACGATCTGCTGGCCCTGGCACGTGCCGAAGCACGCATGCACGGGGCCGACGCCGAACCACTCTCGCTGGCAGAATTGCTCAAGCACACCCTTGCAGAAATGCATTATTCACCGGAGTTGCTGACGATCACCGAGGACGGGATCGTGACGGGGCGAAAACTGGAACTCGAACGAGCCGTCGTGAATTTGCTCGAAAATGGGCAACGGCACGGTGGTGGTGTGGTTGCGGTCGACGTCGCCCGCGATGGTGACGAAATGGTGGTTACCGTCGACGACGCAGGTCCGGGAGTTTCTCCGCAGGATCGGCAGCGAATCTTCGAAAGATTCGTTACGGTGCGACGAGGGAAACGTTCGGGTACGGGAATCGGATTGGCATTGGTGGCCGAAACCATCGCGGCGCACGGCGGGCGTGTGAAATGTGACACCAGCCCCGGGGGAGGTGCAAGATTTTCTGTGTGGTTGCCCACGGTGACTAAATTCACCGAACATGCATCTGTAACACGATCGTAAAGTAGTCGCACGATAAGCCTCAACGTTGACGGGGAACTCTTGATAGGTGATGCAGAACCGAACGGGGAGTAAGCCTTTCAGTTCTCCCGAGCCCGGCGAGTCCGACGGTCGGCAGAACCCCTCGAGTGCAGTGGTGATTCGTTCGCCACGGATCGAGGACGGAGCGCGGATCTGGCGAATCGCGGTCGATTCCCAGGTGCTCGACGCCAACACCAGTTACTCGTACCTGCTGTGGTGTCGTGACTTCGCCGCGTCGTCGGTCGTTGCCGAAATCGACTCGGAAGTAGCAGGTTTCGTCACCGGCTATCTGCGCCCGGATGCGCCGGCAACACTGTTCGTCTGGCAGGTCGCAGTGGACCACGCATTCCGCGGACGCGGTGTGGGTGTGAAGATGCTCGACAAGCTGGTCGAAAAAGTCGCCGGGCAAAATGTTTCTATACTGGAGACGACAGTTTCACCGGACAACGAAGCCTCGATCGCGATGTTCTCGTCGCTGGCGCGGCGCCGTGGAGCGGAAATGATCCGCGAAACGCTGTTCGAACCGAAAGATTTTCCGGATGGGCACGAATCAGAGGACCTGTACCGGATAACGCCGTTGTAAAGCGACGTAAAATGATAGGAAGGATCATCGATGACCACCGCTGAGATGACCATTTTCGAATCGCTCGAATCCAATGTGCGCGGTTACTGCCGTTCCTGGCCCGCGCTGTTCGACACCGCCTCCGGCTCCTGGCTGCGTGACGGTAACGGACGTGAATACCTCGACTTTTTTGCGGGCGCAGGTTCGCTCAACTACGGGCATAACAATCCCATTCTCAAAAAAGCACTCATCGATTACATCTCTCGTGACGGAATTACGCACGGACTCGACATGTCGACCGTTGCGAAGCGTGAACTGCTCGAGACGATCAACAATGTGCTGCTCGACCCACGCGGGCTGGACTACAAGGTGCAGTTCCCCGGCCCGACCGGTGCGAACGCCGTAGAAGCCGCGCTGAAACTGGCGCGCAAGATCACCGGCCGACCGGGCATCCTGAACTTCACCAACGCCTTCCACGGCATGACGCTGGGCGCGCTGGCGGTCACCGGCAACGCGACCAAGCGGGCCGGCGCCGGGGTACCGTTGAACCACGTCAACCCGATGCCTTACGACGGATATCTGGAAGGCGGTAACGACCTGGCATGGATGGAGCGCGTCCTCGACGACAATTCGTCCGGCGTGGAGAAGCCCGCGGCGGTGATCGTGGAAACGGTGCAGGGTGAGGGCGGCGTGAACGTCGCTCGTGCCGAGTGGCTGCGTCACCTGTCGGAGGTGTGCGCCGCGCGTGGCATCCTGCTGATCGTCGACGATGTGCAGATGGGATGTGGCCGCACCGGCCCGTTCTTCTCCTTCGAAATCGCGGGGATCACCCCGGATATCGTTACCCTGTCCAAGTCGATCGGTGGCTACGGCATGCCGCTGGCCCTGGTACTGATGAAGCGTGAGCTGGACCAGTGGGCGCCCGGTGAGCACAACGGCACGTTCCGCGGTAACAACCCCGCGTTCGTGACCGCTCGGGTGGCGCTCGAGCATTTCTGGACCGATGATCGCCTCGAGGTCTCGACCGCGGCCAAGGGTGACAAGATCCGACAGTCGTTCGAGAACCTCTCGGAGAAGTTCGACGGCGTGTCCACTCGTGGGCGCGGCCTGGTGCAGGGACTGGTGTTCGACGACTCTTCCGAGGCGAACAAGGTTTCCAGCATCGCCTTCGAGGAAGGCCTGCTGGTGGAGACCTCGGGCGCCGAGGACCAGGTGGTGAAGCTACTGCCGCCGCTGACAATTACCGATGATGAGCTCGCCCACGGTCTGGGCATTCTGGACCGGGCGGTCGCGATGGCCCGAGGAGGCAACTGAGAATGATCGTGCGCACCACTGCAGAGATCACCGGCACCGACCGTGAGGTAGGGGCCCAGGACTGGGTCAGCAAGCGGATCGTCCTCGGTGGCGACGGTGTGGGCTTCTCGTTCCACGAGACCACGATTCAGCCGAACACCACCCACGAGTTCCACTACGCGAATCACATCGAGGCGGTGTGGCTGGTCGAAGGCGAGGGCACGCTGCACGATCTGACCAACGATGTGACCTACGACCTCGCTCCCGGAACGATGTACCTGCTCAACGGGCACGAACGGCACCAGGTCAAGACCCGCACGCTGATGCGGATGCTGTGTGTGTTCAACCCGCCGGTCACCGGCAAAGAGGTACACGACGAGAACGGCGTCTATCCGCTGATCGCGGTAGGCGAATAGGAAGGCAGTTAGGAGGACGACCCCGCGATGACGTTGGCGGACAGTCGTATCGACCGCTACCGGACTCGTACGGCCGTAGCGGTACCGCCGGTGGAACGCACCGATCCCACGGTATGGGGCACGGTTTCGTCGCCGGTACTGGAAAGTTTCGACGCCGATGGTTACACGATCATCGACGAGCTGCTGACCCCGGTGGAGGTGGCCGACTACGCCACCGAGATGAATCGCCTGGCCGCAGATCCCGATCTGCGGCCGGACCAGCGGGTGATCATCGAGAAGACATCGAACCGGGTGCGGTCGATCTTCGAGGTGCACAAGATCAGCAGCGCGGTGGCTGAACTGGTACGTGACGAACGAGTCGCCGGACTCGCGCGTCAGGTACTCGGTTCGGAGGTCTACATCCACCAGAGCCGGGTCAACTACATGCCGGGATTCCAGGGCGCCGGTTTCTACTGGCATTCGGATTTCGAGACCTGGCACGCCGAGGACGGGATGCCGTCACCGCGCGCGGTGAGCTTGTCGATCGCGTTGACCGACAACTACGAGTACAACGGCAGTCTGATGGTGTTGCCCGGATCGCATCGGCGGTATATGCCGTGCCAGGGTACGACCCCCGACGAGCACTACCGGGAATCGCTGCGGGAGCAGCAGATCGGGGTGCCGGCGCAGGAGGATCTGGCCGAGCTCGCCGACAAGTACGGCATCGCCCAGTTCACCGGTAAGCGTGGCTCGGCACTGCTGTTCGACTCGAACATCATGCACGGGTCGTCCAACAACATCACACCGTTCGCACGCTCGAACATCTTCCTCGTGTTCAACAGCGTGGAGAACACCCTGGTGGAGCCGTACGCGGGAACGCGGCCGCGGCCTACCTACATCGCCTCGCGCGATTTCACTCCGCTGCGCTGACCGCCGCGTCGGCACGGCCGGGTGACCAGGACACGTCGGGACCGCGATACGCGGGCTCGCCCCGACGGTGGCGTGGGTGAGTATTTTATTGTTCCGCGCATCGCCGCCCGGCGCGTTTTCGGCCGGAATCCATTCGGGTTCCGGCCGAAAACATGTCCGGGGGAGGTTATCCGGCGATGCCCTCGGGGCGGGTCAACGCGGCATAGCGGGTGAGGTGCTGGTCTGCGGACCCCCACTCGTACTGCACCGCGGTCAGGCGCTTGAAGAAGTGACCGATCGCCAGCTCCTCGGTCATTCCCATCGCACCGTGCAGCTGCACCGCATGCTGTCCGATGAACGCCGCCGCGCGGGCGACGGTGACCTTCGCCGCTGCCGCGGCACGCGCGCGTTCCCGCGGTTCGGCATCGAGCTTCAACGTCACCAGGTACATCGCGGCGGTGGCCTGTTCCAGTTCCAGGTGCATATCGACCATCCGATGCTGCAGGACCTGGAAGCTGCCGATCGGCACTCCGAACTGCCGGCGCTGTTTGCTGTATTCGACGGTCTCGGTCAGGACCCGTCGCATGGCTCCCACCGATTCGGCGGCGATCGCCGCGATTGCCTCGTCGACCGCCCGATCGAGAGAATCGTCGGCCGCGCCCTCGCCACCCAGCAACGCGGTGGCGGGGAGGCGGACCCCCTCGAGAACCAGATCGGCCGCCCGGCGTTCGTCGATGGTCCGGTAGCTGTGCCGGGTCAGGCCCGCGGCATCGGCCAGCACCACGAACAGCGACAGCCCCGGCTGTTCGGTACGCGCGGTGACCAGGAGATGGGTGGCCAGTGGCGCGCTGGTCACGGTCGTCTTGGTGCCGTCGAGGACCCAGTCGTCACCGTCGCGGCGTGCCGTGGTGGTGATCCGGCGCAGGTCGTACCCGGAACCGGCTTCCAATGCGGCGAACGCGGTGATCACCGAGCCGTCGACGATTCCCCGCAGCAGTTCCTCGGCCGTGTCTCCGCCCGCCCGCCGCAACAGTCCACCACCCAGTACCGCGGTGTCGATGAAGGGCTCCAGCACCAGTGCACCGCCGAGTGCTTCGGCGATGAGCATGGTTTCGATGGGGCCGCCGTCGAAGCCGCCTACGCTCTCGGGCAGGCTCGCCCCCAGGATGCCGACCTCTTCGGCGAGGCCGCGCCAGATCTCGGGCTGGTTCCCGGCGCCGATGCGGGCCGCGTCGCGGCTTTTCTCCAGGTCGTATCGGGCCGCGAGAAATTCGGTGACCGTGTCACGGAGCAGTTGCTGTTCGGCAGTGAATTCGAAGTCCATCTCTCACAGTCCCAGGGTTGCCTTGGCGATGATGTTGCGCTGAATCTCGTTGCTGCCCGCGTAGATAGAGCCGGCACGATCGTTGAAGTACCGCAGTGGTGCCACGGCCTGCCACGGCTCTCCGCTGAGGTACTCGTCGGCCGGTGCGGTGAAGTCGGCGATCGGCCCGCCCGGCATCGCGGCATGCGGCTGATAGGCGCGACCGCGTGGTCCGGCGGCCTCGAGCGCCAGTTCGGTGAGCCGCTGGCTCAGTTCGGTGCCGAGGATCTTGATCGTCGACGCGGCCGGTCCGGGGTCCTTGCCCTGGGAGATCGCGGACATCGTCCGGTATTCCAGGATCTCCAGGACGTCGGCGCGGATGCGGGCGTCGGCGAGCTTGGCCGCGAAAGCCGGCTCGTCGAGCAGGCTGCCGCCGGAGAAGCCCGGCTGTCCGGCGGCGTGTTCGGCCAGCGATTCGGCGAGAACCTGCAGGGCAGGGCCGTACGCGGCGCCGCCACGCTCGAAGTTGAGCAGATGTTTGGCGACCGTCCAACCCTCGTCGATCCGGCCGATGACGTTGGACTTCGCGACCCGTACCTGATCGAAGAAGACCTGGTTCTGGACCTGCTCGCCCGAGGTCATGACCAGCGGCCGGATCTCGATGCCGGGGGTGTCCATCGGGATCAGGACGAAGGTGATGCCCTGCTGCTTGCGATCCAGCTTCGAGGTGCGGACCAGGGCGAAGATCCAGTTGGCCTCGGTGGCATGGGTGGTCCAGATCTTCGATCCGGTGCAGACCAGATCGTCGCCGTCGGACACCGCGGCCATGGTCAGCGAGGCCAGATCGGAACCGGCCTCGGGCTCGGAATAGCCCTGGCAGAAGAAGACCTCGCCGGTGAGGATGCGCGGCAGGAAGTAGTCCTGCTGCTCGGCAGTGCCGAAGGCGATGATCGCGTGCGCGACCATCCGGATGCCCATCGGGGACAGCGCGGGGGCGCCGGCGAGAGTGGATTCACGATCGAAGATGTAGTGCTGCGTCATGCTCCAGTCACAGCCGCCGTGGGCGACCGGCCAGGCCGGTGCGGCCCATCCGCGGGCGTGCAGGATGTGCTGCCACTGCATGCTGGCCTCGTGATCCGGGTACACGCTCGTGGCGAGCTGACCGGCGCGACGTAGTTCCGGGGTCAGATTCTCGTCCAGGAAGCGCCGCACCTCGTCGCGAAACGCCAGATCGGTAGGCGACCAGTCCAGATTCACGAAGAACTCCTTGTGCGATAAACGGGCTTCTACCTTCTCATTCAGTCCTACCAGAGCGCAAATGGTCGTTAACTTAATGGGGTGTCCGATCGGTTGCCCGACATTCGCGTGCCGGGCGCGGCGCGGCCGAAAAGCGCGGCGCGACTTGCGATCCTGCACCGAGTGTGAGGAAAGATGGGGTCCCATGTACGCATCTCGAGCACTTCGTCTCCTCGTGCGCGCCGTCCCGGCCGTGCTGGTCGCACTCGTTGCGGCCGCCACCTTCGCGGTCGCCGGAGGTGTCGCCTCGGCGGGCCCGACGCCCCAGCTGCCCTCTCTCGACAGCGGCGGTGTCACCCGGCTGGCCATCGCGCCCGGGCAGAACTCGACCGGCGGCAACGGCACTGTGGTCGACAACAAGGTCGCCGGCTACTCCATCCCCTCGGTCAACGGACAGAAGCTGATCTTCGACGTCACCTCGAACAACGGTGCCGCCCGCGTGAACGTGGCGCCGCTGGTCGGGCCGATGGCCGCCACCGAGGCCGAACACGCCGAGATCGTCGGCAACGGCTTCGACTACCAGATCACCGTCTACTCGGTCGACGGATCCGCCAGCGACTTCACGCTGAACGTCACCGTTGCCTGATTTCCTCGCCTCGACCGGTCGGACGCCGGGTGAACACACCTCGCCCGGCGTCCGACCGGCTACCCGCTCCGACCGGGTAGCCTGACCGACTGTGCACCTGAAGAGTCTGACGCTGAAGGGGTTCAAATCCTTCGCGTCCGCGACGACGCTGCGCCTCGAGCCCGGCATCACCTGCGTGGTGGGTCCGAACGGCTCCGGCAAATCGAACGTCGTCGACGCCCTGACCTGGGTGATGGGGGAGCAGGGCGCCAAGGCGCTGCGCGGCGGCAAGATGCAGGACGTCATCTTCGCCGGGACCGCCGGGAGGGCACCGCTGGGGCGCGCCGAGGTCACCCTGACCATCGACAATTCCGACGGTGCGCTGCCCATCGACTACTCCGAGGTCTCCATCACCCGCCGCATGTTTCGCGACGGCGCCGGCGAGTACGAGATCAACGGCAACACCTGCCGGTTGATGGATGTACAGGAGCTGCTGTCGGACTCCGGCATCGGCCGGGAAATGCACGTCATCGTCGGCCAGGGGCAGCTGTCGGCGATCCTGGAATCGCGGCCCGAGGACCGCCGCGCCTTCATCGAAGAGGCCGCCGGTGTGCTCAAGCACCGCAAACGTAAAGAGAAGGCCGTCCGCAAGCTGGACGCCATGCAGGCCAATCTGGCGCGCCTGACCGACCTCACCACCGAATTGCGGCGCCAGCTCAAACCGCTGGGGCGCCAGGCCGAGGTGGCGCGTCGCGCGGCCACCGTACAGGCCGATCTGCGTGATGCGCGCCTGCGCTTGGCCGCCGACGATCTGGTCGCACGGCGCCGCGAACTCGAATCACAGCAGAGCAAGGAAGCCTTCGCGCGCGAACAGCAGATCACCGTGCAGGCCGAACTCGATGCCGCCAACGCGGCGCTGGCACAGCAGGAATTCCAGCTGTCGCGCCTCACCCCCGGCGCCGAGGCCGCCGCGCAGACCTGGTTCCAGCTGTCGGCGCTGGTCGAGCGGGTCAATGCCACCATCCGCATCGCGCGTGACCGGGCTCGCAACCTCACCATCGAGCAACCCACCGGCAGTGGCCGCGATCCCGAACAGCTCGAGGCCGAGGCCGATCGGGTGCAGGCCGAGGAAGCCGAACTGCTCGAAGCGGTCGAGGTGGCCACCGAGACCCTCGAGACCGCACGCGATCAGCTCTACGACCGGGAGCAGGCCGCCAAGGCCGCCGAGCAGGCCCATCTGGCCGCGGTGCGCGCGATCGCGGACCGGCGCGAGGGGCTGGCACGCTTGGCCGGGCAGGTCGACAATCTGCGCCACCGGGCCCAGTCCGCCGAGGGCGATATCGCGCGGTTGTCGGAGGCCTTGGCCACCGCCCGGGAGCGCGGCGACACCGCCGAGGCCGAATTCGAATCGGTCCAGGCAGAGCTGAGTGAGCTGGACGCCGGTGAGGAAGGACTCGACGCCGCCTACGAGCACGCCGCCCAGGCCCTGGAGTTGGCCGATGCGCGGGTCGACGAATTGCGCGAACGTGATCGCGAGGCCGGTAAGAAGGTCGCCTCGCTGACCGCTCGCATCGAGGCACTCACCATGGGCCTGGCCCGTAAGGACGGCGGCGCCTGGCTGCTGGACAACCGTGCCGACGGGTTGCGCGGGCGTTTGTCGGGAATTCTGCGGGTGCACAGCGGATTCGAGGCGGCCGTCGCCGCGGCCCTCGGGCCCCTCGCCGACGCCATCACCGCCGAGGCGCACAGCACCGCGCAGGAGGCGGTCCGGGCGCTCAAGGAGGCCGACGGTGGGCGTGCCGCCGTGGTCTACGGCGATGCCCCCCGTGCCGGTGGCGATATCGGTGAGCTGCCGGCCGGTGCACGCCGCCTCGTCGACGTCGTCGAGTGCCCGGATCACCTGCTGGGAGCGGTCGCGGCGTTGACAGCCGGCACCGTCGTCGCCGACGATCTGGCGGGCGCCGCCGAAATACTGTCCGACAGGCCGGAATTGCGGGTGGTGACCCGTGACGGCGATCTCAGTGGTTCCGGCTGGTTGCTGGGCGGCTCCGATCGGGCCCCCAGCCAGATCGAGGTGCAGGCCGATATCGACGCCGCCGCAGCCGAACTCGAGTCGTGGCAACGGCACGCCGAAGAATTCGAGGCCGCGCTGTCCGGCGCCCTGGCCGAGCAGAACGACCGTAAACAGGCCGTCGACCAGGCGTTGCTGGCACTGCACGAATCCGATCAGGCGCTGGTCGCGATCTACGACCGGCTGGGCCGGCTCGGTGCCGCCGCGCGGGGCGCGCACCGCGACTACGAGCGGGCCCAGACCCAACGCGCCGAGGCCGAGACCGCACGCGACGAGAACCTGTCGGCACTGGCCGAACTCGAGGCCCGGCTGCGGCACGCCGAATCCGAATCCGATGCGGACCCCGATGCCGACGCCGGAACCGACACCGCCGCACAGGAACGCGAGCAGGCCGCCGCGGCGCTGGCCGAGGCCCGGGCCATGGAGGTCGAGGCCAGGCTGTCGGTGCGTACCGCCGAGGAGCGCGCGGAATCGGTGCGGGGCAAGGCGGATTCGCTGCGCCGGGCCGCACGCGCCGAACGCGAGAACCGCGCCCGCGCCGAACGAGCCCAGGCCGCCCGCCGCCGGGCCGCCGAAGTGGCGGCGGTGGTCGCCGGCTCCGCCGAGCGGATCGCCGCCGAACTCGAGACGGTCGTGGCCGAGGCGGGTGCGCGCCGCGACGAACTGGTGCGGCGGCGCACCGAATGCGCTGCTCAGGTCGACCAGACCAAGGAACGATCGCGTGCCCTGACCACCCAGCTGGCCCAGCTCACCGACGCTGTTCATCGCGACGAGGTGGCACGGGCGCAGTCGGCACTGCGGATCGAGCAGCTCGAAACCACGATCGCCGACCAGTTCGGCATCGCGCTCGACGAACTCGTCGCCGAATACGGCCCGCACGTCCCGATGCCACCGACCGCGCTCGAGATGCACGAGTACGAGCAGGCGCGCGAGCGCGGCGATCAGGTCAGTCCGCCGCAGCCGATGCCTTACGACCGCGCCACCCAGGAACGGCGCGTCAAGCGGGGCGAGAAGGATCTGACCACCCTCGGCAAGGTGAACCCACTCGCGCTCGAGGAGTTCGCGGCGCTGGAGGAGCGCTACAACTTCCTGTCCACCCAGCTCGAGGACGTCAAGAAGGCACGCCAGGATCTGCTGGACGTGGTGTCCGAGGTCGACGCGCGCATCCTGCAGGTGTTCACCGAGGCCTACGAGGATGTCGAGCGTGAATTCGTGCAGGTCTTCGGCCGACTGTTTCCCGGCGGCGAGGGCCGGCTGTTGCTGACCGATCCCGCCGATATGCTCACCACCGGTATCGAGGTGGAGGCCCGCCCGCCCGGGAAGAAGGTCAAGCGGTTGTCGCTGCTGTCGGGTGGGGAGAAGTCACTCGCGGCCGTCGCGTTCCTGGTATCGATCTTCCGCGCCCGCCCCTCGCCCTTCTATGTCATGGACGAGGTCGAAGCCGCGCTGGACGACACCAACCTGCGCCGCCTCATCGGCCTGTTCGAGCAGTTGCGCGAGAAGTCGCAGCTGATCGTGATCACGCACCAGAAGCCGACCATGGAGATCGCGGACGCGCTCTACGGTGTCAGTATGCGTGGGGACGGCATCACGCAGGTGATCTCGCAGCGGATGCGCGGCCAGAACCTGGTGGGCGCACAGAACTGACGCGGTCGGACGACGTCGGGAGACGCAGGAACCAGCGGCTCGAGGACGATTCGCTCGCGCGCGTCCCCGCCGTCGCCCGGTGCGGCTCACCGTGTCGGCCGATGTATGCAGGAAGTGCGGTCCGGGAAGCCTCGTGAACTGCTATGGGTGCCGTTCGTGGGGCTCGCCGACATCGGCGTGCTGATGCTGCGCGAGCGTGACCGTCCCGGCGGGCAGGTCGACGACGGGATCATCGCCGGAGAGCCGGTCGTCGACCTTGGCGACGGCGATCCACTCGTTGCGTTCGTGGACGTGTTTGCGAGACGGGCCGAACAGTGCGTCGATCTCCGCGCCGCGCATGCGCCCGTCCGTGGAGCGCCCGCGGCCCCGCCACCATGTCATCTCGTCGAAGGTACCCGCCTCCCGGAGGCCGTGCGGCCGGCCGCGGGCGGAAACCCGCCGACAGCATCGGGGACAGGTTCACAGTAGGTCGCTGACGTCGTCGGGGACGTCGACGGCGTATTTGCGCAGGGTTTCCATCGGGACCACTTCGAGGGCGTTCTCATGGGTGGCCGCCAGCACCACCGGGGCAGCGACACCGTCTTCGTGGGCGTGCAGCCAGCGCACCGCGACCACACACCAGCGGTCGCCGGGCTGCAGTCCGGGAAAGTTGTTCTCCGGCCGGGGCGTGAGCAGATCGTTGCCGATCGATTTCTGGTGTTCCAGAAATTCTTGGGTCGCAACGGTGCAGACGGTGTGGCTACCGAGATCCTCCGGGCCGGTGCTGCAGCAGCCGTCCCGATAGAAGCCGGTGAGGGGATCGGTGCCACACTCCTCCAGCGGTCCCCCGAGCACATTTCGATCGGTCACAGGCCGATCCTATTGTCTCTGTGTCGGATTCGCCGTGCCTTCCGCTGTTGCCGTGCGGACGCCGGTGGCGATGTGCGGCCGGACAGGCACATCGTCCGACGTCGTCGGCGTGTCGGTGTCGGATGAGCCGTTCCGAATACTGGGACGGTCCGAGTGCCGGTCGGGGCCTGCCGCACCGCGGGGGCGTGCTCGTGTTCTGACAGGATGGGGAGCGTGAATGCGCAAGCCTGGATTCTGATCGCCGCGATCGTCGCCGTTCTGCTGGTGGCCTTCGTTGCCGGATTCGTCCTGTACAAGCGCCGTCGCATCAGCATTGCGCCGGAACCGGAGCAACAGGGCGAGCCGCAGCAGCTGACCGATCGGTCGGGTGGGTACACCGCATCCGGTGGCTTCAGCTTCAGCCAGGGCGGTGCCGGAGCGGGGACGCTCGCGCCGCCACAGCCCGAACCGGTGCCGGTCGAACGCACCGACGACGACGGCCAGCCGCATATCGGGGACGATGCCGCGATTCCGCGCGATTCCGCACGCCGCAGCATCACCGATGTGCCGCTGCCGGAACCGGCCACCGATCAGCAGACCGGAGGGGCCACGGCGACGGCGGCCCCGACTGCCGAGCCGGAGACCACCGAGGTACCGGCGGACCGGGTAGTCGAGGCGGAACCGGAGACACCCGCGGGCGCCGAGACGCTCGAGACGGTCCCCGCACCGGTCGAGCCGGCGCCGGCGGACAGTGCGCCCACGCAAGCACCCCCGAGCGCGCCCACGGAAGCACGACCGACGGTCCCCGAGGCCCCGCCCACCGAGGCGGTACCCACCGAAGCTGCGCCGACCGACACCGCCCCGGCGGAAGCCCCGGCCACTCCGGCGGATACCGCCCCGGCGGAGACCGCGCCCGCCGACACCGTGCCGGTGGCCCCGGCACCCGAAACTCCCGCCCCCGCGACTCCGGCCGAGGCCGCCCCGGCAGCGGTGGAGGAGATCGAACCCACCGCAGGCCGGCTCACCCGTCTGCGGGGCCGGCTGTCACGCTCGCAGAACGCCGTCGGCAAGAGTCTGCTGGGCTTGCTCGGCGGTGGCGACCTCGACGAGGACTCCTGGGAGGAGATCGAGGACACCCTGGTCATGGCCGACCTCGGTACCTCGGTCACCATGACCGTGGTCGAGCGGTTGCGCGAGGAACTCGCCGCGCGCAGCGTGCGCACCCCCGACGAGGTGCGCGAAGTCCTGCGCGATGTACTGATCGAGGCCTTGCGCCCGGAACTGGACCGTTCGATTCGCGCGTTGCCGCACGCCGATCATCCGTCGATCCTGCTGGTCGTCGGTGTGAACGGCACCGGCAAGACCACCACCACCGGCAAGCTGGCCCGCGTGCTGGTCGCCGACGGCCGGCGCGTGCTGCTCGGCGCCGCCGACACCTTCCGGGCGGCGGCCGCCGATCAGTTGCAGACCTGGGGCGAGCGAGTGGGCGCCGACACCGTGCGCGGCCGTGAGGGCGCAGACCCGGCCTCGGTGGCCTTCGACGCGGTCACCCACGGCATCGACGAAGGCGTCGACGTTGTACTGGTCGACACCGCCGGCCGGCTGCACACCAAGACCGGCCTGATGGACGAGCTGGGCAAGGTCAAACGTGTGGTGGAGAAGAAGGCCGCGGTCGACGAGGTCCTGCTCGTACTCGACGCCACCGTCGGCCAGAACGGGCTCACCCAGGCGCGGGTGTTCGCCGAGGTGGTCGACATCACCGGCGTGGTGCTGACCAAACTCGACGGCACCGCCAAGGGCGGCATCGTGTTCCAGGTGCAACACGAGCTCGGCGTGCCGGTGAAACTGGTCGGGCTGGGCGAGGGAGCCGACGATCTGGCGCCCTTCGAACCGTCCGCCTTCGTCGACGCGCTGCTGGGCTGACGCCGCAGTCGCAGGAAAATAGCAGGTCACCTCACCTCGAGGCGGTCCGCACAGTGAGACATACAGCACTGTGCGGACCGCGAAACACAGAAGCAACACGCTCGCCGGATCCGTTCACGCCTGCGAAACACCGCGGCGGCACGAACGAAACACCCACTGGCGACCCTTCTGTGCAGGCTCGTTTGCCGCATTTCGGCCGGGCCCGAGACGAGGAGGAACAAGGTGGCGTATCCCTTGGTCGGTGTTCCCGACACCGGCGACACCGCATGGATGCTGGTGAGCGCGGCACTCGTGCTGCTGATGACCCCCGGCCTGGCGTTCTTCTACGGCGGTATGGTCCGCGCGAAGGGCGTGCTCAACATGATCATGATGAGCATCAGCGCCATGGGGGTCGTCGGAGTGCTCTGGGCGCTGTACGGCTTCTCCATGGCATTCGGCGACGACAAGGCCGGGCTGTTCGGCAACCCGGCGCAATTCTTCGGACTGAAGGGCCTGATCGGCGGGAACGGATCCGCGGCGACTGCCGCCGATCCCGCAACGGGTGCGGCCGCGAGTGATGCGGTGACGATCCCGCTGGCCGGCACCATCCCGATGACGGTCTTCGTCGCCTTCCAGATGATGTTCGCCATCCTCACCGTGGCCCTGATCTCGGGTGCGGTCGCCGATCGCATGAAATTCCGTGCCTGGATCGTCTTCTCGATCGTCTGGGTGACGATCGTGTACTTCCCGGTGGCGCACTGGGTCTTCGACTTCGATGTCACCGACGCCGCCGGCACCGTCGTGCACCACGGTGGCTGGATCGCGAACAAGGTGCAGGCCATCGACTTCGCCGGTGGTACCGCGGTCCATATCAACGCCGGTGCCGCGGGCCTGGCGCTGTGCCTGGTACTGGGACGCCGCAAGGGCTGGCCCAAGACGCCGATGCGTCCGCACAATCTGCCGTTCGTGATGCTCGGTGCCGGCCTGCTGTGGTTCGGCTGGTTCGGGTTCAACGCGGGCTCCGCGGTCGGCGCCAACGGTCTGGCCGGTTCGACCTTCCTGATCACCACCTTCGCCACCTGCGCCGCGATGCTGGGCTGGCTCGTGGTGGAGAAGATCCGCGACGGCAAGCCCACCAGCCTGGGTGCTGCCTCCGGCATCGTCGCCGGTCTGGTCGCCATCACACCGGCCTGTTCGTCGGTGAACGTGCTCGGTGGCCTGATCATCGGCGTGGTGGCGGGTGTGCTGTGTGCCCTCGCGGTAGGACTGAAGTTCCGGTTCGGCTTCGACGACTCGCTGGATGTGGTCGGTGTGCATCTCGTCGGCGGCATCGTCGGCACATTGCTGATCGGCGTGTTCCTGGCGCCGGAGTCGGGTGCGGGCGCGGACGGCGCCAAGGGCCTGTTCTACGGCGGCGGCTTCGATCAGCTCGGCAGACAGGCCGTCGGCGCCTTCGTCGTCCTGGCGTTCTCCTTCGTCGTGGCACTGATTCTGGGGCTGATCATCAAGTACACGATCGGTATCCGAGCCTCCGACGAAGAGGAGTTCGCGGGTATGGACGAGTCGGAGCATGCCGAATCGGCATACGATTTCGCTGCTGTGGGTGGCACGGCACGTACCGCCGTCAAGGAGGCATGACGTAATGAAACTGATCACCGCCATCGTCAAACCGTTCACGCTCGAGGACGTCAAATCGGCACTCGAGCAGGCCGGGGTACTGGGCATGACGGTCAGCGAGGTCCAGGGGTACGGCCGGCAGAAGGGGCACACCGAGGTCTACCGCGGTGCCGAGTACTCGGTGGATTTCGTTCCGAAGGTTCGGGTCGAGGTCGTCGTGGACGACGCCTCGGTGGAGAAGGTCGTCGAGGTGGTCGTCGAGGCCGCCCGCACCGGAAAGATCGGTGACGGCAAGGTCTGGGTGAGCCCGGTCGAATCGGTGATCCGGGTTCGCACCGGCGAACGTGGTGCCGACGCACTGTAGGAATGACAGGTCCGGGCAGCCCCGCTCCCGGCCGGAGACGGCCGGGAACGGGGCTGCCCGCATGAACGGGCGGTGGTTGCGGGGATGAGTGCAGACGGATTGTCCGATGGTGCCAAGGATTTGGTGACCGCGCGAGATCGGTTGCTCCGGGGTGAGGACCCCCGCCGGCCGCGCCTGACCGCGGATGCGCTGCGGGAGGCCCTGGTCGACCTGCACGAGCTGTGGCTGACCGGCAAGGGCGCCGAACTGGGCATCACACCCGGTAGCGGTCTGGCCGTGGTGGCTGTCGGTGGCCTGGGGCGCCGGGAGATGGTGCCCTACTCGGATCTGGACCTGGTACTGCTGCACGACGATGTCGACCCCGCCCGCGTCGCCGAGGTCGCCGACGCGCTCTGGTACCCCCTGTGGGACGCCCACATCGCACTCGATCACAGCGTGCGCACGGTGCCGCAGGCGCTGCGGGTGGCCGCCACCGATCTGACCGCCGCGCTGGGGATGCTCGACGCGCGGCACATCGTGGGCGACGCCGAATTGAGCAATCTGCTGATCGGCGGGGTGCGCCGGGAATGGCGTACCGGAATCCAGCCGCGCTTCACCGAATTGGTCGAGCAGGTGAAGGTGCGCTGGCAGCGCAGCGGCGAGGTCGCCCATCGTGCCGAACCCGACCTCAAGAACGGCCGCGGTGGCCTGCGCGATATTCAGCTACTCGATGCGCTGGCCGTCGCGCATCTGACCGATGCCGTGCCGGGGCTGGGACCGGATGTGCCCGGTGGCGGACTCGAGCAAGCACACCGTCGACTGCTGGATGTGCGTACCGAACTGCAGCGGGTGGCCGGCCGCGCCCGCGATCAGCTTCGTGCCCAGGACGCCGACGAGATCGGTGCCGCCCTGCGTATCGGGGACCGATTCGACCTCGCGCGCACGCTCAGTGACGCCGCGCGGACAGTCGGCTATTCGGTGGATGTGGGTCTGCGGACCGCCGGTAACGCCCTGCCGCGTCGTGGGCTGGCCCGATTGCGTCGCCTGCCGGTGCGCCGCCCACTCGACGAGGGAGTGGTCGAACATGCGGGGGAGGTCGTGCTGGCCCGCGACGCGCGCCCGCAACGCGACCCCGGGCTCATCCTGCGAGTGGCGGCGGCCTCGGCGCGGACCGGGCTGCCGATGTCGGCCACCACGCTGGCCCGGCTGGCCGAGGATGCACCGGAACTACGGGAGCCGTGGCCGCGCGAGGCGGTCGGTGATCTGCTGGTACTGCTGGGAGCCGGACGTGCGACGATCGACGCGATCGAGGCGCTGGACCGTACCGGGTTGTGGGGCAGGCTCTTTCCGGAGTGGGGTGCGGTGCGCGACCTGCCGCCGCGCGACGCCCTGCACACCTGGACCGTCGACCGGCATCTGGTCGAGGCAGTCGTCTACGCCAGTGCGCTCAGCACCCGCGTCGCCCGTCCCGACCTGCTGCTGCTCGGTGCGCTGCTGCACGATCTCGGCAAGGGGCGCACCGAGGACCACAGTGTGGTCGGGGCGGAGCTGGCGACCCGGATCGGGAGCCGACTCGGATTGTGGCCCGAGGATGTGCGGACGCTGTCGGCAATCGTGCGCTATCACCTGCTGCTTCCGGAGACGGCCACCCGGCGCGATCTCGACGATCCCGCCACCGCCGCGCGCGTGGTGACGGCGCTCGACGGGGACCGGCGGCTGCTGGAAATACTGCACACTCTCGCCGAGGCCGACTCGCTGGCCACCGGGCCCGGGGTATGGGGGGAATGGAAAGCATCGCTGATCGGTGAGCTGGTGCGCCGCGCACGGGCGGCCATGACGGGCGAGCCGCACACCCGCAGTGCGGAATTCGCCCGGGTACCGGTCGATCCCGCCCTTCTGGCCAAGGCCGCGGCGGGCGGGGTGCAGGTGGAGCTGCGGCCCGGCGACGGCCGCTACACCCATATCGTCACGGTGATCGCCCCCGATACCGCGGGTCTGCTCTCCGACGCGGCCGGGGTGCTGGCACTGCATTCGCTGCGCGTGCTCTCGGCCACCCTGTCCGGCAGCGGTGCCGCGGCGATCGACACCTTCGTGGTCAGCCCGATATTCGGTGATCCGCCCGACGCCGGACTGCTGCGCCAGGATCTGATCCGGGCGATCAACGGCGATCTGGATCCGGCCGCGGCCGTGGCCGCCAAGGAACGCGAGACCGGGGTCCGGGTCAGCCCGTATGCGCAGGCACAGCCGCGAGTGATCTGGACCGAGAGTGACGAACCCGGTCGGGTGCTGCTCGAGATCCGCGCCGAGGACCGCGTCGGGTTGCTCGGGCGCTTGGCTGCCGCTCTGGCCGCACAGAACGTGGATGTGCGCTGGGCGAAGGTGGTGACGATGGGATCGGTGGTCGTGGACGCATTCGGGCTGGAACTCGGGGAGACCGATTCGCCGCTGCGGCGACGGGAGATGGAAAGCGCCCTGCTGGCGGTGGTTCCGCATCAGGAACCGAAGAAACCGAGCGAAACGGACAGAAAGACTATTACGGGCTAGGTTTACCAACCGCTCGACGTTTCCGGGCCGAACCTGGTCAACTGCAATGTTTGTGGTTGATCAAACTGTTGCCGCGCGCTGTACTCAATGTGATCTCGGGCACTTTAGCATCTGTAATTGATCGTGATACGAGCTGTTCGAACCGTTGCGTTACCTGTCCGGCGAGTTGGGTTCGTTCGATGGGAGCAGGTCGATGGCAATCGAAGTCGTTTCCGCATCCATGATCACCAGTGATTCGACCCACCACATCGCTCGCTGCGTCGGCGGCGACCGCTGGGTGGTGTCCTGGCTTCCGGGCCGCACCCTCACCGGCGAGCAGGCCGTGACGGCCGTGACGCTCGCCGGAGTCTCCGTCGACGATCACCCTGTGGACGGAGACTGGGCGGTCATGGACGCCATGGCGCTGCCACTCGGGCTGACCGGCCGGGAAGCCGTCTTCCTGGTCGCCTGTGAGCAGCACGAGCTGGACCGGCCGGGGGATTCCCGGTCGTGTGCGCTGTCCTAGTGGCCGACCCGCACCGGGCCGGTTCGGCGAGGGCGAATCCACCGATCGCGAGATTGCCCGTACCCTGGTAACCCGAGTGACGTCCCTCGACGAGACCAGGAGCGCGATCGGTGTTCGAATCCCTGTCCGACCGGTTGACCGGTGCCCTGAAAGATCTGCGTGGCAAGGGACGCCTGTCGCCGGCCGATATCGACGCCACCGCGCGTGAGATCCGGCTCGCCCTGCTCGAGGCCGATGTGGCCCTGCCCGTGGTGCGGCCGTTCATCGCCAAGATCAAGGAGCGCGCCAAGGGAGCCGAGGTCTCGGCCGCGCTGAATCCGGCGCAGCAGGTCGTCAAGATCGTCAACGAGGAACTGATCGGCATCCTCGGTGGTGAGACCCGCCGACTGCAGCTCGCCAAGACCCCGCCGACGGTCATCATGCTGGCGGGTCTGCAGGGCGCCGGTAAGACCACACTGGCCGGCAAGCTGGCCAAATACTTGAAGGGGCAGGGGCACACCCCACTGCTGGTGGCCTGTGACCTGCAGCGCCCCGGTGCGGTGACGCAGTTGCAGGTGGTCGGCGAGCGGGCCGGCGTTCCGGTCTTCGCCCCGCACCCCGGCACCACTGTTGCGACTGGCGGCGCGAGCGAGCCCTCCGTGGTTACGCAGGCTGCCTCCTCCGGGTCTGACGCTGTCGCCGCGACCGGTGGCGGCGAGAACGCGCTGGGTATCACCGCGGCCGACCCGATCCACGTCGCCGAGTCCGGTGTCGAGGAGGCCCGGCAGAAGCACTACGACATCGTCATCGTCGACACCGCCGGACGGCTGGGCATCGACGAGGAACTGATGCGGCAGGCCGCCGGTATCCGCGACGCCGTCCAGCCCGACGAAACCCTGTTCGTCCTCGATGCCATGATCGGCCAGGACGCGGTATCCACCGCCGAGGCGTTCCGTGACGGCGTGGGCTTCACCGGCGTCGTGCTCACCAAGCTCGACGGTGATGCACGCGGTGGCGCGGCCCTGTCGGTGCGTGAGGTCACCGGCATGCCGATCATGTTCGCCTCCACCGGTGAGAAGCTCGAGGATTTCGATGTCTTCCACCCCGATCGCATGTCCAGCCGCATTCTCGGCATGGGCGACCTGCTCACCCTGATCGAACAGGCCGAACAGGTCTACGACCAGCAGCAGGCCGAGGACGCTGCGCGCAAGATCGGCTCCGGGGAACTCACCCTCGAGGACTTCCTCGACCAGATGCTGGCCATCCGCAAGATGGGCCCGATCGGGAACCTGCTCGGCATGCTGCCCGGCGCGGGCCAGATGAAGGATGTCCTCGAACAGGTCGACGACAAACAGCTCGATCGGGTGCAGGCCATCATTCGTGGCATGACCCCCGCCGAGCGGGCCAACCCCAAGATCATCAACGCTTCTCGCCGGCTGCGTATCGCCAACGGTTCTGGTGTCACCGTGACCGATGTCAACCAGCTGGTCGACCGGTTCTTCGAGGCCCGCAAGATGATGGCGGCCATGGGCCGGCAGATGGGGATGCCCGGATCGCGGCGCAACACCAAGGGGAAAAAGGGCAAGAAGGGCAAGAAGGGTGGGCGTGGGCCCACACCGCCGAAGGGAATGCGGGGCGGGTTCCCCGGAATGCCCGGCATGCCGCCGGGGATGCCCGGGCTGCCTCCCGCCGCCGGCGGGCCCGACCTGTCGAATATGCCTGCGGGACTGGACGAATTGCCTCCCGGTCTGGAGGGATTCGACCTCTCGAAGTTGAAGTTCCCCAAGAACTGAGACGAGGCTGCGGTGTCGGCCGGCGCGGCACTTCGGTCGGACGCTCGGCGTGATCAGGAGGTCTGTGTGCGGATGCATCTGCGGGGGACGGTTCTTCCCGGCGACGAGGTCCAGGATCTCTGGGTTCACGACGGGGTGATCTCGTTCGAACCGGTGCGGGGGGCCGAAACACTCTGCGACAGCGGGTGGATCGTGCCGGGCCTGGTGGACGCGCACTGTCATGTCGGCATCCGCTACGGCGGAGGCCACGAGGATCGCGAGGGCGCCGTCGCGCAGGCGGAAATAGAGCGTGAGGCGGGGGCGCTGCTGCTGCGCGATGCGGGATCACCGATCGATACCCGGTTCATCGACGATCGTCCCGAACTGCCGGAGATCATCCGGGCGGGCCGGCATATCGCCCGGCCCAAGCGGTATATCCGGGAACTGGGGATCGAGCTCGACGACGAGCGGGACCTGCCCGACATCGTCGCCGAACAGGCCCGCTTCGGAGACGGCTGGGTGAAGATCGTCGGCGACTGGATCGATCGGTCGGTGGGCGATCTGGCGCCGCTGTGGAGCGATGCCATCCTGACCGAGGCCATCGAGGCCGCGCATCGGGAAGGTGCCCGGGTGACCGCGCACGTCTTCGGTGAGGACGCGCTGCCCGGCCTGATCAATGCCGGAATCGACTGTCTCGAGCACGGCACCGGATTGACCGGCGACACCATCGCGATCATGGCCGAGCACGGCACCGCGCTGGTTCCGACGCTGGTCAACATCGACACGTTCCCCGATATCGCCGACAGTGCGACGAAATTCCCGGTGTACGCGGCCCATATGCGGGATTTGCACCGCCGCGTTCGCGACACGGTCGCCGATGCCCATGCCGCCGGGGTGCCGATCTATACCGGAACCGACGCCGGAGGTTCGATCCGGCACGGGCGGATCGCCGACGAGATCGAGGCGCTGGCCGGGGCGGGGTTGTCTCGGCACGAGGCGCTGGCAGCCTCCTCGTGGCGGGCTCGGGAGTGGCTGCACCGACCCGGTGTCGAGGCCGGCGCACCGGCCGATTTCGTCGTCTACCGCACGGACCCGCGCGAGAGCCGCGAAGCCCTCGACAGGCCCGCCTACGTCGTGTTGCGCGGGCAGGTATATCCCGGACGTGACCCCGTCACCGGTCATCGCTGAGCGGACCGCGGCGATTGCACCTTCCGTGCCGTGGGGTGCGAGAACCACCGGGCCGGGGTGATTTCTTCCGTTGTGAGTACATCTGGCAGAATGAACGACCGTCCGCGGTGATCCCCCGACCAGTTCGGCGGGGTGTGCACCGGGACAGTGTCAGCCCGTCTCCGGTTACGTACCGCGCGGCGGTCACACACTCAACGCAAAACCGGGCCCGCAATCGGTGCGGGCCGCTGAATTGCGCCGTGACCAACCAGGCTGCCTCCGGGTGGCCGCCATCGAAAGGCAAGTGCACAGCCATGGCTGTCAAGATCAAGCTGACCCGTCTGGGCAAGATCCGCAACCCCCAGTACCGCATCGTCGTCGCCGATGCGCGCACCCGCCGTGACGGCCGCTCCATCGAGAGCGTCGGCAAGTACCACCCCAAGGAAGAGCCCTCGCTGATCGAGGTCGACTCCGAGCGGGTGCAGTACTGGCTGGGCGTCGGCGCGCAGCCCACCGATCCGGTGAAGCGTCTGCTGGAGATCACCGGCGACTGGCAGAAGTTCAAGGGCCTGCCGGGCGCCGAGGGCACCCTGAAGGTCAAGGCCGCCAAGACGAGCAAGCTGGACCTGTTCAACGCCGCGCTGGCCGCCGCCGACAACGAGCCGGTCGCCGAGGCCGTCACCCCCAAGAAGAAGAAGTCCAAGGCTGCCGCCGGTGACGAGGCGTCCGAGTCCACCGAGGCTGCCGAGTAATGAGTGTCGTCGTCGCCGATGCCGTCGAGCATCTGGTGCGTGGCATCGTTGCCAACCCGGACGACGTTCGCGTCGACCTGATCACCGGTCGTCGCGGGCGCACCGTGGAGGTCCACGTCAATCCCGAGGATCTGGGCAAGGTGATCGGTCGCGGCGGACGTACCGCGACCGCGCTGCGCACGCTGGTCGCCGGGATCGGTGGCCGGGGCATCCGGGTCGACGTGGTCGACACCGATCAGTAGATGGAACTGGTAGTCGGGCGGGTCGCCAAATCGCACGGTGTGCGTGGTGAACTCGTGGTCGAGGTACGTACCGACGAGCCCGAACTTCGTTTCGCACCGGGTTCGCGCCTTCGCGGGCGGAAACCGAAAAGCGAAGCGGTACAGACGTATACGGTGGAGTCGGCCCGGGATCACTCGGGCCGGCTGCTCGTTCGTATCGAGGGCGTCGCCGACCGCACCGCCGCGGATGCATTGCGTGGCACCCTGTTGCTCATCGATACCGCCGAGCTGGCGCCGTCGGAGGATCCCGACGAGTTCTACGATCACGAACTCGAGGGATTGAGCGTGCGTCTGGTCGACGGCACCCAGATCGGTACGGTGACCGAAGTTCTGCATTCGGCCGCGGGAGAACTGCTGTCGATCGAAGCGGGCGAGGGCGCGGGCGGTCGTGCCGGTCGCGAAATTCTGGTGCCGTTCGTCACCGCTATCGTGCCGACCGTGTCGATTGCCGAGGGCCTGATCGTCATCGATCCGCCCGAAGGTCTCCTGGACGACGAGGAGCACCGGTGAAATACACTGCGCAGCCTTTTTGCCGGTGCGACCGGGTGCGGGTGTCCCGCAGAGCTACAGGAGCACCGGTGAAATACACTGCGCAGCCTTTTGCCGGTGCGACCGGGTGCGGGTGTCCCGCAGAGCTACAGGAGCACGAGTAGGGATGCGCCCCGGAGCCGACGAGACCGGAGCCGGCGGCCCCGCGCTGCGCATCGACGTCGTCACCATTTTCCCCGAGTATCTCGAGCCACTGCGCACCGCGTTGCTGGGCAAAGCGATCGAGAAGGGCATCGTCGAGGTCGACGTGCACAATCTGCGGGGCTGGACGCACGATGTGCATCAGTCGGTGGACGATGCGCCCTACGGTGGCGGCCCCGGGATGGTCATGAAACCCACCGTGTGGGGGGATGCGCTCGATGAGGTGTGCCCGGACGACGCCCTGCTCGTGGTTCCCACGCCCGCTGGGGTGCCGTTCACGCAGGAGACCGCGCAACGCTGGTCGGCCGAATCGCATCTGGTGTTCGCGTGCGGTCGGTACGAGGGGATCGATCAGCGGGTCTTCGACGATGCGGCGCGCCGCGTGCGGGTGCAAGAGGTCAGCATCGGCGATTATGTGCTGATCGGCGGCGAGGCCGCGGTGCTGGTGATGGCCGAGGCGGTGGTCCGGCTGATCCCCGGGGTGTTGGGTAATCAGCAGTCCCACCAACAGGATTCGTTTTCCGACGGATTGCTCGAAGGTCCCAGTTACACCCGCCCGGTGCGTTGGCGCGAACTGGATGTGCCCGAGATTCTGCTGTCGGGCAACCATGCGCGGATCGAGGCATGGCGCCGCGAGCAGTCCTTGGCCCGAACCCGGGACCGCCGGCCGGACCTGCTGCCGCGGGATCTGCCCGCGCCCGAGTAGCCGCCACGCCCGGGCCGACTCGGAAAGGGTGCGGCTGTGCCGTCGGTCCCGCCGGGAATCACAGCATGTGACGGTCCACGAAATCCCGCCCGGCCAGCGGTTTCGGCATATTGGACCGATCCGTTCCGGCGATAGCGGGTGCGGCCGGACGGATCGCGGTCGCGCCACTTCGTGGACTGTCGGCTGCCGACGGTAGTGTCAGCGAGCGTGACGACAGCCTCCGAATCCGTCAGCACCGAAGCCCCTGCCCGCGCCGTCCCGGATGTCGTGCCGGTCCGGCTGGCCAGCGTCGGCCGCCGCATCGCCGATGAGCTGGACGTGCGCGACGAACAGGTGCGCGCCGCCGTCGAGTTGCTCGACAGCGGGTCGACCGTGCCGTTCATCGCGCGCTACCGCAAAGAGGTCACCGGTGGCCTCGACGATGCGCAGCTGCGGCAGTTGGAGGAGCGGCTGCACTACCTACGCGAACTCGACGATCGCCGCAACACCATCCTGGAATCCATTCGCGGCCAAGGCAAGCTGGACGCCGCACTCGAACAGCAGCTGATGCTCGCCGAAACCAAGGCGCGCCTGGAAGATATCTACCTGCCGTACAAGCCGAAGCGGCGGACCAAGGCCCAGATCGCGCGCGAGGCCGGCCACGAGCCGGTGGCGGATGCGCTGATCGGCGATCCGACGACCGACCCGGCCGGCTACAGCACCGAACAGCTCGACGGGGCCCGGGCCATCCTGGTGGAACGCTTCGCCGAAGATGCCGACCTGGTGGGCGAACTGCGTGATCTGATGTGGGAACGCGGTCAGGTCAGCTCCCGGGTCCGGCCCGGCAAGGAAGAGGCCGGCGCGAAGTTCGCCGACTACTTCGAATTCAGCGAACCGTTCGCCAAACTGCCTTCGCATCGGATCCTCGCGTTGCTGCGCGGTGAGAAGGAGGAGGTGCTGAGCCTGTCGCTGGACCCGGACACCGAGGAACCGGTGCCGGGCGAGCGCACGATCTACGAGGGACGCATCGCGCGCACCTTCGATATCGCCGATCAGGGTCGCCCCGCCGACACCTGGCTGCTGGATACCGTGCGCTGGGCGTGGCGCACCAAACTTCAGGTCAGCCTCGGTATCGATACGCGCATGCGGCTGCGTCAGTCCGCGGAGAAGGATGCGGTCGACATCTTCGCCGCCAACCTGCGGGATCTGTTGCTGGCTGCTCCGGCCGGAACCCGCACCACGATGGGGCTGGATCCGGGCTATCGCACCGGTGTGAAGGTGGCCGTGGTCGACGGGACCGGCAAGGTTGTCGCCACCGAAACCATCTATCCGCACAAGCCGCAGGGGCAGACGGAGAAATCGCTCGCGGTGCTCGGTGCGCTCGTCGCCCGCTTCGATGTGGATCTCATCGCGATCGGCAACGGCACCGCGTCCCGGGAGACCGACGCCCTTGCCTCGGAGCTCATCTCGCGAATCGGGGCCACACCCGGCGCGCGCACACCGATCAAGGCCGTGGTCTCGGAGGCCGGTGCGTCGGTGTACTCTGCCTCGGCTTATGCCTCACAGGAACTTCCCGATCTCGATGTGTCGCTGCGTGGCGCGGTGTCGATTGCGCGCCGGTTGCAGGATCCGCTGGCGGAGCTGGTGAAGATCGAGCCGAAGTCGATCGGTGTCGGCCAGTATCAGCACGACGTGTCCGAGACGCTGCTGGCCCGCTCGCTGGGGGCGGTCGTGGAGGACGCGGTGAACGCGGTCGGTGTGGATGTGAATACCGCCTCGGTGCCGCTGCTGTCGCGGGTGTCCGGTGTCGCCGCCTCGGTCGCGGAATCGATCGTGGCGCATCGCGACGACAACGGCCCGTTCCGCAGCCGTACCGCGTTGCTGCGCGTGCCGCGCTTGGGCCCCAAGGCTTTCGAGCAGTGCGCGGGCTTCCTGCGGATTCGCGGCGGCGACGATCCGCTTGACGCCTCCGCGGTGCACCCCGAGGCATATCCGGTGGTGCGGCGCATGCTGGAAGCCACCGAGCGTGATGTGCCGGGGTTGATCGGCAACACCTCGACGCTGCGTGCGCTGCGCCCGCAGGACTTCACCGATGACACCTTCGGCGTCCCGACCGTCACCGACATCATCGCCGAGTTGGAGAAACCCGGCCGCGACCCGCGCCCGGAATTCAAGACGGCCGAATTCGCGGCCGGAGTGGAGAAGGTCGCCGATCTGAAACCGGGCATGGTGCTCGAGGGGGCGGTCACCAATGTGGCGGCCTTCGGTGCCTTCGTCGACGTGGGTGTCCATCAGGACGGTCTGGTGCACGTCTCGGCGATGTCACACTCGTTCGTCCGGGACCCGCGCGAGATCGTGAAATCCGGTGATGTGGTGAAGGTCAAGGTGCTCGAGGTCGATGTGGCGCGTCAGCGCATCGGGCTGACCCTGCGGCTGGACGACGAGCCGGGCGCGGGTAAGGCGGACAAGGCCGGGCAGGGGCCGCGCGGCGGTGGCCAGGCCCGGGGCGGGCAGCCGCGCGCCGGGCAGGGGCAGGGACGCGGCAACCAGGGCAAATCGGGGCAGGGCAATCAGGGGCGGGGCGGTCGCGGGCAGCAGCGCCGCAGTGAACCGTCCGGGTCCATGGCCGACGCGCTGCGTCGCGCCGGCTTCGGCCGCTGAGGTCCGGCCCGAGCGGAGAGAACCCGAGAGCGCCGGACGGTGTTCGGCGTTTTCGGTCCGATCGGCCTCGCGTGGTGCTGGACAATGGACATGCGGGGCCGGTCCGGCGACGGGTCCCGCGGACCTGAACTCCGAGCGGCGAGCTGAGCGAGGGGGTGCGCGGCCGTGCGAGGGTGGATGCAGGACACGATCATCGGGCAGGGGCGGCTGCCGCTGCTGTGTTTCCTGCTGGGCTTCATCGTCGGATTCCTGCTCATCCGGCTCAGCGTGCGGCTGATCCGTAAACAGGTGCGGTGGTGGCCGGGCAACCTCAGCGCCGGCGATGTCCACATCCATCACATGGTGTTCGGTGTGGTGCTGGTCTTGTTGTCCGGCCTGGGACTGGTTGCCGCCTACGAGAGTGGCGTCGCCACGTTGTCCGCGCTCGCGGCCCTGTTCGGCCTCGGTGCCGCACTGATACTCGACGAATTCGCGCTGATCTATTACCTGCGTGACGTGTACTGGGAGGAACAGGGCCGCACCTCGGTCGACGCGGTCTTCGTCGCGGTGGCCGTGACCGGGTTGCTCCTGCTGGGGATCCATCCGCTGTGGCTGCTCGACTTCAACGACATTCGCCACGACACCAGCGTGGTCGGACGTGCGCAGGTCAGTGCGTTCGCGGTGGTGAACCTGGTCCTGGCCGCGATCGTCATCGCCAAGGGCAAGATCTGGACCGGATTGTTCGGCATGTTCTTCCTGCCGCTGCTGGTCATCGGTGCGCTGCGACTGAGCCGTCCCGGTGCCCCCTGGGCGCGCTGGCGCTACGGCGACCGGCGCCGGCTCATGTATCGCGCGGTCGTGCGGGAACGCCGGTATCGGCGGCCGGTCATCCGGGCCAAGATCTACGTCCAGGACCTGGTGGCCGGCAAGCCCGACCGCACCCACGTACGCGTGGCCGCGGAGGAGGTGCTGACCCGCACGGTGGTGCCCGCTCCGCCGGCACCGCCACGTTCCAGGCAGCGACTGTCCGGTCACCCCTCCGATGATCCGGCGTCCCCGGAGGCGGTCGACCAGCACCACGAGTGAATTCTGCCTTCGGTATGGTGCTGGCATGCACCGTCGGCCGCTCTCCCACGCCGGGGGCCGGCGTGTGTGGGTGGCAGTAGTTCTCGCGACGCTGGTGGTGTCGCTGATCGGTGTCTGCGGGCCGATGACGGGGCATCGCTCGGTCGTACCGGAGGCTGCCGGTTCCGCCGCAACCGCTGTCGAGTCCGTGCCGCGGACGACCCTCGTGCCGGCCGCCGACGAGGGCGTGTCACCGGACATCGCGAACCCGGACCACGACCGGACCGGGGAGGCAGCCCCTCGGGCAGACGAATCTCTCCCCGCGGTGACCGCGGTCCGCGGGACACCGCCGCAGCGGTGCGGCGGGCCTGCGATCCATGTCGACGCGGATGTGTCGGCGACGGCATCGGTGCCGCGCGGCGATCTCGTGGTCACCGCGCTCCGCGCCGCGATCGCGGCGCCGTTCGGACTTCCACCCGCGCTCGTCGAGGTGCACGTCTCCGACCAGGAGCCGCCGCCGACGGCGCCACACCTGAGCACGGTGTTGCGGATTTAGATGACCCGTCCCGAGCTGCCGTACGGAACCGGCAGGTCGGGCCTTGGTCCGCTACCCATCATCGTCGGGCCCGCATCGTTCGGGCCATCAGGAGAACTGTCATGTCCGCACGCAGTAGAGCTGTGTCTTCTTCCCGTTCCGGATCCGCAACCCCGCCCGAACTGCCCGGCCGGCCGCCGTGGTGGCGTCGCAGCCGGATGATTGTCGGCATCCTCGCGCTTGCCGCTGCCGTCGCACTGCTGTCGGTCGCCGTTGTCGGCCTGGTGAACAGCGGCGACGGCACCGGCACAGACGATTCCGCCGCCGCCACGAGCGATCAGGGCCCGGTATACCCGGAGCTCGCGGCACTGGCTCGTCGTCACCAGGCAGACCCGATGGCACGGGGCCGGGCCGATGCCCCCGTGGTGCTGATCGAGTACTCCGACTTCCAATGCCCGTTCTGTAAGCAGTTCGCCCGCGACACCGAACCCGAGCTGATCGAGGAATACGTGCGCGCGGGAGTGCTGCGCATCGAATGGCGGAATATGCCGGTCTTCGGCCCGGAATCCGAAACCGCCGCGGCCGCCGGGTGGGCCGCCGCGCAACAGGGAAAGTTCTGGGAATTCCACGATGCGCTCTACACGAACGCGCCCGATCGGAAGAATTCCGGTGCCTTCACCGAGGATCATCTGGCCGAACTGGCCGCGGGTGCCGGAGTCGCCGATATCGCAAGGTTCCGTGCCGATCTGGCGTCGCCGGCCGCGGCGCAGGCCGTACAAACCGATCTGACCGAAGGCCTCCGCATCGGGGTCAATTCCACGCCGGCGTTTCTGATCAATGGGCGCCCGATGCTCGGCGCCCAGCCGATCACGCAGTTCCGTGCCTATGTGGATGCCGCGGCGCGTGCTGCGAGGTCCACGAAATGACCGGCGGTATCGGGCTTTTCGCCGCGTTCCTCGGTGGGCTGCTGGCGCTGGTCAGTCCGTGTAGCGCGCTGCTGCTTCCCAGCTTCTTCGCCTATTCGTTCGGCTCCCGGGCGGCGCTGCTCGGACGGACACTGACCTTCTATCTCGGCTTGCTGACCACGTTGGTGCCGTTGGGTGCGGCCGGGTCGATGGCCGGGCGTCTGCTGGTCGGCCACCGTGACCTGTTGATCACCATCGGAGGCGTCGCGGTGATCGTGTTCGGTGTGCTGCAGATTCTCGGTCGCGGATTCGCCCCGGCCTTCGCGCAACGGGCCGCGTTACGGCGAATCCGGGCCGACGGAGGCTGGGGTGTATTCCTGCTCGGCTCGGTGTACGGGCTGGCCGGATTCTGCGCGGGTCCGATTCTCGGTTCGATTCTGACGGTGGCCGCGATGGGCGGTTCACCGGTCCGGGGTGCGGTGCTGTTGGCGGTGTACGGGCTGGGCATGGCTGCGCCGCTGTTCGTGCTGGCCTTGTTGTGGGATCGCTTCGAGCTGGGTCGGCGCAGTTGGTTGCGTGGGCGTGTGATCACGCTCGGGCGGTTGCACCTGCACACCACCTCCACGGTGTCGGGATTGATCTTCATTGCGCTGGGAGTGGTACTGCTGCTTTTCGACGGTGCGGTGGTGGCTCCCGCGACGCTGGACGTGGGCACCCAGTTCGCGCTCGAGGACCGGGCGCGTGCTCTCGGCTCCGCGATCACCGACAGCACCGTGCTGCTCATTGTGGGAGCAGCCGCGCTCGGTATCGTCGCCTGGCGGGCGCTGTCGCGTGGTGCCGCGGCGCGTGCGACCCGCGCAGCGGTATCCGATGACGAGCAGGATGTGCGGTGATCAAGGGGCGATTTTTGTCGCTACCTGCCGGTCTGGCACAATGTTCGGGTTGCCCCTGGTCGGAGTCGGCCCGGCGCACCGCCCACTATCCTGAGCACGAACCGGCCGAGCTCTCGCCGCCAGGTTCCTCTGTTCACGCGAACCTCTTGAAGGACGGACATGAACACCCTCGACTTCGTCGACGAAAAGTCGCTGCGCACCGATATCCCCGAGTTCCGCCCGGGTGACACGGTGAACGTGCACGTGAAGGTTATCGAAGGCAACAAGGAGCGCATCCAGGTCTTCAAGGGTGCGGTCATCCGCCGCCAGGGTGGCGGCATCCGCGAGACCTTCACCGTGCGCAAGGTGTCGTTCGGTGTGGGTGTCGAGCGCACCTACCCGGTCCACAGCCCCAACATCGACCACATCGATGTCGTGACCCGCGGTGATGTCCGCCGGGCGAAGCTGTACTACCTGCGCGACCTGCGCGGTAAGGCCGCCAAGATCAAGGAGAAGCGCTGAGCTCACGGGCACCTGCCCGCTCCTGCGCTCGAACCCCCGGCCCTGGCGGCCGGGGGTTCCCTTTTGTCCGACTCGACGGCTGCCGGGTGCGCCCGAACGACGGTGAACGCAGCTGCGGGATAACCTGTTCGGCGTGACAGACGAAAGCGAGTCGGTGGCGGTGCCTGGATCCGATGACGAAGACACGGGCAGGTCCGCATCGCGACGCCGTCGGCAGGGCGGTAAAAAGAAGCGGAAGCAGCGCCCCTTCTGGCAGGAATTGCCGATTCTCGTCGTCATCGCTGCGGTCATCGCCGCGCTGGTGGTCAACTTCATCGGCAGGCCGTACGTGATTCCGTCGGAGTCGATGGAGCCCACGCTGCACGGATGCACCGGATGTACCGGAGACCGAATCTACGTCGAGAAGCTCAGCTACGACTTCGGCGATCCGAAGCCCGGTGACGTGGTGGTGTTCAAGGGCCCGAGCGGTTCGTGGAACCGCGGCTATCATTCCAACCGCTCCAGCAACACCGTCGTGCGCGGCGTGCAGAACTTCTTCTCCTTCTTCGGTCTGGTGCCCCCGGACGAGAACGATCTCGTCAAGCGAGTGATCGCGGTGGGTGGTCAGACCGTGCAGTGTTGCGATGTCCAGGGGCGGGTCATGGTGGACGGTAAAGCCCTGGACGAGCCGTATGCCCACTACGATTACCCGTACCAGCCCGGCCTTCCGTATGCGACCAAGGTGGCCGGCGGGTTGTCGGTCAACCCGATCGGGCGCGAATTCGGCCCGATCCAGGTGCCCGAGGGCAACCTGTGGGTGATGGGTGACAATCGCAGTCATTCGCTCGACTCACGCGGCCACGTCGACGACGAGTTCTCCGGAACCGTGCCGATCGACGACGTCCGGGGTAAGACGGTGTTCAGGATCTGGCCGCTCAACCGGATCGGGCCGGTGCACTCGGAGAATGCGCAGGAGAACTGATCCGGCGCTCGCGCGGGATAATCGAGGAATCGGTAGTCGAACGGTAGGTGCAGTGGCGGAAATATCGCGACGCACGGCACGCAATGGTAAGTCCGGCACGACGGCACGGAACGGGGACTGGCCGCCACGGGTGGTGATGCGGCGGGCCGGTGGTCTGCGCACGCTGGAGGCAGCGCTGATCCGCAGTGGTCTGGGGCCGGTGGCCGGGGTCGACGAGGCGGGACGTGGATGCTGTGCGGGGCCGTTGGTCGTCGCCTCGTGTCTGCTGGCCCCCAAGGCTTACGATTCCCTTGCGGGGCTGGACGATTCGAAGAAGCTCACCGAGAACGAGCGCGAGCGGCTGTATCCGATCATCACCCGCCGCGCACTGGCCTGGCAGGTGGTGGTGATACCCGCGTGGGAGATCGATGCGATCGGAATCCACGTGGCCAATATCGAAGGCATGCGCCGTGCGGTCGCCGGGCTGGAGACACGGCCGGGATATGTGCTGACCGACGGCTTCCGGGTGCCCGGTATCAGCGTGCCGTCGTTACCGGTGATCGGCGGGGATGCGGCAGCGGCCTGTATCGCGGCGGCGAGCATCCTGGCCAAGGTCACCCGTGACCGCATCATGGTCGAGATGGACGGTGCGCTGCCCGGGTACGGATTCGCGACGCACAAGGGATACAACACCCCGGAACACCTGGCGGCGCTCGCGCGGCTCGGGCCGAGCGAGGAACATCGGCGGTCGTGGCGAAATGTCCGCGGCCTGGAATCGGACGGGACGACCGGGCGAGTGGTTGCCGACCCGGCCCATGCGAGATGATGTCAGTACACGCATCGTGGCGATAAGGAGGAAGTCCCACCCGATGAGCGCCGAAGACCTCGAGAAGTACGAAACCGAGATGGAACTCTCGCTGTATCGCGAGTACAAGGACATCGTCGGTCAGTTCTCGTACGTGGTGGAGACCGAACGTCGCTTCTACCTCGCCAATTCCGTCGAACTGCGACCGCAGAACGCCGACGGAGAGGTGTATTTCGAGGTGCGGATGTCGGATGCCTGGGTATGGGACATGTATCGGCCTGCACGCTTCGTCAAGCATGTGCGGGTCATCACCTTCAAGGATGTGAACATCGAAGAGCTGGAGAAACCGGACCTGCGCCTGCCCGACTAGGGGGTGCGCGCCGGCCGTTCGTCCACAGTCGGCCACTTCTCCACAGGGAATCTGTTCGCCCAGGTGAGATCGCCGGCGCGGGAGTGGCCACACGCCATGCTGAGCGGGTGGCACATAATCTGGCGCTGGGCGCACACGGGGAAGAGCTCGCCGCGCAGTTTCTGCACGGGGCGGGCATGGAAATCGTCGAACGGAACTGGCGGTGTCGCTACGGCGAGCTGGACGTCATCGCCCGGGAGGGTGACACCACCGTCTTCGTGGAGGTGAAGACCCGTTCCGGACTCGGGTTCGGCACCCCGGCCGAGGCGGTGACCTTCACCAAGCAGCAGCGCATCCGCCGTTTGGCGCTGCTGTGGCTGGCCGAGCAGAGCGGCCCGTGGCGTCGAATCCGGTTCGACGTCGTGTCGGTACTGGTTCCACGCGGCGGTGAACCGCGAATCGAGCACGTCCAGGCCGCATTCTGATGGCGCTCGGACGGGCCCATTCGGTCGCGGTCACCGGGGTGGACGGCCAGCTGGTCGAGATCGAAGCAGATATCGGGCAGGGGCTACCGTCGGTTCATCTGGTCGGCCGCCCGGATACCACCTTGCAGGAGTCGCGGGACCGGGTGCGGGCGGCGGTGGCCAACTCCGGGGAGAAATGGCCCGACGGACGCGTCGTCCTCGCACTGTCACCGGCGACGCTGCCGAAGGTGGGCAGTGTTTACGATCTGGCCCTGGCGGCGGCGGTGCTGCACGCCGGCGATTCGGTTCCCGGTGAACGGCTGGCCGGTGCGGTGCTGCTCGGTGAACTCGCGCTCGACGGCCGGGTCCGCCGGGTCCGCGGCGTGCTCCCCGCAGTGCTCGCGGCACGTCGGGCGGGACGCGCCACGGTGGTGGTGCCGGAGTCGGTACTCGGTGAGGCCGGTCTGGTGGACGGCATCACAGTGCTCGGGGCGCCCACCCTGCGGGCCCTCGTCGACTGGTTGCGCGGAGACGGTGCACTGTCCGAGCCGGATGGGAATTACGCTGCGCCGCAACACCGTCCCGGTGACCTGAACGAAGTGGTGGGCCAGGACGAGGCGCGCTGGGCGCTGGAGGTCGCCGCCGCGGGTGGCCACCATCTGCTGTTGACCGGCCCACCCGGTATCGGTAAAACGATGTTGGCCCAGCGGCTTCCGGGGCTGTTGCCGGCGCTCACCGAATCCGAGTCGCTGGAGGTCACTGCCATCCATTCGGTGGCCGGGACGCTGTCCGACGATCATCCGCTCGTCACCAGCGCACCCTTCGTTGCGCCACACCATTCCACTTCGGTGACGGCGATGGTCGGCGGTGGTTCCGGTTCCGCCCGCCCGGGAGCAGTCAGCCGTGCCCATCGCGGCGTGTTGTTTCTCGACGAATGTGCCGAAATCGGAGCCAAGGTGCTCGAGGCGCTGCGGACTCCGCTGGAGGAAGGTGAGGTACGCATCGCGCGGCGCGACGGTGTGGCACGCTATCCGGCCCGGTTCCAGCTGGTCCTGGCGGCGAATCCGTGTCCGTGCGCGCCCGCCCGGGACGTGGACTGCATCTGCGCACCGCTGGCCCGGCGCAGATACCTGGGCAAACTGTCGGGGCCGCTCATGGATCGCATCGACATCTGGGTGCAGATGCATGCGCATGCCGCCGGCGCCTTCACTCCCGCCGAAGCCGAATCGAGTGTGGCCGTGCGGGAACGCGTCGAGATCGCGCGCCGGGCGGCGGTCCAACGCTGGTCCGAACACGGCTGGACATCCAACGCCGAAGTGCCGGGGCATGTGCTGCGGCAGCGCTTCCGGCTTCCGGCCGAGGCACTCGCGCCAGTGGAGAGTGCCCTGAAACAGGGCCGGATGTCGGCTCGCGGTGCCGACCGTGCCATCCGGGTCGCCTGGACGGTCTGTGATCTGCGCGGGGGACAGGTGCCTTCGGCTCAGGATGTGCTGCAGGCGCTCAACTTCCGGCAACGCGGCGCCACCTGAGCGGTGCGGCGCATTCTCGGCATTGTCGCAGCCGCGCCGCGTCCGGCCGGCTCATCGAACAGTCGATAATTTCAACAAGGGGGAACAAGGATGTACCGAGAGATCCGCGAGCGTCCGCGCCGGTCGGTCGGGGGCGAACTGTGAGTGGGCTGTCCGGCGGGGGTCCGGCGGCCGCGTCGCCGGTGACCGTCGACGCGGACGAGCGCCGGCTGGCCTGGGTGTACCTGTCGCGGGTGGTGGAGGGGCCGTGCCCGGCGCTGTCGGCGCTGATCGCGAAGGTCGGGGCGGTGGAGGCGGCGCGGGCGGTGCGCGAATGCGATCTGCCGGAGGCGCTGCGCGGTCCCACCGAGCGGCGGCGCGGACTCGATCGTGCTGAGCGGGACCTCGAGCTGATGGCGCGCCTGGGCGGACGCGTGCTCACTCCGGACGACGACGAATGGCCGCAGTGGCGATTTCTCGGTTTGCATCAGCTCGATCCCACTCGCGACGCCGATGCGGCCGTTCCGCTCGTGCTCTGGGCCAGAGGGCCGCTCGGGCTGCAGCAGTACACCGAGCAGGCGTTGGCCGTGGTCGGCGCCCGCTGTAGTACCGGCTACGGCGAGCAGGTCGCTGCCGAACTGGCAGGGGACCTGGCGGTACGAGGCTGGACGATCGTGTCCGGTGCCGCCTTCGGGATCGACGGCACGGCGCACCGCGCGGCACTGGCCGCCGGCGGTCCCACCGTGGCGGTCCTGGCCTGCGGTATCGACCGGCCCTACCCCGCCCAGCACGATCGTCTGCTGGCCGAGATCGCGGAGTCGGGATTGGTGCTCAGCGAGTATCCACCGGGTGCCGCCGCGTACAAACACCGATTCCTCGCGCGCAACCGTCTCATCGCGGCGTTGGCGGACGGCGTGCTGGTGGTCGAGGCAGGTATGCGCAGCGGTGCGCGCAACACCGCGAAATGGGCGCGGCGCCTGGGACGTCCGGCGCTCGCGGTCCCCGGGCCGGTCACCGCGGCCGCATCGGTGGGCTGTCACCGCATGATTCGCGACCAGGAGGCGATTCTGGTGACGCGGGTGGAGGAGATCCACGACGAGATCGGGCCACTGCGTCTGTCCCTGCCGACCGGCGTTCGCGAACCGGAGCTCGCGGGCGACGAGGCGACGGTGTTCGCGGTGCTGCCGGTGGCGGGTTCGCGGCTGCCCGGGCAGCTCGCCGAGGAGAGCGGACTCGCGGTGGCTGCGGTGCGTGCCGCCCTGGCGGCGCTGGAGATGGCAGGACTGGTCGGTGTGGACGGCTCCGGTTGGTTCCGCACCGTCCGGAAGGGGGCGCGGGGCGGCGGCGCGTGAGCTTGCATCCGGTCCGGTGGTCGGTGACGGTGGACGAATGGACGGATTACCGGGCGATCTGGTGGATCTGCTCGAGCAGTACGAGCGGCATCTGCGGTTGGGGCGCAACAGGTCGCCGCATACGGTGCGGGCGTATCTCGGCGATGCGCGGTCGCTGCTGGAACATCTGTGTGCGCGTGCCGCCGACGCACCGGTCGGTGAGATCGACGTGGCGCTGCTGCGCTCGTGGCTGGCGGAGCAATCGGCCGGTGGTGCGGCGCGGACCACCATGGCGCGTCGTGCCTCGGCCGCGCGGGCCTTCACCGCCTGGCTCACCCGCACCGGTCGGCTGCTCGTCGATCCGGGACCTCGGCTCGGTTCGCCGCGTGCTCACCGAGTGCTGCCCGCCGTGCTGGGCAGGGATCAGGCCGATGCGGCGATGTCCGCTGCGGAATCCGGTGCCGCGCAGCATGATCCGATGGCGCTGCGGGATCGGCTGATCGTGGAGATGCTCTATGCCACCGGTATCCGGGTGAGTGAGTTGTGCGGGCTCGATATCGACGACGTCGACCGGCATCGGCGGCTGATACGGGTACTGGGCAAGGGCAACAAGGAACGCGCGGTGCCCTTCGGGCTGCCCGCGGATCGCGCACTCGAGGTATGGCTCACGGTAGGGCGGCCGCACCTGGCCATCACGGAATCCGGCCGGGCGTTGCTGCTCGGCCGTCGGGGCCGGCGCCTGGATCAGCGCCAGGCTCGGGCCGTGGTGCACGAGGTGGTCTCGGCGGTGCCGGGTGCGCCGGACCTCGGTCCACACGGGCTCCGGCATTCGGCCGCGACGCATCTGCTGGAGGGCGGCGCCGACCTGCGTGTGGTGCAGGAGATACTCGGCCATGCCAGCATGGCGACCACTCAGCTCTACACGCACGTCTCGATCGAGCGCCTCCGGAGTGTCCACGACCAAGCGCATCCGCGAGCCTGAGACTGCCGACTCGGGGACCGGTCTCGGGTCACGTCGGCCGGATCGCGTGGATGTAGCGTGCGCCGATGAGCCGCTGCACCACTCCGACCAGCGGCCCGGCCAGTCGGATGTACCAGACCGCGGGGCGGGAGAACGCCGCGACGACGCCGTAGACGGATCGGTCGGCGGGGTCGTATTCGACCGCGAACTGTTCTTCGCCGCTCTCCGGGTGTCCGGGTAGCGTTCCGTAGGCGAAGCCGCGGCGGTCCGGTTCGTCGAGCACGTAGACGACCCGGCACGGTGCGGTGATCGCCAGGGGGCCGAAACCCAGCCGGACCGTGAGTGCCGTTCCCGGCTCTGCGATCGGGGTGTCGGCCTGTTCGAAGATGCCGGTGCCGCGTTGCATTCCGTAGGCCAGGATCCGGTCACCGGCGGATTCGAACAGTTCACGACCGGTTCCGATTCTGCGGCGTAGTCGGAAGTGGTGGTATCCGGCAGGGAATTCACCCGCGGTCGCCCCCACTTCCGGATAGGTGAACTGACCGGGAGCCGCTGAATTCTGCATGGCACCATCCTCGTCGTTTCGAGCGGTTCGGCGACTCGATCGAACCCATTCGAGGCGAGAGGATATATCTACGATATTCCCCGAGCTATCGGCGATCATGTGGTGTACCGTGATTAGGTAACCCTAATATTGGAGGTATCGCACTGTGGCACGCACTCGTACCCGACTGACCTTCGAGGTCCGCCGCACCGAGCGGCTGACCGACCATCTGATCCGGGTGTACCTCGGTGGGGCGGGTTTCGCCGGTTTTCAGCCGAGCGAATTCACCGACGCCTACGTCAAGCTGCTGTTTCCCGGTCCGGACGGCGACACCATGCGCACCTATACGGTGAGTTCGATCGATCCGGACGCGCAGCAGATCGCGATCGATTTCGTCTACCACGGCGACGAGGGAGTGGCCGGACCGTGGGCGGCCGGCGCACGCCCGGGCGACACGATCGATCTGTTCGGTCCGGGTGGGGCATACGCACCGGATCCGGCGGCGGACTGGCATCTGCTGGCCGGTGACGAGGCCGCCCTGCCCGCTATCGCCGCGGCCTGTGCCGCGCTGCCGCCCGAGGCCGTGGGGCTGGTATTCCTCGAGGTGGCCGGCCCCGCCGACGAGCTCGAATTCCCGTGCCCGGCCGGCGTCGAGCGGCGCTGGATCCACCGCGGCGAGATGCTCCCCGGCGAGGCTCTCGCGGCCGCCGTCCGCGCCGCACCCTGGAGTGAGGGCGAGGTACACGTCTTCATCCACGGCGAGGCGGACAAGGTCATGCACGATCTGCGGCGGTATATCCGTACCGAGCGGGGCGTCCCGGCCGCGCGCGCGTCCATCTCCGGGTACTGGCGCCGCGGCCGGACCGAGGAGGGCTTCCGGGATTGGAAGCGTGAGCTGACGGAGCGCGAGGAAGCCGGCACCGGCGCGGCGCGCTGACCGTTCCACGTCCACCGCACCTGGTGACCGTGGGTGCTCGACGCCTGCTGGGGGTGGACGGGTTCGAGGCGAACCGGTGTGTGCCGCAACAGGCCGAGCGGGTCGAGATACTCCCGGCCCCGGCGCAGCCCCCAGTGCAGACAGACGGCGGTGCAGCCCGGGTGGCCGGGTTGTAGCCTGCCCACCACCGCGCCCCGCGGTACCCGCCGCCCGACCTCGACGGTGGCCCGCACAGGTTCGTAGGTGGTCCGCAGCCCGCCCGGGTGGTCGAGCGATACCACCGGCTTACCGGCCACTTCACCGGCGAACACCACGATGCCGTCACCGGAAGCGAGTACCGCCTGACCGTCCACGCCCGACAGGTCGACACCGCGGTGTCCCGGCAGCCAATCGTGTTCGGGCTTGTCGAATGCGCGGACCACCCGGGGTTTCGGCTGCAGCGGCCAGCCGAAAGCCGCTGCCGGTGCTGCCGCGGCATCGGGTGCCGCACACGACGCCGCTGTGACCGATACGGCCGTGGCGATCGCACCCAGCCCCACTGCGGCCCCCGTCCACCGCCACACCCACCATCGCATGTGTTCCACCCTCGCGTCGGCGGCCGGACATGGAAAGATCGGTGACGGTGTATGTGGACAACTCGGGAGAGTGTGAACAGGCCGCGGTCCGCTGAGCGCGGTCCGGATGAGCGCTACCCGAGCCCCGTGGGGCAGACCCGAAAGAGGTGGGTGCCGATGCGAATCCGCGCTGTGCCGCGCGGCGGCCGTCCGGCCGCTGGGTCTCTCGTACCGCTGGCCACCGCGGCCACGCTGGATCGGCGGGAACGGTGAGCGGCCGGACACCGGAGTCCGGCGCTGCCCGACAGCCTCCGGTCGAGTCCGAGGTCGAGGCCGTGTCGGCGGAGGTGTCCGTCCCTCCGGTCGTGGAGGAGAAACAGCTCGATTATCGGTTCACGCTGGCCGGTGAACGGACCTTCCTCGCCTGGGTTCGTACCGCGCTCGGACTGCTCGCCGGGGGTGTGGCGGTGCACGAGTTGGTGCAGCCGTTCGGGCGGCACGACATCCGCTCGGCGCTGGCGATCAGTTGCATCGTGCTGGCCGCGGTCATCGCAGTGGGAGCCTTCCTGCGCTGGCGAGGCGTGCAAGCGGCGATGCGCGCCGGTCGTCCGCTCCCGCATACGGTGATGGTCCCGCTGCTCGCGGTGGGAATCGGCGTGATCGCCGTGCTGGCCTGCGTCGGCCTGTTGCTGTCGTGACGCCGCCCGCCTCCCCGGAACGCCCCGTCGACCCCGGTGCGCCGGACCCGTCCGATCCCGGATTGCAGGCCGAGCGCACGGCGTTGTCGTGGTGGCGTACGTCGGTGGGAGCGATGGCCAGTGCGCTGCTCCTGCTTCATGCCGCGCTGACCGGCGGGGAGCCGGCGGCGACGATTCTCGCCTTCGTCGCGGTCGGCGCACTGGCGGTGGTGACCGTCGTCTGCGTGCTGCGCAGCCGGAACCTGCGCACGCACGCACAGGGGCCGTTCGGCGACGGCCGGATTGCCATGTTGCTGGTGAGTGCGGCGATCTGTGTGGTCGCGGTGTCCGCTGTCGTGGTGGGGTTGCTGGAACCGCCGGGCGAGCGGCCGTGGTGACCGACTTCGGCTACCGTGGCCGGTTCGGTGGGGCGCTGACCACCCCGTTTAGGTTCTCACCTGCGCGAGTCGTAGACTGGTCGAGCGGTTCGCTGTACGCGGATCGACTTCGCGCGTCCGATCATGACGCCGCCGGCTGGTCCTCCTGATTCCTCTGGAAGGTCCGGCGGCTGCGGACGCCAGGGCAGGGATCGATATCCGATCTCTGCGTCAACCAGAACAGGAAGGCGGATACGCGGCTATGGCTGTCGTAACCATGAAGCAGCTGCTGGACAGCGGCGCACACTTCGGTCATCAGACCCGGCGGTGGAACCCGAAGATGAAGCGGTTCATCTTCACCGACCGCAACGGCATCTACATCATCGATCTGCAGCAGACGCTGACCTACATCGACAAGGCCTACGAGTTCGTCAAGGAGACCGTCGCCCACGGTGGCACCGTTCTCTTCGTCGGCACCAAGAAGCAGGCTCAGGAGTCGATCGCGGCCGAGGCGACTCGCGTCGGGATGCCCTACGTCAACCAGCGTTGGCTGGGTGGCATGCTCACCAACTTCTCCACCGTCCACAAGCGTCTGCAGCGCCTGAAGGAGCTCGAGGCGATGGAGCAGACCGGTGGCTTCGAAGGTCGCACCAAGAAGGAAATCTTGATGCTGACCCGCGAGAAGAACAAGCTGGAGCGCACCCTCGGCGGTATCCGGGACATGGCCAAGGTGCCCTCGGCCATCTGGGTCGTCGACACCAACAAGGAGCACATCGCCGTCGGCGAGGCTCGTAAGCTGAACATCCCGGTCATCGCGATCCTGGACACCAACTGCGATCCCGACCTGGTCGACTACCCGATCCCGGGTAACGACGACGCGATCCGCTCGGCCGCACTGCTCACCAAGGTCGTCGCCTCCGCGGTGGCCGAGGGCGTGCAGGCCCGTGCCGCCCGTGCCTCCGGCGATGCCAAGCCCGAAGCCGGCGCCGGCGAGCCGCTCGCCGAGTGGGAGCAGGAGCTGCTGGCTCAGGCGACCCCGGCCACCGAGGGTGGCGAGGCTGCTCCGGCCGAGGCCGCACCGGCCGAGGCTGCCGAATCCAAGGAAGAGCCGGCCGGCAAGACCACGGCCGACGCCTGATTCACGGCGGTTCCGACCGCGATTGCTTGTTCACCGTGCCGGCCCTTCCTGTTCGGAAGCGGTCGGCATGGTGGTCCCGGAGACCTGACCAAACTTTCGTAACCTTTCGAGGAGGCTCGCCACGATGGCGAACTACACCGCCCAGGATGTGAAGCGGCTCCGTGAGCTCACCGGCTCCGGAATGATGGACTGCAAGAAGGCGCTGGAGGAGACCGACGGCGATTTCGACAAGGCCGTCGAGGTTCTGCGGATCAAGGGCGCCAAGGATGTCGGCAAGCGCGCCGAGCGCGCCACCGCCGAGGGCCTGGTCGCCGCGCAGAACGGCGTGATGATCGAGCTCAACTCCGAGACCGACTTCGTCGCCAAGAACGACGAGTTCCAGAACACCGCCGGTGACATCGTCGATGCCGCCGCCAAGGTGCGTCCGGCCGACCTGGAGGCCCTCAAGGCCGTCGACGTGAACGGCAAGACTGCCGATCAGGTCGTGCAGGAGCTGGCCGCGAAGATCGGTGAGAAGCTCGAGCTGCGCCGCGTCGTCTCCTACGACGGCCCGGTCGCGACCTACCTGCACAAGCGTTCCTCGGATCTGCCGCCCGCCGTGGGTGTGCTGGTGGAGTACCAGGGTGAGGGCGACGCCGCTGCCGAGGTCGCTCGTGCCGCCGCGATGCAGATCGCCGCACTGAAGGCCAAGTACGTCACCCGCGAGGAAGTCCCGGCCGATATCGTCGCCAAGGAGCGCGAGATCGCCGAGGCGACCGCCAAGGAAGAGGGCAAGCCGGAGGCTGCGCTGCCGAAGATCGTCGAGGGTCGTGTGAACGGCTTCTACAAGGACGTCGTCCTGCTGGAGCAGTCGTCGGTCACCGACAGCAAGAAGACCGTCAAGGCACTGCTGGACGAGGCCGGTGTGACCATCACCCGCTTCGCCCGCTTCGAGGTCGGCCAGTCCTGATCTGCCGCTGATCCGTCCGTCACCAGGCCCCCGGCGTAACAATTCGTTGCGCCGGGGGCCTCGTGCGCTGTCGGTCCGATAGCCGGCGGTTCGCCCTCCGGTGCGTCTGCCGGCGGCCTGCTGTTTTTCGTGGGTCGGCTCCCCGGCTTTCCTGCTCGTGGTGCAGGATGGACACAGCGTGTTACCGTCCCGCGCGACACCGTGCGCCCCGGGAGGGTGATTTCCCGTGCGTGCGCTCGCTCGACCGTAGAGAACAAGGAGACCGATGGACCCGGATACGGCGCCCGACCGCGAAGGCTATCGCCGAGTACTCCTCAAATTGGGTGGAGAGATGTTCGGTGGCGGCGAGGTCGGACTCGACCCGGATGTGGTCCAGGCCGTGGCCGAGCAGATCGCGGAGGTGGTCTCGACCGGTGTGCAGGTGGCCGTGGTCATCGGTGGGGGCAATTTCTTCCGTGGTGCCGAGCTCGAGGAGCGCGGTATGGAACGAGCTCGCTCCGACTACATGGGTATGCTGGGCACCGTGATGAACAGCCTTGCGCTGCAAGACTTTCTGCAGAAGCAGGGGATCGATACCCGGGTGCAGACCGCCATCACCATGGGCCAGGTCGCCGAACCGTATCTGCCGCTGCGTGCCAAGCGGCACCTGGAGAAGGGGCGGGTGGTGATCTTCGGTGCCGGTATGGGTATGCCGTATTTCTCCACCGACACCACCGCGGCCCAGCGGGCCCTGGAGATCGGCGCGGAGGTGGTGCTGATGGCCAAGGCTGTCGACGGCGTCTTCACCGCCGACCCCAAGATCGACGCCGACGCGAAAATGTACACCCAGGTGTCGCACAAGGAAGTTCTCGAACGCGGGCTCAAGGTGGCCGATGCCACCGCATTCAGTCTGTGTATGGACAACCAGATGCCGATGCTGGTGTTCAATTTGCTGACCAAGGGCAATATCGCCCGTGCGGTCGCCGGTGAGAAAATCGGAACACTGGTTCTGTCCTGATTTCACCGGACCCGGTTCTCGTGAAATCCGGGCCCGTCGAAACGATGCTGTGGAGGAAACGGTCGTGATTGATGAAGCACTCTTCGATGCCGAGGAGAAGATGGAGAAGGCCGTCTCGGTAGCGAAGGACGACCTCGGAGCCATTCGGACGGGCCGGGCGAACCCGGGCATGTTCAACCGAGTCGTCGTGGACTACTACGGTGCACCCACACCGATTACTCAGATGGCGAGTATCACCGTGCCCGAACCGCGCATGGTCGTGATCAAGCCGTATGAGCAGGGGCAGATGCGGACCATCGAGACCGCGATCCGCAACTCGGATCTGGGTGTGAACCCGACCGACGACGGCAACGTCATCCGGGTGATGATCCCGCAGCTGACCGAAGAGCGCCGCCGCGAACTGGTCAAGCAGGCCAAGTCCAAGGGCGAGGATTCCAAGGTCGCCATCCGCAATGTGCGGCGCAAGTCGATGGACGAGCTGAACCGGATCCAGAAGGACGGTGAGGCCGGCGAGGACGACGTCGCCCGCGCCGAAAAGGAACTGGACAAGGTCACGCAGAAGTACGTGGCGCAGATCGACGAGCTGGTCAAGCACAAGGAATCGGAACTGCTCGAGGTGTGAGACTCGCACCCGGCGCGACGGGGCACGGGTACGGGGACGGAGTGAACGAGTAAGTGAGCGACGGGACAATCGTGGCGGAAGAAGCCGCAGCCGGCGAGGCGATGCCGGCCAGCGACACGGCCGGTGTACCACCGGCACCCGATATGCCCTCGGCACCGCCGAGCGGTAAGTCCTCCCGCGCCGGTCGTAATCTGCCGGCCGCCCTGGCGGTCGGTGTCGGCCTCGGCGCCGCACTGATCGCGATCCTGCTGTTCGTTCCGAAGGTGCTCATCGGCGTCGTCGCCGTTGCCATGGCGATCGCGACCTGGGAGGTCGCCAAGCGGCTGCGCGAGGCCGATGTGCTGGTGCCCCGTGTGCCGCTGCTCGTCGGCGGACAGGCCATGATCTGGCTGGCCTGGCCGCTGGGGCCGCAAGGAGTGGCCGGCGCGTTCGCCACGACAGCGCTGGTCTGTATGGTCTGGCGCTTGTTCGATCACGGACTCTCGGCGACACCGCGCAATTTCCTGCGAGACACCGCGATCACCGTCTTCGTGGCGTCCTGGATCCCGCTGCTCGCCGCGTTCGCGGTCCTGATGCTGCTGCAGGACGACGGCAATCTGCGGGTGCTGACGTTCATGATCCTGGTGGTCTGCTCCGATGTGGGCGGCTATGTCGCCGGCGTGCTCTTCGGCCGGCATCCCATGGTTCCCGCGATCAGCCCGAAGAAGTCCTGGGAGGGCTTCGGTGGCTCACTGCTGTTCTGTGTCATCGGTGGCCTGCTGACGGTGACTCTGCTGCTGCAGGCCAACTCGATGATCGGTGTCCTGCTCGGGGTCGCGGTGGTGTTCGTGGCCACCCTCGGTGATCTGATCGAATCGCAGATCAAGCGGGAACTGGGTATCAAGGACATGGGCACCCTGTTGCCCGGTCACGGCGGCATCATGGACCGCCTCGATTCGATGCTGCCCTCGGCATTCGTGTCCTGGCTGGTGCTGACTGCGCTGCTCTAGGGTCCGCCTGTCCACCGGCCCAGCGTTCGGCCGGTGGTCGTGTGGTTCAGCGACGTTTTTTCGCCTCGCGGCGCAACTGCATGATCCGCCAGCCACCCGCCAGAGCCATCACCAGTGCTCCGGCGATGACCGACAACAGCATCGTCACTCCCAGTGGCAGATCGATCTGCCAGAAGAACAGGTGGATCGGTGCGGTGTCGAGATTCTGAATGATGAAGATCAACAACAGAATCCCGATGATCGCCGCTGCCACCAGGGCGACCCAGGTGTACCCGGCGCGCGTCCGCGACGGGCGGTTGCGGCGCGTCCGTGCGGTCGAGGGCGGGGTATCGACCCGTGGGGTATCGATGGGGTCGGTGTAGGTCGGGTCGGCGTGCGGCACCGGGCCCGGCCGGTCCGGTCCGTTCTCGGGTACTGCTTCGCTGGACATAGCTCGATCATTCCCGATCGCTATGGCGGATGCACGCACCTTCGCCCGGTTGATCGGCGCTGGCCCGGTGTGTGTCTGCTCGGCGCCGTAGGTCAGGTGCCGTAGTGGCTGCAGTGTCCGGTGAAGACCAGGGAAATCACCGGACGAAGGATTGCGTCCATCGAGCCGGGATCGCCGAGCGAGGGATTCATCGCCAAGCTGTCGGCGAATCCGCGTGCGGCACAGAGGATCATTGCCGCAGACCGGTCGCTGTCGACCGCTGTGGATACCTCGCCGCACTCCTTGCCGTTGTCTATGGCAACGGCAATACGTTGCTGTAGATCTGCGCTCGCCCGCTGCGCGACCGCGGCCAGTTCGGCATCGTTGAGCGACAGCATCCACAGGCTGCGTTCGACACGGAACTCGAGCGTCCGCTCCGGATCCAGCGGCAGGAGTTCGGTCAGGCCGTCGAGCAGTATCACCGCGATAGGTTGCCGGGCGGACTCACCGGTGCGAATTCGGGTTTCGACCCGCCCGGCACTGCGTTGCAGGCAGTCCTCGTATGAATACCGCAGCAACGCTGCCTTGTTCTCGAAGTAGTGCTGGATCAGTCCGACCGATACACCGGCCTCCGTGGCCACTCGCGCGAACGAGACACGATGTAGTCCTTCGGCGGCCAGGAGTCGTTGAAATGCCCGCGTCATCAGGTCGCGGCGCTGGTCGTGGTCGGCGGTACGGGGCACGTGACAACAATATACTCATATGGTTACCTTTCCAATATGACCATATTGGTACGCTGTGTGGCCTGGCTTGCTGCCGTGGCGCTACTGATCATCACCACGGCGGGACCCGCGGCGGCCGACGAACACGGCAACACACCGCGCCTGTACGACACGATGGACACGTTCGTCCGCGACAGAATGAGCAATGCGGGAAGTCCCGGGGCCGCGTACGCGATCGTGGACCGCGACGGCATCCGCCACTCCGGAACCTTCGGCTCCGACGGGGACGGAGGCGCGGTGAGTAGCGAGACCCCCTTCCTGTGGGGCTCGGTGGCCAAGCCGGTGACGGCGACGCTGGTGATGGCGATGGTCTCGGCCGGAGAACTGCGGCTCGATGCGCCGCTGACCACATACTTGCCGTCGTTCCGGACCCGCGATGTCGAGCGGTCCGCAATGATCACGGTGCGTCAACTGCTCGATCACACCAGCGGCCTGCCCACCAGCACTCGCCACACCGATCGCACCGCCCCGCACCGGCGCCCGGCAGATGTAGTGCCCGAACTGGAGCGGGAGTCGCTGGTCGGCGCACCCGGCGTCACCTACCGCTATTCCAGCACGAACTATCTGCTGCTGGCTGCCGTGGTGGAGGCGGTGACCGGCCGGCCGTTCCCCGAGGTCCTGCGCGACCGGGTGCTCGGCCCGTTGGATATGCGCGACGCTGTCACTACCGCCGAGCAGGCGAGGGCAACCGTGCCGCATGGTCACCGGTACGTCTTCGGTCGGCCGGTGCCGATGGCCACCCCTTTCGATCCCGCCGGCGTGGGGTACGGATATCTCGGTGGGTCGGTCGCGGACCTCGCCGCCTTCGCTCGAATGAACCTCGGCGGCGGCGTCGAGGTCGTCGGGCCGGCGCAACGCGCCGCCATGGTCGCAGGAGATGTCCCCACCGGACCGGACCGGAGTTATGGACTCGGCTGGCGACGCTGGGCGATACCCGGCACCGATACTCCGATGGTCTGGCACGGCGGCGCTGTCCCGGGCTTCTGGGCGCAGATAATTCTGCTTCCGGAGCACGCCGTCGTCCTGCTCGCGAACAGCTACGGGCCGTTGCACGAACCGAAGCTGCTGAATATCGGATTCGGTCTGGCGGAACTGTCGCTCGGCCGTCAACCGCCCGAGAGTCCCTCGACGTACACCTATCCCGTTGTGCTCGGTGCCATGCTCGCCATGGTTGTGATACTGCTCGGACTCATCGTCCACGGAGTCCGGCTCCTCATCGGCCGAAGACCGGCTACACCGAGCAGGGTGCGCACCGGCGCCGTCCTCGCCGGATGGGTGCTCGTTCTCGGAGGCGTGCTGTACGGATTCGGGCGCATCCTGCCGACCCGCTCGGGGGTCGAGCTCTACCAGCTCGGTCTGTGGGCACCGGATGTCGCCGCCCTGGTCTTCGCCACCCTCATCGCGGCCGGCGTGCTCCTGGTGCTGCGGGTCGTGATCGGCCTTCGCGCCCTCCGGCGATGACCTTCACCACCCACCGGGCGTTCCCACGTGCATGGATGCGACACTGGTAGGGCTATGACTACCTCCCTGCCGCTCGTTTTCGATGCTCCGCGCCGCGGTATGCCGCCGCGTCATCTCGCCGATCTCGATGCGGAGCAGCGGCGGCAGGTGGTGCAGGAACTCGGCCTGCCGAAGTTCCGCGCCGATCAGATCGCCCGCCAGTACTACGGGCGATTGCAGGCGGATCCGCGCCGGATGACCGATCTGCCGGAGCCGATGCGGGACAAGATCGCCCAGGCGCTGTTTCCGTCGCTGCTCAGCGAGGTCCGGCACGTGGTGTGCGACGACGGCACCACTCGGAAGACCCTGTGGCGGGCGGGGGACGGCACGCTGTTGGAGAGCGTGCTGATGCGCTACTCCGATCGCAACACGTTGTGTATTTCCAGCCAGGCCGGCTGCGGTATGGCCTGCCCGTTCTGCGCGACGGGGCAGGGCGGTCTGAACCGGAACCTGTCCACCGCGGAAATCGTCGACCAGGTGCGCGCGGCTGCCGCGGCCCTGCGCGACGGTGAGGTGGCCGGGGGAGCCGGCCGCCTGTCGAACATCGTGTTCATGGGTATGGGTGAGCCGCTGGCCAACTACAAGCGGGTGGTGGCGGCTGTCCGGCGGATCACCTCGCCGGCTCCCGACGGCCTGGGCATCTCACAACGCAATGTGGTGGTGTCGACCGTCGGTCTGGCCCCGGCGATCCGCAAGCTGGCCGACGAGGGTTTGTCGGTGACGCTGGCGGTTTCGCTGCACACCCCCGACGACGAGCTGCGTGACACGTTGGTGCCGGTGAACAATCGCTGGTCGGTGGCCGAAGTGCTCGATGCGGCACGGTATTACGCGGACACCACCGGCCGCCGGGTATCGATCGAGTACGCGTTGATCCGCGATATCAACGATCAGCCGTGGCGGGCGGACATGCTGGGCTCGAAGCTGCACAAGGCGCTGGGTTCCCGGGTGCACGTGAATCTGATCCCGCTCAATCCCACCCCGGGCTCCCAGTGGGACGCCTCGCCGAAACCGGTGGAGCGAGAGTTCGTCCGCCGGGTGGAGGCGCAGGGCGTGCCGTGCACGGTCCGCGATACCCGCGGGCAGGAGATCGCCGCGGCCTGCGGGCAATTGGCTGCCGAGGCATAAACGCCGGCGGCACGGCTCGTCGCCGTGATCCGGCGCGCCGCTCAGCTCAGCAGCGTCCGTGCATACCAGTCCTGCTCGTCGCGGACGCCGGGCAGCGCGAAGAAGTATCCACCGCCGAACGGCTGGACGTAATCGGTGAGCGGTTCGTCGATCAGCCGGGTCTGGATCGCCTCGAACTGGCGGCTCACATCCTGCTGGTAGCAGCTGAAGATATGACCGGCTGCCATATTGCCGTTGCGTTCGACGCCGAGGTCGTAGTTGTAGGAGCGGCGCACCAGTTGCTGTCGTGCGGTGTCCGGGGTGCGCGGATTGGCCAGCCGGATATGGGAATCGAGCGGAACGACCGAGCCTTCGGGGTCGGCCGCGTAGTCGGGGGTGTCGAATTCCTGATTGCCGTCGAGCGGTGCGCCGGAGTCACGGCGACGGCCGAACATGTTCTCCTGCTCGTTGATCGACACCCGGTCCCAGAATTCCACCAGCATCCGGATCAGCCGCACCACCTGATAGGTGCCACCTCGGGTCCATGCCGGTTCGTCCGCGCCCGCGGGGATCCAGATCAGTGATTCGGCCTCGGCGCCGGTCGGGTTGGCGGTGCCGTCCTTGAAGCCGAGCAGATTGCGGGCGGTCCCGGAGGGACGCGGCGGGGAGTTGTAGCCGTCGATCTTCCAGCGCAGCTGCAGCGCGCCGCGGGTGTGCCGGGTGAGGTCGCGCAGCGCGTGGTGGACGGTGTCGGGATGATGGGCGCACAGCTGAATCAGCAGGTCGCCGTGCATCCACGCCGGGTCCGGGGTGTCGTTCGGGAAGGTTCGCATGGGCTGGAGGCGTGCGGGTGCGGCGGCGCGCAGCCCGAAGCGGTCGTCGAACAGACCGGCGCCGACCGCGGTCGTGACGGTGAGTCCGTCGGCGATCACCTCGGGGCCGAGAACGGCGCTGTCGGCCGGAGGTTCGCCGAGTCCGAGGTCGTCCGGGGTGCCACCGGCGGTGAGGAATCTGGCGCGTTCGGTGAGGGCGCGCATCGCCTCGGCGAGCTCGTCCCGGCTCCGGGCGGTGACATCGAAGGCCGCGAAGCAGGCGGCATTCTGCTTGGCGTCCGGCCCGGGAGTGAGAATGCCCGACTGGTGCACACCGTGGAACGGATAGCGGGCCGAGGCGACGGGCCGGCCCGCTACTGCCGCCTCGGCATCCTGGTGGGCGCCTTCGGCGAGGAGACCGGCGGTCAGCGCGGTTCCCGCGGCACCGGCGGCGGCACCGGAGAAGAAGCTGCGACGGCTGACGTTCATCGTGGAGCCTTTACTGGTTCGGCGATCAGTGGGAGATCGGGACTTCGAGCAGCCGTGGCACCCGGGCGAGCTCTTCGAGCGCGGCTCCCAGACGTGCGTTCACGGCTTGGTGCAGGGCTGGTGGCGTGGCCTCGGGGGCCCGCCAGTGACCGTGGTCCCGGGTGGCGAGCAGTGCTGCCTGGAGCTCGTCCAGACGGGTTCGCAGGCCGGCACGCAGGTCCGGAGCCCGCTCGTCGAGCAACGGCCCGAGTTCGGCGAGGACGGTGCGGGTGACGTCGATATCGGCGAGCGTCATCGGGTAGGCAGCACCGCCGCCGTGATCGTCGATACCCGAAATATGGTCGCGTTGGGCATCTTCGAGAATTTCGTGGGCGCGCAACGGCAGATTCACCGGATCACCGGCGAGGTCCTCGCTACCCAGATTCTCGCGGAGATGCCCGATATCGGCACCGAGGCGGTCGAGGACCGGCAGCAGTTGCTCGGGTCGCTGCCCGTGCCACAGGCCGTATTCGAGGCGGTGCAGGCCGGTGAAGTCCGGATCGGCGACACCTCCGGGCAGGCCGTCCGGGAGACCCGACACCGCGGTGCCGGCCGCACCGAAACTGTTGTAGGAGGCACCGACTCGTTCCCACATCTGCTGTGCGGTGAGCCAATCCACCCGGGCTGCGGCGATGTCCCCGCGCCGCAGATCTGCGCCGATGGCGTCGAGCGTGGCGGCCAGCCGGGTCAGGGTGCCGGCGGCATAGGCCTGGTAGGCGTCGTTCGGGCCACGCAGATCGTCCGCGGTGACGCGGTGGACCGGTGGCGGGGCATCACCCACCCGGCCGCTCACCGCTACCGCCGCCGACGAGGTCACCGGCTTGCCCGACATCAGGCATTGCATGGTGTAGTTGCCGTCACTGAGGGTTGCGGTGAGGTCGGCGGTGGTGCCCGGGCCGATCGTCTCGATCTCGCCGACCACCGCGCCGCCGGAATTCACCAGGTTGATCTCACCGGCCACGGAGGTCTTGTTCTGTACCTGGAAGGTGCGGGTGCCGGCGGTGGCGGACGTCCATTCCGCCGCACACGAGGTGTCGGAGACGGTCACGGCCTGGATGGAATCGGAGCCGGGGGAGGGGAGCAGTGCGATCGCGGCACCGGCCGCGAGGGCAGGTACGAGCACCAGCACGGCACCCACCAGCGCCGGGCGCGGCCCCACGATGCGCTCCCACCGGTCTGCGGATGCGGACCCGGCCGGCGCAGGTTGCGCGGAGGTACGGGGAGATTCGTCGGGCGTCGCCGGTGGGCCGGCCGGTTCGGCAGCCGCTGCCGGTTGTGCAGGCCCCGGTTTCGGCGGCTGCGCGGATGCCGCCGAGGACGTGGTCGTGGCGGTGCGTCCGGCACGGACGAACAGCGGGATCACCACGGCCAGATAGGCCACCCAGGCCACGACCTGCAGTACGGTCATCCGCGGCGTGAGCTCGGTGACGCCGGTGATGATCGAGACCCACCACGAGTTCGGGTCGATATGTGCCGACAGGTCGAAGGCGACCCAGTGCCGGCCGGGCAGGATTCCGGCATCCTGCAGGTCGCCGAGACCGTAGGCCAGCACGCCCGCGGCGATGACGATCAGCGCCAGTGCGGTGCGATTGAAGAACACACCGAGGTTGAGTTTCACCGATTGCCGATACAGCAACCAGCACAGGACGACGGCGGCGGCGAATCCGAGTGCGGCACCGATCAGCGGTGCGAGGGTGGTGCCGGATGCCTTGACGGCGGTCCAGACGAACAGCGTCGATTCCAGTCCCTCGCGGCCCACGGCGAGGAAGGCGGTGACTGCCAGTGCGCCCGCGCCGATCGCGGTGGCCCGGGCGACCTCGCCGCGCAACTGGCCCGAGAGGGATGCGGCGGTACGCCGCATCCAGAACACCATCGCGGTCACCAGGCCGACCGCGGTCACACTCAATACGCCGCCGACGATCTCCTGACCGGAATTCGACAGCACATTCGTGGAGTAGGTGAGGACAGCGGCGAAGGCCGCGGCGACCGATACGGCGCCGAGCACACCGAGCCATACCGGAGTGGTGGCAACCGGGCGTTCGGGCGTCGAGGTCTTGCGTACCGCGGCCAGCAGGATCGTGACGACGAGTCCGGCTTCCAGGCCCTCTCGCAGGCAGATCAGCAGGTTGGGTACAGCCTCGGCCCAGTTCACCGTCCAAAGGTAAGGCATACCTTCAACGCCGGTCCATCCTTGTGGCGTGATTATCACCGCAGGTGAGGAGGTATGCGCGCTTTGTCTGGATTATTCTTGGTGCTCCTCGACCAGGGTGAGCGCTTCCTCGATCAGCGCCTCGACGATCATCGATTCCGGGACGGTGCGCACCACCTCGCCGCGTACGAAGATCTGGCCCTTGTGATTGCCCGCGGACACACCGATATCGGCCTCGCGGGACTCGCCGGGACCGTTGACGATGCATCCCATCACCGCGACCCGCAACGGGGCGGGGAAATCGCGGAACGCCTCCTCCACTCTCTTGGTCAGATCGAAGACGTCGACCTGGCAGCGACCGCAGGTGGGGCAGGACACGATATCGAGGGTGCGTGGCCGCAGACCGAGTCCGGCCAGAATGTGGTGACCGACCTTGACCTCCTCGGCCGGTGGCCCCGACAGCGACACCCGGATCGTGTCGCCGATCCCCTCCGACAGGAGGATGCCGAACGCGCTCGCCGACTTCGCGGTGCCCTGCAGCGGTGGGCCGGCCTCGGTGACGCCCAGATGCAGCGGATAGTCGCAGCGCTGCGCGAGCAGGCGGTAGGCCTGGATCATCACCAGGGGGTCGTTGTGCTTCACCGAGATCTTCAGATCCCGGAAACCGTGTTCCTCGAACAATCCGGCTTCCCAGAGCGCGGATTCCACCAGCGCCGGCGCGGTGGCACGGCCGCCGTAGCGGTCCAGGACGCGCTGATCGAGTGAGCCCGCGTTGACCCCGATGCGGATCGGTACGCCCGCGGCACCGGCCGCGGTGGCGATCTCGCGCACCTTGTCGTCGAACTTGCGGATATTGCCCGGGTTCACCCGGACGCCCGCACATCCGGCGTCGATGGCGGCGAAGACGTAGCGCGGATTGAAGTGGATATCGGCGATCACCGGGATGGCCGAACGCCGGGCGATCGTCGGCAGTACGTCGCAGTCGTCCTGGGACGGCACCGCGATGCGCACGATGTCGCAGCCCGCGGCGGTCAATTCCGCGATCTGCCGCAGCGTCGCCTCGACGTCGGCGGTCACGGTGGTGGTCATCGACTGGACGGAGATGGGTGCTCCGCCACCCACCGGCACCGATCCGACATCGATGCGCCGGCTGTGCCGGCGCGGACGCAGCGCCGGCGCGGCGGGCTCGGACAAGAAGACGGCGGTCATCGGATCCTCTCGGTTGCGGGCAGCCATTCCAGGCAGGCCGCGGCGATGCCCTCGCCGGTGAGTCCGCAGTCGGCGAGTATCCGGTCGCGGGGGGCGTGGGCGATGAATTCGGTCGGCAGTCCGAGTGCGCGTACCTGCGTGGCCGCGCCGTCGCTTGCGACCGTCCGAGTGAGGTGCGCGCCGATACCGTTGCCGGCGATACCGTCCTCCACGCAGACGGTGAGCCGGTGGCGCGCGGCGATGGAGACCAGGCCCGGATTGATCGGCCACACCCAGCGTGGATCCACCACGGTGGCTCCGAACCCGTTGTCGGACAGTATCCGCGCCGCCTGCAGACACGGCGTGGCCATCGGCCCGACGGCTACCAGCAGCACGTCGAGCGGGCTGTGCGGGCCACGGTGCAGGATGTCCATGCCGTCCATCCGCGCGATGTTCGGAACATCCTCTCCCACAGAGGCTTTCGGATACCGCATGGCCGTCGGGCCCGGGGTGGCAACGGCTTCCCGTAACAGTTCACGCACCCGGTTCGGGTCCCGCGGACAGGCGATACGCATGCCCGGAACACAGGTGAGCAGGGCCAGATCCCACATGCCGTGGTGACTGGGACCATCGGGTCCGGTGACCCCGGCCCGGTCCAATACCAGTGTCACCGGCAGTTCGTGCAGCGCGACATCGAGCAGTACCTGATCGATGGCCCGGTTGAGGAAGGTCGAGTACACCGCAACCACCGGGTGCATGCCCGCGGCCGCCAGCCCGGCCGCGGAGGCGAGTAGGTGTTGTTCGGCGATACCCGAGTCGAAGACCCGATCGGGTGCTCGTCGGGAGAACTCTCCGAGCCCGGTGGGTAACCGCATCGCCGCGGTCAGCGCGACCACCTCGGGTTGGTCGTCGGCGATAGCGGCCAGTTCGGTTTCCACCAGATCGGTCCAGCTGACGGTGGGCGGCTTTCGTGGCGCCCCGGTCTCCGGATCGATGACACCGCAGGAGTGCATGCGGTCGGCTTCGTCGGCCTCCGCGGGAGCGAATCCCCGTCCCTTGCAGGTGATCGCGTGCACCACGACCGGGCGACCCGCTGCGGCGGCAGTGTGCAGGGCGGTGCACAGCGCCCCGATGTCGTGCCCGTCGACCGGTCCGACATAGTCGAAACCCATGGCGTCGAACAGATTCCCGGCACCGGGCGCGCCTTCGCGCAGCGCGCGCAGGTGGTCGGCCAGGGCGCCGGCGGTCGGATCGTAGGATCGGCCGTTGTCGTTGAGCACCACCACGACCGGCCGCCGGGCGGCGCCGATGTTGTTCATCCCTTCCCAAGCCACTCCGCCGGTGAGCGCACCGTCACCGATCACCGCGACCACTCGGCGGTCGTGCTCACCGCGTAGTTCGAAGCCCTTGGCGATGCCGTCCGCCCAGGCCAGACTCACCGAGGCATGGGAATTCTCCACCCAGTCGTGCGCGGATTCGGCGCGGCTGGGATAGCCGGCCATACCGCCCGCGCGGCGCAGACTGTCGAAGGAATCCGCTCGCCCGGTGAGCAATTTGTGCGTGTAACTCTGATGCCCGGTGTCGAAGACCAGGGCATCGGTGGGGGAGCGGAACACCCGATGCAAGGCGATGGTCAGTTCCACCGTCCCCAGGCAGGCTCCCAGATGCCCGCCGACACCGGTCACCGTCTCGACGAGGCGTTCACGTATTCGCCGCGCCAATTCGGGCAGTTCTGCCTCGGCCAGGGTGGCCAGGGCGTCGGGACCGGTGAGGCGGGTGAGCGGGTCGGACCCGCGCGTCGACAGTGTCATGGGTGGGGTACTCACCTTCCGGGGCGGGAACCTGGGATGTCGGTCAGTCGACTGCGGCTCGGATCGTTTCCTTCAACGAGCCCAGCGTCGCGACCACCGCGGTGGGCTCGTATCCGCAGTGCGCCATGCAGTTCGAGCAGCGTTCGTCGTTGCCGCGCCCGAAGGCACCCCAGTCGGTGTCGTCGATCAGCTCCCGGTAGCTGGCGGCGTAGCCGTCGTCGAGCAGGTAGCACGGGCGCTGCCAGCCCTTGAGCGAATACGACGGGATGGCCCACGCGGTGCAGCCGAAGTCGACCTTGCCCTCGAGGAAATCCAGGTACAGCGGGGAATGGTTGAGTCGCCACTTCTTGCGGCGTCCGTCGGCGAACGCCTTCGTGAACAGTTCGTGGGTTTGTTTCACCCCGAGCCAGTGCTCCTGATCGGGCGCCTTCTCGTACGCGTAGCCGGGGGCGATCTGCATATGGTCGATCTCGAGTTCGTCGTTGAGATAGTCCAGTACGTCGATCACGTCCTGCGGCGAATCCACATCGAAGAAGGTGGTATTCGTCATCACCCGGAATCCGGCGGCCTTGGCCTGGCGGATCGCGTCCACCGCCTGATCGAACACGCCGTCCTTGCAGACCGAGGCGTCGTGTCGTTCGCGCAGCCCGTCCAGATGCACCATCCACGCGAAGTTGCGGTGCGGGGTGAACTTGTGCATATGTTTGGGCAGCAGCACGGCGTTGGTGCACAGGAAGACGATCTTGTTGCGGTCCAGCAACTGCTGTACGATCTCGTCGATCTGCGGATGCATCAACGGTTCACCGCCGGCGATCGACACCATCGGCGCGCCGCACTCCTCGATCGCGCCGACCGCCTGCTCGACGGGCATGCGCTGTTTGAGCAGCGTATGGGGATGCTGGATCTTGCCGCAGCCCGCGCACGCGAGGTTGCACGCGAACAGTGGCTCCAATTCCACGAGAATGGGGTACTTCTCGCGGCGAAGGACCTTCTGTTTCGCCAGATAGGCTCCCAGACGCACGGATTGACGGAATGGCATGGCCATTCAGCTCACCTCCCGAGGCAGGTTGAATCGAACATTTTCTTCGGTCACGGTGGTGCGGCGAACCTGGACGGTGCCGAGCCCGGACAGGGCCCGCACCAGGTCGTCCACCAGATGGGGTGGCGCCGAGGCGCCGGCGGTCACACCGATGCGGCGGGTACCGGCCAGCCAGCCGAGTTCGACCTCACCGGCGTCTTCCACGAGGTGCGCACGCACTCCCTCCGCCGCGGCGACCTCGGCCAGCCGCAGCGAATTGGAGGAATTGCGCGAACCCAGCACGAGCACGAGATCGGTCTGCCGCGCGACTTCCCGCACGGCGTGCTGGCGATTGGTGGTGGCGTAACAGATGTCGTCCTTGCGCGGCGCGTGCAGCTCCGGGAACCGTTGCCGCAGTACGGCTGCGGTGGCCTCGGCCTCCGCGGTCGCGAGCGTGGTCTGCATGACGTAGGCGACCCGGTCGGGGTCGGGCGGGTGGACCCGGGCGGCCTCGTCGGGATCGGCCACGACGATCACCTCTGCCGGTGCCTCCCCTCGAGTGCCGACGACCTCTTCGTGCTCGGAGTGTCCGATCAGGAACACGGTGTTGCCGGCTGCCGCGAAGGTGCGTACCTCCGCGTGCACCTTCGACACCAGGGGACAGGTGCCGTCGACCACTCGCAGTGCGCGCGCCTCGGCCTGCCGTCGGACCGCGGGTGCCACCCCGTGGGCGGCGAGTACCACCACGCCCCCTTCGGGGACCTGATCCAGCTCGTCGACGAACACCGCGCCGTGCTCGGACAATTCGTCGACCACATGGCTGTTGTGCACGATCTGTCGACGCACGTAGACCGGCGCGCCGAACCGGCGCAACGTCCGTTCGACGATTTCGATGGCGCGTTCGACGCCGGCGCAGAACGATCGCGGGCCGGCCAGCACCACCTCTCGTTCGCCGGTGGCCGCCGCCCAGCGGTCCAGCGCCGGACCGGCCGCGCGCAGCGACCGCAAAGCGCGTACCCCGCGCCATGCGGTGCCCGGATGCACCAGCGGCGCGTCCGGCGTGTCGACGATCGCGCGCAGCGCCACGGCCTGTCCCCCGGGTGCGTCGGCGGCGAGGAAGGCCGATTCGGTATCGACCGCGAGGGCCCCGGAATCCGCCAGCTCGGTTCGTGCGCGGCCGGTGACGACACGGTCGGCGGAGAACACCGGGCCCAGATGTGCGGGCAGCCCGAGCCGGAGTAGTTCACCGTGTAGCAGAACGGCTGCGGAGCTGGGGAATTCGGAAGTACTGCTGCGCAGCTCATCCGCTACGACCAGATCGCCCGGCCGTAGCCTGGCGGTGAGCGCACCGGCTACTCCCGCCACCGCGACAGGCCCCGCGCCGGCGCCGGAGTAGCGATGCCGCGGGCCGCGCGCGGTGCGTATCACCGGCGCCGAGACGGCGCCGTACAGCGCCGCCCATTCCGAACGCAGCGGCGTGCAGACGACTCCGGATCGGGTCATGGGCCTCGGCTCCCGTCCACGGCGGCGACGCCCTCGGGCGCACTCGCCTCCGGATGCCTGCGCAGGTACCGGCCCAGTGCCCAGACCGGGAACACCAGCCGATACAGGTGGTAGTTGATGTAGAAATCACCCGGGAAGCCGGTGCCGGTGAAAAGGTCCTCGTCCCAGCCCCCGTCGGCGCGCTGAGTCCCGACCAGCCAGGCGATTCCCCGCTCGACGGCGGGGGAGTCCTCCTCGGCTGCCAGCAGGGCCAGCAGTGCCCACGCGGTCTGCGACGGAGTCGAGTCGCCGCGGCCGACCCAGGCCGCATCGCGGTAGGACCGCAGATCCTCACCCCAGCCGCCGTCGGCGTTCTGATGCTCCTCCAGCCAGCGCACCGCCCGGCGGATCGGCCGGGACCGAGGGGCGGTGCCCGCAGCGACGAGAGCGGGAACCGCCGCGCCGGTACCGTAGATATGGTTGGCGCCCCAGCGGCCGAACCACGAGCCGTCGGTCTCCTGGTGATCGATCAGCCAGCGCACACCGCGCCGGCATTCGCGGTCGCCGCTGCGTCCCAGCGCCGCCAGCATCTCCACCACGTGGGCGGTCACATCTGCCGAGGGCGGATCGGTGACGGCGCCGAAGTCGCAGAACGGCAGCTTCGTGGGAAGTACCGAGGTGTTGTCGGCGTCGAATGCGCCCCAGCCGCCGTCGGCGGACTGCATGCCCACCGTCCAGCGCGCGGCACGATCGATCGCGGCATCGAGGCGCTGCCGGTCCGGGTGCGCGACCTGATTGAGCGCGATGACGATCTCCGCGGTGTCGTCGGTGTCGGGATAGACGTCGTTGGCGAATTCGAAGGCCCACCCGCCGGGTTCGAGCCCGGGCCGGCGCACCTGCCAGTCGCCGCCGGCGGTGATCTGCTCACCGAGCAGCCAATCGGTGGCGCGCAGTACGGCCGAATCACCCGGTGCCACACCCGCATCCAGCAGCGCGGCGGTCGCAAGCGCGGTATCCCACACCGGGGATTGGCAGGCCTCGAGCCGGCGGACCTCCCCGTCGGGTGTCTGCTCGCGTACCACGAACCCGTCCAGGCCCTCGATACCGGCCCGTAGCGCGGGATGATCGAGCGGATAGCCCAGAAGATGCAGTGCCAGTAGCGAATACACCCACGGCGGCTGAATTCCGCCCCAGCCGCCATCGGCCTCCTGCCGGGCCAGAATCCATTCCCCCGCCTGCCGCATCGCCAGGTCCCGCACCGGATTGAGCGGCAGCCGGGCGTAGGTGTGCAGCACCGTGTCCACCCGCTGGAACACTCCCGCCAGGCTGGTGAGCGGCGCCCGGCGCGCGGCGGGCGCGCCGGTACGCAACTCGTCGATGCCGAACGGTAGTGGGCGGCAGGGCCGTAGTGTCGCAACGACGGTCAGCGGCACGACGGTCTGGCGCGCCCAGCAGCCCCAGTCGTAGATGTTGAGCGGGAACCAGGACGGGAACAGCACCAGTTCGGGTGGCAGATTCGGCAGATCGTCCCAGGACCACAGACCGAACAGGGCCAGCCAGATCCGGGTGAACACGCGGCTCGCCTCGATACCACCTTCGGCACGGACGAACCGGGCCGCGGCGCGCATATGGGGTGCCGTCGGATCGTCGCCGGCCAGTCGCAACGCGACCCAGGCCTCGGCAGTGGTCGACAGGTCGCCCGGGCCGTCGTGGAAGGTCGCCCAGGTGCCGTCGGCACGTTGCTGCGAACGGATCCAGCGGGCGGCGGGGACGGTCACCTCCGGTGTGGAGATGCCGAGGAATTCCCGCAGCAGCAGGTCTTCGGCGTCCATCGTCACGTTCGTCGCCAATTCGCCCTTCCACCAGCCCTGTTCGTGCTGGGAAGTGCGCAGTAGATCGACCGCCGCCGCGGTGGCCGCGCGTACCGCGGCGGGATCGCTCGATCCGAGGGAAGGGACGGCCGCCGTGCGCGCGGTCGCGTGTTCGACGGCTGCCCGCCGGCTCGCCGCGCCGGTGTGGGTGACTGTCATACCTATGCACTCCGTTCCACGATGAAATCCGCCAGACCGCTGAGCTCCCGGCGGTATTCGGGGGTGATGGGCACCGAGTCGAGCGCTTGCTGCGCGGCCCGCACCCGCCGTCGTGCCTCCGACCGGGCCCAGCGGCGGCCACCTGCGGTGTCGACCAGGCCGGCGGCCGCGCGCAACTCGTTCTCGGTGGGCTCGTTCGACTGCGCGAACCACTGCGCCAGCGCACGCCCGGCAGGACGGCCGGATTCCAGACTCCAGGTCACCGGCAACGACTTCTTGCGCGAGCGCAGATCCGAGAACACCGGCTTACCCGTGGTCGCAGGCTCGCCCCAGATCCCGAGCAGATCGTCGACCAACTGGAATGCGATCCCGATATCGTCGCCGTAGGACCGCAGCGCGGCGACCGTCGCAGCGGGTGCGTCGGCCAGTACCGCGCCGATCGCCGCGCTCGCCGCCAGCAGTGCTGCGGTCTTACCGCCGGCCATCTCGAGACATTCGGCCAGCGTCACATCGTCGCGATGTTCGAAGTCGACGTCGGCGGCCTGGCCGCGGATCAGGTCCTGGGTGGCCCGGCCGATCAGGCGGGCGGCGTCCACGGCCCGCGGTGAACCCGAATCGAGGAGCACTTCGTGGGCCAGTGACAGCATCGCGTCGCCGGCCAGCACGGCTACCGCATCGCCCCAGACTGCCCAGACCGTGGGGCGGTGGCGGCGGGTGGCGTCACGATCCATCAGGTCGTCGTGGACCAGCGAGAAGTTGTGTACGAGTTCGACCGCGACCGCACCCGGCACCGCACACCGGTCGTCGCCGCCGGCGGCATGGGCGGCCAGCATCGTCAGCCGTGATCGCACCGACTTTCCGCAGTCGCCGGCCACCGGGCGGCCGTGTTCGTCGCACCAGCCGAGGTGATAGGCGACCACCGGCCGGATGGCACCGTCGAGTCGTCCGACAGCGTCGAACAGCGCCGCGCGAACGGCCTGTCCGTCGGCGTCGACAGTGGACAGGGCAGTTACCGTCATCTGATCACCTCCGATATCCGCGAGCGTGGGTCGGGTATCTCGGCGCGATCGGATGCGCCGGTACGGGAACCTTCTTCCGAGAACTGCGAAATGATCTCTGCCGCAGCGTTTTCACCGCTGCGAACGGCACCTTCCATCGTCGCCGGCCAGCCGGTCGAGGTCCAGGCTCCGGCCAGCGCGAGGCCGGGCATTGTCGTGTGCGCGGGAGGCCGCAACCGCGCGGAACCGGGGGCGGGACGGAAGGTCGCGTGCCGTTCTCGCGTGACGAAGAAGTCGAGTACCCGTGCGTCGCGGGCCGCCGGCAGCATCTGTTCGACGGCGGGCAAGAAGCGCTGCCGCAGCTCGGCGGTGGGGGTGTCCACGAAGGCGTCGGCGGCCGACACCGACACTGCGACATACTGGGCGCCCGCCGGCATCGGGGCCGGGGGAGCGGTATGGAGTGCGTCGGCGGGGGATGCGGTGTGCCCCGCCGGCTGCTGCCCGGAGGTCAGCCCCGCGGCGGCCGTGCGGTCGAAGATCCACTGCACCTCGGTGCCGACTCCCGCCCGCATCGGCTCGTGCAGCACCCGCCGGTCGTAGACCACATGAATATTGACGATCGGCGAACTACCCAGGGCCGCAGCCCAGTTCGGTGGCAGGTCGACCGCGGCAGCGGGGAGCAGTGCCTGCGCCGCGGTGTGTGGAACGGCGCAGATCACCGCATCGGCAGCGACGTCGCCCGGTGCGGTGCCGACCGTCCAGGCCGTCCCGCACGGCCGGATCCCGGTGACCTTCGTCCGCATCGAGACACGCACACCCGCGTCGGACAAGGCCACGAGCCCCGCATCACCGTGCAACTGCCGCAGCGGAATCCGGGACCATCCGATATCGGCTGCGTCCGAATCGGTGAGCAACCCGATCTGGAACACCGTCGCCGCCAGCGCCAGCGAGACGTCGTCGGCGCGGGCGTTGAGGGTGGCGATCCCGACCAGATCCCACAGGGAGTCGATGGCATCGCGGTGCTGCCCGTGGGCGCGCAGCCATGCGCCGAAGCTCGTGGTGTCGGTGCGCGGATCGGTGGTGTCGACGGCGCGCAGTGCTAGTGCGGCCCAGGTGAATCGCATCCGCGCCGCGGGGGACAGCCACGGGTAGCGCAGCAGCGACCAGCCCAGATGCAGAGGTGCGGGCAGCGGTGATCGACTCAGCCGACCGGTCCGCCCGCCGCCCGACACCGCGATATCGAGCCGGGGCTGCAGGTGTACCGCGTCACGCATACCCAGGCGACGCAGCAGGGCCAGATAGTGCTCACAGCATCGGAGGAATACGTGCTGGCCGTTGTCGACCCATAGCCCGCCACGGGTGAACGAGGAGGTCAGACCGCCCAGCCACGGCCGGGATTCGAAGAGCTGCACCGAATGCCCGGCATCCGCGCAGCGCAGCGCCGCGGTGATCCCCGCGAGACCACCACCCACTACGGCCACTCGCACGGTCATCGCGACCGCCCGAGCGCCGTCATCGAATACTGCAGCAGTGCGCCGGAGGCGACCCGGGTCTTCTCGCGTCCGCTCAGCGACAACCGCCGGTCGTACACCGCCACCGGATTGGCGTGAATCCGGTTGTTGAGCCGCCGGTAGATGCCCGCCATCGCCGCACAGCAGGCGGCGCTGCGCCCGTCGAGGTGCGGTAGGAGCCGCATGCCCAGGCAGTACCAGTTCTCGGCGCGTTCGGTGGCGGTACGGATGAGTGCGGCCAGGCCACCGTTGGGATCGTCGAGTGCGCCACCGGCGTCGAGTTCCAGTCGCACGCCGAATCGGCTGAGGTCGGCCTGGGGCAGGTAGATGCGGCCGTTGAGCAGATCCTCGCGGATATCGCGCAGGATATTGGTCTGTTGCAGCGCGATCCCCAGCTGATCGGCATACAGCGGTGCACTGGGTTCGTCGGTCGAGCCGAAGATCGACAAGCACAGCCGCCCTACCGCGCCGGCCACGCAGCGGCAGTAGTGGGTGAGTTCGTCGAAGTCGCCGTAACCAACGCCGTCGACATCGGCTTGTACGCCGTCGATCAGTTCGCCGAACGCACCCATCGGCACCGGAAAGCGGCGCGCCGAGTCGGCGACGGCGAACAGCACCGGATCATCGGTGTCGGCGCCGCCGCCGATCCGGTCCAGATCCTTGCGGAGCAGCCGCAGCGCCTCGGTTTTCGCGGCCGGCGCACCGTCCTCGTCGCCGATGTCGTCGATCCGCCGGGCCAGGGCGTACAGGGCACACAGCGCCGATCGCTTCTCCGGGGGCAGCAGCCGGATGCCGTAGTAGAAATTCTTGGCCTCGGTGCGGGTGATCTGCTCACACGCGGTATAGGCCTGGGCCACCGTGGGGCCGACAGCGATGCTCACGGCGTCACCACCGTCGCCTTGCCGAGCAGGGTGACCATCGCGGCCACCGTGTCGACATGCCGGGGCCGCACCGGTGCACTCCACACATCGCCTTCGGCGGCGCGCAGCGCGCGCACGGTCGCGTAACCGCCCGCGATATATCCCGCGACGGCGATGCGTGCCCATCCGGTCAACCGCGCCACCAGCGGCGCGCCCTCGCCGAGGAGCGACTCACACCGCTCCACCTGGGTGAGCACCAGTGCACGGCAGGCCGGATCGCCCGGCCCACCGGTGGCCACGCTCGCCTCGGCGATCCCGGCGGCGGCGAGGTCGTGTTGCGGAAGGTAGATGCGGCCCGCGGCGTAGTCCTCGGCGATGTCCTGGCAGTGTTCGAGCACCTGGAGCGCCGAGCAGACCCGGTCGGACAGGGCGACGGTGTCCGGAGTGGACTGGTCGAATACCGCGAGGACCAGCCGGCCCACCGGATTCGCGGACAAGCGGCAGTAGCCGAGCAGATCGTCGAAGGATGCGTAGCGGTGGACCCGCTGGTCTACCAGGTTGGCCTCGATCAGCTCCTGGAACGCCTCCTGCGGCAGCGTGCAGGCAGTGACGGTCGAAGCGAGCATCTGCAGGACCGGATCGTCCGGTGTGTGGCCCTGCCACAAGGCCGTGACCTGGGCGCGTAGCGCCAGGAGCTGCGACACCCGGTCTCCGGGTGCCGCGTCACCGGTCTCGTCGATTAGTCTGGTGGCGGCGTAGACCGCGTGCAGGTGTCGGCGTGGTTCCCGCGGCAACCACCGCAGCGCGACGGGAAAGTTTTCTTCCTTTTCACGGGCCCGCAGCCGGCGGGCCGGGGCGGTCGCTGCGTCCATGGTTCGATGGTGACCGCAACACAGGGTTCAAATCTTCAACGGTTCAAGTGATTTCGCTCGACGTTTTTTGTATCCGGACGATAATCGAGTCGGAGAGGACTCGAATGAGCGATTCCCATCATGAAATTCCGATAACACCGGAGGCGTTGGAGCAGCTTTCGGAGGAACTCGACGCTAGGATGCCGGACCTCCTCGACGAGGTTCGTGATCTCCTGGCGGCCGAATGGCCCGACTACGCGCGCTATCTCGACGAGCATCGTCCCGAAGTGGCCGAGGTCGGCGTGCTGTTCGTCCATCGGATGCTGGATCTCGCCGAACACGGCCCCCGAACCGATGACGGCGCAGGTGAGGCCGTTACCGCACCCACCCAGCTGGTTTTCGAACAGGTCGGCCGCCAGCAGTTGCAGGACGGTGCGGATCTGTCGGACCTCCTGGGTGCGTACCAGGTGGGGGCCCGGGCAGCGTGGCATCACGTGGCCGAAACCGCGCTCAAACTGGATCTGGGACCCGAAGTGCTGGCGATCCTGGCCGAAGCCGTCTTCGCATTCGTCGACGAATTCTCTGCAGCCTCCGCGCACGGCTATGTACTGGAACAATCCGCCTCCAGTGCAGCGCGCGAGCGGCACCGTGAGGAATTGTCGGAAATGCTGCTTTCGGGCAGATCGGACACGATCGCGATCCGCTTGGCAGCCGACCGGGCCGGTTGGCAATTGCCCGCCGAGGTCGCGGTCGTGCTCGTGGACCCGGCCGATGCGCGTTCCTGTGGCGTGGTGGAGCATTTCGGCAGTCAGTGCCTGCCCATCCGCCGCGACGACGCGGTCGGCGCGATCGTTCCCAACCCGGGCCTGGCCGGGCGCAGTATCCGGCTGGTGGCCGCGTTGCGGGACTGTTCGGCAGTGATCGGCGACTCCCTGAGCCTGGATCTGCTGCCCGCCGGTATGCGGGTCGCGCGGATAGCCCTGCGATTACGCAAGGCGGGTGTGTTGACGGGGACACCGGTGATGGTGGCCGACGAGATCGACACCATCATCGCCAACCGGGACGAGTGGCTGCTGGAGTCGCTGCGCGCCCAAGTGTTGCGGCCGCTGCAGGAACTGACCGACGGCAAGCGAGATCGGCTGGTGGAGACCCTCAAGAGCTGGCTGTGGAATATGGGTGACCGCCACGCCATGGCCGACGAACTGCACATCCACCCCCAAACCGTGCGCTACCGCATGGACAGATTGCACGACGTCTTCGGTGACACCCTCGACTCCCCCCGCGAACGAGCCCGCATGTACCTGGCCCTGACCTGGACCAGCGGAAACGGCGTGAACCAGGGCTAGTGCGGCTCGGCCGAAACCCCGCCGGAGCGAAGCGGCGGCAATTCGACACGGAAGAGGGCGCCACCGTCCTCGGCGTCGCGCACCTCGATGGTGCCGCCGTGTCCGGCCACGACGTCGGCGACGATGGCCAGGCCCAAACCGGCGCCGCCGTCGTCGCGGCTGCGGGCGTCGTCCAGGCGCACGAATCGTTGGAATATCCGGTCGCGGTCGGCTGCGGCGACGCCGGGGCCGTCGTCGCCGACCTCGAGCACGACCCGGCCGTCGCGGCGTTCGAGATGTACGCGGACGAGTGCGGTGGCGTGGCGTTGCGCGTTGTCGACCAGGTTGCCCAGTACTCGGGCGAGCTGAATGCGGCTGCCTTGCACCATGAGCGATTCGTCGGGGAGCTCCAGTAGGGTGCGGTGCCGGTCGCCGGCTCGGCGGGAGAGTTCTTCCCGGACCAGGGTGGTCAGGTCGATCTCGTCACGGCGGGGTTGTTCGCCGGAGTCGAGGCGTGCGAGGAGCAGCAGGTCGGTGGCGAGTTGCTGCAACCGGACGGTGTCGTCGACGACACCGTCGAGGTCGAGTAGCTGAGGATGGGCGCGGGCAACTTCGAGTTGGGTGCGCAGACTGGCGATGGGGCTTCGTAGTTCGTGTGCGGCGTCGGCGATGAAGCGGCGCTGTCGTTGTGCGGAGTTTTCCAGCGCGGACAGTGTGACGTTGGTGGTCCGTGCGAGTCGCGCGATCTCGTCGCGGGCGGCAGGTTCGGGGACCCGGCGGGACAGGTCGCCGTCGACGATTTCGGCCAGTTCGGTGCGGATCGCCTCGACCGGTCGCAGTGCACGGCGGGTTACGAGCCAGGTGACCGCGGCGACGACCGCGAGCAAGGGGCCGAGCCCGAGCAGCATGGCGGTGCGTACGCCGGAGACGGCACGGTCGGCGATACCGAGTGAGGTCGCGGAGTACACCGTCAGTGGGCGGCCGCCGGGTGTGGTGACGGACACGGCGGCGATGCGGTAGTCGTGGCCGCCGGTATCGGCATCGGCCACCGGGAGTCGCCCGTCGTGGAGGGCGACGTCGCTGCTCACTGTGCCCGGATCATCGTGTGGGCCGGGGCTGTCCGAGGTGGTCGCGGTGTCCGGCAGGTTCGTCAGCGCCGGGCCCGCCGAGGTGGGCGAGGTGTCGCGGGTGCCGCCCGCCCGGCGTTCGCTGTCGGAGAGGCCGTGTGACGCTGCCGAATCGTCGTCGTCCGTGTCGTCGTCATCATCCTCGTCGTCATCCTTGTCGTCCGCCGCCGCCTCCTCGTCGTCGGTGTCGTCGTCGGAGCGCTCGTCGTCCGAACTGTTGCTGTCCGTGTCGTCGCGGTCGGACTTCTCGTCCGAGCCGGCGAGGTTCACCGGGTCCCCGGATTGCTCTGCGGATGTCACGTCCCGGCCGGTGCCCAGGATCGGCCCCGGTGGTAGGTCGTCGGCGGCGGCCAGCACCACACCGTCGCGTGAAATGACCTGTACCGGTTGCTGGTCCGCGTCCGGGAGGTTCAGCTGGGCGAGATCGGCACCGGTGGCGATGCGGTCGGCGATCGCCCGAGCATTCGTCTCGGCCTGCAGGCCGGCGCTGTCGACGAGGTTGTGCCGCAACACTGTCAGCACCGCCGCCCCGGCGGCGACCAGTGCCACCGCCACGACCACGGTGGCGCATGTCGTGGTGCGCGCCCGCACGGAACTCCACCAGCGCAGCCGGCGGGCGGGAGTGTCGTCCGGTGGCTCAGCCACGGGCAGCCACCAGCCGGTATCCGGCGCCACGCACGGTCAGGATGCTGCGGCGGCCGAACGGGGCGTCGATCTTGCGGCGTAGTGCGCTGATGTACACCTCGACGATATTGGGGTCCCCGTCGTAGGCGAAATCCCAGACATGGTCGAGGATCTGGGCCTTCGGCACGATCTGTTCGGCACGCAACGCCAGATGCTCGAGGACCGCGAATTCCTTCGCCGTGAGGCTCACCGGCTGGTCGCCGCGGCGGCAGATGTGTGTCGCCGGATCGAGCGTCAGATCACCGACCCGGACCATCGGCGCGCCGCCACGGGTGTTGCGGCGCAGCAGGGCCCGGATGCGGGCCAGCAGAACCACGTACGAGAACGGTTTGCACAGGTAGTCGTCCGCACCGGTGTCGAGTCCCTCGGCTTCGTCGTACTCGCCGTCCTTGGCGGTCAGCATCAGCACCGGTGTCCGATCGTCTTCTGCGCGCAGCGTGGCGCAGATCCGGTAGCCGTTGATCCCCGGCAGCATGATGTCGAGAATGATCAGGTCGTAACCGTTGGTGCGGGCCATGTGCAGGCCGTCGACGCCGTCGTGCGCGACGTCGGTCGCGAAGCCTTCCGCGGCCAGCCCTTTCGCAAGGGTGTCGGCCAACCGCTTCTCGTCCTCCACGATCAGTAGGCGCATGGGGATCAGCTTCGCAGATTCTTCCTGAAGGGAATTTCAGGTTGCTTCAGCGAGCCTTCAGGTAGCCGCTGCCATGGTGGTCCCGTTGCCGAAATATCCACGGGTACAGGAGGAACCATCATGGGATCGATCTCGAGCAGGATCTACCGCGGGATTCGCTGGCTGCTGATCGGCGCCGCGGCCGTCGCGACGGTCGGCACCGGCAGCCTGGCGGTGGCCGGCTGGTCGGACAATGGCCGGCAGCACGCGGCCTACGAGCCGGTCGCCGCCGTCCGCCCGCTGGCCGAACGAGCTCCCGCCGGCCCCGCGATCGACCGTAACCGGGCCGTCGAGGCGGCGCGCCACGAGATTCCGGACGCCACGGTGCTCTCGGCCGAACTCGACGACGAAAAGGGAACCCAGGTCTGGGAGGTCGACCTGCGCGATGCCCGGGGCGCCGAGTTCGAGGTCACCGTGGACGCGACCAGTGGCGCCGTGCTGTCGGCAATGCGGGACGACGACTGAACCGCCCGGCCGACTCGCGAGGCGCTACAGCGCGTGGCCGACCGCGTAACCGGCCAGCGCCGCGGCGAGTCCGCTCACCACGCTGACCACTACGTTCAGCACCGCGTAGAGCGTCACCCGCTGTTCGAGCAGGCGCACGGTCTCGTAGCCGAAGGTGCTGTAGGTGGTCAGTGCACCGCAGAAGCCGGTGCCGGCGAGCGCGAGTACCGGGGTACCGACGGCGGCACCGGTCAGGGTGCCCAGGATCAGGCAGCCGACGATGTTCACCGTCAGTGTGCCCCACGGGAATACGCTGTCGTGGCGGCCTTGGACGAATCGGTCGGTCAGATAGCGGACCGGGGCGCCGATCATCGCGCCGACGAAGACCAGGAGCACCGTCACGGCCGCTCACCTGCTATCCGGTCGCGCAGGACAGCGAACCGGGTCAGGGTGACTCCGGCCAGTACGGCGAGCAGCGCGGCGAGCACGGTGCCGGCGAGGTAGACGAATCCGAGGATCACCGAGTCGGCGGCCAGCAGGCCGCGGAATTCCACGGCGTAGGTGGAGAAGGTGGTGAATCCGCCGAGGAAACCCACGCCGAGGAATGGCCGCACCAGCCGGTGGGCGGACCAGACCTCGGTGATCAACACCATCAGGATGCCGATGGCGAGGCACCCGAGAACGTTCTCGGCGAATGTGCCCCAGGGGAAGTGACCGGGCCGGGTGGGCAGCAGCTGCGACAGCCCGTAGCGGGCGAGGCCGCCGAGACCGCCACCCAGCGAGATCACCGCGAGCACGGGAACGTGCTCGCGGACAAGGGCGGCCCGGTGCTCGTTCACCTGCGCGCGGCGGGGATCTTCGCGGTCTCGGCGACCAGCGGGGCGAGGGCGGATTCTCTCAGCCTGTGCACCACCGTGGTCGCGGGGCGCACCAGCAGCAGGGTGATCGCGAGAGCCACGGGAACCGCCAGGACCGCCGCGCCGAGAACGTCGTGCGGATAGTGCGCGCCGACATAGACCCGGCTGAAACCTTCGAGCAGCGCGATGACCAGCGTGATCCAGCCGAGCCGTCGATTCAGCAGGAAGAGGACGGTGACGGTGGCCGCGGCCGTGGTGGTGTGCCCGCTGGGGAACGAGTAGTCGCTGAGGACCGGACATTCGTCGACGAAGTAGGCGGTCGGTACACCGCGGCACGGACGTGGTTCGGCGACGATCACCTTCACCACTTCGGCGACCATGTAGGTCGCGACGACGCTGACCGGAGCCAGCAGCGCCAGCGCCATCGACCGATCGTCGCGGCCGCGCGCCAGCCACCACCCGGCGACCATCAGGACTCCGAACAGCACCAGCGCGGCGTCGGTCCACAGGAGCATCGCCTCGTTGAGCCACCGAGTGTTGTCGGCGAAGTCGGTGATGGTGGTGAACAGCGGCCGATCGATTCCGGGGCCGCCGGCAGCCATCGGGGCCTGGGAGGGGGTCGTCAACGCGTATCCGATCTGATCTGGCCCGGGATCTCCGGGCGAGCGGGGGAGGTGTCGCGATCATTTCTACCGTGTCCGGCGGGTGAGCACCCTGGCGACCGCTGCGGTCCGGTCCGGTGCCCGTGCCATAACCTTGCCGTATGACCGAATCTGCTCCTGCGCTGCGCATCGGCTACGTTCCGGGCGTCACCGTCGCCAAGTGGGCGCGGGTGTGGGCCGAGCGGTTCCCGGACGCACCACTGGAGCTCGTTGCGGTGCCGCAGGCACGGCAGCGTGACGCCCTGGTGCGGGGTGAAGTCGATATGTGTTTCGTGCGGCTGCCGCTCGATCGTGCGGAGCTGCACGCGATTCCGCTGTACAGCGAAGTCGCGGTGGCGGTGGTGCCGAAAGATCACCCGATCGCGTTGTTCGACGAGGTGAGCCTGGCGGACCTGGACGGCGAACGGATGCAGGATGCGAGCGATATCGATGCGCTGGACGCAACGGTGGAGCTGGTAGCCGCGGTCGGTGGGGCGGCCGTGGTCCCGCATGCTCTGGCGCGGCTGCATCACCGCCGGGATCTGATCTTCCGCCCGGTCACCGATGTCGAACCCACCCAGGTTTCGCTGGCGTGGCCGATCGACGATCCGGGCGAGTATGTCGAGGAGTTCATCGGAGTGGTGCGTGGGCGTAGTGCACGCAGTTCCCGCACCGCCGGTGAACGGGATCGCCGCGGCCGCGGTGAGGCGAGCGGACGGTCGGGCAGCGCTGCGGGAACGGACCGCCGTGCTCCGGGCTCGTCGGCGGGCACCGGACGTCGGGGCGGTGCGGTTCAGCGTGGTGACGCTGCGCGGCGGGCCGGTGCCGCGGGGCGGGGGCGTCCGGGAAAGAGCGGGCCCCGCAAACGGCGCGGCCGGTAGGTGCCGCAGCGGCGGGGCCGGATCCGTGTAGCGCGGGCGGGCCGAGGACGACGCCGCCGGGGACAACACGGCGCGGCCGCCGAGTCGGTGGACTCGACGGCCGCGCGGGTAATGCTGCGGGACCGACCGACTCAGCGCGGCTTGCGGCTGATGATCGAATCGCGGATCAGGATGGCGGCGATTGCGGCCGCGAAGCCGATCAGGAAGATGTAGCCGGTGTCGCCGGTGCCCGACGACGAGCCCTGCTGGTTCTCGAACAGCATGGCCAGCAACAGGACCACGACGACCCAACCGGCGATCCGGAAGGTGCGCCGGGATTCACCGCTCCAGCCCCATGCGGCGGAGGGAACTTCAGCGGGATCGACCTTGGTGACAACGCCGGCGTTCTCGGCGGGTTCCAGTTCCGTGGCGGCCACGTTCGCTCCCATCATTCCGTGATCGCTGCGGCTCCGGTACGTCGTGCACCGTGAGTTCCGCAGGTCGTGAAGGTGACTGTGTGAATATGGTTGCATACGACCGGCCGTCGTAGCCAGCGGGGTGAGCGTCGCGTCGGTTCGGCGGGTACCGACCGTGGACAATGAGTGCGTGTCCGACATCGTGAAAGTTCTGCTGCTGGGCAGCACCGGCTCCATCGGAACCCAGGCCCTGCAGGTCATCGCCGCCAACCCGGATCGTTTCCGCGTGGTCGGCCTGGCCGCCCGCGGCGGCAGTCCCGAGCTGCTCGCCGAGCAGATCCGTGCCACCGGCATCGATATCGATGCGGTAGCCGTCGCCGAGCCGGCCGCCGCGGCGCAGCTCGGCGTGCCGCTGGCCGGCCCGGATGCGGTGACCGAACTGGTCCGCCGTACCGACGCCGATGTGGTGCTCAATGCCCTGGTGGGCTCGCTCGGACTGCAGCCGACTCTTGCCACCCTGGAATCGGGGCGCCGGTTGGCGCTGGCCAACAAGGAATCACTGGTCGCGGGCGGCAGTTTGGTCACCCGCGCCGCGGCACCCGGACAGATCGTTCCGGTCGACTCGGAGCATTCGGCGATGGCGCAGTGCCTGCGCGGCGGCCGTGCCGAGGAGGTGGCGCGCCTGGTGCTGACGGCGTCGGGCGGGCCGTTCCGGGGCTGGAGCACCGAGATGCTGGAGTCGGTCGGTCCGGACGAGGCGAAGGCCCATCCGACCTGGTCGATGGGCCTGATGAACACGCTGAATTCGGCCACCCTGATGAACAAGGGGCTGGAGCTGATCGAGGCTCACATGCTGTTCGGCATCGACTACGACAGGATCGATGTCACGGTGCATCCGCAGTCGATCGTGCATTCCATGGCGACCTTCACCGACGGCTCCACCCTGGCTCAGGCCAGCCCGCCCGATATGAAGCTGCCGATCGCGCTGGCGCTGGGCTGGCCGGACCGCGTCGCCGGCACCCTCGCTCCGATCGACTTCGGCACCGCGTTCACCTGGGAGTTCGAACCCGTCGACAACGAGGTGTTCCCGGCGGTGGAACTCGCCCGTACGGCCGGTAAGGCCGGTGGCAGTATGACCGCGATCTACAACGCGGCCAACGAGATCGCCGTGCAGGCCTTCCTCGACGGCGTCCTGCGCTTTCCCGATATCGTGCGCACGGTGGCGAGGGTGATCGAGTCGGCAGACCGCTGGAGCGAAGAACCCAGTACGTTGGACGAGGTGCTCGCGGCGGACGCGTGGGCGCGGCAGCGTGCGCGCACGCTCGTGAGCAACTGATTCAGGAGGGTTCTGCACCGCATGGGCTTCGTGATCGGATTCGTGCTGTTCGCCCTCGGCATCACGCTATCGGTGGCGCTACACGAATGTGGCCACATGTGGGCGGCGCAAGCCACCGGCATGCAGGTGCGCCGCTATTTCGTCGGCTTCGGGCCGAAGGTGTTCTCGTTCCGTCGCGGCGAGACCGAGTACGGCCTCAAGGCACTGCCGCTGGGCGGTTTCTGTGATATTGCCGGGATGACCGCGCTCGACGAGGTCCCACCGGAGGATCTGCATCGGGCGATGTACCGGCAGGCCACCTGGAAGCGGCTGGTGGTGATGTTCGGCGGGATCGCGATGAACTTCCTGCTCGGCTTCCTGCTGATCGTGCTGCTCGCGGTCGCGTGGGGCCTGCCGCGCCTGGATTCGCCGCCGGCCACCCAGATCTATCCCGGATGTGTCGCCCCGCAGAATCCGGACGGCTCGATGCAGAAGTGCCCCGGCCCCAGTCCGGCGGAGGCAGCCGGTCTGCAGCGCGGTGACCTGGTCACCGCGATCGACGGCAAGCCCGTCGAGAGCTGGAAAGATCTGCAGTCGATCACCGCGAAGTCGTCGGAGCCGCTGGTCTACACCGTGGAACGGGACGGGCAGACGCTGCAGCTGACGGTGACTCCGCAGCGGGTCGCCACCTATCCGTTGCAGTCTCCCGACAGTTCCGAACGGGTCAGCAGCCCGGTGTACGTGTACAAGGTCGGCGTCGGCCAGGACTTCTACGGTCCGGTCAAGCACGACATACTGTCGGCGATTCCTGCGTCGGTGTCGTTCACCGGCGATATGTTCGGGCGCACCTTCTCCGCGTTGGCGCAGATGCCGAGCAAGGTGGCCAGCCTGTGGGATGCCGTCACCGGCGGTGAGCGCGACGCCGATACCCCGGTCAGTGTGTACGGTGCCAGCAAGATCGGCGGCGAAACCGCCGAGCACGGGCTGTGGGGTGCGTTCGTGCTGGTGCTGGCCAGCTTGAACTTCTTCCTCGGTGCCTTCAACCTGCTGCCGTTGCTGCCGCTGGACGGCGGCCACATCGCGGTGGTGATCTTCGAGAAGCTGCGCAATCTGTGGCGCAACCGTAAGGGCCTGCCCAACGGTGGCCCGGTCGACTACATGAAATTGTTGCCTGCCACCTATGTCGTGGTGGTCATCGGCGGCGCTTACATGATCCTCACCCTGGTCGCCGACATCGTGAACCCGATCAAGCTGTTCCCCTGAGCGCGGTTTCCCGGCCCGGGGCGGGCCGTGTGCGGGTGGTGTCGGTGCTCTCACAGATCGGCGCCATCGGGTCCGCATTAGACTCGGGGCGAACGGGTGCACCCAGAACGCAGACGAAAGTAGGCAGCCGAACGTGAGCACAGCCACCACCCTGGGGATGCCGGCGCCGCCGGCAGCGATCCTCGCACCGCGGCGTAAGACTCGCCAGCTGATGGTGGGCTCGGTGGGAGTGGGCAGCGATCACCCCATCTCGGTCCAGTCCATGACGACGACCAAGACCCATGACGTGAACGCGACGCTGCAGCAGATCGCGGAGCTCACCGCGTCGGGCTGCGACATCGTGCGGGTGGCGTGCCCTCGGCAGGAGGACGCCGACGCGCTGCCGATGATCGCGAAGAAATCGCAGATCCCGGTGATCGCCGATATTCATTTCCAGCCGCGCTACATCTTCGCCGCGATCGACGCCGGATGTGCGGCGGTCCGGGTCAACCCGGGCAACATCAAGGAGTTCGACGGCCGGGTCGCCGAGGTTGCCAAGGCCGCGGGGGCGGCCGGTATCCCGATCCGGATCGGTGTGAATGCCGGTTCCCTGGACAAGCGCATGCTCGAGAAGTACGGCAAGGCCACCCCCGAGGCGCTGGTCGAGTCGGCGCTGTGGGAGGCGAGCCTGTTCGAGGAGCACGGCTTCGGCGATATCAAGATCTCGGTGAAGCACAACGATCCGGTGGTCATGGTGGAGGCGTATCGCCAGCTGGCCGCGCAGTCGGACTATCCGCTGCACCTCGGGGTCACCGAGGCGGGACCGGCCTTCCAGGGCACGATCAAATCCGCGGTGGCGTTCGGCGCGCTGCTCGGCGAGGGGATCGGCGACACCATCCGGGTGTCGTTGTCCGCACCACCCGCCGAGGAGGTCAAGGTCGGTGCGCAGATCCTGCAGTCGCTGAATCTGCGTCCCCGCAAGCTGGAGATCGTGTCGTGCCCGTCGTGCGGCCGCGCGCAGGTCGATGTCTACACCCTGGCCAACGAGGTGACCGCCGGGCTGGAGGGGCTCGAGGTGCCGTTGCGGGTCGCCGTGATGGGGTGTGTGGTCAACGGTCCCGGCGAGGCGCGCGAGGCGGATCTGGGGGTGGCCTCCGGTAACGGCAAGGGCCAGATCTTCGTCAAGGGTGAGGTCATCAAGACCGTGCCCGAACACCAGATCGTGGAGACCCTGATCGAAGAGGCCATGCGCATCGCCGAGGACATGGGCGGCGACGACGCCGGAGCGCCTGTCGTCACGGTGGGATAGCGTGACGGAGCAGTAGGGAGTCCTGCGTGTCCCGCGCCACGCGCATTCCGATATCGGAGCCGAGTAAAGCCCCCGCATGCGAGCGCCGTTCATGGCAGGCTGTGGATGTGCGGAGTGTGCTGGAACCGTCGCGCCGGTCACGGATTTCCGGTGCGCGTCAGCTCGCCGAACGCGATCTGGCGCGGGTACTGCAGGTACTGGACACCGATCCGGTTGCCTGCTGCATGGTGGCCGCGCGCCTGCAGGAATGCGGGCTCGACAGTCGCGGTGCCGGTGAGCTGTGGACGCGGGGCAGCCCGGAGGATTCGCTGTGCTTCTCCGGCGCGAATCTGATTCCGTTGCGTGGCACGATCGACGATTTGCGTGCGTTCGCCGACCGTGCCGGGCGCTGGCCGCGGATCTGTTCCTCCGTGGTCGGACGCCAGGAGCTCACGCTGCCGCTGTGGGACATGCTGGAGCAGCGCTGGGGCCCGCCCCGGGAGATCAGGGCCGATCAGCCGCTGCTGGCGCTGGCCGGTCGCTCGCAGGCCCTGCCCGATCCGAAGGTGCGCCGGGTGCGCGCCGATGAACTCGAGCGCTATCTCGTCGCCGCGGTGGCGATGTTCACGGAGGAGATCGGCGTCGACCCGCGTGTGGGTGACGGTGGCCGCGGCTATCGGCGGCGGGTGGCGAGCCTGATCCGGACCGGCCGCGCCTGGGCCCGGTTCGAGGACGGTGAGGTGGTCTACAAGGCCGAGGTCGGCGCCATGTCGCGCGACACCGGCCAGATTCAGGGCGTGTGGGTGCATCCGCAGTGGCGCGGTCGGGGGCTGAGTATCGGCGGCACCGCGGCGGTGGCCGATGCGATCGTGGCGGCCGGGCGTACCGCGAGCCTGTATGTGAACTCTTACAACGAGGTTGCCCGTCGCGCCTACGACCGAGTGGGGTTTCACCAGGTGGCGACGTTCGCCACCGTGCTGGTGGACTGACACGCCGCCGGAGGGTGTGGCAAAACCAGTGTGTCGCAACGGGTACCGGCGACATCCTGGCTACCATCGGTGGTGATGTCGATGGGAACAGAGGTGCTGCGGTGGTGGGGGCGCCGCGTGCTGGCGGTGGGTGCTGCCACCGCCGTGGTCGTCACGGCGGGCGCATGCTCGTCCGGACAGCAGGGGCCGGTGGCGGCTGCGGACAGGTTTCTGTCGGCATTCGCCGACCATGATCCGACCCGTGCGGCCGGGTTGACCAATCAGCCCGAGAAGGCCGCCGCCGCACTCGATTCGGCATGGGAGAACCTACAGGCGGGCAAGCTGAGCGCGCATTCCGGTTCGGCCCGGGTGACCGGCGATACCGCCACGGTCGACTACACCTACCAGTGGACGCTGCCCCGGGACCGGGTGTGGACCTACTCCGGTCAACTGCAGCTCGGCCGCAGTGATGGGCAGTGGCAGGTGCGCTGGTCCGCCTCCGATATTCATCCTCGCTTGGGTGATACCCAGAGTCTGCGGTTGCGGGTGACTCCGGCGCCACGGGCGCGGGTCAACGAACGATCCGGCAGTGATGTACTGGCTCCGGGTGTGGTGCACCGCATTTCGTTCGCCGTCGCGGCGGCACCGGATCCCGGCTATGTGGCTCGGGCGCTGTCGGCCGCGTTGAAACAGTTCGACGACACCCTGGTCCCCGAGTCGATTCTCACTGCTGCTCGTAAGGCCGAAGGCTCCTATCCGGTCATCGCCCTCAGCGATCGGGAATTCGAGCAGGCCGGTGGGCAGCTACTGGGGCTGCCGGGTGTCACCATCGAGCGGCAGGGCGATCTGGTGCCCACCGACCGTCATTTCGCTCCCGACCTGATGACCCAGATCCACAAGACGGTCATCGACGAGATCGACGGTAAGGCGGGCTGGAGTGTGGTCGCGGTCAATGCCAACGGTGCCGAAACGGGGGTGCTGCAGGAGGTGGCTCCGCAGCCGGCGCCGTCGTTCTCGCTGAGCCTGGATCGTGGTGTGCAGAATGCGGCGCAGCGAGCGGTCGACGGTCGCCGGGAGCAGACCATGATGGTGGTGATCCAGCCGTCGACCGGCGCCGTTCTCGCGGTGGCGCAGAACGAGGCGGCCGATGCCGACGGCCCGATCGCCACCATCGGACTGTATCCGCCCGGGTCCACTTTCAAGACCGTCACGGCGGCGGCCGCGATGTCGACCGGGCTGGCCGGACCCGACACCACGGTCCCGTGTCCGAGTCGAATCGTGGTGGGGGAGCGCACGATTCCCAACTACGATATGTTCTCTCTCGGTGATGTGCCGATGTCCACCGCCTACGAGCGGTCCTGCAATACGGCCTTCGCGAAGTTGGCCAGTGAACTGCCGCCGGACGCCCTCACCGATGCCGCGGCGCAGCTGGGAGTCGGCCCCGACTATGCGGTGACCGGGTTGCCGACCGTATCGGGTTCGGTGCCGCCGGCCGAGGATCTGGTGCTGCGTACCGTGGACGGAATCGGCCAGGGAAAGGTGCTGGTGAGTCCCTTCGGCATGGCACTGGTCGCGGCGACGGTGGCGAACGGTTCGGTGCCGACGCCGTATCTGATCTCGGGGTACGACACCGTGGTCGACGGTGACCGACCGGCGCTGAAACCGGAGGTCGTCGACGGCCTGCGGGAGATGATGCGACAGGTGGTCACCGGCGGCACTGCCGCGCGCATCGCCGATCAGGGCGAGGTCTTCGGTAAGACCGGTGAGGCGGAGGCCGGGGGCGGATCGCATTCCTGGTTCATCGGCTATCGCGGTGATCTGGCCTGGGCAACCTTGCTGGTGCAGGGCGGCAGCTCCGACAATGCGGTCGCCGTCACCAGGGATATGCTGGCCGCCTTGCCGGCATCGAGTTCGTGAGACGCGTGACCGGACGCCGACAGCCGGCGTCCGGTCACGGGGGTGAAGATTTTCCGATGCCGGTTATGGTGCCTGCACCTCCGATCCGCTGCTGGTGACCGCGGCGGGCTGCTGGGTCGGCGGTGCGGCTCCCGCCGACCCGTCTCCCAGAATTTCCACGGCCCCGGTTCCTGCGAGGATCATCCCCGCGGTGATCAGTGTGAGCGTCGAGCGCTTCATGGTCGTCTCCCTTGTGAGTGAGAGCCACTGGCTTCGAACCGACGGTTCGCCGACTGTTAGCCGACTTCGAAAACCGTAGAACGGTGAGCCGTGCGCTGACAACCCCCTGTGCTGGATTGCGCAGCGGAAATGGCAGGAAGAGACCCGATTACATCGGTATTTTCACTGTTGTTCAGCTCGGTGCAAGACCGCGGCCAGGTGATGCCGAATAGATTGCCCGACGGCTGCCATTTGCAGTGAGTAGTCGATGGTGTCGCCGGACAGATGGATCGAGCGGCCCAGCGCGGTCACCGACTTCGCGGTGCTGGACAGACCGATCCGGGTCGATTCGAGCTCCAGCCGCACTCCCGCGTCCTCGACGAGGACGCTCCCCTCGCAGATCTCGGTGATGCCGGTCGGATGGGCCAGGATCAGCTCGACCCGATCGGGTCCGGCCGACCGCAGATAGCCGGTCTCGGCATGCAGGGAGCGGCCGTCGCCTGCGTGGCGGGTGCGCTGCCGATAGGTGAGGAACGGCCGGCCGACGTGACCGAAGTGGATTTCCTCGTGGTAGTCGAACGGCTCGATGGTCGGGTATTCGCCGTGCCCCGATCCACGCCAGGTGCCCAGCAGGGCTGCCAGGTGGGCGATATCCGGATGGGGCGCGACGAGGGGTTCGGGTTCGAGCACGGCGCACAGCCTAGTAGTCCGCTGTCGTCGTGGTGGGAGGACCATGCATCCGATTCGTTCCGTCGGATGCCGGGCGGGTCATTTTCCGGACATATCGACCGAACCGGGCCGGGTATGGCGACCGAACCGGTCGGCGCGCGGCCTGATTGCCCGGCGGGCCCGGCGGCATCTGGTGGGATGAACGGCGGGGAGCGGCTGCGTGTGAACGGAGCGAGCGATGACGGTGCGGATCCGGCCGGTGCCCCGGCGCGAGCCGGGGGTGCTGCCGTGGCGGGCCCCGGCGGCGCGCCGGGGAGGCTGGTGGCAGTCGTGCTGGGTGCTGGCGTGGCGTGGGATCCGGCCCTCGATCCGCAACGGGGAGGTACTCACCGCGATTCTCGCGCCCACGGTGTTCACGCTGGGCTTCTATGTTCCGCTCGCGCGGGTGATGAATTTCGTCGGCCACGGGTCCAGTAGCTATGCCCAGTTCCTGATGCCGATGATCATCATGCAGGCGGTCTCCTTCTGTGCCACCGCCGCCGCACTGCGCTCGGCGTCCGATGCGCGCGACGGGCTCGATGCCCGCCTGGCCACGCTGCCGATCCCCTCGGTCGCACCGCTCGCGGGTCGCACCGCGGTCACCGGCTATCGCATTGTGATCGCGGTGGCGGCGGCGCTGGTGAGCGGGCACGTGATCGGGTTCCGCTGCTATGGGACGTGGCCACAGACCGCCGGGTTCCTCGCCGTCGCGGTGGCCCTGGGGGTGATGCTCGGCCTGTTCGGCGATCTGCTGGGTGCGCTGTCGAAATCACCGGAGGCGACCACTCAGATGCTGACGTTGCCGCAGTTGATCCTCGGGATGGTTTCCACCGGGTTCGCGCCGGTCGAGCAATTTCCCTCGTGGATTCAGGGGTTCGCGCGGCACCAGCCGGTGTCGGCGTTCGTCGACACGATGCGTGCGCTCGCCGGTGACCGTCCGGGATATGCGACGGCGCCGACCTGGGCGGCGGTCGGGCCGGGAATCGGCTGGTTGGCGGCGGGGGTGCTGGTCTTCGGCGGCGGTTCGGTGCTGGTGGCCGTGCGGCGGCGGCGATGACCCGGGTGGTGGCGGACAGCGTGCCGGTGGTGCGCGGCGATACCGAGCGGTGGCGGTATCTGGTCCCGCAGACCGTGGTGCAGACGCAGCGTCTGTTGCGGCGCTGGCGGCGCGATCCGGTCACCACCGCGCAGACGCTGGGCTTCCCGGCGCTGCTGCTGGTGGTTCTGAATACGGTGCTGGGCCGGCAGATCTCGGCGTTCTCCGGGGTGGACGCACTGTACGGAACGGTGCCGATGGTCGCGGTGGTGTCGGCGATGACCGGGTCGCTGGCCGGGGCGGTGACGCTGGGCCGCGAGCGCGACAGCGGCCTGCTCGCGCGGCTGTCGGTGCTCCCGGTGCATCGGGCCTCGGGTCCGCTGTCGCGCATCCTTGCCGAAGTGATCCGGATCGTCGTGTGTACGGCGGTGCTGTTCGCTATCGGAACGGCGCTCGGTTTCCGGTTCCACCGGCCCCTGGCGGCGCTCGCGGTGCTGGGCGTCCCGGTGGTCTACGGACTGGGGTTCGCGACCATGGTGACGGCGGTCGCGGTGTATTCGGCACGCACCTTCGTGGTGGAGGCCGTCTCGCTGGGATCCGCACTGCTGATGTTCTTCAGTAGCGGATTCGTGCCGCCCCAGGCGTATCCGGACTGGGCGCGGCCGCTCGTGCAGCATCAGCCGATGTCGGCGGCTGTCGACGCGATGCGAGCACTGGCGCTGGGGGAGCCGGCGGGCAGCGCGCTGGCGGCCACGCTGGCCTGGTCGGTGGGTGCGATGCTGGTGTTCGCGGTTCCGGCGGCGATCGGTTTCCGACGGGCGGACCGGCGGTGACCTCGTTCGTCGGACGCTCCGGTCAGTGCATGCCCTTCGCGATCTCGAGAATCATCTCCGAGGAGTCGCGTGGGCTCAGTGCCATCGCCCGCAGCTGGTCGAACATCACGCCGAAGCGGCGGATCTCGTTGTGGCCCTCGACGATGTCGTCGCCGGCGATACCTTCGACGTACACCAGCTCCGGGTCGGCCGGGTCCGGGAAGTCCAGCACGACGAAAGAGCCGACCATCGCGGGATGGGCGCCCGCGCCGAACGGGAGTACCTGCAGAATCACATTGCGCTTGTCGACGTCCTCGGTGAGGCGCAGCAGTTGTTCCCGCATGACTTCCGCGCCGCCGACAACCCGGCGGATCGCTGCTTCGTCGAGAACCACCCACAGTTCGAGCGGATTACCGTCCCGGGTCAGGACACCGGAGCGCTCCACGCGGGCGCGCAATCGCTGTTCGATCACCGCTGTCTCGACCTTCGGCATCGCGGTGTCCAGCACCGCCCACGCATACCGCTCGGTTTGTAACAGGCCGGGAATGAACGAGGTCTGGAACAGTCGGGCCGAGAGCGCCTCGGTCTCGAAGTTGATGTAGGCCGCGTAGACCTCCGACACCGCCGTCTCGAACCGGCGCGACATTCCGGGCTTCTGCGCCTCGGCGAGTAGCTGCATCGCATCCGACCGGTGCGGTTCGTCGACCCCGTAGAGATCCAGCATCGCGGTGAGGGTGCGGCGCTGCGGGCGCGCCTGTGCGGTTTCGATGCGGTACAAGGTGGTGACGTTGATGCCGGTGCGGGAACTGACTACTTCCTTGCTCATTCCCGCTTCGTCGCGCATCTGGGACAGCAGCGCGGCCAATCGGCGCAGCTGGACCGTCAGTGCTGTGCGTTTACCTGCCATCGCGCGCATTCTCCTCATCGATTCGGGAGGCCGGAATGTGTTCCACGGTGGTGTGGGAGCGGCCGGGAGAGCATAGACGCGCCCGGCCGGTGTGGATGCGCCCGGGTCGGTCAGGCACCGGTCAGCACCACGGCTCCCGGTGCGGCGGCCGGGCCGGCAGCGGCGCCGTTCGGATAGAGCTGTGCGGTGTGATCGCCGGTGACGAAATCGTGGGTCCAGCCGAGTGTCAGCGCCTGGAGCGTTGCGACGTCATCGGATTGCGGGACGCCGCAGAGCAGTTCACCCAGCATGTCGCTGCTGGCGCCCTCGGCATCGGTGTGGTCGCCCGCGGGCAGGCGCACACCGACGAACGGGCGGTGCAGTCCGGCTTGCAGTGCGGCGGTACCGGTGCCGAAGTTGTTGCACAGCGCGGGCGGCCCGGACACGGTGAGGATCGGCAGGTCGGTGCGGTCCAGATCGGCGAGTGCGCGGGTGGTGTTGTCGCCGACGAACGATGCGACCGGATCCAGGAGCACCAGCCCGGCCAGATGCGGCCAGAGGTCGTGATGCCGGCGCAACAGCTGCGCGGCTACATATTCCACGGCTTCGCCACCGGCGGAGTGGCCGACGAAAACCCAGTGCTGCGGGATCGTGGGCACCGGTGCTCCCGCGGCGTGCGCGGCGGTGGACAGTGCGCCACCGAGCCCGGCGGCCGCTCTCGGGTCGAACAGATCGGCGATCCCCGCGAGGAAAGCGGTGTTGCCGGTGACGTTCTGCAGCGTGCATCCGGCCGGATCGGCCGACGGGATACTCGGTGCGAAGACCAGGTAGCCGGCATCGGCGTAGTGGCGGGCGAGGTCTGCCACGTTGGCGGCGCTGCGGGCGAATCCGTGCTGCAGCCAGATCAGTGCCCGCGGTGTGGTGGTGGGGACGTACCAGTCCACCGGAACCGTCAGAGTACCGGCCCCGCACGGGGTCTCGACGGAACCGGGGAGGGGGCCGGCCGTGGCCGTGCCGCCGGAGGCGAGAACGAACAAGGCTACTGCGGACGCTAATACCATACGGCGCAGGCGGCCTGGGTGGCCGATGTCGAACATCGTTGAAGTATCGCGCGATTGCCCCGGTCACCGCGGGGAAATCGAGTGGAGTCGAGGGGTATGTCCGGGCGTGTCGGACGGCGAGTGGCAATTCGGTATCGAATCCCGACGCGCCGGTGGATGTTCACCGCCGCCGTCCGCACCCGTGGAAACATCGCCGCCGCAACCCTTCTCGACCGATTCGTGCAGGTCGGACCGGTTACCGCGCGGTCTCTCGACTGTGATCGGACCGTAACGCCACTACTGCGGACGCAATCTTGCGTTCTTGCATATGCAAGAGCAGAATCCCCTCTACCCTTGGTTCGGACGACCGATCCGATGTACGGACGAGCGAAATCCGGAGATCAATGATGGCAGTGCGATCGATGACCTCTTCGATTGCCAGTGTGCTACCCGCGGCTCCCCAATTGCTGTGTGCATTCCAGGGGCGTCGATTCCAGGACCGGGAACTGCTGCGGTCCGCGAGGGCGCTCGCGGATCTGCACACCCGGCGCGCCCAGGTGGTCGACCCGATGGTCATTGCGGAGATCGATTGCCGGCGCGGCGAACTCATCGGCGAGATCAACGACTGGGTGGACAGTGAACTCCCGGGCTACCGCGCGGGTGTCGCACTGCGCACCGATGTCCTCGGCGCGATGGTCGATCGTATGGCGGGGATGTGGGTCGCCGCCAATCGCGCCATCGACCGCGACGGTGCTCGCAGCGACACCACGCACAAGCATTGGACCCACCTCGCCGAGCTGGTCGACGGATACACCGACCTGGTCACGGCCGCGAGCGGGTCCGCCGGACGGTGACCGCACCGCATCCCGGCGTCGCCGCCGGGCTGTTCGGATGCGGCGGATAGTCTGAATACATGTCTGTGCGCACCCGCAAGCCACTCGTCCCCGGAACACGCTCACCCGTCCGTGAAGTGCCCCGATCGATCGAGCGGCCGGAGTACGCGTGGAAGAATTCGGTGAACGAGGGCCGGGAACCGTGGGTGCAGACGCCCGAGACCATCGAGAAGATGCGGGTGGCGAGCAGGATCGCCGCGCAGGCACTGCAGGAAGCCGGTACTGCGGTCGCGCCGGGCGTCACCACCGATCAGCTGGACGCGATCGTGCACGAGTACCTGTGTGATCACGGCGCCTACCCCTCGACCCTCGGCTACAAAGCCTTCCCGAAATCGTGCTGCACCTCACTGAACGAGGTGATCTGCCACGGCATCCCGGATTCGACCGTGATCGAGGACGGTGACATCGTCAATATCGATGTCACGGCCTATATCGATGGTGTGCACGGCGATACCAACGCCACCTTCCTCTCCGGTGACGTCGACGAGGAGGCACGGCTGCTGGTCGAGCGGACCCACGAGGCGACGATGCGTGCGATCAAGGCCGTTCGCCCGGGCCGTGCGCTGAACGTGATCGGGCGGGTCATCGAGTCCTACGCCAACCGGTTCGGTTACGGCGTGGTCCGCGACTTCACCGGACACGGCGTCGGCCCGACCTTCCACAGCGGTCTGGTGATCCTGCACTACGACCAGCCGGCGGTCGAATCGGTGATCGAGCCGGGAATGACCTTCACCATCGAGCCGATGATCAACCTCGGCGGTATCGACTACGAGATCTGGGACGACGGCTGGACCGTGGTCACCAAGGACCGCAAGTGGACCGCGCAGTTCGAACACACCCTGGTCGTCACCGAGGAAGGTGCCGAGATCCTCACTCTGCCGTGAGGTTCGCGGACGTGCGCCTGGTGAGCGGGCGCTCCGGGGGCCGGGCGTGAAGGGCGCACTGCTGATCGCCGGTACGACCTCCGATGCCGGGAAGAGTGTGGTCGTGGCCGGCATCTGCCGGATGCTGGCGCGCCGCGGGATTCGGGTGGCACCGTTCAAGGCGCAGAACATGTCGAACAACTCGGTGGTGACCCTGGACGGGGGCGAGATCGGCCGGGCACAGGCGCTGCAGGCCCGCGCCTGCGGACTCGAACCGAGCGTGCGATTCAACCCGGTGCTGCTCAAACCCGGCAGCGACCGTCGTTCCCAGTTGGTGGTGCGCGGCGTCGCGGTCGACACCGTGGGGGCACGCGACTACTTCCGGCACCGGCAGCAGTTGCGCGAGGTGGTGGCCGCCGAACTGGCCGCGTTGCGTGCCGAGTTCGACGTGGTGATCTGTGAGGGTGCCGGATCGCCCGCCGAGATCAACCTGCGGGCAACGGATCTGGCGAACATGGGGTTGGCACGGGCGGCGGACCTGCCGGTGCTGCTGGTCGGCGACATCGACCGCGGCGGGGTACTGGCCCATCTGTTCGGCACGGTGGCGATTCTGGAGCCCGACGATCAGCACCTGATCTCGGGCTACATCGTCAACAAGTTCCGCGGCGACGTGGACTTGCTGCGGCCGGGCATCGACCGGCTCACCACACTGACCGGCCGACCCACCCTCGGCGTGCTGCCCTACACCGACGAGCTGTGGATCGATGCCGAGGACTCGCTGGGCACGGTCGCCGACGCACCGGTCGGGCGCCCGCTCCCACCCCGGGGCTCCGAATGGCTGACCGTGGCCGCGATCCGCCTGCCCCGAATTTCCAATTCGACCGATATCGAGGCACTCGCCTGTGAACCCGGGGTGTCGGTGCGCTGGGTGAGCGAGCCGTCGCGGCTGGCCGGGACGGATGTGGTCGTGCTGCCCGGCAGCAAATCCACGGTCTCGGATCTGGACTGGTTGCGGCGCACCGGTATCGCCGACGCGGTGCGCGCACACGCCCGGGCCGGTAAGCCCGTCCTCGGAATCTGCGGCGGGTACCAGATGCTGGGGCAGCGCATTCACGACGAAGTGGAATCGAGCGCGGGCGACGTGGCGGGGCTCGGTCTGCTGGACCTCGATATCGCATTCGACGATCCGAAGGTGGTACGTCGCAGCGCGGGACGCGGTGTGTCTGCCGGTGGCGCCGTCGCCGATATTCCGGTGTCCGGCTACGAGATCCACCACGGTCGCGTCCGGCGCAGCGGCGATGCACCGTGGATGGTGCTCGACCGGCCGGTCGAGGCACCCGAGGGCAGTGCCCGGGGTGCGGTGCGTGGTACCCATCTGCACGGTCTGTTCGAATCCGACGGGTTCCGCCGAGCCTGGCTCCGGGAAGCCGCCGCAGACGCCGGGCGGACCGGTTTCGAGGTCGCCCCCGACACCTGTGTGACCCGGGTTCGCGCCGCGCAGCTCGATCTGCTCGCGGATCTGGTGGAACGCCACCTGGACACCACCGCGCTGGACCGGTTGATCGCCCGGGGCGCCCCTGGTGACCTGCCCACGCTCACCGTCGGATATCGCGAGCCCGATCCGCGGTAGTTCCGGCGTACTCGATTCGCCGAGCATCGGGATTGCGGCCGGCCCGCCGGGGCTGCCTGTGGTGGGCGCGATCGGCGGGCCGCAGTGCGATGCAGCTCATCGGTACCGGATGCACGTGGTCGAAGACATGTCCCCGAGCGGCGTGCTCGCGTGTAGCGTGGATCGTCATGGAAACCCGGCGAATCGCGGTCGGTGACCGCGCCTGGACGGTACGAATCGGCGGGCCGGAGTCCAGGCATACGGTGCTGCTGCTCCCCGATGCCGGAACTCCGCCCGACGGCTACGACCAGGTGTGCGAACGGCTGCACAACTCCGATATGCGCACTGTGACCCTGGAGTCGATCGACGGTCTCGACGAGACCGCGGTCTACGCCATCCTCGACGAACTCGGGGTGGCGTGGGCGAATCTGGCCGGCGACGGCGCCGGTGCGGAACTGGCATGGCAGCTCGGCGCACGCGGATTCGGGCGGTTCGTCGGGCTGGTGGTCGCCGGGCGCGCGCATCCTGCGGTGGCCGTCGACGGTTCGGCCGTGGATCCGAAGTGCCCGGCCGTGGAGCTTCCCACCACCGTGATCGCGACCGACGACCTGACCCGCACGGCGGCCGACGCCAGCGCCCGCCACGTCTACGGCGAGTTCCGCGTCACCCAGGTCGACACCGCGGATATCGCGGCCAAGGCCGACCACGAATTCGCCACCGAGATCGTGCTGCGCTCGGGATTGTGGTGAATCGGGCGCGGATCAGGCTTCGGTGGAGCGTGATTCGCGCAACCAGCGCAACCAGGAATCGAGTTCGCCGAACGCCGCGGTACGGACCGGCAGCGCGGACAGGAACACGTCGTGGCGGGCGCCCTCGATCGGCACGATAGTGGTGCGTCGCCCCAGGCAGCCGGACCAGCGCTGGATCTGACGCACGTCGAGTACGACGTCGGATACGTCCGCAGCAGGGCCGTACTTGCGCATGAACTTGGTGACCTGAGACCGCAGAATCAGTGCCGGGACACCGATGTCCAGTCCTTGATGCAGCTCGGCGTGGCCCTTGCGGATCGCCCGCAACCAGCCCAGATGGATCGGGAAACCGCCCAGCGGCTTCCAGTCCAGGTTGTAGTCCCATTCGCCGGAGCTGCTGGTGTGCAGACTGTCGCCGTAGGTGCTCAACTCCGCGCCGGGTAGGCGGGTCATGGCCCGCAGCCGTCCGACGGCATCGATGACCACGGTGCCGATGCTGCGGTAGAACGCGGGGCCCTGCAGGTCGAACCACGGGCTGTTGAGCACCAGGCCGGTGATGCCTGCGGCGGCGGGGTCGCGGCGATTCAGCCACAGCGGCAGCACCAGGCCACCGGTGGAATGTGCCATCAGCAGCACCGGCAGCCCGGTCTCCTCGCGCACGATCTCGACGGCGCGGTCCAGTTCGGCGTCGTAGAGTTGCAGATCGGTGACGTAGTGGGCGGTCTGCCCGGCCTGTAGTGAACGCCCGCACTTGCGCAGGTCCAGTGCGTAGAAGTGGTAGCCGGCCGCGCTCATGTGTTCGGCCAGATGCTTCTGGAAGAAGTAGTCGGTGAAGCCGTGGACGTAGAGCACCGCACCGAGCGCCGGGGGTGCGTCCACGGGGTCGTGGCGGATCAGGGTGGCCTCGACCTCTCCTTCGCCGTCGGGGTCCGGCCCGAGCGCGAGGGTCAGTTGCCGGTACCCCTCGCCGAGGACATCGGGCTGCCAGTCGTATGCCGTCGTGGTGGCCTGCGGGGTCTCGTTCGTCACAGCCCCACGATATTCGACCCGCTCAGCGGCTTGCGCGGCGAGCCGGTGCCGAGGCCGTGGTGTGGTCGTTTTAGGAAACGGGCATGGTGAGGGGCAGAATCAAGTTGAAGTGAACGGCGGGTAACCTCATTCCCGCCCACGAAGTGCCCCCGCGCTGGACAAGGAAGTCGATCAACCCGTGCCGAACGCTGCGATGACTGAAAAGACCGATGTAGTCCTCATCGGTGCCGGCATCATGAGTGCCACCCTCGGTGCACTGCTTCGTCAGTTGCAGCCGGATTGGTCGATCACCATGTTCGAGCGGCGCGACGCCGCCGCCCCCGAAAGCAGCGACCCGTGGAACAACGCGGGTACCGGTCACTCCGCGCTGTGCGAGCTGAACTACACGCCGCAGCAGGCCGACGGCTCGGTCGACATCACCAAGGCCATCGACATCAACGAGCGGTTCCAGGTGTCGCGCCAGTTCTGGTCCTACGGCGCCGAGAACGGCATCCTCGACGATCCGTCCGCCTTCATCAACCCCATTCCGCACGTCAGCTTCTGCCACGGCGCCGACGGCGTGGACTACCTGCGCAAGCGGCACGAGGCGCTGTCGCGCCACCCGCTGTTCGACGGTATGGAATTCATCGACGATGCCGACGAGTTCGATCGCCGGTTGCCGCTGATGGGCAAGGGCCGCGATTACGCCGAACCGGTCGCGCTCAACTGGACCGAGACCGGCACCGATATCGACTTCGGCGCCTTGACCAAGCAGCTGCTCGCCTACCTGGGTTCCTCGGGTGTCGACATCGCCTTCGGCACCGAGGTCACCAACCTGTCCAAGCAGCGTGACGGCAGCTGGACGATCAAGGTGCGCAACACCCGCACCCGCGCCACCCGCACCGTCAACGCGAAGTTCGTCTTCGTCGGCGCGGGCGGCTACGCGCTGCCGCTACTGCAGAAGTCGGGCATCTCCGAGATCGCCGGCTTCGCCGGGTTCCCGGTCAGCGGCCAGTTCCTGCGCTGCACCAACCCGGAGCTGATCGCCCAGCACCGTGCCAAGGTCTACGGCAAGGCCGCGGTGGGAGCCCCGCCGATGTCGGTGCCGCACTTGGATACCCGCGTCATCAACGGCAAGGCGGGCCTGCTGTTCGGTCCCTACGCGGGCTGGACGCCGAAGTTCCTCAAGGACGGCAAGATGTCGGACCTGGTGAAGTCGGTGCGGGCCGGTAACCTCGTCCCGATGCTCGGGGTCGGCGTCACCGAGCTCGGTCTGGTCAAGTACCTGGTCAGCGAGCTGGCGAAGTCGCAGGCCGGCAAGGTGAACACCATGGAGGAGTTCATCCCGCGTGCCGACGGCCAGGACTGGGAGCTGATCACCGCCGGTCAACGTGTGCAGATCATCCGCCGCAAGGGTGCGGGCGGCGTGCTGGAACTCGGCACCGCCGTGATCGCGGCCGGCGACGGATCCATCGCGGGCCTGCTCGGTGCCTCGCCCGGCGCCTCCACCTGTGTCAGTGCGATGCTCGATGTGATGCAGCGCTGCTTCCCCAGCGAATACGCCGCGTGGACACCGAAACTGAAGGAAATGGTGCCGTCGCTGGGAGTGAAGCTCTCGGAGAACCAGTCGCTGTTCCAGGAGGTATGGGACTGGTCCACCAAGGCACTGCGCCTGAGTGATAACACGCCGGTTTCCGCCGGGGTCGCGCGCGGCTGAAACATGTGATAACAAAGCGCGATGATGTCAACAGTTGCGCTCAAACGCTCGTGGGCCGCGGATCTCGACACCGCGACGCTGTACAAGCTGTTGAAACTGCGCGTCGAAGTGTTCGTCGTGGAGCAGAAATGCGCCTACCCGGAATTGGACGGCCGCGATCTGCTCCCCGAGACCCGGCACTTCTGGCTCGACGACGAGGGCGAGATCATCTGCACTCTGCGGTTGCTCGAGGAGCACGCCGACGGCGTGAAGTCGTTCCGTATCGGGCGGCTGTGCACCACCCCCGAGGCCCGCGGTCACGGGTACACCACCCGGGTACTGCAGGCCGCCATCGCCGAGGCGGGTTCGGCCACAGTGCGTTTGAATGCACAGACCTATCTGGTCGACCTCTACACCAAGCACGGGTTCAAACCCGACGGTGCGGAGTACGAGGAGGACGGCATCGCGCACATCCCGATGCGACGGGGGTAGTGCGGGCGCGCTGCCCCGCCGGTCGTTCCGGTCCCGCGGTCGTTCGTCGACTGCGGGACCGTGCTGTAGGCGCCGAACCGCATGTGGTTCGTGACCGGCGTGGGTCCGGTACGCGGACGGCCCCTGCCGGCGTTCCGGTCGTGGTGCCGAACGTGAGGTTCAGCCCCGCAGACTGTTCGGCGATGGTTCGGCGGCGTCGGTGTTGTTCCCCCCGCACAGGTCGCGTGCCAGCATGGTCGCTCCGGCCACCGCACCGGGCATCAGGAACACCGCGACGAACGGAATCAGGAATGCCGCCGCCAGCGGAATCCCGAACCCCCACACCAGCATCCGGCGGGCGCGCAACATCGTCAATTGCTCGCGCAGTTCGATCCGCCGGCGCAACATGGCCACCGCGGTGAGCTCCTGGGCGAGGAAGAACCCCGTGACGCCCACCGCCAGCACCGGAATCACCGTCTGCCCGATGACCGGCAGGAATCCCGCGCAGAACAACAGCACGCCCCATACTGCCGCGCGTACCAGGATTCGCACGCCGTCACGGCTTCCGATCCAGATCTCGCGCCAGGTCGACAATCCGGATTCGGGTGCGTGGCCGTCGGCCGACAGCGACCGGTCGACCCGTTCGGACAGTGCCTCGTAGAACGGTTGCCCGAGCACCAGCGTCACCGCGGTGAAGGTGATCACCGAGACGAACAACCCCAGCAGCACCCCCAGCACCGCGAGGCACCCGCGCAGTAGGCCCGGCCACGGTGAGCTCCAGTCCGACGCGAAGGGGGTGGCCCAGGTGGCCAGGTCGCCGGCGAACCACACCAGCGCCACCAGCAGCGCCAGGTACAACACCAGCGCGATCAGTCCCGGTACCAGTCCGAACCCGAACTGGCGCCGATGCACTCCGGCCCACCGTTGCCCTCGGACCAGGTATCCGAATCCACGCGCTATGTCTCGCACCGGCACAGCGTATTCGGGTAGGCGGTTCGCCGCGGGCCCGGCGGGACGCGGGACTGTCGCCGGGTGCGGCTACCTCGGTGGTCCGGCTGGGCGCGTACGGCGAGGCGGCCCGGTGCGGGGCACGAACAGTGCGCGCCTAGAGTGACTCTGTGTCCGATTTCCTGGTCGAGTCCGCGCCTCCTGCCGCCGTGTCCGCCGATCTCGAGGCGGGGTTTCCGTTCTCCGCGGTGGTGGGGCAGGAGCAGCTGCAGCTGGCGCTGATCCTGTGCGCCGTGCATCCCGGTATCGGCGGTGTACTGGTGCGCGGGGAGAAGGGGACCGCGAAATCCACCGTGGTGCGGGCACTGGCGCAGTTGCTGCCGCCGGTGCGCGACGAGCGGGGACAGCGCCCGGCCCGGCTGGTGGAGCTGCCGGTGGGTGCGACCGAGGATCGAGTCGTGGGATCGCTGGATCTGGAGCGGGTGCTGCGCGACGGGGAACAGGCGTTCCGGCCCGGACTGCTGGCGGCCGCCCATCACGGGGTGCTGTACGTCGACGAGGTGAATCTGCTGCACGATCATCTGGTCGACGTGCTGCTCGACGCAGCCGCGATGGGGCGGGTGCACATCGAGCGGGACGGTGTCTCACATTCGCATCCGGCCCGGTTCGTGTTGGTCGGCACCATGAATCCGGAGGAGGGCGAACTGCGGCCGCAGCTGCTGGACCGTTTCGGCCTCACCGTCGACGTCGCGGCCTCCCGTGACGTGGATATACGGATGGCGGTGGTCCGCCGCCGCCTGGACTACGAGGCGGACCCCGGCGCCTTCGCCGCCGCGTACTCCGCGGCCGACCGAGCGGTCGCCGCCCGCATCCTCGGCGCGCGGGAACGGCTGGGGGAGGTGGCGCTCGACGATATCGAGCTACGCCGGATCGCGGCACTGTGCGCGGCCTTCGACGTCGACGGTATGCGCGCCGATCTGGTGGTGGCCCGGACCGCGACCGCGCATGCGGCGTGGCGCGGAAGCGACCGTGTGACAGCCGAAGACGTGCGGGTCGCCGCCGAATTGGCGCTGCCGCATCGGCGGCGCCGCGATCCGTTCGACGAGCCCGGAATCACCGAGGAACAACTCGACGACGCCATGCGCGACGCCGAACAGGAAGCCGAGCGGGCCCGCTCCGAGAACGAGAACGGCGAGCCCGAGCAGGGCAGCGGCACCGGCCCGGAGACCAGCGACAGGCCGGACCGGCCGGAACCCGATCGCCAGGACCCGTCGTCCTCGACCGAGGACGGCGAGCGTCCGGGCGACGACGGCCCCGACGACGATCCCGACGGTGGGGGACCGGGGGACGGTCCCGACGACGACGGTCCCGGAACACCCGGCGGCGGTCCGGGTGGATCGCGGGACACCCCTGCCGGCCTGCCCGCGAACTCTGTGACCCGGACACCGCACTGGGAGGTCCCGGGTGTCGGCGAGGGCGCACCGGGGCGCCGGTCCCGAGCGCAGACCCGGCACGGCCGGGTGGTGCGGTCGGTCACCGACACCTCGTCCGGCCTGCACCTGCTGGGCACCCTGTTCGCCGCCGCGCCACATCAGGTGGCGCGGGGCCGGGTCGGCGGCCCGCTGGCCCTGGAGACGGCCGATCTGCGCGGCGCCTATCGGGAAGGGCGGGAAGGAAATCTGGTCGTCTTCGTGGTGGACGCGTCCGGTTCGATGGCCGCCCGCGACCGGCTCTCGGCGGTCACCGGCGCCGTGGTGGCGCTGCTGCGTGACGCCTATCAGCGGCGTGACAAGGTCGCGGTGATCACGGTGCGCGGCACGGATGCCGAGCTGGTGCTGCCGCCGACCTCCTCGGTCGATATCGCGGTCCGCCGGCTGGCCGATCTGCGCACCGGCGGGAAAACACCTCTCGCCCAGGGACTGCTGAAGGCTCGCGAGGTCGTGTCCCGGGAACGGATCCGCGATCCGCGGCGCCGGGCGATGGTCGTCGCACTCACCGACGGCCGTGCCACCGGTGGTGTCGACCCGATTCCGCGCGCCCGCGCGGCCGCGCGGATGCTGGCGCGCGACGGTGTGACCGGAGTCGTGGTCGATTGTGAACGCGGCATGGTCCGGTTGGGATTGGCCGCCGAATTCGCCCGCGAGATGCGCGCAACCTGCCTGCGGCTCTCGGAGCTGACCGGGGATTCGGTCGCCGCCGCGGTGAAGTCGAGCCTGCCGCACGGTCGCCTCGCGGCCTGACGTACCGATAACGGCTGAAAAGGAGAGCAGCGATGCCGAAGGGCGTTCCGGAGACGATTCCCGACGACGGGCTGACCACTCGGCAGCGGCGCAATCAGCCCGTGCTCGCGGTCCACACCGGGCCGGGGAAAGGGAAGTCCACCGCCGCGTTCGGGATGGCCCTGCGCGCCTGGAATCAGGGTTTCGACGTTGCGGTGTTCCAGTTCGTGAAGAGTGCCAAGTGGAAGGTCGGCGAGGAAGCCGCCTTCCGCACGCTGGGGCGGCTGCATGAGGAGACCGGCACCGGCGGCTCGGTCGAATGGCACAAGATGGGTGAGGGCTGGTCCTGGGCCCGGAAACAGGGAACCGAAGTCGACCACGCGGCCGCGGCACTGGCGGGCTGGCAGGAGATCTCCCGGCGGATCGCGGCCGAGCAACACCGCTTCTACGTCCTCGACGAGTTCACCTACCCGTTGAAATGGGGATGGATCGATATCGACGAGGTGGTCGACACCTTGGGTTCGCGACCCGGGAACCAGCACGTGGTGATCACCGGCCGCGACGCACCGCAGGCGCTGATCGACACCGCCGACCTGGTGACCGAGATGAGCAAGGTCAAACATCCGATGGACACCGGGCGCAAGGGCCAGCGGGGCATCGAATGGTGATCGCGCGGGCCGGGCGGCCGTGGTGAACGCACCCGCGGTCGTCATCGCGGCGCCTGCCTCCGGCAGTGGTAAGACCACCCTCGCGACCGGCCTGATCGGTGCGTTGCGCCGCGCCGGACATCGGGTGGCGCCGTTCAAGGTGGGCCCGGACTATATCGACCCGGGCTATCACGGGCTCGCTGCGGATCGCCCCGGGCGCAATCTGGATCCGGTGCTCGTCGGCGCCGAGCGGGTGCTGCCGCTGTACCGGCACGGCAGCGCCGGCTGCGACCTGGCCGTGGTCGAGGGGGTGATGGGGCTGTTCGACGGCCGCATCGACGCCGAGAACCCCGCCCCGGTCGCCGAAGGATCGACGGCCCAGGTCGCTGCCCTGCTCGGTGCGCCGGTGCTGCTGGTGGTCGATGCGCGCGGGCACAGCCAGAGCCTGGCCGCCCTGCTGCACGGATTCGCCACCTTCGACAGTAGCATCCGGCTGGGTGGTGTCATCCTCAACCGGGTCGGCAGTCCGCGCCACGAGCAGGTGCTGCGGGCCGCCTGTGCGCGGGTGGGCCTGCCGGTGCTCGGCGCGCTGCCGCGCATGGCCGAACTCGCTGTTCCGGCACGGCATCTCGGTTTGGTGCCGGCAGTCGAGCACGGCACCGCGGCGCGGGCGGCGGTCGAGGCGATGACCGAACTCGTCGGAGCCCATATCGATCTGGCCGCGGTGGCCCGGCTGGCCGATACCACGGTGTCGGGGCCGGTGTGGGATCCGCGGGACGAATTCGCGGGCGCGGACTCGGTCGGTCGAACCGACACGGTCGAGGGGGGCCGGGCGGCGGGCGGAAGGTACGACCAGCCCGTGGTGGCGATGGCGGGTGGCCCGGCGTTCACCTTCGGCTACGCCGAACATCGCGAGTTGCTCGCCGCCGCCGGGGCGCAGGTGGTGGTCTTCGATCCGCTGCACGAGCAGCTGCCCACGGGCACAGCGGGTCTGGTACTTCCCGGGGGTTTTCCCGAGGAGCACGCCGCCGACCTCGCCGGTAACGGCGAACTCCTGCGCGCGGTCGCCGAGGCCGCCGCCCGGGGAATGCCGATTCACGCGGAATGCGCCGGTCTGCTCTATCTCACCCGATCGCTCGACGGCCACCGGATGGCCGGAGTACTCGACGCCACCGCGGAATTCGGCCCCCGCCTGACCCTCGGCTACCGGGACGCGGTCGCGCTGGCCGATTCGGTGCTGTGGCGGACCGGTGAACGGGTTCGAGGACACGAATTCCACCGCACCCGCTTGGTGGACGCCGGGGCGAGTGACCGTGCCTGGGGGTGGCGCACACCGGACGGCGCTGTGCGCGAAGGTGCCCTCGCCGACCGGGTGCACGCCTCGTATCTGCATACCCATCCGGCCGGAAACCCCGGTGCGATAGCACGTTTCGTCACCGCATGCCGGGAGTTCTCCGTGTCCTCCGCGCAGGTGTGAGAGGTGGATACACCGCGTTCGCGCTGCTGTCGGACCCGGCCGGGCGGTGGTGGTGAGTAGCGCAGTGGTCGGCGTCGGTGCCCGGCCGGGCACCGACAGCTCCGACATTGTGGCCGCCGTGCGAAAAATACTCGGAGACCGCGTTTGTCACTGTTTGGCTACCGTCGACCGGCGCGCCGGCGAGCCCGGCATGATCGCGGCCGCGGCCGAACTGGGGGTGCCGTTGCTGGGCTTCGGGACGGTCGAATTGAGACGGATCGTGGTGCCGAACCCCGCCACGCGGACCGTCGAGGCCCTCGGCACGGGGAGTGTGGCCGAGGCGGCGGCGGTGCTGGCGTGCCGGCGGTGTGGTGGCGGCGCGGTGGCGATAGTGGTGCCGAAGACCGTGATCGGGCCGGTCACCGTGGCACTGGCGGTGCCGGAGTGATGATCGGCCGCGGCGCGGTCAATCCCACCGATAGGTGCCGTCGAGCAGTGCTTCCAGGGTCGGCCGGTGCATCACGTAGTCGTCGCGATCGGTGCAGTCGGTGTCCTCACCGAAATGGATCATCCGACGCTTGATGCGCGCCATCACGATCCCGTGGCGTAGTGCGGCATAGACGATGTACCAGTCCAGATCTCGCAGGGTATGCCCCGTGAGCTTCTCGTAGTGCCCGACCACATCGTCGCGGCGCAGGTAGTCCGGTAGGCCGGGCTGCTCGAAGCGGGTGGCCATGTCCTGGAAGAAGCGGTGGATGAAGATCAGCCACGCCACGTCGAGTTCCCGTGGGCCGATGGCGGCCATCTCCCAGTCCAGGACCGCGGCCGGGTCGAACTCGTCGAAGATGATATTTCCGGGGCGGGCATCGCCCCAGTTCAGTACGTCCGGTCCGGGGTCGGTCGGCCAGTTCTGCTCGAGCCAGTCGAAGGTGCGTTCCAGCAACGGGATCCGGTACCCGTCGTCGGCGAGTGCCCACCGGTACCACCGGCGCTGGGCGTCGAAATGCCGGCGCAAGGCGGACGTGTCGGAGGCGGCAAGTGCGGGGAAGTGGGTGTGGGGCTCGGTGATGGCGTGCACGCGGGCGATCACATCGACGGTGGCGCGGGTGACGTGCAACCGCTGCTGGTCCGTGGCGTCGAACAGCCAGCCGACGAAGACGTACGGCGGGTTGTCCTCCGGGATCCTGCCGTCCACCCGGCGCATCACGAAGAACGGCGTGCCCAGTACCGTGTCGTCGGCTTCGTACCAGGCCAGCCCCGGTACCGGGATATCGGTGTGCTCGGCGACTCCCGCCATCACCGCATATTGGGTTTCGAGATCGTAGGTTTCGAATACGGGGAACGACCCCTCTTCGGGAGCCATACGTGCCACGAAGGAGCCGCCCTCGGTGATGCCGTTGCGTTCCCAGCTCGCGTCGAACAGTACCGAGGAGCTGGACATACCACCGGCCTGCGGGCGGGTCAGGTTCGACACCACCGGTGTGGGGCCGTCGAGCCGACCGGTCAGCCATCGGGTGAGCCGCTCGGCCAGTTCGCCGAGATCACGCGCACTGGTCGTCAGCTGCCGACGCTGCCCGGGGTCGGTTTCGGGTTCGGATTCGGTCGACATATCCGGTCTCCTCGGGAAATGGAAAACTGTTGTGTGCCAGGCAGTTACCTGCTGTGCGTCGGGTCGTTGCGCGAAACCGGGTGGGCGTGCACCCCGGCGCGGGAGGCATGCGAGTGCAATCTAACGCCCCGCGCCGATGCTCGACCCCGAAACGCGGTCGGGTACCGCTGACCGGGATCCGAGTTGCTCGCCCGCCCGCCGTTCGCTGCCGCGGCATCGACGGTTACCGGACCCCGGGCGAAGTACCTCTCGAGAGGTACCTCGACATCAGGGTCGGGCCGGAGGGAAATCGGGGTTCGACCGGAGGTTTTTCGGCTCGGCATTCCATAGCGTGGTTCGCAGCGTGGACCCCGTAGGTGGGACCGGCGTCGAGAAGGAGTAGATGTGGTGGACACTCGGACCGAGGCACCGCAGGCAACCGGCGAACCGACGGACCGGTCCGGCTCCGGCGCGAACGGCCTGCCGGACGACGGCGCCGCAGTCGCTGCACGATGGAATCCGGTCACCCGCCTGGCGTTTCGCTTCGCCTTCCTGTATTTCGGCCTGTTCTGCCTGATCTATCCCCAGATCATCTTCGCCTTCACCGGGTGGTTCGCCAACCAGCTCGACGTCGAGGCGGTGGCCTGGCAGCCCCGGCTGTTGCAGCCGATCCTGGAGTGGGTCGGTGCGACGGTCTTCGGCATTCATCCGGTGCTGCACTTCGGGGGGAGCGGTGACCAGTCCATCCTGTGGGTGCTGGTGTTCTGCATCCTGGTCGTCGCGGCCGTCGGCACGCTGATCTGGACGGTGCTCGACCGCCGCCGGCCCGGTTATCCGCGGGCGGCCGGCTGGTTCCTGATCTTCATCCGGCTGTGCCTGGGTGCACAAATGCTGAACTACGGGTTCGCGAAGGTGATCCCCACTCAGATGCCGGAGCCGACACTGGTCACCTTGCTGCAGCCCTACGGTGAGCTGACGCCGATGTCCGTGCTGTGGAATCAGGTCGGCTCCAGTCCCACCTACGAGATCCTGCTGGGCGCGGCGGAACTGCTGGCCGGTGTGCTGCTGTTCATCCCGCGCACCGCGACTGCGGGCGCACTGCTGAGCCTGGTCGCGATGGCGCAGGTTTTCGTGTTGAACATGACCTTCGACGTTCCGGTCAAACTGCTGTCCGGGCACCTGCTGCTGATGTCGATGGTGTTGCTGGTCCCGCAGGCCCGGCGGCTACTGGGCGTGCTGCTGCTCGATCGGGCGGTCGGTCCCTCCACGGCGCCGTACCCGTTTCGGACCCGTCGCTCCCGCATGATCGGGGCGGCAGCGCAGCTCGCGGTCGGGCTCTGGGTCGGCGCAGCGCTGGTGGACGTCAGCGCGCAGATGTGGGAAGAGGGGCCGGGGCGGGAGGAACCGCCCCTGTACGGGATCTGGCAGGTCGAAGAGTTCGCCCGCGACGGCGATCGGGTACCGCCGTTGCTGACCGATCCGGTGCGGTGGCAACGGGTGGTGTTCGATTTCCCGGGCGTCATGCACTATCAGCGCATGGACGGGACGATGGGGGCCGCGCAGGTGAAGGTCGACACGGAGGCGCACCGAGTGGCGTTGTCCGCGGCCGCTCCCGATGCGGCGGCCGCCACCACGGGCGACTTCGGCTACGAGCAGCAGGGGCCCGACCGGCTGTCGCTCACCGGTGAACTGGACGGGCATCCGGTGACGGTCACGTTCCATCGTCAGGACCCCGACGCGTTCCCGCTGCGCAGTACCGGATTCCACTGGGTGCAGGACGAGCCCGGATACTGACCGGCTCAACGCGCGTTCGCGCCGGTCTGGTTGCCCCAGTGCGGGTTCGGGGCATAGAACTCTCCGGTGCCGGGTGCGAATGCCGCCGCGGCATGGGGGCAGTTCTGCAACCGGGCCACCAGCCACGCGGTCGGATAACCGAGGTAGCCGTACACCCCGTCGGTACACGGCGACGAAGCCTCCGCACAGCCCGGTTGTCCCTGTACGTCGTTGTGATTCGGGCCGACCAGCGTGCCCCACACCTTCGTCACCGACGCCGGCGTCGCTCTGTAGTAGTCGAAATTCGACTGCAGCCCGGGAATCTTCCACTGCGCTCGGGACGGCGATATCAGCGCGTCGTCGGAGCCGTTGACGAAGAACACCGATCCGCGGGTGAGTCGCGTCGGATCGGTACAGCTCAATCTCTTCGAGCACAGGGCCTGCGCGGGCAGGTGCATCGGCACCGCGGTGCGGATCGAGCCCGACGAGGCGATCATCGCATTGAGGGCGCCGGTCGCCCCCTGGGAGTGACCGATCGCGCCGATCGCGGAGGTGTCGAGCCGATCGTGGAACGGGCTCTTCGGGTCGGCGGCCCGATCGATGAGGTACCGCGCCGCCCGCAGGATGTCGGTGCCGTTTCCGGTCCGCCGGTTCTCCGTCGCGATCACCACGAATCCCCACGACGCCAGGTGCCGGAGCAGATAGGCGTACTGCCGGGGCCTCGCATCGGTGCCGTTGCCCCAGGTGAGGATCGGATAGCGGGTATCGCCGTGACCGAGATCGGTCGGGTACCAGAGGTCATATGCGGCCCCGGTGGAATCACAGCAGCCGAAACCGTACTTCTCGGTCACCTGCCACGGTCCGGGGTCGAAGTAGCGCGCCTCCACCGGACCGGCCGGATGATAGGGAGCCGCGGCATAGGACGTCGCCGCGACCGCAGCGGCGATCACCACCGTCACCAGCACCGTCACGAACTGCAACACCGCCCGCCGCATGGTCGAAGCTTAGAACCGTTGCGGGCTTCCGCGGCCGGGAACGAGTCTCGGGCGCGGCGCGTCGGCGGTGCCGGGCACACCTGCCGACCCGTGTGAGAAGAGTCTCGTTTGTGATACGCGCAGCGTTGCGGCGCCGGTGTACTCCCTGAAAGATTGGCGTGAACGGCGGCCTCCGCCGTGACGAATTCGCAGGTGGAGGGAGTTCTCTTGACTTCGACACAGCGCAGACAGAGCAGACGGTCCGGAGACCGAACCTGGGCACGGGTCCGGACGGTGACCGCGGGTGCCGCGGCACTGGCGTTGCTGACCGGCACCGGAATGGGAGTCGCCGGTGCGCGACCGATCGGTGCCTTCGAGGTCGGCGGTGCCATCGAGAAGGCGTACGACCGGGCCGGGGGTGCTGCCACCTTCGGTAATCCGACCGGGCCGGAATCCGACGCCAACGGCGGTAAGTTCCAGGTCTTCGAGCGTGGTTGCTCGATCTACTGGTCCGTCGGCACCGACGCCCATGCGATCTGCGGGCTCATCCGCGACAAGTGGGGAGCCATGGGCTGGGAGAACAGCCCACTCGGATTCCCGTTGACCGACGAGTCGGCGGGCGGTAAGGACGGCAGCGCCCGGTTCAACCAGTTCCCCGGTGGGGTGATGTTCTGGTCGGAGGACACCGGCGCGCATCCGGTGTGGGGCTCGATTCTGGGTATCTGGAACGCCAACAATGCCGACCGCGGCCGTTACGGGCTGCCGACCAGCGACGAATACGACTACAACGGCGGCAAGGCACAGGATTTCCAGGGCGGCCGGATCACCTGGAGGCCGTGAACCGATCGATCGGCACGCGGTGGCGGGTGATTGCTCCGCGGTTCGCGGCACGCCGTAGGCTGAAAACTTGTGCCGAATACGACAGACGACCAGCAAGCCGGTGACCCGAACTATGTTGTCGGACTCGATCTCGCCGGCCGCCGCGTCGTCGTGGTGGGCGGCGGCTCGGTAGCTCAGCGGCGGCTCGGACTTCTCATCGCCAGTGGTGCCGATATCGAGGTGATCAGCCGCACCGTCACGCCCGCCGTCGAAGGGATGGCGACTTCCGGGCAGCTGCGGGTCTCGCAGCGTGCCTACGCCGACGGTGACCTCGCCGACGCCTGGTACGCGATCGCCTGCACCGACGAACCCGACACCAATGCGGCCGTGGTCGAGGAGGCCACTCGCCGGCGCATCTTCTGTGTACGTGCCGACAACGCGCGTCTCGGGACCGCTGTCACCCCCGCCAGTGCCCGCTACGACGGGCTCACCCTCGCCGTCTTGGCCGGCGGGTATCACCGCCGGTCGGCGGCGGTGCGCACGGCCCTGCTCGAGGCATTGCAATCGGGGGTGGTGACCGACGATTCCGAACCGGTGGCGCCGGGCGTAGCCCTGGTGGGCGGCGGACCGGGTGATCCCGATCTGATCACCGTGCGGGGTCGCCGGTTGTTGTCGCGCGCGGATCTCGTGGTGGCCGACCGGCTGGCGCCCCCGGAGTTGCTCGCCGAACTCGGACCGGACGTGGAGGTCGTCGACGCGGCGAAGATCCCGTACGGGCGGGCCATGGCACAGGAGGCGATCAACACCGCCTTGATCGAAGGTGCCCAGTCGGGCAAGTTCGTGGTCCGGCTCAAGGGCGGTGACCCGTACGTCTTCGGCCGCGGCTTCGAGGAACTCGAGGCCTGCGTGGCCGCCGGGGTGGCGGTCACGGTCGTGCCGGGCGTGACGTCGGCCATCTCGGTGCCCGCGCTGGCCGGTATTCCGGTCACCCACCGCGGAGTGACCCACGAATTCGTGGTGGTCAGCGGTCACATCGCGCCGGATCATCCGGATTCGCTGGTGGATTGGCCGGCATTGGCGCGGCTGCGTGGCACGCTGGTGCTGCTGATGGGGGTGGAACGGATCGAGAAGTTCGCCGACGCCCTGCGCGCGGGTGGTCGCGCCGCGGACACCCCGGTGACGGTGGTGCAGGAGGGCAGTCTGCGGACCCAACGGGTGCTGCGGGCGGACCTGTCGACCGTCGCCGCCCGGGTGCGAGCCGAAGGTATCCGCCCGCCTGCGATCATCGTGATCGGTCCGACCGCCGGATTCACCGCCGGGGCGCCGGAGATCGATCGGTCCGGCGGACCGCAGTAGGACGTGCGCGCAGCGGTTCGTCCGACCGCGGACGGTGGCCGCAACCGGGCTGCCGAATTCGGTCGACTCGGGCGTTCGGCGCGGCCTGCGGGGGGCCGCTACGCGTGAGTATCTACAGTCCCGGTATCCGTTACAGTGGCTCACTGTGCTCGACAACCCCGCCGCGGCGATGCAGTATCCGGTGACGAAGCGGGCCTTCGGGCTGCCGATCCTGGTGCTGTCCGGACTGAACCTGATGGTCGTGCTCGACGGCACCGTCGTCATCTTCGCGATCCCCCGCCTGCAGGAACAGATGGGCCTGTCCAGCGCCGCCAGTGCGTGGACGGTCACGGCCTACGGGCTACCGTTCGCAGGCCTGATGCTGCTGGGCGGCCGTCTCGGTGACGTCTTCGGCCGCAAGCGAATGCTGATTCTCGGCGTCACGCTGTTCACGGTCGCCTCCGCGCTGTGCGGTTCGGCCCAAACCGACTGGATGCTGCTGGCGGCGCGCGCCGTGCAGGGCACCGGTGCGGCGATCGCCGCACCGACCGCGATGGCTTTGGTGGCCAGTACCTTCGCTCCCGGGCCGGCGCGTAACCAGGCGATCGCGATCTTCGGCTCGATGATGGCAATCGGTTCGGTCGGCGGCCTGGTGATCGGTGGCATGCTCACCCAGTTGAGCTGGCGCTGGATCTTCCTCATCAACGTCCCGCTCGGCGCGCTGTTGATCCTGGGGGCGATCTTCCGGCTGCGCGACACCGAACATCTGCGGGCCAGGCTGGATGTTCAGGGCGCCATCCTGGGCACACTCGGATGCGTCGCGATCGTCTTCGCCGCGACCGAAGGCCCCGAGATGGGATGGGGCAGTCCGTACATCATCGGCTCGGCCATCGCCGGGTTGCTGCTACTGGCGGTATTCGTCGTCGTCGAGCGCACCGCCGACAATCCGCTGCTGCCGTGGTCACTGTTCGACAAGCGCGACCGCGTGATGACGTTCATCGCATGTGTGCTGGCCGGTGGCGCCATGGGGGCGATGACCTATTTCGTCGCGCAATTCCTGCAGAACGTGCTCGGCTACACCCCGTTGATGGCGGGTGTGGCCGCGATCCCGTTCACCGTCGGCGTCGGCCTGGGCGGTGCGGTGTCGTCCAAGGCCGCCATGCTGATCCAGCCGCGCTGGTTGTTGAGCGGTTCGGCCCTGTTCCTCGCTGCGGGCCTGTTCTACAGCTCGACCCTGGACTCCACGGTCGACTATTTTCCGACGTTGGTGATTCTGTTGCCGCTGATCGGGTTCGGCGTCGGCATCGTCATGGTGGTGGTGCCGCTGTGCCTGCTCGTCGGTGTGGAAGTGGACAATATCGGTCCGCTGACCGCGATCGGGCAGATGGCGTTCAATCTGGGCGGGCCGGTCGCGATCGGCCTGCTGAGCCCTATCGCCCTGTCACGCACCCTGTCGATGGGCGGCGGCTCCGACCGCCCCGCCCCCGGGGACACCGTGCAGATCGACGCATTGAGCAGTGGTTACACCTTGGTGCTGTTCGTCTGCTCACTGGTGGCCGTCGCGATCGCGGTGGTGACGGTGACCCTGCGCTACACCCCGCAACAGCTGGCCCAGGCTCAGCATGCGCAGGAGGAAGCGCAGCAGGCCTGACAGCGCCGGTGACCTCGGCGGCACGGGTGGCGGAGTCGACAGCCCGAATCGGTGGCGTCACCGATCCCTCGAAACCGCTACGGTTCGCCGGTCGCGTGTCAGCGGTCGCCGAACAGGTCCAGCAGTTCGGTCTTGCCGAACATCGTCGCGGAGTCGCGGGCCGAGGGGGTACCGGCATCGGGGTCGGCTCCGGCGTCCAGTAGCGCCCGCACGATCTCGTCCTCACCCTTGAAGACGGCGCCCGCGATCGGGGTCTGGCCGCGGTCGTTGGGCCGGTCCGGGTCGGCCCCGCGCTCGAGCAGAGCAACCACCGTGGCAGCGTGCCCGTGGTACGCGGCGAGCATCAGCAGGGTGTCACCGCGATCGTTGGAGAGGTTCACCGGGACCCCGGCGTCGAGGTAGGTGGCGAGGGTATCGACGGCTCCGCTGCGCGCCGTGTCGAACAACCTGGTGGCCAGCTCGACCACGTCCGGATCCACATCGTCGGCTGCCATCCGCCTTTCCTACCACGAACCCACACAACTGCCGGGCGCGAGTGCACGGGGCCGGAGCCGGCTGCTCAGTTGTAGGCGCGGGCGACACCGTCGAGAAGGTGTTCGAGAGTGTCGTAGGTGGGCGTGTCGACCACATCGACCAGATCCCGCGCGACCGGGACCCGATGGTCGGCAACCACGCCGGCGAAGGCCGAGGGGTCCGCGGTGCGGAAGCCGTGTTCGGCGGCCAGTCGCTGCAACACCGGATCGGTACTCAGCAGCCGCCCGATGCGGTCTCCGGTGGGGCTGAACGGGATCAGGGTGTGCCGGGACAGCACGGTCGGCGACGGGTAGGCCAGGACCGCGTCGGCGGGCAGCTTTCCGGCGATCGCCGCTTCGACGAACTGCGACTCGTAACCCCACACCATCGGGGTCGGACCCATTCCGCCGGCGAGATATTCGGCGAACGGCCCCGCGCTGGAATTGTCGGTGTAACCCTGTCCGGTGAACAGCCGCGACACCTTCGACAACACGAACTGCTCGGCCGTCGATCCACGCACGATCGCGTCGTCGTTGGCGACATAGGCGGCCACCGCCAGGTACATGGCCGCAGAGTTGGAGGTGCGTGGGTCGGTGGTCGAGATCAGGACGTTCTTCCGCACCGGGTACGCGGTGTTGCCGGGCAGCCGGTCCCACTGCACGCCCTGCTGGGCGAGTGCGAGATAGCGCCGCATGTCGAACGCCGGCACCGGTCCGGGGCGGACGATTCCGGCGCGGGTCAGTGCCTCGGCGATCGGACGGAAGGTCGCGATCACCATGGGCGAGGAGAACGGCGTGTATTTCGTGGTGATCGCGCGCTCGCGCTGAATCCGTTCGGCCGCCAAGCTGCTGGACGGGAACGCGAAATCCGCGCCGGAGAGGTCCACCGTCGTCGCGATCTGCCGCGACCCGGCGGGCTCGACCTCGAGCCGAATACCGTTGCGGGCCAGCGCCTCCACCACTGCGGGGTCCCGGAAGAAGCTCAACTTCTCCGACCCCACCACGCCACGTGCGGTCACCACGGCGGCCGCGGGGGAGGGGGCGGCATCGTTGTTGTTGCGGAAACCGGCGACGGCAATCACGGCCACCAGCAGCACCACCACGATTGCGGCCGCACCGGCTGTCGCAGCGATGTGGTGACGCCGCAGCGTCGCAACGAGTGTGCGCTTTGCTGCGCCGGGTCGCGGCGGGATGCTCCCGGTTTGCGCTGTGGTGGCCGGCGTGGTCTCGACCGACGACCCGGCCCCGACCGCGACGGCTGCCGAGGGCTCCTCCGCGACGTCGGATGGTGCGTCGCCCGAGTCTTCGGAGTGCTGCTTCGTCTCACTCGCCTCCGCGGCCTCCGGCGGAACATCCTGTGCCGCAGGCACTTCTGCCTCCGGCTGTCGCCGGCTCGGCGGCGGCTCCCGCAGTTCCCGGTGCGCGATGCGCTCGACGAGGATCGGCACGAAATCGCGCACGGTGTGGCCGTCGAATCGCCGCCGCACCCGGCCGACGACATCGTGCACATGGTCGGCGGAATGATTGCCGTCGTAATGATCGACGAGACGACTTGTCAACTGGCGCAGTGCCTTTTCTTCACGGTCGGTGGCCTCGTCCATGCCGAACTCCTCGCCCATTGTTTCCAGCAGCCGCGGCCGACCGGCCGTGCCGAGCAAACGATAAGCGAGGTGAAACCACCTGGCGTACCACCCGATGTGTGGTCGGATGCCAGGAAAGATGCTGGTATTCGCCGATTGTCGGACAAAAGTGAATGCTCGGCGGAGTCAGGAATTCCGGACGAATTCCGGCACCGGTCACCGGGAGTTAATCAGGTGAGTACCAGCAATTCGCTCGAGGACGCAATTTCCACCCGCAGGCCCGCCTTTTCGGCAATGCGGGCCAGTGCGCGGATATCGGAGGGTTCGGCGCGGGTGGACACCAGGGCGCGGGCGAGCAGACCCTTGTGATGTTTGTTGAAATGGCTCACCACGGTGCGGCTGCCGTCCGGCCGTTCTGTCAGCACCGTCGCGGTCACCGCACCGGGCAGCCGCCCGAGTTGCTGATAGCTGCCCGAGCGTAGATCGACGACGAGATCTCCCGCCGTGGCTTCCCGCAGCGCGGGGGCCAGCACCGGCTTCCACATTGCGGCCAGGGTGGGCATACCCGGCAACTTCGAACCACCGGAGAGCCGGTAGCCGGGAATTGCGTCCCCCGCCCGCACCACGCCGAACAGCGCCGAACCGATCGCGAGCCGCGTCTGCGCGCGTGCATGCTGCGCCTTGGTCAACGACCCGGCGTCCAGCGCGTCGTAGAGCACGCCGGTGTAGCGCTCGAGTGCCGGTGTGGTCGCGGCCGTCCGCAGCGCGGTATTGCGCGCGAGCGCGGTCTGCAAACCTTCCGCATTGCCGGCGCGAGCTTTACCCAGCCCCAACGCCACCCGTGCTGCCTCCGCGTCGCCCGACAACTCGATCAGTTCGGTGATCAGTTTGTCCCGCACCGCGGTGAGCTGCGGTAACCACAGCGAATCCAGTTCGAGCGGACCGAGCGTTCCGCCGTCGGACTTGGTTTCGGAAGGAGGCAGAATCACCAGCACGAGCGGATACGGTAATGCCTTGTGAGCATCCGTGCAGCAGGGGCTACTCTGTGCATCCGTGATCACCCGTCTCTCACATCTGTTCCTGCGCACCCTGCGCGACGATCCCGCCGACGCCGAGGTACCGAGCCACAAACTTCTGGTCCGCGCCGGATATGTGCGCCGGATCGCTCCGGGCGTCTACTCGTGGTTGCCGCTGGGCCTGAAGGTGTTGCGCCGGGTGGAGAACGTGGTGCGCGAAGAGATGGACGCCATCGGCGGCCAGGAGATTCTGCTGCCGGCCCTGCTGCCGCGCGAGCCCTACGAGACCACCAACCGCTGGACCGAATACGGTGACGCCCTGTTCCGCGTGCAGGACCGGAAGGGTGCGGACATGTTGCTCGGACCGACCCACGAGGAACTGTTCGCGCTGACGGTCAAGGGCGAATACAACTCCTACAAGGACCTGCCGGTCCGGCTGTACCAGATCCAGACCAAATATCGCGACGAGGAGCGGCCCCGCGCCGGAATCCTGCGCGGGCGCGAATTCGTCATGAAGGACTCCTACTCGTTCGATCTCGACGAGGACGGTCTGAAGGCCAGCTACGCCGCGCACCGCGAGGCATATCAGCGCATCTTCTCCCGGTTGGGTGTCGAATACGTGATCGTCGCCGCCACCTCGGGTGCGATGGGCGGCAGCGCGTCCGAAGAGTTCCTGGCGAGCAGCCCCAACGGTGAGGACACGTATGTGACCTGCCGTGAATCCGGGTATGCCGCGAATGTCGAGGCGGTCGTGACACCCGCTCCGGAGCCGATCCCCGTGGCCGGGCAGCCGGCGGCGGTCGAACACGACACCCCCGGCACTCCGACGATCGCCGCACTGGTCGACTGGGCCAACGAGGCCGGTATCGCCGAGCAGTTCGGGCGGCCGGTCACCGCGGCGGACACGCTGAAGAACGTGATGGTGAAGCTGCGCCATCCCGACGGCAAGTCCGAGATCGTCGGCATCGGCATCCCCGGTGACCGCGAGGTCGATGCCAAACGACTCGAAGCGAGCCTGGAGCCGGCCGAGGCCGAACTGCTCACCGACGCGGATTTCGCCGCCAACCCGTTCCTGGTGAAGGGCTACATCGGCCCGAAGGCGCTGCTGAACAACGGTGTCCGCTATCTGGTCGACCCGCGTGTCGTGACCGGCACCGCGTGGATCACCGGGGCGGACTCGGCAGGTAAACATGTCGTCGGACTGGTCGCGGGCCGCGATTTCACGCCCGACGGCACCATCGAGGCCGCCGAGGTACGCGACGGCGATCCCTCACCCGACGGCCGGGGCGCGCTGCATGCGGCACGCGGTATCGAGATCGCCCACATCTTCCAGCTCGGCTACAAGTACACCGATGCGTTCGAGGTCGACGTGCTCGGCGAGAACGGAAAGCCGGTCCGCCTGATCCAGGGCTCCTACGGTGTCGGTGTCTCCCGCATGGTCGCGGTGATCGCCGAGCAGATGCACGACGAGAAGGGACTGCGCTGGCCCGCCGAGGCGGCGCCGTTCGATATCCACGTGGTGATCGCCAACAAGGACGCCGCCGCCCGTGCGGGTGCCGAGGAAGTCGTCGCCGGTCTGCACGCGCAGGGCCTGGAGGTGCTGTTCGACGATCGCACCGCGTCACCCGGCGTGAAGTTCAAGGATGCCGAATTGCTCGGTATGCCATGGATTCTCGTGGTCGGCCGCGGCTGGAGCGAGGGCAAGGTCGAACTGCGTAATCGCCTGACCGGCGCGGCCGAGGACATCGCGGCCGATGCGGCGGTGCAGACCGTGGTCGCCAAGCTCCGCGGCTGATCACCGGGCCCGCGGCCGACCGCCGGGTGCGGTAGTCGGCCGCGGGCCCGCTGCGGTGGGTCACCGGGCTCGTCCGGCGCCGGCTCAGGGGCGGCCGGGAAATGCGGTCGTGGCCGGGCTCACCCCGAGGATGGCCTGCCAGGTGGCCGTGCGCACCGCGCATTCGGTGAGGGCCTCGATTCCCTTCCCGCGTAGTTCGGCGGTGGTGGCCCGTTCCACCACCGAGCGCCACACGATCGCGGTATCGGATTCCACGGTCACCGCGAGCTTCGCCGCGGGTATCGGATTGTCGACGGGGAACGGCGGGGTGTAGGCCGCGGCGGGAGCCGGGACGTCCGCGCCCGCCGCCTCGAGCATGTCGACGAGGGCATCGCGGCGCGCCCGGTGCGCGGCGGTGTACTCGGCGACGATGTCCGCGCGGGTCGGGGAGGCGTAGGCGGCGATCAAACCGTAGGCGTACACCGCGGTGTATTCGGCGTTCAGCGCCTCGAGCAGGACCTGCTGATCGGTACTCACACGAATCCTTTCCGGCGTGTGGGGGAGATGTTCACGCCAGCGCGACGGCCACATGCGAGGCGCAGGCGGCGCTGATGGAGGCGAGGAGGCCCGCGCGGTAGTCGGACTGCGTGGTGGCGAGCCGGGCTGCCGCCTGCTGGGCCTCGGTCAGCCGCTCCCGGACGGCGGCGAGAGCCGGTGGCGGGGCGGGCGCGGCCGGTTCGGGTACCGGAGGTGTCGCGGACTTCGGCTTGGTGCCGTCGCCGTAGACGCCGACGGCCCGGTCGATCTCGGTTCGTAGTGCGTCGGCGTGCTGGGTGCGCTGGTCGGCGACCGAGTTCAAGGCGGCCGTATGTTCCGGCGCGACGGCGATGGCGGCCCGCGCCCAGACCGCATCGGTACGGGCCGCCTCCTCCTGGGAGACGAGCACATCCGGTTCCGTCGGCGCGGGATCCGAGCACGCGGCGACCGCGCTCAGCGCGAGGAGAGCGACGGCGCCGCCTCCGGCGGAGCGGAGCACCGAGCGGCGGTCGACGGAACGGGAAGCGGTCCGCTGGGGTGGCGCGGAGGTCACATCGCGACGGCTGGGCACGCCCCTATCGTGCCAGTGCGCACCGGCGGCGTGACCACGAGCCCGCCGACACGCTCGCGCTCGCGGTTTGCCGTGCCGTCGGAGGCCGCATTCGCGCAGTTCGGCGGCCGCGGAAGCGTTTTCGAGCGCCCACACCCGGCGCGGCGTGGGCGGGACGCCGGCGGCATCGACTGGCCTCCGCGGCTTCCCCGAGCGCAGCCGGTACCCACCCTGGCCGACGCGACCGGGTTGGCTGGTCCTTTACACTCTTGCAGCGCGTTAGGCTGGACATCCGGCGGAACAATCCGTGGGATATGCGCGCCGACCATACCGGACCAGGACCGATACCGCGTCACAACTGAACCAGGAGCCGCCCCATATGCCGATGCCGACCGAGGAAAGGGTGAGCCAGCTCGTTGCTGAGCTCGTCGAACGCCGAGGACTCGACCTCGAGGGCGTACGTATCACGGGTGGCCCACAGACGCAGGTGACGGTCACCGTCGACGGTGAGGAAACCGTCGACCTGGATGCGGTCGCGGAATTGAGTTCCCGGATCTCGGAGGTTCTCGACGAGGCGGGCGACTTCGGGGACAAGCCGTATCTGCTCGAGGTGACCACTCCGGGGGTGGAGCGGCCGCTGACCGAGCTGCGGCACTGGCGCCGGTCCCGCGGCCGCAAGGTCCGTGTCCGGATGCGGCGCGATGCGCCGACTCCGGACGGCAAGGCCACGTTTGATGCCCGTGTCGGTGCTGTCACCGAGACGGAGGTGGCATTGGTACTCGGCGGGAAACGCGCCCCGCACCGGGTCACCGTGCCACTCGCCGATATCGATTCTGCGGTCGTCCAGGTGGAATTCTCCCCACCGGGCGCGGCGGAACTGGAGCTCGCCGGCGGGGTGGCCGCCGGCCGCCCGGAGCCGGGGGCGGTGGATCAGGCTGTGGACGTGGCCGGATCCGCAGATGTGAACCAGGGAAAACACCGTCCAGTAGTTGCGCCGACCGAAGGGACCGTGGAATGAACATCGAAATCGAAGCCCTGCGCGCGATTGTCGCCGATAAGGGCATCTCGATGGAGACAGTGCTCTCCGCGATCGAGTCGGCCCTGCTGACCGCCTATCGGCACACCGAGGGCCACGAGCCCAACGCACGCATCGACATCAATCCCAAGACCGGCATCGTGCGGGTGATGGCAACCGAGACCGATGCCGACGGCAATGTCGTCTCCGAATGGGACGACACTCCGGAGGGCTTCGGCCGCATCGCCGCCACCACCGCCCGGCAGGTGGTGCTGCAGCGCCTGCGCGACGCCGAGAACGAGAAGTCCTTCGGGGAGTTCTCCACCCACGAGGGTGACATCGTCGGCGGCGTCGTACAGCGTGATGCCCGGATGAACGCACGCGGCACGATCGTGGTGCGCATCGGCAGCGAGGCGAACGGGGCCGAGGGCCTGATTCCGCCCGCCGAACAGGTCCCCGGCGAAAGCTATGAGCACGGTGACCGCATCAAGTGCTACGTCTACGGTGTCTCGCGCGGTGCGCGCGGCCCGCAGATCACCCTGTCGCGCACCCACCCGAATCTGGTGCGGCGCCTGTTCGCACTGGAGGTGCCCGAGATCGCGGACGGTTCGGTGGAGATCGTGGCCGTGGCGCGTGAGGCCGGACACCGTTCCAAGATCGCCGTGCGGTCCACGGTTCCGGGCGTGAACGCCAAGGGTGCGTGTATCGGCCCGATGGGGCAGCGGGTGCGTAATGTGATGAGCGAGCTGGCCGGCGAGAAGATCGACATCATCGACTGGGCCGAGGACCCGGCCACATTCGTCGGGAATGCACTGAGCCCGTCGAAGGTTGTCTCCGTGACGATCGTCGATCCGGAGGCGCGTGCCGCCCGGGTCGTGGTCCCTGATTTCCAGCTGTCGCTGGCGATCGGCAAGGAAGGCCAGAACGCCCGGCTCGCGGCGCGGTTGACCGGTTGGCGCATCGATATCCGTTCCGACGCGGCGCCCGACGTGGCAGGATCACCGCGTCCGCAGGCGCAGCACGGATAGATCGCGGTGCGGCGGCGGACGGAGTTCGGGCGGTAACGAGGGGCTGGATGCGGAGATCGGGACATGGCAGCGGTACAGTGGACACAGGCTCAGCGCGAGTCTTCGGTATCCGCACCTTCGGTCCATGTCGGACATCGGGTTCCCACCCGAGACTCCGGCCCGGTCCGAACCTGTGTCGGATGCCGGAAACGCGAGCTGGCCGCCGATCTGTTGCGGGTCGTGGCGCAGTCGCCCGGCAGCCGTCCCCTCGGGGACGCTGGTGTGGTGATCGTTCCGGATCCGCGGCGCAGACTTCCCGGGAGGGGTGCTTGGTTGCACCCCGTTTCGTCTTGTCTGAGCGTGGCAGAACGGCGCCGAGCGTTCGGCAGAGCGCTACGAGTGTCCGGAAAACTGGATATCTCAGCCCTGGAGCACTACGTCGAGAACAGGCACGAGCACTCATGAGCACACCGTGAAGTACCAGCGATGAACGGCCATCGAAGATAACCCGAGGTCGTGCGGGCGTCCTGACCCCTGAAGCGGGGTCCCCGGACCGTCACGCTCGACCTCTCAGTGAGGAGAGCAGTGGCAGGCAAGGCCCGCGTGCACGAGTTGGCGAAAGAACTCGGTGTCACGAGCAAAGAACTACTCGCAACGCTCAAGGAGCAGGGCGAGTTCGTGAAGTCGGCGTCGTCGACGGTGGAAGCACCCGTCGCGCGCCGTTTGCGGGAGTCGTTCGCGACGAAGTCCGCACCAGCCAACGGTTCCGCGAAATCCTCCGCGAAGCCCGGCCCCGCACCGGCACGCCCGGCCGGCGGTGCCACCCCCGGTCCGCGCCCCGGCCCCCGTCC